>NZ_JAGKJI010000024.1 GCF_020329485.1 Bradyrhizobium cenepequi
GGGAGAGGTAGTGCACCGTGATTGTTGATCGAGCGACGACACGCATCACAGGCCGAGTCTCTGTATCCTATGCGTCCCGCGCGCCAGCGAGACGTGTTTGGTTTCCATGTAGAAGTCGAATGAATAGTCGCCGCCGTCGCGGCCGATGCCGGACGATTTCATGCCCCCGAATGGCGTCGGCAAATGGCGGACGTTCTCCGAATTGAGCCAGATCATGCCGGCTTCGAGCGCATCGGCCACCCGCAGGGCGCGGCCCATGTCGCCGGTCCAGACATAGCCGGTGAGGCCGTACTGCACGCCGTTGGCGATCTCGACCGCATCGGTCTCGTCGCGGAACGGGATGACGGTGAGGAACGGTCCGAACACCTCTTCCTGCGCCACCCGCATCTTCGAATGCGCAGCCGTAACGAGCGTCGGCTGCACATAATGTCCACCGCCGGGACCGTCATGCGGCTTGCCGCCGACGGCGATCGTCGCGCCTTCCTGTCGCGCTACGTCGAAATAGGAGCAGACCTTTGCCAGATGCCGCTCATGGATCAGCGGCCCGATCTCGGTTGCGGGATCGAGGGGATGCCCGACTTTCAGCGCCTTCACCCGCGCGGTGAGCTTCTCGACGAACCGTTCCGCGATGCTCTGCTGCACCAGGAGCCGGCTCGAGGAGGTGCAGCGCTCGCCGTTCAGCGAGTAGATCATGAAGACGACCGCATCGAGCGCGCGCTCGAGATCGGCGTCCTCGAACACGATCACCGGGTTCTTGCCGCCGAGTTCGAAATGCACGCGCTTCAGCGTCGGCGCGCCCTGCGCCATGATCGCAGACCCGGTCGCGCTCTCGCCGACAAAGCCGATCGCCTTGATCGCGGGATGCTCGGTCAGCGCCTTGCCGGCTTCCTCGCCGAAACCGTGCACGGTGTTGAGCACGCCGTCGGGCACACCCGCTTCCTTCACCAGCTTTGCGAGCAGATCGGCCGTCACCGGCGACCATTCGGCGGGCTTGTGCACCACCGTGCAGCCGGCGGCGAGCGCGGGGGCGATCTTCCAGGTTGACAGCATGAACGGCGTGTTCCACGGCGTGATCACGCCGACCGGGCCGATCGGCACGCGCGTGGAAATGTTCCAGTGCTCCTCGCTCGGCATGTTGAGGCCGTCTCTGGCCTCGGCGCATTTGTCGGCGAAGAAGCGGAAATTCTCGGCTGCACGGATCGCGGCTTTCGCCATGAAGCGATGCGCCTGTCCGGTGTCGATGCATTCGAGCACGGCAATATCGTCGGCACGATCCTCGATCGCGTCGGCCACGCGATTGAGCAGCTTGCGTCGCATTGCAGCCGACATATCGCGCCAGGATTTGAAGGCGAGGGCGGCCGCGGTCGCGGCGCGATCGATGTCCTCGGCATTACCCCGAGCGACGGTTGCCAGCACTGCACCGTCGATCGGCGATTTCGTCTCGAAGGTCCGCCCCGAGATCGACGGCACGGTCTTGCCGTCAACCATGTGGCCTATTCCGTCCGCCTTCAGCTTTGCCAGCAGCGGCGCGGCGCGGTCGCGGTTGACCTGGAACAGTTCGGCCGATTTTGGCGTCGCTTTATCCATGGATAGTCTCCACCTTCAGCGCATCGTGGATGTTGTTGCGCTTCCAGCTCGTCTCCTTGTCGTTGATCTGCATGTCAAACGACAGCGCGAATTTGCTACTCGCGAATACCGGGTCGAGATGCGCCGACAGCACCCTGAAGATATGTTCTCCCGCCTTCTTGCGGGTTGGAAGATCGCGGCCTTCGCCAAGCCGCAGCACCATGTCGAGGAAGCCGTAATCGTTTCGGTCGTCTGCGATCGCGTAGTGCTCGCATCTGATGGCGCGAACGCGGATGCCGCCGAGCGGGAAGATGCCGGTCTCGACCGCCGCTTTGCGCACGAGCTCGACGACTCCGCTCATGTCGAGGCGGGAATCCAGGTTGGCCGAATATTCGATGGTGAAATGCGGCATGGCGGATCACTCCTGATGCGCGGGAATGATTAACATGTTAAGTGTATCGGCGTAAATTGATTTGCGCTTTGTTGCGCCGCAAAAGATTGGATATGGCACGGAAGAAATCATCATTGAACGGCTCGCGCACAGGCGCGGCGGCAGAGACGGGGCGGCGCGGGCCGATGCGCGAATTCTCGCGTTCGCTTCCGATGTCGCTCTTGCGCGCTCGCGAGGCCGTGATGCGGCAGTTTCGTCCATCCCTGCGTCATCACGGCCTGACCGAACAGCAATGGCGCATCCTGCGCGCGCTGACCTCGGTCGAGGCGATCGAGGTCACCGAGCTTGCGCGGCTCGCCTTCCTGCTCGGGCCGAGCCTGTCGCGCATCCTGCGCGACCTCGAGGCGCGTGGATTGATCGAGCGCCGTTCGGCGGAGGCGGACCTGCGGCGGGCCGTGGTGTCGATCTCGCTGAAGGGATTGAAGCTGATTGAAGCGGTCGCACCGACGTCGGAAGCGATCTACGCCGCTATTACGAGGCGTTACGGCCCGCGCAAGCTAGCTGAATTGCAGGCCATGCTGGGCGCGCTCGAAGAAAGTCTTGTCGGCTTGTCAGGCCCGGAAGAGGGAATGGTCGAGGCCGACGAGTAAACGCAAATTTGCATGATGATATGCGTCGGGATGCATAGCTCGTCTCGCCTGCACATCGTTTGAGCACAAAGGAATCGGCAAGTCTGCGGAATCTGCCGGAATAATCACGATCTCGTCCGCATTAATCATTCTTCATGCGCGCGCATAACGATGCATCTCCATCGTTAGTCGAAAACACCGCAATATCAATTTACTCCGAGACGGAGAGTCCGTAAGTACGCTGCCGGTTCGCGTCCCGCGCGGGATCGCCAACAGCAAGAAGGGCCGACGAAGACGCCCGGCCTCAGGGAGAAACTGATGAAACTGACGAGACGCGATTTCGCGGCCGGTATCGTCGCCGGCCTTGCCGCCCCCCACGTCATCACCAGCGCAAGAGCGCAGGGCGCCACCATCAAGATCGGCATGTGCGCGCCGGTGACCGGCCCCGCCGCTGAATCCGGCCGCTACGCCATCCAGGGTGCGAAGCTCGCACTCGAAGCCGTCAACAAGGCCGGCGGCATCCTGGGCAAACAGGCCGAGCTGATCATCGAGGACGATCAGACCACCAATCCCGGCATCGTGCTGGCGTTCTCCAAGCTCGCCTCGCAGTCCGACATTGTCGGCTTCCTCGGCTCGATCCGGTCAACTCAGGTGCACGCCATGGCGCCCGACGTGCTCAAGCTCGGCAAGCCCGTGATGATCGGAGGAACCGATCCGAACCTCACTCACATGGGCAATCAGTGGCTGTTTCGTTTCCGTCCGAATGACAGCTATTCCGGGCGCGTCATCGCCGAGTATGGCGTCAACACGCTCGGCAAGAAGAAATGGGCCGTGCTGCATTCGACCGACGCTTTTGGCACTGCAGGTGGCAAGGCCCTGACCGCTGCGTTGGAAAAGCTCGGCTGTCCGTCCGTGCTCGACCAGGGTTATGCCAACCAGAGCCAGGATTTCACGCCTGTCGTGCTCGCGATCAAGCAGTCCGGCGCCGACATCCTCGGTTCCTACTTCACCTTCGAAAACGACCTCGGCATCTTTGCCCGGCAGTTGCGCCAGCTCGGCGTCAACATTCCCTGGGTCGGCTCGCCCTCGATCGTCAATATCACCGCGCTAAAACTCGCCGGGCCTGCGCTGTACAACACCTATGGTGTCGCTGATTACGCGGAAGATTCCAGCGAAGCTTCCAAGGCGTTCGGCAAGCTCTATCGTGATGCGGTCAAGGTCGCGCCGGATAACCAGAGCTCCTGGCCCTATGACGCGGTCACGGTGCTGGCGGCGGCGATCAACAAGGCCGGCTCGACCGATCCTGCAAAAATCCGTGAGGCGATCCTGTTGATCAAGAAATTCCCCGGCGCCGAAGGCGAGTATAATTTCGACCAGAACGGCGACGGTTTGCACGGCTATAACATCGTGAAAAACGACAAGGGCAAAATCGTTTTCGACAAGCACATTGAATTCAACGATTGACCACGTTTTCGGCCTCTTCGTTCTCCACGAAGAGGCCGAAAGCCTTTTGGCGAATTCTCTGGTTCCTCCTAACCGAAGCTTGTCATGGATCTCGTCCTTCAACTGCTGTTTACCGGCATCGGCATCGGCGCTGTCTACGCGCTGGTCGCGCTCGGTTTCGTGCTGATCTTCCGCGCCACCAATGTGGTGAATTTCGCCCAAGGCGAATTCTCCATGGTCGCGGCCTATCTGATGGTGGTGTTCTCCGTCGATCTCGGCTGGCCCTACTGGCTGTCGTTCCTGATCGCGCTCGGCGGCATGGCGCTGCTCGGCGTCATCTTCAATCTCGGCGTCTATTATCCGCTGCGCCACCGTACGTTCCTGCCTGTCATCATCGCCACCATCGGCGCCTCGATCCTGCTCTCCAATTCGGTGCTGGCGATTTATGGCCCGCAGCCGCAGGTGCTGCAGGGATGGTTCGATACGCCCGGCATCCAGCTCGGCCCTGTTTATCTCGACAGTCAATATCTCTTGATCATCGCGGTGACGATCGCGCTCGTGTTCTTTAATTACTGGTTCTTCGAGAAGACGCTGCTCGGCAAGAAGCTGCAGGCGACCTCGCAGGACAAGGAAATGGCTTCGCTGCTCGGCATTTCCGTCTCCACCATGATCATGATCACCTTCATCTATTCGGCTGTGCTCGGCGGGCTGGCCGGCCTTCTGGTCGCGCCAGTGCTGTTCGTTTCGATCCAGATGGGCTCGACGATCGCGCTGAAGGCATTCGCGGCCACCATCATCGGCGGCTTCGGCGACGTCGCAGGCGCCATCATCGGCGGGCTCGCGCTCGGCGTGATCGAAACCTTCGGTGCGGCGTACATCTCGGTTCCCTACAAGGATGGCTTCGCTTTCCTGGTCCTGGTCGCCTTCCTGATCTTCCGGCCGCAGGGCATCTTCGGCGAACGCGTGGCGGAGAAAGCATGAGCGCCCCCAGCGACAACATGCCGATCCCGGCGCCCGCCGTCCGGTCGAAACCGCTTTTGGTCCGCCATTCGCCGTACTTCATCGGCGCGGCGATCCTGGTGGCGCTTGCCGCGGGCTTGCGGTTAGACGGCTACGTCCTCAACATCCTGCTGCAGGCGACGACGTTCTCGATCGCGGTGTTCGGTCTGTCGGTCGTGCTCGGCCTGTGCGGCCAGATCAACCTGGCGCAGGCCGCGTTCTTCGGGCTCGGCGCCTATGCGGTCGGCCTCGGCACGACCGATTTGCATCTCAGCTTCTGGCTGTGCCTTGTCGGCGGCTGCGTGATCGCGCTGGTTGCTGGCGCGTTCCTGGGCATGTCGACCTTGCGGCTCGGCGGGCACTATCTTGCGATGGTGACGATCTCGTTCCAGCAGATCGTCACGCTGGTCATGATCAACGCGATCTGGTTGACGCACGGACCCGACGGTGTCTCCAATATCCGTCGTCCCGAGCTGTTCCAGACCTCGCAGAGCTATCTCGCCTTCTGCGTCGCCATGCTCGCGATCGTCGGCTATTTGGTCTGGCATCTCTCCGACACCAAGCTCGGCCGCGCGATGCGGGCCGTGCGCGACAACGAACTCGCGGCCGGCGTCAACGGCATCGACGTGTTCCGCACCAAGATCTACGCCTTCGCGCTTTGTGCGCTGCTCGGCGGCTTGGCGGGCGGCCTGTTTGCCGGCGGCTTCGCCTATGTCAGCCCCGATCAATTCTCGTTTGCGGAATCGATCGTGTTCCTGACGATGTCGCTGCTTGGCGGCGTCGCTTCGCCGATCGGCTCGGCGATCGGCACCGGGCTGTTGATCCTGATCCCGGAATGGCTGCGCTTCCTCAAGAGCGTGCCCGGACTTTACCTCGCCATCTATGGCCTGTTCGTGATCCTGATCATCCGCTTCATGCCTGACGGCATCTGGGGCTTCGTCTCCGATGCCTTCAACCGCTGGCGTGCGCACACCAAGGCGCCGCCTGTGGCGGCTCCCTTGCAGCTGCGGCCCGCGACCGTCGGCGGCGAGTTCGTGCTCGAGGTCACCGGCCTGTCAAAACATTTCGGCGGCCTGAAAGCCGTCGATGGCGTCGACATCGCGGTGAAGCGTGGCGGTGTCCACGCGCTGATCGGGCCGAATGGCTCCGGCAAGACCACGACGCTCAACGTGCTGTCCGGCCTCTACGAGGCGACTTCGGGCAAGATCGTGCTCGACGGCACCGATATCACCCACATGCCGCCGCATCAGCGCACGGCTGCGGGTCTCGGGCGCACGTTCCAGAACATCCGCCTGTTCCGTTCGATGACGGCGCTCGAGAACGTTGAGCTTGGCGCCGAGCGGCCCGGCAACACGATGATCGGCAAAGGCGATGACGCGCTGACCGAACGCGCGATGGAGGCGCTGACCTTCGTTGGTCTCGGCAACCGCGCCAATGAACTGATCTCGAGCTTCTCCTACGGCCACCAGCGCCTGATCGAGATTGCCCGCGCGCTCGCCGCCAATCCGACGCTGTTGCTGCTGGATGAGCCGGCAGCCGGGTTGAATTCTACCGAGAAGCTTGAGCTGCATGAGCTGCTCAAGCGCATCGCAGCCCAAGGGCTGACCATCCTGATCATCGACCATGACATGACGCTCGTCTCCGAAGCCGCCCAGCACATTACCGTGCTCAATTTTGGTCGCCGCATCGCGGACGGCGAATCCATGGCGGTGCTGCGTCACCCTGATGTCGTCTCCGCCTATCTCGGGAGCGAATGATGCCGCTGCTCGAAATCCGCAATCTCGTGGTCCGCTACGGCGAGATCGAAGCGCTGCGCGGCATCACCATCGCCGTCGAGGCGGGGCAGGTGGTGACTTTGCTTGGCGCCAACGGCGCCGGCAAATCCACTACGCTCCGCGCCATCTCGGGCCTCGCCAAGCCCACCTCCGGCGAAATCCTGTTCGACGGTCAATCGATCGCCGGTCTCGGGCCGGAAGCGATCGTCCGGCTCGGCATCTCGCATGTGCCGGAGGGGAGGCGAGTATTCCCAGGCCTCACGGTCAAGGAAAACATCATGCTCGGCGCGTCGAACCGAAAGGCTTCGTCGGCGCAGATCTCGCGCGAGGCGGATGCGATGTTCGACCTGTTCCCGGACATCCGCGCCTTCGCCGATGCGCTCGGCTGGACGCTGTCCGGCGGCCAGTTGCAGATGGTCGCTGTCGCCCGCGGCTTGATGGCGAAGCCGCGGCTGTTGCTCTTGGACGAGCCGTCGCTCGGACTTGCGCCCGTCATCGTGCAGGCGGTGTTCCGCATCATTTCGCAGATCAGGAAAGACACCACGGTCTTGCTTGTTGAGCAAAATGCGCGCATGGGACTTTCAGTCGCCGATCACGGCTTTGTCCTGGAAACGGGGCGGATCGTGCTTGGTGGCAAGCCCGACGAATTGTGGGGCAATGAGGCCATCGCCGCGGCCTATCTCGGCGGTCACGCCAAGGCCAGCGCTTAAGAAGCATGATCCGGAGGTGCCGGTTTTCCGGAAGGATCATGCTCCAAACCAAGGAGCGAGTGACATATCCATGGTGACGATCAAGGTCGATAATCTCATCAATTTTGTCGCTGAAGTCTTTTCCCACGCCGAATCTTCGCCCGAAGAAGCCCGTCGCATTGCAACATATCTGACGACCGCCAATCTCACCGGGCACGACAGCCACGGCGTGATCCGCGTGCCCGTCTATATCCGCTGGAAGAAGATGGGCTCGGTGGTCCCAAACCAGACCGCCGAGGTCGTGGTCGATACGCCTTCGCTCGCCGTCGTCGACGGCAAGTTCGGTTATGGGCAGACGGTTGCGCCGGTCGCGGTCAAGGTCGGCATCGAAAAGTGCAAGAAGGCAGGACTTGCGGCGGTTGCGCTGCGCAACGCCGGCCATATCGGCCGCGTCGGTGACTGGGCGGAGATGGCTGCTGCCGCAGGGCTGGTGTCGGTGCACTTCGTCAATGCTGCGGGCTCGCTCCTGGTCGCGCCGTTCGGCGGTGTCGAGAAGCGGCTCTCGACCGCGCCCTATTGCGTCGGCATTCCGCGCCAGGGCCAGGACCCGATCGTGCTTGATTTCGCCACCTCGATCGTCGCTGAAGGCAAGGTCCTGGTCGCAAGCCGCGGCGGCAAGAAACTGCCTGTCGGCGCGCTGGTCGATTCCGACGGCACCTTAAGCGAAGATCCGCACGTGCTGTACGGGCCCTACACCCCGGATGGTCCGCGCGATCACACCAAGGGCACCGGCGCGATCCGCGCGTTCGGCGAGCACAAAGGCTCAGGCCTGGCGGTCATCTGCGAACTGCTTGGCGGCGCACTGACCGGAACGGGCGCGACCGCGCCGGACCGGCGCTTCGCCAATGGCATGCTGGCGTTCTACGTCGATCCCAAGGTGGTCGATCCCGCCAATTTCTTCGACGGCGAAATCTCGCGCTATGTCGACTTCATCCGCGAGACCAAGCCGATTGCCGGCACCGACAGTGTGCTCATCCCCGGCGACCCCGAAAAGAAGACCCGCGCCGAGCGCACCAAGAACGGCATCCCCTTGCCTGACGACACCTGGGCGGCGATAGTGAACACCGCGCGCGAAGTCGGCGTCAGCGAAGTCAGTATCCAGCGGGCGACGAGCTAACTCCGTCATTGCGAGCGGAGCGAAGCAATCCATAGCGCCGCTTGCTGAAACTTGGATTGCTTCGTCGCTACACTCCTCGCAATGACGGCATGGCCATGACGGTGAGAACAAGGGAAGGAAAGCGAAGTGGCAAATAACAAGGTCAAGCAAATCTGGGCGTCGGGCAAGGCGGTGGTGAACGCGTGGCTGGCGATTCCGTCGGGCTTTTCGGCCGAAGTGATCGCGCAATGCGGGTTCGACAGCGTCACGGTCGATATGCAGCACGGCGTGCAGGACTATCTCTCGATGGTGCAATGCTTCCAGGCGATGAATGCCCACCCGGTGACGCCGATGGTGCGCGTGCCCTGGAACGAGCCCGGGATCATCGGCAAGGTGCTCGACGGCGGCGCCTATGGCGTGATCTGCCCGATGGTCAACACGCCCCAGGAAGCCAAGAACCTCGTCTCCTATGCGAAATATCCGCCGAAGGGTACGCGCTCCAACGGCCCGATCCGCTCCGGCATGTACGGCTCGGCCGGCACTTACCAGCAGACCGCCAATGACGAGATCGTGCTGCTGCCGATGATGGAAACCAGGACCGCGGTCGAGAACATGGAAGCGATCCTCGACGTCGAAGGCATCGATGGCGTCTATATCGGTCCCTCCGATCTCGGCTTCTCGTATGGCCTTGTGCCGAAGCTCGACCGCGACGAGCCGGAGATCCTCAAGATCTACGAGAAGATCGTCAAGGAATGCAGCAAGCGCGGCCTCAATCCGGGCATCCACTGCAGCGGCGCCGAAGGCGCGGTGCGCGCGATCAACATGGGCTTCAAGCTCGTGACGCTCTCGAACGAGAGCGGATTGATGATGACCTACGCCAAGATGCAGGTGAACCAGACCCGCAAAGAGTCCGGCGGCAAAGCGTGAGAAGCGAATAGCGAGTAGGGAATGGCGAATAGGGGATGGCAATCGAAGTAGCACTATTCGCTACTCGCCATTCGCTATTCGCCAATTACAAGGAGAACCCCATGGCCCCGGCACCCGTGATCCGCCTGCATCCCGAGGACAGCGTGCTGATCGCGCGCGCGAGCCTGCCGCCGGGACTGGAGGTCGCTAGCGGCGTCACCACTGTTGACCGCATTCCGGCCGGCCACAAGGTCGCGATCAAGCCGATCGCGGCGGGCGAGCCGATCAAGCGCTATGGCCAGATCATCGGCTTCGCCACCGCGCCGATCGCGCCGGGCCAGCACGTCCACACCCAGAATTGCGGCATGGGGGATTTCGCCAAGGACTATGCCTATGGCGTCGACGTGAAGCCGGCGCCGAATTTCGATCTGCCCGCGACCTTCGACGGTATTCGCCGTCCCGACGGACGCATCGCGACGCGCAACTATATCGGCATCCTGACGTCGGTGAATTGCAGCGCCCATGTCGCGGGCCTTGTTGCAGATGTCTTCAAGAAAAATCCGTTCACCGGCGATAACCCGCTGGCCGATTTCCCGAATGTCGACGGCGTCGTGGCACTCACCCACAAAACCGGCTGCGGCATGACGCAGGATGAACCGCTGGCGCTGCTTCGCCGCACGCTCGGCGGCTATGCACGGCACGCGAATTTCTCCGCCGTGATTGTGCTCGGCCTCGGCTGCGAAGTGAACCAGATCGGCGGCCTGATGCAGGAGCAGAAGCTGGCGGGGCGGCTGCGCGCGATGGACATCCAGGAAGTCGGCGGCACCCGCAAGACGGTAGAAGCCGGTGTTGCCTTCGTGCGAGAGGCGCTCGCCGACGCTAATAAGGTCAAGCGCGAGAAGGTCGCCGCGAGCGAGCTCACGGTGGCGCTGCAATGCGGCGGCTCTGATGGTTACTCGGGTGTCTCCGCCAACCCGGCGCTGGGCGCGGCTAGCGATCTCTTGGTGCGGCATGGCGGCACCGTGATCCTCTCGGAAACGCCGGAGACCTACGGGGCCGAGCATCTTCTGACACGCCGCGCCGTCAGCCGCGAGGTCGGCGAGAAGCTGGTCGGCCTGATGCGTTGGTGGGAAGAATATACGCAGCGCGAAGGCGCCGAGATGAACGCCAATCCGAGTCCCGGCAACAAGGCCGGCGGCCTCACCACGATCCTGGAGAAGTCACTCGGTGCGATGGCGAAGGCCGGCAGCACCAATCTGGTCGATGTGCTGCACTACGCCGAGCCGGTGACCAAGCGAGGCTTCGTGTTCATGGACACGCCCGGCTACGACCCGGTCGCGGCGACCGGGCAGGTGGCAGGCGGCGCCAACCTGGTCTGCTTCACCACCGGACGCGGCAGCGTGTTCGGCTGCAAGCCCGCGCCGTCGATCAAGCTCGCCACCAACACGCCCATGTACAAGCGCATGGAAGACGACATGGACGTCAATTGCGGCACCATCCTCGACGGCGAGGAGAGCGTGCAGGAATGCGGCCAGCGCATTTTTGATCTGATGCTGAAGACGGCATCGGGCCAGCCCACCAAGAGCGAGAGCTTCGATTTCGGCGGCGCCGAGTTCGCGCCGTGGGTATTAGGGGCGACGATGTGAGAGGGCGCCGTTATTTCGGGGCGATGCGAAGCATCGAACCCGGAATCTCGAGATTCCGGGTCTGGTCCTTCGGACCATCCCGGAATGACAGCGAAAAGCCGCATCTCCCATAGGCACCCGTGCCCGTTGTTAGTGCTTGCTGTCGGCCGGAACCAGTGTTCTGCTTAAAAAAGCTGCTGGAGTCCGCGATCCGTGTCGATCTTCGTCGCACTACACCACGTCACGCATTACAAGTACGACCGACCGATCGACCTCGGGCCCCAGACCGTTCGCCTGCGTCCGGCGCCGCATACGCGCACGCCGATCCTGAGCTATTCGCTCAAGGTCACGCCATCCAATCACTTCGTGAACTGGCAGCAGGATCCGCAGGGCAATTGGCTCGCGCGTCTGGTTTTTCCGGACAAGGCGACCGAGCTCAAGATCGAGGTCGATTTCACGGCGCAGATGACCGTGATCAATCCATTCGACTTCTTCGTCGAGTCCTACGCTGCCTCTTACCCATTCCAATACACCAGCGATCTTAAGAGCGAACTCGCGCCTTATCTCGCAACGATCGAGCCCGGGCCGCTGTTTGCGGCTTACCTGAAAGAGATTCCGCGCGAGGCTGACAGCACAGTCAATTTCCTCGTCGACCTCAACGCGAAGCTGCAGCAGAAAATCCGCTACGTCATCCGCATGCAGCCCGGCGTGCAGGCGCCGGAGGAGACACTTGCCGCCGGCGCGGGCTCCTGTCGTGACTCGGCATGGCTGTTGATCCAGATCCTGCGCCATCTCGGTTTCGCCGCACGCTTCGTCTCCGGCTATCTGATCCAGCTTCGTCCCGACATCGATCCGGTCGAGGGGCCGTGCGAAGTGGAGAACGACTTTACCGACCTCCATGCATGGGCCGAAGTCTATCTGCCGGGTGCGGGGTGGATCGGCTTCGACGTCACCTCGGGCATGCTGACGGGCGAGGGGCATATCCCCGTTGCCGCCACGCCGCATTACCGCTCGGCCGCGCCGGTCTCCGGCACCGCTGGTTTTGCCAATGTCGATTTCGCCTTCGAGATGAGCGTGAAGCGCATCCGTGAGGCGCCGCGCATCACAAAGCCGTTCTCGGATAAATCCTGGGCGCGGCTCGATGCGCTCGGCGAGCAGGTCGACACCGATCTGACGAAGGAAGACGTGCGGCTCACCATGGGTGGCGAGCCGACCTTCGTCTCGGTCGATGATCTCGAAGCGTCCGAATGGAATATCGCCGCGGTCGGTCCGACCAAGCGCGCACTCGCCGATGATCTGATCCGCCGCCTGCGCGATCGTTTCGCGCCCGGTGGTTTGCTGCACTACGGCCAGGGCAAATGGTATCCGGGCGAAAGCCTGCCGCGCTGGGCCTTCGGGCTTTACTGGCGCAAGGACGGCGTGCCGATCTGGAAGAACTCCGACCTGATGGCGAAGATCGAGAACCCGCGCAAGGCTGAGATTGCGGACGCCAAGCGCTTCGCCGAAACCACCGCGCAAAAGCTCGGGCTTGCCGCCGACCATGTCGTGCCTGCCTTCGAGGACCCAGCGTATTGGCTCCAGCGAGAAGCGTCGCTTCCCGCCAATGTCAGCCCTGACAATTCAAAGCTGACCGATCCGGAAGAGCGTTCGCGTCTCGCTCGGGTGTTCGACCACGGGCTGACGACGCCACAGGGCTATGTGCTGCCGATCCAGCGTTTCAGTCCTCTCGCCGGCGCCCGCGCGCGTTGGCGCAGCGAGCACTGGAAGCTCCGGCGCAGCCATTTGTTCCTGTCGACGGGCGATTCTCCGCTCGGCTTGAGGCTGCCGATCGCTTCGCTCGAGCACGTTCCCCCGGAAGATTATCCCTACATCATCGAAATCGATCCGATGGCATCACGCGAGGATCTGGCGGATTTCGACGAGGAACTGAAGCGCTTGCTCGAGGACCTCCCGGAGCCGCCGCCGGTACGTACGGCGATGTCGATTGAAATCCGCGACGGCACGTTGTGCGCCTTCATGCCGCCGGTCGAGAAGGTCGAGGACTATCTCGAACTGGTCACAGCGATCGAGGCCACCGCCGAAGAATTGCATATGCCCGTGCATCTCGAGGGCTATGCGCCGCCCTTCGACTCGCGCATCGAGGTCATCAAGGTCACGCCCGATCCCGGCGTGATCGAGATCAACATCCAGCCGGCGCAAAGCTGGCGCGAGGCGGTCGATATCACCTTCGGCCTCTATGAGGACGCCGCGAAGGTGCGGCTCGGCGCCAACCGTTTCCTGATCGATGGCCGCCACACCGGCACCGGCGGCGGCAACCATGTCGTGGTCGGCGGCAGCAACCCGCAGGACTCGCCGTTCCTGCGCCGGCCCGATCTGTTGAAGAGCCTCGTGCTGTATTGGCAGCGGCATCCCTCGCTGTCCTATCTGTTCTCCGGCATGTTCATCGGCCCGACCAGCCAGGCGCCGCGCATCGATGAGGCGCGCCATGATGGGCTCTATGAACTCGAGATCGCGCTGGCCCATGTGCCGCCGGCAGGTGTCGAAGCGCCGCTGTGGCTGGCGGACCGGCTGTTCCGGCACATCCTGGTCGACATCACCGGCAACACCCACCGCGCCGAAATCTGCATCGACAAGCTCTATTCGCCTGATGGCCCGACCGGCCGGCTCGGCCTCGTCGAATTCCGCGCACTCGAAATGCCACCCGATCCCAGGATGTCGCTGGCGCAGCAGCTCCTGATCCGTGCATTGATCGCAAAGCTCTGGCGCGAGCCGCAGCAGGGCAAATTCGTGCGCTGGGGTACGACGCTGCATGACCGTTTCATGCTGCCGCATTTCCTCTGGGAAGACTTCTTGGACGTGCTCGCCGACCTCGGGCGATCAGGCTACGATTTCTCACCGGAATGGTACACGGCGCAGCTCGAATTCCGTTTCCCCATGTTCGGTCGTGTCCACCACGGTGGCGTCGCGCTGGAACTGCGGCAGGCGCTCGAACCGTGGCATGTGCTGGGCGAGGAGGGGTCTGCCGGCGGCACCGTCCGCTATGTCGATTCCTCGGTCGAGCGGTTGCAGGTCAAGGCATCAGGCTTTGTCGAGGGCCGCCACGTCGTCACTTGCAACGGACGGCGGATGCCGATGACGGGGACCGGGCGCTCGGGGGAGGCGGTTGCGGGTGTCCGCTTCAAGGCCTGGCAGCCGGCATCCGGCCTGCATCCGACCATCCCGGTGCATGCGCCGCTGACCTTTGACCTGATCGACGCCTGGAACGGCCGCTCGCTCGGCGGCTGTGTCTACCATGTCGCCCACCCCGGCGGCCGCAATTACGAGGCCAAGCCGGTCAATTCCTACGAGGCGGAGGCGCGGCGGCTCACCCGCTTCCAGGACCATGGCCACACCCCCGGCAGGATCGAGCCGCCGCCGGAAGAACGCACAATTGAATTCCCGTTGACCCTCGACTTGCGGACGCCGCTCCTGCATTGATTTATGCACACCGTTTTCGAGAAGCGGAATGGCGACCGGCCCGGAACACAGTCAGGAGAACAACGCCCGTCCGGGCCAGCGCCGTATGGCGCAGTGGTCGCGCGACTATGCGCGGCTGCCCGGCATTCCCGATGAGTATATCGGCCCGGACGGCACCCCGCGCCCGGTCTGGACCCGCTTCTTCGATGCCTTCGCCGCGCTTTCGCCGGCAGAGATCGAACGCCGCTTCGCCGCCGCCGACCGGCACCTTCATGACGCCGGTGTCACCTATCGCGCGCCCGGCGACCCGTCCGATCGCCTGTGGCCGCTGAGCCATCTGCCGCTGATCATCGACGACGCCGACTGGCAGCAATTAGTCTCCGGCATCACGCAGCGCGCGCAACTGCTCGAAATGATCCTGCGCGACATCTATGGCGAGGGACGCCTGGTCGCGGATGGCGCGATCCCGGCCGCCGCGATTGCCGGCAGCAGCGAATACCTGCGCGCCGCCGGCGGCATCAAGTCGCCGGGCGGGCGCTACCTCCACCTTTATGCCGCCGATGTTGGCCGCGGGCCTGATGGGCGCTGGTGGGTGCTCGGCGACCGTACGCAGGCGCCGTCGGGCGCGGGCTACGCGCTGGAAAACCGCTTGGTTCTCTCGCGCGCTTTCTCCGGCCTCTACAAATCGATGAACGTCGAACGCGTCGCGCCGTTCTTCGAAGCATTTCGCGACGGCCTACGCGCCAGCGCCGACCGCGACGAGCCGCGCATCGGTCTGTTGACGCCGGGCTCGTTCAACGAGACCTATTTCGAACACGCGACGCTGGCGCGCTATCTCGGTTTCCTGCTGGTCGAGGGCGACGATCTCGCCGTCAGCGGCGACCGTGTCCACATCCGCACCGTCGCGGGGCTGAAGCGGCTCGACGTGCTGTTGCGCCGGGTCGATTCAAACTGGCTCGATCCGCTCGAGCTCAACGCCTCCTCGCATCTCGGCGTGCCCGGCCTGATCGAGGTGTTGCGCAAGGGCGGTGTTGTCGTCGCCAACATGCCAGGCTCGGGCGTGCTCGAGTCACGGGCGCTGCTCGGTTTCCTGCCGAGCCTCTGCCGCCGCTTGCTCGGCGAAGAACTGGAAATGCCGCATATCGCGACCTGGTGGTGCGGCCAGAAGGCCGCGCGCGAACAGGTGCTGTCGCGGCTCGACGAGCTCGCGATCGAAAGCGCCTATGGCAGGGGTGTCCCGGGTTTCGCCAGCCATGGTCCCGTGCTTGCGGGTGAGCTATCGCCGAGCGAACGCGAACGGCTGAAGAACGCTATCACCGAACGCGGCATCGACTTTGTCGGCCAGGAACTGGTGCGGCTGTCGACCACGCCGGTGTGGGAGAACGGGCAGCTCACGCCGCGTCCCTTCGTGCTGCGCGTCTTCGCTGCGGCGACGCCGAACGGCTGGACGATCCTGCCTGGCGGCTTCTGCCGGATCGCCGAGCAGGCTGATGCCCGCGCAGTGTCGATGGGCGACGGCGCCCGCGCCGCGGATGTCTGGGTGGTGTCGGAAAAAGCGATCTCGACCGCGAGTCTCTTGCCTGCGAGCGATACCGTGCGCATCCGCCGCATCGCCGGCGTGTTGCCGAGCCGCGCCGCCGACAATCTGTTCTGGCTCGGCCGCTATCTCGAGCGCGCCGAAGCGACGCTGCGATTGATCCGCGCGCTCGGCTCGCCGATGCGCGACTCCAACAAGGCGAGCTCGACCGGCCCATCAAATATTCATTCGGTCGAGCTCATCCAGCGCATGCTGGTGGCTTGGGGCGCGACCTCGCAGACCGCGCCGGCGAACCCCGCAAAGGTCGCCGCCGAAGCCTTGCAGAGCGAGGAGCGTTTCGGCTCGGCGCTGTCGCTGGTGCGCTCGGCGCAGCGCACTGCCACTTCGCTGCGCGAGCGGCTGTCGCCCGACGCCTGGCAGGTCATCACCGAGATGGTGGACCGGCTCGGTGAGGAGGTCGAGGATGACGATGGCGTCATCAGCGCGGCCGAGCTGACGTTGCAGGAACTGGCGAGCTTTGCGGGGCTCGCGCAGGAGAACATGAATCGCGCCGCGGGCTGGCGCTTCCTCGACATCGGCCGCCGCGCCGAGCGCGCCATCAACACCACCCGCTTTGCGCGCCAGTTCGCCTATGATGAGGCTGATGACGACGACCTCGACATTCTGCTGACGCTGGTCGATTGCCAGATCACCTACCGCTCCCGCTACCTGGTGGCGCCGATCCTTGCGCCGGTGCGCGATCTCGCGGTGCTCGATCCCTACAACCCGCGCTCGGTGGCGTTCCAGGTTGTTTGCCTCAACGAGCATATCGCGGCACTGCCGAGCTTGAAGGAATACGGGATGATCGAGCGTCCGCAGCGGCTTGCGGTTGCGCTGCAGGCGACGCTGACAACTGCGGAAGCGGCGAGCCTTGACGTGAAGACGCTGTTCTCGCTGGAGCAGGACCTGCTCAATCTCGCCGACGCCATCGGCCTGCATTATTTCCCGCACGGACCCAATGCGAGCCGGCCGGAGAAACTGACGGGCCTCGCGTGATCTACGACATCAGGCATGTCACCACCTACTCGTACGAAAGCCCGGTGAGTTTTGCGCGCTGCTCGCTGCGGCTCGAGCCGCAAAGCGGCAACGGGCAAGAACTGATCTCCCACAGCGTCGAGATCAAGCCGAGGCCTGCGAAGCGAACGACGCGGCGCGATTTCTTCGGCACCCTGACCGAAAGCATTCTGATCGAGACCGCGCATCGTAATCTGCGCGTCGACTCGCGCTCACGCGTTTCGGTCTCGCGCCATGCGCCCGGTCGCACCGCGCCGGGCCCGGCTTGGGAGAGCGTGCGCGATATCGCGTTCGAGGCGACGAGCCTCGGACCATCCTCGCCGGTCGGCTATATCTTTGCGAGTACGCTGGTGCCGGTGCTGGCGCCGCTAACGGCCTATGCGTCCGCGAGCTTTCCGCGCGGAGGCGGCATCCTCGCCGGGGCCGCCGACCTGATGCGCCGCATCCGCGGCGACTTCAGGTACGATTCCAAAGCCACTGTGATCTCGACGCCGCTCACGGAAGTCTTCGAGAAACGCCACGGCGTCTGCCAGGACTTTGCCCATTTGATGATTGCAGGGCTGCGCGGCCTCGGCCTGCCTGCGGCCTATGTCAGCGGCTATTTGCGCACCATCCCGCCGCCGGGACAGCCGCGCCTGCAAGGGGCTGATGCGACCCACGCCTGGGTCTCGGTGTGGTGCGGCGCCGAACTCGGATGGATCGGCTTTGATCCGACCAACGATCTCCTGGTCGAGAACGACCACATCATCCTCTCCATCGGCCGCGATTTCTCCGATGTCTCCCCCGTCGACGGCATCATAGGCGGCTCGCGCAAGCAGAAGCTGAACGTCGCCGTCGACGTGCTGCTGGTGGAGTGACACTACTGGCGCAGTAGCTCAGCGAAATGCGGCGGCGGACGACGACAGTCCGACCGCGCGCTTGCCGCGCAGCGTCTCGGACGGGTACTCGCCGAACAGGTTTCTGTAATATTGGGCGAACCGTCCGAGCTCGATGAAGCCCTGCTGCATCGCGACTTCGCCGACCGTGACCTTTCCAGGCGCGCTTTCCCTCAGCATGGAATGGATGGCGCAAAGGCGCTTGTGGCGCAGGAATGTCACGGGGCCGATGCCGAACACCTCGTGAAAGGCGCGGTGGAGCCCGCGCCGCGACAGCCTGAACTCGGCGCAGATCTCGGAGATATGCACCGGCCTCGAGCCCAATGCATCGAGGTAGTCCTCGACGCGGCGAACGAGCTTCATCGCCGAGGGCAGTGATCCGCGGTCATCCGGCGGCAGCGAATTGACGATGGTGCCTGTCATGCAGTCGACGATGGCGCGCTTCCAGAATTCGGCCGCGTCATCCGAAAGCACCGGCTCATGCCGGGCGAGACTTGAAATGATCTCGGGCAGGCGGCGGGTGGCGACCATGCCGGTCGCAGCATCTGCGCGATAGTGATTCTTTGCCAGCCAGTGGGTGGGATCGCTGAGCCGCGCATCGCCGCCGAAGACGGTGCCGAGGTGAGCAAGATCGAACCGGAGCGCCGCATAGGTGGACGCGCCGTGGAAGATCCCGTCATGCTCGACCAGCGGCGGGATGACCAACACGTCGGATGGACGCATGTCGAATGACCAGTGGGTGACACGGTCTTCTGCATCAAGCAGCATTCCAACGATCAGCCGGTCATCGGTCGAAATACGCTGTGTGCGCAGGCCAAGATTGAACGAGCCGATGCTCAGCGAGAAATCTCCGATACCGACATGAGACAGGCTGCCGCGCAGCTTGCCGCGTCCGAGCTGCATGATGTCGACATGGCTGCCCTTGACGGCCCGATGCATGCCTTCGAAGCCATCAAGGTTGGAGATGTTGATCGAAAGGCGTTGCGCCATCTTTCGCTTCCCCCACGCGCGGTGGGGCAGTGCCGGTCCCGACAACAAGCCGGACACGGCGAAGTTCCTGCCGCACCACGACACCGATTTGCCATGGCGATTCGGGTTTCGTGATGGCGCAGGTGCGGCAGCAATTTTCGCTGATTTTTCGTCAAAGCCTTCGCAGCCGCAGGGAGGGAACGGCTGCGTCCGGCGGATTCGTGTGACGGCTGCAAGCAAGGTTGCCGAAAAATGGCACAATCTGCACATCACAGGCATGCCGAGTTGGTCTATCGTTCTATCCTCAACCAGAGCAAGCACGTGATGCGGTGGCTTGGACGGCATCACGCGCCACGAGAATGGCTGCGCTGACGGCAGCTCTGGCTTTACGACAAGAAAAGGGGCTCACCTGTTGCCGCTGGGCTGGCGGCGCTTGAACCGGAAGGGCGCGACACCGCGCAAAGTTGACGCCATGTTTCGGGCGGAGAGCGAGTGCAGTAATTACCAGCCGAACGATCTGCGGACCGAGGACATGGTCTGGATTCCCGGCGGCACGTTCCGGATGGGATCGGACCACCATTACCCCGAAGAAGCGCCATCGCATCGCGTGACGGTCGACGGTTTCTGGATCGACCGTACACCGGTCACCAATTGGCAGTTCCGCGAGTTCGTGCTCGCCACCGGCTACATCACCGCGGCGGAGATCCCGCCCAGCTCCGCGAACGATCCGGGCGCGCCGCCGGACATGCGCCAACCCGGCTCACTTGTCTTCATGGCGCCGCGGCGGGTGCGCGATTTGCGCGACACCAGCCAGTGGTGGACGTTCACGCCGGGCGCCAACTGGCGCCATCCATATGGCCCGAAGACCAACATCAACGTGCTCGGCAGTCATCCGGTCGTGCACATCGCCTATGCCGATGCCCTGGCTTACGCGAAATGGGTCCGAAAGGAATTGCCGACGGAAGCGGAGTGGGAATTTGCCGCGCGTGGCGGGCTCGAGGATGAGGAATACGCCTGGGGCAACGCCTTGATGCCCGGTGGCGTCCACATGGCCAACACCTGGCAGGGTAATTTCCCGGTCCAGAATTTGTGCGAGGACGGCTATGACCGCACCTCGCCAGTGACGGCGTTCCCACCGAACGGCTATGGCGTCCATGATATGATCGGCAACGTCTGGGAGTGGACCACCGACTGGTGGTCGGCACACCACGAGGCGGCCGCGCAGCACGGTGTTTCTCGCAATCCGATCGGCGGCCGCAAGGAGGCCAGCTACAATCCGGCGAGCCCGCACGCCCGTATCCCGCGCAAGGTGCTCAAGGGCGGCTCGCATCTCTCCGCGCCGAACTATAGCCGCCGCTATCGTCCCGCCGCGCGGCACGCCGAGGCGGTCGATGCTTCCACGAGCCATATCGGCTTCCGATGCGTGTTGCGCTCACCCGTTTCCGCATCTCGCCGTCCTTGAGCGCGGTTCTCCGGCGCCGCTGGAGCGCGCCACGAAGTCAGGAAGAGCCGTTGAAGCGGTTCCGATGGTGGGAACGAGTCCGAACCTTCGGCAGTTAGCATACTGGGCAGCAGGGGAGGCGTGGTGTCGAATACTGCGAATGCAAGGCCCGGGGACGAACCAGCGGCCGTCATGTTGTTCCCGCAGCCGGCGCTGCAACTGGTCTATGACACAGCGCCGATCGGGCTTGCATGCCTTTCGCCAGACTGCCGGTATCTGCAGATCAATCAACGTCTTACCGAGATATGCGGGCTCTCCGTCGAGTACCATCTCGGACGCTGCGTCAGGGATTGCGTGCCGGCACTGGCCGACTCGGTCGAGCAGATCGTGCGGTCGATCATGGAGACTGGCGAACCGGTGATCGGCGTCGAAGTGGCTGGTCAACGGGCCGATCAGGTCGGCGAGCGCTTGTGGATGACGTATTGGCACCCGTTGCGTGCGCTAAGCGGCCAGATCGTCGCCATCAATGTTGCCGCGGAGGAGATAACCGAACGGAAGCGCAACGAGCAGGCGCTTCGCCAGGCCCGCGACACGGCCGAGGCTGCGCTGCAGGATCTGCGCGAGGCCCAGGATTCGCTGGTTGAAGCCGAGAAGCTTGCCGCACTTGGCCGGATGGTTGCGGGTGTCGCCCATGAAGTCAACAGTCCCGTCGGCATTAGCCTGACGGTTGCCTCATCACTTCAGCGCAGGACCGAGCGCTTTGCTGCTGAGGCGGCGCGCGGCGACCTCCGCCGTTCGGCGCTGACCGAGTTCATCGGCGCGATCAACGATGCATCAAACCAGCTTGTGACCAACCTCAATCGCGCGGCCGAACTGGTGAGCGCGTTCAAGCAGGTTGCGGCCGACGACGATCAGGGCGAGCGACGCGAGTTCGATGTTGGCGAATTGACCGGACGGATCCTCCTGAACCTGCGTCCCGGGCTTCAAGAGCGCCGTATTATCTTGAATACATGGTGCGAGCCAAATCTTCGGATGAACAGTTATCCTGGCCCCTACGGGCAGGTTCTGACCAATCTGGTGTTCAACGTCATCGCGCATGCGTTTCCCGACGGTCGCCGAGGTGCCGTCGACCTGACCGCGCGCGCCGCAGGGCCCGATCACGTCGAGGTGGTGTTTGCCGACAACGGTTCAGGGATGAGCGCCGAGACCAGGCGTCGGGCGTTCGATCCCTTTTTCACGACCCGCCGCCACGAAGGCGCAACCGGCCTTGGCCTGCACATCGTCCATAACATCGTGACCGAGCGTCTGGGAGGACGGATCAGGCTCGATAGCGAGGTGGGCAGCGGCACGCGCGTTCAACTGCTGTTGCCACGGATCGTGGGCCAGCAGACCGCACCCGGGAGCATGGACTGATCACGCGCTCTTCCGCGCGCCCTCGACCGGATCGGCACGCAAATTACGGAAGAATTTCTCGACCTCGCGCGACAGCGTCTCCGCCGTCGCGGTCAATTCACTGGACGTGGCCAGCACGGATTCCGCCGCGACCGATGTCTTGCCCATGGCTTCGCTGAGCGAGCCGATATTGACCACCAGCGTGTCGTTGCCTTGCGCGGCGGCCTGCGCATTGATCGATATCTCGCGCGTCGCGGCATCCTGCTCGCCGACGGCGCTCGCGATATTCGAGGTCACCGCGTTGATCTCGCGCACCGCATTGCCGATCTCACGCACCGCTTCGACCGAATTGCGCGTCGAAGCCTGGATCGTGCCGACATTCTCGCCGATCTCGACGGTTGCTTTCGCGGTCTGCTCCGCCAGCGCCTTGACCTCATGGGCGACGACCGCAAAGCCGCGGCCGGCATCACCGGCGCGCGCGGCTTCGATGGTGGCGTTAAGCGCGAGCAGGTTGGTCTGCTCGGCGATCGCCCGGATCAGCGTGAGCACGCCGTCGATGCGCTGGGTCGCGGCGGCAAGCCCTTCGATTTCGGCGACTGATCTTTCGGTGCGCTGGCCGGCCTGCTCGACCGCGCCGGCGGACTGCCTCACCTGACGGCCGATCTCCTGCACCGAGGCTGAAAGTTCTTCGGCGGCGCTGGCGACGGCGGAGACATTGTCGGCGGCCTGAGTGGTGGCGCCGGCGGCCGTCACCGCACGATCGCTGGCATCGGAAGCGACGCTGGCAATGGCCTGCGCCGTATCGCGCATTGAGGCCGCGTTGTCGTTGACCGCACGCAGCACCGCGCCGATCGCCTCGCGGAACGCGTCCACCGAGGCTTCGATGTGCCTGGTGCGCTCGTCGCGCGCCTTCGATTCCTGCAGCACCTGCGAATTGAGGTTGCGGTTGCGTTGCATCGCTTCCCGGAAGATCTCGATCGCGCGCGCCAGCGCCCCGATCTCGTCGTCGCGGCGGGTGTAGGGAACCGCGACGTTCTCCTCGCCTTCCGCGACCTGCCTGATGGTGGTGGTGATCGCCGACAGCGGGCGGGCGACCGAGCGCGAGATGATCAAGACGCCGAGCACCACCAGAACCAGCGCCAGGCCACCGAGGCCGGTCAGGACGAGGGCCATGGTGCGATTGGCGTCGGTCTCCTGTGCCAGCTTCTTGCTGCGCTCGGCATAGACCTTCGACAGCGCCTCCAGGTCCTTGTTCAGCGCCGTGCGCACGTTGCGGTTGGCGTCGTTGTCGCCCCATTCGCGCCCCGCGGCGGCGCCGATCTCGACGCCGCGGCGCACGAGCTCCTTGCGGAAATCGACGAACTGCTCGATGCGTTTCTTGAAATTTGCGAACTGCTCGGCATCGTCGGCCTGGACGATCTGCTCCCAGTTCTTGACCAGGGCGAGGATGCGCTCGTTGAACTTGAGCAGCCCGTCGCCGTATTTCTTCACCGTGGCCGGATCCGTCGACATGTAGATGCCGCGGGATTCCATTACCACCGCATAGACGAGCGAATTGACCCGCTCGACATTTAGCGCCGCGCGGCTCGCCGTCTCCACGGCCTCCGTGAGCTCGGCGTTCCGACGGCTGTTGTACTCGGACAGGAAGGTGATGGCCGCGGTCAGCACTGCAAACAGCGCAAAGATCGCGTACAGCTTGGCAGCAAGCGAAAGCCGGGACGCCATGGCACGGACAGGGAGGGGACGGGAGGATGTCGTGATTTCAGCCATTCGCGGCACTCCAGATAGGCCGGTGAGCACCGACGGCGGTAAAATCATGTAGAATTTTAGTGGAGAAATTCTTAATTCGCGAAGTTTTTCCGCATTGCAACCAACGGCCCCGACGCAGACCGGGCCGGACAACCTATCGGCACCGGTTCTTGCATGGTGATAGGCTGTTGATCCAATGAAGCGCCGCCAGCGCGGGAACCCCTCATGGTCTATCGCCACGTCATCGGTGCCATTTCTTACGTGTTCGGCGATCTGCGCGACCTGCTCGCCAAGGCCACGCCGCCGCGCTCCGGCGACCGCCTTGCGGGGATCGCCGCCGGCAGCGCCGAGGAGACGATCGCGGCGCGGATCGCGCTCGCCGATCTGCCGCTGAAGCAGTTCCTGAACGAGGCGGTCATCCCTTACGAGGATGACGAGGTCACGCGGCTGATCCTCGACACCCACGATGCCGCAGCTTTTTCCGCCATCTCGTCATTGACCGTCGGCGGCTTTCGCGACTGGCTATTGTCGGATGCCGCGACCACCGACGCACTGCGGAAGCTGTCCCGCGGCATCACGCCGGAAATGGCGGCCGCGGTGTCAAAACTGATGCGCAACCAGGACCTGATCCTGGTTGCGAAGAAATGCGAGGTGACGACCCGCTTCCGCAACACTATCGGGCTGCGCGGCCGGATGAGCACGCGGCTGCAGCCCAACCATCCCTTCGACGACGTCACGGGCATCACCGCCTCGATCCTCGACGGGCTCCTGCTCGGATCCGGCGACGCCTGCATCGGCATCAATCCGGCAAGCGACGATCCCAACGTCCTTGGCGGCCTCGTGCGGCTGCTCGACGACATCATCACGCGCCTTGCGATCCCGACCCAGGGCTGCGTGCTGACCCATGTGACGACGACGCTGGGACTGATGGGGCAGGGCCTGCCGGTTGATCTGGTATTCCAGTCGATTGCAGGAACGGAAGCCGCCAACCGCAGCTTTGGCGTCGATCTGGCGCTGCTCGGCGAAGCGCGCCAGGCTGGGCTGTCGCTCCGCCGCGGCACGGTCGGTGACAACGTCATGTATTTCGAGACCGGGCAGGGCTCGGCGCTGTCGGCTGGCGCCCATCATGGCGTCGACCAGCAGACCTGTGAGGCTAGAGCCTATGCGGTCGCCCGCGCCTTCAATCCTCTGCTGGTCAACAGCGTGGTCGGCTTCATCGGCCCGGAATATCTCTACGACGGCAAGGAAATCATCCGCGCCGGCCTCGAGGATCATTTCTGCGGCAAACTGCTCGGCCTGCCGCTCGGCGTCGACGTCTGCTATACCAACCACGCCGAAGCCGACCAGGACGACATGGACAATCTCCTGACCCTGCTGGCAGCCGCCGGCGTCACCTTCATGATGGGGGTGCCCGGCGCCGATGACGTCATGTTGAATTACCAGTCGACGTCGTTCCACGACGCACTCTATGTCCGGGATGTCTTCGGCCTTAAGCGGGCGCCCGAATTCGACGATTGGCTGCTGCGCGCGGGCCTCGCGGGAAAGGACTTCCGGCTTGCCGACGGTGCAGGACTGCTGCCTGAATTTGCCTCGCGCCTGATCGCCTGAAAATCCCGCTTCGCGCCTTCGCGTTTGCGCTTTGGCAACCATCAGTTCCCTACGGCGTTGCACCGCCACAATCTTGAAGGATTTCTGGCCCAGCGTTTGATGCCGTGCTTATATTTGCTTTGGGATCGTCTTAAGGAAGTTTGGATGAGAGCTGAGGGCATCGAGACGGTACGACGCATCCTTTGCGTCTTCCCGCGCTACACGTCGGCGTTCGGCACGTTCGAATACGCCTATCCCCTGACCGACGGCGTCAAGGCCTTCATGCCGCCGCAAGGGCTGTTGCTGATCGCCGCCTATCTGCCGGAAAACTGGCACGTCCGCTTCATCGACGAGAACATCCGTCCCGCCCGCAAGGAAGATTTCGAATGGGCCGAGGCGGTATTCGTCAGCGGCATGCACATCCAGCGCCAGCAGATGAACGACATCTGCCGCCGTGCGCATGCCTTCGATCTTCCGGTTGCCCTTGGCGGCCCCTCAGTCAGCGCCTGCCCCGACTACTATCCATCCTTCGACTATCTCCATGTTGGCGAACTCGGCGACGCGACCAATGAGCTGATCGCGCGGCTTGCGCGCGATACGTCGCGCCCGCCCGAGCAGGTGGTCCTGAAGACCGCAGACCGTGTGCCGATGACGGAGTTTCCGATCCCGGCCTATGAGCTTGCGGAGACCAAACGCTATTTCCTCGGCAGCATCCAGTTCTCCAGCGGCTGCCCCTATCAGTGCGAATTCTGCGACATCCCCGGTCTCTACGGCCGCAACCCGCGCCTGAAGACGCCGCAACAGATCATCGCCGAGATCGATCGCCTGCGCGAATGCGGCATGACCGACACAATCTATTTCGTCGACGACAATTTCATCGGCAACCGCAAGGCGGCACTCGAATTGATGCCGCATCTGATCGAATGGCAGAAGAAGAATGGTTATGCGATGCGATTCGCCTGTGAGGCGACGCTGAATATCGCCAAGCGGCCGGAGATTCTCGAGAAGATGCGCGAAGCCTTCTTCGTCACCATCTTCTGCGGTATCGAGACCCCCGATCCCGACGCGCTGAAGGCGATGCACAAGGATCACAACATGATGGTCCCGATCCTGGAAGGCATCCAGACCATCAATTCCTACGGCATGGAGGTCGTCTCCGGCATCATCATGGGCCTGGATACCGACAAGCCGGAGACCGCGGATGCGCTGCTCACTTTCGTCGATCAGTCCCGGATTCCATTGCTGACGATCAACCTGTTGCAGGCGCTGCCGAAGACGCCGCTCTGGGACCGGCTCGAACGCGAGGGACGCCTGGTCGAGGACGACAGCCGCGACTCCAATGTCGAGTTTCTCTTGCCCTATGATCAGGTGATCAGCTCCTGGAAGCGGTGCATGGAGATGGCCTACGAGCCCGAAAAGCTGTTCGCGCGTTACCAGCACCAATGCGATTACACCTACGCCAACCGCGTCAAGGTGCCGGTCAGCCCGGAAAAGAAGAGCTGGGCCAATATCAGGCGCGGGCTGATCATGCTGCGCAACATCTTCTGGCAGGTCGGCGTGCTCGGCGACTACAGGCGGACATTCTGGAAGTTCGCGCTCGGGCGGCTTCGCCGCGGCGACATCGAGGGATTGATCGCATCTTCGATGATCTCGCATCACCTGATCACGTTCGCGCGCGCGGCCTCGAGCGGGCAGCAGAACGCGTCGAACTACTCGATCCGGCTGCGCGAGGCCTCGGTGCCTGCCGAGTAGCTGAAGATGAAGCCACCGGCGCCGCCGCCCCTTTCGCTGACGCGCCTGCGGGAATTGACGCCGGCGCGCGTCGGGCTCGGCCGTTCAGGCGCGAGCCTGCCCACCGCGGCGCTGTTGGGCTTCACGCTCGACCATGCCCGTGCGCGCGATGCGGTTCATGCCGACTTCGATGTTGGGGCGCTGATGACGGGATTGAACGATCTCGGCCTGCAGCCGCTCCAGGTGTCGAGCCAGGTGCGCGATCGCCGCGACTACCTCAGGCGTCCCGATCTCGGACGGATGCTCGATCCCGAATCGCGCCGCGCGTTGGAGAGCCATGGCAAGGCGTCCGGCCAACTGGCCCTTGTAATCGGCGATGGGCTGTCGCCGACTGCGGTCAATATCCATGCGGTCGAACTGGTTCGCCGCCTGCAGCTTGCGGCCGGCCTGATCGATGTCGGCGCGACTGTGATCGCCTCCGGCGCCCGCGTTGCGCTGGGCGACGAGATCGGCGCGCTTGTCGGGGCACGCATGGTCCTGATGTTGATCGGCGAGCGGCCCGGCCTGTCCGCGCCCGACAGCCTCGGGGCTTACCTGACCTTCGCGCCGCGGATCGGCCGCACCGATGCGGAACGAAACTGCATCTCCAACATTCATCGCGCAGGCCTTAGCTACGCGGAGGCGGCATACCGAATCGCCTGGCTGGTCCGCGAGGGATTGACCCGAGAGGTCACTGGCGTTGCGCTGAAGGACGAGAGCGGAGGCATTCCGCCGCAGTTGGGCGCACCCTGAGCTCATGATCCGGGAAGGCAGGACCGGCCTTCCGAAAAGATCACGTTCGAACAAAGAGATGAGAGCAGGATCTGCTTCAGCCCGATCCGCTCGTGCCCTGTGACAAATCCGATACTTAATGGCGATTTTTGTACTGCACACGCCGATTTGACCTCTCCGTCGTGCTTGCGAGGTGGGGGAGGGGCCTGTAAAACCGGCGGCGGTCAATACTTCCGTGTTTTCAAGGGCTAGCGCCAATTGGAAGTGGCCATAGAGCGTCGTTCACGCCCGGAAAACCCAAGCTAGACAATTCGCGCCGATTTCAGAACTGGACAGGGCATGCCCGAAAAGAACTCCGAAAGTCAGGTCCACGTGGGAAAGGTCGAGGAGCCGCCGCAGGGACTCAGCATCGCTTTCGGGCTGGAGCGCATCGGGCTGATCGCGGTCAAGGCGCCGATCGTCTCGCTGATCGTGCTGATCGCGCTGATGATCGCGGCCGTGTTCGGCGTCCAGCGGATCAAGATCGATGATTCGCTGTCGCAGCTGTTCCGTTCCAACACCAAGGACTACAAGCAATACGAGGAGGTGACGAAGCGCTTCCCGGCGACCGAGTTCGACGTGCTGGTCGTGGTCGAGGGCAAGACGCTGCTGGCGCGCGACAACCTTGAGAAATTGCGCGACATGGTCACCGACCTGCAGCTCGTCGAGGGCGTGCGCGGCCTGGTCTCGCTGTTCTCGGCGCGGCAGGCGCCGGAGCCCGGCAAACTGCCGGCGGCGCTATTCCCCAACGACCTGCCGGAAGGCGCAGCCTACGACAAGTTCGTCGAGACGGTGAAATCCAACGAGATCATTCGCGGCAAGCTGTTGTCGGAGGACGGCACGCTGGCGCTGGTCGTGCTGTCGCTTGATCCCGAGGTGGTCTCGAGCAACAAGCTGAGCACCGTGATCGGCGAAATCCGCAAGGTCATGGCTGACGACCTTTCCGACAGCGGCCTCAACGCCCAGCTCTCCGGCGTGCCGGTGATGCAGCTCGAGATCCGCAACGCGGTCGAGCGTGACGGACTGACCTATAATATCCTCGGTATCCTTGCGGGCTGCATCATCGCGATCATCTTCTTCCGGAAGATATCGTTCATGGTGGTGGCGGCGTTCCCGCCGATGATCGCGATCCTGCTCGCGCTCGGCGGCCTCGGCTGGGCTAACTTCAATCTCAACATGTTCTTGAACGTGATGACGCCGCTCATCATGGTGATCAGCTTCTCGGACTCGATGCAGCTCACCTTTGCGGCGCGCGACCGGCTGATCGCGGGGCAGGACAAACTGAGCGCGTTCACCAATGCCGTCCGGGTGGTGGGACCGGCCTGCGTGCTGACGCACGCGACCGCCGGCATTTCCTTCATCGCGCTGCAGTTCTCCGATTCCGACCTGATCCGCAAATTCGGCGAGGCGGGCCTTGCCGCTACCATCATCGCGCTGCTCGCGGTGTTGTCGCTGGTGCCGGTATTTGGCGTGCTGTTCGTGCGCAATGAGCGCATCTTCGCGGTCAAGTTCCAGAGCGCGGATGCCGGCGTGCAGGCGCTGCGCAATTTCTGCTACTGGATCGCGGTGCGCATGGTCAGCCGGCCCGGGCTGTTCAGCTTGGTCGCGTTGCTCTTCGTCGGCGGGCTCGGCATCATCTATGCCAATCTCGAGCCGCGCTATCGGCTTGCCGACCAGGTGCCGGACAAGCGGCAGGCGGTTGAGGCCAGCAATCGGCTTGACGCCAAGCTTACCGGCGCCAATCCGATCGACGTCCTGATCGAATTCCCGAAGGGCGCTTCGCTCTACGCGCCCGAGACCTTGAAGGTGATTGCCGAGGTGCATTCGACGGTTGAAGGTGTGGCCGGCGTCGGCAATGTCTGGTCGTTGGAGACGCTGCGCCGCTGGCTCGCCCAGAAGGCCGGCACTACCGATGTCGAGACGCTGAAGCAATATGTCAGCGTCATTCCCGAGCATCTGGTGCGACGCTTCATCTCGGCGGAGCAGGATGCCGTCGTCGTCTCCGGCCGTGTGCCGGATCTCGATTCAAGCCAGATCCTGCCTATTGTCGAAAAGCTCGACCATTCGCTCGACAAGGTGCGCGCCGAGCATCCCGGCTACGAAATCGCCGTCACCGGACTGTCCGCGATCGCCGCGCGCAACAGCGCCAGCATGATCGAGAAGCTGAACCACGGGCTGACGCTCGAGTTCGCCTTCGTCGCGATCTTCATCGGGCTCGCCTTCCGCTCTGTCGTCGTGATGTTCTCCTGCATCCTGCCGGGCATCTTCCCGGTGGTGCTCTCAGGCACGGTCTTGTGGCTGCTCGGCGAGGGCCTGCAATTTGCGAGCGTCGTGGCGCTGACGGTATCGTTCGGCCTCGGCCTGTCCGCGACTATCCACTTCCTCAACCGCTTGAGGCTGGAGCGCAAGCCGGGCATCAGTGCGGCGCTCGCGGTGGAGCGCGCAACCGTGCTGGTGGGACCTGCGCTGATCCTGACCACGGTGGTGCTGGCCTGCGGCCTGGTGGTGACCGTGTTCTCCGACCTGCCGTCGCTGCGCCTGTTCGGCTGGCTCTCAGCCTTCTCGATGATCGCAGCCCTCGTCGCCGACCTCTTCATCCTCCGTCCGACTGCGATGTTCCTGATCAACCTGTCGGAAAAACTGCGCGGGAGGGCCACTCCGCCACCTCAAGCCAAGGCGGCGGAGTGAGCGCGCTCGGTCAGATCGTTTTCGGACGAAGTAGGCACCGGTTCGCGTTAACGAAACGCATCAAGACAAATGCCAATCGATTGCGCTGTCGTGCGACGCACTCGAAGGGTTATGAGTTGACGAAGGCAGGGTTTGCAGAGGCGAGTGGCGCGACACTCAGAATAAGACTGCGAACTCTTACATCTGTAATCGCCTCTGACGTCGGGCTTGTCGTCCGATCGAGTGATCGGCAGCGGCTGGTGAACTTCCGCTTTTGAGCGCATCACTGACTCAAGTCAGACATCACGCTAGCTGCGAAAGGGTGAATAGCAGCCTGCTATAATCCAGCAAGGAAGGCCTCGCTTCGGCGAACTAAAGCGCGATGAGATGAGGATGAATCATCGCGCTTTAGGTTACATTGTTTGAGCATGATCTTTTCGGAAAACCGGTTTCCACTTTTCCGGATCATGCTCTAATGCGCCGAGGCTTCCGACCGAAGCCAGTCCATTACGGCGACGGTGGGTGCGCGCGGCGCACGATCCGATCGCCTGATCAAGTGGTAGGTGTGGCCGGGAACCGTTGGGCCGAACGCTTGTACCAATCGTCCGGCAGCGAGTTCATCCCTGATCAAAGCCAGACTGAGCAACGCGATGCCTTGGCCAGCAACCGCAGCCTGGATTGCATGGCTTTCGTCGGAAAATCGAAGTTGCGGGCGTGAGGGCCCCCACGGCAATCCGGAAGCGGCAAACCAGCTCTCCCAAGTCGGGTTCAGCGGATCGACACGCTGCCATTGGAAGTGAATGAGCGGAAATCTTGGCAAATCCTGCTGAGAGACGACGCCGAGGTTCGGGTTCACCACAGGCGCGAACGTGTCGGCAAACATGACTTCCGACGTCATTCCCGGATAAGGCCCGCGCCCGTAACGGATCGCGAGATCAATTCCGTTCTCCGTCAGATCGACAGCGTTATCCGAAGCATGGAGTTGCAGGTCGATATCCGGGTGGAGCGTTTGGAAGCCGGACACGCGCGGGACCAACAATCTCGCCGTGAACGCAGTGGTGGCCGAGATGGTCACCTGCGCGCGCTTCGTCTTCGGCATCAAGCGTTCGAGCACCGTTTCCAAGGCGTCGAAGCCATTTCGAAGGACGGGATAGAGTTGCGCACCTGCCTCGGTGAGGACGACCTTGCGCACCTGCCGTTCGAAGACGGGCAGCCCAATGTGCTCCTCTAGCGAACGTATCTGGTGGCTGATCGCCGTTGGGGTGACCGCGAGTTCACCGGCTGCGAGTTTGAAACTTCCATGCCGGGCGGCGGACTCGAAGGCGCGGAGTGCGGATAAGGGCGGTAAACGTCGCATAGTCGATAAGGTGAATTTATCTCATCTGATGCCTGACAATTCCGAGTTTGTCGAGAGAATTTGTCCCGCCTAAGTCTTCCCGTATTGATGAGGATACCTCATCCCAATCGGGAGATTTGAGATGTTGGAACGTGTCGTCACCCGGCCCGACAATTACGAGCCGTTTTTGCTCTCCCAAGGCATCAAGTTCGGCAACCTGCTGTTCATCTCCGGCCAGGCCGGGGCCGCCGACGACGGCAAGATCGTCAGCGGCGGCTTCCTCGCGCAGGGTGAGCAGGCCTTCGCAAATCTTCAGAGGGCGCTGGAAGCAGGCGGATCGAGCCTGCAAGACGTCATCAAGGTGACGATTTTCGTCACCGATATGAGCCACTTTGCCGACGTCGTTGCCCTGCGCCGCAAATTCTTCTCGGCGCCGTATCCGGCAGACACGATCGCGGAGATCAAGACGCTGTACGATCCTGCCGCGATGATCGAGATAGAGGCGATTGCGGCCATCCGTCCCGCCGGGGAGAAGTGAGATGAACTCGTCCGCTTCTGTTCCGCGATCGGATCGAACTGCTTTTCCGCAACTGTTCTCGCCACTCGCCATCGGCAGCCTTGAACTGCCGAACCGGTTGGCCGTTGCACCCATGACTCGCGTCAGTGCCGAGGCCGATGGCCGCGCGACGCCGCGTATGGTGGGCTACTACTCATCATTCGCCGCAGGCGGCTTCGGTCTCATCGTCACTGAAGGAATCTACACCGACAAGGCGTTCTCGCAGGGCTATTTGTTCCAGCCAGGTCTCACCGATGCTCGTCAGAGCGATGCTTGGCGTGCCGTCGTGGACGCGGTGCATGAGCGCGGCGGACGTATCCTCGCTCAATTGATGCATGCGGGCGCCTTGTCGCAAGGCAACCCGCATCGTGAGGGCACCGTGGGACCTTCGGCCGTGCGCCCGAAGGGGCAACAGATGGAATTCTATCGCGGCAGTGGCGAGTATGCAGTGCCAAGGGCAATAACCGCGCCGGACATCGCCGAGGCAAAGGACGGCTTCGTGCAGGCCGCGCGTTACGCCCGTGACGCCGGGTTCGACGGTATCGAAATTCATGGTGCAAACGGATACCTGCTCGATCAATTCTTGAGTGAAAGGATCAATGGACGTGACGACCGCTATGGCGGTGCCGTCGAGAACAGGCTGCGCCTGACGAAGGAGATCGTGCAGGCCGTTCGCTATGCCGTCGGCAACGACATGGTCATCGGCGTCCGCATCTCGCAGGGCAAAGTCAACGACTGCTTCCACAAATGGCGTGGTCCGGAGGAAGCAGCGGAAATCTTCTCGGCGCTCGGACGGCTTCCGCTCGATTATATCCACACCACCGAGTTCGAGGCTTGGAAATCGGCCTTCGGAGACGGAGCGAGCCTCGCTTCCTATGCGAAGGCGCATTCCGGAAGGCCGGTGATCGCCAACGGCTCTCTGCACGATCCGCTGGCGGCCGCTGGCCTGATCGAACGTGGCGAGGCTGATTTGGTGTCGCTTGGGCGCGGTGCATTGACTCACGCCGACTGGCCGCTTCGCGTTTTGAGCGGCACGTCCATCGCCGAGTTCGATCGAAGAATCCTTGCACCTCTCGCCGACCTCGAGAATGCAGATCGGCTGCGTGAAGAGATCCTCGCGGCGCAGTCGGTAGCTGGCGTCTGAGATCACCACATTCGATCCGGATAAGATGGACGCCTTGTCGGCTTACAAACTCCTGATCGGCTGCGTTGTGCCTCGGCCGATCGCTTGGGTATAGACCAGATCGGCCGACGGTATCGACAACCTGCCACCGTTTTCTTTCTTTACCGTGGTAAGCGTTGCTACCCCGGTTGCCCTTTAATTTCCCTTGGGGCCGGGCGGGCCCATCGGTCCTGCGGGGCCTGGAGGACCCGCCGGCCCGGGCGGTCCCGCAGGACCGGGAAGGCCACAGTTTTGTATCACCACGTCTCTCGTATCCGGCCCCGAGGTGATCTTCACAATGCAAGTGGAGGGAAACTCTGGTCCAATCCACCTAAACCCTCCAGTCGAAGTGCTCTCGACCTGCACCGTTTTGTTTGGGCTAATCTTAATCTCCACGCTGGGCTCGCGCGGTCGCCTAACCCTTCCTACGATTACTAACTCGCCCCGCGATATGGTGGCAGTCGTGATCAATATCTCGGCATATGCATTTCCATCCCATGTGGTCACACAGGCAGTCATAACAGCTAGGACGGTACCGATGAACCTTGCGAGCATGGCGGGCTTTCCCTGGTGCGTCCTGTCACAATCCGAACTTCATCAAAGAACAAGAACGCGACTGCGCGAGATCGAAAAGCGTGCCGCAATATACCAATTGCCCTGAAATCGAGCTTGGAGAATTCCGGTTTGAGTACAGGGACTCGCCAAGCGCGTTGCCGATCCTTGTCGCAGCGCGTCGCTCAGTGCGGAGAGCATCCTACTTTTCGGTCCGGTGCCGGACACGGCTCGCCATCGCGGCGAGCCGCACGACCGAAGATCGCTTTCATGGTGGTGGCGTACCCGACCAGAAATCGCCGATAGTAGTCGTCTCGGAGAGGTGCCACCGCTCTCAGTAGCGGTCCCTTGCCGATCCACACCATGACTTCCGTCTCTCTCTCTCTCTCTCTCTCTCTCTCTCTCTCTCTCTCTCTCTCTCTCTCTCTCTCTCTCTCTCTCTCTCTCTCTCTCTTTGATCGTCGCTAGAGTCGATAGTCAATCACTACCTAAGCCTGTAAGCAACTGGAAGTTGCGGCTCGTAAGCGGACCTTGCCAGATCAACCTTGTCAGTCAGCGAACGGCCATCAGCCGACTATCCTGCCGACGAGGGTTGCAGTACTGTCTCTAAGCGGCGACTAAGGCAAACGCGGGGCCGGCCTTACTTCCAATAGCCGACGTGGTGAGAGTTGAAGCGCAAGCGGGGCCATCACTAGACGCTTGTTGGTCCACGAATGAGCTTCGAAATTGGCGCGTAGACGGACGGCAACGTCGGGCCAGATAAGTAAGCATCACTTTTTTAGGGAAAATGTTCGACGAGCAAGGGAGCCCCAAATGTACGCCAATATTCTCTTGTGCACGGATGGATCGGATGTCGCGAGAAAAGGCGTTAAGCATGGGATTGCTTTAGCAAAGGCCTTGAATGCTAAAGTGACAGTCGTCACCGTAACGGAACCGCTCCCGGTCTACTATGGGAACGGACACGCCATGGGATGGATTCCCTCGCAGGCAGAATTTGATCGCTTTGACGCAGCCTGCAAGGAAGGTGCGGGTAAAGTGCTCGATGAAGTTCGAGCGATGGCGGAGCAGATCGGGATATCTGCAGAGCTCTTGCATGTTCCGAATGCGCATCCAGCCACTGCGATTATCGAAACCGCAAAGTCCAGAGGCTGCGACTTGATCGTCATGGCCTCTCATGGGCGTCGCGGCCTCAGGAAGCTATTATTGGGGAGTCAAACATCGGAAGTCCTGGTGGATGGAAGCGTGCCGGTGTTGGTAGTGTACTAGCGGACATAAATGATAGTGCAGGGGCTTGGTGACTGTGTGGCGGATGGGTGAACATCGTTCGCCGGAGATCATGGCGCGCTAGAGCCCAAGGTCATTCTGAGCGCAGTAGCGCACAGGTCTGGTTCAATCAGAATCCAGGCTCTACCCCAGCGCGCCGTTGAGCGCCGCCTGGTCGTGCAGCGAAAACCGCGGCCCGGCATACATGAACGAGCATTGGTGAATCACGATCTGTTCACCGTTCACCGCGACATGCGAATAATCCGGCGCTTCGTGTGAGCCCGGGATGTGGCCCTCGGTCTCAAGGTCGAACGCGACCTGGTGCGCCAGTGCGCGCTGGATGTGGAAGGGGATGCCGTTCCATGAGCCCGCGATCGGCCGGTGCAGATGGCCCATGAATAGGTAATCCGGCCGGCGCGTGCGTGCGATCACCTCCCACTCGGCGTCGGGATTGGCGAGGCGGATGGTGTCCATGTAGCGCAGGCCAGTGTCGAACGGCGGGTGGTGCTGGAACAGCAGCAGTGGGCGGTCCGTCGGCGCTGAGTTCAGTGCATGTTCAAGGAACGCGAGGCGGCGTTCGCAAAGCAGGCCCTCGTGGTTCGGCGCCGCCTCGTTCAGCGTGTCGAGGGTGACGATGGTCGCGGTGTCAAACACCTGCATGGATTGGACAAAGCCGCCTGCGTCCCTGATAACACCCGGAAAATAGCGGCCAAAGGCATCGCGGCGGTCGTGATTGCCCATCATCAGGATGGTCGGTGCGTTCAGGCGGGCCAGCACATCGGCAAGATGTTCATAAGCCGTGTCCTCGCCCCAATGGGCGAGGTCGCCGGTGACAATGACGAAGGCGAGGTCGGGATGGTCACGGTTGATGCAGGCGATCGCGGCGGCTAGATGCTCCGCCGGATCGAGGCCGTATATCCTGCGGCCGCGGGCGACGAAGTGGGTGTCGGTCAGGACGACGAATTTCATCGGACCATGGTCTCCCGGTTCCAGGTCTGATAGTCGGGCGAACCTTCGATGCGGATCGGACCGTCGTAGCCAAATTCCACCATGTGCACGGTCACGTAATCCTCGCCGAAGAACACAACGCCGTAGGATTCCGGCAGATCCGACGCGCTCAGGAGTTCTGTCTCGGAGAACAGCGGATAGCCCGCATGGTTGGTGCCGCGGAGCGAGGAGACGGGGACGCCGGCGACCGATCCCGCGAGCGGCAGGTGGCAATGGCCGAAGAAGATGTGCCGGATCTGATCGCGATGCCGCGCGACCAACTTCCGAAAGGCGGCGTCGTCGAGCAGGCGGATCTGATCGAGCGGCGCGATGTGCATCGGCATCGGATTGTGATGCATGAACAGCAGGAACGGTCCGTCGTGTTCGGCGAGCTTTGCTTCAAGCCAGCCGAGCCGTTCGTCGCAATAGCGGCCGGCGTGCGTTTCGAGATGCGCGGTGTCGAGGAACAGGCAGCGTGCGGCGGGCAGGTCATAGACACCCTGCACGAAGCCGCCTTGCCCGGCGAGGTCGGGAAATACGCTGAGGAAGTTGGCGCGGTTGTCATGGTTGCCGATGCACAGCCGCACCGGGATCGGGAACGATTCAAGGCGTTGCTTCAGCCATTGATAGTCGTCGCGGTCGCCCCAATCCGAGAGGTCGCCGGTGATCGCCAAGAGGTCGGCGTCATGATGATCCCGGAGGATGTGGGTCAGTGCCCGCTCAAAGTTCTTCCGCGGATCGCGGCCACCGATGGTCGCACCCGGCGCCGTCAGGTGGATATCGCTCATATGGATCAGTTTCATGGGTAGCGTCCCGCAAATGAGCTGCGGGGCGCATGATACGCCCCGCAGCGGGTTTCGAAAGGCCTAGCGCGTCGCGCCCGTGGTCTTCGGCAGCAGCTTCTGGACGTCGGCCGTCATGTCGGCGAGCACGGCATCGGGCTCCTTGGCGCGTGCGCCGCTGACGATCGAGTTCATGTGGTCCTTGATCACGTCGGTGATCTTCAGGCCGTTGTCGCCCGGGAAGGCGTACCACTTGGTGAGCAGAGCCATCTGGCTCACCGCGGTATAGTTGTTCGGGTTCTTCAGGTAGAAGTCCTTCAGATAGACCTCATTGGCGACCTTGTTGGCCGGCATGTAGCCGGTGGTCTCGGCCATGATCGCGGCGCCCTTCGGTCCGGCCCAGAACTTCACCACTTCCCAGGCGGCGTCGCGCTTGGCTTTGTCCTTGGACAGGATCATCACCACATTGCCGCCCGCTGGCAGACGCCCGTTCGGCGTCACGACGTCGGGGAAGGTGTGGGTCTTCAGCTCGAACTTGCCGCCGATCATCTGCGTGACCTTGTTCAGGTCGGAGGTCGAGGTGATGTGGAAGCCGGTCTTGCCCGCAGCAAAGGCCGCGCGCATCGCTGGCTGGTCGAGGTTGGGCATGCCGGCTTCGTTGACGAGGCGGGCGAGCATCTTGATTGCGAATTGCCCTTCGGGTCCGTTGAAGGCCACTTTCGTCTCGTCCGCATTCAGCATGCTCCCGCCGCGCGCGAACACCGGCGCCTGCCACAGCCAGTTGCCGGTGATGTCCCAGACATAGGTCACGCCGTTGATATCAGGGCCGATTGCCCTAATCTTCTTCGCTATCGCGATCAGCTCGTCCCAGGTCTTCGGCAGATTGTTGGGATCGCCGCCGGCCTGCTTCAACAGGTCGAGATTGACGTAGACGATCGGCAGCGAGATCGCGAAGGGCAGGGCATAGATCTTGCCGCTTGCGGTGCCGATGTCGAACATCGCCTGGTGGAAGCCCTGGCGGTCGAAGTCCTTCTCGGCGGCGATGTAGTCGTCGAGCTGGGCCGGGATGTTCTTGTCCACGAGCACGCGGATGCGGTTCAGGCCCTGGAAGGTGACGTCGGGCATCTGGTTCGTGACGGCTTCGCGCAGCACCTTCTGGGTGCCGTCCTCATAGGATTCGTAAGGTGCACGCATCGTGATCTTGATGTCCGGCCGCTCCTTGGCGAACTCTTCGGCGATGCGCTTGTGGGTCTCAGTGAACAGTTCCGGATACGGATACTGCAGCACGATCTCGGTCTGCGTCTGTGCCAGCGACGCGCTGGCGGCAAGCGACAGCACGGCTCCGGCGATCCACGATTTCAGCATAGGACAGGCTCCCTGTTTGAGGTGACGTGTTACTTGATTCCGGTCAGCGTGATGCCTTCGATGAAGCGGCGCTGCGCGAGCAGGAAGGCGATCAGCAGCGGCGCGATGATCACCATCGCCGCAGCCATCAGCGGGCCGTAATTGGTGCCGGCCTCGTTGTTGCGGAAATGCGCCACCGCCAGCGGTGGCGTGCGCAACTGCTCGCTGTTGAGCACGATCAGCGGCCAGAAATAGTCGTTCCAGTGCGCCACCACGGAGAAGATGCCGAAGGCGGTGACCGCGGGGATGGCGGCGGGCAACATCACCCGCCAGACGATGCCGAATTCGGAGATGCCGTCCATGCGGGCCGCGTCCACGAGATCGTCGGGCACCGACTTGAAGAATTGGCGCATCAGGAAGATGCCGAAGACAGAAATCGTAAAGGGCAGCACGAGGGCGGCGTAGCTGTCGAGCAGGTCGAGCTTGTGCAGCAGCAGGAACACCGGGATCGCGGTGGCCTGCGGCGGAATCAGGATGCCGAACAGAATCAGCGCGAACAGCGCGTCGCGGCCGAGGAAGCGCAGCTTCGCCAGCGCATAGGCGGCGGGCAGCGCGATCAGCACCTGCAGCACGAAGATCGAGACGGTGACGATCACGCCGTTGAGCAGGAAGCGCCAGAGATTGGCCTTGGCAAATGCGATCTTCAGATTGTCCCACAGCGCGAAATGATGCGGAATCAGGTGCAGCTCGCTGGAGAACACTTCCTCCGGCGGCTTCGAGGCCGTCGAGATCATCCAGATGAACGGGGCCAGCAGCACCACGGCGCCCGCGATCAGCAGCAAATGGCGGACGGCGGGCCAGAGCGGAATCGTGCGGAGAGGCTTCATGCGGTTTGCACGCCGCGGTCGGCGAGCCTCGCTTTGATCAAGGTGAGCAGGAGGACGAAGACCAGGAACACGACCGTGAGTGCGGCACCGTAGCCCGAGCGGAAGAACTCGAATCCCTCGGTGTACATGGTGTGGATCAGCACCTCCGTGGATTTCGACGGTCCGCCCTTGGTGAGGATGTGCACGGTGTCGAACACCTGGAACGAGCGGATGCCGCTGATCACGATCACGAACGTCGTCACGGGGCCAAGCATTGGCCAGGTCACCAGGCGAAACCGCGCCCAGGCGCTCGCGGTGCCATCCATCTCGGCGGCTTCGTAAAGCTGCTTTGGGATCGAGACGAGGCCGGCAAGGAACAGCACCATGTTGAAGCCGACCGCCTGCCAGATGCCGATGGCGCAGAGCGCATAGAGCGCGGTGCCGCGGTCCTGCAGCCAGCTGAACGCCGGCAGACCGGCGCCGCGCAACAGCCCGTTCACCAGGCCGAACTGCGGATGCAGCATGAATTCCCAGACCACAGCCATCGCGATCAGCGTCGCCATCACAGGCAGGAAGTAGATGGTGCGGTAGAGACTGCGCAGGCTGGTGCCGCTCTGGATCAGAAGCGCGATGCCGAGCCCGAGCGTCACCGCACCGGGCACCACGATCACCACGTAGGTCAGCGTGTTGCGCAGCGAGATCCAGAACACCCGGTCGGCGAACATGTCCTGGTAGTTGGCAAGGCCGATCCAGGACAAGGCCGGCGCGCCGAGCTGATAGTCAGTAAAGGAGAGCGCGATCACGCTCGCGAGCGGGCCGAGCAGCATGAGCAGCATCAGCACAAATGCCGGTGCGACCAGGCCATAGGCCGTCAGCGCACGCTGGTCGCGTTTTCGCAGGGCAGGTCGCGCCGCCGGCGTGGCGACCGCGGCGGCATCGATGGTTGCGGCGTCAGACAATGGCTCGCTCCCGTACGCGTTCGATGTGCTCGCTATCGACCTCGATCCGCTTGCCCTCGGCGTTGAAGGCGCGCACCGCGTCCATCGCGAAGCCGAACGAGACCGGCGTTGCGATCGGCGGCAGCCGTCTCGGGTCATCGATGCGCGCCACCAAGCGCGCGTCGCTGCCGTCGACGGCAAGATGCAGGAACGCTTCCGAGCCCATATTCTCGGCGTGAACGACGTAGCCGGTGAACGGCCCGCTGCCGAGATCGATCCGCTCCGGGCGCACGCCAATCCGGCAGGCGCCGGAAGCCGCCGAACTCGTCAGTCGCAGCAAGACGCCAAGCGCCTCGATGCGGCCATCGTCGCAGATCTGCCCGGGCAGGATGTTGATCTTCGGGCTGCCGACGAATTCGGCGACGCGGATATCGCGCGGGTTGTCGTAGATGTCGGTCGGCGTGCCGACCTGAACCAGCTCGCCGCCGATCATCACGGCGATCCGGCTCGACATCGTCATCGCCTCGGCCTGGTCGTGGGTGACGTAGACGAAGGTGGTGTTCAGCCGCCGGTGCAGTTGCGCGAGCTCGGCGCGCATATGGACGCGCAGCTTGGCGTCGAGATTGGACAGCGGCTCGTCGAACAGGAAGGCCACCGGCTGGCGCACGATGGCGCGTCCGACCGCGATGCGCTGCCGCTGCCCGCCGGACAGTTGCGCCGGCTTGCGGCCGATCAGGTGCGCGATCTCGAGCTGGTCGGCAACTCTTGCGACATCATCGCGGATACAGCGCTCCTTGCGGCGCCGGCTCGGCAGCAGCGCGCCTACGAGCGGCAGGCGCTCGATCGCCGAGAGGCGCCGCATGCGCAGGGGCACCGCGATATTGTCGAACGCGCTCAAGTGCGGATAGAGCGCGTAGGACTGGAACACCATCGCGAGGTTGCGCGCGCTCGGCCGGATGCCGTCGGCTGAGACGCCATCGATCCTGACCTCGCCGGCGCTCTGCGGCTCGAGGCCCGCGATCACGCGCAGCAGTGTGGATTTGCCGCAACCGGACGGACCGACCAGCGAGATGAACTCGCCATCCTCGATCCGGAGATCGACGCCCCTGAGGATCTCCGTGCCGTCAAAGGATTTCCTGATGGCCGAAAGTTCAATGCTCGCCATTTCGATCTATTCCTCAGGCTTTTTCGCTGTCCTGCAGCGTTAAGGAACCCGTCTGACACTCGCGTGACGGTCAGGATGTTTTGGCGGCCTGAAGGCAGGCGCTGCGCGCGGCAAATCGTCTCCGACGTCGATCATTGACGACGCGAAGCCGAAGAGCCTTTCTCAGTTCTTCCAAAGCCGCCGTGATGCGATCTCCGCGCCTTGCGCCAGCGCTTCCAGCTTGCGCCAGGCGATGTCGGGATCGACCGTGTGGAGCGTCGCGAAGCTGGCGAAGCCGCAGTCGGTGCCTGCGATCACGCGTTCGCGTCCCACCACGGCGGCGTAGCGTTCGATGTGCTGCGCAACCACTTCCGGATGTTCGATGTAGTTGGTGCAGGTGTCGATCACCCCTGGCACCAGGACTTTGTCATCGGGCAGGGGAATCTCGGTGAATACCGACCATTCATGCGCATGACGCGGATTGGCAGCCTCGATCAGCAGCGCGGCCGGCCGCACCTTCAAGATGAGGTCGAGGATCTCCGAAAGTTCGATGTCGTGGTGATGGGGAGACTCATAATTGCCCCAGCACAGATGCAAGCGCATGCGTTCCGGCGGAATATCCCGCAGCGCGTGGTTGAGAATTTCGATCAGCCTGGCGATCTCATTGCGGAAATCGGCAACCGTGGCCGGAGCGGCGCGAAAGTGCCTGCCAAGCGCGAGGTCCGGGCAATCGATCTGCAGGAGCAGACCGGCGGCCACGATGGCGTCGTATTCGCGCTTCATCGCCTCCGCGAGGGCTTCCAGGTAGGCGTCCTGCGACTGGTAGTGCCGATTGGGCATGTAGTGCGCCATGATGCCCGGTGACGATGCGCTCATGAACGCACCCTCGACGCTAACGGCACTGAGGGAAGCCTTCAGGTTGTTGATGTCTGTCGCCAGCGCATCCCCGCCGGAGTAGCTCACCGGTCCGATGCAAGCCGGCGTCTTGATGTCGAGCTTGATCCGTTGCGCGAAGTTCGGAAATTCCGACAGTTCGGACAATGCGAGTGGCTGGTCCTCACCTTCCAAGCCGGTCATCCGTTCGCGTGCATAGGTCGCGTAGGCATATTTGCTCATCTCGCCATCGCAAACGATGTCGATGCCAAGCTCGGCCTGGCGACGCACGACCGACTTCACGGCATCCACGATGGCGCCGGGCAGTTGCTCCAGGCCGCCGGCGTCCAGTTCGTTCTTCTCCCGGCGCAGAAGCATCGCTTCGAGTGCAGGCGGACGCGGCAGGCTGCCGACGTGGGTGGTCAGAATCCTGGAAGCGCTCAGCTGCATGTCGATTCTCCTGCAGGTCCGATCTCGAATGCAGCTTGTAGTAACCAGCCAGATTAACGTCACCGTGACGTCATATTAGCCATGCTAATGACGAGGGCAGCGCAGGTTGTTCGACCGTGGTGGCGAGTTTGGCCCGATGCGGGCAAATCCTTATCAGATCAGCGCCTTCACCCATTCGGCACGGGAAGGGAATTTCACCCGCGCCGCGGAAAAGCTTGGCGTGACCCAATCGTCGGTGACCCAGCACGTCGCAAACCTCGAACGCACCATGGGAACCAAGCTCTTCGTACGTCGCCGCGACGGACTCGAGCTGACGCGCGCCGGTCGCGAGCTATTTGCCGTCTCGGACAGGCTGCGCAATCTGGAGCAATTGATCGAGGAGAAAGTCGCCAACTACAGCGAGATTGCTGCCGGGCATTTGAGCGTGGTTGCCAACGCGCCGCGCCCGGCGATGCCAGTGATCGCCCGCTATGCGACCCTTTTCCCGCGCGTTCAGATCGAGTTCACGCTTGTGAGCTGGACTGTGGCGATGCAACGTTTGCATGAACGCGCCGTCGATGTCGCCATCGTCACCGAGCCGGTAATCGACGAGCAGCTCTATAGCCTGCCGTTGGCGAGGACACGCTACCGCGCCTATGTGCGTCGGGACCATCGATTTGCACGCCACAAGAAGCTCTCGTTGCGCGACCTCGCGGAGGAGGCCGTGATCGTGCCCGAGGACGGATCTCTGACGCAGCGCCTTCTGCATCGCAAATGCGATGAACTCGGCATCACCCTGACGCGCCTTGTGAAGACCACCACATTTCCCGTCGTGAAGGAGGCGGTGCTGCACGGGATCGGCGTCGGCCTGCTGCTTGATGACAGCATGTCGGCATCGAGTGAACTGATCGGCATCGAGATCTCCGACATGAGCGAGACTTACGCGAACTATCTTCTTGCGCCGGTCGACAAGCGCGAGTTGCGCTTCGTGCGAAGCTTCATTGACGTCGCCCGCGAGGTGCTGGATATCGGAAATGAAGGTTGATGAGCGGGACCAGGTGCCGGTCTCACCAAACAGGAAAATAGCAAAATGAATGAAGCGCCTCGTCCGCGCCCGAAGATCGCCGAGACCGTCATCGAGCCGACCGTCAAGCTGCGCGAGAGCACGATCGGTAAGTGCTGCGAGATCCTCGGCGATACCTCCGTCGAGTATTCGGAGCTCGGCGATTTCTCCTATCTCGGCCCCGGCTGCATGGTCGGGGACGCGCAGATCGGCCGATTCTGTGCGATCGCAGCGCAGGTGCGGATCGGTGCACCGAACCATCCGATCGACCGACCGTCGCTGCACCGCTTCACCTATTGCCCCGAATATTACTCTGAGACGGCCAAGCGTGACCGCGAGTTCTTCGCCGAGCGGCGGGGCGATCGGGTGGTGATCGGCAACGATGTGTGGATTGGCCACGCTGCCATCGTCTTGCCCGGTGTCAGGGTGGGGGACGGCGCGGTGCTGGCCGCGGGCGCCGTGGTGACGCGCGATGTGGCGCCTTACACCATCGTCGGCGGCGTGCCCGCCCGCCAGATCCGGGAGCGGTTCAATCGCGACATCGCGGCGCAGCTTGCGCGGATCGCCTGGTGGGACTGGCCGTTCGAAACGATCATGGCGCGCCTCCCCGAATTCCAGTCGACCGACATCGAGGCCTTCTGCGCGCGCCGGGGCGGTGCTGAGACAGGTAGTTAGGTGAGGGCAAGACCGCCTCGCGATCGCAGGGCGGGCGGTCTCGCCAAAAGGCGTTAGCCCTTCGTCAGGGTGATGTTGACGCCGCGGATCTCGCCCTTGGAATCGATCTGCACGACCTGCTTGCTGCCGTGAGTCCGCAGATTCAGCGTGGCAGCGAAGCCGGACGCCTCGACGAACACCTCGATCTGGCCGCCGCCAGCGGTACCCTGCAGATTGCCGAAGATGTTGCGGCTCTTCTCGCTCCAGTTGCCGGAGACGCGATCACCCTGGCTCGTCACATCGCTGGAAAGGTTGAACTTGTAGCTGTCGCTGGCGCAATTCAGGCTCTGCTTCAGGCCAAGCCCGGTGGAGTTGACCTTGTAGCTGGCCTTGCAGCGGATCCGCTCGGTCGTGCCGTTGGAGAGCGCAACGGTGCCCGAACCGCTCCACGATCCGTCAAAACCCGCAAATGGTCCCGACGATTGGGCGTTGCCCGTGCCGGCCAACAACATGACCGCCGCGCCAATGCCGGCAGCTGTGATCGCGCGACCGAACAAGCCCAAACCAAACCGCTTCATTGTGAGTTTTCCCATCAAAAATGGACGATCTTCTTCAAGATACGCCTCGCCGCATTGAACACTTAGTGTTGACCGCAATCCCACAGGTTCAAACGCCCCGCCTAGCATGTCATAGCCGGCGGAATCGCGGAAACCACGCCATTTTTGTTCGACAGAATCAAGAAGCATCTCCCTTCGCTTCTGTCTATCCGATATCGGCATCCAGGCTGCAACAGTCTGTAGCGAACCGTGATTGGAAAAAATTTCTTGTTTTTTCAACCTATTAGATGACCGCTTTACAGCGCCGCAAATTTGGCCGCATTTGACGGTGCTTGTCCTTTGTTCGTCGCTTTGCTACGCGGCGGCGCAAATCCCAACAAATCCGTGCCGGCCCTGCCGAAACGCAACTTCCGGAACAGGATTTCTTGCTGTCGAAAATGAAGGAATACGATGCGTAAAGTTCTATTGGCCCTCGTGTTGTTGTCGATCCCCCTTTCATCTGACGCCTTCGCCCAGCAGCAATCGCGCAGCGGCACGCCGGAGGAACAAAAGGCCTGCACCCGCGACGTTCAGAAGCACTGCCGCGCGGTGATCGACCAGGGCGATTTCACCATCCTCGCCTGCCTGAAGGAGCACCGCACCAAGATCAGCGCGGCCTGCGACCAGGTATTGAAGAGCCACGGGCAGTAACACCGCGTCTTGCACTCGAAAATTGCCGCGACAGAGCCTGTGCCCACTGTGTGATATCGGGCACAGGGGCTGCGTGTGTTGCCCATACAGCATTGGTTTTGGTCGCGTATTCCCCTATATGGGGCACGCAATCCACCGCATGCGCGCAACTTCGGGCGCATGCGCCTTAGCCAGGGCGAATGTGGCCGGTTCCTGATGACAAGCGCGAGCGAACTGCGATCCGGAAAGACCCACCGCGACGAGAATTTTCCGGTCGCGTCGTGGATCATTCATCCGCGTCACCGCGCCCTGATTCTTGCCTTCTACAATTTCGTCCGCACCGCCGACGACATCGCCGACCATGCCACGCTGCCGGCCGACGAAAAGCTCCGCTATCTCGACCTGCTCGAGAAGGAATTGCTGGGTGAAGGCGATACCCAAAAGGAAGCCGTCAATCTGCGGCGTGCGCTCGCCGAGCGCGCGATGCCACCGCGCCACGCGCTCGACGTGCTGATCGCGTTCCGCATGGACGTGACAAAGCTGCGGTACGAGAACTGGGACGAGGTGATCCATTACTGCCGCTATTCGGCGATGCCGGTCGGCCGCTTCATGCTCGATGTCCACGGCGAGAGCACGTCCACCTGGGCCGCGTCCGACGCGCTGTGCGCGGGCTTGCAGATCAACAACCACCTGCAGGATTGCGCCAAGGACTACAGGAATCTCAACCGCGTCTACCTCCCGCGCGATGCGCTGGCCGCATCCGGCGCTACCGTCGAAATGCTCGGGGAGGCGAAGTCTCCACCGCCGCTGTTGCAATGCCTGCAAGCGCTGGCGGTGCGCACCGAGACGCTGCTTGCCGAGAGCAAGTCGCTTGCCGCCGAGGTGAAGGATTTGCGGTTGGGCCTGGAGATATCGGTGATCCAGGCGTTCGCCGACAAGATCGTGAACATGCTGAAGGTGCGCGATCCCCTAAGCGAGCGGGTGCATTTGAGCCCTCTCGAACTGCTTGGTCACAGCCTCAGTGGCGTCGCCGGCGAATTGGCCCGCCGCGCCATCGGGCGCCGGCCCGTGTCAAAAACGGCGACCGGCGCATGAGCGTTGAGACGGCGGCGGCCAACGCAGACTACAGCACCACCGCGTCCGGCAGTTCGTTCTACGCCGCGATGCGCATCCTGCCGCGCGTGCAGCGCGAGGCGATGTTCCAGATCTACAGCTTTTGCCGGCAGGTCGATGACATCGCCGATTCCGACGGCCCACGCGAGGAGCGGCTGGCGGCGCTGCAGCAATGGCGCGACGACATTGATGCGCTGTACCAGGGCAATCCGCCGCCGCGGCTCAAGGACTATGCCGCCTCGGTCAAGACCTTCGGCCTGAAGCGGGAGGATTTTCTCGCCATCGTCGACGGCATGGAGATGGATGTGCCGCAGGACATCCGCGCGCCCGACATGGCGACGCTCGATCTCTATTGCGATCGCGTGGCGAGCGCTGTCGGGCGGCTCTCGGTGCGGGTGTTCGGCCTGCCCGAGGAGGACGGCGTCCTGCTTGCGCATCATCTCGGCCGCGCGCTGCAGCTCACCAACATCCTGCGCGACGTCGATGAGGATGCCGGTCTCGGCCGGCTTTATCTGCCGCGCGAGATGCTGTTGCACGCCGCCATTACATCTGACGATCCCCAGCGGGTGATCGCCGAGCGCAACTTGCCGAAGGTGTGCCTGCCGCTCGCCGAGCGGGCGAAAAAGCATTTCGAGCAGGCGGATGAAATCATGAAGCGCAACTCCCGGCGCGCGGTCCGCGCGCCGCGGATCATGTCGAAATACTATCGCGCAATCCTTGATCTCCTGATCGTCCGCGGCTTTGCAGCGCCGCGCGAGCCCGTTCGCGTCGGCAAATGGCAAAAGATCGGTATCCTTCTTCGTTACGCGTTCATCTGAGATCTGATGCAAAAGACCGTTCATATCATCGGCGCCGGCATTTCCGGCCTCTCGGCGGCCATTCGCCTGTCCAACGCGAACTACACGGTGCACGTCCACGAGGCGACGCAGCAGGCCGGCGGCCGCTGCCGTTCCTATTTCGACGCCGCGACCGATCTCACCATCGACAACGGCAATCACCTGCTCTTGTCCGGCAACCGCCATGCGCTGGCCTATGCCAGATCGATCGGCACCGAGGCCGGGTTGGTCGGGCCGGAACGGGCGAAGTTTCCCTTTGTCGATCTCGCAGCCGGCAAGCGCTGGGAGCTCGATCTCGGCTCTTCCCGTTTGCCGCTCTGGGTGTTCGACGAGGCGCGCCGCGTCCCCGATACGGGCCTGGGCGACTACCTCGCGCTGGCGCCGCTCGCTTGGGCCGGCACCGACAAGCGGGTCGGCGATACCATCACCTGCAAAGGCACGCTGTACGATCGTCTGGTGCAGCCGCTGTTGCTCGCCGCGCTCAATGTCGACCCGCCTGAGGGCTCGGCGGGACTAGCCGGTGCGATCGTACGCGAGACGCTGCTTGCCGGCGGCGAAGCCTGCCGTCCGCTGATTGCACGCGACGGTTTGAGCTCGGTCTTGATCGAGCCCGCGGTGAAGCTGCTGCAGGAGAGGGGCTCGAGCGTGCGCTTCAGCCACGAGCTGCGCCAGTTCGGCACGGTGTCGGATCATGTCAGCGAGCTGAAATTCGGCGACGACATGATCGATCTTGCGCCCACTGACGCCGTGGTGCTCGCGGTCCCGCCGCGCGCGGCGGCCTCGCTGGTGCCGGGCCTGAAGACGCCGACCAAATTCCGCGCCATCGTGAACGCGCATTTCCGCTTTGATCCGCCGCCCAATGCCGCGCCGATCCTCGGCGTCATCGGCGGCCTCGTGGAGTGGTTGTTCGCGTTCCCGCAGCGGCTCTCGGTCACCATCAGCAATGGTGATCGTCTGGTCGACATGCCGCGCGAGGAACTGGCGCAGGCGATCTGGCGCGATGTCTGCAAGGCCGCCGGCGTTTCCGGCGAATTGTCCCCTCCATTGCCCCCTTGGCAGATCGTGCGCGAGCGCCGTGCTACTTTCGAGGCCACGCCGGAACAGCACGCCCTGCGGCCCGGCGCGGTAACGGCCTATAAAAACCTGTTTCTCGCCGGCGATTGGACTGATACGGGGTTGCCGGCAACGATAGAGGGGTCGGTTCGGTCCGGCGACCGTGCCGCCGATCTGATCCTGGCGAGGCACTGACATACCCCTGCAAGCGGTAGAAGCGTCCTCGAGAGAAGGAGAAATCGAACAAAATGGATTCCGTCAACGATACCGCCACCATCGATCCGGTCGCGCTGGAGAAGAGCATCTCCGCGGCGACCGAGGCGCTGCTTGGCCATCGGCAATCCGACGGACATTGGGTGTTCGAACTCGAGGCCGACAGCACGATCCCGGCGGAATATGTGCTGCTGTGCCACTATCTCGGCGAGCCCGTCGACAGCGTGCTGGAGGCGAAGATCGCCAACTATCTCCGCCGCGTGCAGGGCGCCCATCACGGCTGGCCGCTGGTGCATGACGGTCCGTTCGACATGAGTGCGAGCGTGAAGGCCTATTTCGCGCTGAAGATGATCGGCGATTCCGTCGATGCGCCGCATATGGCGAAAGCGCGCGAGGCGATCCGTTCGCGTGGCGGAGCCGCGACCGCCAACGTCTTCACCCGCTTCCTGCTGGCACTGTTTGGCGTCGTGACCTGGCGCGCGACGCCGGTGCTGCCGGTCGAGATCATGCTGCTGCCGATGTGGTCGCCGTTCCACATCAACAAGATTTCCTACTGGGCGCGCACCACGATGGTACCGCTAATGGTGTTGGCCGCGCTGAAGCCGCGGGCGAAGAACCCAAAGGGCGTCGGCGTCGACGAACTGTTCCTGCAGGATCCCAAATCGGTCGGCATGCCCCCGAAAGCGCCGCATCAGAGCTGGGGCTGGTTCCTGCTCTTCCGCGGGCTCGACAGCGTGCTGCGCGTGGTCGAGCCGCTATTTACGAAAAGGCTGCGCCAGCGCGCGATCGATGCCGCGCTCGCCTTCACCGAAGAGCGGTTGAACGGCGAGGACGGCATGGGCGCAATCTATCCGCCGATGGCCAACATCGTGATGATGTATGACGCGCTCGGCAAGGACGAGAACTATCCGCCGCGTGCCACCACGCGGCGCGGCCTCGAGAAGCTCTTGGTGATTCGCGAGCACGAGGCCTATTGCCAGCCCTGCGTATCGCCGGTGTGGGACACTGCGCTAGCCTGCCATGCGCTGCAGGAGGCCGGCAGCGAGGACACCCTTGCCAAGGCGAAGCAGGGGCTCGACTGGTTGACGCCGCGGCAAGTGCTCGATCTCAAGGGCGACTGGGCGGTGAAGGCGCCCAACGTCCGGCCGGGCGGCTGGGCGTTCCAGTACAACAACGACCATTATCCTGATCTCGATGACACCGCCGTGGTGGTCATGGCGATGGACCGGGCGCGCCGCTATAGCAGCACCAAGGAGTACGATGCGGCGATTGCCCGCGGTCGCGAATGGATCGAGGGGCTGCAGAGCCGCGACGGCGGCTGGGCCGCCTTCGATGTCAACAACCTCGAATACTACCTCAACAACATCCCGTTCTCCGACCATGGCGCGCTGCTCGATCCGCCGACCGAGGATGTCACGGCGCGCTGCGTCTCGATGCTGGCGCAGCTCGGCGAGACCGAAAGGACCAGCAAGGCGGTCGCCGATGGCGTTGCCTATCTGCGCCTTACCCAGCTTGCCGAAGGTTCCTGGTATGGCCGCTGGGGGCTGAACTACATCTACGGCACCTGGTCGGTGCTGTGCGCGCTCAACGCCGTCCGCATCGACCATCAGGATCCGATGATTCGAAAGGCAGTCGATTGGCTGGTGTCGATCCAGAATCAGGACGGCGGCTGGGGCGAGGATGCCGTCAGCTATCGGCTCGACTATCGGGGCTATGAGGTCGCGCCGTCCACTTCCTCGCAAACGGCATGGGCTTTGCTTGCGCTCATGGCGGCCGGAGAGGTCGAAAACCCCGCGGTTCAACGGGGGATTGAGTACCTAAAAACCACACAGACGGAAAAAGGACTCTGGGAGGAGCAGCGCTTCACGGCTACGGGCTTTCCGCGTGTGTTTTACTTGCGTTATCATGGCTACTCCAAGTTCTTCCCGCTCTGGGCGCTAGCGCGGTATCGGAATTTGCGAAACACGAACAGCAGGGTGGTAGGGGTCGGAATGTGAATCTGGGGGCGGGGGCCGCCGCGACTGTGGGGAAAATGCTGGATCCGCGGCCGGTCTTGATTGTGACGGGATTAGTGCAAGAGGCTCGCATCGCAGCCGGGCCGGGCATGATCGTCATTTGTAGTTCCAGCGATCCGCAGCAGCTTCGCGCGCTATTGGCGACACTCGATTCGTCATCGTTCCGCGGCGTGATCTCGTTCGGCGTGGCCGGCGGGCTCGACCCGGCGTTGCGATCGGGTGACGTCGTGGTGGCGACGGAGGTGCTTTCTGGCGACACCCGATTCCTGGCCGACATGGCCCTGAACGAGGAGATGGTTGCCAGCGCCACGCTGAGGCGCCGCAAGATCGTCAGAGGCGGGCTTGCGGGCGTTGAACAGGTGATTGCAGCCAGGGCCTGCAAGGCGGCGCTACGCTCGGAAACCGGTGCTTCCGCCGTCGACATGGAGAGCCACATCGCAGCGGCTTATGCGGCCAGGGCGGGCATTCCGTTCGCGGCGCTGCGGGTGATCAGCGATCCCGCCCACCGCGCGCTGCCGGAATTGGCGAAGACCGCGGTCAAGCCGAACGGCGATATCGACCTGCGCAAGGTCTTGCGCGGCGTGGCGCGCAATCCGCTGACGCTGCGCTCGCTGGTCTCGACTGGAATCGACTTCAACCGCGCGCTGCGCTCCCTGCGCGGTTGCCGCGGCTTCCTGCTGGGCGGTGAGAGCCTCGTCCCCGCGGAGCCAATGATTCGCTCAGCGGCATGACCGCGAGAGCATGAGCCGATTAGGTTGAGATACAGCCGCGATGAAGCTGCGCTCCCTCTCCCGCTTGCGGGGGAGGGCTGGGGTGGGGGTATCTCCGCGAATCGTGCCGTCCGATCGTGGGGAGAGAGCCCCCACCCGGCGCTTCGCGCCGACCTCCCCCGCAAGCGGGAGAGGTAAAAAGCAAAAGGCCCGACCGTCATCGACGGTCGGGCCTTTTGCTTATCCGACATCGCTCGCGTCTTACGCGGCGGTCGAGGCTTTCTGGGCGGCCTTCTGCTGGGCGGCGACCGCTTCGTCGCGGCGGATCTCCGAGAGCTTCTTCTGGACCTGCTCCGAGAAGATGTACTGCGCCGGGCGCTGCTTGGTGAGATCGATCTCGGGGGCCATCGGGCCCTTGGTGCGGATGCCGCGCATCGACACCCACATGGCCTTCAGCGGATTGTTGAGCGCCGCGATCGCCGCGGTCGGCTCGTAGCCGCAATGCGCCATGCAGTCGGCACACTTCTCATACTTGCCGGTGCCGTAGGAATCCCAGTCCGTGGTCTCCATCAGCTCCTTGAAGGTCTTGGCGTAGCCTTCGCCGAGCAGATAGCAGGGCTTCTGCCAGCCGAAGATGTTGCGCGCCGGCATGCCCCAGGGCGTGCACTCGTATTCCTGGTTGCCGGCCAGGAAGTCGAGGAACAGGCCGGAATGCATGAAATTCCACTTCTTGCCCTTGCCGAGCGCAAAGACGTCGCGGAACAGCTTCTTGGTCTTGGTGCGGTTGAGAAAATGCTCCTGGTCCGGCGCGCGCTCATAGGCGTAGCCTGGCGACATCGACACGCCGACGCCGAGCTCAACGCAGAAGTCGAGGAATTTTGCGATCTCCTCGGCCGGGTGGTTGTCGAAGATGGTGGCGTTGACGTTGACGGTGAAGCCGCGCGCCTTGGCTGCCTTGATCGCGGACACGGCGCGGTCGAATACGCCCTTCTGCGACACCGACTTGTCGTGGTGATCCTTCAGGCCGTCGAGATGCACCGAGAAGAACAGGTACGGCGACGGCTCGAACAGGTCGAGCTTCTTTTCCAGCAAGAGCGCGTTGGTGCAGAGCGAGACGAACTTCTTGCGTTCGACCAGCCCGCGCACGATCTCGCCAATCTCCTTGTGGATCAGCGGCTCACCGCCTGGAATTGCGACCATCGGCGCGCCGCACTCGTCGGCCGCGTCCCAGCATTCCTGGGCGGTCATGCGACGATTGAGGATCGCATCAGGATAGTCGATCTTGCCGCAGCCGGCGCAGGCGAGATTGCAGCGAAACAGCGGCTCCAGCATCAGCACGAGCGGATAGCGCTTGCGGCCGAGCATCCTCTGCTTGAGCAGATAGCCGCCGATGCGCAGTTCCTTGAAGAAGGGTATTGCCATTACAAGCTTTCTCTCTCGACTCTTACGACGAAGGTTTGGTCAGCCCGCGGTCAGTTCGGCCGGCAGGCGGAATTCGATGTTCTCTTCCCGGCCCGACAGGACCGACACCTTGAGCGGTCCGATGCGCCGCAACGCCTCGATCACGTCGTCGACCAGTACTTCGGGCGCCGAGGCACCCGCTGTGATGCCGACGGCCTTTGCATTCTTCAGCCATTCCGGGTTGAGTTCGCTGCCATCGGCAATGAGGTAACTGGCGACGCCGGCCTCGGTGCCGATCTCGCGCAATCGATTGGAATTGGAACTGTTGGCGGCCCCCACCACCAGGATGACATCCACCAATTTGCTCAAATCCCTTACCGCAGATTGGCGGTTCTGTGTCGCATAGCAGATATCCCGGGTATCGGGGCCTTGAATGTCTGTAAAACGGGCCTGGAGCGCCAGAATGATGTCGCGTGTGTCATCCACGCTCAGTGTGGTCTGGGTGATGTAGGCGACCGGCGCATCGGCCGGCAGCGTCAGGGCGTTGACGTCATCGACGCTCTGGACCAGGAGCACTGGACCTGGAACCTGGCCCATGGTTCCCTCTACCTCTGGGTGGCCGGCGTGCCCGATCAGGATCAATGACCGGCCCTTCGACATGTAGCGCTTGCCCTGATTGTGGACCTTGGTGACGAGCGGACAGGTGGCGTTCAGCACCGGCAGGCCACGCGCGGCCGCCTCTTCCTCGACGCTGCGCGCCACACCATGGGCGCTGAACACGGTGACCGCGTTCGCCGGAACCTCGGAAAGGTCCTCGACGAAGATCGCGCCCTTGCTCTTCAGGCTTTCGACGACGTATTTGTTATGCACGATCTCATGTCGCACATAGACGGGCGGGCCGTACTTCTCGAGTGCACGCTCGACGATCTCGATGGCGCGCACCACGCCCGCGCAAAAGCCGCGCGGCTGCGCTAGAAAAACCTCCATAGGACGTCTGTTAAGCAAATTGCACCACTCTCATCCGAAAACCCGTGCGGTCGGACGTCCTGCAGCCGGCACGTCCGGCCTGCTGCAATATCCACACCGCCAGTTCCTGCACTTAAGTCGCCCCCAAGCGCACGGAAGAAGAGCGCTTTGTGTCAAAAAATGAGCGTCTAGAAAAGCCGGATTACGGAATGATTACCTATCACGAGGTAATAAAATACCTAAAACTGCGGCATTAATGCCCACCCCATCTCACTTGTTCGTCACTTTATTGCCCGGCGGGGCGGGATATACCGCGCCCAACGCCGTTCTGGCCAGTTTCGACGCTTCCTCGTGAACCAGCGGCCGGGCGGTCAAAACAACATTAGATCGGCCCCGGGAACTCCGCTAGATAGCGGGCGTTTCCGGCGTGCTTCCTGGAAGATCAGAAAGAAATGAAGTGCTGACACGTATTGTTGTCTCGATTGTTAAGTCGTGCACGCGGTTTGCCATCCCTGTTGTCGTCCTCTCGCTGATTCTCGCGGTGGCGGCGGGCTATTACGCGGCCGGCAACTTCGCCATCAATACCGACATCAACACCCTGATCTCGCCCAACCTCGACTGGCGCCAGCGCGACATCCAGTTCGAGGAAGCCTTCGACCGCGAGCGCCTGATTCTTGCCGTGGTGGAGGCGCCGACGCCGGAACTCACGGGCCTTGCCACCAGGGCGCTGGCCGACAAGCTCACCGGTGACACCAAGCATTTCGAATCGGTCACTCCGCTCGGCTCCGGCGAATTTTTCGAGAAGAACGGGCTTCTGTTCCTGCCGACCGAGGAGGTCGCCCAGGTCACCGGGGAGCTCGAATCCGCCGCGCCCCTGGTCGAGATCATGGCGGGCGACCCCTCGATCCGCGGCCTCACCGGCGCGCTGGAGACCGGTCTTGCCGGCATCAAGCGGGGGCAGGCCAAGATCGAAAACGCCGCGCGTCCCTTCAACCTGATCTCGCAGACGGTGGAGGATGTCCTCAACAACAAGGCCAGTCCGACCTTCTCCTGGCGCGAGCTCACCAGCGACAAGCCGCTGATCGATTCGGACAAGCGCGCCTTCATCGAGTTCAAGCCGGTGCTCGACTATCAGGCGCTGGAGCCCGGCAAGGCCGCCACCGATGCGATTAGGCAGGCGGCCGCCGACCTGAAATTCGACAGCGAATATGGTGCCCGCGTCCGCCTTACCGGACCGGTGCCGATCGCCAACGAGGAATATTCCACCGTCCAGGACGGCGCCGTCGTCAACGGCATCGGCACCGTGCTGATCGTGCTGGTGATCCTGTGGCTTGCGCTGCATTCGGCCAAGATCATCTTCGCCGTGTTCGTGAACCTGTTCATCGGGCTTTCGATCACCACCGCCGTCGGCCTGATGATGGTCGGCTCGCTCAACCTGTTGTCGATCGCCTTCGCGGTGCTGTTCGTCGGCCTGGGGGTCGATTTCGGCATCCAGTTCAGCGTCCGCTACCGTTCCGAGCGCTTCAAGAACGACAACCTGATGCTGGCGCTGGAGAACGCGGCGCGGCGCTCGGCGGTGCCGCTCTCGCTTGCGGCGATGGCGACCGCGGCGGGCTTCCTGTGCTTCCTGCCGACCGACTACAAGGGCATTTCCGAGCTCGGCAAGATCGCCGGCGCCGGCATGCTCATCGCGTTCCTCAGCAGCATCACCACGCTGCCGGCGCTCCTCGACCTGCTCAATCCGCCCGGCGAGAGGGAGCCGGTCGGCTACGCGTTCCTCGCGCCCGTCGATCACTTCCTGGAGAAGCATCGCGTCGTCATCATCGTCGGCACGCTCGCGCTCGTGATCGCCGGCCTGCCGCTGCTTTACTACATGAAGTTCGACTTCAACCCGATCAATCTGCGCAACTCGAAGGTCGAATCGATCGCGACGTTCCTCGATCTGAGGCGCGACCCGAACACCGGCGCCAACGCCATCAACGTGATGACGCGTTCGGAAGCCGACGCCAGGAAGATCGAGGAGAGGCTGGAAAAGCTGCCGGAAGTGTTGAGCGTCCGCGCGCTCGACAGCTTCGTGCCGGCCGATCAGCCGGCCAAGCTGAAGCTAATCGCGCAGGCGGCAAAGATGCTCAATCCGGCGCTCAATCCTGATTCGATCGATGCGCCGCCGAGCGACCAGGAGAATGTCGAATCCCTGAAGAGCTCAGCCGACAATCTCCGCAAGACGGCGGGCGACGCCAAGAATGCCGGCGCGGTGGCCGCACGCCGGCTCGCCGATGCGCTGACCAAGCTTGCCGATTCGAATCAGGCGACGCGCGACAAGGCGCAGGACGTGTTCGTTTCACCGCTGAAGGTGGTGTTCGAGCAGCTCAGGAACATGCTGCAGGCCCAGACCGTCACGCTGCAGTCGCTGCCGGAGGAGCTGGTACGTCAATGGAAGGCGAAGGACGGGCTGATGCGGGTCGAAGTCCTGCCGAAGGGCGATCCGAACGACAACGACACGCTGCGCAAGTTCGCGGCCGCCGTGCTGGCGGCCGAGCCGACCGCGATCGGCGGCCCGGTGTCGATCCTGAAGTCCGGCGACACGGTGGTGAAGGCCTTCATCCATGCCGGCATCTGGGCGCTGATTGTGATCAGCTTCTTGCTCTGGCTGACCTTGCGACGCGTTACCGACGTGTTGCTCACGATCGTGCCGCTCTTGGTCGCCGGCGCCGTGACGCTGGAGATTTGCGTCCTGATCGGGCTGCCGCTCAACTTCGCCAATATCGTCGCATTCCCGCTGCTGCTCGGCGTCGGCGTCGCTTTCAAGATCTACTATGTCGTTGCCTGGCGCCAGGGCAGAACGAATCTGCTGCAGTCAAGCCTGACGCGGGCGATCTTTTTCAGCGCGTTGACCACGGGGACCGCATTCGGCAGCCTGTGGCTCTCAAGTCATCCGGGGACCGCGAGCATGGGCAAACTGCTCGCGCTGTCGCTGATCACCACTCTCGCCGCGGTGCTGCTCTTTCAGCCGGCGCTAATGGGTAAACCGCGCGACGTCCGGAAGGAGACAGATATCGCCGACGACGTCACCTGATTGGCTGGTAGCTGCCTGCTTCTGGCCGCTCTGTTGTTTGGATGATGGGGCTGGTGCGGCAGGAGCAGGGCTCGCCGAGCCCGTGGTCTTGGGGGTTTGAGGGGCCGCCTGCGACGTGGACGGCGGTGCACCTTTGGGCGCTGTGCCCTTGGCCATGCTGTTGGTGGCGCTGGCGGGAATCGGAGGCCCAACGCGGGTCCAGGTCTCGCCGTCGCAGAGAAAGCCCAGCACGCAGCCTTGAATCTCGAGCTTGTCAGAGCCAATTGGCTTGATCGTAGAGCTGTAGAGCTGACCGTCCTTGGCATTATAGACTTGGCCCTCCCACGCATCCGTGCCCGCCTTCTTCTTCATGTCGATCAGGATCGGCATGCCGAGCGTGGGCCGGCTTTGCTTTGCGGGGTCCGGATTATGCTTGTCCTTGCCGCCGGGCGTCTTCTCCCAGGCAACTGCGCCCCACATGTTGCCGTTGCATTGTGCGATCCTGACATGGGCGACACCGTCAGCCACCCGCCAGTCGCCGGTCGGGTCCGCAGCCAAAGCAGGGACCAATGCGCTCGCCAAAACGAATCCCGAATATGCTATGGTGCGCGCGAGCTTGGGTGGGCAGTGCAACATTGTCTTACCTGTGCTTAAGTAGAAGAGTCAAAGCTTGGGGGCAAAACGCCACAATCAGCGTTTTGAGTTGACGAAATGACCATCAACCGACGTATGTAGCCGATGCTAAGCTCAAATCTAGACGTTTCCGAGATGTTTGTGGAGCGCCAGGCGCAACGCAGTTCCCTGCACGCGCGCTATTTGAATGAGCAGCTCGTGCGCGTGCTCAAGACCATCGGCTATGACGTCGGCTTTCAAAAAGGGCAAGGCCAGTATCTCTTCGATCGCGAGGGGGCACGTTATCTCGATCTACTGAGCGGATTTGGCGTTTTTGCGATCGGCCGCAACCACCCGGCGCTGCGTCAGGCCTTGAAGAGCGTCTTGGATGCCGACCTGCCCAACCTGGTGCAGCTCGATGTGTCTACGCTCGCGGGCATCCTGGCCGAGCGGCTGCTCGAGTACGTACCATATCTGGACAAGATATTTTTCTCCAATTCGGGCGCCGAGACAGTAGAGGCCGCGATCAAGTTCGCGCGGGGCGCGACTGGACGCCCCGGCATCGTCTCCTGCTCGCATTCATTCCACGGATTGTCCTATGGTGCGCTGTCGCTGATGGACGATGCGAATTTCCGCTCCGGCTTCGAGCCGCTGTTGCCGGGCTGCACCCAGATTCCGTTCAACGACCTTGCCGCGCTCGAGCAAGCGCTGTCGTCGCGCCAGGTCGCGGCCTTCATCGTCGAGCCGATCCAGGGCAAGGGCGTCAACATGCCCTCGGACGAATTCCTGCCCGGTGCTGCGGCGCTGTGCCGGAAATACGGCACGCTGTTCATCGCCGACGAGATCCAGACCGGCATCGGCCGTACCGGCAAATTCCTGGCGATCGAGCACTGGAACGTCGAGCCCGACATGGTGCTGCTCGCGAAAGCGCTGTCCGGCGGCCATGTCCCGGTCGGCGCGCTGCTGACGCGCAAGAGCATCTTCGACAAGATCTTCAATCAGATGGATCGCGCCGTCGTGCACGGCTCGACATTTTCGAAGAACGATCTCGCGATGGCCGCCGGCATCGCGACGCTCGAAGTCATCAAGGCCGAGAAGCTGGTCGAGCAGGCCGCCAAGCGCGGCGCCGAACTTCGCCTTGCGCTGACGCGCATGGTCCCTGGCTACGAATTGATGAAGGAAGTGCGCGGCAAGGGATTGATGATCGGCATCGAGTTCGGCCCGCCGAAATCGCTGCGACTGCGCGCATCCTGGAACGTGCTGGAGACCGCCAACAAGGGCCTGTTCTGCCAGCTCATCACCGTGCCGCTGTTCAAGGATCACAAGATCCTGACCCAGGTCGCCGGCCACGGCAGCCACACCATCAAGCTGTTGCCGCCGCTCACACTCACCGAGGACGACTGCACCTGGATCGAAAAGGCCTTCGACACCGTGATCGCCGGCAGCCACAAGGTCCCCGGCGCGATCTGGTCGCTCGGCAAGACGCTGGTCGACAACGCGGTGCGCAAGTCCGCCTGATCGGAATTCTGCGGCCTCCGTAGCCCGGATGAAGCGAAGCGCAATCCTGGGTTTGCCGCCACTTGCGACGCTGTTCCCGGATTACGCTTCGCTTCATCCGGGCTACGAAGCTGCACTCTTCATGGCTGCCTCGAACTTGTCGCCGAACTCGGCGAGCTCGTCGGCGCCGAGGTCGCTGACGGCCCAGAAGTTCAGGCCGTGATTGCTCCAGTGGCGGATGTTGAAGCCCTGCCGCGCGCTCGTCCGGGCGGCGTGTCGCTCGATATCTGATGTCTGCGCAACGAACAGGTTGATGACGTGCTGGCGCCTTCGATAGACGACGGCGCCGATCGCGCGGGCGTCGACATAGTCGAGCCGGCCACCGATCAGGGTAAAGCCTTTCGCGGTCAGGTCGATCACGGGCGGGGCGACATCGAGCTTGCCGTTGAACCATGGCTTGACCGTGTGCTGGTCGGTGGAGAGCACGTCGGTGAGATGGCCCGCCTGCAGCGAGCGCAGATGCGCCGAGACCAGTTCCGACTGGATGCGCGTCTTGTCGTCGTTGCGCAGGATGATGGCGACGAGGCCGGTCGCCGCCATCGCGGAGACCGCCGATCCCAGCGCGAAGCCGCGTAGCACCGCGCGGCGGTTGGGTGCCGCCCTCGGCTGCGGCAGCGCGGCCTCGATGCGCCGGCGTAGCTCCGGCGGCGCGGTGTAGCTTGCACCCTTGTCCGCGATCACGCGGCTCATCGCGCGATAGTCTTTCGCCAGCGCCGCGCAGCGCGGGCAGCCTGCGATGTGGTTCTCGACCTCGCGCGCGTGTCCCGCGTCGAGCTCGCCGTCGATCAGCGCCTGAAGCAGCACCTCGGCTTCCTCGCAGGTCATTTTGCTTGCTCCTGTTCCGCAAGCCACGCCGAGCGCAGCATCGCGCGGGCGCGCGCAAGGCGCGACATCACGGTGCCCACGGGCACGGCCGCAACATCGGCGATCTCGCGGTATGAAAGATTCTGGATCTCCCGGAGCACGAAGGTCTCGCGAAACGGTTCGGCGAGCGATGCGATCAGCCGGCGAATTGCAGCGGAATCCTTCTCGCGCAGCATCTGCGCTTCCGGCGTCTCCTGCGCTTCATGCCAGAGCGGGGTTGCCTCCGCGCTGTCAGCGACATCTTCGATTGCGCCGGTCTTAATGTCTGCGCGCCGCGCATATTCGGCACGGCAGACATTGCGCAGGATCGTGAACAGCCATGGTTTCATCGCCGGCCCGCGATAGCTGTCGAAATGCTTGTAGGCGCGCAGGAAACATTCCTGCACCGCATCCTCGGCATCATTGGCATCTCGCAGGAGATAGCGTGCCAGTGTATAGGCATCGTCGAGATAAGGCAGTGCGGCCTCGCGAAAGCGCCGCGCCTTCTCGGGATCTTCCTCCGACGCTTTCATCGCCTCATGCCCGGTTTGTGCGGCGAATATTTTGGCCCGTCCGGTCTCGATCCGCCGGCCGGGCATGGTTGCGCTGGCTGAGATCGGCAACTTACTCGACCCTGATCATGCCTGTCATGTGCGGGTGCAGCGAACAAAAATATTTGTACTCGCCGGCCGCCGTGAAGGTGAATGAAAAGCTGTCGTCGGTGTCCATGGTTTTCGACCTGAATTTTCCGGCGCACACCACCGTGTGCGGAATGTCGTCACGATTGGTCCAGGTCACGGTCGTGCCGACCTTCACGTCGAGCTGCGCGGGCTGGAAGACGAAATTGTCGATATGCACTGCCGTGTCCCCGGCGCGGGCCGCGGTGGCGGGCAGCAGCATGGCCGCGGCAACGGCGATGCCGAAGTCGCGGCGATTGATCGCGCTCATGAACCTGTTCCTCTTCAGCCCTGCAGCGGCGTGTCGATGATGGCGAGGCGCTCCTGGCCCCGCTTGAAATTGATGCTGGCGATGCCGAGCAGGCTGCGGAGCCTGGTATCCTCGACCTTCATCGGGCCGGGCGAGGGCGCAGTGCCCGGCGCCGGCTGCGGGAAGGCGGTCGAGCGCGCAGCGTGGAAGGTGACGTTGCCTTCGACCTTCTGCATCACCTGGTGGATGTGTCCGTTCAGCACGGTCACCGAGCCAAAGCCCTTCACGTATTCCAGCGCGCGGCCGCCATCCTCGGTGCCCCAGCCCCAGGTCGGATAGACCGTCCAGAGCGGGATGTGGGCGAACAGCACGATCGGGGTCGATGTCGAGCGGCCCTTCAAGTCGTTCTCGAGCCATGCGAGCTGCTCGGCCCCGAGATTGCCCAGGCCTCCGGCCTTGAGGTCGACGACATTGACGAGGCCGATGAAGTGTACGCCGCCGGCGTCGAACGAATACCAGCCGGCGCCTCGGGTGCCGCGGCCGTAGCGCTCCCTGTAGAGCTTGACGTCCTCGTCGATCAGATCGTGCTCGCCCGGCACGTAGTGTATGTCGAGCTTGGCTTGCGAGATGATGCGCTCGGCATTGTCGAACTCGGCAGCTTTCGACAGGTGCGTGATGTCGCCGGTGTGGATCATGAAGGAGGGCTTTGCGGGCATGGCGTTGATCTTGCCGATGGCTTCTTCCAGCGTGCCAAGCGCATTTGGATTGGCCGCCTTGTCGAAGCCGATATGGCTGTCGCTGATTTGCAGGAAGGTCATGCTAGAGGGCTCGGCCGCTTGCGCCGAGTCGACGATGCCGAGCGAGCGCGGCACGCCACCCGCCACCGTCCAGAGCACACCTGTGCCCGCCCAGGTCATGCACTCCAGCACTTTGCGGCGGCTCACGCCGCGCTCTTCATCCCTGTGGTCGTGATCGAACCCGCTCATCGCAGTTCTCCATGCGCCCGTGGTTGGGCCTGCGGAGACGTGATCGGGCGAGGGGAGTGCTTATTCCCGGCGGCGGCGATCTGTTGGCGTGAGGCGATGACGATTTCGTGAGGGGTGAGATCGTAGCCCGAACGAGGCGAAGCGAATCCACGACACGCCTTGTCGGTTCCCGGATTGCGCTTCGCTCGATTCAGTCCATGCAGTCTCTATTCGAGGATTGCCGCAGCGCCTCGGCATGGCGGTATTAGTCCGAATGACGACGGATTGCTCTACGCCGCAGGAATAAGCGTAATCCGGCCTCCCTCGCCACGCTTACGATGCGGCTTCAATCTGATTTCCACGTCTTGGTCGAACGCAGTGAGCATCCGCATCAGTTTCTCTACGGACGCAAGCCTGAGGTGACCTCGCAGGAGTTTTGACAGGTCGGGTTGTTTCATTTCGACCAGTCTGGCCGCCTCGGTTTGAGTCAACTTCCGTTCGGCCATCAGCCGCTTGAGCTGAACGACCAGCGCGGCCTTCAGCTGATGCTCCTCGGCGTTGGGCAGGCCGAGATCAGCGAAAATATTGCCGGAGCCTTTGGTATGGGCGGGCACTTTTTTCTTCGCGCTCATCGCTGGTCTCCCTTGGTCGCTTTGTGGATGGCCTCGGCGTCGCGCAGGCGTTGCCGGATCAGATCCATGTGTCGTTGCAGGGTGGCGATCCCGCTTGTGGATTTCTTTTGGAACGCATGCAGGACGTAAAGGACGCCTTCGAGCCGGATTGTGTAGACGGCCCGGTAAGTGTCGCCGTCAAAATTGCCTCGAATCTCCAGCACGCCGCCTAGGCCCTTCAAGGGCTTGGCGTTGCCTGGATGCTCGCCCAGTTGCGCTTCGAAAAGCGATTGACCGATTTCGCTTCGGACAGCCGCAGGAAAGGCCCGCAAGTCCTTCTGGCTGGAGCCCACAAAAACGGCGGGCTTGATCGCGCGCAATGGATCATTCACTTGCTTATAGTAATATACCTATAGGATTTGGTCAATGGCTGCTGCCAAAGACTGTTGCTTGGAAGATGCGGTCTGAATGTTGAATTCGGCGCACAGAACAAGATGGGTTACCGCCCATCCTCTAAAATCATCGTCGCGCCTTTCTCGGCGATCATCGCAGTCGGCGTGTTGGTGTTGCCTGAGGTGATCGTTGGCATCACGGAAGCGTCGACGACACGCAGGCCCGCAATGCCGTGGAAGCGCAGGCGTTCGTCGACCACGGCCATCGGGTCGTTGGCTGTGCCCATCTTCGCGGTGCCGACGGGGTGGAAGATCGTGGTGCCGATATCGCCGGCGGCCTTTGCCAGCGATGCGTCGTCGTCACCCACGGAAGGACCGGGCAAGAATTCCTCCGGTCGGTACTGCGCGAGCGCCTTCTGCTTCATCAGGCGCCGGGTGGTGCGGATCGCGTCGGCGGCGACCTGGCGGTCCTCATCGGTCGACAGATAATTCGGCGCGATCGACGGCTTCTCGTCCGGTTGGGCAGAGCGGATGCGGACGGTGCCGCGCGAGGTCGGCTGCAGATTGCAGGCGCTGACGGTGATGGCGGGGAAGCGGTGCAGGGGATCGCCGAACTTGTCGAGCGACAGCGGCTGCACGTGGAACTGGATGTTGGCGCGCTCGCGGGTGGCATCGGAACGGGTGAAGATGCCGAGCTGCGACGGCGCCATGGTCAGCGGCCCGCGGCGGCGCAGCGCATAGTCGAGGCCCATCAGGCCGCGTCGGAACAGCGAGTAATAGGTCTCGTTCAGCGTGCGCACGCCAGTGACCTTGTAGATCGCGCGCTGCTGCAGATGGTCCTGCAGGTTGCGCCCGACACCCTGCTTGTCGAGCACGACATCGATGCCGAGAGAGGCGAGCCAGTCAGCGGGCCCGATGCCGGAGCGCTGCAACACCTGCACCGATCCGATCGCGCCGGCGGTGAGGATCACTTCTCCCTTGGTGCGGGCCTCAATGGTCTCATTGCCGCGGATGAAGCGCACGCCGACGGCGCGGCCCTGTTCGACGATCAGGCGATCGACCAGCACGTTCTTTTCGAGCCGCAGGTTCGGCCGGTGCAATGCGGGCTTCAGGAAACCGCGCGCGGAAGACCAGCGGCGGCCGCGCTTCTGGTTGACGTGGAAATAGCTTACGCCCTCATTGTCGCCGGTGTTGAAATCGGGAATGCGCTTGACGCCCATTTCTTCCGCGGCATCGCCGACCGCATCCAGGACTTTCCAGGACAGCCGCGGCGCCTCGATGCGCCAGCCGCCGCCGGTGCCATGGTCCTCGCTCGGCCCGAGGAAATGATCCTCAAGCCGATGGAACACCGGCCGCACGTCGTCATAACCCCAGCCGGCGAGGCCGAGCTGGCGCCAGTGATCATAATCGGTGGCCTGTCCTCGCATCGAGATCATGGCATTGATCGCCGAGCAGCCGCCGATCACCTTGCCGCGGGGATAGGCGAGCGCACGCCCGTTGAGGCCGGGCTCCGCCTCGGTCTTGAACATCCAGTCAGAGCGAGGATTTCCGATCGCGAAGAGATAGCCGACCGGGATGTGAAACCAGATCCAGTTGTCGTCGCCGCCGGCTTCCAGCACCAGCACGCGCTTTGTGGGATCGGCCGAGAGCCGGTTTGCCATGATGCAGCCGGCCGTGCCGGCGCCCACGACGATATAGTCGAAATCACCCTCGAGCTTTCCAGGCATTCTCTTGCTTTCCACCCGTCCGCTGGCCGCGTTGCCCGAAAATGTTCCAGGCATCCAAGCATTTTTCTGCTGTCCTAATAGTCAGAGGCGGGCGGCCGGGACAAGTCCAGCCATGACGGTTGGGCATGGGCAGCCACGCGCGCCTGTTGGGTGGACCGCAGCTTGCATGGTAGAGAGATCACAGACGTTTGAATCACAGATCTGAGAAGTGCCATGCCCATCGTCAACCGCGTCGCCGATCTGCAGCCCGCCATCCAGGCCTGGCGGCGGGATATCCATGAACGTCCCGAGCTAATGTACGATACCCACTGCACTGCAGCATTTGTGGCCGAGCGCCTGCGCGAATTCGGCTGCGACGAGGTCGCGACCGGGCTCGGCCGCACCGGCGTGGTCGGCGTCATCAAGGGCAAGAAACCCGCCGGCAACGGCGACATCAGGGTGATCGGGCTGCGCGCCGACATGGATGCGCTGCCGATCGAGGAAGAGACCAATCTGCCATATGCCTCGAAGACGCAGGGCAAGATGCACGCCTGCGGCCATGATGGGCACACCGCGATGCTCTTAGGTGCCGCCCGCTACCTCGCCGAGACCCGCAATTTCGCCGGGGACGCGGTCGTGATCTTCCAGCCGGCGGAGGAGGGCGGCGCCGGGGCTGCCGCGATGATCAAGGACGGGCTGATGGAGCGGTTCGGGATCGAGCAAGTCTATGGCATGCACAACGGCCCCGGGATCCCGGTCGGATCGTTCGCTATCCGGACCGGCCCGATCATGGCGGCAACGGACGCGATCGACATCAGGATCGAAGGCCTCGGCGGCCACGCCGCGCGGCCGCACAAATGCATCGACAGCGTGCTGGTCGGCTCGCAATTGATCACGGCGCTGCAGTCGATCGTCTCGCGCACTGTCGATCCCTTGGATTCGGCCGTCATCTCGATCTGCGAATTCCACGCCGGCAACGCGCGCAACGTGATCCCGCACACCGCCGAGCTGCACGGCACGGTGCGCACGCTGACGTCGGAGGTGCGGGCGCTGGTCGAGAAGCGCGTGCATGAAGTGGTCGCCGGCGTCGCGCAGATGACCGGCGCCAAGATCGACCTCACCTACGAACGCGGCTATCCCGTCACCGTCAACCACCGCTCGCAAACCGAGTTCGCGATCGAGGTCGCCAAGGAAATCGCCGGCGAGAACAACGTCCACGAGATGCCGCCGATGATGGGCGCGGAGGATTTCGCCTATATGCTGGAAGCGCGCCCCGGCGCCTTCATCTTCTGCGGCAATGGCGACAGCGCCGGCCTGCATCACCCCGCCTACAATTTCAATGACGAGGCGATCGTCTACGGCACCTCCTACTGGATCAAGCTGGTGGAGAACACGTTGGCGGCGTGACACGGCGCGAATAAAGGTGAGCAAAGGAAAAGGCCCGCGCATCGCGCGGGCCTTTGTTGTGGCAGGTTGGCTGCTCAGAACACATTCGCGAACAGCACGTAAAGCGAAGCCGACAGCATGATCGCGGCCGGCAGCGTCAGCACCCAGGCCATCAGCAGGTTGCGGATGGTGGCCATCTGCAGGCCCGAGCCATTGGCGGCCATGGTGCCGGCGACGCCCGACGACAGTACATGCGTGGTGGAGACCGGCAGGCCGAAAGTATCGGCGGCGCCGATGGTGGCTGCGGCAACAAGCTCCGCGGAGGCGCCCTGCGCGTAGGTCAGGTGACTTTTGCCGATCTTCTCGCCGACCGTGATCACGATCCGCTTCCAGCCGATCATGGTGCCGAGGCCAAGCGCGATCGCGACCGCGATCTTCACCCAGGTCGGGATGAACTTGGTGGCGCTGTCGAGCGAGGCCTTGTAGGCGTTCAGCGTCGCGATCTCTTCCTTGCTGAGGTCGCTCTCCTTGTCCTTCATCAGGAAGCGGATCGCTTCCGAAATAAGGTACATGTCATTGCGGGTGTTGCCGACGGCTTCGGCAGGCACCTTGTTCAGCGAGCCGTACTTCATCACCTGGTCGCTGACATCCTTCACCAGCACGGCGAGCGAGGGGAAGGTGCCCTCGTTGAGGTGATGCAGCGAGATGTACTGCGTCACCGCCGGACGGGGGTCGCCGATGATGCTGTGGCCGGCGCCCTTCGCCGCGATCACCTTGGAGGCGGCTTCCGAGTTCTTCTGGAACTGGACGACCATGGATTCCGGCAGCGCGCGGTTCAGCGCATAGGCGGTCGGCACGGTGCCGATCAGGATCAGCATGATCAGGCCCATGCCCTTCTGACCGTCATTGGAGCCATGCGCGAAGCTGACGCCGGTGCAGGTCAGGATCAGGAGGCCGCGGATCCAGAGCGGCGGCGCCCTGTTGCCTTCGGGTGCGGCATAGAGCGCGGGGTTGCGCACGATCATCTTGAGCACGAGCAACAGCACCGCGGCGCAGACGAAGCCGACCAGCGGCGACAGCAAGAGAGCATAGCCGATCTCGGTGGCCTTGCTCCAGTCGACGCCAGAGGTGCCGTCGCGGCCGCGCATCAGCGCATTGGCGATGCCGACGCCGATGATCGAGCCGATCAGCGTATGCGAGGACGAGGCCGGCAGGCCGAAATACCAGGTGCCGAGATTCCACAGGATCGCGGCGATCAACAGCGCGAACACCATGGCGAAGCCCGCGCTGGAGCCGACCTGCAGGATCAGTTCGACCGGCAACAGCGAGATGATGCCGAATGCGACCGCGCCGGACGAGAGCAGCACGCCGAGGAAGTTGAAGAAGCCCGACCACATCACCGCGACTTCGGCGGGCAGCGAATGCGTGTAGATCACGGTCGCGACCGCGTTGGCGGTGTCGTGAAAGCCGTTGACGAATTCAAAACCGAGCGCAATCAAGAGCGCAACGAACAAGAGGATGTAGGGCAAAAAGGTGGTGACGCGGGTGCCGGTGGCATCGACATCGGAATAGATGCTGTAGGCGACGAACAGCAATCCCGCCGCGAGGATGCCGAAGAAGAGGATCATCGTCAGCGGATTGAAGCCTTTGTCGAGATTTGGTCTTGAGGCTGGCTGGATCGGTCTTTCGCCGCCCACTGATGAATTGAGTGCAAAATCGGTCATTCTGACGCTCCGTCGAATACAGGAGGAGGCTTTAGTTTTGACCGATTGCCTTGAAGGTTGGATGACAGCCGTAGTTTGCGTGAGCCGCGTAGCGCAACGGTGCGTGGGTGCTGCATCGATGATGTTATGCGCGCTCACGACACCAAAGCGGATCATTCGTATGGCAAACTACGCGCGTGGGCGAAGCGTCTGGGAGACGAAAGAGCGGTCGCGCGCTGCCTGGTGCCGGGGCTGTGGCGCCGTGGCAGCGCGCCGACCGCATGGGAACGTCATTGGCGTGAACAAGACGCTCCAAACTCCCCCCTGTAATAAGAAAGTATCGTCTATCAATGTAAGGTTGTAAACAGATATCAGTCTTATCAACGGCTTGATATTTGTGGCCTATGCATGGTGCCGTGCTTATGCCGCGGCCTGCGCGCGTTTCCTCAATAGGTCCGCCGCGATCTTCAGATCCTCGACAAAGCGCTGATATTCCCGCGCTTTCGCCTCCTCATCGGGAAGCCGCAGCAGATAGGAGGGATGCACCGTCACCAGCGCCTTAATGCCTTCGTCGAGATCGATCAGGTGGCCGCGGTTCTTGTTGATCGGCGTGAGCTTGTTGAACACGCATTGGGCTGCGGTCGCGCCCATCGCCACCACCAGGTCGGGTTTGATCGATGCGAGTTCCCGCTCATACCATTGGCGGCATGCCTTGATCTCCGGCGTATTCGGCTTCTGGTGCAGGCGGATCTTGCCGCGCGGCACGAATTTGAAATGCTTCACCGCATTGGTGACGTAGACCTTCTTGCGGTCGATGCCGGCCTCGATCAGCGCGCGGTCGAGCATCAGGCCGGCGGGACCGACGAACGGCTTTCCAGCGAGATCTTCCTTGTCGCCCGGCTGCTCGCCGACCAGCACCACCTGCGCGCTTTGCGGACCCTGGCCGAACACGGTCTGGGTCGCGTGCTTGTAGAGATGACAGGCGCGGCAATCCGCGGCTTCCTCGCGCAACGTGCTCAGGCTGTCGGCGTTGCGGCGGATCATGGCTGGTTCCGGTGGCGTGGCGCTGTCGCTTGTGGGCTTAATCGTCAAAGCCTCCGGCGGGTTCCTCGATTTCTTCGCCGCGAGCCGCGCCGGGTTGAAGATCGCAGCGTAATGGCGCTGCCAGATCTCCTCCAGCCGATGGCCTGCGGGCATCTCGGCCTCGCTGATACCCGGCGTGATCGACACCGCATGCCCGTCCCAATGCGCGCAAACGTCTGGTGTGAGGATCGACCAGGGCATGTCGGCATAGCGGCTGGCGAAGAACGGCGCGGCCAGCTCCACGACATGATGCTGCGGCTCGAACCAGGCGACGAAGTGCGATTTGTGCTCGCGTCCGATCTCGCGGAAGCGGATCGACGTCCGCGTCCGCTGCACCTCGTGATGCACGGCTTTCGCCATCGCATGGATACGCGCGACCTCGGGATCGTCAGCGACCTCGAGCAGGTCATGGTCGCGGCGCAGGCGGCACAACAGGCGATAGAGCAGGGCGAAGCGCTCCGCGTCACGATGCAGGATTACAGCTTTCGCCAGCTCGACGAATTTGGCTGGTACGTTGAACGTGCCTTCCGGCACTTCGAACGGGGCCTTGGCCGTCGATATTTCCGACAGGTCGGGCCCGTGGTCACGCACCGTCCAGGTCACGTAGTCGGGCGTCACGTCGTTCCATACCAGCGCCCGCGCCGTCGTACGCCAGCCGTCGAAATCAGTCTCGCTGCCCAGGATGATGTGGTGCATGATACCTGCTCCGCTCTCATCAACCATTTGATTTTAATAAATAATTTTATCCCGTTACCAATCCGATTGACTCCTCCCGCGCGGTTGGCTTTATATTAGAACATATCATGAACTAATGGGCCGGCTTCTGGTTTCTCTCCGAAAAGCCAGCAACGGCCCGATATCTTCCTAAAGGAGCGGCGCATGACGAGCGCACGCCTGAGCACGCTCGCGTCTCTGCGCGGGCACATCGAGCGCCTTGAGGCATCCAACGAAGCGCATGCGCTGCAGCGGATCGCGCTTGGCCATGCCGGTGCTGACGCGATGCTCAAGGGCGGGCTTGCGAAAGCTGCGGTGCACGAAGTGTTTGCCGAGGGTCACCAAGGCGCTTCCGCCACCGGCTTCATCGCAGGCCTCGCCGGCCGTCTTGCCGCGCGCAAGCCGCTGGTCTGGGTGCGGCAGGATTTTTCCGAAATCGAATCCGGTGCGCTGTCGATGAGCGGCCTGTCGGAACTCGGCCTCGATCCGCGTCTCCTCGTCACCGTGCGCGCCGCCGACATCGACAATGCCTTGCGCACCACGGCCGATGCGCTCGCCTGCGACGCGTTAGGCGCCGTCATCATGGAGGTCTGGGGCGAGTCCAAGCAGCTCGATCTGGTCGCAAGCCGCAAGCTGACGCTTGCCTCGCAATCATCAGGCGTTCCCGCGCTGCTGCTCCGCCTGGCGGCAACGCCGCTTCCCTCCACCGCGGAAACCAGATGGATCGTGCGCGCAGCGCATTCGCCGCCGGGCGCCAGTTGGAGCACGTGGGGTGCGCCTCTGTTCGATGCGCAGCTCGTTCGCAATCGTCATGGCCCGGTCGGGCGATGGATCATGGAATGGAAATGTGATGAGTGCCTTTTCAGTGAACCGTCGTATCCTCAGCCTGTGGCTGCCACGCCTGCCCATCGACCGGATCAAGCGGCAACTGGCGCGAAGCAGCGCCTCGCCGGTTGAAACTATTTCTCACCACACGGGCGCTGCATCGCCCCCTCTCCCGCTTGCGGGAGAGGGTTGGGGTGAGGGTGTTTCCGCGGGCGAGACTCTTCGTATGGAGAGAGCCCTCACCCGGATCGCATCTGACGATGCGATCCGACCTCCCCCGCAAGCGGGGGAGGTGAAGAAAGAACTCCCAAGTGTGGTTGTCATCAAACAGCACAATGCGCTGGTGATCCACTCGCTCGACGACACCGCCGCGCGAAGCGGCCTGTCGATCGGCCTGCCGCTCGCCAATGCCCGCGCGATCTGTCCGGAATTGACGGTGTACGATGCCGACGAAGCCGCCGATGCCAAGACGCTCAACGACATCGCCGACTGGTGCGACCGCTTCACACCCCTGGTGGCGCTCGATCAGCCCTACGGTCTCTTCCTCGATATCACCGGCTGCGCCCATCTGTTCGGCGGCGAACGTGCGATGCTGCAGATCGTCTGCGGCGCGCTGACCCGGCGCGGCTTTGCCGTCAGCGGCGCGATCGCCTCGACCTCGGTCTGCGCCCGCACGCTGACGCGGCATTCCTCAGGCAGGAGCATCGAGGATGGTGCGGAGGCCGAGGCCGTTGCCCCGTTGCCGATCTCGGCATTGGGAGCCGATGACGCCATCACCAAAGGCCTGCGCCGCGCCGGCTTGAAGACGATCGGCGATGTCGCCGCCCGCGCGCGCCATGAGATCGCGGCGCGTTTCGGCGCGGCTTTCACCACGCGGCTCGAGCATGCGCTGGGGCAGGGCGATGCGCCGATCAGCCCGCGCAAGCCATTGCCTGACTACATCGTCGAAAAGCGTTTTCCCGAGCCGATCACGACCGAGCCTGTCATCGCGATGATGCTGCAGAGCCTCGCCAAGATGCTGGTCCAAGCAATGGACAAGCAGGGCAAGGGCGCGCGGAAGCTGGAAGCAGGCTTCTTCCGCACCGACGGCGCGGTGCGCACGCTTGCCGTCGAGACCGGGCGTGCGGTGACCAAGCCCGAAGTGATCGACCGCCTGTTCCGCGAGCGGCTCGACGCACTGAGCGATCCCCTCGATCCCGGCTTCGGCTTCGACCTGATCCGCCTGTCCGCTGGTCGTACCGAGATCGTGGTGCAGCAGCAGCGCGATCTCAATGCTCATGTCCATGACAATGACGAGCTTGCTGCGCTGATCGACCGCATCGCAGCCCGCATTGGGGGAAAGCGCGTGGTCGTGCACCTGCCGGAGGATACCCATATCCCCGAGCGCGCGGTGCTTGCCGCGCCTGCGCAGCATCATCTGGCCGCAACGTCGCAAGCCGCCTGGCCGGCGCGCACCGAGGGCGAGCCGCCGCTCCGTCCGCTGCGACTGTTCGAAAGGCCAGAGCCGATCAAGGTGCCGTTCGCTACCGTGCCGGATGGACCGCCGCATCACTTCACCTGGCGGCGCGCCACGCATCAGGTGGTGCGGGTCGAGGGGCCCGAGCGCATCGCCATGGAATGGTGGCAGCGGGACGGAAAAGTGCTGACGCGCGACTATTTCCGTGTCGAAGACGAGCAGGGTCTGCGCTTCTGGATCTTCCGTGATGGTCTCTACGAAAACGAACTGATCGACGAAGACGGCAAGCCCGTTCCCGCCAACTGGTTCGTGCATGGGCTGTTCGCATGATGGAGCCTGAGCCCGACTATGCCGAGATCGGCATATCAAGCAATTTCTCCTTCCTCCGCGGCGGATCGGATCCGCGCGCCTATGTGCATCAGGCGAGCATATACCGCATTCCCGTGATCGGGCTTGCCGATCACAACACGCTCGCCGGCGTGGTGCGCGCCTACAAGGAACTCGAGAACCCCAAGGTAAAACACCCGCCAAAACTCCTGATCGGTTCGCGCATCGTCTTCATGGATGGCACGCCTGACATCCTGGTCTATCCGCGCGACCGCGCGGCTTACGGCCGGCTGTGCCAGCTTCTCACCCGCGGCAAGCGGGGCGATGACATCAAGCGGATCGAAAAGGGCGAGTGCCATCTGAAGCTGAGTGATCTTTTGGAGTTCGCCGAAGGCCAGCTCCTGGTGCTGTCATTGCCGCATCGTTTCGAGGCGGCCAAGGTGCTTGATCTGCTCGCGCGGTTGAAGGCGAGCCGTGCCGAGGGGGTCTGGCTCGCCGCAAGCCTGCTCTATCGCGGCGACGACAAGCGTCGTTTGGCGCGGTTGCATCACCTTGCAACGAAAGCCGAAGTGCCGCTGCTCGCGACCAACGAGGTGCTCTATCACCATCCCGCGCGCCGTCCCCTGCAGGACGTGCTCACCTGTATCAGGGAGAAGACGACGATCGACGCGATCGGCAGGAAGCTGGAAGCCAATGCCGAGCGGCATCTGAAGCCAGCTTACGAGATGGCCCGGCTGTTCCGCGATTTCCCTGATGCGATCGCGGAGACCATGCGCTTTGCAGGTCGCATCAGCTTCTCGCTCGACCAGCTCAAATACCAATATCCTGATGAGCCGGTGCCGCCCGGCAAGACCGCGCAGCAGCATCTCGAAGACCTGACCTGGGCCGGCGTTGACCATTATTTCGGCGGTGATATTCCCGACAAGCTCCGTGCCACCTTGCACAAGGAGCTCGCGCTGATCGCCGAGCTGAAATACGCGCATTACTTCCTGACCGTGCACGACATCGTCCGTTACGCGCGCAGCCAAGGCATTTTGTGCCAGGGGCGGGGATCTGCGGCGAACTCGGCTGTCTGCTACGTGCTCGGCATCACCTCGGTCGATCCGACCAAGGTCGATCTGTTGTTCGAGCGCTTCATCTCGAAAGAGCGGCTGGAGCCGCCCGATATCGACGTTGATTTCGAGCATTCGCGGCGCGAGGAGGTGATGCAATATGTCTATCGCCGTTACGGCCGGCATCGCGCCGCGATCATCGCGACCGTCATCCACTACCGTCCGCGCAGCGCGATCCGCGACGTCGGCAAGGCGCTGGGGCTGACGGAGGACGTCACTGCCGCGCTCGCCGATACCGTGTGGGGAAGCTGGGGCAAGGGCCTCAACGACATGCAGGTGAAGCAGGCCGGACTCGATCCGAAGAATGCGATGATCGGGCTCGCTGTCGATCTCGCCACCGAGCTGATCGAATTCCCGCGCCATCTCTCGCAGCATGTCGGCGGTTACGTGCTGACGCAGGACCGGCTCGACACCTATGTGCCGATCGGCAATGCCGCGATGGACGACCGCACTTTCATCGAATGGGACAAGGACGACGTCGATGCGCTCAACATGATGAAGGTCGACGTCTTGGCGCTGGGCATGCTGACCTGCATCCGCAAGAGCTTTGATTTGATCGCCGAGCACAAGGACAAGCGATACGAGCTGGCTACGGTCCCGCAGGACGATCCCAAAGTCTACGACATGCTGTGCCGCGGTGAATCGCTAGGCGTGTTCCAGGTCGAGAGCCGCGCGCAGATGAACATGCTGCCGCGGCTGAAGCCGCGAACCTTCTATGACCTCGTCATCGAGGTCGCGATCGTGCGCCCGGGGCCGATCCAGGGCGACATGGTGCATCCCTATCTGCGCCGGCGAAACAAGCAGGAAAAAGAGAGCTACCCGTCGCCATCGCCCGAGCACGGTCCTCCGGACGAATTGTATAATGTCCTGCATAAGACGCTTGGCGTGCCGCTATTCCAGGAGCAGGCGATGCGGATTGCCATCGAAGCCGCAAAGTTCACCTCCGAAGAGGCCAACGGCCTGCGGCGTTCGATGGCGACCTTCCGCAACCTCGGCACCATCGGCAAATACGAATCCAAGCTGATCGGCAACATGGTCGCGCGCGGCTACGATGGCGAATTCGCCAGAAGCTGCTTCGACCAGATCAAGGGCTTTGGCTCTTACGGCTTCCCGGAAAGTCACGCCGCGAGCTTCGCGCAACTCGTCTACATCTCCTCCTGGCTCAAGCATCATCATCCAGACGCTTTCTGCTGCGCGCTGCTCAACTCGCAGCCGATGGGCTTTTACGCGCCCGCGCAGATCGTCAGCGACGCCCGCAAGAACGATGTCGAGGTCCGTGAGATCGATGTGTCCTATAGCTTCGCCCAGAACACGCTGGAGGAGGGCACCGGCAAACATTGCGCCGTCCGCCTCGGCTTCCGCCAGATCGACGGTTTCAATTGGAAAGATCCAGATGAGGAGAGGCTGAAGCAAATCCAGGCGTCATTTCGGAAGATGCCTGCGCTCCCTCTCCCGCTTGCGGGAGAGGGTCGGGGTGAGGGTCTCTCCGCGGGCGAGAACCTTCGTGTGGAGAGAGCCCTCACCCGGATCGCATCTAGCGATGCGATCCGACCTCCCCCGCAAGCGGGGGAGGTGAAGCAGGCAGAATTCTCTTTGATCGAACCGGTGGCGCCGCAAGCTCCCACCTCTCCCCAGCGGGGAGAGGTCGACTTGCACATGACCATGTGCAAGTCGGGTGAGGGGGCTCAGGTCCCACGAGAGACCGCGCCCCTCACCCGGCGCGGAGCCTGTGCTCGGACGGCGCAAAGCGCCGATCCGAGTACGCCGACCTCTCCCAATGGGAGAGGTGAAGAAAGCAACGACTGGGCCGATCGCATCGTCGCAGCGCGGCAGCGGCGTCCCTTTACCTCGCTGGAGGACTTTGCCCGTGACACCGGCCTGCCCAAGCGCGCGTTGATCCTGCTCGCCGACGCCGATGCCTTCCGCTCGATTGGCCTCGATCGCCGCGCGGCGCTCTGGGCGGTGCGGCGGCTGCCCGATGACGTGCCATTGCCGCTGTTCGAAGCCGCTGTTGCCCGCGAGCAGCCGGACGAGAACGCAAAACCATTGCCGCAGATGCCGCGGCAGGAACAGGTGGTCGCCGACTACCAGACCATCCGCCTGTCGCTGAAGGGCCATCCGATGGAATTCCTGCGCGCGATGTTTGCAAAAGAGCGCGTCGTGCCCTGCAATGAGGTCTGCCATCGCAACGACCGTCGTCGCGTCAGCTGCGCCGGCGTCGTGCTGGTGCGGCAGCGTCCGGGCAGCGCCAATGGCGTGGTGTTCATGACGCTCGAGGACGAGACCGGGATCGCCAATATCGTGGTGTGGCCGAAGGTGATGGAGCAATACCGGAAAGAAGTGATGGGCGCACGGCTGATCCTGGTCGAAGGCTATATCCAGAGCAGCCCGGAGGAGGTGACCCACCTGGTCGCGCAACGCATGATCGACCGCTCCTACGACCTCTTCAATCTCTCTAACGACGCGTTCAGCGCAAAGCCCGCCGTGCCCGCCGGCCCCGCTCTGGTCGAACCCCTCAACGATGACCGCCGCGACCACGGCGAAAACACCCCGCAAAAAATCCGCCACCCCCGCAACGTGCGCATCCTGCCGGCTTCGCGGGATTTTCATTGAGGGAGCGCACCACCTCTTTCCTCCGTCATTCCGGGGCGCGCCAACGGGTCCGCGCGGAGCGCGGCCCGATGACAGGCTCCACGCGAACCCGGAATCCATTCGTCCACTTGCGCAAGCGGCGAAATGGATTCCGGGCTCGATGCTAACGTATCGCTCCGGAATGACCCCTCATCCCGAGGAGCCGCGAAGCGGCGTCTCGAGGGATGGGCCGCAAAAACCTCTCACTGTCGTTCCGGCGCGCCGCGATGCAGCGAGCTACGATGTGCAATTGCACATCAGAGGAATCCATTTCGCAATGCACTTGGCGTGGCTTGGCGGTTTTGTCTCGAAGGTTTAGCATGTCGAAAGTTAATGCTGTTTTGGCTGCGCTATCGTTCATTTGCAACGAGCGGGAGCTGACAATGAAGACGATTTTGGTACCAACCCAAAATACCCCGGCCATGACATCCACGCTCGAAACGGCGGTGCTGCTCGCGCAGCGCACCGGCGCCTATATCGAGGGTGTTCCACTGTGGTTTGGTACCCCCGAGTTTGTCGTGGCGGGGCTGGCCAGCAGCTATACCATGGAAGCCTATCGCGCGCGGCGCGAAGAGGAGGCCGCAGGGGAGCGCGAGCTTTTCGAAACCTTCATGCAGAAGCACGGTGTTGCTGCTGCGAGAGCGACCGCGGACCGACCTTGGTTTAGCTGGTTTGCCGAGGTGTCGCCGGGCGAGGGCATCGTCGGCAGCCATGGCCGCGCGTTCGACGTGATTGTTATGAGCAGGCCGGGCGCTAACACGGATCCTCTCTATAAGCGGGCGATCGAATCGGGACTGTTCGAAAGCGGCCGGCCTGTTGTGCTGTCGCCGCCGACCGCTCCGAAACAGGTCGCGACCAACATCATGATCCATTGGAATGGCAGCACCGAGCAGGCTCGCGCCAATGCTTTCGCGATGCCTTTGCTGCGCCTGGCTGAGCGCGTGACAGTGTTGACTGTCGTCGGCGGACAGGACGTACCGGGTCCATCAGCCGATCAGGTGCGCAAGCAATTGCGGTATAATGGCATTGCCGCCGAGCCCATGAGCGTTGAGCTGAACGGCCGCAGCACCGGTGAAGCCGTCCTCGCCGCGGCCGGGGCGGAAGGCTGTGATCTGTTGGTCAAGGGAGCCTTCACAAGGGCCAGACTGCGGCAAATGATTTTCGGCGGCGCCACCAGCCACATCATGGAGCACGCAGACTTGCCGCTATTGATGGCGCATTAGAAAGTCGAGCCCGCCGGACGCCGTCGCGCGATTTTCATTAAAGGCGAGGCGCCACGAATTAACCCTCATCCCGAGGAGCTGCGAAGCGGCGTCTCGAGGGATGGGCCACGGGCATCTCACTCTCCGTCATTCCGGGGCGTGCGCAGCGCGAGCTATGATGTGCAATTGCACATCAGAGAATCCATTCGTCCATTTGTGCAGGTGGTGATATCGATTCCGGGCTCATCGCTTCGCGATGCCCCGGAATGACGGAGAAAAATTCGCCAGCAATTCCAACATGATTTGCCCCGTCCAGCCCTGCGGCGAAAAACATTCCGCTTCCGTCGTCGGGCAAATCAGTGATTTAACTCCGCGCGTCTCACCCGAAATGAGGGGCGGCTCGCGATCGTCACGAACGTTGCGGTGAGATGCGGTGGACGCGGGTGTTGCAACTGACGAGCGTGACTATCCGTGGACGGCGAAGTCGTGTGGTTCTGGCGCCCCGACGCTGGCGCTAAGTTTTTTGCGCAAACAAGTTTGCGCGAGAGATGACGGTGGCAAGAAAGCCCGGTCACCGGGAAGAGCACGAAGTAAAGCCGGTGTTGCTCCGGTTGACCTGTGGTCCTACCCCCGTGCTTTTTGTTGCACGGGGCCCACGGGTGCAACCGGCACCCGGCTTTCCCTGCGCCCTCTGCTATCGAAGAGGGTGAAACGAGACGCAAACCTCGGGCGCAACGCGCCGCGAGAACGCGGACGCACATCTCTACCAAACTCCACTACCCCGGAATTGTCCGGAGCCCGGCATTCAGCCGGCGTTCATGCCCGACTGTCCAAAAGATTAAAACCTGCGGCCAATTGTCGCTTTTTAGGTTGTCTAGAACGGTAATTCAGCACTATTAGCGCAGCGGAACCTCCGACGTCAGCCACGGGCCCCATGGTCAACGACATTACCAAGCGATTGCAGATCCTTAACCGCCAGCGCCTGGCGGTGGTCGTGGCCGTGCTGGCGATCGCCGGCGGCGTGGCTTATGGATCCCTGAATACCAAGTTGGCAAAAAACGGCCATTCCGAGGTCTCGAGCCAATCCCGCAAAGGCCTGCAACGCTACACGCCGACCCCTGCCGAATGGGCGAGCCTCAGCCTGCAGCCGGTCTCCGAGCGTGCCTTTCGCGCCGAATACGTCACCGAGGGCAAGATCGGCATCGACGAGGATCGCTCCACCCCCGTGTTCTCGCCCTATACCGGCCGCATCACCAGGCTGCTGGCGCGGGCCGGCGACAGCGTCGTCAAAGGCCAGCCGCTGTTCGTGATCGAAGCCGCCGACACCGTGCAGGCGCAGAACGACTACATCTCGGCGATGACAAGCGTGAACAAGGCGAAGTCGGCGGTCGATCTGGCGCAACTCCAGGACAACCGCGCCAAGGACTTGTTCGAAGGCAAGGCCGTGCCGCTGAAGGATTATCAGCAGAGCCAGGCCACGCTGGTCCAGGCGCAGAACGATCTCCGCTCGGCGCAAACGACGCTGGAGGCGGCGCGCAACAAGCTGCGTATTCTCGGTTTTGCCAACGAAGATATCGATACGCTGCGCCAGAAGGGCGGCATCAATCCGGAGATCACGATCTTTGCGCCGATCGGCGGCACCGTGGTGCAGCGCAAGGCCGGCCCTGGGCAGTATGTCTCCTCCGGCGCCAGCGATCCCGTCTACGTCATCGGCGACCTCTCGACCGTCTGGCTGCTCGCCTTCGTCCGCGAGAGCGACGCCGCCAAGGTCGCGGTCGGGCAGGACGTCACCTTCAGCGTGATGGCGCTGCCGGGCCGTTCGCTGACCGCGCGCATCAATTATGTCGCCGCCGCGATCGATCCAGTGACGCGCCGGCTTCTGGTCCGCGCCACCATCGACAACGCGGATGGCGCGCTGAAGCCGGAGATGTTCGCCAATGTCACGCTGTATTCGCCGGGCGATCATCCGTCGGTCGGCGTGCCCAAGCAGGCGCTGATCTATGAGGGCGACCAGGTCCGCGTCTGGGTCGCGCATCAGGACAAAACGATCGAACTGCGCCAGGTCAAGCCGGGCATCACCAACGGCGATCTCGTCGAGATCGTCAGCAATCTGCGTCCAGGCGAGCAGATCGTCACCAAAGGCAGCCTGTTCATCGATCGCGCCGCCTCCGGCAGCTGACATTCCCCAAATATTGAAAGCTCCGATCTGAATGGATCGCCTTGTCGCTCTCGCAGTCAGCCGCCGCTATCTGATGGTCGGCATCTTCGCCGCCGTCCTGATCGGCGGCCTGATCGCCTTCCAGCACCTCAATATCGAGGCCTATCCCGATCCGACGCCGCCGATGGTCGACGTCGTGACGCAAAGCCCGGGCCTGTCTGCGGAGGAGATCGAGCGCTACATCACCATTCCCATCGAGACCCAGGTCGCCGGGCTGAAGAACCTGCGCACGATCCGCACCATCTCGCTCTACGGCCTCTCCGACGTCAAGCTGCAGTTCTCTTTCGACTACACCTATGACGAGGCGCTGCAGCAGGTGCTGAACCGCCTCGCACAACTGCCGCCTCTGCCGGGCAATGTGCAGCCGACCATCTCGCCGCTCAGCCCGATCGGCGAGATTTTTCGTTACCGGCTGGTCGGCCCACCCAATTACAGCGTCCTCGACTTGAAGACATTGCAGGATTGGGTGCTGCAACGCCGCTTCCGCGCCGTGCCCGGCGTGATCGATGTCACCGGGTGGGGCGGCAAGACCAAGACTTACGAGGTGCAGGTCGATTTCAACAAGCTCGTCGCCAACGGCCTGACTTTGCCCCAGGTATTGCAGGCGGTGAGCAACGCCAACATCAATGTCGGCGGCAACACGGTCGATATCGGCAGTCAGTCGGCGGTGGTGCGCGGCGTCGGCTTGATCCGTTCGGTCGACGATCTCAACAACACCATGGTGTCGCAGTCCGGCGGCAACCCGGTGCTGGTCAGGGATATCGCAACCGTCACTGTCGGCGAGAAGCCGCGGCTCGGCATTGCCGGCCTCGACAATGACGATGACGTCGTGCAGGGCATCGTGCTGATGCGGCGCGGCGAGCAGAGCTCGCCGACGATCGCCCGTGTCGAGCAGCTGGTCAAATCCATCAACCATTCCTCGATCTTGCCGCCAGGGGTGAGGATCGAGCGCATCTACGACCGCAAGGACCTGATCGATCTCACGACCCACACCGTGCTGCACAACATGGTGGTTGGCATCCTCCTGATCGTGCTCTTGCAATGGATCTTCCTCGGCGATCTCCGCAGCGCGCTGATCGTCGGCTCCACGATTCCGTTCGCGCTATTTTTTGCCGTGATCATTCTGGTGCTACGCGGCGAATCCGCCAATCTGTTGTCGGTCGGCGCGATCGACTTCGGACTGATCGTGGACGGCACCGTCATCATGGTGGAGGCGATCTTCCGCCGCCTGTCGCAGACCACGGCGCTTTCGGAAGCCGAGCAGAGCCATATCTCCGCCGAAACCATGATGGGGATGAAGAGCCACGCGATCCTGTCGGCGTCTGCCGACGTGTCGCGCTCGATCTTCTTTGCCGCCACCATCATCGTTGCCGCCTTCCTGCCGCTGTTCACCCTGAGCGGCGTCGAGGGCAATATCTTCGGGCCGATGGCGCGGACCTATGCCTATGCGCTCGCCGGCGGTCTGCTCGCGACCTTCACGGTGACGCCGGCGCTGAGCGCGATCATCCTGCCCTCGCATATCCAGGAGACCGAGACCTGGATCATGAAGCAGCTCCATCGCCTCTATCTGCCCGTCCTGAACTGGGCGATCACTAACCGGCGAATGGTGATGGCCGGCGCTGCCACCCTCGTGTTCTTGACCGCGCTGTCGGTGCGCTTGCTCGGGCTCGAATTCCTGCCGAAGCTGGAAGAGGGCAATCTGTGGATCCGCGCCACGCTGCCGCCGACGATTTCGCTGCAGGAGGGCAATGCCTATGTCAACGAGATGCGCCGGATGATCCGTGCCCGTCCCGAGGTGGAGTCGGTGGTGTCGCAGCACGGCCGTCCCGATGACGGCACCGACGCCGCCGGCCTGTTCAATGCGGAATTCTTTGCACCGCTGAAGCCAGCGAGCGAATGGCCCGACACACGCGACAAGGAGGAACTGACCGCGCAGCTGTTGGCGCAGTTGCAGGACAAGTTTCCCGGCGTCGAGTTCAACTTCTCGCAATATCTGCAGGACAACGTCTCGGAAGCCGTCTCCGGCGTGAAGGGCGAGAACTCGATCAAGCTCTACGGCAGCGACCTGCAGGCGCTGACCGACACGGCCAATCAGATCAAGTCGGTGCTCTCGACCGTGCAGGGCGTGACCGACCTTGCGGTGTTCACTTCGCTTGGCCAGCCGACGATCCAGATCGACATCGACCGCGCCCGTGCCGCACGCTACGGCCTGTCACCAGGCGACATCAATGCCACGATCAAGGTCGCGGTTGGAGGCGACAGCGCCGGCGATCTCTACGAGCCCGGCAGCGACCGGCATTTCCCGATCATCGTGCGGCTCGCGCCGGAGTACCGCAAGAGCGCCGAAGCGATCCAGAACCTGCGCATCGGCGTTGCCGGCCCGAACGGCGGGATCACGCAGATTCCGTTGAGCGAGGTGGCCTCGATCAAGTTGATCTCGGGTGCCGCCTATATCTATCGCGAGCAGCAGGAGCGCTACCTGCCGATCAAATTCTCGGTGCGCGAGCGCGATCTCGGCAGCGCGATCCAGGAGGCGCAGCAGAAGGTTGCCGACCAGGTCAAGCTGCCGCCGGGATCGCATGTCGAATGGGTCGGCGAGTTCGGCAACCTGCAGGACGCCATCAAGCGGCTGTCGATCGTGGTGCCGATCAGCCTCGGGTTGATCGCGATCCTGCTGTTCTTCAATTTCGGCTCGATGGTCGATACGCTGCTCGCCATGAGCGTGATCCCGATGGCGATCTTCGGCGGCGTGCTCGGGCTGCTTGTCTCCGGGATTCCCTTCAGCGTTTCGGCCGCGATCGGCTTCATCGCGCTGTTCGGCATTGCCGTGATGGACGGCATCATCATCCTGTCGCAGTTCAATCAACTCATCGACGAAGGCTACGACCGGATGCGGGCCGTGGTCCGCACCGGTGAATTGCAACTGCGGCCGGTGTTGATGACCTGCGTCGTCGCCGGCGTCGGGCTGTTGCCGGCGTCGCTGTCGGAAGGGATCGGCTCACAGGTGCAGAAGCCGCTCGCAGTCGTGGTCGTGACCGGCATGATGCTGGCGCCGCTCGTCATCCTCGTGACGCTGCCGGTTCTGATCTCCTATTTCTCGCGGCGCGACTCTAGGAGGTGAAACCGTAGAGCCGTGCCGGATTGTCAACGAGGATCTTCTTGCGCGTCGCCGCGTCCGGCGCCCACACCGCGAGCTGATTGAGGAGCCGCCCGTCGTCGATCTGGTACAGCGGAATAACATCCGCGACCTGCTTTCCGGGCGGGACGACCGTATCGGGATGCGGCCAGTCGGTGCCCCAGACGATGCGGTCGGGATTTGCCGCGATCAATGCCTTGGCGAGCGGGATCGCGTCCTGATAGTCGGGTGCGAGCTTGGAGGCGCGGTAGGCGCCGGAGATTTTCACATAGGCCTTGCCGGACTTCACCAGGTCGACCATATCAGCAAATCCCGGTTGCTCCACGCCAAGCGCGGCCTGCGCGCCGCCGAAATGGTCGAAGACAACAGGCACGGGCGATGCCGCAACCAGGTCCTTGACCGCGGGGATGATCGGCAAGTTCGTGTAGACCTGCACATGCCAGCCGCGTCCCTTGACACGGTCTATTCCGCCAGTCAGGCGGGCGCGGGCGACATTGGGATCGTTGATGCCGCCGGTTGCGAGGTTGAGGCGGATGCCGCGGAAACCGTCCTTCTGCATCGCATCGAGATCGCTGTCCGGCGTCTTGTCGTCGATCACAGCCACCCCGCGCGCCGTCGCCCCGCGCGCCATCATGCCGAAGCGGGTCGCGGAATTGTCGGTGCCGTAGACGCTCGGCGTCACGATCACCACGCGCTCGATCCCCAGCGCCTTGTGCAGCGCGCTCATCTCCTCGGGCGAGGCCGGCTCCGGCGTATAGACGCGGCCGGCAAAGAACGGGAATTTCTGGGGATCGCCATGGATGTGGGTGTGGCAGTCGCAGGCGCCGGCCGGCACGTCGAAATTCACCGGTGTCGAGGGCTGCGCTGCCTTGGCGTAGACGTTTCTGTTGTTCATGATCACTCCGGCCGCGATGGAGGCAAGCATCATACTGCGTCGCGTCAGCATCGGTCTTCTCCCTGCGTTTCCTCGTTTGATCGGCGCTTGCTGCGCCCCAGCGTTATCGGCCGCTGGTCGAGCGAGGTTACAGGGCGAATGTGCGGGCGGGAAGGCGGCGGTGCGTATACCGGATCACTGTCCCGACGGCGTGCGCAGCCCGTGCCAGGCGTCGCGCACCTGGTGGTAATGCACGTCCGGCAGGTAATCCGGCGTATTGAGATGGAGGTTCTTGACGTCGAGGCGGCCGATGGCACTTAGCAGGCTGTAGGAGGCGATCACGCGGTCGCGCAGAGCGCCGATGAGCCGGGCCCTGGCCAGGATCAAATCCTGTTGTGCATTGAGCACGTCAACGGTGGTGCGCTGGCCGCCGGCCGCCTCGCGCTGCACGCCCTGCAGCGCAACGTTCGCGGCGCGGACTTCGGACTCGGAAGCGGAGACCGCCGTCTTGGCGCCTTCGTTGGCGACCCACGCGCTGATCGCAGCCGTGCGCGCCTGGTTACGAACGTGGTCGAGCACCAGCCGGCTCTGCGCCGCCACTTCCTTCGTTTGGCGGGTCTGGGACGCTGCCATGCCGCCGTCATAGATCGGCTGGTTCAACTGGCCGATGATGGAGGCCTGGTCGGTTCCGAATGTGCCAAGGGTCGGGTCCCCATCGCGGCTGCGGCTCACGCTGCCTTGTACGGTGACGTTCGGCATGAGGCTGCTCTCGGCGACACGGATTGTGGTCGAGGCAACGTCGACGTCATAGCTTGCTGCCATCACCGCCGGGTGCTCGCGGTAGGCGAGCCCGATCGCGTCCTCGCGGCTGCGCGGCAGCAGGCGGTCGATGGTCTCGGCCGGCCGCAATTGCCCGGGCGCATTGCCGATGATCTGCGCGTAAGTCGCCTGGCTGATCGCGAGATTGATCTCGGCGGCGTTGAGATCGGCAAGCCCGCGGTTCAATCGCGCCTCGGCCTGCGCGGTGTCGGTGGGCGTGACATCGCCGGCGTTGAGCCGCTTCTGGGTGATGCCTTGCGTCTCGCGCAGGAATGCGACGTTGGCGCGCTGTGCCTCGACCAGCGACTGGTTGGCGAGCACGTTGGTATAGACGGTGACGGCGTCCAGCAGCACGCCCTGGCCGACATTGCGCAGCGCCTCGCGGCCGGATTGCACCTGCAGTTCCGCCACGCGCACGCTGTTGGCGGTCTTGAAACCGTTGAACAACGTCTGCGTGACCGTCAGGCCGATCTGCCACGGCTTCAGGTTCGCAGTCTGAACGACGTTGTCCGGCAGAAGGTCGCGCACCGCCTGCAGACCGGCGGAGAGGGTTGCGACGATCTGCGGACGATAGCCGGCGAGCGCCTGGGGCACGTTTTCGTCGGTTGCACGCTGCCGCGCCCGCTCGGCATTCAGCGCCGGGTTGGTTTTGTAGGCTTTGGCAAGCGCGTCAGTGAGACTCTCCGCACGGACCGCCGAGGCGGCGAAATCGACACAAAGCAACACGCCAAGGCAAATGCCTGTCTGAAGCAAACGCCTTCTTACGTCGCTAATTCTAGCGGCAAGTCCGACCATAATAACCCGCAAACCACCCCGACCGTCCGCCCCCGCCGACTGGGTCACATCTACTGTTTAGGGGAAGGTGCCGCTACTGACAAACGGTCGCGCGACATCTGCACATCAAATCGGTGCTTGTCTGTTGCCGGTTCGTCACAGCGACGACTTTTGCCGCGCGAGCTATGCCGTTATTCTGGGCTCGTGCTGCGCGGGCCCAGGAACGACGACGGTGATCTAACTTACCTGTTCTTGTTCACAGGCTGTCGCTTCTCGATGAAGGCGGCCATGCCTTCGGAGCGGTCTTCGAGCGAGAAGGTCGAGTGGAACAGGTTGCGCTCGACGTTGAGGCCTTCCGACAGCGTGGTCTCGAAGGCGCGGTTGACCGCTTCCTTGGCCATCGCGGCCGCCGGGCGCGACATCGATGCGATCTTTTCAGCGGCGACGAGTGCTTCTTCCATCAGCTTGTCGGCGGGTACGACGCGACTGACGAGGCCGGAGCGTTCGGCCTCGGCGGCATCCATCATCCGCCCGGTGAGGCAGAGATCCATCGCCTTCGACTTGCCGATCGCGCGCGTCAGCCGCTGCGTGCCGCCGATTCCGGGGATAGTTCCGAGCGTGATCTCGGGCTGGCCGAATTTTGCGGTATCGGCAGCGATGATGATGTCGCACATCATGGCAAGCTCGCAGCCGCCGCCAAGCGCATATCCGGCCACCGCCGCCATCGTCGGCTTGCGGCATCTGGCGACGCGGTCGCCGCCGATCGCGGCGAAGTCGCTGGTGAACATGTCGATGAAGCCTTTCGGCTGCATCTCCTTGATGTCGGCGCCGGCGGCAAAGGCTTTCTCGCTGCCGGTGAGGACGATGCATCCGATCGCGTCGTCAGCCTCGAGGTCATCGACTGCAGCCGCGATCTCGCGGAAGACGCCGAAGGAGAGCGCGTTGAGCATTTTGGGACGATTCAGCTTGATGATGCCGACCGCGCCTTTGCTCTCGACAATGATGTGTTCAAACGTCGACATGATCCACCCCGTTTTTCTGATCTAGCGGCAATGTGCCCGCTGACGGGGTGCGCTTCAAGTGGGCGCCCGGACGCGGCGGGGCGCTATTTGCGCTGCGCGTCCGGGCAGAAGGGGACGTCAGGCCATGAACATGCGAGCAGCCGACGCCATCGTCAGCAGCGCGCCCGCGGCGATGAAGATCTTTCCGATCAGGGAGGTTCGGTCCCAGGTCGAGTCGTCGGAGCTGGCGACCGGTGCCGCCGGTGCCTGGGCGGTCGTCATCGCGGCCGCCGGAGCAGGCTGCTGCGGCTGCGCGGCGGGCTGGTTCTGCTGCTGGCTCTCCTGCAACGCGCGATCGACTTCGTTGAGCTGGTCGGAGGCGACGACGTCGTCATCACCGGGCGCCTTCACCTCGTCCGGCTTGTCAGATGCGGCGAGAAGCGTGTTGACCTTCGCCGACATCGCGCTCGCATTGTCGGCCGGGACGTTGGGCGTCAGTTCGGCCTTGGCATTGGCGACCGATACCGGAAGCGCAGTCGACACGGCTGCGGCGTCGACGACCTCGGCGCCATCCGGCTTCTTCGTCTCGGAGGACTTGGATTCGGTGGATTTGGATTCGGTGGATTTGGATTCGGTGGATTTGGATTCGCGGGATTTAGATTCGGTCTTGGCCGACTTGTTGCGCTTTCCGTGACGCGTGCTCTGTTTCTTAACGCTTGTCGCGTTATCAGTGTCCGAGGCAGTCGTGCCGCCCGAACCTGCCGCCTCGACCGGCGACGGCGCGGCGACGCCTGCAAACAGCCCTGCGGCCACAAGCACCGCCAGAAGCCCGCTGGCTTTGGTGATCATCTGACAATCTCCCCATTTGCCCGCCCCCGAGGGCGAAATGAGACCCCGGCGCATGTCCACAGCGGGGCAGAAAAAGGGAATCTTCGGGTTTTGCCGGGCCAAAACGGGGCGGCACTGTTGCGTCAAAGCGGCCGCTTTCGGGTGTGGTGCCGATTTTCCTCCAGACAAAATTCGGTGCCTGCGATCCGGCCGGTGCGAGCTCCGGCAATCGATGTTAAGAGCCCTGCGGATCTCAAAGGCACAGTCGACTTACCGTGATCCGAATTTGAGATTCTGGCGCTCGCGTGTACGTTCACGACTTCGTGATCTATCGCTCCGGGCGTAACGAATTGAAGGATCGACCGAATTACGTTGTGGGAGCGCGCGTGCGCGAGCGTGAGGATGAATGGACCGGCCTGATGCGGTCGGCCATTTCAGGCGACAGCACGGCGTATCATCGCCTGCTCAAGGCGATCACGCCGGTCCTGCGGGCGGCCGCGCGCCGCGGCTTGGCGCGCGCGGGGCAGCCGATCGATCAATCCGAGGATATCGTGCAAGACATTCTGCTGGCGGTGCATTCGAAGCGACACACATGGGACGTAAACGCCCCGTTTGCACCCTGGCTGTTCGCGATTGCCCGCAACAAGCTGATCGATGCGCTCCGGCGCCGGGGCAAGCGGGTGTTCGTCAACATCGACGATTTCGCCGAGACCCTGCCCGGCGAGACGCAGGAGCAGACGGCCTCCGCCAGCGAAATCGCCGCACATCTGAACACATTGCCGGCGCGGCAGCGCCAAGTCCTGCAGTCGATTGCCGTCGACAGCGCTTCCATCAAGGACACAGCGGCAAAATTCTCAATGAGTGAGGGAGCAGTGCGGGTGGCGCTGCATCGCGGGCTCGCCAGCCTGACGGCGAAGCTGCGGGAGAGTTGAAGATGGACACGGATCAGCTCATTCGCACGCTTGCCGCCGACAACGCCCAGCGCGCGCAGCCGGTGGGATTCGTCCTGATGCTGGCTTTGCTCGCCGCCGCACCGATTTCTTTGCTGATCTTCTTCGCCGAACTCGGCGTCAGGCCTGATGTCATGACCGCAATGCGCAACCCGTTCTTCGATCTGAAGTTCGCAGTCACGCTCGCGCTCGCCGCTTCCGCGATCGCCGTCAGCCTGCATTTGTCGCGCCCCGAGGCGTCGCTGCGCGGCTTTGGCTGGTGGCTGCTTGTCCCGGCCGGGCTGCTGGTGGCCGGGATCAGCGGCGAGATGATGATGCCGCAGCGCGCGCCGATGATGACGCGGCTGGTCGGCAACAATTCGCGGGCATGCCTGATCTCGATTCCCTTAATGTCGCTGCCGTTGCTAGCGGCCGCGTTGTTCGGCCTGCGCCATGGCGCGCCGACGCGTCCGGCCGTCGCCGGCGCGATCGCCGGCCTGATGGCCGCAGGACTGGCAGCCACGCTCTATGCATCGCACTGCACCGACGATTCCCCGCTGTTCGTGGCGACCTGGTACACGATCGGGACCGCGCTGGTCGCCGCGATCGGTGCGCTGATCGGGTCGAAGGTGCTTCGATATTGATGGATCGGACGGGGCTATGGGCTCCACCTCATCCCGAGGAGCCGCGAAGCGGCGTCTCGAGGATGGGCCACGGGCGAGATCGGGGCCTCATGGTTCGAGACGGCGCTTCGCGCCTACTCACCATGAGGGTCTACTATCGCACCAGTCCCGGACTGCGCGGCGCTCCATCCGGGCAACGGAATAGGACTAAGGCTACGCCGCGGGCGTGCTTTGCTGCATGCGGTGAAAGCGCAAGACCTGCTGCGCGGTCGATGGTCGCAGCCGTTCGTATGTCTCCAGGCAGGCCAGGAGGTCAGTCGGCTCGCCGCCCGACAATTCGTCGCGCAGGTTGATGATCGAGCGCACGGTCGACCAGGAGAAGCCAGCGACCTTGGCCAGGATCATCACGCCTTCGGCGCGGGTTTCGATCATCATGTTCTCGGCGACGGCGACGTTCACGTTGGCGAGAGCTGCGATCGAGGCATTGGTTTCGTCGAACTTGCCGGCTTCGGCAAACGCCGCCACCTGAAATTCGTCGAGACGGCCATCCTCGTACAGCGACTTCACCAGCGCATGGGCGATCGTTGTGTCGCGCGTAACCGCTGAGGGCGAGGAGCGCGCACGCCGCGTGGCCTCGCGCACCGCACTCGGCACCTGCTTGGCCTGCTGGGGATTGGCGGCTTCGAGCCGGTGCCGCACCGTGTCCGATGCCTTCGCCAGAAGCTTCAGATAGAGATGCCGCGGCATGCTCGGGCGCAACCCGATGCAGGTTGCAAGGTCGTCGTCGCCTTCGGCGCGGCTGATCAGGCGGGTGAAGCCGCGCTCGGTGAATTCTGCGCCGGGATTGTTGACGGTGCTCTGGATCACCTCGTCATTGCCGCGCAGCACCAGCACGTCGGTGACGGCGCCGCTCAGCGTCTTGCGCGCCGAGATCGCCATCAGGTGCGCCTGGCTCTTATTCCGCGCGGTCTCGATCAGGGTATCATCGTCGAGCTGGCTCGATTGTGCCAGCACAGGGCCGGCGACCTCGATCATGTCATCGAAGGCGAGAGTCCGGACAGTCAGCGGTGGAGCGGTGTCGATCGGCGCCAGCCGGTTGGACAATAGCGCCTTCGCTGAGGTTTCAATGTGAAGCAGCAGGCACTGGAAGACATCGTCGAACAGCGCGACTTGCTCATCCGAATAGTCCACTGCGCCGTTGATGAAGAGATCGGTCACACGGCGCAGGGTCTCGACGCGGCGCGCCACCGTTCCATGTGCGAGCGTCGTCTGCAGCTCGTCGAGCAGGTTCTCGGGACCGATTGCGGCTTTCGAAATCATGACTGTGACTCTGTCCTGGAGTATTGGCGATGCGACCGCGTCGTATTCTTCGACGCTGGGAGCGAATGCGTTTGATCATGCACTGGCGATGCGATTGCGTCCCCGTGCCTTGGCCGAGTAAAGCGCGCTGTCGGCGCGCGCGAGAAGCATGTCCGGACCCTCGTTGGGCCGCAGCGTGGCGATGCCGGCGGATATCGTCACCTTCATGACCGGCGAGAACGCGCTCCAGTCGAGCTCGGCGATGATCGCCCGCAGCCGGTCGAGCGCGCGCATGGCGCCATCTTCGTTCAACTCAGGCAGTATCAGCAGGAACTCTTCGCCGCCGTGGCGGCCGAAGCGGTCGATGCTGCGGATGTTGGCGAACATGGAGATCGCGAAGGTCCTCAGCACCTCGTCGCCGGTCGGATGGCCATAGATGTCGTTGACGCGCTTGAACCAGTCGAGGTCGATCAGCGCGACCGAGCAGGTCGCGCCGGTACGCTCGCAGCGAACGATCTCCTCGTCCAGCATCCGCATGATGCTGCGCCGGTTGAACGCGCCGGTCAGTTCGTCAAGCTCGGCGAGCTCTTCGATGCGCTTGTAGGCTTCCTTCAGCTTCTGTCCGTTCTGGTACAGCGATTGCTGCATCGAACTGGAGAACATGCCCAAGAACATGCAGCGCCCGATGGTGAGCGCAAAGACCAGCATGGTGGCGAGCCGCTCCAGGGTGTTGCCGTGCGGCATCGCGATCGGCTTATCGGTCAGAAGGAACAGCACGGCGAGGCCAAGCACCATCACCGCCCAGATCAAGGCGGTCTGGCGCGCCGAAGTCCTGAGGGCGCCGAAGCCGAACACCACGAACAGATTGCACAGGAAGAGCACGCCGACCTGCGGCGCGATGTAGGTGAATGCGAGCTGGTTCACCATGTTGAGGGCCGACTGCGGCGCGACCAGATAGTGATCCCTGAAGCGCTCGTGGAAGCCAAGCTCGGAAAGCAGCGCGTAAAGCGCGCACAGGCTCAACCCGCAGAGCGCGTAGGCCATGCCCAACGCCATCGGGACCGTGCCGGCGCTCGCATAGACGAGGAGCACGAGGGCGTCGACGACGTAGCAGGCGCCGATCATCGCCTGGATCTGGAGCCGACGTCTGGCGCGGCGCGACAGCTTCGTGGCGGCCAGCCGGGAGCCGCGGCCATCCAATCCGCCGGCAATGGGGTTCAGAAATGAGGACGCGGCGGTGCCCATGCGCTCGCCATTGGAAGGAAAACTCGCAAAATCTAAGGGGAAAGCCTTTAGGTTTGGTATCTTTCGGAGCCGAATCTGATCCGTGGAAATCGCGCCATCTCCCTTGTTTTCGCAGGTGAAAATCCCGGCGAATCGCAACGAGAGCCGGCGACGGATGAGCGCGGGACACGACGGGTTGGAATTGGCGGGAGGACTGCCTTATGGGCTGACTCTTGCTAAGGTTGCGAGCAGCCGGCATGGTCTCGGGGAAGGTTACCCTACCATGATACCGAAGGGGGGGGGGGTAAGGGTGCCGAATTCGCAGGGAATTCACGGCTTGTGGGTTAGCTCACACATGCGTTCTGCACATTGCGGTAATGTGAAGAATTCTGCCCTCGCCATCGAACCAGCCCCCACCTCCCTTCGACCAATCTTGCGAGACGGCCATTGAGCGCGACACAGGCGGCTTCAGACGAGGCTCTGATCGCCAGAATCGCTCAAGGCGACCGGCTCGCCATGCAGGTGCTGTACGGGCGGCACCACGTCAGAGTGTACCGTTTCGGACTCCGGCTTGTGCGGGACGAACAGGTCGCGGAGGACCTCATCAGCGAGGTGTTTCTCGATGTGTGGCGCCAGGCCGGTAAATTCGAAGGCCGATCTGCCGTCTCGACCTAGTTGTTGGCGATCACCCGGTTCAAGGCCCTGTCTGCGCTGCGGCGCAGGAAGGACGCTGAACTGGACGACGAGGCCGCTAACGCGATCGAGGATGCGTCCGACGATCCGGAAGTGGCGGTGCAGAAGAAGGATACGGGTGAAGCGTTGCGCAAGTGTCTGACGGCACTTTCGCTGGAGCACCGGGAGATTGTCGATCTCGTCTACTACCACGAGAAGTCCGTGGAGGAAGTCGCCGAGATCGTTGGTATCTCCGGGAATACCGTGAAGACGCGCCTATTCTATGCGCGCAAGAAATTGGCCGAACTGCTCAAGGCAGCCGGCATAGAGCGAGGTTGGCCGTGATGGCAGCGATAAGAAAAGTGCTGGATCAAGAGCCCAGCGACATCGAACTGCTGCTGCCCTGGCATGCCGCGGGCACGTTGAACGCGCGCGATGCGCGGCGTGTCGAAGAGGCGCTGGCCAGCGATCCGGAGCTCGCCAGGCAATATGCTGTGATCCGCGAGGAATATGCCGAGACCATCCACCTCAATGACAGCCTGGGCGCGCCGTCCATGCGCGCGATGCAGAAGCTGTTCGCCGAGATCGACCAGGAGCCGGTGCGCACGGCGTCGACTTCGGTGAGGCTTTCGACGCGAATCTCGCAGTTCTTCGCGAGCCTGTCGCCGCGGACGCTGGCGTGGTCGGCGGGTGTTGGCGCGATCGTGCTGCTGCTGCAGGCCGGCGTGATCGGCGCGGTACTGATGATGAAGAGCCAGGGCAGTTCGTTCCAGACGGCGTCGCTCACGCTGGAGCCGCGGGCGGCGGCACCGGAGTTGCGCTCCGCAGCCCCGATTACCCGGAACCTCACTGCGGCGAGCCCGCTGCGTGCGTTGGTGCGCTTTGCGCCGGATGCGCGCATCTCCGACATCACGGCGCTGCTCGACAATTACCAGGCCTCGATCATCGGCGGTGCCCGTGAAGGCATGTTCCGCATTCAGTTCGGCAACGGCGCGATGAGCAGGAACGACGTCGCCGCGCTGCTCGGCAGGCTGCAGAGGGAAAAGATCGTCAGCCTCGCGGTGGAAACGCCGTAAGGCGCAGCCGTTCATAGATCTTCCCACGAAGCGCAAGCGCGAGATGCCATGGCCTGATCGAGCGGGCGGTCGCCGCGAGCGCGGCGCGCGGCATCGTGCTGGTCGCGGCCGCCGGCAATGCTGGGGCGAAATCGGCGCCGCTCTATCCCGCCGCGACCCGAACGTGATCGCGGTCAGCGGTACCGATGCGCAGGAGAAACTGTTCTCCGCCTCGAACCGGGGCAACTACATCGCGCTCGCCGCGCCCGGTGCCGACATCTTCCTGCCGGCGCCGGACGGCAAGTACCAGATCACCTCGGCTACGTCGTTTTCCGCCGCCTTCGTCAGCGGCATCGCGGCGCTGATACTGGAGCGCAATCCGGCGCTGAAACCGAACGAGGTCCGCTCAATCCTCACCGGCACCGTGCGCGATCTCGGCGTCCCCGGACGCGACGATCTATTCGGGGCGGGGCAGGCCGATGCGTTGGCGGCTGTGTCCGCCGTTGCGGCACCGGCGGTTCCGCTCGCACCGGCTGCGCCCGCGCTGGATAACACTTCTGTGAGCCGGGCGACGGAACAACCGGCACCCTCCATGGCCGCGGACAAATCGGCGGCAAATGACGCGAAAAGCCCCGCCGCGCAGTAAGTTTTCCGCGCTTTCGAGCCGCAGACCGGTCCCTGCGGCGGGTTAAAAAATCGGACGGGGATTTTGAACGTCGGGCAGGATGTCGCGACCAATATGTGTGGGAGCGATCCATTCCTCCCCGTCAGCTATATCAGGCGCGAGCGCCCATCCACCCCAAGCGCCCATATGGCTTGACCCGTCCGGTTGTCCCCCCGGACGGGTCTTTCATTTTGGGCCGATGGTATTTTGTGGACCGCGCCCGCTGGTTGCGCGAACGGTCATGCAGGTGTCGCCTCGACGGTCTAATAGCGGCGGTCCCAATAATCCTAGTATTCACGCGGACTTCTCTGAGTGCCCCGAGTCGTTTACGAAAAGGTGTTAGACTTTTTTAACCTTTTCCACAGAATATCCCCATCACATTTTGATTCGGTTCGGTTGCGTCCTGCGTCCGTTTCTCTCTTCACGGGCTGTCTTAATGACAAATCGAACTGACGCGGCCAGAGGCCGCGAGATCGTGGCGCGCTGGTGCGCGCTGGCGGAAGCGCGTCTGGAACACCTCACCGAACTGTTCGAATCCGGGCGCTGGCGCCGCTATCACAGCGATGTGTCCTTCCTCGAGAACATCCAGGAGGCCAAGCAGGCGGTCGAGACCTGGCGCGACCTGTTGCGGCGCGAGGCTTCGCTGGACAATTCGCCGATCGACATTTCCTGGCTCGGCCGCGGCCGGGTGACGCCGCTGCCGCCTCCGGTGCGGCTGCAGTCCCGACCGGTCGAACCGCCGGTGCCAGTGGTGCCCCAAGCGGCGCCGATCGAAATTGTCGCGCTCGAGCAGGCCGAGGAAGAGGAAGCGCCGGTGATGGAAGAGACGCCACTGCCGCTGCTCGACCTTGCCGCCATGCAGGCGCGCTATCCGCTGCTGCGCAACGCGCTCTAGAAGTCATTTTCGTACCGCGTTGCCGCCGAGCACGACCTGCGCATATTGCTGCGCGCCGGCAACGGATAGATCCGCCGTGATCGCCCGCGCATGGTCGAGCCCGACCACGGCGCCGCGCGGCGCCTCCGAGATCATGTTGTTGTTGACCAGCGCGATCCCGGCGCCCGGCACCACCGACACGCCGACACCGACAAAAGCCTTGCGGATCACGTTGCCGGTGATGGCGACGTCGCGCAGATATTTGCCCCAGCCGGCAACGATGCCGAAGGAGGGCGCGTTCTCGATCACATTGCCGGTGACGGCGCTGTCCGCCTCGATATAGATGCCGATGCCGGCGTCATCGTCCGGCGCGGTCCCGATCGGCCGCTTCGGGATCAAGTTGCGGATGATGTTGCCCTGGACCACCGCGATGCGGCCGCCCTCGTTAAAATTGCAGACGGAGACGCCGACGGCAGCGCCGTCGACCGTGTTGTTGGCGATGACGGCGCCCTCGAAGGAGAATTCCGAATAGAGTGCAACCTCGCGTACATCGCTGACGCTGTTATCGGTGATGTGGATGTTCGACGCCGAATTGCCGCGCACGGCGGAATAATCGCAGTTCTTGATGCGGTTGCCGCGCACGGTCACATTGCCGGCTCGGAACGCGTTGATGGCGTTGCCATACTGCCCGGAGCCGCCGGGACCGGCCTTGATGTCCTCGATGCGGTTGTCGGCAACGATCGTGCCGTCGTCGCCAATCGCGGTGCGCAGGATCTCGATGCCGTTGTCGTTGGTGCCCGAAATCGTGTTGCGCGCGACCATCAGGCCCAGCGCGTCGAACGAGACGATGGCGGTGGTCGCAATGTCAGTGAAGATGTTGCCACTGACATCGCCCGACACCTGCTCGAACCAGATGCCGTTGCCGCCACTGCCGGTGATCTCGCAGCCGGTGATGCGGACATCGCGCGCGGTGAGGCAATGCACGAGGCCGCGCCGCGTCGGCAGCGGAACGTTGCCGCCGTCAAGCGTGAGGCCGGTGAGGCCGATGCTGTCGGCGCCCTCACCAAGAAACATCGACAGCCCGCCGTTGAAGACGAGCTTGGTCGCGCCGCGCACTCCAATGAGCTGCGAGCCGCGCTGCAGGCGGAGCGGGCCGGAGCGGTAAACTCCGGGCGGCAGCGCCAGCGGCGCTTGCGCGCGCGCCGCCTCATCGATCGCGCGCTGCAATACTTTGGTCTGGTCGTCAGGGTTGCCAGGGCGGACGCCATATTGCGTGGCATCGCGGCCGAGCGCGGAGGGAAGCGGCGCCGCGCGCACAGCATCCACGGGCAGCGCCAGCGCGCCGGCGGCGCCCGCTGTGGCAGCTCCGATGAGATGACGGCGATTGACGTCCATGGTGCATGGCCCTCGCGACACCGCAAATCGTAGCGCAGAACGGCAGTCGCGCGTGGTGAACGCGAGGGCGCGCGGGGATGATTGTTGGGGTAGGGTTAATCGTGGGTGGAGACTACAGCGCGCCGCGCCAGCTTCACGATTTCCAGCAGCAGCGCCTCGCCGGCATCGACGAGATCTTCCAGCGTGATGCGCTCGGTTCCCTTGCGGCGCGCGGCGCCGTGGCGAGGGATCAGTGGCACATGCACGAATGCGGCGAGCCGCAGGCCATCGGTCTTGTCCATCGCTTCGATCGCTCGCCAGCTCAAGTAGTTGCAGAGATAGCTGCCGGCGTCGCGGGAGGCGCGCGCGTCGATGCCGGTCGCGAGCGCGGCGCGCAGCAGTTTTGCGGTATGCGGTCCGAACATTGTTGCATCGGCGCCGTCGACGATCGAGCCCTTGCGCGCGCGGCGGCGGCCGGCATCGGCAACCAGCGTGGTGACCGCATTGCGGGCGCGGCTCTCGATCCGCAGATGCGCGGTGCGGTTGGCAAGCCCGGACATCAGAAGCGCCTGCGGACGGACGCGCGCGATCAATTCAGGCAATTCGCGATCGACGGTGTCGTAGGTCACCCTGAAGATGTGGCTGGTCAGCTTGACGTCATCGAAAGCCGGACGGCGCAGCTCCGTCAGCCGCTTCACCAGCGGCATGGTCGGGTTGAACGGCGCGCCGGGAAACGGACCGAAGCCGGTGACGAGGACGGAGAGCTTTTCGCTCATCGCAGAAGGTCCGCGATCTGCTCGGCCGCCACCGCTGGGGAGATGCGGCCATCGGCAACCTCGGCCTCCGTCTTCTTCACCCTGGCGCGGATCGTGGGATCCGAGCGCAGCCGCGCCATGATCCGCTGCTCGAGCATCGACCACATCCATTTCACCTGCTGCTCGCGACGCCGCGCGGCAAACTCGCCGGAGGCGTTCATCGCGGTGCGATGCTCGACGATCTTCTGCCAGAGCTTGTCGATGCCCGCGCCGGTCAGCGCCGAATAGGTCTCGACCGGCGGATGCCAGTGTTCGGAGCGGGGCTTCAGGATATGCAGCGCGCTGCGATAGTCGGCGGCTGCGAGATTGGCGCGCTTGAGATTGTCGCCGTCAGCCTTGTTGATCGCGATCATGTCGGCGAGTTCGACCAGGCCCTTCTTGATGCCCTGCAGCTCGTCGCCGGCGCCGGGCAGCATCAGGGCAAGGAAGAAATCGGTCATCTCAGAGACCACGGTCTCGGACTGGCCGATGCCGACGGTTTCCACCAGCACCACGTCAAAGCCGGCCGCCTCGCACAGCAGCATCGCCTCGCGCGTCTTCGCCGCGACGCCGCCGAGCGTGCCAGAGGAAGGCGAGGGGCGGATATAGGCCTGGTCGGACGCCGCGAGCCGCGCCATCCGCGTCTTGTCGCCGAGGATCGAGCCGCCGGTGCGCGCCGACGACGGATCGACCGCCAGCACCGCGATCTGGTGTCCGTGCTCGATCAGGAACATGCCGAGCGCATCGATCGTGGTGGACTTGCCGACCCCGGGCGAGCCGGTGATGCCGACACGGAAAGCCTTGCCGGTGTCGGGCAAGAGCATTTGCACGAGATCGCGCGCCGCCGCCTGGTGGTCGGCACGACGGCTTTCAACCAGCGTGATCGCACGCGCCAGCGCCGCGCGATTGCGGGCGCGCAAGTCATGGGCAAGGGCGTTGATGTCGAGCGCCTTCGTGCCGCTCATTGCTGATCGTCTTCATCAGCTTTGGGCCGCGATCCGCCGAAGATCCTGGCACCCTCCGGAGTCAGATACGGCTTCAACGTCTCCCAGGGTACGAACGCGACATAGCGGCCCTCGGCGTAGGGACCCACGGCATAGGGCGGGTAGTGGAACGTCAGGCCGGAGCTCTTGCCCGCCTCGGTCGACGGCGCCAGCGTCACCGCGCCGAGCTTGAGCAGCGTCGGCTTCAGTTCCTTGTACCACTCGGCGGTCGCCGTTTCGCCGGCGCCGCGCTTCTTCTTCTCGATGTTTAGCGAAGCGATGACCGCTTCCAGCATCGCCTTCATGGTCGGCCCGTTGTCGGCGGTCTCCGTGAAGAAGGGGCGGATGCTGATACGCTTCTTCTCGGTAGAATTCCACAGGATGGTATTAACGTCCGAGTTCGGATGCGCGCCGTGGGTATCGATATAGTCGTTGCGGACGATGCTCACGTAACGGCCATCGATCACCGAGCGGACATTGTACTTGCGCTCGAAGGTCCAGCCGCCACGATCGAACAGTTGCGGATCCTGCTTCCGCGCGGATGCCGCCTCGGCGGCGCTCTTGTCGATCCACTTCCTGCCTTCGGCAAGGCAGTCCGCCGCCAGCGCCGCGTCGGCCTTGATCTTGTCGTCGAGATAGACGGTGGCTTCGATGCTCCTGTTCTTGACCAAAGCGTCGGGCTTTGGGTCGGCTGCGAAGGCAGGAACGAGACATATGATGCTCAGTGCCAGCGCGACGCTCAATTTGCTCAGCAGGGTCAAGGTTTGGCTTCCTTGGCAATTTGTTCGGCAAAGTTCTTGAGAGGTTCGAGATCGCGCTCGACCATGTTCCACAGCAAATCTGGGTCGGTTCTGTGATAGGCGTGGCGCAACCAATTTCCGAGATCAGCCAAACCTCTCCAATTGATGCCAGGTTCTTTCGCCTTCAATTCTGCTGGAATAAACCGGGATGCCTCACTGATGATTTCAAGCAACCGTTCCACCGCCAGTCGTACCATCAGATCGTTGGCAAAGCTTTCGCGCGTAAACTCGGCCACCATGTGTCGAATGTCGTCGATCGCTATAGCGATGTGATCGATTCGATCAGCGAGGGTCGGTCGCACGTCAAAATACTTCGACGATTTCGTCGGCTATTCGCTGCGCGAAGCGGGGAGTTAGGGATCGCCGCAGGGTGGCCTGCGCCTCCAGCCCAGTCGCGTCCTCGATGATGTGCTCAACACCAATCAAGTTGAGAAGCGAGAACGAGACGTCTGGCTCGATCTCCACAAGTACGTCGATGTCGCTATCGGAACGATTGTCGCCGCGGACGCGCGAACCGAAGATGGCGAGTTTCGACACGCCCGTCGCTTTGATGGCGTCGGCGTTATTCCGTATCGCGGCAATGATCTCGTCACGCGTCATCGCACAACCCGTAGGCGGTTTGGCCAGTCTATCAGCTACTCCGCCGCCTCGCTATGCCCGAGCCGGGCGTTGAGCTTGTGGATCAGCTCTTCGGCGGCGTCGGAGATCACGGTGCCCGGCGGGAAGATCGCTTCCGCGCCCGCCTGGTACAGCGCCTCGTAATCCTGCGGCGGCACCACGCCGCCGACGATGATCATGATGTCGTCGCGGCCGTACTTCTTCAGCGCGGCCTTCAGTTCCGGCACGGCCGTCAGGTGGGCGGCGGCAAGCGAGGAGACGCCAAGGATGTGCACGTCGTTTTCGACTGCCTGCCGCGCCGCTTCGTCAGCGGTGGCAAACAACGGCCCGATATCGACGTCAAAGCCGATGTCGGCAAAGGCCGATGCGATCACCTTCTGGCCGCGGTCGTGGCCGTCCTGGCCGATCTTGGCCACCAGGATGCGTGGCCGGCGGCCTTCGGCCTCCTCGAAGGCGTCGATCAGCGCCTGCACTTTCTCGACCCGGTTGGACATGGCGGCTGCCTCCCGCTTGTAGACGCCGGTGATGGACTTGATCTCGGCGCGATGGCGGCCGAACACCTTCTCCATGGCGTCCGAAATCTCGCCGACGGTCGCCTTCGCGCGTGCAGCGTCGATGGCGAGCGCCAGCAGATTGCCGTTGCCTTCGGAAGCCGAGCGGCTCAGTGCCGCCAGCGCCTGCTGGACATCCTTCTGATTACGCTCCTGCCGCAGCCGCTTCAGCTTGTCGATCTGCAGCCGCCGCACGTTGGTGTTGTCGACCTTCAGGACGTCGATCGGCGCCTCGTTCTCCGGCTTGTACTTGTTGACGCCGATCACCGCCTGCTTGCCGGCATCGATCCGCGCCTGCGTTTTCGCGGACGCTTCCTCGATCCGCAGCTTCGGCACGCCGGCTTCGATCGCCTTCGCCATGCCGCCGAGCGCCTCGACCTCCTGGATGTGGCCCCAGGCTTTTGCGGCGAGATCGCGGGTCAGCCGCTCGACGTAGTAGGAGCCGCCCCAGGGATCGATGATCCGACCATTGCCGCTCTCCTGCTGCAGGAAGAGCTGGGTGTTGCGCGCGATGCGGGCGGAGAAGTCGGTCGGCAGCGCCAACGCTTCATCGAGTGCGTTGGTGTGCAGCGACTGGGTGTGTCCTTGCGTCGCCGCCATCGCCTCGATGGTGGTACGCATCACGTTGTTGAAAACGTCCTGCGCGGTCAGCGACCAGCCGGAGGTCTGGCAATGCGTGCGCAATGAGAGCGAGCGCGGGTCCTTGGGATTGAACGGCTTCAGAAGCTTGGCCCAGAGCAGGCGCGCGGCGCGCATCTTGGCGACTTCCATGAAGAAGTTCATGCCGATCGCCCAGAAGAACGACAGCCGCGGCGCGAAGCGGTCGACATCGAGACCGGCGGCAAGGCCGGCGCGCAGATATTCGACGCCGTCGGCGAGCGTGTAGGCGAGCTCGAGATCCTGCGTCGCCCCGGCCTCCTGCATGTGGTAGCCGGAGATCGAGATCGAGTTGAATTTCGGCATCCGCTGCGAGGTGAAGGCGAAGATGTCGGAGATGATCCGCATCGAGGGTACCGGCGGATAGATGTAGGTGTTGCGCACCATGAACTCTTTCAGAATGTCGTTCTGAATGGTGCCCGACAGTTTTTCCGGCGGCACGCCCTGTTCCTCGGCGGCCACCACGAACAGCGCGAGGATCGGCAGCACCGCACCATTCATGGTCATCGACACGCTCATCTGATCGAGCGGGATGCCTGCGAACAGCGTGCGCATGTCGTAGATTGAATCGATGGCGACACCGGCCATGCCGACGTCGCCGGAGACGCGCGGATGATCCGAGTCGTAGCCGCGGTGGGTGGCGAGGTCGAAGGCGACCGAGAGGCCCTTCTGCCCAGCCGCAAGGTTGCGGCGATAGAACGCGTTGGAATCTTCAGCCGTGGAGAAGCCGGCATATTGCCTGATCGTCCAGGGCTGGTTGACATACATGGTCGGGTAGGGACCGCGCAGATAGGGCGCGATGCCGGGCCAGGTCTCAAGGAAGTCGATGCCGGCGAGGTCGGTCTCGCTGTAGGCCGGCTTGACCGGGATGCCCTCGGGCGTCAGCCAAGGTTCGGCGTTGCCGGGAGAGGCAGCTGCCACGGTTTTCTCAAACGCGATATCGGCGAAATCAGGTATGCGGCTCATGGTCATCAACTATAACATGTGCGATCGAAAGGGGACGGCCATCTCAATCATGGTCCGGATGCTGGTGGCTGACGATAGTCGCCATCTTCTCTGGTCCATAGTTCTGCTGCGTGGTCTGGCTCGGCAGGTTGGCGATGCCGACCACCCAGCCGAGGCGGGATTCGGCGCCGTATTGCCGGGTCGGCACCACCATGTCGGGTCGGTCGAAGGTGCCGGTCATGATCTCGATCCGGGGGCCGTCGATGACGCGGAAGCTCAAGGGTGTGCCGCAGGCGGGGCAGAAGTCACGCTCGGCGATCGTGGAGGAGCGGAACGAGGCCGGCTTGCCGCGGGTCCAGGCGAAATCGGCATGGTCGATGTCGGCGAAGGAGGCGAATGGCGCGCCGGAGGCCTTCTGGCACATCCGGCAATGGCAGATGCTGATCCGCGTGGGTGCCGCCGTCACCGCAAAGCGGATCGCGCCGCATTGGCAGCCGCCGGTCAGAACGGGTTTGGCGCTCGACGTCATGCTCACTCCATCCGCCGATAGGCTTCCTGCAGCGTCGCCAGCGCGTCGAAGCCGGCAAAGATGAAATCGGTCACGCCGGAAGCACGCAGTGCGGTTTCCAGCTCCCCCGGCCGTCCAGCCAGATAGATATGTCTTGCGGTGGCGGCTTGAAGGGCCTTGGCGGCCGCGGCGGCGTGTTCCGCGTAGACCTTGTCCGAGGAACACAGGCAGGCGATCGCGGCCCCCGACGCCTTGAAGGCCTCGGCGACCGCGCTGGGATCGGAGAATCCCTCGTTGTCGAGCGCCTCGATACCGCCGGTCTCGAAGAAGCTCTTCGCAAAGGTGGCGCGCGCGGTGAAATCGGCGGGCGTACCCAGATTGGCGAGGAACACCCTGGGGCGCGCCCCGCTCGACTTCAGCTTTGCGTCGGACTTGTCGCGCAGCGCCTCGAAAGGCTCGGCGAGCCGCATCGGCGACAGCGCATCGAACTTGAATTTGGCCTCACCATAAGGCGGCAGCACAATCGGCTCTGCGTCCAGCACCGTCGTGTCGGCTTCATGAAGGTTTGGAAACTCGCTGGCGCCGGTCAGCACATCGCGACGCTTGGCGATGTTGGCCTCGCGGGCCGCGCGCGTAGCGGCGACCTTGCGCTGGATCAGGTTCTGCCGAAGTGCGGCGAAAATGCCACCGGCCTTTTCGATCTCCTGGAATAACGACCAGGCCGCTTCGCAAAGCTCTTTTGTCAGCGCCTCGATGCCGCCGGAGCCCGCCGCCGGATCGGATACTTTCGCGAGGTTGGACTCTTCCAAGAGAATGAGTTGCGTGTTGCGCGCAACGCGCCGCGCAAAGTCGTCGGGCAGGCCGAGCGCCAGCGTGTGCGGCAGCACGGTGACGGCGTTGGCGCCGCCAAGGCCCGCGGAGAACGCGGCCATGGTGGCGCGCAGCATGTTCACATAAGCATCGCGTTGAGTCAGCATCCGCCAGGCAGTGTCGGCAGCGATGAACACTGGCCGTGGCATCAATCCGCAAGCCTGTTCGATCCGCGCCCATAGCAGGCGTAGCGCGCGGAATTTCGCCAGCGTCAGGAACTGATCGGCATCGGCGCTGAGCCGCGCATAGACCATGCTTTGGGCATCCTCAAGCGCGACACCGGCTTGTTCAAGGGGGCGCAGGTAGGCGACGGCGCAGGCCAGCACGAAGGCGAGTTCCTGCACCTCCGATCCGCCCGCATCATGGATCACGCGCCCATCGGCGGCGGCGAAAGGCCCCTTGAAGCCGAGCGCCACAAGGCCTTTGATCGCGCCGGCCACAGCCGGCACGATCTCGTTCCAGTCATAGGGGCTAGAACCCCAGACCGCGCAGGCCGCCAGCGGATCGAGCCCGAAACGGATGTCGCAGTTGGCGGGATCGAAGCCCCTGCGCTTCACATATTCCGCGACGTGGATCGCGGCCATCCGCGATTGCGGACCGATCTGGAGATCAAGGGCGATTCCGGCATCGAGGTAGATGTCTTCAAGCACCTTGTTGACGGTTTCGGCGGTCGGCTCGAGTCCAAAACCATGGGCGCCACTGCCGCCGGCGAAGACCAGCGCGAGGCCGGTGGCGCCATTCTCGAGATCATGCAGCGCCTGCGCATTGGCCCGGCGCGGATCGGGATCATCGATCCGCTGCATGACCTGCCAGGGCGCAGCCAGGCCGCGGCCGGCGATCGAGCTGGCAGTGGTGGCGCGACGATAGATCGGCTCGATTTTAATGCCATCATAGGTCTTGCCGACGAGCTTCTCGAACGGCGCGCCCTTCAGGACGCCGTCCACCAGCTTGCGCCAGTCCTCGTAAGTCGCCGGCGCAAAATCGGCCGCCAATCGCAGATCGTCAGTCGTGGTCGTCATCCGCCCTATCGTTCCTCAAGTCTTGCTCGCCGTTTGGCCGGAAATTGCCATGCCGGAGCCGACAAGCCAAACGGTAGTTTGGGGTACCGTAGCCCGGGTGAACCGCTAGCGTAACCCGGGGCCGCTGGTAAACGTTGATGCAGATATCCCGGGTTGCGCGTTCCGCTCCACCCGGGCTACGGCGCTATTCGCCGGACTCCGGGAGCCGTACGATACCCTCGGTCGAAACCGCTGCCAGCGCATCCCTGATGCTGCGTCCCGCAATGACACGGTCGGGCGCGATTTCCGCGAGCGGCACCAGCACGAAGGCGCGCTCGAACAGGCGGGGGTGCGGAAGCGTCAATTCCGGACGGTCGATCCGGGCATCGTCATAGGCGATCAGATCGAGGTCGAGCGTGCGCGGGCCGAAGCGGCGTTCATGGGAGCGATCGCGACCGAACTTGCTCTCCACCTTCTGAAGACAGAAGCGCTAGCCATGCGTGGCCGTTTGCCGCGTGCGGGTCAGCACCACGCCGACGTCCTCGAAGATCGCGGCGATCGGCGCATGCGGCTTGTGTACGGTGACCTTGACGGCGCTGACGCGAGGAAACGTCGACAGCACCGCGTCCGCCACCGCGCCGGCAGCCCGTTCCAGCAGCTTGTAATTGGTATCCTTGAATGCCTCGGTCGCGGTCGCCACCACATTGGAATAGGACACGGTGTCGGCGAGCTTGTCGGTGCGCGAGGATTCCGAGAGTTCGACGGCGAGCTCGAGATCGATGACGAAGCGCTGGCCGACCTCGGTCTCGTGTTCCATCACGCCGTGTCGGGCATGGATGACGATGCCGGTGATGAAGATCGTGTCGGTCATTCCTGTTCCCTGATCGCTGCCGCCACCCGCAACGCCTGCACAGTCTCCGCAACATCGTGGGCGCGGATGATCTGCGCGCCGCCGTGTGCGGCGATAAGATGCGCCGCGATCGAGCCGCCGATGCGTTGGTTCGGCTCCGACGGCGTCACGGTGCTGATGAAGCGCTTGCGCGAGGCGCCGACGAGCAGCGGCAGGCCGAACGCGCGAAGCTCGGCAAGCCGCGCCAGCACCATCATGCTTTGCTGCGGCGTCTTGCCAAAGCCGATGCCAGGATCAAGCACGATCTGGTCGGGTGAAATGCCGGCCTTGGCGGCGATGTCGAGCGAACGCGCGAAGAAGGCCGCAAGGTCCTTCATGATATCGATCGAGGGATCGGCCCGCTCGCGGTTATGCATGATGATGACGGGTACATGCCGTGCCGCCACCAAGGGCGCCATGCCGGGATCGCGCTGCAGGCCCCAGACGTCATTGGCGATGAGCGCGCCGTGATCTAGCGCCCAGGCCATGACTTCCGATTTCATGCTGTCGATCGACACGGGTACGCCTAGCGAGACGACACCAGGCAGCACCGGCTGCAGTCGGCGCAATTCTTCTTCCGCCGAGATCGGCTCGGAACCGTAGGGGCGGGTGGACTCGGCACCGATGTCGATGACGTCGGCGCCTTCAGCGACCATCTTGCGTGCTTGCGCCAGCGCCTGTTCGGGCGCGGCAAACCGGCCGCCGTCGGAAAAGGAATCCGGGGTGATGTTGAGCACGCCCATCACGGCCGGGTAGGGCCGGGATAGCAGCGCCGGCAGCACGGCAGCGGCGCCGGAATGGATGTCCCTTTGCATCGCAGCGATCATGCGGTGGCTTTGCGCGTCCCGCCACGGCGAGTCAAGATGGGAGTGGGTTTAGTACGTGATCTTGGGCGGCAATTTACGTGCGCGCTCGATCAGCCGCTCAACCGATTTTTCCGATGGCAGGACGCGGACCAGCTTACGCCTGGTGTTCACGTCCTTCATGTTCTGCGCAAGCCGTGCCGGATTGCGCAGCGCGAGTTCGCGAACGGTCGTGACGCCGGCGGCGCGAACCAACCCGACCTTTGCCTTGCCCATCCCGGGAATGCGCATGTAGTCGGAGACATTGGCCCATTCGAGCAATTGTTGTTCGCTGATGCCGGTCTTGGCCGCGAGCGCCTTGCGTCCCTTGACGGTGCGGGCGGCTTCAAGCAGCGCGTCCGTGGTGCGAATGCCCTGCGCCTTCAATTTCGAGGCGCAATAGGCGCTCAGCCCTTCGATCTCGGAAAGTGGGTATGTCATGATGTCTGGTATTGAATGACTCAACCTGAGGGTGCGTTCAAGCAAATTGGCTGAGTCCTGGCGTCCCCGCGACGATCTCGCCCATCTGATCCGCTCCGAGTTTGTCGCGCCCGAACCGGAAAAGTTCACGCGCAAGCTTCTGAACCTCATTCATGCTGAGGCCGAGCGCCATCAGCCTGGTGCCGGCAGCCATCAATCCGCCGCCCATCAATCGCACGAGACCTGCACTGTTATCCGAAGCCGCAATCGCCGCTTCCGCGCCCGGAATCTGATAGATCAGCGCTTCAACCTGGCTGGATGGCCCCTCCCGACGGAGGAAACCCAGAACGATGCCGACGGCTTTTTCGGCGACAACGCTATCGATGCCGGCCTCGGCGGCCAGCCGTCCAACCAGTTCGTCCATCTTGCCCCGTCCCCAGCCGGCTTGCCGCCGGACCTTGCTTGGGAATTGATCTTGAGCGCCTGTGCTGCGAATTACAAGCGAGGAGCGCAGATGACCCCGCTTTTCGCCTTCATCACAGGCGAAGTGTTGCAGTAATGCAAGAGTGCATATGCCAGCCGCGCTGTTCTTTCGCGTTGCGTCATCGTTTTTTGAACGGCTCGTGAGAGTAAGACAAGATAAGAAGCATCGCATCCGGGCGGCAAAAAAAGCGCCGTCGGCGCTTGACAGTTTCAATCGACGGGCAAGATGCAATATGATGGGCACGTTCGGTGAAGATGCCTTCCCGATACGCGCGAAGAGGCGATGCGATGGCGACTTCCGATAACAAGATTGCCGATACGGATGAGAAGATTTTTGTCGGTAAGGGCGAACAGGCGGCATGGCTGACGCTTGCGCTTGCCAATCGCCACGGCCTTGTTACCGGTGCGACGGGAACCGGAAAGACCGTCACGCTGCAGGTGATGGCGGAAGGATTTGCGCGCGCAGGCGTTCCGGTGTTTGCCGCCGATATCAAGGGAGATCTGTCCGGAATCGCCGAAGTCGGTGAGGCCAAGGACTTCATTGTCAAGCGCGCCAGCGAGATGGGGCTCGCATTCCAGCCGGATCAGTTCTCGACGGTGTTCTGGGATGTGTTCGGCGAGCAGGGGCATCCGGTGCGCGCTACCGTCACCGAGATGGGCCCGCTGTTGCTCTCGCGCATGCTCGATCTGAACGATGTCCAGGAAGGTGTTCTCAACGTCGCGTTTCGCGTGGCCGACGAGAACGGACTTACGCTGATCGACATGAAGGATCTGCGCGCGCTTCTCGATGCGATTGTGCCGTCTAGCGCCAAGAAAGCCGCCGATGACGAGGAGGATCCGCTGGAGCCAATCCGGAAAGCCGCGCAGAGCTTCGGCAATGTCAGCAAGGCGACCGTTGGAACCATTCAGCGCCAGCTCCTGGTGCTGGAAAACCAGGGCGGCACGAAATTCTTCGGTGAGCCGGCGTTGACGCTGAAGGATTTCATGAAGACCGACAGCGACGGCCGCGGCATGGTCAACATCCTGACGGCCGACAAGTTGATGCAGAGTCCGCGGCTCTATGCAACCTTCCTGTTGTGGATGCTTTCAGAATTGTTCGAAGAACTGCCGGAGGCAGGCGACCTGCCGAAGCCGAAGCTGGTGTTCTTCTTTGACGAGGCGCATCTCTTGTTCAACGATGCGCCGAAGGCGCTGTTGGACAAGATCGAGCAGGTGGTGCGGCTGATCCGCTCGAAGGGCGTCGGCGTCTACTTCGTCACCCAGAATCCAATCGACGTGCCGGACAAGGTGCTCGCGCAATTGGGCAACCGCGTGCAGCATGCGTTGCGCGCTTTCACTCCACGCGATCAGAAGGCAGTTGCGGCCGCCGCAGGGACGTTCCGTCCCAATCCGAAGCTCGATACCGCCCGCGTGATCATGGAACTAGGCAAGGGCGAGGCGCTGGTATCTTTCCTTGAAGGCGGCGGTACGCCGTCGATGGTCGAGCGCGTGATGATCCGGCCACCGTCGGCGCGGATCGGGCCGGTCACGCCGGAGGAGCGCAAGAAGATCATCGACGCCAGCCCGTTCAAGGGCAAATACGACACCGCAGTCGATTCCGAATCCGCCTACGAGATGCTGCAGAAGCGGATCGAGGGCACGGCGGTGACGGCGGACGGTCCGGAGGCCGGCGGAGGCGGCGGCATTCTCGGCCAGATCGGCGATATTGCCGCCGCGATTTTCGGCACCAATGTCAGGCGCGGCAGGCTCTCGACTGGCCAGGTCGTCGCGCGCAACGTCACCCGCTCGGTCACTAACAAGGTGATCGGCGGCCTCGTGGCCAACGTCGGCAAATCGGTCGGCGGTCAGCTCGGCGGCTCGATCGGACGCGCACTGGTGCGCGGCGCGCTCGGCGGGCTGTTGCGGCGCTAACATGTTTTCCTGCCGCGACCTGCCCACGATTCCTGGAACGAGCTTGTGCTGAGATATCCATCGCTTCGGGCACCGCTCGACATCCTGTTTTTCCTCGCTTGCATCGCATTGACGGCGAATGTGCTCGTCCCCGAGATTTTCGGGCACGGCAAAACCAAGGATTATCCGCTGTGGTATTGGGCCGGGCAGCAGGTGGTGCAGGGCAAGGATCTCTATCCTGCCGATCCCCACACCTATTTTGATTTCATCTACCCGCCGCTGCCGGCGGTGCTGCTCGCCGTGCCCAGCTATTTCGGCAAGATTGCGCTCTATCTTGCGCTCTGCCTGCTTAATATCATCGCGTGGTGGACGACGGCGCAGCTGTCGCACGCGATGGCGGGATCGGGCCGCAAGCCGGGCTGGCTGTTGGAAGCGCTGCCCGGCATCGTCACGCTGTCGTTTGTCTTTGATATGTTCGATCTCGGCCAGCCGAACCTGATGCTGCTGGCGATGATGCTCTACGGATTTTGGCTGTTGCGGCTGAAACGGTCGTGGTTCGCGGGAAGCATGTTTGCGCTGGCGACCGCGATCAAGGTGTTTCCGGTAGCGGTATTGCCCTATCTGATCTGGCGCAGGCACTGGACGGCGGTTGCTAGCACGCTCGTATTTCTTGCCGTGTTCCTGTTCGTGCTGCCGGCGCCGTTCCGCGGCTTCCAGCACAACGTCACGGAATTGAAGACCTGGTATCAGGGCATGGTCGGCTCGAGCTCGGAAAAAGGCTTCGGCCAACGCGACGAGCAGAACTGGTCGTGGGTCAATCAGTCGATCATCGCGATGACGCATCGGCTGACGCGTCCGGTGAACTACAATCAGGACGATCCGTTCGTGGCCAAGCCGGCGCGCACGATGAATATCGTCAATCTCGATTTCAAGACGTCGAATCTCATCGTGCTTGCGGTCTCGCTCGCACTCGGTCTCGGCTATCTCGCGGTGATGCCGCCGGCGTCACGCCGGACCGAGAAATCCGATGCCGAGGAAATCGGCATCCTGTTCTGCCTGATGACGGTCGCCTCGCCGCTGGCGCGACAATATTACTTCCTGTGGCTGTTCTTTCCGATGACGGTCCTGATGCATCGCGCCGCCTATGATCCGCGGCCGGCGGTCAGGACCGGGACCTGGATCGTGCTCGCCGCCGCCGGATGCCTGATGCTGTTGTCGCTGCCGCTGTTTCCGATCGATGTGCAGGCCTACGGTAACAATCTCGTGGCGACCATCGTGCTTGCAGGTGGATTAGTCTGGCATATACGGGATCGGCCTCCAGCCGATGCGGCCGGCGCTTTGCCTCCAGCGGCAGGCGAGCTAAAACTCGGTGACAACACCGCCCACAGCTAGGGAATTCAGCGATGTCCAATCCAAAGCTCCAGGCGGTCCTCGACCGCATCGACGCCGATTTCGACAACAGCCTGGAGCGGCTGTTCGCGCTGCTGCGGATCAAATCGATCTCGGCCGATCCAGCTTTCGCGGCTGACTGCAAGGCGGCGGCAGAGCACCTTGCCAAGGACATCGCGACGCTCGGCTTCGCTGCCGAAGTCAGGCCGACCGCGGGCCATCCAGCCATCGTCGCCAAGGCCAATGGCAGCACGGACGGACGGCCGCACGTGCTGTTCTACGGACATTACGACGTCCAGCCGGTCGACCCGCTCGATCTCTGGCACCGTCCGCCGTTCGAGCCCGTTGTCACCGACCATGCCGATGGCCGCAAGATCATCGTTGCGCGCGGCGCGGAGGACGACAAGGGCCAGTTGATGACCTTCGTCGAAGCCTGCCGCGCCTGGAAACAGGTCGCGGGTTCGCTGCCGGTCGACGTCACCATCCTGATCGAGGGCGAAGAGGAAGTCGGCTCGAAGAATTTCCTGCCATTCCTGGAAGCGAACAAGGCGGAGCTGAAGGCCGACTTCGCGCTGGTCTGCGACACCGGCATGTGGGATCCGAACACGCCGGCGATCACGACCTCGCTGCGTGGACTGGTCTATGACGAGGTCAAGATCAAGGCCGCCAACCGCGACCTGCATTCGGGCGTGTTCGGCGGCGGCGCGCAGAATCCGATCCGCGTGCTGACCCGCATTCTCGGTGGACTGTTCGACGACAACGGCCGCATCACCATTCCCGACTTCTACGACGGGGTGAAGGACCTGCCGCCCGATGTCTTCGAGCAGTGGAAGAAGCTGAACCTGACGCCCGACACTTTCCTGAAGCCGATCGGGCTCTCGGTGCCGGCCGGTGAGAAGGATCGTCTGTTGATCGAGCAGATCTCCTCGCGCCCGACCTGCGACATCAATGGCATCGTCGGTGGCTATATCGGCGAGGGCTCGAAGACGGTGATCCCGTCGCTCGCCTCCGCGAAGGTCTCGTTCCGCCTGGTCGAGGGCCAGGATCCAGCCAAGATCCGCAAGGCGTTCCGCGATTACGTGGCGGCGCGAATCCCGGCGGATTGTTCAGTCGAGTTCGGCGACCATTCCAGTGCGCCCGCGATCGCGCTTGACTGGAACATGAAGCCGCTCGCCGCCGCCAGGCGCGCGCTGACGGACGAGTGGGGCAAGGAAGCGGTTCTCATGGGATCAGGTGCGTCGATCCCGATCGTCGCCGATTTCAAGCGCACGCTCGGCCTCGATTCGCTCCTGGTCGGCTTTGGGCTCGACGACGACAATATCCATTCGCCGAACGAGAAATACGACCTCAAGAGCTTCCACAAAGGCATCCGCTCCTGGGCGCGGATTCTCGCGGCGCTGGCGGAGCAGCCGAAATAGACCGGAATTCGTAGGATGGGTAGAGCGAAAGCGAAACCCATCATCTAACCATACGAGCGCCTGACAATGACTGACTACCGCCGCAACTTTGTTCCCGGCGGTAGCTTCACTGTGAACCTAACGGACCGGCGGCTGCAGTTACTAACGGAGCACATCGAGACGCTGCGCCTTGCCTTTCGGGAGACCCGCGCGCGTCATCCATTTACGATTGATGCTATGGTGGTGCTGCCGGATCATCTCCATGCAGTTTGGACGTTGCCCGAGGGGGACACAGCCTTCGCAACGCGCTGGCGGCAGATCAAGTCAACGTTTTCGCGCAATCTTTCATCTGACGAACCGATCTCAGCCAGTCGTGCCGCAAAGGGCGAACGCGGCATATGGCAGCGGCGATATTGGGAGCATACCATTCGCGACGAGGACGATTTCGCGCGCCACATCGACTACATTCATATCAATCCGGTCAAGCATGGACTTGTGACCCGGGTCAGGGATTGGCCGTATTCGTCATTCCACCGGATGGTGAGGCTCGGCATCTACCCAGAGGATTCGGCAGGGGACATTGCGGAGCTTGGCGGGAATTTCGGCGAGCGATCTTAGAGCGACGATATGACGATATGATGGGTTTCGCTGCGCTCTACCCATCCTACGGCAAGCCCACAAAGCTAAAACGCCGCCCGGAATTGGGCGGCGTTCTTATTCGGTAGTGCAGAGGTTGTTGGACCCAACCTTACACCAAAATCCCGAAAATTCAATTGCGGAAGCTCGGGTCGATGCGGTCGAGCTTGCGGAGGAGGGGCGGCCAGACCAGCGTCGTCGAGCGCAATTCGGCGCGGTCGGGATTGGAGAGCAGCGCGGCGTTCTTGTCGATCACGGACTGCTCGACCGGGTGGACGGTCGGCCCCAGCATGCGGGTGCGCACCTGCATCGTGCAGGCCCGCTCCAGGTGGTACATGCGCTCGAAGGCGGACGCGACGGAGCGGCCGACCGTGAGCGTGCCGTGATTGCACAACAGCATGTGGTTCTTGTTGCCGAGATCGCGCTGCAGCCGCGGGCGCTCGTCATGATCGAGCGCGATGCCTTCGTAGTCGTGATAGGCGAGATCGTGGGTGACGAGTTGGGCGGTCTGGTTCAGTGGCAGCAGCCCTTCGGGACAGCTCGAGACCGCGGTCCCGTCAGGCGTGTGCAGATGGAGCACGCAGCCGGCGTCCTCGCGCACCTCGTGGATGGCGGAATGGATCGTGAAGCCGGCAGGATTGATGTTGTAGTCGGTCTTGGACAGCAGGTTGCCATCGAGATCGACCTTGACCAGGCTGGAGGCCGTGATTTCCTCGAACATCAGGCCATACGGATTGATCAGGAAATGATGCTCTGGCCCGGGCACACGCGCGGAGATGTGGGTATCGACCAGATCATCCCAGCCATAGAGCGCCACGAGGCGGTAACAGGCGGCGAGGTTGACGCGCTGCTGCCACTCGGCATCTGTCATATCCGACGGCACTTCCTTTAGGCGAGCTTCCGCTGGCGACATGACCGGCTTCTCCCATGTGTCGATTTGTCAGCGCGGAGCGTAGCCTTGCCGCCGCCGAGCAGCAAGCCAGGCTCGGCGTGACTGATATGCGGCGCGCGGTAACTTAGGGGGCGGGGATCGCGAGCAGGCTCGAGATGCTGCGGCCGCGGATATCGTAGACACGGGCGAACACGACGTCGTCGCGCTTGATCTCGACCATCACGGGCGCGGTCAGGCCCTTGCAATAGAACTCGCCGAGCGTCATCGCGAAATCGGCGGACTGGCTGTCCCAGCCGATCGTGAAGTCAGGCCCGAGCGCAACCTGCGCCGGGCGCTGCGGGCCGCAGACGGCGACCTTCCATTTGCCGTTCTGCGGCGGAATTTCCTGTCGCTCGATCAATTGCTCGCGCAGGCCGTCGGAGGCTTGCTTCAGGGCAAGCCCCCAGTAATCCAGCATGAACAGCTCGTCGGCACCGCGGACCGTGCCGGCGATGTGGTTGAAGTGGGTATATTGATACGGATGGAGCCGGATCATTTCGCTGAGCGGTAGCAGTAGGCCGAAGGTGAAGACGGCGAGCGCCACCGGCTGCCAGCTCCTGCGCTTTTCGCCGAGCCAGTCCATGGTGCGCGCAAAGGCGAAGCCGGCCAGCACCGCCATCGGCGGGATCACGAAGATGAAATGGCGGATGCCGTTATAGAGCGCCGGCCGCTTCACCATCGCGACGACCAGCGGCAACGTTGCCGCCAGGGTCAACATCAGCAGGATGGTCTTGCGCCGCGCGGCAACGTCGGCACGCGACAGCGACATCAGGCTCATGACGACCGCTGCGATCAAGAGGCCGAGCAGCACCTCGGGAAGCTGCAGCGCGAACAGCGTCGGCAGATAGGACCACGGCATGTCCGGCACCGAGACCAGCGCGCCGTCGAACATCTCCTTCCAGGGCTTTTCAAAGAAGTGCGAGAAATAGGTGACGGCCTCGAGGGGATGGCCCGGTTCCATGATCGACCACGGCCAGATCAGGCCCATCACGAGATAGCCGAAGATCAGCCCGGGCAGCAGCACGTAGACCGCGTGGGCGAAGCGGTACGCCGCCTCGCGCAGGCCCTGCTCGCGGACCTCTTCAAGCAGCAATGGCAGAAAACCAACTGCGGCGTAGATCAGCGCCAGCCCGCCGAGGACCCGGCAGCCGAGCGAAAGGCCGGCGCCAAATCCGACGATCAGGATGGTGCGCGGCGAGGCCGCCGGATATTCCTCGACAAGGCGCACAAGGCCCATCAGCAGGATCACCATCGCCACCGCGAATGGCGCGTCCTTCGGGTTCATGAACATGTGGCCGTAGAACGTCGGGCACAGCGCGAGCAACAGCAGCGCGGCAAGTCCGGCCAAGGGGCCGCCCACGCGGCGACCGAGCCGCCAGGTGACCGCGAGCCCGATCACGCCAACGACCGCGCCGAGCAGCCGGCGCGTTTCGAACAATTCGAGCGGAATAACCTTGTGCAGGAGCGCCGCGGCCATATCGAAACCGCCGCCATACATGTAGAGGTTGGCGAATGACAGCGCGCCGGTGTCCTTGAAACCGGAACCATACATGCGCAGCAGGAGATCGGCATATTCGGCGTGGGTGTAGTCGTCCCAGCCCAGCCCGTAATCGCGGAACGTGAGGCCTGCGATCAAGGCGACCGCAGTCAGCACGACGATCGCGAGATCGTCGCAAGTCTTTTCCACCGAGCGCCGCGCGGGCGTTTCGATGGCAGAAGTCGTGATGGATGACATGGCTATTGGTGACCCGGCGTCCCTCGGCCCTGCTGACGCTTTAAGGGCCTCATTCCCCGGCATCCATATAGCGCAGTTCCATTACCGAGTAATTGGGAATTGTGGCGTAATTTCCGGATGCATCGCAGCAATTTGGCATCAATTCGTAGCCGGTAAATTTACGGGGACGCGTTGCCGGCCGACTGTCCCAGAGGAGCGGAGTCGGCGCTAATCTCCTGGTTCAAGATCCGGATAGGAACCGTCTCCGGAATTGTTGGTTGGCGATGCACATAATATGACGGTATCGTGGCATAGGGGGCCGGCGCATAGATTTAGCGCGGTTTTCGGGGGTGAGTTCGATGATGATCGGGATGTTGGTCGCGGGTTTTGGCGTGCTTTTGGCAGGCCTGCTAGCGATCGGCTATGGCATTCAATACAAGGAATTCAGCGTCGGCAGCACGCTGATTCTCTCCGGTGTGTTCGGGTTCTGCACCGGCCTGATTATGTTCGGCCTCTGGCTCAATGTGCGGGAGCTGCGGAACCTCGCCCGGCGCCTGGAAAGCGGGATGCCTGCAGAGCCGCGCCCGGAATTTCCGCTGTCGCCCGTCGCGCCGCGTGCTGCGGCTGCTTCCGAGAGCAGGTTCCCATTCAGGCGTGACCAATCGGCGGCCGAAGATTCTGGGGCAGCGGCAACGGCGCCCGGCGCGACGCCGCCGCCTTGGTATCATGAGGCCGCGGCCCGCGATCGCGTCCGCAATGAAATGCCGCCCGTCGCAGAATCGTCGGAGGCTACCCCGGCAGCACCCAAGCGGCGCAACCTGATGTTCTCGTCCACGCGCAAGGAGCGCGAACGGGCGCGCGGAGGCGAATCTTTGACCCCCGACATGGCTTCGCCAGACCTGCGTTCGAATCCGCCGGCACCAGACGCCGAATCGGGCGAGGCGCCGCAGGTGAACTTCGATGACACATGGCCAAGATCGGAGCGGCAACGACCTTCCGACCTTCCGCCGCGCCGCGCGCCCCGGACGCCGCTGACGTCAGGCGAGAGCCCCGGCGCGCCCGCGGCCGACCGTCGTCCGCCGCAGCCGCAGGAGCAGCCGCCGGTAACGGTGCTGAAATCGGGCGTCGTCGATGGCATGGCCTATTCGCTCTATTCCGACGGCTCGATCGAGGCGCAGATGCCGGAAGGCATGATGCGCTTCGCCTCCATCGACGAGTTGCGGGCGCATCTCGACCAGCGTTCGTCGTAGGGTTGAGAAATACTTGCAATCGCGCTGTGTTGAAAAATAAAGGCGCGTAGTTCTTGCTAGAATCCTGGTAGTCCACCCATATTTGCAAGTAATGCGTGGCTCCGCCGATGTATTGGTGTTGGCCGATACTGTCTGCGGGATCCGCCCTTCAAGCCTCAAGAGAAAATTGCGCGATGACCGATGCAACCGGCAAAAACCCCGTCGAACTGACCGCCAACATCGTATCGGCCTATCTCAGCAACAATCCGACCCAGGCTTCCGAGATCCCCAACCTGATCAGCCAGGTTCATGCTGCCCTGACGCGGGTTGCCAGCGGACGGACCGAGGCTCCGCTCGAACCGGCCAAGCCCGCGGTATCGGTGAAGAAGTCGGTTACTCCCGAATATCTGGTCTGCCTGGAAGACGGCAAACGATTCAAGTCGCTGAAGCGTCACCTGCGCACGCAGTACAACATGACGCCAGAACAATATCGGGAGAAATGGGGGCTGCCGGCCGACTATCCGATGGTCGCGCCGAACTATGCGGTAGAGCGCTCGCAGCTTGCCAAGAAGATGGGCCTTGGCCAGCAGCAGCGGAAACGCAAGTAGCACAGCCAGGGGGTGCCGCATTTGAGCAGCGAGTTCGCTTCACCTTTCCCGCAAGCGGCGCAAGCCGGAGAGGGAGCGTATATCTCAGATGCCTAGGAAGCGGCGGTCGCGAGCGTCTCGCGCGCGTCCGAGCGGATACGCTCGATCATCGAGCGAAATCCGTTGGAGCGCTGTGGCGTCAGGTGCTCGCGGAACCCGAATTCGTCGAAGATCGCAGCCGCATCCGTCGCCAGGATTTCCTTGGGCGTGCGGTCCGAATAAAGCGTGAGCAGGATCGCGATCAGCCCACGCACGATATGCGCGTCACTGTCGCCGAGGTAGTGCAGCCGCGGCTCGCCATTGCGGTCGATCTTCCTGGAGAGCCAGACCTGGCTTGCGCAACCCTGCACCTTGTTGGCCGCGGAATGCTCTTCCTCCGGCATCGGCGCAAGCGTGCGGCCGAGCTCGATGACGTAGCGGTAGCGGTCGTCCCACTCGTCGAGCAGCGCAAAATTGTCCCTGATTTCGTCGATCGTCATCGTCACCCGCGTCCCGTCTCTCCACCCGTTATATAGGGACGCGGGCGGCTGAATGCGATGAAAATGCTGCGGGTTCCGGCTTATTTTGCAGTCACGGTGCGATCGGCGGCCGCCATTCGATGGCCTGGTCGTCGACCGTCAGGGTGTCGCGGGACGCGATGGAGACCTCGGCATCCCCAGACGAGCCGATCGAGCCGGTGTGGTCGGGCGGCTTCTTGTCGATGATGATCTGATAGATTTTTCTTGCGCCATCGGTGGCGCGCTGGCCGATCGCAGTTGCGGCCTGGCCGCCGACCTCGCAGGCTGCGGGCTGGCGCTTGCAAAACTGGCCCATGTCGCTGACCGCAGCGGTCGCCGCCTGCACGGCTTCGGCGGCGCCGATCTGCGGCAGCTTTTCCGATTCAGGTGCTTTATCCCTTGGCAGCAGCACGAGCACGAGCCCGAGCCAGAATGCCATGCGCAGCAGGAAAAACATCTCGCGACCCCGTCATCTTCGTTTGCGGTTGATCCGCAATTCGCACGTGACTATCAGCGGTCAATAAAACGCGAGTGTTTGCCTTGAAGTTAAATCGTCGAAAATTCGCGGAAAATGCGCGCTGAAATCCGCGGGCGTCTGGATTCGGTGTAAATTTTCGATTGATGCTCCGCGCCGCGGCAACATGTCGTTGCCCGTCTTGTCCACCATTTCGAAACCATAAGATCATCGATCGCGGAAACCTAACGTTCACCATCCGCGCCAAATGCGCCGGTTGTGATGTGCAAAAGCTGCGCGAACGCACAGAGACTGGCGGCCAGGCGCTGTGCCTTAGCGTTCGCTTAAGTTCACTCTGACACGGTGAGTCCAAGATGAAGGGGGCGTTCCGACGCGTCTTTGACGCAGGATCGGAAAGCGCGAGAGCCGTGAGTGTTTTGAATATTATCCGCGATTGTCTCGATGCCCTGCTGCATCCGTCGGCGAGATATGACGCGTTGACGCGGGCGCGGCATCGCGCCTTCATGGCGCCGCGCCTGCTCGGCAGCCTGGCCGCGTTCGCCGCGTTTCCAGTTTTTCTCGCGCTGCGCGGCGCGCCCACCGCGATCGAGGTCGCGGCTTTCGCCTGGCTGATCGCGCCGATCCTGTTGTCCTGGTTCCTGTCGCGCACAGGCCGTTACGAAGGCGCGCATGTGCTGTCGTCACTGGCGCTTGCCGGCTTCGTCATGATTGTGGCGGCGGCCACTGGCGGGATCACATCCTTCGCCGCCGTCTGGCTCATCGTCGTTCCGATCGAGGCTGCGCTATCGGCGTCGCGCCGCGTGGTGGCATTCGCCTTTGCGCTTGCGATGTCGTGCGCGGCGGCCTTGATCGTGCTCGGCCATTTCCATTTGCTGCCACCGTCAAATCTCAGCATGCCGTTGCAGGAGGCGTTGATCGGGTTCGGCGTCGTTTCAGCGACGCTCTATGCCGCCGGCCTTGCCTTCGGCGCCGAGTCGCTCGCGCGCACCAGCGTGGCGCTGCTCTATCGCGAGGAAGAACGCTATCGTCTGTTGGCGCACAATATGAGCGATGTGTTGTCGCGCCATAGCCGCAACGGGGCGGTGCAATTCATCTCGCCGGCGGCGGAAGCGATGCTCGGCGCGCCGGCGCCGCGGCTGCTGGGGCATGGCCTATTCGATCGCGTCCATGTCGCCGATCGTCCGGCCTATCTCACCGCGCTGTCGGATGCAGCGCGGGGCGGCGAGGGGGGCAGTGTCGAATTCCGGCTGCGGCGGGAGGCGCCGCGCGGTTTGCCGCAGTCGGCGGATTTCATCTGGGTCGAGATGCGCTGCCGGCCGCTCGACCAGGCCGGAGGCGAAGGCGAGGTCGTCGCCGTGATCCGCGACGTGACCGATCGCAAGATGCAGCAGGAGGCGCTGGAGCAGGCGCGCAACGCTGCCGAGCAGGCGGACGCGTCGAAGACGCGGTTCCTCGCCACCATGAGCCACGAATTGCGCACGCCGCTGAATGCGATCATCGGCTTCTCCGAGATGATTGCTCAGGAAGATGTGCTGATGCTCGATGCAGCGCGCCGCAAGGAGTATGCGCAGCTCATCCGTGATTCCGGCCAACATCTGCTGTCGGTGGTGAACGGCATCCTCGATATGTCCAAGATGGAAACGGGCACTTTCGAAATTGCGCCAGAACCGTTCGCGCCGCGCCCGGCGCTGCTCAACTGCTGCAATCTGCTGGCGCTGAAAGCGCGGGAGAGCGGCGTCGACTTGATCACGCGCGCGCCGGAGGATCTGCCGATGATGAACGGCGATCCGCGCGCCTTCAAGCAGATCACGCTCAACCTGGTATCCAACGCCATCAAATTCACCGAGCGCGGCGGCAGCGTCACGGTGTCGGCGGCGGTCGAGGGATCGCGGCTGGTGCTGCGCGTCACTGATACCGGTGTCGGCATCGATGCCGACGACCTCAAGCGGATCGGCAATCCTTTCTTCCAGGCCGGCAAGACCTATCAGCGTCGCCATGAAGGCACCGGACTTGGACTGTCGATCGTGAAGGGCCTGGTCAGCTTGCACCAGGGCGAGATGAGTGTAGAGAGCAAGCTTGGCGAAGGCACTACCGTGGCCGTGACGCTGCCGCTCTCGTTTGTGCCGCCGGCGGTGCAGGAGCCTTCCGGCAAGATCGCGACGCTGAAGCCCGCCTTGCGATCCGGATTACAGGAACAAGCCCAGCAGGTGAAGAAGAGTGCCTAGAAAAGTTGCCGATGATGATGAGATGCCGCGCCGCCGCCGTCGCGGCGCGCAGGCGGTCGCGATCGAAGCCGAGGAAGAGCGCGGCCTCCTGATGCGCGTGCTGCTGCATAGTCCAAAGGACACGGTCGCCGGCGTGCTCGCGGCCGGCACCGTCATTGCCATCATCACCAACGCGTTGTTCCTGCAGGCCGGCCGCCATCCATCGCCGATGTTCGGCTCGGTCGTGACGTTGCCGCCGCCAGCGCCTGCCGTCACGAGCCCGCTGCCGCGTCCGCGACCGGTCGAGGCTGCGCGTCCCGTTGAGTCACAGGCTGTGGAAGCGAAGCCGGCCGAACCCGCGAAGCCTTCCGAATCCAGGGTGGAACCGAGGCCATCCGATTCCAAAACCTCTGATTCGAGGACTTCCGACCCGATGACCAATCTCGTCGTGAAGTCGACTTCAGCTCCACCGGCTCCAGCAAACGTCGTGCGACCGCCTGCGCCGATTCCCTCGCGCGGCGAGACCACCCAGAGTGCGGCATCGAAGCGCATCGCGGCGGTCCAGCGCGCGCTCACCGAATATGGCTACGGCCAACTCAAGCCGACTGGCACCATTGGTTCCGACACGCAGGCCGCGATCGCCAAATTCGAGCGCGACCGCAAGCTGCCGGTGACCGGCCAGATGTCGGACCGGGTCGTGCGCGAACTCTCGGCGATGATCGGACACCCGGTCGAATAGGGTAGCGTCGCGCCAAGCGCTGACCTATCGTTGTCCAATGCGATTGAAATCAAGCATCTGGGTATCCGCATACCTGCGGCGCTGCCAGAAAGAAGGCGTTTTTGGCGCTGTGCGCCGGCGTGGCGCGGAGGAGGCGGGGGCGGTGTTCGTGAAAGTGGCGCTGCTTGACGGCAACGCCATGCTTTACACGCCCGCGCCGCAGACGGCCTATGAAGACAGCCGGCCATTCGACCGCATCTTCGTGCCCATGACGAAAGAGCCGGTACCGGAGCACTCGGTGGAGCAACGGCTTGCCAAGGAAATCCGCTTCGATCCCGATGCCTGGGTCGTCGAGACCGAGGACAAGGCTGGGCGGCACTTTCTAGACCTGGCGAAGGGTTAGCGTCCGGAGCTCTGCGAGCGGATCGCGGGCGCATTACCCGGCTGAACGGCGGGGCGCCTCTCACCGGATGTGGTGCGTGCACGATGGCGCTCGTCATCGTAGAGCGAAGGGCGATATTTGGCACGCGCGACCGCCATGGTCGAGCCTCGCCATGCCGCCAGCATGATGAGCGCGGTGCGTTCGCTCAGACGATCGTACATTCGCGACAGACGGAACACGTAGTGCACCGATGAACCCAGTGCCGGATTGAGGAACATCAGCACCCGCTGGAACACCGGGCTCGGCATGTTCAGCGCTCTCGCTGCGCAGGCCAGCGGCTCGCCGCCGGGATCATTCACCACCTGCTCGGCGATGCGCGATGGCAGGATCAGGGCCTCGCCAACTTCGCGCGCGAAATTCTCGATGTCTTCGGCGAAGGCCGCCATTTCCAGGATCTCGATGGCGCGCGCGGCGCGTGCTGCAGGAATCCGCGCTGACGCCTTCAGTGGGGTCTGCACGATGTTCTGCAGAATCTGGACCCGCTCGCTGCCCGTCGCGGCAAAGAATATGTCGGTGATCTCCGCGGCATCGTTGGGCCGCATCGCGAGACTCGATGCCATCCGAAGCTGCGCCTCGGTCGGGGGTTTGAGCGATGGTGGCGGGGAGGGCGCCGCCGGGATCTGAGCGGCAACCGGCACCGGCTGGTCCGGGTCGGTGCGCCGCAGGCGGAGCTTGCCGAGCAACTCCTCCGGCGTCGCCTGATAGACGGCGAGCCGCGCCCGCACCGCCGCGCGGGTCGCATCGTCGACCTGGTCGATCAGGCGCGAGGCCAGTTCGACGAATTGCCGCTCTTCATCGGCGGAGTGAGCCTTGGCTTGCACATAGAGGTCGGTGAGCACGCGCAGCAGCGTCGGACGGATGTCGACGCCCTCGCGGCGGGACAAGGTCATCAGCCCATCGAGGCCTGGAATGACTGGAGCTGCGCTCATGGGAAGGCGTACGCGACTTTCAAAATGCGCAAAACGTTCTGACGCCAGCCTATGTCGTGCGGCTTTAAGGGGCGGTTAAGGAAAACGGGCCGTGAAGGTATCCGCTAAAATGTGAACTATCTGACGGAAGCGATCTGACGAATAAGGCACACTCGCCACATCCGTAACCGACCGGCCGTCCCGATTAAGAGCTCATTAACCACGTGCGGTTCTTAATCCGGACGTCGCCTGGCAAATCATCGCCGTGCGGCAGGCAGAGAGAACAGAAATGGGCACCATCATTGAGTTTCCGGCGGATGCGGCTTCGCGGCGGCCGGGCGCAGTCGTGGGTGGCGCTGCAAGCGATGGCATGGGGACTGTTCTGATCCTTCCCGTTATCCGGATTGAGCGCGTGACCGACGAGACCGATGGCGGGCGCGGGCCGGCAGAAGGTACAGCGCCTCGTCGCCGTCGCCGTCGGCGCACCTGACCATTGGACGTTTGAAATGCGCGAGGCGCGTCTTCCGAGCCGGAGCACCGGAAGCCGGCGCTCACGCCCGGTGTTTACACTGCTGCTGATCGGCGCGGCGCTCGGCGGCTGCAGCGGTGGCGATTTCGGCCGCACGCGTGCCGACTTCCGCAACGACGACATGCACCGCTGGCTCGGCGCTGAAGCGACCGGCAGCATCGGCATGAGGCCCTCGCAATTCCAGCTTACCGAGAACGAGCGCCAGCTCCGCGACCTCGCCTATCCCCTGATCGAGCCGCCGCATTCGCGGCCGGCCTGGAAGAGCGTGTTCGGCGACTATCAGCCGCTGCCCTCGCCATGGCGCCAGAAGGTGGTATTCGACCGCACCGCTTACGGACGCGCGCTGATCGACGAGCCGCACCGCGCACACACCTCGCGCTATATGCAACTGATCGACGACGTGCGCGACGACATCGCGCGGTTCGAGCCGTTCTTTGCGACGGCCTGGCGCGTCATCGAGCTTGACCGCAAGCGCAACGCCAGCCTCGGCATGGTGTCGGATCTGTCGCCGCACGAGCGGGCGGACGCGATTGCCCGGATGGAAGAGAACACGTTGATCGTGCAGTGGGTCCAGCAATGCCTGGAGCGGCGGATCTCGTCCTATCGCTGGGCGCTGGAGCGATTGGTGATCCAGGCGCCCGACAATGTCGCGGCCGATGCCGACCGTCTGATCGGCGAGCTCGCCGCGCTGACTGCCAATCCGCCCGTCGCCGCTCAGCCGCCGGTCATCGGGCACGCCACCGTCGTGAAGGGCTAGCGCCTGCCGGAAGGGCGAGCCGCGGGCGCAGGGGCGGGAAGCGGGATTTCGGCCTGTTTCGGCGCCAGGGGTTCGGTCTGCACCTTGCAGCTTGCGGCCGCGAGCGAGGCCTGTGCCTGCGGCATCAGGCCGGGCTCCGCCGCCAGCGCCTTCAACAGGATCAGGCCGGTCGCGGTCGGAGAATCGATGATCAGCCGGTCGGCGGCGGTGATGTCTTCGTCCTCGGGCAGCTCGTTGTGCTGAGCCTCGGTCATCAGATCGAGCTCGATCACCTTCTTGCCCGCGGAGCGGTCGTTGATGGCGTAATAGGCGAGCTCGTTGCGGGTGTAGAACGACACCGAGGTATAGGACTGGCTCACCGGCACCGTCAGCTTGATCGGCCCGGTCGAGAGATCGTAGCGGCAGACCGCCATCGCGAATGCTGGGTCCATGAACGGCATCAGCGAATTGCCGGGATCCGCTGATGGCAGCGGTGTGACCGCATTGAGCTGCGTGATCGGCGCCAGCCGCGAATAAGCGTCCTGGGAGGCAATCCGCGGCAAGGCCAGCACGCTGACGAGATGCACCACGCCGCCCAGCAGCACGCCTGCGATGATCGTGAAGGCGAGGCGGATCATGGGCAACCCACCGTCGAGATCGCCGGCATCGGCGCGTCGCGCTGGGTCCGCGTCGCCACCCCGACCGGCGTGTCGTACAACCGTAACACCAGCGCGTAGCGCTCGATGCCGCCCGTCGGCAGCCAGTTGCCGGCACGCGAGCGCGAGGCGATTCGGATCTCGAACGTACCGTCGGAGGCGCGGATGATTTCCTGACTGGTGAAGCCGTAGCGTTGCAGCGAATTGGCCACCAGATGGCCCTTGCGGTCGAACAGCGTCAGTGTCCAGAACCGCGCCGGCGGGGTAACACCGCTGACGATGACGTCGCAGCGTCCGTCGAGCGGCTTCTTGTTGTCATCGGTGGTAGCAGTGAAGCCTATGCCGTCGCCGGTGCCGACCGGCAATTCGCCGGAGCGGGCGATCGTCGCGCGGTTATAGGGGTCGATGTCGGATGTGCCATTCCTCGGCCGCGCGGTCCAGGCGCCGATCTTGAGCGTGCCGATATTGGTGCCGCGCGTCGCGGCGACGTAAGTCGAGCCGAGGCCGATCCCGGCGGCAAGTATCAGCGCGACCAAGGTAATGAGGATCAGCCGCACGGCCCTAACAGCTCCGAAGCTGGCATCAGTTCTTGCGCGGCGTCGGCGCCGCCACCTGATCGCCGGCCGCCGCGACGTAATTCTCGGGGAAAGCCAGCGCGCTCGACGACGACTTATCCGGTTTCGCCGGCGCGTTGGACGACGTCTTGCCCAAGGTCTTGGCTGCCTCGTCAAGCATCTTCTCGACCCGCACCAGGATATCGGCGCCGCGCTTGGTCAGCACGGGCGGTGGTCCGGGCTTGGTCTCGAGCACCTTGGGCGCGGCGTTCGCCTGCGCCGCCGGCTCCTTCGGCAGCTTCTGGCCCATGCCGACGCCGGGAATTTCCCGGACCTCGACGCCCTGATGCGCGGCGACCATGATGTCGTGCCAGGTCTGCGCCGGCAGCGAGCCTCCGGTCATGCGGTTGGTCGGCGAGTAGTCGTCGTTGCCGTACCAGACCGCGCAGGTGAAGTTGCCGGTGTAACCGACGAACCAGGCGTCACGATAGGCGTTCGTGGTGCCGGTCTTGCCGGCGGTCGGAATACCGTCGAGCGCGGCGCGGCGCGCGGTGCCTTCGCTCACCACGTGGCTCATCATCCCCGCCATATCGGCGGCAACGGAGGCCGGGATCGCCTGCTTGGGCTGCGGCCCGTCGCGGTCCCAGCGCCACACCAGGTCGCCGGCGCCGGTGCGGACTTCCAGCACCGTATGCGGCGTGACGGAGCGGCCCCTGTTCGGGAACGTCGCGTAGGCGACCGCATGCTCGAGCACGGTGACTTCGTCGGAGCCGATCGGCAGCGAGGGCGTGTCCGGCAGCGGCGCCTTGAGGCCGAAACGGCGCGCCACTTCGACGATCTTGGCGCGGCCGGCCTTCGGGCCTTCCTTGCCGCCGAGCGCGATCGAGAGTTTCACCGGCACCACGTTGATCGAGCGCGTGATCGCCTGCGTCAGTGTCACCGAACCGGAATAGGAGTGCCCATAGTTCTGCGGGCACCAGTTGCCGATGCACACGGGCCCGTCGACGATCTTCGAATTCGGTGTGAACCCGTTCAGGAGCGCGGTCGTATAGACGTAGGGCTTGAACGACGAGCCGGGCTGCCGGTACGCGTCGGTGGCGCGGTTGAATTGGCTGGCGCCGTAGTCGCGGCCGCCGACCATCGCGCGCACACCGCCGTCGAGATCGGAGACCACGGTCGCGGCTTGCGTTGCGTGGTAATCGCGGCCGAACTGGCGGAGCTGGTTCTCGATCGCTTCCTCTGCGGAGCGCTGCACGTTCATGTCGATGGCGGTGCGGACCACGAAGACGCGCTCGGTATAGGATTTCGGGAAGGTGTCGACCAGCCTGCGCATCTCTTCGAACGCCCAGTCGAGATAGTAGTTCGGCGAATTCTCGTCGCGCCGGTCGACAGCAACCGCAGGATTGCGGCGGGCGCCGAACACCTGGCCCTCGGTCATGAAGCCGGCATCGACGAGGTTGTCGAGCACGACGTTGGCGCGGGCGCGCGCCGCCGGCAGGTTGATATGCGGCGCGTATTTGGTCGGTGCCTTGAACAAGCCGGCGAGCATCGCGGCTTCCGCAAGGTTCACGTCGCGCGCCGACTTGTTGAAGTAGAAATGCGCCGCGCCGTCGACGCCGAAAGTGCCGCCGCCCATATAGGCGCGATCGAGATAAAGCTTCAGGATCTCGTTCTTGGTAAGGCGGTGCTCGAGCCAGATCGCCAGGAACGCTTCCTTGATCTTGCGCTCGATCGTGCGCTCGTTGTTCAGGAACAGGTTCTTGGCGAGCTGCTGCGTGATCGAAGAGCCGCCCTGGCGCACGCCGCCGGCCTGCGCATTGGTGATGAGCGCGCGTGCGGTGCCGGCGATGTCGATGCCGAAATGATCGTAGAAGCGGCGGTCCTCGGTGGCGAGGGTGGCCTTGATCAGGACGTCGGGAAAGTCCTCCAGCGGGATCGAGTCGTTATGCTTGATGCCGCGGCTGCCGATCGGATTGCCGTAACGGTCGAGGAAGGTCACCGCGAGATCGGACTTCTTCAGCCAGTCGTCATCGGCGGTTTCGCGGAATGCCGGGACCGCGAGCGCCAGCAGCACGATCATGCCGCCGAGCCCCATGGTGGCGGCCTCCGACAGCGGCTCGATGAACACCCAGCGCTTCCAGCGGCCGACATAGAAGCGGTCCATGAAGGTAGAATAGCGCTCATAAAGTTCGCGCAAGCCACGGCCGGAGGAGAACAGCGTGGAATCGATCCGCGCATCCAGATCCAGAAAGAAATTCCGGAGCTTGGTCTTCCACTGCGGTGATAGGATCTGGCGCACCGGGGCCCTTGCTCGGTTAGAAAGCGCTCACATGCTCGTCGACTTGGACGTCGGTCGAGCGTCTTGGTTCCAGGTTGCGGCAAACCCAAGGCGCTGTTCGCGCCACTTGGGGGACTCGGCTATCGTTTCTATCTGAGCGGAAACTATAAACCAATGGTGTTGCTTGCGATTTTAATGTCAGGTTGAACCCGTTTGTGAATTCATTGGCGATCCGTAGATGGCCGGCTTGCATGGTGGCCGCCGCAGCCCCTAGATGGACTGCAAGCCGACTTAAACCAAATTCTCGATTTCCATGACCGCACCGCCCAAGCGCGCCTCGAGCCAGGAGGGATTCTTCTGGAAAACCAAGACGTTGGAGGAAATGTCCAATGTCGAATGGGAAAGCCTGTGCGATGGCTGCGGGCGCTGCTGCCTGGAGAAGCTCGAGGACGAGGACACCGGGAAAATCTACTTCACCCACGTCTCCTGCAAATTGCTGGATGCCGGGCTCTGCGCCTGCAAGGACTATCAGAACCGGTCCGACAAGGTTTCGGACTGCGTCCGGCTGTCGCCCGAGAACGTCCGTACCCTCAATTGGTTGCCGCCGAGCTGCGGCTACAGACTGGTCGCGGAGGGGCGCGATCTCTATTGGTGGCATCCGCTGATTTCCGGCGACCCGAACACCGTGCACGAAGCCGGCGTCTCCGTGCGTGGCCGGGTGGAGGGAACCGAGGATGAGATCCCGGATGAAGAGCTCGAGGACCACATCGTGCGGTGGCCGGCGCTGCTGCCGAAACGGGCGCGAGTGAAAAACCGGCCGAAATCGTAGCGACTCGTCCAGGCGCGCAATCACGTCATTGCGATGAGGCGGCCTCGGAATGCGCCCATGCGCTGCGCCGCCTGCCTCAACAGCAATTTGCTGCCTACATTGCGATTCATAGAACGATTCCATTGTGGCGTTGGCGCCGCAGCAAGAATTACGCGCGAGATGAACAAGTTCGAACGGCAGAGCCACGAACCTGCCGACCAGCAGACATTGCCTGCAGACGTAGCCGAAGAGCTGTCCCGCCTGCCGACCGAGGTGATCGATCTCACCGACGCGCCACCGCTGGCGCCGCCGGTTCCGCTTGCCCCGGACGAAGTCCGTACCATCGTGATCAGCCTGATGCTGACGATGTTCCTGGCGGCGCTCGACCAGACCATCGTGGCGACGGCGCTGCCGACCATTGGCCGCCAGTTCGGTGATGTCTCCAACCTGTCCTGGGTGATCACGGCCTATCTGCTGGCGTCGACTGCGGTCGCGCCGGTATTCGGCACCTTGAGCGATATCTATGGCCGCCGCGCCATGATCATCACCTCGCTCAGCCTGTTCGTGGTCGGTTCGATCCTGTGCGCGATCGCACCCAACATGACGATATTGATCCTGGCGCGCGGGCTGCAGGGGCTGGGCGGCGGCGGCATCATGCCTGTCGTGCAGACCGTGATCTCCGACGTGGTCAGCCCGCGCGAGCGCGGCCAGTACCAGGCCTATTTCAGCAGCGTCTGGATGGCCGGCGGCATCGCAGGGCCGGTGATCGGCGGCGTGTTCGCCGAGCATCTGCACTGGTCGATGATCTTCTGGATCAACCTGCCGCTGTCGTTTGCCGCGCTGGCGCTGTTGTTGCCGAAGATGGGCAAGATCCCGGTGTTCCACCGCCGGCGCAAGGTCGACTGGCTTGGCGGCATCCTGCTGATGGCGTCCGCCGTCGTGTTCATGCTGGTGCTGACCTGGGGCGGCAACCATTTTGCCTGGCTGTCGCCGGTGATCATGGCGATGATCGGGGCCGCGTTTGCGCTCGCCGCCACCTTCGTGTGGCACGCGGGCAGGGCGGACGAGCCGTTCCTGCCGCTGTCGCTCCTGAGCGGAACGGTCGTTCCCTTCGCGATCACCGCGGGCAGTTGCGCACTCGGTGCGATCGTCGGGCTGACGGTGCACCTGCCGCTCTATTATGAGGTGGTCTATCACCTGACCGCCAGCGAGGCCGGCCTGGCGCTGATCCCGCTTGCCGCGGTTTCGACCTGCGGCGCGGCCATTGCCGGCCGCACCATGGCCCGTGCCAAGCACTATAAGCGGGTGGCGATAGTCGGCACGTCGGCCGCCGCCCTCTGTGGACTGGCGATGGCGCTGACCACATTGCCGCTGTGGGGGCTGCTCATGCTGATGTCGGTGTTCGCGCTCGGCCTCGGCACGACGTTTCCGGTCAGCGTGGTCTCGCTGCAGAATGCGGTGGCACGCTCGCAGGTCGGCACCGTGACCGGCGCGATGAATTTCTTCCGCGCACTGACGACGTCGTTCACGGTGGCGGCGTTCGCCGCGATCCTTCTGATGGCGCTCGGCGCGGATATTTCGCTGGCCGGCGAACATCATGGAGCGGTGAGCTCGATTCCGGCCGCGGATATGATCACGGCCTTCCGCTTCGTGTTCGGCGCCGCCGCCGTGCTGCTCGCCACTGCTGCCCTCTGTATCACCATCATGGAAGAACGGCCGCTCGCAGGCCCGACCACGCGGCAGGTGGAAATGGCGGAGTAGATCCCGTCGACCCTCGCACTGCTGTCCTCCAGGCTCCGCCACGGCTTCACCGTGGCGCGCAAGCCCGCGACGACGGCTTGGTTCTGATTCAATTTTCAAACAGCGGACTGGTAGGATGGGTAGAGCGAAGCGAAACCCATCGGCTTCGGTCACAAGCGGCGCGAATGATGGGTTTCGCTTCGCTCTACCCATCCTACGTCTGATTCAAACAGCGGATGTGAGTCCGCATTCTCGCGGCGCGTTTCGCCCGAGCTTTGCGTCTCGTTCCGCCCTCTCATCGGGTAGAGGGCGCAGGGAAAGCCGGGTGCCGGCTGCACCCGTGGGCCCCGTGCAACAAAAAGCACGGGGGTAGGACCACAGGTCAACCGGAGCAACACCGGCTTTCCCTGCGCAGTGGTTTACGGCTTACTTCGTGCTCTTCCCGGTGACCGGGCTTTCTTGCCACCGTCATCCGCGGCAGCTCTTGCTGCTCGCGCACTTAGCGCCAGCGTCGGGGCGCCAGAACCACACGACTTCGCCGTCCGCCATGCGCGTGCTCGTCAGTCACACCCATCACGTCCACCGCATCTCACCGCAACGTTCGTGACGATCGCGATCCGCCCCTCATCTGGGTGAGACGCGCGGAGTTAAATCACTGATTTGCCCGACGGGTTAAGCGGTTTATTTTTCGCGGCAAGACTGGACCGGGCAAATCACATTGAAATGTCTCGATAAATTGACGTGCGCGCGCATCGCGTTTCGGGGGTTTGCGGCGGTGTCATCTCGCCTTGTTCGATTGAGCGGAATATGCGCCAGCTGTTTTTGCGCCTTACAACAACACCGCTGTCAGGAGCCGAGTTCGGCCTTCGCCTTGCTCTGGCCCCAGAGAGTGGCGATGTCAGATGCTTTGCAAAAGCGATTGGAGCGGGGCATGCGAGCAGGCCGAAGATTGATTGCCGGGTTTATCGTGGCCGTATTCCTCGCAGGCATGGTTACGTTACCTTGCGGGGCTGGCCAGCAGGAAATGCTGGCGCTGATGCAACGCATCACGGCGCTCGCCAGGGAAGGTCGATACGGCGAAGCCGTACCGCTGGCGAGAAAGCTGACAAGTAAGGCCGAGAAGGCCACGGGCCGACAGTCGCTTTTGACAGCGACCACCCTGGTCGTGCTGGCGCAGGCTCTGCAGGCCCAAGGCGAAATGGCCGAAGCCGAGGCCGCCTTGAAAAGAGCGCTTGCCATCCGCGAGAAGGCGCTCGGCGCAAACCATGCGGATGTTGCGGCAGTCCTCGTCACTCTCGGCCAGATCGCGTTCAGCCAGAACCGGTTGAACGACGCCGAGCGGAATGCGCAGCGCGCGATCGCCATCAACGAAAGCACGTTGGGCCGCGACAATCTCAATACCGCGATGGCGCGCATGCAGCTCGGCAATGTGCGTCACCGTCAATTGAGAGAAGCGGAAGCGCTTGAGATTTACAGCCAGGCGCTTGAAGTCTTCAAGCGCGCATCGGGACAGGCCGACATCATGGTCCCGGTGGTCCTGAACAACATCGCGGAGGTCTACAAGGCGCAAGGCCGGCTTCAGCTTGCCGAGGAACGTTTCCTTGAAGCGCTCGGTCTCCAGGAACAGCGCCACGGCCGTGACAGCGTCCATCTCAGCTCCACGCTCAACAATCTCGGAGAACTCAGGCGCCTGCAGGGGCGGCTTTACGAGGCCGAGCAACTGGCGCGGCGCACACTGGCGATCAGGGAAAAGTCGCTCGGCAGCGATCATGCCGATGTCGCCGCCAGCCTCAACAATCTCGCGCTTGTTCTTTCGCGACAGGGCAGGGCGCAGGAAGCCGAAAGCCTGCTGGTTCGCGCCTTTGCCATCCAGGAAAAGGCCTTCGGACCGGACCATCCGAATGTAGCGACGACGTTGAACAACCTCGCCGATGCCAAGGCCTATGCCGGTCGAAAGAAAGACGCTGAGCCGCTATTTCGCCGCTCCTTGGCGATCCGCGAAAAGGCCCTCGGTCCGAACCACGTCGATCTCGCGATCTCGCTCGACAATCTCGTCACGTTGATCTGCGACGACGGGCGTTATGCCGAAGCCGAACCCTTGGCGCGACGGTCGCTTGCGATCCGCGAGGGCGCGCTCGGCAAGGTCCACCCGCTGGTCGCGAGCAGCCTCAACAATCTGGCTGTCATCATGGACAGCACAGGAAGGTCCCAGGATGCCGAACCGCTCTTGAAACGGGCGCTGGAGATCCGCTCGAGCGCACTTGGCGAAGTGCATCCGGATGTTGCCAACAGCTTCAACAATCTCGGGGCACATTATCTCGACGCCAGCGACTGGCAGCAGGCCTATGACGCATTTGCGCGCGCTTCGACGATATTGATCAACCGCAGCGCCGGCGAAGCCGATGCGGCGCGGACGACCGCCGATCTGAAATTCCATGACAATACGAACCCATTCCCCGGCATGATCGTTGCCGCCTATCAGCTCGTCGAGACGTCCGACGGCGACAAGGCGACGGCGTTGCGATCTCGGGCCTTCGAGGCCGCGCAGTGGATCGGTGACGAACAGGCGGCAAAGGCTGTCGCTGGAATGTCGGCGCGTGTCGCGACGGGCAGCGGCGATCTGTCGGCGCGGGTTCGCCAGCGCCAGGATTTGAGCGAGCAGGCGCTTGCCACCGATCGCTTGCTGATCTCGGCCATTTCACAGCCGAATGCCGCGCGCAACCAGGAGACAGAGCAGGCGATCCGTGCCCAGGCGATGCGCATCGCAAGCCAGATCGAAGCGCTCGATCGCGTGATAGCGGCCCAATTTTCGGGATACGCAGCGCTCGTTGCCAGGACGCCGATTTCTCTCGAAGACGTTCAAAAAGTGCTGGGTCCGAAGGAGGCGCTGCTGCTGTTCACGACGACGTCGCGCTTTACCTTCGTGTGGACCGTCACGGCGTCGGATGTCCGTTGGCACGCCGCGCCGATGGGCGCAAAGCAGGTGGCGGAGACGGTCAGCATCCTGCGCTGCGGCGTTGACTACGAAGCGTGGATGGACAAGAGTCGTGCGTGCGCCGAAAAGCTCGGAATCGATCGCCCGCCGGCCGATCAATTGCCGTTCGATCTGGACCGGGCATTTGGACTCTATCAGGCGCTGCTTCAGCCGGTTGAGAAGGACGTTGCAGGCAAGGAGCTCATTCTCGTTCCATCCGGCCCGCTCGCCACGCTGCCCTTCCAGCTCCTGCTGACTGACAAGCCTGCATCTGACGGCGCCCGGCAAGATCTCGCCAAGCAGCCCTGGCTGGTCAAGCGGTTTGCGACCACCGTCCTGCCATCCGTCTCCAGCCTGAAGGCGCTGCGCCAGGTCGCGCAACGGAGCAAGGCGTCCAAGCCTTTCATAGGTTTTGGCAACCCGCTGCTGAACGGAGACGGCCAAAGCGATGGGGTTGTCGCCCGCGTCAAGCAGGCCCGGCTTTTTCAGAATTGCGCGGAAAGCGCGGCACCGCGAACGAACCTCGTAGCCCAAAGAGGGCAGCGTGCTGCCGTCATCCTTTCCGGCGGCACCGCGGATATCGAGCAACTCAAGCATCTCATGCCGCTGCCCGAAACCGCGCTCGAATTGTGCGCCGTGGCGGACAGTTTTGCGCCCAAGGGCGAGGTTTACCTGGGCAACGAGGCGACAGAAGCAAAGGTGAAGTCGCTCAGCGAAAGCGGGCGCCTGGAGCAATTTCGCATTCTTCACTTTGCAACGCATGCAGCGCTGGCCGGTCAGGTCCGCGGCTCGATCGAGCCAGGGCTGATCCTGACGCCGCCTCCTGCCGCCACGCGGGCCGACGACGGTTATCTCACGTCCTCGGAGATTTCCGCGCTCAAGCTCGACGCCGACTGGGTCGTGCTTTCAGCCTGCAACACGGCCGGCGGCGAAGCACCGAACTCGGAAGCCTTTTCCGGTCTTGCAAGAGCCTTTTTCTATGCGGGCACGCGCGCATTGCTGGTCTCGCATTGGCCGGTCAATTCGGATGCCGCCGTCGCCATCACAACGGGCGCAATCAGTGCCATGACATCGCAGCCCAACACCGGCCGCGCCGAGGCGCTTCGCCGCTCGATCTCGGCGTTGGTTGCCAAGGGCGGCGACAACGCGCATCCCAGCGCATGGGCGCCCTTCGTACTCGTCGGAAACGGGACTCCATAGCTCGTCAATTCGGCGAGGGCCCCGCCAGCCTATTCGTCATTCCTCATCGATGTCAGATGATCGCCTCAGCATGAAATGCCCAAACGCCGAGGCGATCGGCTTCGCCCGGTCATCCTGCCAGGCCTGCGCCTCGAAGGCGACGACGCGCCGTCCCTGCTTGACGATGGAGACGTTGGCGTAGCTGTCGAGGGCGCGGCCGGAGCGGAGATAGTTGATGGTCAGGCCGATCGGTTTCGGTGGCGCCGAAACGCCGAGCTCGCGCGTCACGCCCACGATCGCGGCGGTCTCGAGAAAGGCGCCGGTCATGCCGCCATGGATGGCGGGCAGGAGCGGGTTGCCGATGATCTTCGGCGAGAAAGGCATCACCAGCGTACCCTCTTCGCCGATGCGGATGCCGAGACACCGCGCAAACGGGCTGGTCGCGAACGGGCCGGCGGGATCGTCCGGCGCGTCGAGCACCGGCAACGCGGCATCGTTGCGCGGCTTGTCGAACAGCATGTTGGTGCGGTTCGCGCCGACCATGAAGCAGGCGGTTGCAGTGGCGACCGGATCGTCCTCGGAATCCTGGTAGGCGGTCGCGCGCACGAAGGCGATGGAGCGGGTCACGCGATAACAGATCGAATGCGCGTTGATGTTGAGCCCAGGTGTCGCGGGCTTCTGGTAATCGATGCGCAGGTCGAGCGTGGCGATGGCGCGCGTGCCGTCCAGCGCGAGCTGAACAGCCATGCCGCAGGTCTCGTCGAGCATGGCGGTGACCACGCCGCCGTGTAGGACGCCCGTCTGCGTATCGCCGACGAAGACCGGCCGATACGGCAGCCGTGACCAGGCTTCGCCGGGCACAGCGCGATCGAGCTGCAAGCCGCTGATCCGTCCGTAGGTCGAGCGGCGGCGTTTGATGGCTTCCGCCAATTCGTCGAACGGTAGCGGCGTATTAGACGTTGATGTCTCGGACATGCCAACGTCTTAAACCACCGCAGCGAAGTGAGCAAAAAATTTCGTGCTTCGCTCATGGGGCGGTGGCGATCGCCGAAAGGCGCCGCTCGCGGGAGAAAGCGTCTGTGCGCGTCGTTGCGCCCTCGCCCCTTGTGGGAGAGGGCAGCTCCGCTGTCGGCGACGAACTCGTTCGGGTGAGGGGTTCTCTCCACGAACACCCGTGCGCGTGGAGACAACCCCTCATCCGTCGCGCATTTCATGCGCGCCACCTTCTCCCACAAGGGGAGAAGGTCAAGTGCCCGGCCTCGACACCTCGGTTTCCTTGCTGGTGATGAATTCGAGCAGGACCGGAACGCCTTCCTTGGTCTTCTGGATGCCGCGCTTGATCGCCGGCACGATGTCCTCAGGGTTGGTCACCCGCTCGCCATAGCCGCCGAAGGCGCGCGCCATCGCGGCGTAGTCGCCGGAAATGTCGGTTGAGCGGTATTTCTCGGTCGAGATCGGCATCACCTTCAATTCGATCGCCATCGAGAAATTGTTGAGCAGGATCGACATGATCGGAATGCGCTCGCGCACCGCGGTCTCGAAGTCCATGCCGGTGAAGCCGATGGCCGCGTCGCCCCAGACGTTGATGCAGAGCTTGTCCGGCATCGCGAGCTTGGCGCCCATCGCGAGCCCGAGCCCATAGCCGAGCTGCGTGGTCTTGCCCCAGCCGAGATAGGAGAGGGGCTCGACCGACTTCCAGAACGGCGAGAGCTGGTCGCGCGGGCTGCCGGCGTCATGGGTGATGATGGTGTTGTGGATGTCGACGGTGTGCTGCAGGTCCCACAGCACGCGGTACGGGTTGAGCGGGGCCTCGTTATGGGTGAGCTTCGGCATCCACTTCGCGAGCCACTCCTTGTTGATCGCGGTGATCTCGGCCGCAACCGCACTGGCGTCTCGATCCGACGTGACGGTCTTGCCGATCTCTTCGAGCAGCGCATCGAGCACGAGTGCCGCGTCGCCGACCAGGCCGATCCTGGCCTCGACATCCTTGTTCAGGTGATTGGGATCAAGCGTCGAATGGATGATGGTCTTGCCCTTCGGCATGGCGATGCCGAAATTTGTTTCCGTGAACGAGCAGCCGATGCCGAAGATCACGTCAGCGTCGGCAAGGAATTTCGGCACCGCGCGCGGCACCGCGAGCCCGCCCGAGCCGAGCGAGAGCGGATGCGTCTCCGGAAACGACGATTTGCCGCCGAGGCTGGTCGTGACGGGAATGGCGAGCCGTTCGGCCAGGCGCTTCAGTTGCGGCCAGGCGCGCGCATAATGCACGCCCTGGCCGGCATAGATCACCGGACGCTTGGCGTTGACCAGGAGTGCGGCGGCCTCCTTCACATGCACGGGGTCGGCGCCGTAGCGGGTGCGCAGCACCGGCGTGTAGTTTAAGGGCTCCGGCACCTCTTCGTTCCACATATCGGCGGGGATTTCGACGATGACCGGTCCGCCGCGACCGTTCTTGAGCTGGGTGAAGGCGCGGCGAAAGATGTTGCATACTTCTGAGGCGAGAATGATCGGCTCTGACGATTTCGTGAATGCCTTCATCGCCTGGCTGGAATTGAAGTTCGGCTCGATGTTCGCGAGTCGGCGCGGATAGCCCATCGGCAGCACCAGCACGGGCACCGACTCGCCGAAGCATTGCGCCACCCCGCCCATCGCATTCTCCGAGCCGGGGCCGTGCTGCATGCAGAACGCGCCGATGCTGCGGCCGGACGTGACGCGGGAGATTGCGTCCGCCATGTGCACACCGACGCGCTCCTGCCGCACCATGATCGGGCGGATATCGGCGTTGGCGGCGTGCTCAATCAGATGATTGACCGGATAGCCGCAGAGGATCTCGATGCCCTCGCGCTTCATGATTTCTGCAATCGCCGTGCCGAGCTTCATGGCCGTATCTCTCCCTTGGGTCGCGGCCGGTTCACCCGGCCGCTTTGCACCAGAGGAACAGGATTTCGTCGGCGCGTAAAGCGCGCGCTGCGTCTGTCCGCGGAAGTGCAGATATGCATTTCGCGATGCGGAGGCTTGCAATGCGCGAATGGTCGATCAAACTTTTGTGCTGTCAGATCTGATCTGCGCGAGGCGAATGCGATTATTCGATGTACTTCGAACCGTCGACGTGGCGAAAACATCACAGCGCACAGCGAAGTGTGTCTGTTTCATGTCGTTGTCATTGTCGCCGGAGGTTTTTGGAGTAGTTAGCGCTCCAAACATGCACCTGCATGTTGGGGATTAGGAGATCTAGAAAATATGATACGGGCGCGAACACTCATTCTCGGCACAGCCGCAGGCCTGATGGCCGCCAGCGGCGCACAAGCAGCCGATCTTCCAGTCAAGGCGAAGGCCGTCGAATATGTGAAGGTCTGCTCGCTGTACGGCGCCGGCTTCTGGTACATCCCGGGCACCGACACCTGCATGAAGATCGGCGGCTATCTGCGGGTCGACGCCACATTCAACGGCGGCGTGCAGGGCCAGCCCGCTTGGAATGGCGACATCGGCCAGGGTAACCGTTATCGTGACTACTTCGCAGCACGCTCCCGTATGGCGTTGTCAATCGATACCCGCACCCAGACCGAATATGGCACTGTCCGTACCTTCGGGATGGGCCGGTTTCAGTTCTCTACGCTCGGCAACAACACCTTCAACCCGAACTCAATCAACGGCTCGCTTCCGGTGGCCGGCTCGCAGTTGCTCGACACTCCCGGCGGCGGCTACGTTACCCTCCAGTACCTCTTTATCCAGTTCGCAGGCTTCACCTTCGGTCAGTCGGCGTCTGCCTACGCGTCGCCTTGGCAGGGCTTCCCCGGCAACATCTCGGACTTCCTGCTCGGCGGTCAGAACACCGACACCGGCGTCAACAACATCCAGTACACCGCGCAGTTCGGCAACGGCGTGTCGGCCAGCATCGGCCTCGACGATCCGACGGTGTGGGATCGCACCGCGGTCTACAACCTGTCGCTGCCGCTGAATGCCACGTTCAACACCGGCAACGCGTACGCGGGCGTTCACGCGCCTGACGTGGTCGGCAACATCCGCGTCGACCAGGCCTGGGGTCTGTTCCAGATCTCGGCCGCGGCGCATGAAGTGAGCGGCTCCTACAACACGCTCAACGCGCTCGGCGCGCCGGCGGGCGCGGTCGGCCTGCCGGGCGCGGCGCCGACCGCGGCATCCGAGCTTTCCGGACATCCCGACACCTCGTGGGGCGGCGCGGTGCAGGCGGCGTTGCAGATCAAGAACATCCCGACCGGTGCCGGCGACGACATCAAGATGGACGCGAGCTATGCCAAGGGCGCGACGAAGTACGTGATCGGGACGTCCTCGACCTCGCCGAGCTTTGCCATGTTCGGCAGCAGCAGCGCTTTCGGCGCCTATCAGAGCATCGGGTTCGGTGCGACGACCGACGCCGTCTATCTGCCCGTCACAGCCGGCGGCGACGGCTCGCTGCATCTGACGGAGGCCTTTGGCGTTCGCGGCGCGTTCAACCATAACTGGGACCCATATTGGTCGAGCAGCCTCTACGGCTCGTACACGGCGGTCCGCTATGACGGCGCGGCGACGGCCTTCATGTGCGCCAACTACACCACGCCCGGCAAAGCGGTCAGCGCGGATTACGTTTGCAACCCCGACTTCAACCTGTCGCAGCTTGGCGTCGCCACCCGCTGGACCCCGGTCAAGAACCTGACCTTCACGGCCGAATTCCAGTGGTTCCACCTCGACCAAAAATTCGAGGGATCGGCCGTGCTTGGCGCGTCCGCGCCGAAGCCGTCCGCGCGCTACGAGTTCAAGGACCAGGATACGTTCGAGCTGCAGCTTCGCGCGCAGCGCAACTTCTGATCGCCCTCGCTTCGCGCTTTGCGAGGAAACGGCGACGAAGCAATCCGGCGTGTTCTGCCGGGTTGCTTCGCTCTCTGCAAATGCCGGCGCAATCCTCCGGCAGCCTTAATCAATCATTCATCCTATCAGTCAATGAGGCATCAACCAGTCAGCCTCTAGGTTGCCGCCAAGACGCGAGACGGGGAGAAACCGGTGCGAGGCGTCGACGAGGATTTTTGATGCGCCAGTTGTTTTCAAGCTTTTTCAGCGATGAGCGCGGAGCAACCGCGATCGAATATTGCCTGGTCGCCTGCAGCATCAGCATCGTGATCGTCGCCGCGGTCACCAGCCTTGGTGAAAACGTCAGGCTGCTCTTTGTCCGGGTTCGCGACGGATTCCCGCAGTAACAGCGCGCGCGGCCGTCAGCCGACTTCGTCTTCGTTGAGGGCCCGCAGCACCGCGATCCGCGCGAACATCAGCCAACCGCCGCCGGTCTCGGCGGCATGGATCAGATTCTCGACCGCGGTTTGCCAGCGTTCGCGCTGCTGCACGGGCTCCGGCAGTTTCATGATGTAATCGGCGGCGTGCTGAAGCGTCACCAGCTTGCGGCCGCCGCGCAGGACGATCGGTTGCTCGAAAGGCGTCGACCACGGCATGTCAGCTCGCCGCCTGCCGCGTCGCTATCATTGCATGAAACCGCCGGGCTGCTTCCCTGCCTATCCAGCCTTCTTGGCTCGGGTCGGCGCACGCACGGGCTTTTCGGCCTTCTTCGGCTCTTCCTTGGCGGCGCGCTTGCCGGCGCCGCTGCCGCTTCCGGCGATCGGCAACAGCATTTCGCGCTGGCCCTCGACCCGCTTCTTCGGCTTCTTGCCTTTGGCTTTGGTGGGAGCAGGCGCCTGCTTCTCATTGGCAAGGCTGCGCTTGAGCGCATCCATCAGATTGATGACATTGCCGGTCGATTTCGGCGCGGGCTTCGCCACCGGCAGGCCGGTGCGCTTCTGGTTGATCAGCTCGATCAGCGCGGTTTCGTAACGGTCGTCGAACTCGGCGGGATCGAAGTCGGCCGATTTCTGCTCGACGATGTGCTTGGCGAGGTCGAGCATGTCCTTGGTGATCTTCACGTCCTGCACGTCGTCGAAATATTCCTTCTCGTCGCGGACCTCATAGGGGTAGCGCAGCAGCGTCCCCATCAGGCCCTTGCCGAGCGGCTCCAGCGCGATGACGTGCTCGCGGTTGGTCAGCACCACGCGGCCGATCGCCACCTTGTTCAGACTACGGATGGTCTCGCGGATCACCGCGAACGCGTCGTGGCCGACCTTGCCGTCCGGGACGAGATAATAGGGGCGGATCAGATAGCGGCTGTCGATGTCCGCTTTCGGCACGAATTCATCGATCTCGATGGTGCGCGTCGATTCCAGGGCGATGTCGTCGAGCTCGTCCTTGGTGATCTCGATGTAGGTGTCGGTATCGACCTTGTAGCCCTTCATGATGTCTTCGGCGGCGACTTCCTCGCCGGTCTCGGCATCGACCTTGGTGTATTTGATGCGATGCCCGGTCTTGCGATTGACCTGGTTGAAGGAGACCTTCTCGGTGTCTGACGTGGCCGGGTAGAGCGCGACCGGGCAGGTCACGAGCGACAGCCGCAGAAAACCCTTCCAGTTGGCGCGGGGGGCCATAGGGATACTCCGAAGACGCAACAGACGGCAGGCGGAAGATAGCACCGCGGAACCCGGTTTCAAGCATGGCCAAACGGTGAACCTGCCAGTGACGTTAACCGCTGATAGCCGGCATGGTTCTTGCGGATTTGTCGCAGTCCATGCGGCGCCTTGGCTCGTCCGGTCAGCCGCCAAACCCTCGGAACATCGCTTCCGATCATGCGTTGCGTCCAGGACAAGGCATCCAGGCAGAGATGGTAGTTGCAGGCACTTGACTGCCGGCTGAACGGAATGAGGTGGCGCATGGCAACGACGCACCGAGATGGCCGGATCGTTGAAACCACGACCGAGGCGCGGCAAGCCGAACCAGGCCCCTCCGTGGCCGCGCTGTTGTCGATTTCGACGGGGCTCGCAGTTCTGATCCTTGGCGTGATCTGGTTCGTATTCTTCCACACCTGAGATAGGCCACGATCGGCGGCTCGGTCGATGTATCTGCTGGTGCAGTTACATCGACCGACCCCGGAGGCGGAGCGACTGCTCGGCAACTTCACTGACACGTGTTGCCCGCACGCGGCGCCTGGAAGGTAGCGGCAGGGAAGCGTCACCAGTTTACCGAATTTGCATCGTAGAAGTCGGATCTGAACGTTCCCCATCGCAGATCCCGTATGCTCTCCCCACCAGAAAAAGTTTCGCTCCTGACGCGGGCGAAGGAGCACAGTTTCTCCGGCGTATTCCTGGCCGTGGCGCTGTTCGCCATGGCGGGTTGGGTCCTTCTCTTGGGTTCGCTGTTCCTGAAACTGGTGCTCTGGTGGTTCTCTTGATCCGCGGGACATATTCGTATGGCCAATCGCCGCGGGGCGCTGCGGCCGCAAATTTACCGTTCCTTAACTAAGCCGGGGCGACTTTTGCGCGTTGCTCCTGCAAGGGGCCGGACCGGACGAACGCAGATGTTTCAGCTCTTCTTGCGATCCCGAGCGCAGAACTTCATCAAGGCCCGGCTGGGGATCGATGAGGGCTTCCGGGCGCGTTCGCCCGAGCGCGACGCCGAGACGGACCGGCTGCGGGTGGGATCGATCGTGGCCGCGATCGACGAGGCGCTGGAGGCCGCCGAGAGCGAGCAGCGCGGCCTGAGCCGCCGTGTCGACGACGTCCTGGCGCGTGCCGCAGTGACGCTCGGCAACGGCACTGACGAATATCTGGAGCGTGAGCCGCTCGATAACTATCACCAGGACTTGTTCGACGCCGAGATCGCCAATGGGCAGCGCCGGCTCACGGAACTCGCCACGGCGATCGCGCATTTCAAGTTCATGAAGGCCGCCGTGCTGAGCCGGTTTCCTGACTACAAGCCATCCGCCAGCAATTAGGCAGGCGGTTCTGCCGTCAAGGATAATGGCCGATCGGTCCCGCTAAAGCCTTCACAGCGACGCATTGTGCGGCGATCATGACGCTACTGGGCGTTATGGCGCGAAGGATGGAAAAGCGGTGTCTGCAGACGATTTGCTGGTCACGGGTTGCGCGGGGTTCGTCGGCCTTCATTTCACACAACGGTTGCTGGCGGCCGGCCAGCGTGTCATCGGCATCGACAATCTCAACGACTACTACGATCCAGCGCTCAAGCTCGCACGCCTCGACCTCATCAAGGACCATCCGAACTTCACCTTCCGCAAGCTCGACCTCGCCGACCGTGCCGGCATGAAGGCGCTGTTTGAAGAGTACCGCTTTCCGGTGGTGGTCCATCTGGCGGCGCAGGCGGGCGTCAGATATTCGCTGCAGAACCCCCACGCCTATGCCGACGCCAACCTCGAAGGCTTCATCAACATCCTGGAGGGCTGCCGGCATAATGGCTGCCGGCATCTGTTGTTCGCGTCGTCGTCCTCGGTCTACGGCGCCAACACCAAGCTGCCGTTCTCCGTGCGTGACAATGTCGATCATCCCATCAGCCTCTATGCCGCGACCAAGAAGGCGAACGAACTGCTCGCCCATTCCTACAGCCACCTCTACGGCATTCCGATGACCGGGCTTCGCTTCTTCACGGTGTACGGTCCCTGGTATCGGCCTGACATGGCGCTCTACCTCTTTGCGCGCGCCATCAGCGAGGGCAAGCCGATCAACCTGTTCAATCAGGGCAACATGCGCCGCGATTTTACTTACGTCGATGACGTCGTCGAGGCGATGACGCGACTCATCGATCATGTGCCGCAGGGCGATCCGGACTGGTCGGGCGACAAGCCCAACCCGAGCTCGAGCAAGGCGCCATGGCGCATCTACAATGTCGGCAACAACAAGCCGGAAGAATTGATGCACGTGGTCGCGCTCCTGGAGAGGGGACTTGGACGGGAAGCCCAGAAGGTGCTGCTGCCCATGCAGCCCGGCGACGTGCCCGCCACCTTTGCTGACGTCGACGATCTCGCGCGTGAGATCGGCTTTCGGCCGCATACCCGGATCGAGGACGGCGTTGCGAAGTTCGTTGCCTGGTTCCGCGACTATCACCGCGTGTGACTGATAGCTTCCGTTTCGAAGCGTTACCCTCTGTCACGACGGCATGCTGTCGCAAGTATATTGGACCAATATCATTTTCCCGCGCTGATTTTGCTTGCCACGTTTTCAGTGGGCTTTCTTCTGGGATATGCGGTGCCCGACCGGCGCTCGCAGAAACGTCGGGCGCACTACCTGCTGTACGCGCCTTATGGCAGTCGCGGTTCTTCCGAGAGGTCTTCCGTCGCTGAAGCATCAGCCGGGAAGTCAAACCGTTCGTTGTGCTCGTTCTAGCTTGACGATCTACCGACTAGAAGGTAGATTGTCATGATGAGCAACCTTTCATCGACTGCCGACGAGATTCTGGCTTGCGCGCGCTCTCTCATAATTGCCGGAGGGTACCACGGCTTCAGCTATGCGGACGTTGCGAATGTGATCGGAATCCGGAAACCAAGCATCCACCATCATTTTCCCAGCAAGGTGGACCTCGTTCGCACGTTGGTTGCTCGCTATCGCGAAGAGGCTCGGGCAGGAGTTGCCCACCTCGAACGGAATATCTCAGATCCGATCGAACTACTCCGCAGTTATACTGGGTACTGGGAAGCCTGCATCACTAGCGTGAGCGCCCCCTTTTGCGTTTGCGCGCTGCTCGCGAGTGAACTGCCTGTCTTACCAGAAGAGGTCGCACTCGAAGTCAGAGCGCATTTTCGCTGGTTGTCAAATTGGCTTGCCTCGGTGCTTGAGCGTGGCTCGCACGAGGGACGCGTGCAACTCGTGACAACGCCGCGCGTGGAGGCCGAAACGTTCATGGCAATTGTCCACGGAGCGATGTTGTCCGCACGAGCGTATGGCGATCCAAAGATGTTCGGGACGATTCTCAATCCATTGCTAGACCAACTTTCCGCGCGGCGTTGACGATGCACGTCTGTCTTTTCTGAGGAGCCATCGGACGGGGAGCGGCGCGCCGTCTCGGGCCAGGTGTCAGATTGCGCCGCGGAATCTACCAACTAGTAGGTAAGGATGCCTTTTAGTCCAGAGGAGAGCAGATGACAGTCCGCCCAGCAAATTCAGCCCTCACCAAGCAAGAGCAATGGTTGAAGGCTTACTACTTTGCCCGAACCGCATTCTCCGCAGCCTGGGTGGCTGCGGTGTTCACGGTCGGACAACAGTCCTCGTCGATCGCAGCGATCCTCCTCCTCACCTATCCTGCGTGGGACGCGGCGGCCAATTATGTCGACGCATCGCGCAGCGGTGGATTGGGTGAGAATCGCACGCAGGCCCTCAATGTCTTCGTGAGTCTTGCGACGACGGTGGCGGTCGTTCTGGCTTTGCGGATGAGCATGAACTGGGTGGTCGGGGTTTTCGGTGCATGGGCGCTTCTTTCTGGACTGCTCCAACTTGGCACCGCAGTCCGGCGGTGGAAGAGCTATGGCGCACAATGGGCAATGGTGCTTAGTGGCGGCCAGTCAGCCGTGGCGGGCGGTTTGTTCATCGCGCAGGCTCAGCTGCCGACGCCGCCGTCAATCGCCAACTTGGCGGGCTATGCTGCCGTAGGCGCCTTTTACTTTTTGATTTCGGCGGTGTGGCTGACCGTGACCGGACTACGCCGCAGGGCCACGTGGATCTCCTAACGGACGAGCATCGGCACGTGTGGATGCATCGTCCCCTGAAGGTCTGGCCTGAGCAGCAGGCCCGAGGCGCTGACGGACCAGCTTATCGGCGTCGCTGAGCTCGTGACCGGTGACCACGTCGTGCGCTTCTGTGGCTTCGACGTCGGCCTTATCGATCGCAACAGGCTGTTCGCCCATTCGCTCACCTCTCCCTATGGGAGAGGTGAGCAGCTGCGTTCACCCGCAGATTCAAACAAAAGCCATCACGCTTTAGCTCGCCGACGGTGCCGGCCTGCCGACGCTTTCGTATTTGAATCCATGAGCGACGACGTCGCTCGGTCGATAGATGTTGCGGAGGTCGACGATGGCCGGATTGGCCATCTTCTGCTTCAAGGCCTCCAGATCGAGGGCGCGGAATTGTTCCCACTCGGTCACGATCACCAGCGCGTCGGCGCCCTCGGCGCAGCTGTACGGGCCGTCACAATAGGTGACGTCGGATAGTTCGGAGCGCGCCTGTTCGATGCCTTCCGGATCGTAAGCCCTGATCTTTGCCCCGAGATCCTGCAGGGCCGTGGTCAACGGGATCGATGGCGACTCCCGCATGTCGTCGGTGTTGGGCTTGAAGGTCAGCCCGAGCAGCGCGACGGTCTTGCCGCGCAGCGACCCGCCAAGCACCGAGGCGACCTTGCGCGCCATCGCGCGCTTGCGGTTTTCATTCACGGCCAGCACGGCTTCGACGATGCGGATCGGCGCTTCATAATCCTGCGCCGTCTTGATCAGGGCACGCGTATCCTTCGGAAAGCACGAGCCGCCAAAACCAGGGCCGGCGTGGAGGAACTTGGTGCCGATGCGATTATCAAGGCCGATGCCGCGCGCGACCTCCTGCACATCGGCGCCGACTTTCTCGGCAAGGTCGGCAATTTCATTGATGAAGGTGATCTTGGTCGCGAGGAAGGCGTTGGCAGCGTATTTGATCAGCTCCGCGGTGCGACGGCCGGTGAACATCAGCGGCGCCTGGTTGAGGTAGAGCGGACGATAGATTTCGGCGATGCTCTTCCTGGCCCGCTCGTCGTCAGTGCCGACGACGATCCGGTCGGGATGCTTGAAGTCCCTGATCGCCGCGCCCTCGCGCAGGAATTCGGGATTGGAGGCGACCACGACGTCGGCGTCGGGATTGGCCTCGCGAATGAGTCTTTCGACCTCATCGCCAGTTCCGACCGGAACGGTCGATTTGGTGATGACGACAGTGAAATCCTTCAGGCTCCCAGCAATCTCGCGCGCCGCGGCGTAGACGTAGCTGAGGTCCGCGTGACCATCGCCCCGCCGCGACGGGGTTCCGACCGCTATGAAAACGGCGTCGGAGTGAGAGACGGGCTCGGCGAGCTCGGTCGTGAACGACAGCCGTCCAGCCCGGGTGTTGGCTTCCACCAACCGATCCAGATCCGGTTCAAAGATCGGAATCTCGCCCCGCGTGAGTGCCGCGATCTTTTCCGCGTTCTTGTCGACACAGGTCACCTGATGGCCGAAGTCCGCAAAGCAGGCGCCAGAGACCAGACCGACGTAACCCGTGCCCACCATTGTTATTCGCATATCGGACCTTGAAACCTTTTCCTAAGTGGATCGCCTGCGCTGAGGCGCGTGTGGATGCGTCACGCTGTGACTTGAAATGTCATAGCTGAACCATTTCCATGATGACCAAATGACGGCCAAAGACAATCCCCAGCCCCGTTTGCGGGGTTGAGGCCTATCCTAGCCCAATGCGGGCGCGTTGGTAGCCGTGGTCGAGGATGGCCTGCCACCAGGCACGATTGTCGCAGAACCAGCGCGCCGTTTTCGCGATGCCGCTTTCGAATGTTTCCTGCGCTTTCCATCCCAATTCGCGTTCCAGCTTGGAGGCGTCGATAGCATAGCGGCGGTCGTGGCCGGGGCGGTCGGCGACGAAGGTGATCAGGTCACGGCGCCGACCCTGCGCGCTCGGTGCGATCTCGTCGAGGAGATCGCAGATGGTTTCGACCACATGCAGGTTGCTACGCTCGTTGCGGCCACCGACATTGTAGGTCTCCCCGACCGTGCCGCGCTCGAGCACCAGCGTGAGCGCCTTGGCGTGATCCTCGACATAGAGCCAGTCACGGATGTTCTTTCCATCGCCATAGACGGGCAGGGGCTCGCCCGCCAGGCCCTTGATGATCATGTGCGGGATCAGCTTTTCCGGGAAATGATAGGGACCGTAATTGTTCGAACAGTTGGTGACCAGCGTCTGCAAATCGTAAGTCTCGCGCCAGGCGCGCACCAGATGGTCGGAGGACGCCTTGCTCGCCGAATAGGGCGAGTTCGGCGCATACGCCGTCGTCTCCGTGAAGAAGCCGTTGTCGCCGAGCGAGCCGAACACCTCGTCGGTCGAGATGTGCAGGAAGCGGAAGCGTGCACGTCTCTCGGGCGACAGCGTCCGCCAATGGCGCAACGCTTCCTGCAGGATGGTGAAGGTGCCGACGATGTTGGTCTGGATGAATTCGCCGGGACCATCGATCGAGCGATCGACATGGCTCTCGGCGGCGAGGTTCATCACCGCGTCGGGCTGGTATCTCTCGAACAGGCGGCGCAGCCCGGCGCCGTCGCAAATGCATTGCTTCTCGAAACTGTAGTTCAGGTTCTGAGCGGCGCCGGGCAGCGAATTGGGGTTCGCTGCGTAAGTCAGCTTGTCGATATTGACGACGCGGGCATGGGTGTCGCGCAGCAGGTGGCGCACGACGGCGGAGCCGATAAAACCCGCACCGCCCGTGACAAAGATGGTCGAACCCTTGAAACGCATGGTGAGCTGCCTCTAATGCTCAAATGAACGATAAACGGACATTAAATATTCGCCGTAGCTGCTCTTGGCGGTCTTCTGCGCCACCCGGGCGAACGCCTGCAGCGAGATGTAGCCCTGGCGCAGTGCGATCTCCTCCGGGCAAGCGATGCGCAGCCCCTGGCGCTGTTCGAGGATCTGGACGAAATAGCTGGCGTCGACCAGCGAGGCATGCGTGCCTGTGTCGAGCCAGGCAAAACCGCGGCCGAGCACCTCGACATAGAGATCGCCGCGCTCGAGGTAGGCGTTGTTGACGTCGGTGATCTCGATCTCGCCGCGCGCCGACGGCTTGACCTTGGCCGCGATGTCGACGACGTCGTTGTCGTAGAAATACAGCCCCGTGACGGCGACATTGGACTTCGGCTGCTTCGGCTTCTCCTCGATCGAGAGGGCGCGGCCTCTATTGTCGAGTTCGATCACGCCGTACTGCTCGGGCGTTTTCACGACATAGCCGAATACGGTGGCGCCCTTCCGGCGCAGCGATGCCGCGGACAGCATCTCCGGCAGACCGTGCCCGTAGAAGATGTTGTCGCCCAGTATCAAGGCGACGGGGTCGGTGCCGATAAAATCCCGGCCGACGATGAAGGCGTCCGCAAGCCCGCGTGGCGTCTCCTGCGTGGCATAGGAAAAGCGCACGCCGATATCGCTGCCGTCGCCGAGCAGCCGCTGAAACAGCGGCTTGTCCTGCGGCGTCGAGATGATCAGGATGTCGCGGATGCCGCCCAGCATCAGCGTCGACAGCGGATAGTAGATCATCGGCTTGTCGAACACGGGCAACAGCTGCTTTGAGACCACGGTCGTCGCCGGGTAGAGGCGCGACCCCGTCCCGCCGGCGAGGATAATGCCCTTCATGATCTCAATCCCGATTTAATTAGAGCGTGTTATAAATAATCCGATTTCGATATATAAATAAAGCTATATTTAATATTAATATTATTGCGCATTATGTGGCCGTAGCTATTTTCAGGAATCTAGCCAGAACCGATCTCCCCGCTACACCGGGGAGCCGCATAGCGCAGATATTCGTGCATCGGGATATTTGGGGACCGCAGGCGGCTTAAGCTGCGGGTGAAGGCGGCGAGTCGCGGTGGTACTGATTGTTCCCTGCACCGCCGCGCCGAGGAAGGAACCGTCGGCTCCGTGCGGGAACTCTCTCATCACTATGAAGCCGCACGCCTCTCGCGTCAGATAGCGGGCGAGGTCAGCCTGGTGAGCCCGCCTGCAGAAGCCGTTGGCTGACTACTAACGTCGCGCCAGAGCCCTGAACTTCAGCAGGATTTGCCGGCCCGAGTGGCCTGCACATACAGACCCCAAGCGAAGTGCTTGACGACAGCTTGGATAATTCGCACATCCAGACGAACCGTCCGACGAACGGTATGAATGCCCGCGATTTTAGTCGCAAATCGATCAGATAATTATGGTCTCACGCCCGAGTATCCGCGTCGCCCGAAAAGCCCACTCCAAAGCTGAGGCGGATTTTGCCACCTGGCTTATGATGGCCAAGCTCGGGAGCTTCGATGACTTGCCTCCGAATGCGCAAGCGTTCTTGCTCGACTATCGAGCGAGGCTTGAGCGGATGAGCGAGGCCGAGTCGAAAGGGGTGGCAGTGCGCGAGGTCTACGCGAGGTATTATAGCGAGATGGGAGGCGTGGGCGCCGCGCCAGAACTGGAAGCCGTCGCTGCATCCGTGGACAACGGCTCAGTGCGGTCGCAGAGCCCGCGTCAGCCTCCACCAGCTCGGCTGGCCGCGACCACGTCCGACAGGCCGGCCGCCCGAAAATCGGTGCCGGCCCTGCTGATCTTTGCGGCCATGGTGGCTCTGATTGCCGCCTACAAGCTCCTGATGGATTGAGCGGCCAACGAGGCCGTCATCAATCATCCCACCGACGAGGGAGCCAATCCAGTCCGTATGTCATGACAGGGATTGCCTGACGCCGGTCGGGCGGCCAAGCCGGGATGCTTCGACTGGAGCAATTTCTCCATCGAGCCAGTCTTGTTCTCGCGCCAGAGCCCTCCAAGCATCTTCCATGCGCTTGAAGTGTGCCTTCGCCTGTTTGTCGGTTGTCCGCTTTGCAAGCTTGGAGCAGGTCACCGCGTTATCCAGGAGATGTTGCGATTGCTTCATGGAACGTCCTCCTCTTCGAGAAAAACGTAAGCAATCAGCAAGGCCATTCAACGAAACTTCCGTGACGATTTCGTCACGCTCATGAACACCTGTTCATCGTGAATTCGCGGCATCGGGTAAGGGACGAGCAGCGTGCCTCGAGGCAGCTTTGGATCACAACTGGTAAAGCTCGGATCGAGCAAATGCTTTCTGCTCAGCTTCAAGGGTTGACGTCTCACCGTATGCGCCCCCGACCAATGCGCCGTAGCAGGGCGCTGAACTGGGGATCGAGCGCCTGGTCCATCGGCTGAATTTGTCGAAGAGCACCGCCTCTGCCCCGGTGTTGCGTAAAGCCGAAATTGACACTTCAAATCGCGAGCAGACTGTCGCCCTGTATCGTCAGCAGCGTCAAGTTGCCGGTCGCATATGCGCCCGTATCGATGTTGATGCGGTTCGGCCGAACATCCGGCGCGCTGACGGGCGTGTGTCCGTGAACGATGTATTTGCCGAATCGCTCTTCGGAATTGAGGAATTCGTCCCTGATCCAGAGCAGATCCTGCTCGTGCTGCTTGTCGAGCGAAACGCCGGGACGAACGCCGGCGTGGACGAAGAAGAAGTCCCCGCAGGTGAACGAAGTCGGCAACTGCTCGAGGAATGCAAGGTGCTCGGGCGGCAAGGCGCGCTTCAACCCCTCGATGAACTCGACCTGCTCTTGCGCCGTCGGGTTCATGGTCGGGGTCACGCCATAGGACATCAGTGTCAACAGGCCGCCATAGTGGCGCCACTCCTGCAGTTTGGCGGGATCCTTCAGCACGTCAAGCAGGAAGACCTCGTGGTTGCCCTTGAGGCAGACCGTCTCATGACTTTGGCTGCGCTGGATCAGGAGATCGAGCACGGCCCGCGATTGGGGACCGCGATCGATGTAATCGCCGAGAAAGACCTGGATGGCGCGCTCCGGCGCCGAACGGTCGAGATCAACGTCAATGACAGTTAAGAGCGATTGAAGGAGATCGGCGCGTCCGTGGACGTCTCCGATCGCGTAGACGCGGACGCCATCGGGAAGCCGAGGCTTGATGTAGTTGGGAAAGCGTCGGGTAAGGCCCATCCTTAAGCCAGCTGCCTGCTTCTGAAGCCGATCAATGTCGTGACGGCTCTTATCAAAGCTCATTTCCTACCGAAATGTTAATTGTTTCAGAGGGAGTAGCCTCCGCCCTGTCTCCTTGAAAGTTCCCCGCAGCAAGAAACGGCGACTGCAGAATGGGCGGAGATGCAACGAGTTCTGGCGGTTGCCGCCAGCTTCGCGATCGGCGGCAGCAGGATGAGGATTTAATCGGCACGCAATGAAACTGCGCGGGGCCATTCAGCGGATCAAATTCGATGCGCCGATATCATCCACGCAGTTTGTCATATGCGGGTCGTGCGGCATTTGCGCATCGCGGCTCCGATTGCAACTGCCGCTTTCCGTGGGCGGATGGACAGCAACGCGGGTTGCCCGCACCTGCGAAATGGCGAAGCCAGTGAACGATCCGAACAGGTATCCGCCATGGAGGGTAAGCGTGCCGATCGCAAAGCAGGTGAGGCTCTCGAGCAGCGTCAAGGAAAGGACCGGGACGCTCAGGAGTATGATTGCGCCGGTCGCAAGCGTCAGCGGCAGAAGGACAGGCACCCTAAAGCGCAATCCGAAGACGGCGCCAAAGAGAAAGCTGCATACCGCGACCTGAGCCATACGAGGCACTCCCGTTTCGGAGTGTCGGTCGCAGACCTTAAAACGCGCTTAATTCGGCAGGCAGATCGCGGCATGCTGGGATTTGCAAAGCCCATTTTTGCATTGTTGCAAAATTAGAATTCCGCTGCTAGTAACCTCCTGTTTATTTTACATTTTAAATAGTATCGTACAGGTAAGTATATGAGTGGTTGTAAGGTTATTTCAGCCGAGGCTTTGGTCGAACGAGTCGAGCTGATGACTCGCCGTATTGCTCAACTTCACAATCTTCGCAAACTGGTGCGTGAGGCCGAAGGGATCGCGCTTGCGAGGCGAGCGAAACATATCAGGCCGCGAAGCGCCAGGCGACGAAATCGTAGGCACACAAGTCGGTCGCTGTACCCCAACGGGCCAGCTTGTCCGATCTCAGTGGTTCGCCACCTGCATCAATATCAGCCAGCGTCCCTGCGCGTCCGGGCGAACGATTAGGAATGCGTCACGATCAGCAATATCCGTTGGGATTATTGCTCTGCCATCGCCAATGGTCTGCGCACATCGTATCAAGCGATCTCGTCGCTTTCCATCCGATTAGCTGCGATGCGGTTTCGGTCGCGGCGTAGTAGGCATCGATGTCGCCCGCCCGGCGTGGCTTGATCTCATAGGGTATGGCGCCGCCGCACGTTTTTTCGAAGGCGCGAACCACTTCGAGCACGCTGCTGCCGCTACCCGTTCCGAGATTGACTGCGAAGCATTTCGGGCTGCCCAGTGCCTTCAGTGCGGACAGGTGTCCGAGCGCCAGGTCCATGACATGGATATAGTCGCGAACGCCTGTCCCATCCGGCGTATCGTAGTCTGCGCCCCATATGTTCAATCGCTCGCGTCGCCCGATTGCGACCTGGGCCACGAAGGGGACCAGATTGTTGGGGACCCCCCGGGGATCCTCGCCAATCAAGCCGCTCTCATGCGCCCCGACCGGATTGAAATAGCGCAAGATGGCGATCCTCCAACTCGGGTCGCTGACATATTGGTCGCGGAGCATCTCCTCTATGATGAGCTTGGTCCGTCCATAGGGGTTCACGGGATTGAGGGGATGGTCTTCGGTGTAGGGCAGAAACTTCGGGGTACCGTAGACGGTGGCTGATGAGCTGAACACGATGGTCTTGACGCCCGACCGTTGCATCGCGCGAAGCAGCCGGTGCGATCCAATGACGTTCTGATCGTAATATTCGAGCGGCTCCGCAACGGAGTCCTGAACCGACTTCAGCCCGGCAAAATGCATCACCGCCGTGCAGTTGTGTTGCGTCAATACCTGCTCGATCGCGCGTTCGTCACGAATATCGCCTTCCACGGCAATCAGTGATTTGCCGCAAATCTGCTGCACGCGCTGCAGGGCAATCGGACTGCTGTTGGAGAAATTATCGAATACGACGACATCTTCCCCTCCGGCTAGCAAGGCTACGCAAGCATGCGAGCCGATATAGCCGGCCCCGCCGGTCACAAGGATCATCGTCATTCTCCGCTAGATCGAGTTCTCAAGGAGCGGTCCCGCGGCGCAGACAGTCACTACAATCTAGAGCTGTCGGAAGCCAATGTTCGATGCGAGGGTTAGACAGCGGGATAGAAGCCGCCCTGTCAAGGTTGACCCGAGAGAATTCTGGTGCGGTTGTTAACTCTGGTCCGGCCGGCGATGGCTGAGATAGAATTGCCGCAGCAAATACCGCCCCAGCTAGAGCGCCGCGCCCGTCCCGTTGATGTCCAGGCCGACATCGAACAAATCTCGGCGCTCGGACAACGCCAGGCTGCGCAATTCTCCGAGCGTGCCGCGAGCAGCCGAACAATGGCTGCATCTGACGATCGCGGAGGGCGGGGCGAGTTCGCCGTGGTCGATCACCACGCCGATGCTGTCGCATTCAATGCATACGAGCTGAAAACTCATTTTCGAAATTCAATCCACCGGACGCTGTAAATTATCGACGAAGCAAGCCTCATGCCACCAATGCATCGCCGTGCGGCCGAGGTTATCCGGACGATCGTGGCATTTCAATGTGACGTCTGTTTTAACCCTAAGGCTGCAGCGCGGACGGCGGCTCCTGCGCGGCGTCGGGACGGATTCCCTTGAAGCGGTTGAGGGGGCCGCGCAGCAGCAATTCCACGAAATGGGCGACGGCAATCCCGGCGAGCCCGCCGCCGACCTTGACCAGCGCGTCGATGAGACGGCCGTGCCTGTCCGGCGTCAGCAGTTGCAGGGCTTCCAGCGCGAACGCGCTGCAGACGACGACCGCGATGATCAGGAGCAGCCGGCTGGGATAGCCGCGCACGAACGCAAATCCCATCAGCGCGAACGCTGCGAAATGTTCGAACTGGGGACCTGCGACGACAGGGCGGTCTTGAAGCGGGGAAAGCGTCGCGAAGGCAATGAAGGCGAGCACCAGCCAGGCGCCAACCAGGGACATTCGTTGGTTCATAGGTTGTTGCTAGGCAAAAACCGGGCCGAGCTCAACCCACACCGCATCGCCGGCGTCCGCATGGCAGCGCTATCAGTTGTTATCGTTAACTCCGGCGGCTGTTCAGGCGGTCCAAATCTGCTATCAAGCCGCGGAAATGAATAAAAGTAACATGGCACCGTCTCCTGTTCATAGCCCGTTCACGCCGGTGGACCTCATCATAGCTATGTTGCGGCTCACCATCGGAGGCCAAATTGCGCCTGCTTGTCGTTGAGGATGATCCGGATCTCAACCGCCAGCTTACGACTGCGCTGACGGATGCCGGTTATGTGGTCGATCGCGCTTTCGACGGCGAGGAGGGGCACTATCTCGGCGACAGTGAGCCCTACGACGCCGTCGTCCTTGACATCGGTCTGCCGAAGATGGACGGCATCTCGGTGCTGGAAGCCTGGCGGCGCAACGGCCGAGTCATGCCGGTCTTGATCCTGACGGCGCGCGACCGCTGGAGCGACAAGGTACAGGGCTTCGACGCCGGCGCCGACGACTACGTCGCAAAACCCTTCCATATGGAAGAGATATTGGCACGAATCCGCGCGCTGCTGCGCCGCTCCGCCGGCCACGCTCAATCCGAATTGACCTGCGGCCCGGTGACACTGGATACCCGCACCGGCCGCGTCAGCGTCTCCGGTAACCCGGTGAAGATGACCTCGCACGAATACCGGTTGCTCGCCTATCTGATGCATCACACCGGGCGCGTGGTGTCGCGCACCGAACTGGTGGAGCATCTCTACGACCAGGACTTCGACCGCGATTCGAACACCATCGAAGTGTTCGTCGGACGCATCCGCAAGAAACTCGACGTCGACATCATCCAGACCGTCCGCGGCCTCGGCTATCTCCTGACGCCGCCGCCGAACGGCGCCTAACCGCCCAGGCGCCGCTGGCCGCCGGGCTTACTTTTTGATCGGAGCATGATTTTATCCGAAAATCGGTGCCTACCTCGCATCAAGCGCGGGGCTGGCTTTTTCGGGATCATGTTCTGATGCGTGGAAGCTCGCTCGCCACCCGCCTGTTCCTGTCGGCAACCGCATGGCTGGTAGTGATCCTGGCGATCACTGGCTTCGTCCTGTCCTCGGTGTATCGCGATGCGACGGAGCGCGCGTTCGATCGCCGCCTCAACCTCTATCTCCGCACCCTCATTGCCGAAGTCGCCACCCCCGACGAGCCGGCGGACCATCAGTTCCAACTCGGCGAGCCCCTGTTCGAATTGCCGCTATCCGGCTGGTACTGGCAGATCTTGCGTACCGATGTGGAGAAGGGCGAGACGCGCGCCTCGCGGTCGCTGTGGGACAAGAAGCTGCCGAAACTGGAGAATCAGGGCTTTGAGCTGACCGCCGCCGGCGTCCGCCTCGGCTATGTCGATGGCCCCGAGGGACAGACGCTGCGCATGGTGGAGCGCCCGGTCGATCTTGGCAGCGACGGCAAATTCCTGGTGAGCGTCGCCGGTGACGCCAGCGAGATCTTCGACGAGACGCGCAGCTTTGACTACTATCTCGGCGGCACCTTCACCGCGCTCGGCATCGTGCTGTTGCTGACCACGGTGTTCCAGGTCCGTTTCGGCCTGGCGCCGCTCAAGCGCATTTCGGAGGCGATCGCCGATATCCGCTCCGGCCGTGCCGAGCGGCTCGAGGGCCGGTTTCCTGTGGAGATCGCGCCGCTCGCGCGCGAGACCAATGCGCTGATCGACGCCAACCGCGAGATCGTCGAGCGAGCGCGCACCCATGTCGGCAATCTCGCCCACGCGGTCAAGACGCCGTTGTCGGTGATCTTCAACGAGGCCTCCACGCATGCGGCCGAGCCCTTCGCCGCCAAAGTGCTGGAGCAGGCCGAAGTGATGCGCGACCAGGTTGCGCATCACCTGGAGCGCGCCCGCATCGCCGCGCGCGTCACCATCGTTGCCACCGTCACCGAAGTGGCGCCGGCGATCGAGGCGCTGCGGAGGACCATGGAGAAGATCCATCGCGACCGCGCCATCACGATCGAGCTGAAGGCTGACCCGTCTGCGAAATTCCGCGGCGAGCGCCAGGACCTCGAGGAGATGGCCGGCAACCTCGTCGACAACGCCTGCAAATGGGCGGCCTCGCAGGTCTTCATCCAGGTACTGGTCGAGCCGCCGGCGGAGCCGGGCGCCGGCCCGCGGCTGCATATCATCGTCGACGATGACGGGCGCGGATTGTCGGCCGCCGAGCGGGCCCAGGTATCGCGGCGCGGCCAGCGGCTCGATGAATCCAAGCCGGGCTCGGGGCTCGGGCTCTCGATCGTCACCGATCTCGCCGGGCTCTATGGCGGCAGCCTGTCGCTTCGCAACGCGCCGATCGGCGGCTTGCGGGCGGAGCTGGAATTGCCGGGAGTTTAAAAGCCGAGGAGCCGCTGCGACGGCCGCCCGTGCATCATTTCCTAAACGCCTTCTTAACGCGCGCCCTCCTATCATGCCGAGCGGACGCGTTCCTGCGTCGCCATCACGAGCATTCGATCACCCCAGGCCAATGAGCCAGACACCAATCGAGCGGCTGAGGGATTATCTCGCGCAGCTTCCACCGCAGTCGCAGGCGCTGCTGATGCGCGAGTTCGAACGCGCGGTGGAGCGCGGCGAGGATGTCAACGTCGCCACCCTCGTGCTCGAACAATTGCGCAAGATCGTGCGCCGCGCCGAGGAGGAGGAGACACACCCCCGCGGCGATGATCCGGCGCGCCTGTTATTCCGTCCGCTCGAGCCGTTCCTGGCCGAAGGCAATTTCCCGATCCGGCCAGGACAGGTCCGCCGTGCCTCGCTGCTGCCGATATGGCAGTGGCTCGGCCGGGAAGGCGCGCCTGAATCGACCCGCGAATTCGAGGCCGCGCTGGCAAAGGCGCACGGCAGTGGCGCTACTTCGGCAGCCGAGGCCGCAGCCCGCAAATATCAGCTCGCTGCAGCGGAGGCGATCGTGAAGGTCGCGACGCCGGTGCCGGGCGACGACAAGCAGCGGGCGCTGTCGCGCATCGGCCCGCCCAACGTCGTCGAGGACCTGCTGTCGATCGGGCAGGTGTTGCGTGCGCGCGAGGCGCTGGAGACGCTCGGCAGCCGTCTTCCGGCCCAGCTCCGGATGTTCGGCGACACCCAGATCGGCTCCGTCACTGCGGCGCTCAACGTCCCCTCGCTGCAGACGCCGCAGTTGCTTCCCTTCGCGCTATCGCTGGTGATGCAGCGGTTGGTCGCGCCTTGGCAGATCATCCGCCTCGCGATCAAGATGGCGGCCTCCGACGACGAGATCCGCGTCGCCGCCACGCCCTATGGCACCGCTGTCACGATCGCCTTGCACGATCTCTCCTATCTCGCGGCCTGCCTGCGCAGCGATATCCGGCGCGGTCATCTCGACAATGTCGGGGACCAATTGAAGATGCTGCATGACGGTGTACGCGGCTTGCGAACAGAGCTCGACCTGCGCAACGATTCCACTTGGGGCAAGCAGTTGACGTCGATCCGGGCCGACATCTCCAACTCGCTGCAATCGGAGATCGACAGCGTTCCCGGCCGGGTCCGCCGTATCCTGCGCCAGCGCGCGGACAAGGACATCTCCGCCGCCGTCCGCATAGATCCGACCGAAGTCGAGGAGGTCGCCGCCCTGATTGATTTCGTCGCGGTATGCCGCATCTATGCGAGCGAGCTTGCGATCAACGAGGTGACGCTGCGGACCTATTCCGACCTGCAGCAATATGTCGAGCAGTCCACGGAGGCGCTGGTGCAGTCTTTGCGCGCCGGCGACCACAGGGTACGTGGCTATCGGCAGCAGCAGGCCAGCGCGGCGATCCGGTTCTGCGAGGTCCTGTTCGGCCATGACTACGCTTCGCTGATGAACCGCGCCGCGGAAAACGCGTTGACGGGCGAGCGCAAATCCTCCCGCGCCGGCTGATCCTTGAGCTTTGATAAGTTTTGATGGGTTTCCTTCCGCGAGCCGATGTCCGGTTTGCGCGAAAACGCCCGCAATCATCCCTCCGGATGGTGAAAACGCCCGCAATCATCCCTCCGGATGGTTACGTAGGGCGGTTCCGATCCAGCAATTGTCAATTGCTCCGCTTCCCGCCGGTAGTGTAAACGGCACATCGGCACCAGCTTTCGGTGCCGTTCGCCCGGGAACTCGTTGATGACACTGTGGTTTGTGTTCGCGCTGATGACGGTCGCGGCGATCTTCGCCGTGCTATGGCCGCTCGGTCGCGCGACGCCTGCGACATCGGGCGGCAGCGAGGCCAATGTCTACAAGGACCAACTCGGCGAGATCGAGCGCGATCTTGGCTCGGGCATGATCGGGGCGTCAGAAGCCGAAGCGGCGCGGGTCGAGATCGGCCGACGCTTGCTCGCCGCCGTTGACGACGAGGCCGCCGCGGCTCCGAAAGCGAATCTGCGGCTGCGGCGCTCGGCCGCCGTGGCGGCGCTGGTGGGGCTGCCGGTGATGGCGGCGGCGGTCTATCTCGCGCTGGGCTCGCCACAGCTCAGCGATGTTCCACTCGCCGCGCGTAGCCGCCCTGCAGACGTCAATCAGCCGCTCGCCAACCTGGTGGCGCAGGTGGAAGCGCATCTTGAGAAGAATCCAACCGACGGCCGCGGCTGGAACGTGCTGGCGCCGGTGCTTTCAAGGCTCGGCCGTTACGACGATGCCGTGCGCGCCTATCGCAACTCGATCACCTATAACGGCGACAGTTCTGAGCGCCGTGCCGATCTTGGCGAAGCGCTGACCGGTGCGGCCGGTGGCGTCGTCACGGCGGAGGCCAAGGCCGAATTCGAGCGCGCGGTGGCGCAAAATGCCGGCGACCCCAAGGCCAACTATTTCCTCGGGCTCGCCGCCGAGCAGGACGGCCGCAAGGCCGACGCCGCCTCGATCTGGCGCGCGATGCTGGCCAAGGCGCCGGCGGATGCGCCATGGCGATCGCTGGTGCAGACCTCGCTGGTGCGCGTTGGCGCCGCCCCTGCCGCGCCCGCGCTATCCGATGATGCCATGGCCGCGGCCAAGGACATGAGCGCGGACGACCGCTCCGCGATGATCCGCGGCATGGTCGATCGGCTCGCCACGCGCCTGAAGCAGGACGGCAACGATGTCGAGGGATGGCTGCGGCTGGTGCGCGCCTATATGGTGATGGGCGAGCGCGACAAGGCAGTTGCCGCGCGCACCGATGCCCGCCAGGCGGTTGCCAATGATGCCGAGCGCTTGCGCCAGCTCAATGAAGGCCTGAAGAATCTCGGGCTGGATGGATGACATTCGCACAAACAGGACCATAGGGAACCATGACGCGTAAGCAGCGGCGTTTGGTGATGATCGGCGGCTCGCTGGCGGTGCTCGCGGTGGCGGCTGCGCTCGTGCTCAACGCCTTGCGCGATTCCATCGTGTTCTTCTCCACGCCTTCGATGGTCGCCGAAAAGCATATCGCCGCCGGGAAGCGGTTCCGCCTCGGCGGCCTGGTGCAGCCGGGCTCGCTCAAGCGCGGCGACAACCTCGCCGTGACGTTTGAGGTCGCCGACGGCAGCGCCGCGCTGCCGGTCGCCTACAAGGGAATTCTGCCGGACCTGTTCCGTGAAGGGCAGGGGGTCGTCGCCGAGGGCGCGCTGGATCAATCCGGCGTGTTCCGCGCCGACACTGTGCTCGCCAAGCATGACGAGACCTACATGCCCAAGGAAGTCGCCGACGCCCTGAAGAAGCAGGGCCACTGGAAGGACGATTACGGCAAGCCCAGCGCGTCGGCCGAGACGCAGCAGGTGAAGGGGGTGATGCGTTGATCGCGGAAGCCGGACACTATGCGCTGGTGCTGGCGCTCGGGCTGGCGCTGATCCAGTCGGTCGTTCCGATGCTCGGCGCGCGCTGGGGCGATGTCGCGCTGATGAACGTCGCGCGCTCCACCGCGCTCGCGCAGCTGCTGTTCGTTGGCGCCTCGTTCACCGCGCTGGTGATGCTGCACGTGACCTCGGATTTCTCCGTCGTCAACGTGTTCGAGAATTCGCATTCGATGAAGCCGCTGATCTACAAGATCACCGGCGTCTGGGGCAATCATGAAGGATCGATGCTGCTGTGGGTGTCGATCCTGGCGCTGTTCGGCGGCCTCGTCGCCGCTTTCGGCAACAATCTGCCGCTGACCTTGCGCGCGCATGTGCTTGCGGTGCAGGCCTGGATCGCAAGCGCCTTCTATTTCTTCATCCTGCTGACCTCGAATCCGTTCCTGCGTATCGCCAATCCGCCGATCGAGGGCAGGGACTTGAATCCGGTGCTGCAGGACGTCGGCCTCGCCGTGCATCCGCCGATGCTCTATCTCGGCTATGTCGGCTTCTCGATTTCGTTCTCCTTCGCGGTCGCCGCCCTGATCGAGGGCCGCATCGATGCCGCCTGGGCCCGCTGGGTGCGGCCATGGACGCTGCTGGCCTGGATCTTCCTCACGCTTGGCATCGCGATGGGCTCGTACTGGGCTTATTACGAACTCGGCTGGGGCGGCTGGTGGTTCTGGGATCCCGTCGAGAACGCGTCGCTGATGCCCTGGCTCGCCGGCACCGCGCTCTTGCATTCCGCGGTCGTGATGGAAAAGCGCAACGCGCTCAGGGTCTGGACCATCCTGCTGTCGATCCTGACCTTCTCGCTGTCGCTGCTTGGCACCTTCCTGGTCCGCTCGGGCGTCCTGACCTCGGTGCATGCCTTTGCGACCGATCCGGCACGCGGCGTGTTCATTCTGCTGATCCTCTGCCTGTTCATCGGCGGCAGCCTGTCGCTCTATGCGGCCAGGGCCACGTCGTTGAAGCAGGGCGGCCTGTTCGCGCCGATCTCGCGCGAGGGGGCGCTGGTGCTCAACAATCTCTTCCTGACCACGGCCTGCGCGACCGTGTTCATCGGCACGCTCTATCCGCTGGCGCTCGAGGTCCTGACCGGCGACAAGATCTCGGTCGGCGCGCCGTTCTTCAACCTGACCTTCGCGCCGCTGTTCGTGCCGTTGATGATCGCGGTGCCGTTCGGCCCCTCGCTGGCCTGGAAGCGTGGTGACCTGCTCGGCGCTGCTCAGCGGCTGACCGCGGCCGGCATCTTAGCGCTGATTGCGATCGCGGTGCTGTGGGCCTGGACGCGCGGCGGCTCTAGCTTTGCGCCGCTTGCGATCGGGCTTGCGGTATTCGTCGTCGCCGGCGCGCTTACCGACCTCGCCGAGCGCATCGGGCTGTTCCGGCTGCCGTTCGGCACGTCCGTGCAGCGGGCGCGTGGCTTGCCGCGCGCGGCCTGGGGAACGGCATTCGCCCATGCCGGCGTCGGTATTGCGCTGATCGGGATCGTCTGTGAGACCACCTGGAACAGCGAATATATCGGCACCCTGAAGCCGGGCGACATCGCGAAAGTCGCCGGCTACGAATTGAAGCTCGATGACATCGGCCAGCGCCAGGGGCCGAATTTTCGCGAGATGGTGGCGCGGTTCACAGTCGGGCGCGACGGCAATACCCTCAGCGTCATGACCCCGTCGAAGCGCAATTTCACCACACGCGGCGCATCCACCACCGAGGCCGCGCTGCTGACGCGCGGCGCGAGCCAGCTCTATATCTCGCTCGGCGATATCGCCGCTGACGGCGGCATTGCCGTGCGCATCTACCACAAGCCGATGGTGCTCCTGATCTGGTTCGGCCCAGTGCTGATGGCTTTTGGCGGCCTGTTGTCGCTGTCGGACCGGCGCCTGCGCGTCGGCGCGCCGAAGCCGGCGAAGGCCGCGCGCGCATTGCAGGCGGCAGAGTGATGCGCAGGGCGCTCGCCGTTCTTGCCCTCGCGCTGGCCGTATCCGTCGCCGCTCCGGCTTTTGCCGTGCAGCCCGACGAGATCATGGCCGATCCCGCCAAGGAAGCGCGGGCGCGCGAGCTGTCGCGCGAGCTGCGCTGCATGGTGTGTCAGAACCAGTCGATCGACGATTCCGAGGCGCCGCTGGCGCGCGACCTCCGCATCCTGGTCCGCGAGCGGATCGCGGCCGGCGATAGTGACCGGCAGGTGATCGATTTTCTGGTGGCACGCTATGGCGAATTCGTCCTGCTGAAGCCGCGCTTCAACCCACACACGCTGTTGCTCTGGTTGGTGCCGCCGCTGGTGCTGGTCGGAGGCGGCGTGACGCTTTGGCGGTTCGGCCGCCGCCGGCCAGCCGCCTCGACGGCGGCCGCCACCGGCGCTCATCTCACCCCTGAGGAGGAGAGCCGGTTGGCTGCGCTGATGTCAGAGGAAGCGCCGGGGGAAAGGCGGACCTGACTACGTACTGTTACGTAGGTTCGCACGCGTCGGCATCCGCGGCGGCATTCATCTAATTTTGACCTTTTGTGCGGAACTTTGCCGCGTCCCTTCCTCCAGAACATGATCGACGAAGATCGTGTTCACAAAGAGATAGAGCGTGATGATGCTTCGTCGTAACGCTCTTGAGCAAGCCGATGTTTTCCAACAGTAATCTGACTATCCGCTTCCTCGTCGCATCCGTCGTCATTGCACTTCTGATGTTGCTGGGGATCGGCGGCGGCACGGGCTTTATCGCCGTGCTCTACCTCAACAACGAGATCACCGCGCTTGCGGCGGAGTTCAAATCGCTCAGCGGGTCCGGCCGCGAGCATGCCATGCAGATCTATCAGGAAGCGCAGACCGCGTTTTCCTACTTCCTGATCGCCTGCGCCGCGATTGCGGTGATCGCGATTACGGTTTGCCTGATGACTTATTTCGCGGTTCGGAACGGCGTGATGCGGCCACTGGCCGCCATCGTGCATGCGATGCGCGAGGTGGCCGAACAGAAATACGAGACGCCGATCCCGGGCCTCGGCCGAGGCAATGAAATCGGCCTGCTCGCCGGCGCGCTCGAAGTGTTCAAGACCAACGGGATCGAACGCCAGCGGCTGACCGAGCAGGAGCTGAGCGACGCGCACAACCAGCGCGAGCGCACCCGCTATCTGGACGAGAAGATCTGCGACTTCAACGGCCTCGTCGCCAATGTCGTCGACAGTGTTGCGGCATCGGCCGTTCGCCTCAGGGGCAACGCCGAAACGCTGTCGCGTGCTGCCAATGAGACCAGCGAGAAGGCGAGCGCGGTTGCCAGTGCAGCCGGCCAGGCCAGCACCAGCGTGCAGACGGTGGCGGCTTCCGCAGAGCAGATGACGACCTCGATTGCAGCCATCAGCCAGCGCGTTACCGACGCCACCCAGCGCGCCGAGGGCGCGGTGGCGCAGGCGCGTCAGAGCGCCGACACCATCCATGCGCTCTCGGACGCGGCCGAGAAGATCGGGGCCGTCGTGCAATTGATCCAGACGGTGGCCTCCCAGACCAACCTCCTGGCGCTCAACGCCACCATCGAAGCCGCGCGCGCCGGCGAGGCCGGCAAGGGATTTGCGGTGGTCGCCTCCGAGGTGAAGAACCTCGCGAGCCAGACCAGCAAGGCGACCGAAGAGATCTCGCAGCAGGTCGCGAGCATCCAGGCGATCACAGCAGAAACCCGCGGCGCCATCGACGGAATCTCGAACACGATCGCGGACATCAGCTCGATCATGTCGGGCATCGACGTCGACACCGCACGCCAGCGCAACGCCACGCAGGACATCTCCAGGAGCGTCCAGGATGCGGCGAGGGGAACCATGGACGTCACCAACCACATCGTCCAGATCACCACCACCTCGTCCGGCACCGGGCGCATGGCCGGCGAGGCCAAGGATTCAGCGGTCGACCTGTCGCAACAGGCGGACATTCTCAAACGCGAGGTCGAGGGCTTCATTGCCAGCGTCAGGGCGGGCTGACGGCTCGCTTTTTCGACCCTGGAACCGCTCGACGAAAGCCGGCCGCGAGCGCTGCAGCTCGCGGCTAACTCATTGGTACATCTGCGATATTCTGCCGCACCCGGTTTCATCTCTATTACGAAAGTTTAATTCCGCAGCCAGCGCGCCGTAAGGCTGACATCCCCATGTTTGGTCAGGTCCGGTGCTTGCCCTCGCACCACTTCGAATTCTGGCTCTTGGAGATTTTAGGAATGACCGAACGACCCACCGATCTTTCGTCTCTGCCGTCTTCCCGCGCGCCCCGGCGCTCGCTGTTGTCGGCCCGCAGATTTGCGTTGATGGCTTCGGTCGTCGCCGGCCTTGGCGTCTCCGCCTATGGGTTGAGCCCGCAGCACATGCCGAGCGATCTGTTTGCAGGCCCGGCGCAGGCGCAGGTCAACAACGAGGTCCGCAAAGTCCAGCAGCCGATCGGCTTTGCCGACATTGTCGAGCGTGTGAAGCCGTCGGTGATTTCGGTGAAGGTCAATATCGGCGAAAAGCTCGCCAAGGACGACAGCAATGACGACTCGCCGTTCCCGCCGGGTTCGCCGATGGAGCGCTTCTTCCGTCGCTTTGGTGGACAGGACGGGTTCCCCCCGGGTCTGCGCGGCGGACCGCGTGGCCGTGGCATCGTGACCGGCCAGGGTTCGGGTTTCTTCATTTCCGCTGACGGCTACGCCGTGACCAACAATCACGTCGTCGATGGCGCCGACAAGGTCGAGGTTACGACTGATGACGGCAAGACCTATAAGGCCAAGGTGATCGGCACCGATGCCCGTACCGACATTGCGCTGATCAAGGTTGAGGGCGGTTCCAACTTCCCGTTCGCCAAGCTGTCCGACGGCAAGCCGCGGATCGGCGACTGGGTGCTGGCGGTCGGCAATCCCTTCGGGCTCGGTGGCACCGTCACCGCCGGCATCGTCTCGGCCTCCGGCCGCGACATCGGCAACGGCCCGTATGACGATTTCATCCAGATCGACGCACCCGTGAACAAGGGCAACTCCGGTGGCCCGGCATTCGACGTCTCCGGTGAGGTGATGGGCGTCAACACCGCGATCTACTCGCCCTCCGGCGGCAGCGTCGGCATCGCCTTCTCGATCCCGGCTCCGACGGTGAAGAACGTGGTCGCCCAGCTCAAGGACAAGGGCACGGTGAGCCGCGGCTGGATCGGCGTCCAGATCCAGCCGGTGACCTCCGATATCGCCGACAGCCTCGGCATGAAGAAGGCCGAAGGCGCACTGGTGGCGGAACCCCAGGCCAATGGCCCGGCGGCCAAGGCCGGCATCGAGTCTGGCGACGTCATCACCGCCGTCAACGGCGAGCCGGTGAAGGATGCGCGCGAGCTCGCCCGCACCATCGGCGGCCTGCCTCCCGGCAACGCGGTGAAGCTCAATGTCCTGCACAAGGGCACGGAGAAGACCGTCAACCTCACGCTTGGGCAGTTGCCGAACACGGTGGAAGCCAAGGCCGATAACGACAACAGCGATCGTGGTGGTCCTTCCTCCCGCGGCACCGATGTGCCGAAGCTCGGCTTGACGGTGGCCCCCGCCGACAGCGTGGCCGGCGCCGGAAAGGATGGCGTCGTGGTGACCGAGGTCGACCCGAAGAGCGCTGCGGCCGAGCGCGGCTTCAAGGAAGGCGATGTCATTCTTGAAGTTGCCGGCAAGAACGTCACCAGCGCCGGTGATGTGCGTGATGCGATCACCTCCGCACGGAACGATAACAAGAACAGCGTTTTGATGCGTGTGAAGAGCGGCGGTTCGTCGCGCTTCGTGGCAGTGCCGCTGGCCAAGGGTTAGTTAAGAGATGGAAGGCGTCGCCGGCAATCGTCGCCCCCGCCGGCGGCCCTTCCTGGGGAGCGAGCCCCAACGCTCGCTCCCTGTTGCTACCTTCCGGTGGAATGCGCCCCCCTCCGTCGGAAGGCCTAGGGCGGTGAAGTCCCCCAGCTTCACCGCCCACTCTTTCCCCTCCGGCATGATCCGGAAAAGCGCAAGCCGCCTTTCCGGAACGATCATGCAAAACAACGCGAGCGAGCGCGGCCGTCTTGCATGTGCAGGGCGGCCGCGCCATGGTGAGAGAAAGCCAATTCCGTGACCGCCACCGCACCTGCAGCCGCACCCCAGATGCGCCTCCTGATTATCGAAGACGACCGCGAATCCGCCGACTATCTCGTCAAGGCGTTCCGCGAAGTCGGCTATATCGCCGATCTCGCCGACGACGGCGAGGAGGGGCTGTCGATGGCCGAGAGCGGCGACTATGACGTCCTCGTCGTCGACCGCATGCTCCCGAAGCGGGACGGCCTGTCCCTGATCGGCACGCTGCGCGAGAAGGGGAACCGTACGCCGGTGTTGATCCTCTCCGCACTCGGCCAGGTGGACGACCGCATCAAGGGCCTGCGCGCCGGCGGCGACGATTACCTGCCGAAACCCTATTCATTCGCCGAGCTTTTGGCGCGCGTCGAAGTGCTGTCGCGCCGCAATGTCGGCCCGGCGGAAGAGACGGTCTATCGCGTCGGCGATCTCGAGCTCGACCGCCTGTCGCATCGCGTCGCCCGCGGCAAGGACGAGCTGACGCTGCAGCCGCGCGAGTTCCGCCTGCTCGAATATCTGATGAAGCATGCGGGCCAGGTGGTGACGCGCACCATGCTGCTGGAGAATGTCTGGGACTATCACTTCGATCCGCAGACCAACGTCATCGACGTTCACATCTCGCGCCTGCGCTCCAAGATCGACAAGGGTTTTGAGCGGCCGTTGCTGCACACGATCCGCGGCGCCGGATACATGATCCGTGACGGCATTCGGTAAACTGATCCGCACCACGGCGTTCCGACTGACGCTGGTCTATCTGTTTTTGTTCGCGCTGTTTGCCGCTTCGCTGCTCGGCTATTTCGCGTGGAATACCCGCCGCCTGATCACTGAGCAGATCACCTCCACGGTCAATGCCGAGGTCGGCGAGGTCACCGAGATCTACAACCGGCGCGGCCTGCGCGGCCTGGTGTTTACCATCGGCAACCGGGCGCTGAGGCCGGGTGCCAATCTCTATCTCGTGACCGCACCGAACGGGCAGGCGATCGCCGGCAATGTCGGCTCGCTGGCGCCGGGCGTGATGGGAATCGAGGGCTGGACGGAGACGGCCTATCGGCGGCTTGACGACAATGACAATACCGATCACCGCGCGCTGGTGCGGGTCACCGAGATGACCAACGGCTTCCGGCTGTTGATCGGGCGCGACCTGGAGGAGCGACGGAGGCTGTTCGGCATCGTCGCGAAAGCCGCGCAATGGTCGATTTTGGTGGTGGTCGTGCTCGGCATCGGCGGCGGCATCTTTGTCGCGCGGCGGGTGCTGCAGCGGATCGATGCCATGACCGGCACCGCCCAGCGCATCATGGCGGGCGATCTCTCCGACCGCCTGCCGGTCGGCCGCAGCGGCGACGAGCTCGACCGGCTCGCCGAGAACCTCAACGCCATGCTGGAGCGGATCGAGGCGCTGATGACGGGGCTGAAGGAAGTCTCCGACAATATCGCCCACGATCTCAAGACCCCGCTGACGCGCTTGCGCAACCGCGCCGAGGAAGCATTGGCGCGCGCCGGCAGCGAGGCCGGTTACCGGGCTGCGCTGGAGCGCACCATCGAGGAATCCGACGGCCTGATCCGCACGTTCAATGCGCTCTTGATGATCGCGCGCGCGGAGTCCGGGCAGGCGCGCGGCAACATGGATGATTTCGACGCCGCCGAGGTCGCCGCCGGCATCCACGAACTCTACGAGCCGCTTGCCGAGGACGGCGGGATGAGCCTGCATGTGGTGACCGGACCCAGCCCGCTCCATGGCAACCGTGAATTGATCAGCCAAGCGCTCGCCAACCTCGTCGAGAACGCGATCAAATATGGCAAGCCGGTGGTGCAGCCGATCGACCCGGAGGCCGCCGCTGCGGCCAAGGAGATCCTGATCGAGGCGCGGCGCGAGGACGATTCGGTGCTGCTCAGCGTCGCCGACCACGGCCCCGGCATTCCCGAGGCCGACCGCAAGCATGTGGTGGAACGATTCGTCCGGCTCGAGGCAAGCCGCACGCTGCCCGGTTCCGGACTAGGGCTAAGCCTCGCTTCGGCGGTCGCGACACTGCACGGCGGCGAGCTCAGGCTCGGCGACGCCGATCCCGGCCTTATTGCGACCCTGGTGCTCCCGGCGCGCGCCGGCGCGGCTGACAGGCTTGCAGGCCAAACACAGGATGTGCCACAGAAGGCGGCATGAACGCTTCCGCGCCGGGCTCCGCGGGACATCGTCTGGCCGCGCGGTTCGCGGACGGACCGCATGTGTCCGCGCCCATCCACGCCGAACAGCGCCTGACAGACTGGCTCGCCGAGCTCGAGCCGGCGCAATCAGCCGCGCTGGGCGAACTGCTCGGCTATCCCTTCGCCAAGCGTATCCTGCTTGGCATTGCGGAATTTTCGCCGTTCCTGTTCGAGCTGGTGCGTGCCGATCCGGCACGGCTGATCCGGCTGCTCTCCTGCGACCCCGAAGCGCATCTGGCCTCCCTGATCGAGAAGACCTCGCATGACGTGTTCGCCGCCTCAGGCGAGACCGAGGTGATGCATTTGCTCCGCCGCATGAAGGCGGAGGCGGCGCTCCTGATCGCGCTCTGCGACATCGGCGGCGTCTGGCCGGTCACGCGGGTCACCGCCGCACTGACCGACCTTGCGGTCACCGCCGTGCAATCGGCGCTGCGCTACCTGCTGCGCCAGGAGATGGCGCGCGGCCGCCTCCATGCGCCCGACCCTGACCATCTCGAAGCGGGCAGCGGCCTGATCGTGCTCGCGATGGGCAAGATGGGCGCGGGCGAACTGAACTATTCCAGCGATATCGATCTCATCGTGTTCTACGATCCGGCTGCGACTTCGCTGGCCGATGATATCGAGCCGCAGCCGTTCTTCGTCCGCGTCACTCAGTCAATGGCGCGCATGCTGCAGCAGCGCTCCGGCGAGGGTTATGTGTTCCGTGTCGACCTGCGGCTGCGGCCTGATCCGGCCTCGACGCAGGTCGCGATCTCGACCGATTCGGCGCTGAGCTACTACGAGCGGGAAGGACGGACCTGGGAACGCGCGGCGATGATCAAGGCACGCCCTTGCGCCGGCGACGGCAAAGCGGGCGAGGTATTGCTTGCGGAGATCGCCCCCTTTGTCTGGCGCAAGCATCTGGACTTCGCCGCGCTTGCCGATGTCCACGACATGAAGCGGCAGATGCAGACCTATCGCGGCCAGAGCGAGATCGCGGTCGAGGGGCACAACGTCAAGGTCGGCCGCGGCGGCATCCGCGAGATCGAGTTCTTTGCCCAGACCCAGCAGTTGATCGCGGGCGGGCGGCATCCGGAATTGCGGGTGCGGCCGACGCTCGAGGCGCTCGCCGTGCTCGCCTCCAGCAACTGGATCACTTACGAGGCGCGCGACGAACTCACCGCGGCCTATCAGTTCCTGCGCCGCGTCGAACACCGCTTGCAGATGATCGCCGACGAGCAGACGCACACGCTGCCGGAGGATTCCGCTGCGATTGAACGCTTCGCTCATTTCCTCGGCTATACGAGCAGGGCCACCTTCGCGATGGAATTGCTCGCGCATCTCAAGATCGTGCAGGGCCACTACGCCAAGCTGTTCGAGGGCGATGAGCCGACCGGTACGGCAAAGCTGCCGAAGCTGGACTACGATGCCGGCGCTGAAGACCAGCGGCTGCTCGAGCATCTCGCCAATCTCGGCTTCGAGAAGCCGGTGGCGGTCGCAATGACCGTGCAGCATTGGATCGAAGGCGACTATCGCGCGCTGCGCGTGGAAGCGACGCGCAACGCCTTCCTCGAATTCATTCCTGGCCTGATCGACGGCCTCGCGCATGCCGAGGAGCCGGACGCTGCGGTTGCGGCGTTCGACCGTTTCCTCGGCGCACTGCAGCGCGGCGGGCGGCTGATCACGCTGCTCAGCCAGAACCGCGACCTGGTCGCGCTGGTCGCGCTGATCCTCGGTGCCGCGCCGCGGCTCGGCGACATGCTGGCGCGGCAGCCTCAGATCATGGACGGGTTGATCGACCCGCGCTTCTTCGGCGCGATGCCGGACCAGCGCGAATTGTCGGACCGACTCGCGACAACGCTCAAGGACGCGGATTCCTACGAGGATTTCCTCGACCGCTTGCGGCTGTTCGGCCAGGAGAGCCTGTTCCTGATCGGCACGCGGATTCTCTCCGGCACCGTGTCGGCGCAGCAGGCGAGCGTCGCCTTTGCTGATGTGGCGGAAGGCATCGTGCACACCGTGCATGGCCTTGTCACCGATCAGTTTGCCACGCAATACGGCCGCATCAAGGACCAGGAGACCGCCATCCTCGCCATGGGCCGGCTCGGCAGCCGTGAGATGACGGCGTCCTCCGACCTCGACCTGATCCTGCTCTATGACTACGACCACGAACATCCGGACTCCGACGGCGACCGCGCGCTGCACGGCGCGCAGTATTTTGCTCGCTTCACCCAGCGCCTGATCTCTGCCTTCACGACGCGGACCAATTACGGCGTGCTCTATGAGGTCGATATGCGGCTGCGCCCGTCGGGCCGCGCCGGTCCGCTGGCGTCGCGGCTCGATTCCTTCGCCGAATATCAGGAGCACGAGGCCTGGACCTGGGAACACATGGCGCTGACGCGCGCCCGTGTGATCTCGTCATCGCCGGCGTTCCGCGAGAAGATCGAACGCATCATCCGCGGCGTGCTGACGCGCAAGCGCGATGCGGGCAAGACCGCCAACGACGTCCTCGAGATGCGCCGTGCGATCGCGCTCGAGAAGGGCGAGGACGACGTCTGGGACTTAAAGCTCGCCGCCGGCGGCCTCGTCGACATCGATTTCATCGCGCAATATCTGCAGCTCGTGCACGCCGCCGACAAGCCCGACATCCTCAGCGTCTCCACGATGCAGGTGCTCGACAACGCCGCAAAGCTTGGCGTGCTCGGCCAGTCGGAGGCCGAGGTGCTGCGCTCGGCCGCGCGGCTCTATCACGACCTGACGCAGATCTTGCGGCTGTGCGTAACCGGCAAATTCAATCCTGAAAGCGCCGGCGAGGATTTGTTGCGGGTGATGGCGCGGGCAGGGGACACGCCGGATTTCTCCGCCCTGGAAGCCCGCGTGCGCGAGACGCAGGGCGAGGTCCGTCGGGTGTTCAACGCACTGGTCGGGGGACGTTGAGCAAACTCGAAACGTAGGGTGGGCACGCTCCGCTTTGCCCGCCCTACAACTACAACTCTACGCCCTCTTCAACTTCTCGAGCGCATCTCGGACATACGGATCAAGCCCCGTGCCGCCGGCGTCGAGATGGGCGAAGATCGCCTTCCGCATCCGCGGGTCCCAGAACTTCTTGATATGCTCGGCAATGCCCGGCACCGCGCGGTCATGCCCCTGGTTCTGGAAGAACTTGCCGATCTGGTTGGCCATGTGGATCAGTCTATCAGGCGACATGGATGGCTTCCCTGCTGTCGGCGTGGGCCGCGATGCGCTCCGCATGCGTGAAGACTTCGAATCCGTCGGTGCGCGCGATTGCCGCAAGCGTAATGCCGGCCGCGTCGGCCATGCGCACCGCCATCGCCGTCGGCGCTGACACCGCGACCATCAGCGGTGCGCCGATGGTCGCCGTCTTCTGCACCATCTCGACCGAGACGCGGCTCGTCAACAGCACCATGCCCTCCCTGGCCGACACCTTGGCTTGCGCCAGCGCGCCGGCGAGCTTGTCGAGCGCATTGTGACGGCCGACGTCCTCGCGCAGCGCGACGATGCCGCGCGCGGGCGTCCAGAACGCGGCAGCATGCACCGCGCGTGTGCTGAGGTTGATCGCCTGCAGCGGCGCGATCGCGGCCATCGCGGTCATGATCTCGCGCGGCGAGAAGCTGCGGCCCTTCTGCACGATCGCTGCCGGACGAACCGCTTCCGCGATCGAGTCGATACCACAGAGGCCGCAGCCGGTCGGACCTGCAATATGCCGCCGTCGCTCGTTGATCTGCGCGGCCTTGTCGGGCGCGAGCCACATCCGCAGTTCGATGCCATCATCGAGCTCGATGACATCGAATGTCTCGATTTCGTCGGATGACTGCACGATACCTTCGCTGAGGCTGAAACCGATGGCAAAGTCGCGCAGGTCCTGCGGCGTGCCCATCATCACGGCGTAGGTGCCGCCATTATAGGTCAGCGCCAGCGCCGTCTCTGCGGGGATCTGGCGCGTGCCCTCGCTGAGGCTGCCGTCGCGCCAGACTTGCCGCTCTGCGCTGGTGACGGGATCGTGCATCCTCACTCCGCGGCTTCCACGACCGCCGCAATCCGCCGCGAATGCTTCGCCTGCGCCTCATACGCCTTCTGCCAATCGGACGGACCGTTGGATGGCGAGACCTGCACCGCCGTGACCTTGTATTCCGGACAGTTGGTGGCCCAGTCCGAATAGTCGGTCGTGATCACATTGGCCTGCGTGTCCGGATGGTGGAACGTGGTGTAGACCACACCTGGCGCGACGCGATCGGTGATGAGCGCGCGCAGCGTGGTCTCGCCGGCCCGGCTCTTGAGCCGTATCCAATCGCCGTCGCGCACGCCGCGCTGCTCGGCATCGTGCGGATGGATCTCCAGCCGGTCCTCGCTGTGCCAGACCACATTTTCGGTGCGGCGGGTCTGCGCGCCGACATTGTACTGGCTGAGGATGCGCCCCGTCGTCAGCAGCAACGGGAAGCGCGGGCCGGTGCGCTCGTCGGTCGCGAGATATTCGGTGACAATGAACTTGCCCTTGCCGCGCACGAAGCCGCCGATATGCATCACCGGCGTCCCCTCGGGCGCCTTCTCGTTGCAGGGCCACTGCACCGATCCGAGTTCGTCGAGCTTGGCATAGGAGACGCCGGCGAAGGTCGGGGTCAGTGCCGCGATCTCGTCCATGATCTCGGAGGGGTGGTTGTACTGCATCTCGAAGCCCATCGCCTTGCCGAGTGCGATCGTCACTTCCCAGTCGGCCAGTCCGTTCTTCGGCGTCATCACCTTGCGCACGCGCTGGATACGGCGCTCGGCGTTGGTGAAGGTCCCATCCTTCTCCAGGAAGGTCGAGCCCGGCAGGAACACGTGGGCGTAATTCGCGGTCTCGTTCAGGAAGAGATCGTGGACGATCACGCATTCCATCGCCGAGAGCGCCGCCACCACATGCGAGGTGTTGGGGTCGGACTGCAGGATGTCCTCGCCCTGCACATAGAGGCCCTTGAAGCTGCCTTCGATCGCGGCGTCGAACATGTTGGGGATGCGCAGGCCCGGTTCGGGGTTGAGCTGGACCTTCCACATCGCCTCGAACTGGTCGCGCACGGCGTCGGTCGAGATGTGGCGGTAGCCCGGCAGTTCGTGCGGGAACGAGCCCATGTCGCAGGAGCCCTGCACGTTGTTCTGGCCGCGCAGCGGGTTCACGCCGACGCCGGGGCGGCCGATATTGCCGGTCACCATTCCGAGGTTGGCGATCGCGATCACCGTGGTCGAGCCTTGGCTGTGCTCGGTGACACCGAGCCCGTAATAGATCGCGCCATTGCCGCCGGTGGCGTAGATGCGCGCCGCCTCGCGCAGCGCCTTCGGATCGACGCCGGTCAGGATCGCGGTCGCTTCCGGGCTGTTGTTCGGCTGCGCGACGAACGCCGCCCATTCCTCGAACTCGCTCCAGTCGCAACGCTCGCGCACGAAGGCTTCATTGACCAGGCCCTCGGTGACGATGACATGCGCAAGCGCTGTCATCACAGCGACATTGGTGCCCGGCATCAGCGGCAGATGCAGCGCCTTGAGGTGAGGGGCCTCAACCATCTCGGTGCGCCGCGGATCGATCACGATCAGTTTTGCCCCTTGCCGCAGCCGCTTCTTTAAGCGCGAGGCGAACACCGGGTGGGCGGATGCCGGATTGGCGCCGATCACGATCACGACGTCGGTCTCTTCGACCGAGTCGAAGTCCTGGGTGCCGGCCGAGGTGCCAAAGGTCTGCGACAGGCCATATCCGGTCGGCGAATGACAGACTCGGGCGCAGGTATCGACATTGTTGTTGCCGAAGCCGGCGCGGATCAGTTTCTGCACCAGATAGGTCTCTTCATTGGTGCAGCGGGAAGAGGTGATGCCGCCGACCGCGTCGCGGCCGTATTTCTGCTGGATCGCCTTGAACTTCGCGGCGGCGAACGAGAACGCCTCGTCCCACGACACTTCGCGCCAGGGATCCTCGATCCGCTCGCGGATCATGGGATTGAGGATACGCTCTTTGTGGTTGGTGTAACCCCAGGCGAAGCGGCCCTTGACGCAGGAGTGGCCGCGATTGGCCTTGCCGTCCTTGTACGGCACCATGCGCACCACTTCCTCGCCGCGCATCTCGGCCTTGAAGGCGCAGCCGACGCCGCAATAGGCACACGTGGTCACCACGGAATGCTCGGGCTGGCCGATCTCGATCACCGACTTTTCCGTCAGCGTCGCGGTCGGGCAGGCCTGCACGCAGGCGCCGCAGGAGACGCATTCGGAGCCGAGGAAGCTCTCGCTCATGCCGGGCGAGACGCGGCTGTCGAAGCCGCGGCCGGCGATTGTCAGCGCAAACGTGCCCTGCACCTCCTCACAGGCGCGGACGCAGCGCGAGCAGACGATGCATTTCGAGGGATCGTAGGTGAAGTAAGGATTGGACTCGTCCTTCGGCATCCAGGCCGGATTGACCGCGCCGCCGGACCTGGCGAACACATGGTTGTCGCCCTCATAGCCGTAGCGCACGTCGCGCAGGCCGACCGCGCCGGCCATGTCCTGCAATTCGCAGTCGCCATTGGCGGCGCAGGTCAGGCAGTCCAGCGGATGGTCGGAGATATAGAGCTCCATCACGCCCTTGCGCAGCTTCTTCAGCCGTTCGCTCTGGGTGTGAACCACGAGGCCCGGCGCCACGGGTGTAGTGCAGGAGGCCGGCGTGCCGGCGCGTCCCTCGATCTCGACCAGGCACAAACGGCAGGAGCCGAAGGCGTCGACCATGTCGGTCGCGCAGAGCTTCGGGATTTGTGTGCCGGCCTCCATCGCCGCGCGCATGATGGAAGTCCCCTCGGGCACCGTTATGGCCTGACCATCGATGGTCAGCGTGACCATGGCTTCCGATTTGGCGCGCGGCGTGCCGAAGTCGATTTCCTTGATCAATGACATCACGTCCTCCTATTCCGCGGCCTGCAGGCGGGCCGGTGCCGGGCCGAAATCATCCCGGAAATGCCGGATGGCGCTCAGCACGGGATAGGGCGTGAAGCCGCCCAGCGCGCAGAGCGAGCCGAACTTCATGGTGTTGCAGAGGTCCTCGACGAGGGCGAGGTTTTCGGCCACGCGCTCGCCGTGGATGATCTTCTCGATGGTCTCCACGCCGCGGCTCGAGCCGATCCGGCACGGCGTGCACTTGCCGCAGGACTCGATCGCGCAGAACTCCATCGCAAAGCGCGCCTGCTTGGCCATGTCGACGCTGTCGTCGAACACGACGATTCCGCCATGACCGATCAGTCCGTCGCGCGCGGCGAAGGCCTCATAGTCGAACGGTGTATCAAAGAGAGCGCGCGGGAAGTAGGCGCCCAGGGGGCCACCCACTTGCACCGCGCGCACCGGACGGCCGGTGAAGGAGCCGCCGCCGATTTCGTCGACAAGTTCGCCGAGCGTGATGCCGAAGGCGGTCTCGAACAGGCCGCCATATCTGACATTGCCGGCAAGCTGGATCGGCATCGTGCCGCGCGAGCGGCCCATGCCGAAATCTGCGTAAGCCTTGGCGCCGTTGTCGAGGATGAACGGGATCGCGGCGAACGACAGCACGTTGTTGATCACGGTCGGCCGCTCGAACAGGCCCTTGTGGGCGGGCAGCGGCGGCTTGGCGCGCACAATGCCGCGACGGCCTTCGAGGCTTTCAAGCAGCGAGGTCTCTTCGCCGCAGACATAGGCGCCGGCGCCGACGCGCACTTCGAGATCGAAGTTGTATGTGGAGCCGCCGATGCGCGCACCGAGATAGCCCGCGCGTTTCGCCGCTGCGATCGCGGCGTTCATCGCCTCGACCGCATGCGGATATTCGGAGCGGATGTAGATGTAACCTTTGCCGGCGCCGACCGTGATGCCGGCGATCGTCATGCCCTCGATCACGACAAAGGGATCGCCTTCCATGATCATGCGGTCGGCAAAGGTGCCGCTGTCGCCTTCGTCGGCATTGCAGACAATGTATTTCCGGTCGGCGCTCGCCTGCGCCACCGTCTTCCACTTGATGCCGGTCGGAAAGCCGGCGCCGCCGCGGCCGCGCAGCCCGGAGGCGGTGACGTCGGCAAGGATCTGGTCGGAGGAGAGCGTCAGCGCCCGCTCCAGGCCCCTGTAGCCGCCGTGGGCACGATAATCCTCGACCGAGCGAGGATCGACCACGCCGCAGCGCGCGAAGGTCAGGCGGGTCTGGCGCTTGAGCCAGGGGATATCGTCGGCAATGCCGAGCCGCAGCGGATGCGGGCCATCGGCGGTCATCGCATCGAGCAGCGAGGTCGCGTCCGCAGCGCTCACCGGGCCGAACGCGACCCGGCCCGTCGCTGTCGCGACCTCGACCATCGGCTCCAGCCAATAGAGACCTCGGGAGCCGGTCCTGATAATCTCGATCGGCAAGCCGCGCTTCTCGGCGGCGAGCTCCAAGGCTGTCACGACCTGATCGGCGCCGACGGCGATGGCGCCGGCATCGCGGGGGACAAAGAGCCGCATCGTCATCGCTGCGCCTCCTTGACCAGAGCATCGAGGCGCGCTTCATCGAGCCGGCCGACCACGCGGCCATCCAGCATCGCGGATGGCGCGGTGGCACAGAGGCCGAGGCAGTAGATCGGCTCCAGCGTCACGCGCTCATCGGCCGTAGTGTTGCCGAGCGCAACGCCGAGCTTCACTTCCGCGCGCGCGGCCAGCGCGTCGCCGCCGGCGGCCTGGCAGGCCTCCGCGCGGCAGAGCTTCAACACATGGCGGCCTGCGGGCGCCTTGCGGAAATCGTGATAGAAGGTGAACACGCCGTGCACCTCGGCGCGCGAAAGGTTGAGCGCGGAAGCGACCATCGGGATTGCGGGCTCGGGCACATAGCCGAAGGCGTCCTGCAGGGCGTGCAGCATGACCAGCGTCGCGCCTTCGAGCTTGGCATGCTCGGTGACGATCTCGGCGCCGCGCGCTTCATTCCAGGGTTCGTAGGCCGATGTCATCCATAGCTCTCAAATCGGAGGGTTCTTCACTCGCTCCTATGAGAGTTGGAATCGATCGAGATATCAATAAAGCTGTCTCATGCTGCGATCGTGAACGGCGATCGATTTGGATGTAAAATCGATCGATATGGAAATAGAATTGGTAGCAGAGCACCCTGCCCGGTGCGGCTTTTTCTCGTGTTCGCGGCGATGGTGATCGTTATATTCAGGTTGGCATACCAGAGCTGATGAGGCCCATTTGATCGACAAGCTTGAACTCCTGTTGGCGCTCGCAAAGGAGCGGCATTTCGGCCGCGCGGCGGAGGCGTGCGGCGTCACGCAACCGACGATGTCGACGAGCCTCAAGCAGCTCGAGGACCTCCTCGGCGTGATGCTGGTGCAGCGCGGCTCTCGCTTCCAGGGCTTCACCCCCGAAGGCGAACGCGCGCTCGATTGGGCGCGGCGTATCGTCGGCGATGCCCGCGCGATGCGGGAGGAGATCAACGGGCTGAAGCACAAGCTCTCCGGTGAGATCAGGATCGCGGCGATCCCGACTGCGCTTGGCATGGTGGCTTCGCTGACCACACCGTTCCGCGCCCGTCATCCCGACGTGCGTTTCCGCATCCAGTCCTGCACCTCGTCCGACGTGCTGGGCCTCTTGGAGAACTTAGAGGTTGATGCCGGGCTGACCTATATCGAGAACGAGCCGATCGGCAAGGTTCGCACCATCCGTCTCTATGGCGAGAGCTACCGGTTGCTGACATCGCCTGACGCCATGTTCGGCGATCGCGAGACTGTCACGTGGAGAGAGGTCGGCCAGGTGCCACTCTGCCTTTTGACGCCCGACATGCAGAACCGCCGCATCATCGATCGCGCACTTCGCTCGGTCGGCGCGGAAGCAACGCCGACGCTAACCTCGAACTCGCTGCTCGTGCTCTACACCCATGTGAAGACAGGACGCTGGGCCAGCGTGATGCCGGCAAAGCTTGCCGAGACGCTCGGCCTCGCCGATGCCGTGCGCAGCATTCCGATCGTCGATCCCGTGGTGAACTACAGTATTGGCCTGGTGATCCCGCAGCGCGACCCCATGACACCCTTGATCGCCGCGCTGGTCCAGGTCGCGCGCGAAGTCGCTCCCACGTTGGAATCGGTATCGCCGGAGCCTGGCGCATGACCAGCGTATCATTACCGCCTACCCGCCAGTCGCAGCGTGGGTTGTCAGCAGGCTGACTGTCTTTCCAACTCCCATTTGAATCGCCGCTCAATTCCTGCCGTTCTCGCGGCCGAATAGCGGCAGAATGCTGATTGTCCCCAAAGCTCAAAGCGATGATCGCCTGAACTGAAATCTTTCCTCGCCCTGCAGCATCGAGGGGAACTTGGCGACGGCTAGGCTGTTGCAATGCCACGCCTCGTTCAAACATGCAGGAGTTCCCGTGAATCGTCGCCAGCTGCTGCAAGGCTCGGCAGTGCTGCCGACACTCATGCTCTTTCCGGGAACCGAGACGGCCGCGGCCGTTCCGTTTGACCCATCTACCGTTCGCGAGCTCGCGCGCGGCCTCGCGAGCAAGTCGTTCGAGGCTCCCGACGAAAAGCTGCCCGCGGAGCTGAGCGATCTGAACTACGATCAATACCGCTCGATCCGCTTTCTGCCGGAGCGCGCGCTGTGGCGCGCTGAAAAGCTGCCGTTCCAGGCCCAGTTCTTTCACCGCGGCTTCTTCTACAAGAACAAGATCAGCATCTTCGAGGTTGTCGACGGGCAGGCGAACCAAATCCCCTATCGCAAGGAAGACTTCTCGTTCGGCGACAAGGTGCCGGCGTTCAACGATGCCGATCTCGGCTTTGCCGGCTTTCGCATCCACGCGCCGATCAACAGGCCCGACTATTTCGACGAGGTCTGCGTTTTCCTCGGCGCGAGCTATTTCCGTGCGGTGGCCAAGGGTGAAACCTACGGATTGTCGGCGCGGGGATTGTCAATCGACACCGGCGAGGCGAAGGGAGAGGAATTTCCCCACTTCAAGGCGTTCTGGCTGGAACGCCCCGCAGCCAACGCGACCTCGCTCGTCGTCCACGCGCTGCTCGACAGCAAGAGCTGCGCCGCGAGCTACCGCTTCACCTTGCGGCCCGGTGCGACCACTGTGTTCGACGTCGAGATGTCGCTTTATCCACGGGTCGATCTCGAGCACGCGGGGCTGGCGCCGATGACCAGCATGTTCTTCTTCGGTCCCAATGACCGTAACGATGTCGACGATTTTCGCCCCTCCGTGCACGATTCCGACGGGCTCGCAATTTTCAACGGCAAAGGCGAAAGCCTCTGGCGTCCCCTGAGTAATCCGAGGGATCTTCAGGTCAGCACTTTCCAGGACCTCAATCCACGCGGCTTCGGGCTGATGCAGCGCGAGAAGAGATTCGCCGCCTACGAAGACATCGAGTCGCGATTCGAAGCCCGCCCGAGCCTCTGGGTGGAACCGATCGGCGATTGGGGCGAGGGCGGCGTCGTGCTGATCGAGATCCCTACCAAGGAAGAAATCCACGATAACATTGCCGCATTCTGGCGACCCAAAGCACCGCTGAAGGCCAAGAGCGAAAACAATTTCACCTATCGTCTGCATTGGGGCCCGGATGTGCCGAAGCCTCATTCGCTCGCCCGCTTTGTCCGCACCGGCATCGGAGCGCGTGGCGAGGACAGCAAATTGTTCGTGATGGATCTGATCGGCGATGCCTTGAAGAATGTCGATCCCAACAGCATCAAGGGCGTCGTGACCGCCGAGAAATCCGAGATCACCAACATCGTCACGCAACCGAATCCCGACACGGGCGGATGGCGGCTCAGCTTCCAATGCGCGGTGAAGAAGGATACGCCCGTCGAGTTGCGGGCCTTGTTGATGCAAGACGATAAACCTCTTTCCGAAGTGTGGATTTATCGATGGGCTCCGTAGCGACGGAGTCGCCGCTGACGCCGGACGCGCCGACCGACGGATTCTTGCCGCGCGAATATCCGCTCGAGATGACCCAGTCGGACTTCCGCCGCGCGCCGCCGGCGACGCGGCAGCCTGTGCCGGTGGCCTCGGCCATGTGGCTGCGGCGGACATTTGTCTTGGTGGCCAGCATCGCGCTCACCGGCGCCGGCGCCTATGAGATGTACAAGGTGCTCGAAGTCGGGGGCGTGACCGTCCTGGAATGGATGGTGCTTGCCCTGTTCGTGACATTGCTCGCCTGGATCGGCTTCTCGTTTGCGTCCGCTCTCGCCGGCTTTTTCGTCCTGCTCGGCCGAAAAGGCAACACACTGCAAATCTCAACTAGCAGCGCCTTGCCTGACATCGCAAGCCGGACGGCGGTGCTGCTGCCGACCTACAATGAAAACGAAAACCAGTTGGTGGCTCGGCTGCGCGCGATCTACGAGTCTGTTGAGGCGACCGGTTATGGGGCGCACTTCGATTGGTTTGTGCTGAGCGATACCACTGATCCCGATATCTGGATCGCCGAGGAGCGCGCCTTCCTGAACCTGCGGCAAGCCTGCGGCTCCGATCGACTCTATTACCGTCACCGCGCCAATAATGTCGCACGCAAGTCCGGCAACATCGCCGAGTGGATCTCGCGCTTCGGGAGCGGCTATCAGTTCATGATCGTGCTCGATGCCGACAGCCTGATGACGGGCGACACCATGGTGCGGATGGTTCATGCGATGGAGGCGAACCCTGCGGCCGCCTTGCTGCAGACATTGCCGATCATCGTCAATGCGCGAAGCCTGTTCAGCCGCCTGCAGCAGTTTGCAGGCCGGCTTTACGGGCCGATGATCGCCGCGGGCGTCGCCTGGTGGCACGGCTCCGAAGGCAATTATTGGGGGCACAATGCCATCATCAGGGTGCGTGCATTCGCCGAGGCTGCGGGGCTGCCGGAATTGCGCGGGCGAAAGCCGTTCGGCGGACATATTCTGAGTCACGATTTCGTCGAGGCCGCGCTGATGCGACGCTCTGGCTGGGGCATCTATATGGCGCCGACGCTCGGCGGCAGCTTTGAGGAGGTGCCCCCCTCGCTTTTGGATTTCGCGGCGCGCGACCGGCGATGGTGCCAGGGAAACCTGCAGCATCTCGCCGTGTTGCCGACGCGTGGACTGCACTGGATCTCGCGCCTGCATTTCATGACCGGGATCGGCTCGTACATCACGGCGCCGCTCTGGTTTACGTTCCTGCTGCTCGGCATCCTGATCTCGCTGCAGGCTCGCTTCGTCCGCCCGGAGTATTTTCCGAAAGGGTTTGCGCTGTTTCCCAACTGGCCGGCGCAGGACCCGGTGCTCGCGGCCTGGGTGTTCGGTGGCACCATGGCGCTTCTGATCGTGCCGAAACTGCTCGGCTTCCTGTTGCTGTTGACGCAACGGGAAACGCGACGTCGTTTCGGCGGGGCAATTCGCGCTTTCATTGGTGTCATCGTCGAAGTGCTGATCTCCGCCATGATCGCACCGGCGATGATGGTGTTCCAGTCGATTGCGGTGATTGAGATCCTGATTGGCCGCGATGCCGGATGGCAGACACAGCGTCGCGACGACGGCTCGGTCGAACGACGCGAGCTTTATCGCAAATATGGAGTGCCCACAGCCTTCGGCGTGCTGATGGCCGCAAGCGCCTACGCCGTCTCTCTGCCGCTGCTGCTCTGGATGTCGCCGGTCATCATCGGCCTGTTGTTCGCGATTCCGCTCGGCGCCTATACGGCGAAGCCGCGGATGAAGGCGCTGTTTGGGACGCCGGAGGAAGTCGCGCCGCCGGCCGTGCTGACCCGCGCGAACGAGTTGGCAGCATCGCCTTCGGTCGATCGCGGCCGCGCGCTGGTCGAATTGCGAGCCGATCCGTCATTCCTGACGCAACATCTGCGCTCGCTTGCCCCGCCGAAGCGCCGGCAACCGGAGGAAATCGACCCGCAGCTCGCAACCGCCCGCGCCCGCATCGAAGCCAGCGACACCTTCGAGCAGGCGGTCGCCTCTCTCTCTGCCCGCGAGACTCTGGCGGTGTTGAACGACAGGACATTGCTGGAGAGTGTCCTGAAGTTGGCTCCGGGAAAAGCCGCCTGAAGCGCGGACTCCTTACGCCGCCGCCCGCATCCTCGCCGCGCACGCGTTGCGCGGCAGCGTGACGCGGACGACGGTGCCGACGCCGAGCTTCGAGCGCAGCTTCATCGAGCCGCCGTGCAGGCTGGTCAGCGAGCGCGCGATCGCAAGACCGAGGCCCGAGCCCTGGTACGTCTTGGTGAGCTGGCTCTCGACCTGCTCGAACGGCTTGCCGAGGCGCCGCAGCGAGTCCTGTGCGATGCCGATGCCGGTGTCGGCGATCAGCATCACGATGCGATCGTCCAGCATCTGGCTGCGCACGATCACACGGCCATTGTCGGGCGTGAACTTCACCGCATTGGAGAGCAGGTTGACGATGATCTGCTTGATCGCGCGGCGATCGGCCACCACGGAAATCGTGCTTTCGATATCGGCATCGAGCGTCAGCTTCTTGGCCTGCGCGCGTCCGGAGACCACGCGCAACGATTCCGCAAGCGTCTTCGACAGATCGAGCGGCTCCAGGTCGAGCTTCATGCGTCCCGCCTCGATCTTCGACATGTCGAGGATGTCGTTGATGACGTCGAGCAGATATTTGCCGCTGATGAGGATGTCGTGACAATATTCCTGGTACTTGTCCGAGCCGAGCGCGCCGAACATGCCGCTGCCCATGATCTCGGAGAAGCCGATGATCGCGTTCAGCGGCGTGCGCAGCTCGTGACTCATATTGGCGAGGAACTTCGACTTGGCGGCGTTGGCCTCCTCGGCGCGGGTCTTCTCCTGCGAGTATTTCTCCGCGAGGTCGGCGAGTTCGATCGCCTGCCGCTCGAGCTCGGTCTGCGAGCGCTTCAGATCAACGACGGTGGCGCGCAGGCGCAGGTCGTTCTCGACGAGTTTCTGCTCGTGCTCCTTGATGCGGGTGATGTCGGTGCCGACGGAGACATAGCCGCCGTCCTTGGTGCGGCGCTCCGAAATGTGCAGCCACTTCCCGCCGTCGAGTTGCGCCTCGAAGGTGCGTGCGCCCGGCATCGGCGCGCCGGTCTCGTGGAGGCGGGTGCGCACCTCCGGCATGCTGCCAACCTCGATCACCGTCTCGTAGGAGGTGCCTGGAGCAACGGCCGAATCCGGCAATTTGTGCAGACGCTGGAAGTGCGAGTTGCAGAGCACGAGGCGATCCTCGGCATCCCAGAGCACAAAGGCTTCCGGAATGGTCTCGATGGCGTCGCGCAGCCGCAAATCCGCTTCCACGGTCTTCTCGGCCAGGCTCTTCTGCTCGGTGATGTCGACCGCGATCCCGATCAGGTGCAACCCGCCATCGGCTGCGGTGAGGCTGAGCTCGCAGCGCACCCGCAGCCAGATCCAGTGGCCTTCGGTGTGCTGCATGCGGAACGACTGGTCGATGTGGTCGATCTTGCCGGAGATGAGCTGGTCGGCGATCTCGAACAGGTTGATGTCGTCGGATTTCACCAGCGCGTTGACCTCGCCGAAGGTCAGGAGGTCGTTGCGGGATTCGAGGCCGAGCAGCGTGAACATCGACTGCGACCAGAAGATGCGGCCGCGCGAGAGGTCCCAGTCCCACAGGCCGCAGCGGCCGCGGTTGAGCGCGGTGTCGATCCGGCCGCGGACCGCGTCATTGATGAGATCGCCTTCGCGCGCGCGGGTCGACTGCCAGTGGAAGGCGAAGCCGAGGATGAGCACGACGAAGCCCGTGGTCGCCGAGAGCGTGACCGAGAGCGCGGCGTCCGATCCCCAGATCGGCTCGTTCGTCTCCTGGACCACGATCACCCGGCCGGGCAGCGACTTCACCAGGACCGAGATCGCCAGCGCGCCGTCGCCGTTCGGCAGGATCATGTCGGTGAGGATGCCCTGCTGGCTCGGCGCGGTGAGCAGCTGCGCCGTCGAGACGATGTCGAGCACATGGTCATTCTCGCCCAGGCCATCGATCGGGGAACGGGCGAGCACGTGGTGATCGGCGCCGGTGACGATGACGTGACGGCCCCTGGCGATGCCCCAGGAGGGAATGAGATCGGGCAACAGGCTCTGCAACTGCTCGACATTGCCAAGGCGCTCGCGTCGGCTCGACGTCAGGCGATCGAGCCGCTCGGCGAGGATATCGGAGAGGGCAGCGAGGTCCCGCTTCAGCGCGGCGCGCTTCTGCCGGCTCTGGTCGACCACCTGGACGAAGGCGCCGAGGCAGATCGTGATCAGGAAGGCGATGATCAGCGTGGGCACGGCCCGGCGCAACGCAGGCTCCGCGGTCAGGAGCCTGTGGTAGTCAGGTTTCGCGATCGATTGCGCCAATCCCTTGATCGAATCGGATTGGACGCACGCGTTCGCCGCATGCGCACGCGCCATGCCCTAGACCCCCACCGCAATCTGATTTGCCACACGGTTCGGAAGCCGACCCCACGTCGCTCCCGAATCAATGTGATTTGAATCCAGTTTTTCCGGTGTGTCGAGAGTCAACGATTCGTTAATGCGAAATAATTCTTGTCCAAGGAGAATCGAGGCGAGTCCGAAACGAGAACGTTGCCGCACCGCTACGCGCGCGGCGGCTCGGCGTGGCTGATGACGCGCTTGATGGTCGGGAAGGCGCGGCGCAGGGCGCGCTCGATCTCGTCGACTCCCTCATGCACCTTGATCACGCTCATCGACGGCGCGGCACGGCAGTGGAAGTTGACGATCTCGCCGGCGTCGGAGTCACGGACGCGCACATTGTGGATGTCATGGATTGGGCCATCAGCGGCAAAGCGCGTCAGCGCCTCCTTGATGGTCTCGACGCGAACAGGAGCGGCGTCGCTGCCCCACGGCAATTCGGGCTCGAGCGGCTCGATATGGGTGTCGACCTCGACATCCTCGCCGAAGTCTTCGCGGATCGAACGCTCGAGATCATGGGCGATGGCGTGCGCTGCGGTGAGCTCCATCTCGCCGTCGACCTCGAGGTCGATGCTGACGATCAGCTTCTCGCCAAGCGCGTGGACGGTGACGTGATGGATGGCAAGCCCGGAGTTGCGCGCGATCACCATGATGCGCTCGCGCACGCTCTCATTGTCGTGCGCGACCGGCACCGCGGTGAAGGTGAGGTCGGCATCGCCAAGCACCTCAGTGACCGCGGCCTGGGCCGTGCGCTTGATCTCTTCGACGCGGTCGATCGGGATGGTACGCGGCACCTTGGCAATGGCGTCGATGAAATAGGTGGGGCCGACCATGCGCACGCGCAGCCGCTCGACCTCGACGACACCGGGGACGCTCTGGATTGCCGCGATCGCCTTCTCCAGCGCGCCTTCCGGAGCCCGGTCGGTGAGCGTCTCCACGGTCGAGCGCGCCATCCGCAGGCCGAGCAGCGCGATCATGACGGCGACGGCGATGGCCGCGGCGGCGTCGCCCCACCAGAAGCCGAGGCCGGCCAGCACGAGGCCGATGATGACCGCAAAGGAGCCCATCACGTCGGAGGCGAAATGCAGCGCGTCGGCTGCGAGCGCCTGGCTCCTGGTGTCGCGCGCCGCACGATGCAGCGCCCGCGCCCGCCAGAGATTGACGAGGATGTCGATGATGAGGACCACGAAGGGGATCGCGGAGATCGACGGCGGCGGAGCGCCTTCGCTCAGCCGGCTATAGGCCTCGACCAGGATGCCGCCCGCGAGCACGTAGAGCAGGGCGATCACGCCGAGCGCGGAGATGCTTTCGAGCTTGCCGTGGCCGTAGTGATGCTCTTCGTCCGCCGGCAGGTCGGATACCCGCACCACCGCCCAGGTGATGATGGTCGCGACCAGGTCGATCGCGGAGTGCAGGGCCTCCGAGATCAGCGCCAGCGAGCCGATCGCGATTCCGACGACGAACTTCGCCGCGGCCATGCCGCCACTGGCAAAGACCGAGATCGCCGCGACCGAGGATTTGACGCTGTGAGCGCTCATGGGCTGCGGTGTAGCAGGGGATTGGTGAACATCAAGTGCCGTTCACGACACGCAATCGCCACTCACTTGCAACAGCAGGTGTGTTGCGAATTATTCCGAATCCAGAAGATGTCTTGCGGAAGTTCACCAGACGCATTTCAGATGCAGGTCCACATTCTCGCGGTGCGTTTCACCCGAGTTTTGCAAAATCATTCGCCCTAGAATTAGAGGGCGCAGGGAACGCCGGGTGCGCGCTGCACCCGCGGTCTCGTGTGCGTAAGTGCACAAAGAAGTGCACACGAGCATACAGGTTCAGCGGAGGCAGTCCGGCATTCCCTGCGCAATGGTTTTACGGCTTATATCGTGCTCTCCCCGGTGAGACCGGGCTTCTTGCCACCGTCGCCCGTGAGAGGCGTTAGCTTCTCACGAACTTGACGCCAGCGTCGGGGCGTCAGGACCACACGACTTCGCCGTCCGCCTCATGCGCACTCGTCCATTGCGCAATCCGCGTCCACCGCATCCCACCGCAACACTCGTGACGATCGCGAAGCGCCCCTCAATCGGGTGAGACGCGCGAACTAATAGACTGATTTCCATTTCGGAAAAACAGAAATATTTTTTCCGCGGGGACTGGACAGGTTTTTGCTGATTTGCCCGTCGGCTTGATTTGTCGCACCCAAAGCATCCACATCGTCATTGCGAGCCACCGGGTCGGCGCGTAGCGCCGCCCGATAACAGGCTCCGCGAAGCAATCCATAGCGCCCGCGCGTGGAGGCACGGATTGCTTCGTCGCAGAGCCTGTCATCGGGCCCGCCAGAGGCGGGACCCGTTGGCTCCTCGCAATGACGGGGGTTGTCATTCCGGAGCGACGCGAAGCATCGAGCCCGGAATCCGTCTAGCTAGATCGACGACACGCCAACTGATGCTCGAATACATGCGATGACCCGGCATCGATTAAATGCACCGTCACCGTAATTGGAATCCGCTAGAAGGCGGTGCCGACAGGCTTACACCGCAAGCTTGATCGCGGCCCGTTTCATAGTGGCGAGTTCGTAGCGCACGATTCGAAGCCCCCAGCTTGGGAGCTTGAATCACAACCGTCAGGTCAAACACAATGCTCGGGCCGGCAACCGTTTGGAGCAAAGCGGACATCAAGTGGTAGGCAGAGCCCGCGGAATCGGTCGAAAATGACCCTTTCCGGTCTTCAGATGTCGAAACCCATCCTTGTTGCCGCGGTTTCGTGATGGGTTTCGCAAATGCTCAACCGACCTACGGACCGGGTCTGAGACGGCCTACAACCGGCGTTGAAGCGACGAGCTTCGCTATTTGGGTATACAGTGCCACTCAAATTTCCCGTGCATCGTGTCAGCCATCTTAGCCACGACTTTACCAGCTCCTTGACACGATTGTTCCGTTTGAGACTCTGCGGTGCTTGTACTTGGAGTGCCGTTGGCTGCGACAATCACGTAGATGAGAATCCACATCTCAGCTCCTCCTGCCAAACTCTTGCGAATGATCGTGATTGTAGTCCGCCGAGCGAGGCGCAGTTTGCCGGGATTGCTGCTCTTGCATTATTCTTGCCAATTAAGCGCGTGCGCATCCCAATGCGAAGCGAACAATGCACATTTTCCGCTGTTGGCGCCCCTGATTGCAAGGGTGCAATCCAGTTGCGCAGCCGCTCGCCGTCGTCGCCGAGACTGTTACCTGCGTACAATTGAGCCTCAGTTGTAGATCGGCGTGGGGTCCCGACGCCGATCGGCGCCGTAAGCTCTTGATTCGTCTGACACCAGAGGGGTCCATCGTGGGCGCCGACACACAGCCGGTACGCGTAACGTGAAGTTGCGTTGCATCGCACATCGCGAAACCTATTTGTACCTAGTGGAGCAGGTTTACGGCTGCTGCTGCAGCGGGGGGGTGTCGCATATGCAGCCGACTCAAGGAGGCTGACATGAACAGTCCGCTTGATCTCGACAACCCTCGCACCACGGATCGACTCCATCCAATGGTTTACGCCGCCCTCGCGGGTCTTGCGGTATGGCTGGTCGTGGCCGCATGGGTCTTCTTCTCCGGCGGAGGATACATTGACCTCGACCTCGGTGTCGTCAGCGTCCTTGTCGTCATGTTGATCGCCATCCCTTCCGCCCTACTTTCGATCGGGCGAACCTTCAAACTCTCCGATCCGAATCGCATCAGTAGCGGCAAGTTTCGTGATTGGATATCGGGTGATTTCGATATGCGGCAGGGCCGGCGGACAAGCATGAGTGCAGCCATCGAGATCCTGTTGCCGATGATGGCTGCGGTGCTCGGTATCACGGCGATCGGCATCGTGTTCGATTTGACCGCAATGGGTACCCACTTGCACTAGTAGGCATATCGTCCATGTCTCGCAACACTCCGGTGAGACCCGGAAGTGGTCCGAACGCATCACAGCGGGCTGGCGAATGCGCAAACTACTTCAGACCAACATCGAAACGGATCTAGATCTGGCTGATCGAAGCAAAATCAAAATGTTCATTCGGCGGGTTCTCGCCGATGCGGATTCTGGTATCGCTCACCAAATGATAAGGTGGGACCGGGAGGTTGTAGGGCGCCGGGACCCCGCGAAACACGCGTCCCGCAAGATCATACTTGGAGCCGTGGCACGGACAGAAATAGCCGCCCGGCCAATTCGGTGCGGGCTGAGTTGCATTCTGCTGAGGCTCGAACTCTGGAATGCACCCGAGATGAGTGCAGATGCCGATGATGACGCCATACTCCGGCTTGATCGAACGATGCCAATTCTCCGCGTAAGGCGGCTGCTGCAGTTCGGATGAACGGGGATCGGCCAATTGCGCGAGCAGCGCGGGATCCCTGAGCGTCTGCAACGCCTTCGGCGTGCGATGGGTCACGAAAACCGGTCTGCCCCGCCATCGCACCGCGACCTGTTGGCCCGGCGCGACCTTGTCGAGATCGAGCTCGATCGGGCCGCCTGCAGCCAGCGTCGAAGCGTCCGGATCCATTTGGCTGACAAACGGGACAATCGATGCCGCGACACCGATGGCGCCGAAAGCCGCGGTTGCGATGTACAGAAAATCGCGACGTGTCGTTTTACCGGACGGAGCAACGGTCGGGATGAAAGTTTGTTTGGACATGGCGAACTCCTCGTGTCGACAGGGCACCGACGGCGGAGGCGTTGTGCTCGGTCGAACTCAGCGATGCCCCAAGACTGTTCAAAGCCGGCTAGATCACCTGATAAACGAAGGCCAAGTCCATTTAACGGAAGCCATGTCGTGATGCCACCACCCGTTTTGCAGTGTCGATTCACCGCGAACATTCTCAGACGAAACGTGGTGATGCTTCGCATCATTCCAATATCCGCACGCGCAATTCGCGCTATCCTTACGCATTTTTAATTTCTCGCACGAGCACGTGTCTCGCTCTCGGGCCTGTGGCAACACAGCCAACTATCGGGAAGTCCTGGCGCTTGCGGCCACCAACCCCGCGATCGACATCAACGACATCGCCACCGCGACCCAGCGTGATCGGCCCAAATGCGGCTTCTACATCAATCATCGAACAGCAGATCGTGAACGACGCCGAGCGGATCACCGCGCGATGAACCGAGGCGCGAACTTCCGCTCATGGCCCATCGCGCCATTTAGCTGTCAAACGGTAACCGCGTCGCTCCAAGGGGCACAGCGGACATTGCTTCGCTGCGTTGCACCGGCGGGTTCATGAGAACACGGCCCAATCTGGCCCGGTCCGGGCCGGAGGACCGTGCGGCCTTCCCCCTGGATCGACGATCGCCAACTGATGCTTGAATACATGCGATGACCCGGCACCGATTAAATGCACCGTCATTGGAATCGGCTAGAAGGCGGCGCCGACAGGCCTGCACGTGAGCTTGAATCACAACCGTCAGGTCCAACACAATGCTCGGGCCGGCAAGAGTTTGCAGCAGAGCGGGCATCAAATGGTAGGGCAGAGCCCGCGGAATGGGTCGAAAATGACCCATTTGCGGCATCAGGCGGAGCGCCATCTGCCGCCTGCCAGGTACCATTTCCCGCTAGCCGACCGACCGCAAAGTGCTAGTCTCCAGCCGTTGTCACGCGGGTCACATGAAAGGGCTGAGGTTCCGCATCATGCCCGAGTGAGAAGGCGTCGCCTCTAAACCAAGATGAGCGCCTCCAATATGTCTCGAAATCTGGCTGCACTCCTTTGTAATTGAGGCTTATCCGATGCAAGCCTGCGTCCGAACGCTGACCGCCATTGTATTAGGGCTTACGTCAGTAAGCGCGATGTCCGAGCAAGCGCGCGAGCAAGGCGTGACCAACACTGAAATTCGCATCGGGAATGTTATGCCCTATAGCGGGGATCTGGCGATCTTCGGGGCGATCGGAAAAGCCGAAACCGCGTATTTTGAGATGATCAACGAACGTGGAGGGATCAACGGCCGCAAGGTGCGCTTTATTTCACATGACGACAAATCCGATGCGTCGACCGCCTTGGACCTCACGCGCAGTCTTATCGAGCAGGACGACGTCCTCTTGATGTTCGGTTCCTTTGGTACTCCGGGAAACTTCGCCGTTCGCACATACTTGAATGAAAGGCAAATACCTCAACTGTTTGTCGCCTCCGGCGACGATCATCTGAGCGATCCATCGTTGTTCCCATGGACGATGGGTTGGCAGCCCTCAATTCGGGAAGAGGGGCGCATCTATGCCAACTACATACAGGCGTTCTACCCTGGAAAAAGAATTGTAGCTCTCTGGCGGAATGACCCATTCGGTCGAGAACTATTCAAGGGGGTAGAAGACGGGCTCGGTGAAATTGCCCGGATGATCCGGGTCGATATCGCGTACGACGTCGCGGATGAGCATCTGGACACGCACGTATCGATCTTAAAGCGGTCAGGGGCCGAGATTCTTGTATTTGCAGGAGTGGCTGCAGATGCAGCGAAAGTAATTCGAATGGCGACGGATCTCAATTGGCATCCTGTGTTCATATTGAACCATATGGCCTCGTCGATTGGGACGACGCTAAAGCCTGCCGGCCTGGAAAACGCCTTGGGCGTAATTACGGCTACCTTCTTGAAGGATGCAAATGATCCGGCCTGGCGGAACGACCAAGCCGCCGGAGACTGGCAGTTATTCGTTGATAAGTATAAGCGCGCCGGAGGCAAAGACGACAGTGCCGCCATCTTCGGTTACGCGGCCGCCGAGACGTTGGTCCACGTGCTGAAACAGTGCGGTGATGACCTATCTCGCGAGAACGTCATGAAGCAAGCAGCGGCCCTCAAAGACTACCAAGGCTCCGTTTTGCTGCCTGGGATCAAAATCAGCACCGGACCTGGGAGCTTTCGGCCGATCAAGCAGCTACGACTAGTTCAATTCGACGGCCGCACGTGGCAACCGATTGGCGATGTGCTCGAAACGGCCTTCTCCAACTCCCAAGAGTAGCAAACAACATAACGAGGCGCATTCGACGCTGACTGACGCTAATAGGGCCGTTCTGTCCGTCGGCCCATCGCGTCGTTTCGCTGTCAAAGGATAACCGCGTCGCTCCAGGGGCAAAGCGGACGTTGCTTCGCTGCCTTGCACCAGCGGGTTCATGAGAACACGGCCGAAGCCGACCTGGTCCGAAAAGCCGCTCACCGCTTAATGGCTGCTACGTGCTGGCCGCAGTCAGAGGGCCGGAAATCGAAAAGTGAGGGCTAACCACCACGCGGCAAGTGTTGCGGTTGGGCAGCCGATGTTCGACGTTGCATAATCTTCAACCAGCCGGAGGATCAGCACTGCAATTGCGGGTCTTTGGACGCACGGGGATGCAGCTCTCGGTGCTGGGCTTCGGCTGCGGCGCGGTGGGCGGGTTTATGGTGTGTGGCTATCGGTAGACGCTCCAAAACCTGATTACTTCGCTCGCCGCGTCATCCTGCCGATGATACGCTGTACGCCTGACACGAGCAGGGGCTGTTGCGTCCGATCCGGCGAACCAACGACAGGGAGAATCCCTATGAGCTCCAGAAACCGCGTCCTGGCGAGCTTGGCGCTTTCGCTCGCTCTATGCACGGGCCCGGCTACCGCGCACCCAGCCGACGACGGCCTGATAACCAAGCCGAGCAAGTATTCGGTGGAAGAAACCGTCGCAAGATTTGAAGCCGCAGTTAAGCAGAAGGAAGCGGCCGGTTTCATGGTCTTCACCGAAATCGATCATGCCGCTGCCGCCAAAAAATTCGGCCTCGACATGCGGCCGCGTACGGTCATCGTCTTCGGCAATCCGAAGCTTGGAACGCCCGCCATGGTCAAGACGCCACTGTTGGCGATCGACGTGCCGCCTAAGGCACTGGTCTGGGAGGATGATCAGGGCAAGGTTTGGTTGTCGTATAATTCTTCCGACTATCTCTACAACACGATCTACCCGCGGCACGGTGCGGCCACTCCTCCGGCGACCGCGCCATTCGCAAAACTCCTGGACGAGATAAGCGATCAGGCAACGAGGTAGGCCAAAACCACGTCGATCGCAGCCTGAAGTGTGAAAAGCTCGCAACCGCCATGGCTCCGCCCTACGAATCTGGATCTGGCGGAGCGCCGCACACGCCGCCGGATCATCCTTGTCGCGTCATTGTTTGCGAAGTCCTGGCGCCTTGCTATGATCGAGAAAAATCAATCAACAGCGATAGGGAGAAGCGCCATGAGGGCAGTGCTCCGCAGTTTGGCGGTGACAGCAGCGTTGGGCGCCATGGTCATTCCGGCCGCGGCTCAAAATTATCCTGAGCGCCCGATCAAAATGATCGTGCCGTGGGCGGCAGGCGGCGATACGGACAACATCTTCCGCCCGTTTGCTCCGCTTCTGCAAAAGCACATCGGTCAGCCGATCGTGATCGCCAACGTCGTCGGTGCCTCCGGCACCGTCGGGGCTCGCGAAGCCAGGGGCTCGCCGGCGGACGGCTATACGCTTTACGCGGTGCACGACTACATCCACCTTGTGCACTATGCCGGCGTCACTGACGTCAAATACAGCGACTTCGAGCCGATCTGCCTGCTCTCTGCGACGCCGTCGGTCCTGACGGCGAGTCCCAAAACGCCCTGGAAGAGCTGGGCTGAACTTGCCGACGACGCCAAGAAGCGACCGGGCCAGATCACCGTCGGGGCGACCCTCGGATCGACGAGCCACATCTTCCCGGCGCTCATCGAAAAGGCGGCCGGCGTCAAGTTCAAGTACGTGTCCTATGAAGGTCTTGCGCCGCGCATGAATGCCATTCTCGGCGGCCATGTCGATCTGACGGATTCCAACCTGACGCAGAAGGGCAAAGTCGATGCAGGGCAACTGAAGTTTCTTGCCATCGCTGCCGAGAAGCGCGACGCGGAAGCCCCTGACGTGCCGACGCTGAAAGAGCTTGGCATGGATATCGTCTACGCGGTTCAGCGCGGCCTGCTGGTACCGAAGGGCACGCCGGCCGCGGTGCGCGCAAAGCTGGACGAGGCCTGCGGAAAGGCCGCCAAGGAGGCGGAGTTCGCGGACGCGATGAAGAAGCAGGGAACGCGCGTCTCTTATCTCAACGCCGCCGACTACGGTCCGTTCCTGGACAAGCTCGACCGAGAGAGCAAGACGATCATGACCGAGCTCGGTCTAGCCAAGCAATGAGACTTGGTCGCGATAGCTTTGCCGGGCTGATCTTCCTTAGCGTCAGCCTGGCTCTGCTTGTGCAATCGTTTGGACTGCCGCAGCTGCCGCTGGTACCCGTTGGTCCGGGCTTCTATCCACGCATCGTCCTGATCTTCATGGCCGTCATGAGCGTGGCGCTGGTCGTGCAGGACCTGCTCGCGCGGCGTGCCGGCGTGGCCGGCGTCGGTGCGCCGGCGCAGCCGCAACGGGCCTATGGCCTGGTCGCGCTCTCCTTCGCGATCATCGCGCTCTATATCGTGCTTCTGCCTCTGCTCGGCTATCGCATCGCCACTGTCGTGTTCGTTGCTGCGATGCAAGCGACGCTTGAGAGGCCGACGACCTGGCGTCAGTGGGCGGTCCTGGCCGCCATAGCGATTGGCACGTCGGCGCTGACGTACCTGATCTTCGAGCGGTATCTCGCGGTGCTGCTTCCTCGCGGCAGCTGGACAAACTGGTAGGCGGAATGTTCGAGCTTTTGGGCCACGGGCTCCTGACGGTGCTGGAGTGGAAATATCTCCTTCCGCTGTTTGCCGGCACGCTCGTTGGCGTCATCGGCGGCGCGTTGCCGGGCGTCACCATCACGATGACGATCATCGTTGTCCTGCCGTTTACCTATGGTCTCGATCCCCTGCAGGGACTGGCCACGATGACCGGCGTCTATGTCGGCGGCTCCGCAGGTGGCCTCGTCACCGCCTGTCTGCTCGGAATCCCGGGAACCCCCTCGGCAATCGCCACGACCTTCGATGGCTTTCCGATGGCGCGGGGTGGGGCGCCGGGCCGGGCGCTCTGGCTCGGCATCTGGTCGTCGTTCTTTGGCGGGCTGCTTGGCGGCCTGTTCTTGATCCTGGTGACCGGACCGTTGGCGGCCATCGCACTGGAGTTCGGACCGTGGGAGTATTTCTCGCTGTTCGTGCTGGCCATGGCGATGGTGGCAGGCCTGGCCGGGTCCTCGTTCGTCAAGGGCCTGCTATCGACCGCGATCGGCCTCTTGATCACGGTGATCGGCACGGACCCGATCGGGAGCGTGCCGCGCTTCACATTCGGGTCCGAGTTCATCAGCGGCGGCTTCCCGTTTCTCCCCGTGCTGATCGGGATCTTTGCCTTCGCGCAGATCATGTCCGACATCGAGAAGGTAGGAGTGCCAAAGACGCCCGGGGCCGTTCTGGGCGCCCAGCCGAGCCTTGCGGTTTCCCATCTCAAGGTGATCGGCGAAATTCTTGGCCGTCCGTTCCTGCTGCTGTGGTCGACGATTATCGGCATTCTGATCGGCGCGCTGCCGGCGATCGGTGGCAGCGCCGCCAACATGCTGGCCTACGACCAGGCGAAGAAGTTCTCGCGCCACCCCGAGCGTTTCGGTACCGGCGTGCCCGAAGGCATCATTGCGTCGGAGTCCTCCAACAACGCCAACGTCGGCGGCTCGCTAGTAACCATTATGGCGTTCGGCATCCCGGGCGACGCCGTGACCGCCGTCATGCTTGGCGCAATGACGATCCATGGTATCCAGTCGGGGCCGCTGTTCGTCTCCCAGCAACCCGGGCTCGCCTACGGCATCTACGCCGCATACATTTTGGCACACGCGCTGATGGTGCTGATCTTGGCCGCAGGCACCCTATTCGTGCTTCAGATCACCCGCGTGAGGCTCGCGGTGCTTGCGCCGGTCGTGCTGGTCCTTTGCGTCATCGGCGCATACGCGCTCAACAACACCATGCAGAGCGTATATGTTCTGCTTATTTTTGGCGTGTTTGGCTATGCGCTGGTGAAGGCCGGATTCCCGTTGGCGCCGCTGATCCTCGGCCTCATCCTTGGCGATCAGATCGAGATCAATCTTATTCGAGCGATTATGACGGACGACAGCCTGCTGCTGTTCTTCACGCGACCGATTTCCGGCGGGCTGCTGTTCTGTGCGGCGCTCTCGGTTGGGCTAGCCGTCTGGCAGCACGTGCGTCATCAGAGGCGAACCCCGCGTGAGGAAGCGCACGACTTCTGACGCCGAGTTCCATCCCGCGACAGAGGGCCGGAAATCGAAAAGCGAGGGCCAATCGCAAATGTTGCGGTTGAGCAGCCGGCGTTCGACATTGCATAATCTTCAATCAGCCGGAGGAGCAGCGATGCAATTGCGGGTCTTTGGACGCACGGGGATGCAGCTCTCGGTGCTGGGCTTTGGCTGCGGCGCGGTGGGCGGGTTTATGGTGCGCGGCGATCCCCTCGACCAGGAGCGGACCATCGCGCGGGCGATCGCCGCCGGCGTCAACTACTTCGACACCGCGGTGCAGTACGGCGATGGCGAATCGGAAAAGAACCTTGGTCGCGTCTTGCAGAAGCTGAAACCGGCCAATGTGGCCGTCGGCACCAAGGTCCGGTTGCCACCCGGCGAGTTTGGCCGGATTGCGGACGCCGTCAGGATGTCGCTCGAAGGCAGCCTGGCGCGACTGCGTCTTGAGCGGGTCGACATCTTTCATCTGCACAATGCAATTGCCGAGAACGGAGGCGGATCGACGCTGAGCGTCCGGCAGGTGCTCGACGACGTGGTGCCGGCGTTCGAGCTGCTGCGTCAGCAGGGGAAGATTCGTTTCCTCGGGATGACGGCCGTCGGCGACACGGCGGCGCTGCAGCAAGTGATCGACGCCGGCGTCTTCGACAGCGCTCAAATCGTCTACAACATGCTCAATCCATCTGCCGCAGACGATTTGCCGCCGAGCTATCCGGCGCAAGATTATGGACGATTGTTCGATCACACCAAGGCCGCCGGCGTCGGCGTCGTGGGCATTCGCGTGCTGGCCGGCGGTGCGCTGTCGGGCTCAGCCGAGCGTCATCCGATTGCGGGTCCGGCGCCCGAGCCGATCGGTTCGGCGATGAGCTACGATGCCGATACCGATCGCGCACGGCGTCTCATCGCGCTGGTCACGGAGGGGTTCGCGGCGAGCCTGACCGAAGCCGCCACGCGATTTGCAATATCCCACCCGGCGATGGGCACGATCCTGGTCGGCATGGCGACGCCGTCGCAGTTCGAGGACGCACTTGCCGCGGCCGAAAAAGGCCCGCTGCCGCAAGCTGCGCTCGACAGGCTGACGGCACTGCAGCAGGCATTTTCCGGCGAACCACGATGATCGTTGCCCGCGGGCAACGATGGTGGGCCTCCGCCGACGCAGTTTGCTACAGCGTCACCACGATCTTGCCGAGGTGCTTGTTGGCTTCCATGTGCTCGAACGCCTTGCCGATCTCGTCGAACTTGTAGACGCGATCGATCGGCAGTTGCAGCTTGCGCGATTCCACTGCGCCCCAGATGTCCTTGCGGACCTCGTCGAAGATCTCGCGGATCTCCTCGATGGTGCGGGTGCGGAAGGTGACGCCGACATAGGTGATGCGGCGCGCGGCGTGCAGGTCGAAGTTGAAGTCGGCATGGGTGCCGCCGAGCCGGCCGACATTGACGATGCGGCCCTTGACCTTGGTCGCGGCGAGGTTCTGGCTCGCGACCTTGCCGGAGACCTGGTCGACAATGAGGTCTACGCCTTCGCCGCCGGTCGCCTTCAGGACCTGCTCGACCCAGGTGGGATCGCTGGAATCGATCGCGAGATCGGCGCCGAAATCCTTCAGCCGGCTGCGCCGCATCGCGTCGGTCGAGGAACCGATTACGAGCTTCGCACCCTTGAGTTTCGCAATCTGCATCGCCATCAACCCGACACCGGAACTTGCGCCCTGGATCAGCACGCTCTGGCCTGGCTGCAGCGCGCCGTTAGTGACGACGGCATTGTGCATGGTCGCGAGCGCGACGGGCAGGGTGGCGGCCTCCTCGAAATTCATGTTGGACGGCGCGCGGAACAGCCGGCCATGATCGGCAAGCGCGTATTCGGCAAAGGCGGCGCCGCCGGAGCCCATGATCTTGTCGCCGACCTTGACGCCTTTCGCATCAGGTCCGAGCTCGGCGACCTCGCCGGCCCATTCCATGCCCAGCACCGTGCCGACGCCGCCCGCGCTGCCATGGGCATGGCCCTTGGTCATGCCGAGGTCGGCGCGGTTGAGGCCGCAGGCATGGACCTTGACGAGCACCTGCGTGCCCTTCGGCGTTGGCTTGGCGACGTCGGTGATCTCAGCGCCATTGGCGCCATAGACATAGGCTTTCATCGGCTCTTCTCTTTGGTTGGGCGCAAGGCCGCTCTATTCGGCGGCCTGGCGCTGTGCCCCCGAAATCATGCTGTCGAGGCGGCCGCGGATGATCGCCTCTGCATCGCGCACGATGCGCGATACCAGTTCGGCGCAGGTCGGGATGTCGTGGATCAAGCCCTGCACCTGGCCAGCCGACCAGATGCCTTCGTCGGCATCGCCGGTGGCGTAGACCATCTTGCCGCGCGCGCCGGCGACGAGCTCGCGCACATCCTCGAATTTCGCGCCTTCCTTCTCCATCGCGACCACCTTGGTCGAGATCGCATTCCTGGCGACGCGCGAAGTGTTGCGCATGGTGCGGAAGATCAGCTCGGTCTCGCGCTCGTCATTGGCGACGATGCGTTCCTTGACGAACTGATGGATCGGGCTCTCCTTGGTGCACATGAAGCGCGTGCCCATGTTGATGCCGTCGGCGCCGAGCGCAAGCGCAGCCGCAAGGCCGCGGCCGTCGCCAAAGCCACCGGAGGCAATCATCGGGATCTTCACCTTGTCGGCGGCGCAGGGGATCAGGATCAGGCCGGGGGTGTCGTCCTCGCCGGGATGACCGGCGCATTCGAAGCCATCGATCGAGATCGCGTCCGCGCCCATGCGCTCCGCCGATAGCGCGTGGCGGACGCTGGTGCATTTGTGCACGACCTTGATGCCGTGCTTCTTGAATTCGTCGACATGTTCCTGGGGCTTGTTGCCCGCAGTCTCGACGATCCTGATACCGCTCTCGATGATGACCTGGCGGTATTCCGCGTAAGGCGGCGGCTTGATCGCGGGCAGGATGGTCAGGTTCACGCCAAACGGCTTGTCGGTCATCTCGCGGCAGCGCGCGATTTCCTTGCGGAGATCATCCGGCGTCGGCTGGGTCAGCGCCGTGATCATGCCGAGCGCACCGGCATTGGCGACGGCAGCGACGAGTTCCGCGCGTCCGACCCATTGCATGCCGCCTTGCACGATCGGGTGCTCGACGCCGAAAAGCTCGGTGAAGCGTGTCTTGATCATTGCTGCCCTCTGTTTCCCCGCCGCGATTGCTGCGCGCGTTGTCTATCGAGAATTCATTCGGGCAGCAGGATGCCGTCGCCCCCCGCAAAAGTCTACGGTGCGCGCGGCGGAGCTCAGGGCAGACCGCTCATGCAAAAGCGGGAGCTGCGGCGCTTGTTTCCGCGAGACGGATTATTCAGTCATGGAGGCCGGCGATCTTGGCGCGGTGGGCGACCAGCGTCAGCACGGTGTCGGCCAGCTGACGCTGAAGTGCTTTCAAGCCGGGATAGCTTCCCGCGTGGCCATCGCCTGCTCGTCGAATGCGGCCGCGATGTCGCGGATGCTGATGACGCCGATCAGGCTGTAATTGTCGATGACGGGCACATGGCGGATGTGGTGCCTGTTCATGAGATGGCGGACATGCTCGAGCGGGTCGCGCGAGCTGCAGGAGACGAGCTGCTGCACCGAGATGAAGTGCGACACGCGCATGTTGGCGCCCGCCGCGCCGTGCTCGGCAATGGCGCGCACCACGTCGCGTTCGGTGAACATGCCCACGGCAGTGTTGCCCTCGGTGTGGACGACGTCCTTGACCACCAGCGCGCTGATATTGCCCGAACGCATCAATTGCGCGGCGATCGCCACCGTCTCGTTCATGCGGATCGTTGCGACACGGGCAGCTTTCTTGCGCAGAATATCCCCGACTTGCATGGCAACCTCCTTGGTTCGTTAACGATCGTAAGTCTGGTATACAAAATGCCAATTGTCAACAAAGTTGCTCTCGCGGGGCTGATAAAAAATACAATGAAAACAGTAAGTACAGCTGACGCTTTTGGTCCGAACAGGCGGTAGCGTCTCGTCGACCTGGCTTGTTGTATTTTGTATGCCTTACGCTTCAAACAAAAAGGGCGCACCGGAGTGCCAGCCCCTAGCTTAAATGTGGAATCGCCAAAACGGCGATTCCACGCGACTTTTTGAGCAACGCCACAAACGCCTCGTTGACGCTCAGTCACATTAAGGCGGTTGTCGGGCAGGCCTAAATTACGCGCGTAAGTCACTCGTAACAGCCAACGACGACGTCCCGTGTCCGTGACGCCAATGCTCGAACATTACTTCCGCTTTCGGAGGCTTAGCGGACTTGACCGGATTCTCTGCTGTCTCGACTCAGTCGCGAATGACCCAAAGCGGCCCTCCAAGGCCGAGGCAGCGACATCAATGGGCCGCGGGCTTGGCGCCCCCCAGCTTGACACTGCGCAGCGTTAGCGCGAGCGGAACCGCCGCCAGCGCGATCAGCGTCAGCACCCAGAAGGCGTCCATGTAGGCCAGGAAGGATGCCTGCATCTGCACCTGTTGTCCGATCCAGGCAAGCGCCTGATGCTGCGCCTTGATCAGCGGGCTGCCTTGCGCAACGAAATAGTCCGTCATGTGGTGCAGCGTGTCCTGATATTGCACGCTGGACGGCAGCGCCTGGTCGACGAGCCGGCTCTGATGAAACTGCTCGCGGCGCCACAGCACGTTGTTGATCAAAGAGATGCCGATCGAGCCGCCGGTATTGCGCGCCATGTTGATCAAGGCCGAGGCCTGGCCGGTCTTGTCGGGCGGGATGCCGTCATAGGACGTAGCGGTGATCGGAATGAACATCAGTGGGATCGCGGCCGCAAACAGCATCCGGGAGCGCGCCATGAACCAGAAGCCGAGATCGCCATAGACATTGGTCAGCGCGTACATTGACAGCGCGATGCCGACCGCGCCGGCGGCGATCAGGTACTTTGGCTGGATCTTGCCCACCAGACGGCCGGCGACGAACATCATCACCATGGCGACGCCGCCACCCGGCGAGACCATGACGCCGGCCCAGGTCGCGGTGTAGCCGAAATCCTGCTGCACGAGGAGTGGCAGGAACTGAGTCGTCGCGAGCAGGAGGGCACCGGTCGCCAGCATCACCAGAAAGCAGGCGCCGAACTGACGCGTCGCCACCATCCGGACGTCGATTGTCGGATTGCGGCGGGTCATCTCCCACGGAATCATCAGCATGAAAGCGAGCGCGCAGACGATCGCAACCGTGGTGATAAAAGACGAGCCGAACCAGTCGTCCTCGAGCCCGCGATCGAGCATGATCTCCAAGGCGCCGAGAAACGTCGCGACCAGCACGAAGCCGACAACGTCGAACCCGGCCTTTTGTTGGCGCCACTTTCGCTGCTCCTCGACCGCCGCCTCCGACTCGCGCACGACCAGCGCGATCAGCGCGAGCGTCACCACCCCGACCGGACCATTGATCAGGAAGGCCCAGTGCCACGACACATTGTCGGACAGCCAGCCGCCCAATGTCGGCCCGACCACCGGGGCCACGGCGACAGCGACCCCGAATAGCGCAAAGGCCTGGCCGCGCTTCGCGGGCGGGAATGCATCCACCAGGATCGACGAGGCGACAGGCACCATGCCCCCGCCGGCCAAGCCCTGCATGATGCGGAACAGCACCAGCGACGGCAGCGTCCAGGCAATGCCGCACAGCACCGAGCTCGCCGTGAACAGCGCCAGGCAGATCAGAAAGAAGCGCTTGCGGCCGATCGTTTTGGCCAGGAACGCGCTGGCCGTCAAAATGATGGCGTTGGCGACGAGATAGGTCGTCACGACCCATGACGCCTCGTCCTCGCTGACCCCCAGGCCACCTGCAATGTAGCGCAGCGCCACATTGGCGATCGTGGTGTCGAGGACCTCCATGAAGGTGGCGAACGCGACGAGTACCGCGATCAGCCACGGATTGGCTCCCGCGCTGCCCGTACCAGCAGAAGCGCTCGTTTGGGTCGGGCCGGCGCTCATAGCCACGCCCCCAGCCGCTCCAGGAGCGAGGGCGCGGGATCGATCCGTACCGTTGGGACGACCGACATACCGGGCCCGAGCGCGACGTCGGTCGGCAGGTGGTCCACCACCAGCTTGACCGGCACGCGCTGGACGATCTTGACATAGTTGCCGGTGGCGTTCTCGACGGGCAGCAGCGAAAACGCGGTGCCGGATCCGGGCTGGACGCTCGCCACATGGCCGTGGATCGCGCGTTCCGGATAGGCGTCGATGTGAAGGGTTACCGGCTCCCCCGGCCGCATGTGGTCGAGCTGCGACTCTTTGAAATTTGCCCAAACCCAGATGTCGTCGGGCACGAACATCGTCAGATTGGTGCCGGGCTGTGCAAATTCACCGACGGCGGCGCTGATCTGGACCACGCGCCCGGGTTGGTCTGCCGTGACAATCGTATGAGAAAGATCCAGTTGCGCTTGGTCGCTCTGGGCCCTGGCTTGGGCAAGGCTCGCGACCGCGCTGTTGCGCTGTGCCTTGAGTGCCTCGATCTGACGTTGCGCCAGCGTGAGGTTGGCTTGAGCACCTTGAACTGCTGCTTCCTGCTGACTTAGCTGCGAGGAGTACTGCTGCGCATTTTGAACCGTGCCCCAGCCTGCTTGTGCCAAATGCTCGTAGCGCGCGTTCTGCTGCTGCGCAAAAACCAGCGCCGCCTGTGCCTGGTGCAGTTCGGCCTGGTTGGCGCTGATCTGCGCATTCTGCACGCCGATCTGGGCGTCGATGTTCTGGATGCTGGCCTCACTACTCGCCACCTGCGCCCGTGCCCGCTCGAACGCAATACGGTAGTCGCGTTCGTCGATGCGCGCGATCACCCCGCCCGCGGCGACGTGCTGGTTGTCGGTAACCGGGACTGCGGTGAGGTAACCGGGGACCTTGGGCGAGACCGTGAACTGACGCGCGGCGATGAAGGCATCGTCGGTCGATTCAAAGTACGTGGTGTAGTCCCAATAGAGATATGCGGCCGTCAATGTCACAAACAGCAGGATCAGGCCGCCGGCGAATGCAAAAGGGCGCCGCCGCAGCGCGCCCTTGGCGGGTCCGTAGCGGCGCTTATCATCAACACGCTCGACATCCTGATTTTCGTTTTCTTCCGTCAACGCCTCAACTTGAAGTCTGCTGTCAGCAGGGTTCTGAGGGGTCGGTGCTCGCATTTGGAACACGCGCCGATCGTCTGTCTCCAATGACATCACAAGACCTCAGACTTTCCTGCCACGCGCTCGGTACTTCATGCCGATCCGTCTGACATGTCGTTGTGTATCGTCAGATCGCCGGCCAAAACCCGACGGCACGGCTGGCGCTGGTCTACCGGCGCGGCGCTGGAGCTCCTTACCCCAATACCTTTTGGTAATCTCCCCCTTCCCGTATCAAAATTTCATCAACAATATCAATGCATTGACTGAGCGTAGAAGGAATTTCTACGACAAGCTGTCGTGAAGACAGCTTCGGCAGGCCGCTCTCGGCAACCAGCGGTGTGCTGCATGGAGGCGCACAAGGAGGCGGCCCGCAGGCCGCCGCCTGCTCAATGCCGGTGCTTGGACGCACGCGGATGATGCCTCGCCGGGGCCGCCGAGAGATTGACGTTGCCTGTGGCCGCCAGCGCATTGGCGGCACCGTAGGATGGCGCTCTGAAGTTGTGAGACCCGACACCGAGGCTCTGGTAGAAGGCCTGCGCGCCTGGCTCCTGCACCGCCTGCTGTGCGAGCGCCGGCGTTGCGATCACCCCGGAGAGCAATGCGGCTGCGCCGATAAGCTTGAATTTCGTCATGGTTCGATTCCGTGGCCAAGAGGCTTGCGCGAACAGGCCGCGGCCATGATAATTTATCATCGATTCATGGGTGAATGTGGACATGCTTTCAGCTCCTATCGCTAATCTATTGCCTGTAATATCTGCGCTGCCGGACCAATCCACAAACGACACTTTGCACCGCTTAGCATGAGATATATTCATGAATAAGGGGAGGGAACTCGTGGAACGGTGAGGCACGCATGCGCGTCGGCGCGTTTCCAACCGCCGCCTTCGCGATCACGGCGGCTGACGTGCCGGTAATACGGCATGCGCGGATAGCGGCCGGTGTTGTACGGCGTACTCGCGGCGACGATGGCGTGCACCATCGCGTCGGACAGGATCGCCGGGGCCCGGCCGTCGCAGGCGGCGCGGCTCACCGTCGCCGATCTCGTACGTAGTCGGCTGATAACCCTTACCCGGCACGGCCGCACAAAGCTCGCCGAAACCGACGTCCTGCGGGAGAAAGCCCAGAAAGGATTTGAGGCCGCCTTCGACCGCACCGATTCCGAATCCTTGCGCGAGGCGCTGCGATTTCTGACCTCGGACGGCTTCTCCGCAGCGTTTGACAAAGCCCTGTCGCGCAGCCGCTGAGCTTCAGACGACATTTGCTTATGAGCCAGCACCGCGCCGATCTGATCCCAATCGAGCTTTATGGCGCCAACAGGCGAAACGTTCCGCTGGTGCGCAACTCCGTCACCCGGGCTGTGTCCTGGCGCGCCCGGCGAAAGGTTCGGCGCATCCTTGCCCAGCAGGGCCGCCAACGCCTCCTGGAAGTCGCCGGTCGAAAATGCCCCGCAGGTAGAGCACCGGCAGCAGTGCGTCCAGGCTTCTCGTCCGGCGCGCCCACAACGGCAGAATCGCCGAGCTGAAGCGGATTCGCTCGCCGTCGCCGGCCGCCCCGCGATCTCGAATCTTCACCCGGGCGACCTCGACCGCCCCGATCCCGGTCTGGATCGTGCGTGTCGGCCCATGACCGTGCCGCACGACACGGTCTCGCCCGTCGGCAAGCTTCAATTCCTTCATGCCGGCCAGGAAGGCTTCCGCCTGCTGCTCGATCGCCTCCGCAAGCAGCTTGCGCGCACCCGATCGCAGGATATTGGTCAGTGGATCGTCGATATCGCCGGGCTGGCGAAGACGGACAATGCTGCTATTCTCGTTCATGGCGTATCGCTCTCCTCGAGAGGTTCTGGCAGGCTCGACACCCGCCTCGATACGCCGCCTATCTCATTCCGTCATGACCCAGTTTCCCACATAGCTCCCCTCCGAAGGTGGAGGCCGCACGTTCGAATCGTGCCGGGTGCGCCACACCGGCAGCTCAGTCGAAATGGAAGCCAAAGAAAAAATTGCTCCCTCTGCGACCGACGGCGGAGCCGATCGACAGACACCACTCCGGACGGAGCCGGGTTACGGCGTAGCCGACGACTGCCAATCACGCTTTCGGCCACAGGACCAATTGCGTGTTGCGAAAGTAAGCGATTGCGACGCCATCGGCCTCGCGGCGCACGTCGGCGTCCCACACTTGCGTGGTACGTCCTTTATGTATCGGACGCGCCGTACAGACCACGATGCCCTCGCGTGCCGTTCCGATTAGGTTGCTCTTGAGCTCCATGGTGGTGAAACCACTGGCGCCGGCCGGAAGGCCGCGCAAAGTCCCGTAACCACAGCAGGTGTCAGCGAGTGACGTCACGGTGCCGGCGTGCAGATAGCCATTCCAGGCGCCGAGGGCGCGGCTTACCTCAAGCGTCGCGACAACTTCATCAGCCTCCACTTTACGAAAGCGCATCCCAAGGAGACCGGGGAGAT
>NZ_JAGKJI010000025.1 GCF_020329485.1 Bradyrhizobium cenepequi
TGAGCGGCACGGCGCGATTGAAGCTTGGATCATCGATGACACTGGCTTTCCCAAAAAAGGCCGGCATTCGGTCGGCGTGGCGCGTCAATATTGCGGTCAACTTGGCAAGCAAGACAATTGCCAGGTGGCAGTTTCGCTGTCGATTGCCAATCACCATGCGAGCTTGCCGATCGCCTATCGTTTGTACTTGCCCCAGAGATGGGTCGAGGAGGAGGAACGTCGAGAGAAGGCCGGTGTGCCCAAGGATGTTGTCTTCAAGACCAAGCCCGAGATCGCGCTGGAGCAAATCCGATCGGCCTGTGAAGCCGACGTTGAGCGTGGCGTGGTACTGATGGATGCCGGATATGGCGCGGATACGACGCTGCGCAAGGAAGTGACGGCGTTGGAATTGCGCTATGTTGCGGGCATCTTGCCAAACACGTCCGTGTGGCCGCCCGGCATGGGACCGCTGCCGCCTAAGAACTGGTCGGGGAATGGGCGGCCGACGAAATTGATGCGGCGGGACGACAAGCACAAGCCTTGCTCGGTCAAGGAACTTGCTCTCGGTCTACCGAAACAGGCTTGGCGGAATGTCAAATGGCGCGAAGGCAGCGCTGACTTCTTGACCTCGCGCTTTGCGAGGCTCCGGGTCCGTCCCGCTCATCGCGATTACTAGCTGAGCGAGCCGCATGCCGAAGAATGGCTGTTGATCGAATGGCCCGATGTCAGTTTTGCTGATTGGGAGTTGGTGCGTCAGGGCCTGTGCCTTGAGCCGTTGCTACAGGCGATTTCCGATTTTCTTGACGAGCAGAAGGACATAATCGACCAGGTCCGCTGCGATCTGTCGCGGGGTTTGAAGAAGGCCGAGACGGGTCGCAGCGGCCTGACACCGCAACAGGTGCTGCGCTCGCTAGTTCTGATGCGCGTCAAGAACTGGAACTATCGCGAATTACGTGAGCGGATTGCCGACGGATGCACGCTGCGCCAGTTCACGGACTTCTATTGTCTGCCAGTGCCTCGACACGATGCGTTCCACCGCGGCTTCAATCGGCTCACGCCCGAGACGCTCAAGGCGATCAATGATGTGGTGGTGCAGGCGGCGGTCGAGCTCGGACTGGAAGACGGCCAAAAGCTGCGTGTCGACACCACGGTGGTGCAGACCGACATTCATCATCCGACCGACAACACGCTGTTGTGGGATGTCGTTCGCGTGGTCACGCGCCTGATCGGTCGCCTCGCCAAAGCGCTGGAGCGCCGGCGTATCAAGGGGTTCCGAGATCGAACGCGATCGGCGCGGCGGATGCAAGAGATCCAACGAATGACCACAAGGCAGCGCCAGGATCAGCAGACCGCGACATATCGTGAACTCATTGGCATTGCCGAGGACGTCATCGCAAGCGCACGAACGGCGCTCCGGCAAACCCGTAAAGCGCGCGGCAAAGATATGATCACCGATCTGGCCATCGCGGAGACGCGCAAAGAGATAGAGCACTTTTGTGGTCTTGGAGACCGTGTGACAGATCAGTCGCGCCGCCGTGTGCTTAACAGCGAGCAAGTCCCAACGGCCGAGAAGCTCTATTCGATCTTTGAGCCCCACACGGACCTCATCAAGCGCGGTAAGGTGCAGTCGCCGATCGAGGTCGGCCACAAGGTCTTCCTCGCCGAAAGCGCGCGCGGCTTGATCACGCAGTATGACGTGCTGGACGGAAATCCCATCGACGAACAGCATGTGGTTATCTCGCTGGTACGCCACAGGCAGACCTTCGGCGACGTCCCCGAATTGTACGGATCGGATCGCGGCTTCTTCAGCGAAAAGAACGTGATGTCGTGCAAGCAGGAAGGCGTCAAGGTGGTGTGCATCCCGCAGCGGGGCGGCACCAAGGCGCCCGAACGCGAAGCCTATGAGAAGAGCCGGGAGTTCAAGGACGGCCAGCGCTTTCGCGCCGGCATCGAGGGGCGCATCTCGGTATTGTTCCGCGGTCGTGGCATGAAGCGTTGTCTCGCCGAAGGTCGCGAGCGCTTCGAGCTATGGGTTGCAGCCGCCGTGCTCGCCAACAACCTCATGAAGGTCGCAGCCCTGCTGGCGGACCGATCGTCGCGCAGACGAAAAACCGCCTGACAATATCCCTTCAAGTCCCTCGCTTGCGGCGGAAATCTTATCCGCTGCACTTCAGTGCAATACTGCACCGTCTACCGAACCCCTCATGAAATCGCGACAAAACTCGCGTCAAAACACATGGCGAATGCTAACATCTATTGCTAATTCGACCCGGTTTTATTGAGGAAATGACGCCCTCAACACAAATGCAGGCGTTTCGCGACAGAAACTAGACTAGGCGTCACGTTCGCTTTAAATGCACCTACGGATCGCCAGACGCCATTTTGATCTTTTGCAAGAACCAAACTATATCGCCGCTCGGAGGATGTGCGATGTTCGGAAAGAAGCGGAAGAAAATGCTGCGGAAGCATGAGGCCCAGGAGGTTCAAGCCCGATTCGAGCGGAACGAGCGGGCCGGGAAGGACATTTACGCCCGGATCGCTGATTTGAAGAAGGTGCCGCGCGACAACTTGCCTGATGCGGTCTTTATGCTCTTCGTTGAGGCAAGACACCAAAGCGAGCTGATTCGCCAATCGATCAAAGACGGTACCCGCTATGACTTCAATTTCGTCGGGCTCGTCGACAGCGATCTTGCGACCTACCTCGCGGAGGAAGCGGCGCATGCGCTCCGAGATCACGTTACCAACCCGCAGACATTCTTGGAGGCGATGTCTGAGCAATTTCCCGATGTGCACTTCACGATCCAACAACAGGACGCCGTTTCAATGGTTGCTGCGATGATCCGTGTGCAGCGGCTGGAAGGCATCCTGGAAGGTTTGCGGCTTGCCGGCCTACTCAACAAAGCGCCAAACCGCCGTCGTGACAGCCCGCAGAAGGACGGGATGCTTTAGCAGGTCCACTTTCGAGGCGGCTTCTGGTATCGAAAGGCGCGCGAACAAGGTTACTTGAAAAAACTAGAGATGGTCGGAGTCCATACGCTGTTATCGATCAGACATGTGCGGATCGCCTGACTAGTTTCCAGCGAGTGCGAATGTGGTTCATGTAAATCAAATCCGCGAGCCCGACATCGCCTTATGTCAACTGATCCGGGCCGACTCGGCCTACACATTCTACTACGACGAGACAAACAACATCCGCTCGGGCTTCGCAGGCCTTCAGCGACTCGGGCTATTTCAGAACCAAGCTGTCATCGCAGCTCGTCCACGAGGCGATAAATTCGGTCGAAGTGAAGCTTGATCCTCAGTATCCGATGCTAAGCGAGGCGTATCTTAGTGATGAGGTGCGTTTACGGGTTGAGGTTTTGAAGCAATACACGTTCGAGAGCATGATCTATTCGTCTCGCGTCAATCACCTGAATTCCGTGGATACGAGGTGGTTCGTCGCTGGCATGACCGACCGTTACGCGACCGAATTCTATGGCCGTCTGCATTCGAATGCCGGTCACAGCATGTTCAAACCGGTTTGATCGGCGTGGCGCCACGCGAAGCCCCAGCTCGTCGCTGAGCTTCAATGGTCGGCTTCGGGATTGTTGAACGAGCCGCTGTTCGCGTCACTGGCCAGCATCACGCTCGGCTGTTGGCGGGCCGATTACAACGACGCACAACTACACTTGCACCGGGGCGAACACAGGACTGGATAAAACTTGGGGCAAGGTCAATGACCAATCGGCTCGCCAGGATTTTTTTATTGATGGTAGTTGACCTCGAGATGTTGGTATTTGTGTTGGTATCAGCCTGGGTTTGACCAAAGAAAATCAAGCGATTTCAGGTAGTTATGCGTCAAAATCCATTACCTCGGACGTAATGGAATGGGTGAAAGCCGCGTGATAGTTTTCCGGCCATGAACGCACATGCATCCACGGCGCGGGCCGAACCAATCAGGCCGATTCATGTCGGCGAGCACTTGCGCGAATGGCGGCAGCGCCGCCATCTGAGCCAGCTCGATCTTGCGATCGAGGCGGATATTTCGGCGCGCCATTTGAGTTTCGTGGAAACCGGCCGCGCCGCACCGTCGCGCGAGATGGTGTTGAAGCTGGCCGAACGGCTGGAGGTGCCCTTGCGTGAACGCAACGTCCTCTTGGTCGCCGCGGGCTTCGCGCCGGCCTTCCCGCAGCGATCGCTCGACGATCCCGCGCTGAAATCGGCGCGGCAAGCGATCGATCTGGTGTTGAAGGCGCATGAGCCGAACCCGGCGCTGGCCTATGACCGGCACTGGAATCTCGTCACTGCCAACCGCATGGTGGCGCCGCTGCTCGAAGGCATTCCGCAGCGCCTGCTGGGCCAGCCCTTCAACATCCTCAAGCTTGCCTTTCATCCCGAGGGATTGGCGGCGCGCACGATCAATCTCGCCGAATGGACCGGGCACCTTCTGGAGCGGCTGCACCGGCAATGCGAGGCGACGGCCGATCCGGAATTGCTGACGCTCTACCAGGACCTGAAGAGCTATCCGATCCCGGCGCGCTCGGGACCGCTGCCGCCGGACAATGTCGCGATCCCGCTCAAGCTGCGCCACGATGGCGGGGTGTTGAGCTTCTTCTCCACCACCATGGTGTTCGGCACACCGGTCGATATCACCTTGTCGGAACTGGCATTGGAAACCTTCTTCCCTGCCGATGAGGTGACCGCCGAGCGGCTGAAGCAGATGGCTGACGCCATGAAATAGCGGGTTGTCGGGTTTCTTCCCGGGCCTTATCTCTGCCTTTTCCAGCGGAGGAACGCCCCATGAGCACCCTGAAGCCGCTTCGCCTCGATATCGTCTCCGACGTCGTCTGCCCCTGGTGCTACATCGGCAAGCGGCGGATCGAGAATGCGCTCAAGCTGGTGCCGGACGTGCCGGTGGAAGTGCACTGGCGGCCGTTCTTCCTCAATGCCTGGGTGCCGCGCGAGGGCATCAGCCGCGACGAATATCTGACCGCGAAGTTCGGCTCGGTCGAGGCCTACAAGGGCATCGCCGGGCGTGTCGTCTCGGCTGCGGGCGAGGAGGGGCTGACCTACCGTCCGGATCTCGTGAAGCGCCAGCCCAACACCATCGATTGCCATCGCCTGATCCACTGGGCGGAAGCGAGCGGCAAGGCCGCCGAGATGAAGCAGCGGCTAATGGAGCTCTACTTCCGCGACGGCGGTGATCTCACCGACATCGACGTGCTGGTGCAGGCCGCGGCCGATATTGGGCTCGATGCCGACAACGTGCGCAAGCGTCTTGCGACCGATGAGGATGTCGCGCTGATCTCGTCGCAGGCGCAGGAGGCGTCGGACAAAGGCATTTCCGGCGTGCCGACCTTCGTGTTCGCGCAGAAATACGCGGTCTCCGGCGCACAGCCCGCCGAACAGCTCGCCCGCGCCATCCGCCAAATGTCGGCTGAAATCAACGCCGAGGCGGCAGAGTAACGCTGCGCTTCACCCGGGCTAGGGCCGAAAAAAACGATCAAAGAAAATTGGGAGAACGTCATGCTCTATGAGCTCCGGACCTACACGGTGAAGCCCGGGACCATCGGCGAGATGGTCAAAGCCGCAAGTACCGTGTCGCGCGACATCCGGAAGGACGACTACGGCAAGCTCGAAGGCTATTGGATGACCGAGATCGGTCCGCTCAATCAGGTCATGCACCTGTGGAGCTATAAGGATTTCGACGAGCGGAGCAGGCTACGCGGCGAGCTCGCCAGGAATCCGCGCTGGACCGGCGAGTATGTTCCGCTGATCCGTCCACTGATCCAGCGTCAGGATATCCGCCTGCTCAACGCGGTGAAGCCACCGGCTGCTCCGGCATCGACCGGCAATATCTACGAATTCCGCAATTATCGCGCCAAGCCCGGCGGCGCGGCTAAACAATGGCTCGAAGCGCTCGCCGAGGCGCTCCCGGCGCGCGAGAAATACTCCAAGATCGTCGGCCTCTGGCAGACCGAGGCAGGTCAGCCGAACGAAGTTTGCCACATCTGGGCTTATCCCAGCCTCAATGCGCGCATTGAAGCCCGCGCAAACGCGCTGAAAGATCCGGCGTGGCAGGACTTCCTCCGCAAAGGCAGCCCACTGCTCGACGAGATGCACTCGACCATCATGCTGCCCGCGCCTCACTCGCCGTTGCAGTGAGGACGACTGCCTAACGACGATGTTTAGGGGGACTTGCCGCGGCTTCTGATGAACCGAACAGCACCACGTGCGGCCTCCTCTGCAAGGCGGTGCACGGCCAGGGCGGTGTGGATCATTGGCACCAGCGGATCGTATCGCCGCAGCGGGATCAGCACGTCCCCGATGGCAAAGCGTCCGCGCCAGATCGGGTTGATCATGGGATGGTCAGGCGCTGCGGTTGAATCCGCCGAGCGGATCGCCGGATCGCTGCAGAGGTGGCGTGTCAGATCGAGCGTGAGCTGCACCCCCGGCGAATATTTGGCAAAGCGTTCGTCGATGCCGAGCTTGAAATAGAACGCGCGGTCCTGATGGCGCAGCAGGATCGCGGCTGCGACTGGTCCATCGCCCGCGCGAAGCGTCACGATCTCGCATTGGCCGGTTTCGGCAAGCGCCGCCGTGGCGCGGCGGATGAAGGCGGCATCGCCCACGTGCTGGGCGAGCGCCGTGCCGCGCTTGCCTTTCCAGCCACTGGCTTCGAGAACGAGGAACGTCTCGAGCGCGGCTGCGACTTCAGCGGGCGTGCGCGCCACCTCGAAGCGGACAGTGCCATTCTCGGCAAGACGATGACGCAGCCGGCGCAACTCCTTCAGCTTCTTGGCTCCGAGCGCCTCGAGCAGCAGCTCGTCGGCATTGCGCGTCGCGTCGAGACAGGCGCGGAGATATGACTGCATCAGCCGGGGACGCATGCCGTTCAGCCGCAGCACTTCGGTGAAGGCCCGCATCGCCTTGCCGTCCAGCGACATGTCGCGCAGGACCAGCGCATGCGCGCCGGCCTTGCCCGCTTCCAGCATCAGCCGCTCCGCTGCCGCTTCTGCGAGGTCGCAATCGAGCGGTGGCGTGCACAGTGTGCCATAGGGCTGTGCGGTCACCAGTGCGGGCAGGGGAATCTTATAGGCGCGCCACAGTGAGACGACCGGCAGCAGGCCGATCATCCGCGCCGGGCCGTCATAGGCGAGCGGAGCATCGCTGAAGGCGCTGAGCGCCAACGCGCCCATGCGGCCGCGCGCGGAGGCGCTCACCGCCAACGCCCACTCCGGCAGGTAATAGGCGTTTGGCTCGACAACGTGCTCGGCGAGCGCGCGCCATTGGCCCGCGGGAATATCGGCGAGCGGCAGTAGCGCGGAACTGCCCTTCGCCGGCGCATGCGTGGGCGTGGCATCGTCCGTCGATGCGCGATGGACAACCGTTTTATCGGCGATCTCGGCCACTTTCCCCGCTTCCCCGCGCGCGAGCGATGGAGGGACTATCGACGTCGCCTCATAATCGCACCTGGCCGGGAGGCTAGCGGAAGAAATGCAAAATAGGGTTGGTTTGGCGCGGCAATTCGAATGGTAATCTTAACGGGCTGTTCAGCAAAAGAGAGCCGCCGAAGCGAGTTCGGCGGCTCCCTTTGTCTTGTCAGTGTTTAGTAACGATCAACGCCGATTCCCACGGTGCCGCCGGGCGTACGAATGCCGACGCCCGCACGCGGGCCGTCATCGTAGTAGTCGCGGTCGCGATACTCGCGGCGCTCAATGTAACGTTCGCGCGGCGCATAGTTGTAGGAATCGCGGATGATCACACGCTTGCCGCCGCGGGTACGATAGCAGCGCCCGTCATCGTCACACACCATGCGCACCGGCTGCACGAGTTCTGGATTGCTGTACTCGGTGGTGCTGTAGATATCGGTCGCCTTGGCCGCGCTGCCGACAGACAACGCGCCGACGCCGGCCAGCAAAGCGATTGCAAATGTCTTCATGGTTCCGCCTCCGCATAATTTACCCTTGCGGCTGACAAAGCCGCGCGGAGGGTTTCGTTCCGAAAGATTTGGGCGCGGCCGATGGGTTCCATCGTGCAGGCCGGACGTGCCGGCTCGAGAACGGCATCCTTTGTCGCGCTGAACTGGAACAGTTCCGTGATTGGGGAACAGAGATCAGATCGGCTCGTAATTTTCTGTCGCGCAAGTATCCTCGCCTTCGGCGCGGCGGCGGTCGGAAATCACGCCGTCATCGATGAAGATGCGATAGGTCTGGGTGCCCAGCGGCTGGCCCATCACCGATGTCAGTTCAGCACGCACGCAGGCGGTCCATCCCGGTCCGCGCGGATCGTGCAGCGGTTGCGAGACCCGGACATTGGCGGGACGTGAGGTCGATACGAACACAGCGTCCAGTTTTTCGCCGACCAGCCGCTTGATGTCGGGCGGTGCTTCAGGCGGCGGTGGCTCGGCCTCCTTGGCGCGCAAGAACGCCGGCATCGGCAGCGGTGAGCGGCTGTCCACGAAGCCGCAACCGGCCAGCGTCGCCGCCAAGCCTATCATCAATGTAATCCGAGCGCCGTCCCACCCCATTCGATGTACTTACCCTGCGCAAATAGACTTGGCTGCCCCCCGGCGGCGAGTTATCCATCAACTGTTGCTGAAATTGACGCGGACGCACGCTGTGGTGCCGCTTTCCAGTATGAAGATACCGGGGCGGAGTGGCAGGTCGGAGAGAGTAACAACAGAGAGTAACAACCATGCGCAAGTTCATGGTCGCCGCGGCGGTGTTGGCGCTGATGGCGGCTCCGGCCTATGCCCAGATGGGCGGCAAGCGGCATCACGGCGACGCAACGGGGAGTAAGCAGGACAGCAAGCCGAAGGTCGACGAGAAGGCCTACAAGGCCGCGCTCGAACGTATCCCCGAGCCCAAGGAGAAATACGATCCCTGGGGCGTGGCGCGGCCAACTGAGACTGCGAAGAAGTCGAAGTGATCTGACGGCAATCCGTCGTCGAAGGGCGGCGCGATGTTGATGGGGGCGTGCGACACATCGCCCTCAACGCGCAAGCCTTCAGATGTTGCGATCGGTCGGCGAGGTTGAACCTTGCCGCGAAAGTTGACGACCAATCCGGCAAGCCATCGCATTGCCGGAGGTCACCCGATGCCGCGCCGCTCGCTCGCCAGACTGCTTGTGTCCGCTGCCGTGCTGCTCGGCGCCTATCCCGCGATGGCCGAGAACCGGCTGGCGCTGGTGATCGGACAATCCGCCTACAAGTCAGTGCCGGTACTGCCCAACCCGGCCAATGACGCCAAGGCGATGACGCAGCTTCTCACCGATTCGGGCTTCCAGGTCGTAACGGCTTCCGACCTCTCGCAGAATGAATTGCGGGCCAAGGTCAGCGAATTTACCGGCGAGGTGGCAGCAAAGGGCGCCGACACGGTGGCGCTGGTGTTCTATGCCGGGCACGGCCTGCAGGTCGATGGTGAGAATTTCCTCGTCCCGACCGACGTCGATCCGAAGCGCGAGGCCGACATTCCGATCCAGGCGGTACGCCTCAATGATGTCCTGAACACGCTGAATTCGGTGCCGAGCAAGATGCGCATCCTTCTGCTCGACGCCTGCCGCAACAACCCGTTTCCGCAGCTCAAGAGCACCGGCCATGGGCTTGCGATTGTCGACGCCAAGACCGGCGCGCCCGGCACCTTCCTGTCGTTCTCGACCTCGCCCGGCGCGGAGGCCGAAGACGGCGACGGCAGCAACAGTCCCTACACGACGGCGCTGCTCGCCGCGGCGAAGGACCCGGCGCCGATCGAGGAGACTTTGAAGCGCGTCCGCGTCGCCGTGAACAAGGCGACCGATGGCCGCCAGACGCCGTGGGACAGTTCGTCACTGACTGAGGACTTCCGTTTCGTGGCTGATGCCGCCGGCACCAACGCGGCTGCGCCAAAACTCGCATCGACCAAGCGCACCGTCGAGCAATGGAAGCGCGAGTTGCAGGGCAAGCCGGTCCAGACCGCCAATGAGATCATCGTCGCCGACGGGACCGACGAGGCCTATGAAGCCTTTGCTGCGCTCTATGCCTCGACGCCACGCGGCCTGCAGGCGCGCGACTGGCTCGATCGCCATCGCCGCATGGTGGCCTGGAACAACGCCGTCACTACCAACATCGCGGCGGGCTATCGCGCGTTTCTCGCGCGATATCCGGGCAGCGATCTTGCCGCGACGGCGCGCAAGCTGGAGGAGCGGCTGCGCAACCGTCCAAGCGCAGCATTGGCACTGGCCGCGCCCGTCAGCATGCCCGCGACCAACGCGGCGCTGACCTGTCCCTGCAACGCGCCGTCGCAACCGGCGCCGATCAAGCGGGTCGATACGCCTGCCAGGAAGCGCGCCGAGCCGGCGCCGCCCAAACGTGCCAGCACGCCGCCGCGGCGCCGCTTCGTCGAGGAGGAGGACGTCGTGGTCGTACGCCGTCCACCGCCGCGGGTTGTCTACGAACCAGCCGGACCACCGGCCTCGATCGGGATCGGCATCGGCGGCGGCTACGGTCGACCCGCCGGCTACGGCGGCTATGGCGGGCGCGGTAGCGATGGCTGGACCGGTCGCAGGAGTGGATACTGAATCGGTAATGGCGTAATTCATCCGAGGAAGATGCAGCCGTCGATGACCACATCTTCAGCGGGACGCCATGCGCCATCTGCTCCGCCTGCTTGCCGTGTTGTGTCTCGCAACGCCAGCCCTCGCATGGGAGCATTGGGGCGGCGATCGTGGCGGATCGCGTTTCTCGCCGCTCAAAGAGATCACGCCTGACAATGTCGCCAACCTGATCCGCGCCTGGGAATTCCGGACCGGTGATCTCGACCGGCGCGCGCCGGAGGTGATGCGGCGCACGAAATTCCAGGCAACGCCGCTGTTCGTCGAGGACAGCCTGGTGTTCTGCTCGCCGTTCAACGAGGTGATCGCGCTCGATCCCGGGACCGGGACACAGAAGTGGCGCTTCGATCCTGACATCGGCACCCGCCAGCGTCCCGCCAACCGTTATGTCTGCCGCGGCGTCGCCTATTGGATCGACGACCGCGCGCCGGTCGGCGCTGTCTGCCGATCGCGGATCTTCATGGGCACCAACGATGCCCGTCTGATCGCGCTCGATGCGAAGAGCGGGATTCCCTGCGCCGATTTCGGCAATGGCGGCGAGGTCAGGCTCGATATCGGCATGACACTGGAATGGCCCGGGGAGTTTCAGGTGACCTCGCCGCCGGTGGTCGGCCGCGGCGTGGTCGTGGTCGGCTCCGCGATCGGCGACAACCGCCGTGTCGATGCACCGCGTGGCGTGGTGCGCGCCTTCGATGCGCGCAGCGGAGCGCCGCGCTGGAATTTTGATCCGCTGCGACATGACGGCATCGAGGCAGGCCACGCCAATGTCTGGGCGCCGATGTCGGTGGATGAAGCGCGCGGCCTGGTGTTCCTGCCGACGTCGTCGCCGAGCCCGGATTTCTGGGGCGGCAAGCGCCCCGGCAATAATGAGCACGCCAACTCCGTCGTCGCCTTGCGCATCGAGACGGGTGAACTGGTGTGGTCGTTCCAGACCGTGCATCACGATCTCTGGGATTACGACCTGCCGGCCCAGCCGACGCTGATACGGATCGATGTCAGCGAAGCCATGCGCGATGTGGTGATCCAGCCGACCAAGCAGGGTTTTGTCTTCGTGCTCGACCGCAATTCCGGCAAGCCGGTGTGGCCGGTCGAGGAGCGCGCGGTGCCGCAAGGCGCGGCGGACGGCGAGAGGCCTTCACCGACGCAGCCATTCCCGACCCATGTGCCGACGCTGGTGCCGCAGAAGATCTCGGCCGACGACGCCTTCGATCTGTTCCCACTCGTCGGCCGCTCCGCCTGCAAGGAGCAATTCGCAGCCGCGCGCAGCGAGGGCCTCTACACGCCGCCATCGACGCAAGGAACGCTGCTGTTTCCGTTCACCGGCGGCGGCGTGAACTGGGGCGGCGTCGCGTTCGATCCGGTCCATCAGATCCTCTACGCCAATGTCAGCCGCGCCGTGCACCTGGTGAAGCTGATCCCGCGCGAGCAGGCGGCCGGCTTCAGTCCGCCGCCGGGCCATGATTTCGGCCGGCAGGACGGCGCGCCTTTTGCGATGTCGCGCGCGATGGTGACGTCGCCGCTCGGGCCGTTTTGCAACAAGCCGCCCTGGGGCGAGATGGTCGCGGTCGATCTGAGGGCCGGCAAGGTCCTCTGGCGTTCGACAGTCGGCACGACGGAGGATCTCGCGCCGCTCGGTATCGCCTTCCATTGGGGCACGCCGCTTCTGAGTGGCGTGGTGGTCACCGCGGGTGGGATAGTCTTCACCGGCGCGATGGATGCTTATCTGCGCGCCTTCGATGCCAGAACCGGCCGGGAGCTGTGGCAGGGCCGGCTGCCGGTGCCGGGCGTCGCCAATCCCATGACCTATCTGTGGAAAGGCGAGCAATATGTCGTGATCGGCGCCGGCGGCCATTCGGAAGCGGGCACGACGATCGGCGACAGCGTGGTGGCTTTCCGCTTGCCGCGGCAGGGCGAAGCGCCTTCGCTGTGGTCGCGTACGATCGACCGGCCGGGCGGACGCTCCTTTGGCGGTGTGATTTCCGCAGCGCTTGTTCTTGCAGTGCTGGTGGTTGTGCTGTGGCGCTGGCGCCGAAGCAATGCTCGCTGAACACTGCTGAGCCGTCACAGCATCGCAAAGGCGCTCGAGACCATCGCCACCGGCTTGTTGTCGGTGGCGGAGACCAGCGTGACGCGGCCGAAGCTCATGGTGCGGCCGAGGCGGACGATGCGCGCATCCGCCAGCACGTCGGCGGCGCTCACCGCGCGCATGAAATGCGTGGTCTGATCGACGGTGGTCATCGGCCGATAGCTGCGGTTGGCGGCGAGGTTGGCGATGACCATCGACGTATCCGCGAACGCCATCAGCGCCTGGCCGCAGACGCCGCCGCCATGGCGGCACAGCCGTTCCGAGAACGGCATGCGCAGTATTGCACCGGGCTGCCAATCGGCGCCGGCCTCGCGCGGCGGCGCAACATCAAAGCCCTCGATCGAGAGATTGAGATCGAGCACCCAAGGCGCAAATACCTCGCCGAGCAGGCGCCGCGCATCCTCGATGCCGAATTCCGTGACCTCTTGTTGCTGCATGAGCGCGCTTTCCTCTCCCTAGCGATGATTGCGATGCATTCTAGAGGGCATTACGGGGAAGGGAACAGCAAGCGGCGGCTTGAAATTGCCAGACTTTTGATGCCCGATCATGTCTGGGGCCTGCTTGGCGGCGCGGCTTGGGGGATGGTATACGCCAAGACAAATCCCAGGGGAGTAGTAAGGGAGCATCTCATGAGAATTCTGAGCGCCATCGCCGTCGTGGCGATGCTGGCAACGCCGGCCTACGCGCAAATATCGACCCCACATATCAACCTGCTTGCCGATGGGCCGACGAAGACGCCGGACGAGCTCGAGCAGGATGCGATCAGGGACAAGGCGTACAAGGAATCGCTGAGGAAGATTCCGAACGCCAAGACGTCATCCGATCCATGGGGTACCGTGCGGAGCGAGCCCCCCAAGGCCGCTACTCCGGCCAAGCCGAAGACCAAGACCGGCAGCGCGCAGCAGTAGCGCCGGCTTTGAGGCGGGGACTCGGATTGGTCTCCGCTCTCCCTATATTTGGGCCTGTCGTCACCTCGTTTGGAATTGCGACATGGCCTTGCGTCCGCGTGATCTTGCGAGCCGAATGGCCGCCCGGCGAAGGCGGGGCGACGGCTTCCTGCGCGAGACCTTCACCCTGCCGCGCGACGAGGCGCGGCTGAAGGCGCGCGACTTCCTGAACCGGTATCCCAAGGCCGCCTATATGAGTTCAGTGGAAAGCTGGCGTGAATTGCCCGGCGACAGGATCGAATTCACGATGCGGCGCCTTGCCAGCGCCGATTGAGGAGCCGGCTCCAAAGCCGCAAACGGCGTCGATCTAGAGCGTTTTCGAGCGAAGTGGATACCGGTTCGCGTGAAGAAAACGCGTCAAAACAAGAGTCTAGAGCTTTGGTTCTGATTCAATCAGAACCGAAAATGCTCTACTCCAGCGTTTTCGCAACCAGTCGAATCCGGAAGATCGGGCGCTTGGTCCCGTCCAGCAGTTCGATCTGCCACTCAGCGTTTTCCTGAAGATGACGCGATACGCCGCCGATCATGTCGGCGCAGACGCGAGTCATCTCCTTCCAGGCCGCGTCGCGGCCAGGAAACTCCGCACCGTCATTGCAGATGCCGGTGCCGTCGGCAGTGCGGATGCGAAAGAAGAACAGTGGCATGAGATGGCACCGGCGCATCAAGGCCGCCGACGGGCAACCCACTGGGAGCGTGAAGTGGAATCCCTGGCGGGGGAAAGATCAATCCCGGTTGTTTACGGGAGTGCTGTCAGCGCAATGGTGAGTCCTCAGTGCCGCTTGCTTCACGGCTGGCCTTCTTCAACTCGCGGTCGATGCGTAGCTGGACCCGTCGGATCGCCAGCAACTGAAGCTTCGCCTCGGTCTTGCCGGTCTTGATCGTGTCGCCGATCTGAAAGCGCCACTTCCAGACACTGGGGGCGGACGGTGTGATGGTGTATTCGACGCCCTTATGGATCATCTGCAGGCTCCACGCACGTCCGGCGACATTCCAGGCCGAACGAACGCTTGCGCCACATTGCAATCCGCCGACGGGCAGCTGCCGCCTCGCGCGATCCGATCGCCCGGTCCCCGCATTCACAGCCCTATCAATTGCTGTCCCGGAGCTTAACGCAAGTTAACATTGATCCAATCCGGGGCCGTTCCGGCGGACTGCATATTTTCCCCAAAGTCTGGTCAGGCCCCACTCAACGCGCCATTCGAACGAAAGCGCGAGTTGCCGTGGCAGATTCTTGGACGAGCGCGCTGCGTCTGCGCGCGACGGGGAACCTGTCGTCCCGAGGAGAGTAGCCAGCCGAATACCGTCGAATTCTGGCGTTGCGATCCGCAAGGTGTGGAACGATACCGTCAGGCAGCCGGCGCATCGAAAAGCCCTGCATTGTCGAGGGGATGCACCAAACCGCGAACATTTTGACGGAACTTTGTTCTTGTCCGGAGAACTACGGCACCCGTGAGGCGCGATCGGTATGTAGGCACCTAAGTGCTCACCATTTGGGATCTCAGATTGTAGATCGTCGCTGCCGTCACGGCGAAGCAATCGTCGCTGATCAATGGAGACTGCAGTTCTGCGCGGGCCTTTGCATCACTGCTTGCGGGCGGCGGCAATCGGATGAGGACGGACAGACGATTGGCTGCGTGCGCATCGATGTGAAGCGCATACCTTTCGCAAAGCACGGCACGAGAGTCTTGCGAGGGGCCTTGATCGACCGCCGGGCGTCGACGATTACCAATTCTTCCCGATGTCGGCGGCATCTCGGGATGACTCGGCACTCCTGTTGCAACTGCCATTGCTCGCGTAGGCGGCCAGTCGATCATATTCTTCCGCGATCCTAAGCAGTCTCTCGCGTGAACTACGGTACGCAAGCGACTCGGCTTTGGCGCGCGCCAACGTGCATTGAGGAACTTCGTTCTCGATCGGAGAACTACGGATCGTCGTGCCCTGCTTCCACAGCGCGCCATTAACGGGTACTGGCCGAAATAGGCCACTCGCCCAATCGAAACCGGCCACTGTGAAATTTACCAACCGTTAACCATAACCCGGCGAGATTCAGCCATGGCAGACAGCCCGCAACTTGTTCTAATTGCAATGGGTCGATAGCGGCCAGCCGGTGCCGGGTTGGCAATGGCTCGACGGTCTGGAACCGCGCAAAGCTCTGAAATACGTATCCGTCGGGTTTCTCGTACAGGATGACGAGGCAACAAAGGTTCTCGCGCCGAACTTGGGTGCAACTTGCGGTGATGATGATTGGGATCAGGCGTCGGAACTTATGACGATCCCGACAGCCGCCGTTACTAAGATCGAGCGACTTACTTCTTGCGCGACGGCGGCGGAGACTTCCGGTCTGGCCGCTGCGTGAGGGCGGAAGCCCCGAGCGACTTGATTTCCTTGTTCGACAACGAACCCGGCGAGCGCATTGCCTTTGACGCCAGCGATCCAGCGCCCTTACCGGTCTTCTCGTTCTTATCCATGGGTGATGCCCTTTCATGGCATGAGTTGCGAATCGGTTGATCCGCAACCCACTGTACCATGGCGGCTAGGCCCTCCTGCCCGTAATTACCGTAAATTTCCGGCGCCGATCCGGAGGCGTCTCAGTCGGGCCCATAGACAGCGCGGCGTCCACAAGCTGCCCGATACTCCAAGCGCGATCCGCCACGCCCAGCGCCTTGGCTGGCGTCGTGCGCAGGGCTTCATGGGCGCGGCAAAGATTGTAGTGAGCGACATACAGCGCGACGGCTGCAATGTGGTTATCCAGCTTCTTTGAGAAGCCATTGGTTAGGCGGGTGAAGCGACGGCTGCCCATGCGGAGCGAAAGGTTCTGCCGTTCAACGTAGCTGGTCGAAACGTACTGCTCCGGATCGCCGCTTACTACGTCACGGCTTATAGCTACTACGGCGGCCGGCGAGTACCGGCCCTGCGCTTCCTTTACAAGGTAGGTTACGCTGTAGGTCTTTACGATGACGCCAGGCGAGGGGCTGTCGCCGAATGCGTCGCGGATCGCCAAGCGGTAGGGGTGAAAGCCGTTCGTTGAAATCTCGGGCTGGCCGATGACGCGGCTGCGGAGATCGTGCAGGAAATCCAATCCACGCCCGACCGCGCGTCTCGAATGTACATTGAGCGCGCCCTCGATATTGCCGAACGCTACAGCGGTCTGTTTAATCACGCTAACCCCGCTGACTCTTTTGTCATCACCGATGACTTTGTGTCGGCAGGCCGAATTAGCGGCGCGAAGAGCGTTCCCATCTCACGGCTTAAAATCGGCAGCTTCCACATGGTGGAGGGCAAGCGGTTGCAGGTGAACTCTTCTGCCGAGCGTTATCAGCGGGAGCTTGCGTACTTGCTCAGCATCATCTGACATGAAAGAGGCCGCCAACTGAGGCGGCCTTAACCCATGTTAGGAACTCCGTTTACGACCGGAGAACTACGGGCCAATTGAGGCGGCCTTAGAGCATCGCGAGCAAGATGCCGAAACAGGCAATCAGTGTCGCGGTGCTTAATGACACCAAGACAAGAGCCTCTTCCTTGTGCTTGTCCAGATTCCGTTCCATCCGGGTCTACGCAGAGCGGGCGGCTTAGTTCAAATTAGGCCACTCCCAATTTCAAACTAGGCCACCAAGCCCGGAACAGGCCAGTACCCATTAACGAAAAAGAACATATTGCGAACATGGAACAAAGATGGTACAGAATTTTCCAACGCAATAAACCATCGAATCCTCATCGACCCCGTTTGTCCCGCTAGCGAATCCCCGTCATAAGGAGCACATCCAATGTCCGCCACCGCCCTGCGTATCGTCGAAGGATCCTCTATGGATAAGTCCAAGGCTCTGTCTGCCGCGCTGTCCCAGATCGAGCGCCAGTTCGGCAAGGGCTCGGTGATGAAGCTCGGCAAGAACGACCGCTCGATGGACATCGAGACGGTGTCGTCGGGGTCGCTCGGGCTCGACATCGCGCTCGGCGTTGGCGGCTTGCCGAAGGGACGCGTCGTCGAGATCTACGGGCCGGAATCCTCGGGCAAGACCACGCTGGCGCTGCATACGGTGGCGGAGGCCCAGAAGAAGGGCGGCATCTGTGCCTTTATCGATGCCGAGCACGCGCTCGACCCGGTCTATGCGCGCAAGCTCGGCGTCAACATCGACGAGCTCCTGATCTCGCAGCCCGACACCGGCGAGCAGGCGCTGGAAATCTGCGACACGCTGGTGCGCTCGGGCGCGGTTGACGTGCTGGTGGTTGACTCGGTGGCGGCCCTGGTGCCGAAGGCCGAGCTTGAAGGCGAGATGGGCGATGCGCTGCCCGGCCTGCAGGCGCGGCTGATGAGCCAGGCGCTGCGCAAGCTCACCGCTTCCATCAACAAGTCCAACACCATGGTGATCTTCATCAATCAGATCCGCATGAAGATCGGCGTGATGTATGGCTCGCCGGAGACGACGACCGGCGGCAATGCGCTGAAGTTTTACGCCTCGGTCCGCCTCGACATTCGCCGTATCGGCGCGATCAAGGAGCGCGACGAGGTGGTCGGCAACACCACGCGCGTGAAGGTGGTGAAGAACAAGCTGGCGCCGCCCTTCAAGCAGGTCGAATTCGACATCATGTATGGCGAGGGCGTCTCCAAGATGGGCGAGATCCTCGATCTCGGCGTCAAGGCCGGCATCGTCGAGAAGTCCGGCGCCTGGTTCTCCTATGACAGCCAGCGCCTCGGCCAGGGCCGCGAGAATTCTAAGGCGTTTCTCAGGGCAAACCCCGATATCACCAGCAAGATCGAGCTCGCGATCCGGCAGAATTCCGGCCTGATCGCCGAGCAGATCCTCGCCGGCACCCCCGAGCGTGACGCCGACGGCGAGGAGCCGGCGGAAGAGTAAGTTTCAAGATATCCGATTTCTTCGCGGGAAGCGGGCGCTGAGGACGTTGAGTTGCCGACGTCTTCGGCGCCCGTTTCGTTTCGGGGTGATTGCCGAGGGGGCCATGAAGCGTCTGATCCTGACCTCGAGTGACAGCGGCGCGGGAGCTCTGAAGAGGGCAGGATTCGCGGATTGTGTGATCCCATTTGGTCTGCGGTTTGTCTGGGGACAATTGCCGTCGCCGGTCAAGCTTGAGAGATTGCTGTCAGCACGCTCGGCCGGACACGGAGCTTCGGTTCATCACTGGCTGGACAATCTGACCGGCAAATACGTCGATGAAGCGCGAACGCATGGACTTGGCCTGGCCGAATTCTGCGAGCGCTTTGAGGCGGTCGAGTTGTGGATCGATCCAGAGCCGAACTCGCTCTGGTTGCTGGGCCATTTGCGACGGCATTCGAACGTCACTTCCAGGCTAGCTTTGGTCCAGATGGATACCGCCATCGGCGAACACCTGCCGATGGAATTAAGCGGCCTCGGGCACACCGCGATCCCAATTCGCAACGAGCACCTGGAGACAGCCGGCACGGCCTGAGCCGCCTATCGCGCGCTAACGCCGCTGGCGTGGTTCGAACTATTGGCGCGAGATTTAAGTGCGCTCCCGCGACTGCAGGACACCATTATTACCCTGCTTGAAGAACTTCCGAACCGTGGCTCGGGAGTTGGTGGGACGGAAATGCGAATGCTGGAGCTGCTTTCGGCAGGCCACGTATATCCCTACGACCTGTTCCCAGGGCATGAGAAGCCGAACCAGCGTCAGGCGTTCGATTATTGGGAGGTTGGGGCATTGCTGGATGGCCTGGCCCATTGTCCATCGCCTGCCGTGTCCGGCCTCGACGAAGCACTCTTTACGATCGAAATGCACGAACAGGCCGATCGCCACGCGCGTTATAAGCAAAGCCGGCTTGCGTTGACCGAACTCGGAAAAGCGCTTGTCGCGCACGCGGACGATTTCAGCCGGCACAACCCATCGCTGGTGGGGCGGCACCGAGCTGACCAACGACCGATTGTGGCGCTGGGATCCCTTGTACCGCGCCTTGGTCGCTCCTTGATGTAAACTCGTAGGATGGGTAGAGCGCAGCGAAACCCATCATTGCCACCAAGCGCACGGGTGTGATGGGTTTCGCTGCGCTCTACCCATCCTACAAAGGCTGGTGATCACATCACTCCGCCGCCTGCGCGTAATCGCTCACCGGCGGGCATGAGCACACCAAATTCCGGTCGCCGTAGGCATTGTCGACGCGGCCGACCGGGCTCCAATACTTGTCCGTGCGCGAGACGCCATCGGGGAAACACCCCTCGGCGCGGCTGTACGCGCGCGCCCACGCATCGTCGGCGATATCGTGCACGGTGTGCGGCGCGTTCCGGAGCGGCGAGGCCTCGACCTTGAAACGGCCGCTTTCGATCTCGGCGATCTCCTGGCGGATTGCGATCATGGCATCACAGAAACGATCCAGCTCGGCCTTGGATTCGGATTCCGTCGGCTCGATCATCAGCGTGCCCGGCACCGGGAAGCTCATGGTCGGCGCATGGAAGCCGTAATCGATCAGCCGTTTTGCAATGTCATCGACGGTGACGCCCGCCGAGGTCTTCAGCGGCCGTGGATCGACGATGCATTCATGCGCGACGCGGCCCTTCTCGTTCCGGTACAGCACCGGGAAATGCGGATCCAGGCGCGCCGCGATGTAGTTGGCATTGAGGATCGCGGTCTCGGTGGCGCGCCTCAAGCCTTCGCCGCCCATCATCAGGATGTAGATGTAGGAGATGGTCAGGATCGACGCCGAGCCGAACGGCGCGGCCGACACCGGTCCGACCGGGTGCGGCGTGCCGCCATCGGTTGCGGGATGGCCGGGCAAATAGGGGGCGAGATGCGCCCGCACGCCGATCGGGCCCATGCCGGGGCCGCCGCCGCCATGCGGAATGCAGAACGTCTTGTGCAGGTTGAGATGGCTGACGTCGGCGCCGTAGTCGCCGGGCCGCGACAGCCCGACCTGTGCGTTCAGGTTGGCGCCGTCGAGATAGACCTGTCCGCCATGCTGATGCACGATGTCGCAGATCTCGCTGATGTGTTCCTCGAACACGCCATGCGTCGAGGGATAGGTGATCATCACCGCCGCGAGATTGGCCGAGTGCTTCTCCGCCTTGGCGCGGAGATCGTTGACATCCACGTCACCGCGAGCGTCGCAGGCGACCACCACCACCTCCATGCCGACCATCGCGGCGGACGCCGGATTGGTGCCGTGGGCGGAAGAGGGGATCAAGCAGATCTTGCGATGGGCCTCGCCGCGCGCGGCATGATAGCCGCGGATCGCCAGCAGGCCGGCATATTCGCCCTGCGCCCCCGAATTCGGCTGCAGCGACACCGCGTCATAGCCGGTGATGTCGCACAGCCATTTTTCCAGCCGCGCAAACAGTGCGTGATAGCCCTTGGCCTGATCGGCCGGCGCGAACGGATGCAGGCTGCCGAACGCAGGCCAGGTCAGCGGCATCATCTCCGTGGTGGCGTTCAGCTTCATCGTGCAGGAGCCGAGCGGGATCATCGCGCGGTCGAGCGCGAGGTCGCGATCACTGAGCTTGCGCATGTAGCGCAGCAGCTCGGTCTCGGAGCGATGCGCATGGAACACGGGATGGGTGAGGAACGCGGTGGTGCGCTTCAACTCCGTCGGCAGTGCCTCGCGCGCGCCGGCCTCGATTTCGGCATAGGCAAGCTTGCCGCCGAATGCGCGCCAGACCGCCTCGACGATCTCAGGCGTCGTGGTCTCGTCGACGGCGACGCCGAGCGTGCGATCGCCGGTGCGCAGATTGATCTTCTCGGCAAGCGCGCGGGCCACGATTTCGTTCTGCTTCGCGCCCACTTCCACGGTCAGCGTGTCGAAGAACGCGTCGCTCGTGGGCGTGAAACCGAGCTTGCGCAATCCCGCCGCCAGCACGGCGGCGCGGCGATGCACATTGCGCGCGATATGGGTAAGGCCTTCAGGGCCGTGATAGACCGCATACATCGAGGCGATCACGGCGAGCAGCACCTGCGCGGTGCAGATGTTGGAGGTCGCCTTCTCGCGGCGGATATGCTGCTCGCGCGTCTGCAGCGCCAGCCGATAGGCAGGCAGCCCGCGCGAATCCACTGATAGGCCGACGATGCGGCCGGGCAGCGAACGCTTCAGCGCATCGCGTACGGCCATATAGGCGGCATGCGGGCCGCCATAGCCCATCGGCACGCCGAAGCGCTGCGCCGATCCGATCGCGATATCGGCGCCGAGCTCGCCTGGCGACGCCAGCAGCGTCAGCGCCAGCAGGTCGGCGGCGACGATCGCGAGCGCGCCCTTCGCACGCAAGGTCGCGATCACGGGCCGCAGGTCGCGCACCGCGCCGGACGTATCAGGATATTGCAGGAGAGCGCCGAGAACGTCGGCCTTGCCCAGATCCGTGAGGGGATCGCCAACGACCAGGCTCCAGCCCAGCGGCTCGGCACGGGTGCGCAGCACCGCGAGCGTCTGCGGATGGACTTCATGATCGACAAAGAATGCTTTCGCCTTCACCTGCGAGTGTCGCTCGGCGAGCGCCATCGCTTCGGCGGCCGCCGTTGCCTCGTCGAGCAGCGAGGCGTTGGCGACGTCAAGCCCGGTCAGATCGCAGATCATGGTCTGGAAGTTGAACAGCGCTTCCAGCCGGCCCTGGCTGATCTCGGGCTGATAGGGTGTGTAGGCCGTGTACCACGCGGGATTTTCCAGGATGTTGCGCTGGATCACCGCGGGCAGGATCGTGCCGGAATAGCCTTGGCCGATCAGTGAGGTGAACACCTGGTTCTGCGCGGCTAGTTCGGTCATGTGGGCCAGCGCCTCGGTCTCGCTCAGCGCGCGGCCGAGATCGAGCGGCGCCTTTTGCCGGATCGAAGAGGGCAGCGTCTCGCCCATCAGCGCGGCGAGGCTTTTCGCGCCGACCGTCTCCAGCATCGCGTCGACGTCGCTCGGGGAGGGGCCGATGTGGCGGCGCACGAAGGTGGCGGCAGCTTCGCTGGTCGGTTTGAACGGCGCGTTCATGGAAACCTCTCAGGCGGTGTGGGCTTTGTAGGCGGCTTCGTCCATCAGGCCGCCGAGCTCGTTCTTGTCGGCGATCTTCATCTTGAAGAACCAGGCCTTGCCGGCGGCGTCCGAATTGACCAGCGCCGGCTCGGCGGCAAGCGCGTCATTGACCTCGAGCACTTCGCCCGAGATCGGCGCGTAGACGTCGGAGGCCGCTTTCACGGATTCCACGACGGCAGCGGCTTCCGCCTTCTTCAGCGTGCGCCCGACCTTCGGCAGCTCGACGAACACGACGTCGCCGAGCTGCGTCTGCGCGTAATCCGTGATGCCGATCGTGGCGACATCGCCCTCGATGCGGAGCCATTCGTGGTCGGACGTGTAGAGCGTCGTCATGAAACTTCCTCAGCGTTTATAGGTGTTGGGAACAAAAGGCGTGGCGGCGACCGCAAGCGGCAGGCGCTGGCCACGCACCTCCGCGAAAACCGTGGTGCCGATGCGGGAGAGCGAGGTGGGCAGATAGCCCATTGCCACCGGCGCATTGAGGCTCGGGCCAAAGCCGCCGGATGTGACCTTGCCGATCGCCTCGCCAGAGGTGCTATCAGCAAACAGCGGCGCACCCTCGCGCACCGGCGCGCGTCCCTGCGCCTTCAGCCCGACGCGGCGGCGCGGCGCGCCATGTTCGAACTGGCCGAGGATCTTGTCCGCGCCCGGAAAGCCGCCGGCGCGGGCGCCATCCTTGCGGCGGCTCTTCTGCACCGACCATTCCAGCGCAGCTTCAACCGGCGTGGTCGTGGTGTCGATATCGTGGCCGTAGAGGCAGAGCCCGGCTTCGAGCCGCAGGCTGTCGCGCGCGCCGAGCCCGATCGGCAGCACATCGGGATTATCCAGGAGCCGGGTCACCAGCGCCTCGGCCTGCGCCGCGGGAACGGAGATCTCGAAACCGTCCTCGCCGGTATAGCCGGAGCGGGAGACGAAGCAGTCGAAATCGCCGACGCGGCGTGGGCCGGCGTCCATGAACTTCATCGACGCCGCGTCTGCACAAATCTTCGCCAGCGCCGATTCGGCCTTCGGCCCCTGCAGCGCGATCAGCGCGCGGCCTTCCAGCGAATCGATGTCACAGGCATCGGATAGATGTTTGCGTAAGTGCGCCTCGTCCTCAGCCTTGCAGGCCGCATTCACCACCAGGAACAGGTGGTCGCCGAAATTCGCGGCCATGAGGTCGTCGAGGATCCCGCCGTCTTGATTGGTGAACTGGGCGTAGCGCTGCCGTCCCGGCGCGATGCCCACGATGTCCTGCGGCACGAGCCGCTCCAGCGCCAGCGCCGCGTCAGCAACCTTGCCGGATTTCGGCCGCAGCGCGATCTGGCCCATATGGGAGACGTCGAACAGCCCGGCGTGGCTGCGCGTATGAAGGTGTTCTTTCAACACGCCCGCGGGATATTGCACGGGCATCTCATAGCCCGCGAACGGCACCATCTTGCCCCCGCGGGCAAGGTGCAGCGCGTGGAGGGGAGTGCGTTTGAGCTCGGATTGGTCTCGCGCAAGCATTACGGGGCCCTCGCGGTTCCCTTGGGGACCATTCCCTGGAAACCTGGAAGCCCCATCTGTCGCTTTGCCTGAGAGTATTATCCCGTCGGCGGGCGCGGCCGGCTTGAAGCCTCACGCGCCTCTTTCCAGATGTCAGTGGTCACGCGGTCCTTTTTGCCTGAGAGTTTCCGGGGCGGTTGCTCCTTCGGCGCCGGCTCAAAGCCGGTCTCTCCCGACGTGACTGATAACAGATAGGAGGGAAACACGGCGCGGCTAGGCTGTCAACGCAGCCGCGACAACTATCAACGGCCCTTTACGCGGTTGCGGCAAGCCTATGATGTGCTTGCACAGTTTCTGGACACCGCCGTACGCCTTGTCTAAAAGCGTTCGGCCGGAAGATTAACCCTTTAGAGCATGATCCGGAAAAGTGGAGACCGGTTTTCCGAAAAGATCATGCTCAACAAAGAGATGAGATCATGATCCGATTCAGTCTAATCGGATCGTGATCTAGTGGCGGATTCCGGGCCCCTTTTCCGGTTGGATGGCTATGAGCAGCGTCAACGACATCAGGTCGACATTTCTGAATTTCTTCGCGAAGAACGGCCACGAGATCGTGCCGTCATCGCCGCTGGTTCCGCGCAACGACCCGACCTTGATGTTCACCAATGCCGGCATGGTGCAGTTCAAGAACGTCTTCACCGGGGTCGAGAAGCGGCCGTACCAGCGCGCCACCACCTCGCAGAAATGCGTCCGCGCCGGCGGCAAGCACAACGACCTCGACAATGTCGGCTACACCGCGCGCCATCACACCTTCTTCGAGATGCTCGGCAATTTCTCCTTCGGCGACTACTTCAAGGATCGCGCGATCGAGCTGGCCTGGAACCTGGTGACCAAGGAATTCGGGCTGCCGAAGGACAAGCTGACCGCGACGGTCTATATCGACGACGACGAGGCCTATGATCTCTGGAAGAAGATCGCAGGGCTGCCGGAGTCGCGCATCATCCGCATCGCCGGCTCCGACAATTTCTGGCAGATGGGCGAGACTGGTCCCTGCGGCCCGTGCTCGGAAATCTTCTACGACCATGGCGACAAGGTCTGGGGCGGCCCGCCCGGTTCGGCGGAGCAGGACGGCGACCGCTTCATCGAGATCTGGAATCTCGTGTTCATGCAATACGAGCAGCTCGAGGGCGGCGTGCGCAATCCGCTGCCGAAGCCCTCGATCGACACCGGGGCGGGGCTGGAGCGCGTCGCCGCCGTGCTGCAGGGCGTGCACGACAATTACGACATCGACCTGTTCGTCTCGCTGATCCGCGCCATCGCCGATCTCACCGGCGCCGACCCGAAGGGCGAGCAGAAGGCATCGCTGCGCGTGATCGCCGACCACTTACGCGCCTCCTCGTTCCTGATCGCCGACGGCGTGCTGCCCTCGAACGAGGGCCGCGGTTACGTGCTGCGCCGGATCATGCGCCGCGCGATGCGCCACGCGCAGCTCCTCGGTGCGCGTGAGCCGCTGATGTATCGCCTGGTCTGGGCGCTGGTGCGCGAGATGGGCCAGGCCTATCCGGAACTGGTGCGCGCTGAGAAACTGATTGAAGAAACGTTGCGGCTGGAAGAGACCCGCTTTCGCAAAACCTTGGAGCGCGGTCTTGCCATTCTGGACGAGAAGAGCGCCGGCCTGAAAAAGGGCGACATGTTCGACGGCGACACCGCCTTCACGCTCTACGACACCTATGGCTTCCCGCTCGACCTCACCCAGGACGCGCTGAAGTCGCGCGGCATCAGCGTCGACCAGGCGTCGTTCACCGACGCGATGGAACGGCAGCGCGAGAAGGCACGTGCGGCCTGGGCGGGTTCGGGCGAGGCCGCGACCGAGAGCGTCTGGTTCCCGCTGCGCGAGAAGCTCGGCGCGACCGAGTTCCTGGGCTATGAGACCGAGGGTGCCGAGGGCGTGGTCGCGGCGCTGGTGAAGGACGGTGCTGAGGTCGACGGCCTGAAGGCCGGCGAGAGTGGCGCGGTGGTCCTGAACCAGACACCGTTCTATGCGGAGTCCGGCGGCCAGGTCGGCGACACCGGCGTTTTGACCGGCGAAGGCGTCACGTTCCGCGTCACCGATACCCAGAAGAAGGCCGGCGATCTCTTCGTCCACATCGGCAAGGTGGAGCAGGGCACGTTGAAGGCCGGCGCTGCGCTGCAGCTCGAGGTGGACCATGCGCGCCGCTCGTCGATCCGCGCCAACCACTCGGCGACGCACCTGATTCACGAGGCGCTGCGTCAGGTGCTCGGCGATCACATCGCCCAGCGCGGTTCGCTGGTCGCGCCGGACCGGTTGCGCTTCGACTTCGTGCACCCTAAGCCGATCACGCCGGAAGAACTCGCCCGCGTCGAGGACATCGCCAATGACGTCGTGCTCGAGAATGACGAGGTCACCACCCGCATCATGGCGGTCGATGACGCGCGCGAAGCCGGCGCCCGCGCTTTGTTCGGCGAAAAGTATGGCGATGAGGTCCGCGTGGTCTCGATGGGCAAAGGCCCGCGCGAGCAGGGCCAGAATGCGCTTGGCTGGTCGGTCGAATTGTGCGGCGGCACCCATGTCCGCCGCACCGGCGACATCGGCCTGATCTCGATCACCGGCGAAAACGCGGTTGCTTCCGGCGTCCGCCGCATCGAGGCCCTCACGGGGCGCTATGCCCGCAAGCACGCCAATGACACCATCGCGCTGGCGAAGACCGCGGCGCAGGAGCTGAGGACGTCGATCGATGATGTGCCGGCGCGCATCGCCTCATTAATGGAAGAACGCAAGAAGCTGGAGCGCGACCTGTCGGATGCGCGCAAGAAGCTCGCGATGGGCGGTGGTGCCGCGTCGAACGGCGGGGGTGCGGGCGTGCGCGAGGTCGGCAACGTCAAGCTGCTGGCGCGCGCCGTCGAGGGCGTCGAGACCAAGGACCTCAAGAGCCTGGTCGACGACGGCAAGAAGCAGATCGGTTCCGGCGTGGTCGCGATCGTTGGCGTCACCGAAGACGGCAAGGCCGGCATCGTGGTCGGCGTCACCGCCGACCTCACCTCGCGCTTCAACGCGGTCGATCTGGTGCGCAGGGGATCGGAGGCGCTCGGCGGCAAGGGCGGCGGCGGCCGGCCCGACATGGCCCAGGCCGGCGGTCCCGACGGCGCCAAGGCAAATGCGGCGCTGTCGGCGATCGAGCAAGCGCTCGCCGGCGCGTAAGCGACCATGCCGGGCAAGCGCGCAACCGGTGCCCGGGAGTTGCGGGACCGGCTATACGAGCTGCTCGAACACGATCATCTACCTTATTCGGCCGGCTCACACTTGGTCCGGCTGCTCGTCGTCATCATCGCGATCGACGTGCTGGCGGCGATCCTGGCGTCGGTGCCGGAGCTCGACGCCTCGTTTGGGACGCTGTTCACGACCATCGAGATCGGCGCGGTCATCGTCTTCGCGCTGGAATATGCGGTGCGGATCTGGAGCGCGGCCGGTCACTCCCTGCATGCCGCGACGGCCGCACGGGCACGGCTTGAATACGTGTTCTCGAGCTTTGGCATTATCGACCTCATCGCCTTCCTGCCGTCGGCCATCGCGCTGATACTGGGCGACAAGACCGCGGTGGTGCTGTTCGGCATGCTGCCGTTCTTCAAGCTCGTGCGCTATTCGCCTGCGATGCGCTCGCTATTGGCGGCGCTGCATGCCGAGCGGCGCACGCTGGTCGGCTGCGTGGTGATCCTGACCGGCGCGATGCTGCTGTTCGCTTCGCTGCTCTATGCCATCGAGCACAACGTCCAGCCGGACAAATTCGGCACCATCCCGCAGGCGATGTGGTGGGCAATCGTCACGCTCGGCACCGTCGGCTATGGCGACGTGATCCCGGCGACGCCACTCGGCAAGATCGTCACGGTGTTCGCGATCGTGGTCGGAATTGCCATGATCGCGCTGCCGGTCGCGATCGTCTCGACCGCCTTTGCCGACGAGGTGCGCCGGCGCGATTTCGTCGTCACCTGGGGCATGCTGGCGCGGGTGCCGCTGTTCTCTCATCTCCGTGCCGCCGAGATCGCCGACATCATGCGGCTGTTGCGCGCGCAGACCATCGAGCAGGGCGAGGTGTTGGTCCGCCGCGGCGACGTGGCGTCTTCGATGTATTTCATCACGGCGGGCGAGGTGGAGATCGAATTGCCGAACCAGCGGGTCAGGCTGTCCGATGGCACCTTCTTCGGCGAAATCGCGCTGCTCAAGCGCACCAGCCGCTCCGGCACCGTGACGGCGACGCGCAAGACCAGGCTGCTCGCGCTCGACGCCCAGGATTTTCATGCCCTGATCGAGCGCCTCCCCGCGCTCGCGGAGCATGTGAAGCAGACCGCGGAATCGCGGATCGCCGACACGATGGAGGTCAGCAAGGGAGATATCGCCGAGGCCGAGATCGCGCAGGCTGAGCCGGCTGAGACCGGCGCGAGTGACGATTCGGCCGTGCGCTCATAAATTCATCGTGCCGCTGAATCCCAAGAAGCGGCATACAGGCCAATCAGCCGCAATTCCAGATCGGCCCGATCGGCGTCCGCGTCCAGCAAGGGCCGAAGCTGCCGCCATTGTAGCGACCGCCGTAAAAGCCTGGCCGGCCGAAATAGTGCCAGTTGCCATCGTACCCGAAATATCTTGGGACTGGATCGATGTACCAAGGGTACCGGCCGGGGCGCGCCATGCGCGAAACCGAACCTTTCTGGGCGTAAAGTGGACGGCTGTTGTTCGGTGGCTGCTGATAGCCCGGGAGGAATCCGTAGCCGTGCCAGCGTGGCACCGGTCGTTTATGAACGGGCCCGGCCGCCGCTACGACCGGCAGCAGCGATAGGGCAATGGCAATCGACAGACACACGAGGCGCGACATCACGACAGCATAGACGTCCGGCTGTTGGGAAGCGATTCAAATCCGGGTGCAAGGTGCCGCACGCTCATCGATTGCAACGATACAAGGTGAAGATGAAATGAAGAGGCGCCCGAAGGCGCCTCCAAATTCGCTGTGGTGATCGCGCGGCCCGCTTCAGAACCGGTCGTCCGCGCCCATGCCAGGATCGCTCACCGAAGCTCGGCCGGTTTCCACATGGCCGGCGACGCGCCGAGAGAAGCCGCTGCCCGAGTCGGCGGTGATGATGAAATCATACCACAGGCCGGTGGTGCGCAGATTCCAGTAGAGCTCACTGGGGCGGCCAGAAGCGGACACTTTGACATCCCACGACGTGCGCGGACCGCCGCCGAAATCCGGTCCTGGGAAGAAGACCGGCGGATTGAAGCCGAAGCCGGGCGCGCAGAAGTCGGGAGCGGTCCGGAAACCAGGCACCGGGCCGAAGCCCACAGGACGGAAGTTGGGACGCGGACCGAAACCCGGAGGCTCCGGCTGCATTGCGGCGGCTACCGAGGCGCTGACGGCCAGCAGCGGTCCATAGATCTTGTTGGACTTCACCGTGAAGCGCAGGTGGCCATTCCCGTCGTTGCGTAGCTGCAGGTGCAGACCGCCGTCGTGGACGTTGTAGCCAGCGAAGATTTCGGGGTTGGGCTCATTCTTGTGCCGCATCGTAGAGATGTCGCCCTTGAAGTGGCGGTGGAAGCCATTGGGGGCGAGCACCCACAGATCATAGAGGCCATCGTCCCCGACTGCCCATTCGTCGTCCAGCATCTGGCCCGCCTCGACGGTGTAACGCTGCGGAATGCGATCCAGGTGCATCTTGTCGTAGACGTGGAACACGGCGCCTGCAAAGCCGGTGTTGGCGAACAGGAGCCTGACCTTGCCCTTGCCGGCATCGACCTGCGCGTTGGCGTGCAGAATGTAGGGAAGCGCGCGCGAGAAGCGAACGCCGGTTTCCTGAAACAGCGGCTGCGGCGTTGCCGGCGCGGTGGGGGCCGGCAGTGTCTTCTGGTGCGCATCCGATGCTTGCCAGTTGCTCTGGTCGGGCAGCTCCGGGAAGCGGGGATCGTTGGGGCTCGCGAAGTCGAACGCCGTGGTGAGGTCGCCCGAAATGGCGCGATGCCAGGGGCTGATGGCGTCCACCTTGATGCCGAAGCGCTTCTCGAGGAAACGGCCCACCGACGTGTGGTCAAAGACCTGCGAATTGACCCAGCCGCCCTTGCTCCACGGCGATACGACGTACATCGGCACGCGCGCGCTAAGACCCCAGGGACGGATGTTGCCGCTGATCTTGTCGTCGGCGCTCAGTACGTTGCCGACGGTGTTGGAGAAATATTCACCCGCGAGCGGCATCGTGGCCTTGCCCATCAGGTTGCCGTCGCTGTCATACGACGGCACCGCCGGCGCCGGCAGGTGATCGAAGAAGCCGTCGTTCTCGTCGAAGGTCAGGAAGAAGACGGTCTGGCTCCAGACCTCGGGGTTGGAGGTCAGCGCGTCCAGCACCTGGTCGGTGAAATTGCCGGCGCGGGTCGGGCTGCCGCCGCCGGGATGTTCGGAGTTGGCCTGGCTCGGCAAGATCCACGATACCTGCGGCAGGTTGCCGCTCATCACGTCGGCCTTCAATCTCGCCAGATAGTCCGGACCACCGGTCAGGCCGTGCACATAGTTGGGATCATTCGGCTGTGCGTGGCGGAAGCTGGCGAACGCCAGACAGCCGTGCATCGCGCCGGTCCAGTTGTCGTTCATGTCCTGGTAGATGTGCCAGCTTACGCCGGCGCGCTGCAGCAGGTCGGGAAGGGTGTCCCAGTTGAAGTCGCTGCCGACATAGCGGTAGGACGGCTGCGGCTGAGGCAGGCCGGCCACCCAGTTGTGAGGGTTGGGCCAGCAGCGGTTGTTGTTGGGCTCGGAATCGTTGGTAGTGCAGTTGATGCCCTGCGCGCGCAGCGCGGGATTGAAGTTGGAGCCCGACCAGAACACGATCCGGTTGGGGTCGGTGCCGGTGGTGATGGAGGCGTGGTAGGCATCGCACAGCGTGAAGGCCTCGGCGAGCGCGAACTGGAAGGGGATGTCGTCGCGGCCGAAATAGCCCATCGCATACGGGGTCTTGTACTTGGCCCAGAAGCCCATCTTGCCCTGGTTCCACGCTGCCTGGCTGTCGCCAAACGAGTGCGGCGTGCCGTAACCGACCAGCGCGTTGCTGGTCGCGGAGTCGCGATGATAAGGCGGGATCTCGCGGGTGCCATCGGACTGGAACCAGACCGGCTTGCCGCTTTCGAGCGGAATAGGGAAGCGATCGCCGAAGCCGCGCACGCCGCGCAGTGTGCCGAAATAGTGGTCGAACGAGCGGTTCTCCTGCATCAGGATCACGATGTGCTTGACGTCATTGATGGTGCCGGTCCGGCGCCTCGCCGGAATGGCCAGCGCCCGGTCGATGCTGGCAAAGGCAGCCGCCGCCGTGGCGCCCGCCAGAAAATCGCGACGTGTTGTCATTCTTATTCTACCTTGGGTTGATAGTTGAAGGAACGGACGACGGTTTGCAGTGCAGGCTTGGCTCCCTGCACGGGCAAGCCGGTCGGCAATAGCAGTGCGACTTGACGTCGCTGTGAATAATTTATTTCCGAGAGAATTTTTTGTGAGCTTTTCTCACTATATGAGTGACGGCGCCAGGGAGAGACGCGGGAGCGGGCGGGAATGACATATGAGCCATCATCGTCGCCGGCTTGTGCCGGCGGCCCACGAGAATTGAAGCTCCGCGCTGCCAGAGGAATCGCGGTCACCTTGCGCTATCAACCAAATGAAGTCCCACGTTGTCAGCGAGGGCGCAGGTGACACGCTCGAACTTCAATGCAGGATCGTCCGTAAGCGGCATCCTTTCCCGCGTTCGTGAATTGCAGTCTGATCTTCCTCCGAAAGCCAGACAGATCGCCGACCTGATTGTCGCGCAGCCTGATTCTTTCATTCACATGTCGATTACCGAAGTTGCCGAGACATGTGGCGTCAGCGAAGGCACCATCGTTTCCTTTTGCGGCCGGGTGGGCGTTCGGGGGTTTCAGGAGCTCAAGATTCTTCTGGCGCGGGATCTGATCGAGCCGGTCCGTCTGATTCAGGAGGATCTGCATCGGGGCGATGATCCGGCGACCGTCACGGATCATATCTTTGCCGCCCACGCCGCTTCGCTCCACGAGACACGCCGCCTGCTTTCAATGGAATCATTGGCGAAGGCGGCGAGCTTGTTGAGGGAAGCGCAGCGGATTGAGATTTATGGCATAGGAAGTTCGGCGCCAATTGCGCAGGACCTGTCCTATCGCTTGCTGCAACTGGGGCTCGCAGCGAGCGCGGTCGTCGATTCTCATGTCCAGGCCGTCAGCGCGGGCATGACCGGCCCGTCAGTCACGACCGTCACGGTGTCTCACTCAGGCAGCACGGTTGAGACGGTGCTCGCGACCCGATTGGCGCGGGAAGCCGGCGCCCGGACCATCGGCATCACGCGGCTCGGCAAGTCGCCTCTCGCGGCCCATTGCGATGTGCTGCTCTATACTGTCGCAAATGAAACCCGATATCGGCCCGAGGCCATGAGCAGCCGCGTAGCTCAACTCGCCATTATCGACACCTTGGTGAGCTGCTGCGCTCTGACCGACACCGAGCGCTCTGTTGACAGGCTTCAACACGCTGCGCGTATTCTTTCCGAGAAGCGCTTTTGACTGCACGGCTTCGGGCGGAGAGCCATTAACCGCCCCCGGATCTTCGGAGTTCATTCCGACCTTATCCCCGTCACGGGCCCGGTCAGCCGTCAGTGTGCATGGCAACCATTTGCCCCCTACCGCAAGAAAGCTCGGAACCTCCGAAGGGAGAAGGAGAACAGAATCGCGCCGATCACCAGCAGGGCGACGAACTGCGGCCAGACAACGGTCAGTCCGGCGCCACGGAACAGCACGGCCTGGGCAAGAATGACAAAGTGGGTGTTCGGTGCAGCGAGCATGATGTCCTGGATGATCTGCGGCATGCTCTCCCGCGGCGTGGTAGCCCCCGATAACATCTGAAGCGGCATCAGGACGAGCATCAACAGCAGGCCGAACTGCGGCATGCTCCCCCCGACTGTTGCCAGGAAAATACCCATGCTCGTCATGGCGAAAAGGTAGAGCGCCGTGCCGAACAGGAACAGCGGCACCGAGCCTCCGATCGGTACCGACAGTAGCCCCTGCACGATAAACACCAGCGATACGCTGGCGGCCAGCAGAACCACCAGGCCCATCGACCAGATCTTGCTTGCCATGATCTCAAATGGCGTCACCGGCATGACGAGCAGGTGTTCGATCGTGCCATGCTCGCGCTCGCGAATGAGCGCCGCTCCAGTCAGAATGATCGACAGCATCGTAACGGAAGAGATCACGTTGTTGATGGCGCCGAACCAGCCCTTATTGAGCTCGGGGTTGAATCGTGCCCGCAGCGCGAGGTCGATGGGAAGTGGCGCGGTCGAGCGGTAGCGGGCCAGGAACTCGCTCACCTCGTCGGTCACGATGGATTGGATGTAGCCCGCACCCGTGAAGGCCTGCGACATACGGGTGGCGTCGACGTTGAGCTGGATGGTCGGCGTTCTCTGGGCCAACATATCGCGCTGGAAGTTCGGCGGGATGTTGAGCGCGAAAGTATCGAGACCGGCGTCCATGCGGCCCTCTATTTCCGTCTGTGAAATCAGACGCGGTATGGCGAAGTAGGGCGGATTGAACGCCGTGATGATGCGCGTCGCCACCGGCGACTTGTCTTCGTCTACGATCGCAAGCGCAGCCCGGTTCAAGGTCTCGGGTTGCGCCTTCGATGCGGTATAGATCGAAACCGTGAAGGCATAGACGATCAGCATCAGCATCATCGGGTTGCGAAAGAGGCCCCACAGCTCCTTCATGCCGAGTTGAACGATGTTGGCGGTGCGCATCTCTAGCTCGCCTGTTTCTTGAGAAGCGCCGTTGCTAGAACGAGCAATATCGGGATTGTCACGAGCAGGGCTATGAACGGGCCGGGCAGATCGGCGAGATCGAGTCCTTTCGAGAACGTGCCGCGCGTGATGGTGACAAAGTGTGCGGTCGGGTAGATTCGCCCGATGATGGCTCCAGCACCTTGCAGCGAGGAGACCGGATCGATCAAGCCAGAATACTGGGTGGCCGGGATCATGGTGAGCAGGGCGGTCGTGAAGATCGCGGCGATCTGGCTGCTCATGAACGCCGATATCAGAAGCCCCATAGCGGTGGTGATGATGACGTAGAGAAAGGCTCCGCCGGCCAACGCAACAAAGCTGCCGGTAAACGGTACGCGGAAGATGAAGACCGCAAATGCTGTCAACAGCAAGAAGTTCACCATGCCGAGCATTACATAGGGGATCTGCTTGCCAAGGAGGAATTCCAGCCGCGTCACCGGCGTCACGTAAAAATTGGTGATCGATCCCAGCTCCTTTTCGCGCACGACGCTCAGGGCCGCCAATATTGCCGGTATGATCAAAAGGAGAATGGGGATCACGCCGGGCGCCATGGCTACGATGCTCTTGAGATCGGGGTTGTAGCGGTAGCGGACCGCGAGTTGGAAATCGCCGACGGTGGCGGCATTGCCGTAGATCTGGCGTGCCCTCTCGGTCAGCCACTGTGCATGCATGGCCTGCACATAGCCTCTCACGGTCTCTGCCCGCGAGGGCATGGCCCCGTCGACCCACGCACCAATTTCAACGTTGCGGCCATGCGCTACGTCGCGCCCGAAGCCCGGTGGAATTTCGATCGCAAGGCTCAGCTCACCGCTGAGCATGCGGCGATCGAGATCGTCATAGTCGACAATCGGCGGCATCTCCGTGAAGTACCGCGATCCGGAGATTTGCAGGATGTAGTCGCGGCTTATCGTTGTCCCGTCGCGGTCCATGGCCGCAAAGGTCAGATTCTCAACGTCCATGTTGATGCCGTAGCCCATCACGAACATCAGGATGAGACTGCCGAGAATGGCGAGCGTGGCACGGATCGGGTCGCGCCGGAGCTCGAGCGATTCCCGCTGGGTATAGGCGGAAACGCGCCGCAAATCGAAGGAGTGCGTTCGGGGGCTGTTTGTCGCGCCGTGGCCACTGGCCTCAGCAGCGTCGAGCGCCGATGCGCGTACGACGTTCGACGGCTTGACCTCGGTCGCGTCAATGGCGTCCTGCAAATAGGCTACGAATGCTTCTTCGAGACTGCCGCCGCCGCGTTGCTGGGCAAGTCGTTGCGGCGTATCGCTGACGAGCACCTTGCCCGCATGCATGAGCGAGATGCGGTCGCAGCGCTCCGCCTCATTCATGAAGTGGGTCGAGACGAAGATCGTGACGTTGTCTTGACGGGAGAGGTCGGACAGCATCTGCCAAAAGCCGTCGCGCGCCACCGGATCGACGCCGGAGGTCGGCTCGTCCAGGATAAGGATGTCGGGGCCATGGATCATGGCGACTGCAAGCGAAAGGCGCTGGCGCACGCCGAGCGGCAGTGCGTCTGGAAGCATACCCATGATGTCTTCGAGCTCGAACCGCCGTGCCATCTCATCGACACGATCGGCGATCGTGTCGGGCAGCATCCGGAACAGGCGCGCATGCAGTTCGAGATTCTGCCGGACCGTCAACTCGGAATACAGCGAGAAGGCCTGCGACATGTAGCCGACGCGGCGGCGGACATCCATGTCGCTGGGGTCGACCTCGTGGCCAAACAGCTTGGCGGTACCTTCGCTGGCCGGAAGCAGTCCCGTCAGCATCTTCATCGTCGTGGTCTTGCCGCAGCCGTTGGAGCCGAGAAAGCCAAAAATCTCGCCACGAGGAATGCGAAAGCTCACATTATCGACGGCAGTGAAGTCGCCGAACCTCATGGTTAGATGCTCGGCCTCGATGGCGATCTCGCCGGCATCTTGGATCGTCCGCGGCGGGATCACCACTTCCCTGTGGGCCCGGCGTTGTGTCTCCGGAAGCAAGGCAATAAAGGCGGCGTCGAGATTGGTTGCATGGGTCTGCCGCAGCAGGTCCGCAGGCGTTCCGGTAGCCAGAAGGCGGCCTTCGTCCATCGCAACCAGCCAGTCAAAGCGAGCTGCTTCCTCCATATAGGCGGTTGCGACGATGACGCTCATGCCCGGATGGCTGACGCGGATCTCGTCGATCAATTGCCAGAACTGGCGCCGCGAAAGCGGGTCGACACCTGTGGTAGGCTCATCGAGGATCAGAAGTTCGGGATCATGGATCAGCGAGCAGCACAGGCCGAGCTTCTGCTTCATCCCACCTGAAAGCTTCCCCGCGGGCCGACCGGCGAAAGGGGCAAGCCCCGTGCTCTCGAGAAGCTGGTCGATCCTGCGTTCGCGCTCGCGCCTATCGTGGCCGAACAGACGGCCGAAGAAATCTACATTTTCGAAAACAGAGAGCGTCGGATAAAGATTCTTGCCGAGACCCTGTGGCATATAGGCGATCTGCGGACAGGTCAGCCGGCGGTGCGCGGCGTCAGCCATATCGCCGCCGAGCACCTGGACGCTCCCTTCCTGAACGGCGCGAGCGCCGGCGACGAGGGAGAGCAGGCTCGACTTGCCGACGCCGTCGGGGCCAATCAACCCGACCATGCATCCACCCTGAATATCGACCGTGATGGCATCGAGCGCACGCGTCTGGCCGTAGGACAGGCTGACCGCTTCCAGCCGCACCACCCGGCCGGGAGGATGACGATCATCGCCGATCGATGGCCGATTCATTTGACCAGCTTCTCGGTTAGAAACGGCGGCCAGTCGACGTTCGAGTCGATGCGGACGAAGGCCCTGCCTGGAAGGCCGGTTTTGACCTGCTCGATGTGTCTTTGGAGCAAATCCGGCGAGATATGGGCCCTGACGCGGAACATGAGCCTCTGACGCTCCTCTTCCGTTTCCACCGTTTTCGGCGTGAACTGCGCAACGTTGGCGACGAAGCTTGCCTTGGCAGGAATGACCCATTGCGGCGCGGCATCCAGGATGATGCGGACATCCGCGCCGATCGCAACGCGCCCCGCCTGCGCGGTCGGCAAGAAGAAGGTCATGTAAACGTCGCCGAGGTCGACCATGTTGAGCACCCGTCCGCCGGCGGCAAGAATTTCTCCCGGTTGGGCTACGCGGAACTGCACGCGGCCATCGCGCGGCGCTCTCAACGTGCCCTCATTGATGTCGGCCTCGATGCTGTCGATCGAGGCCTTGGCGGAATCGACCGCCGCTTCGGCATCAACCACCTGCGCCTGGGCGGAGCTGAGGGCTGCCTCCGACGCCGCACGCTGGGCCTCCGCCGCGGCCACTGCGGCCTTCGCTCCCTCGGCGGCAGCGCGATCGTCGTCGAGCACCTGCTGCGGAACCGCGTTTGTTCTTATCAGCCGCGTCGATCGCTCGAATTTCCGATTCGCCGTATCTAGTTCGGCATTGCGCTGTGCGATCACGGCAATGGCAGTTTTCTTCTCGGCCTCTCGCTGGCTCACGACACTCTTGGCCGTATCGACGCCGATGCCGGCGCGACGCAACTGGGCCTTGGCCTGTCGGAGCTGGGCTTCCAATTGGGTCGTGTCCATGCGCGCCAGGACTTGTCCTGTCGTCACGAAATCGCCCTCCCTGACCACGATGTCCTGGATGCGTCCAGGCGTCTTGGCCGCAATGTCGATTTCGACGGCTTCGATACGACCGTTGCCGCTGGCAATTCCAGCCGGAAGATTGTCTCTTCCGAGTTTCTGCCAGGCGAAGTAGCCTCCTGCTGCAACAACCAGCACGAGGACGGTGGTCAACCAGCGTTTTCGATTCTGCGTCATGGTTTAGACGGGGGCGTCACGACGGGACCGGCCGTCCGGCCGTCTCGGAAAGCGCCTTCACAACCTCACGTACGCATTAAGCATACATCCAACCAGGCTTGCGTCTACCATGTCGCCGAACATTGCTGCTGACAAATCTGCGGCCAGCTTGGCCGGCGTCACGGACGCAGGCCGAGTTCCGGTTTGCTTTGCGTGTGCAGTTCCCGCACGACAGACCCACCGAGCACCCAGCCAGCATCGCAGTTTTCGGAAGGGAGCTGCAAAGGTGATGTCGCTCGCGATTTGCCAACGGTCCGCTGAGTGGTCAAGAACGGTCAGTCTTGAATCGAGTTTTCTATTTCAGTTCTATCTTCGAAGTCGGACATGCAGGCACTCGGCTAAGCCTTTAGATCGGCATCCTGGCAGCGCCGTGTTTGCCGAGCCTACTAAGATGGGCTCATTGTTATATGCCGTCCCTCACCTCGATAGGAATTTGGGCTCGACGAACCCAGCTTCTGCGCTTGTCGATCTCACTCATTTCTTTGCGCCTGAGCTGCGCCTGCAAGATCGAGCTTCGGCCGCAATGCTCTGGGCCGAAGGCCCCAAAGGAGAAGTAACGAGCAGGCGATGATCACCACCGCGACACTCAGGAATCCGGCCGCGACAAGGCTTTCTTGCCAGGGCTGCCATTGTTGAGAGATATGAGAGCCGAAATGCAAGACGGCATTTTCGTGTTTTGCACGATTGCGAAAGACGAGCAATGCCAGCCGCAATTAGCCCGCTGCTAACATTCCGTGAACAAGAAGGAACAACCATTGTGATACGGCGTGAGGAGGCCGAAAGTACAGGGTTGTCGTACCAGTTTGCGTCGCGTCTGATCACGTTGCGTGTTCATTCATCGCTTGATGCGGTGGGCTTTCTCGCAGCGATCACCGCTAGACTTGCGGAAGCCAGCATAAGTGTGAATGCGGTTTCGGCTTTTTACCACGATCATTTGTTTGTGCCCGATCACAGAGCCGACGAAGCTCTGTGTCTTCTACAAAATATGGCCCGCGTTGATGTGCTCCGCTCATAGTCGCTTCGGCGAGGTCGCGACAATCGGATCGAGTTTTCTATTTCCGATCTATCTCCGAAGTCGGACATGCAGGGTATTCGGCTGAGCCTTTGGCCTCTGAGACCAACATCCTGCTTTCGCAGCCGCCTGCTTCGCTTCGAGTGCAACGGTGATTTGGATGTTTGGCTGCGACAAATCAACCCGACGGGCAAATCACCAAAAGTCTGTCCATCCCTCGCGCGAAAAACATTCCGCTTCCGTCGTCGGGCAAATCAGCACTATTAATCCGCGCGTCTCACCCGAATGAGGGGCGGCTCGCGATCGTCACGAACGTTGCGGTGAGATGCGGTGGACGCGGGTGTTGCGACTGACGAGCGCGGCATCAGCGGACGGCGAAGTCGTGTGGTTCTGGCGCCCCGACGCTGGCGCTAAGTTCGCGGAGCTGATCTGCGAGTGACGGTGGCAAGAAAGCCCGGTCACCGGGAAGAGCACGAAGTAAGCCGTAAACCACTGCGCAGGGAAAGCCGGTGTTGCTCCGGTTGACCTGTGGTCCTACCCCCGTGCTTTTTGTTGCACGGGGCCCACGGGTGCAACCGGCACCCGGCTTTCCCTGCGCCCTCTATCTTCCAGGAGGGTGAAGACGATGCAAAGCTCGGACGCAAAGCGCCGCGAGAACGTACACTCACATCCGCTTCGCTGTTTGACATTTGAATCAGAACCAACCCCACGTCGTCCCGGCCTTGAGCCGGGACCCATAACCACAGGCATTTGTGATGTGCTCCGCCACAACCGCTTGCTCGCGCCACAACAACTGCCTGTGGTTATGGGTCCTCGCTTTCGCGAGGACGACGCCAGCGCTGCTATTGCCACAGTCGTAGGATGGGTAGAGCGCAGCGAAACCCATCATCGCGCGGCTTGCTCCATCGCGATGGGTTTCGCTGCGCTCTACCCATCCTACGGCACTGCTCGCGAGTCGCTCAGTCCTTGCGAAGAAACACGTAGTCCGCGGAGTAGGGCGCGCTATGGGTCGAACCGGCCTTGTCGCACGCTCCCTCGAGAATGCCGCCCACCGTGTTGATCCGCTGCACCGTCGTGACACCGGTCAGCGTGCCGCTGCCGCGCCGCGAAATCACGTTGAGCCTGAGCCAGGGAATGTCGTTCGGTGTCGCGCCCGGCGTATTGCCGGAAGCCCTGCCCAGCACGACGCTGCCGTCGACATGCTCCCAGTTCGGTCCGGCATAGTGGCGGCCGACAGTCCTGCCTTCGGCCATCAGCGTTGCGATCGGTTCGCGAAACGCCCAGGTCAGCTTGCCTTCGACGCCAGCCTTGCACTCGTAGACCTGCGCGCCTTCGGCGTGAACGCTGAGCACGACCGCTTCCCCCGGCGCCGCGATGGCGTCGGGGAGGGGTGTTTCAGCGCGCACGCTGACCATCGTGCCCGACAGCACCAGCAATGCGAGCGCAGCTTTCCCGGGGAGCGGCATGGTCAGTCTCCACACGTAATCCCCGGGAAGGGGCAAAGCCCGGGAGGCGGCCTATCCCGCCATCGCCTTGTTGAGGTTGTCGGCGACCTTGTCGAGGAAGCCGGTGGTGGAGAGCCAGCGCTGGTCGGCGCCGACCAGGAGCGCGAGGTCCTTCGTCATGTAGCCGTCCTCGACGGTCTGCACGCAGACCTTTTCCAGCGTGTCGGCGAACTTCGCAAGCGCGGGGTTGTTGTCGAGCTTGGCGCGATGGGCGAGGCCCCGCGTCCACGCGAAGATCGAGGCGATGGAGTTGGTCGAGGTCTCCTTGCCCTTCTGATGCTCGCGGTAGTGCCGGGTCACCGTGCCGTGGGCGGCCTCGGCTTCCATGGTCTTGCCATCGGGCGTCATGAGGACGGAGGTCATCAGGCCAAGCGAGCCGTAGCCCTGGGCGACCGTGTCGGATTGCACGTCGCCGTCGTAGTTCTTGCAGGCCCAGACGTAGCCGCCAGACCACTTGAGCGCGGCAGCGACCATGTCGTCGATCAGGCGGTGCTCGTAGGTAAGCTTCTTGGCCTCGAATTGCGACTTGAACTCGTTGTCGAAAATCTCCTGGAAGATGTCCTTGAAGCGGCCGTCATAGACCTTGAGGATCGTGTTCTTGGTCGAGAGATAGACCGGATAGCCGCGCGCCAGGCCCATGTTGAAGGAGGCGCGGGCGAAGTCCGCGATGGACTCGTCGAGATTGTACATCTCCATGGCGACGCCGGCGCCAGGCGCCTTGAACACCTCCTTCTCGATCACGGTGCCATCTTCACCGACGAACTTCAGCGACAGCGTGCCCTTGCCCGGGAACCTGATGTCGGTGGCGCGATACTGGTCGCCAAATGCGTGACGGCCGATGATGATCGGCTTGGTCCAGCCCGGCACGAGGCGTGGCACGTTCTTGCAGATGATCGGCTCGCGGAACACCACGCCGCCGAGGATGTTGCGGATGGTGCCGTTCGGCGACTTCCACATTTCCTTGAGGCCGAACTCCTTCACCCGGGCCTCGTCCGGGGTGATGGTGGCGCATTTGACGCCGACGCCGACCTTCTTGATCGCTTCCGCCGCGTCGATCGTGACCTTGTCGTTGGTCTTGTCGCGGTATTCCATCCCCAGGTCGAAATACATCAGGTTGATATCAAGGAACGGATGGATCAACTTGTCCTTGATGTACTGCCAGATGATCCGGGTCATCTCGTCGCCATCGAGTTCGACGACGGGGTTGGTCACCTTGATTTTTGCCATGGGAATAGGGCCTCTTGGGGAACAGCGCGCTTTCGGGCGCGACTAGCTGAATATGCTCCGGGCCTATAGCACCGGGAAAGCGCCGGCGGAAGCCAAGGGGTTATGCAGTTTCGGCTCATCCTTTAGCCGAGAATGCTGCCGTTATGCCCCATTGCTTCGATGGCACCGGAAGAGCCGAAAGAGCGCCGCGAGGCTCGCGCCTTGAGGTTTCGGATGAAGATTCAAGAACGCCCGTAAGGCCATTATTCCGCTTGAGAAATTTGCGGCCGCGGGGCAATCCGGGCCGGGCCAGGAAACTTGGCGGTCTGATTGAAGTTCTTCAGGACCTGAATCAGAGTCTTCAGAAGTTGAATCAGGAAGCGAAGCTTAAGATGTCCGGCACTGACAAGACCAAGACCGGCCACGACCTCAGGGGTCCCGTGGTGATCCTGGTCGAGCCGCAGCTTGGCGAGAATATCGGGATGGCGGCGCGCGCGATGGGCAATTTCGCGCTGTCGCGGCTCCGGCTGGTGAATCCCCGCGACGGCTGGCCGAACGTCGCCGCGCAGCGTGCCGCCGCCGGGGCCGACCATATTCTCGACCATGTCGAGCTGTTCGACACGGTCACTGAGGCGGTCGCCGACCTCGATCTCCTGTTCGCAGCCACCGCCCGGGCCCATGACCAGGCCAAGCCGGTGATTGGGCCGGATGCGGCAGCCCGCGAGATCGTGGCGAATATCGCCGCCAGTGGTGAGACCGGGATCCTGTTCGGCCGGGAGCGCTGGGGGCTGACCAATGAGGAGGTCGCGCTCGCCGACCGCATCGTCACCTTTCCGGTCAATCCCGGCTTCGCCTCGCTGAACCTCGCCCAGGCGGTGCTGCTGGTGGGCTATGAGTGGTTCAAGCTCTCGACCGCGGGCGTGCTGCCGTTCGCGATGCCCGAGCGATCCGAGCGTGCCTCCCAGCACCAGGTCCAGGCCTTCTTCGACAATCTGGTCGCCGAGCTCGACAAGGTCGAGTTCCTGCGGCCGGCCGAGAAGCGCGACACCATGCTGGTCAACCTGCGCAACATCTTCACCCGGATGGAGCCGACCAAGCAGGACATGCATACCCTGCACGGCGTGATCATGGCGATCGCCGAGGGACGCAAGGGGCCGGCCAAGGGCGGGGTGCTCGACGGCGAGCAGGCGACCCGGCTCCGGGCGCTCCTGGCCGAGCAGGGACAGGGCGGCCCCTCGGCGGACGCCAGCAGCACCGTGCGCGGGCTGGCGCGGCTGCTCCGCCGCAACCCGACCGACGCCGAGCGCATCCTGTGGCAGGCGCTGACCAAGGATCGCCGCTTCGCCGGCCTGTTCAAGCGCCAGACCCCGGTCGGGCGCCATATTCCCGATTTCGTCTCCTTCATCCAGCGGATCGCGATCGAACTGGAAAACCCTGAGGAGAACGAGACCATCGTGGCCGACCGCGCTAAGCGTCGGGAATGGTTGGAGGAGCGCGGCTATCGCGTGCTCAACATGCGCGCGGCTGATGTGGAGCGCGATCTGGCCGGAGAGCTGGACCGGCTGCAGGGCGCGATGAAAGTTTAGCTCGGCGCGCCGTGCCGCCCGGCGATTCCCAGCGCCTTGATCCGGGAGGCCAGCGTGGTCGGCTTGATGTCGAGCAGTTCGGCTGCACCGCCCGGCCCGAACACCTTGCCGGCGCAGGCCTCGAGCGCCGCGACGATGTTGGTGCGCTCGTGATCGCGCAGTTCCGCCGCGGTCATCACCTTGGGGCGCACATCGGTCTTCACGCGGGCCGAGCCCGCCAAGGCCTGGCTGCCGGATGCATCGGGCAGGTCGATGCGCAGCCGGCCGTTCTGGGCAAGGATCGCCGCTCGCTCGATCACGTTCTGCAATTCGCGGACATTGCCCGGCCAGTCGTAGCGCGCGAGCCGCCTGGCGTCGCCTTCCGACAGGCGCAGATCGGATTTCAGTGCCTTGCTTTCGCTCATCAGGAAATGCTGCGCCAACAGCGGGATGTCCTCGCGCCGCTCGCGTAACGGCACCGACTCGATCGGAAATACGTTGAGGCGGAAATAGAGATCCTCGCGAAACCGGCCGCGCTGCACCTCCTGCTTGAGGTCGCGGTTGGTGGCGGCGATCAGCCGCACATCGACGGTGCGGGTGCGCTCCTCGCCGACGCGCTCGAAATTGCCCTCCTGCAGCACGCGCAACAATTTACCCTGCAGCTCCAGCGGGATCTCGCCGACTTCGTCGAGAAACAGCGTACCGCCATCGGCCAGCTCGAACCGGCCGATGCGGTCGCGCGTCGCACCTGTGAAGGCGCCGCGGACATGGCCGAAGAACTCGCTCTCGAACAGTTCGCGCGGGATCGCCGCGCAGTTGACGCGGATCAGCGGCCGGTCGGAGCGGCTGCTGGCTTCATGGATGGCGCGCGCGATCAACTCCTTGCCGGTGCCGGATTCGCCGGTGATCATCACCGCCGCTGACGTGGGCGCCACCAGCTTGACCTGGCGCAGCGTCTTCTGGATCGCCTCGCTCCGGCCGATGATGCCGCGCGGATTGGTCTCGATCCGGATTTCTTCCTGCAGGTAGGCGTTTTCCAGCTCCAGCCGCTCGCGCAGGCGATCCACCTCAGCAAGCGCGGCGTGCAGCTTCTCGTCCGCCTCGCGCCGCTGGCTGACGTCGCGAAACACCACGACGGCGCCGACCACAACGCTGCGGTCGCGGATCGGCGTCGAGGTGTACTCGACCCACACCGGCGAGCCGTCCTTGCGCCAGAACACTTCGCTATCGACCTGGTGCACGGCGCCATCGCGGAACGCCGCATAGATCGGGCAGTCATGATCGGGGTAGTGCCGCCCGTCATGATGAGTGTGATGGACGATCGGGTGGATCTCCTTGCCCACCAGTTCCTCGGCGGTCCAGCCCAGCATCCGCTCGGCGGCCGGGTTGACGAAGGTGGTCTTTCCTTCCGCGTTGACGCCATAGATGCCTTCGCCGGCGGCGCGCAGAATCAACTGGTTCTCGCGCTCGATGTCCTGGAACACGCGCTCGACCCGCTGCCAGGTGGCAATGCCGCTGCGCATGTGATCCTCGGCAGCGGCATCGACGTAGCGGCGGCGGCGGGCGTCGAGGTCGCTCATCGTGAGCAGCATCAGCGTGCGCCCGTCCTGCGGCACCACGCAGCCGGCATATTCGATCCGAAGATTCTGCCCGGTCGCATGGCGCGGCGTCAGCGCATTGGTCCAATACGCGCCTTTGTCGAGCACCGCCTGGGTGAAGACGATCAGGGCCGGCAATTGGCCCGCATGCAGCGCGCTGACCTTGGTCTGACGCAGCAGCGCGCGGTCGTAGCCGAGCAGGGTGCAGGCGGCGGGATTGGCGTCGAGGATCACGTCGGCATGCGGATCGAGCAGCAGCGTTGGCTCGACCGAGCATTCGAAGGTGGCGGCGCGCAGGTCTGCGTCCTGCGCGCTCGCCGTCGCGCTGAGAGCCAGGTCCATTGTGCAGGTGCCCCGAAAAATCGTAATTCGATTACGATTTCTCGTGTATCACGAGTTTTTGTAGTCGCCAAGGCGAGGACAAAAGCCTGCGACATCAATGCCATCGGCTGAAAAAAGAGGCTGGCATGGACCTTGCGTAAATCAACGGCAACGTCGCGCGCAGGAGGTCCGATGTCCATCTTCGATAATCCGTTCGATCCCGACCGCAATCTTCGCACCGGCTGCAGCTGCGGCCGCCACATCAGCGAAGCCGAGCACCGGAATGCAGCGCTCGCACTGCGCTGTGAGCCCATGGAAAGCGAGGACCGGCGTTACGAGGGCGTCGTCGCCTCGGCCGTGATGCGGGCGGTGTTTCCGCAGGACGCGGCCCGGCGCGCCTTTCTGAAGTCAGTCGGCGCGTCCACTGCGCTTGCGGCGCTGTCGCAGTTCTTCCCGATTAAGGCGGCGACCGAGGTATTCGCGCAAGGAGCGGCGCCCGAGAAGAAGGACCTCAAGGTCGGCTTCATCCCGATCACCTGCGCAACCCCGATCATCATGGCGGCGCCGATGGGCTTCTACGCCAAGCACGGATTGAACGTCGACGTGATCAAGACCGCCGGCTGGGCGGTGATCCGCGACAAGACCATCAACAAGGAATACGACGCCGCGCATATGCTGTCGCCGATGCCGCTCGCCATCGCCATGGGCGTCGGCTCCAACCCGCTGCCGTACACGATGCCGGCGGTCGAGAACATCAACGGCCAGGCGATCACGCTTGCGATCAAGCACAAGGACAAGCGCAATCCGAAGGACTGGAAGGGCTTCAAATTCGCCGTTCCCTTCGACTATTCGATGCACAATTACCTGCTGCGCTACTATCTCGCCGAGCACGGCCTCGATCCCGACGTCGATGTGCAGATCCGCGCGGTGCCGCCGCCGGAGATGGTCGCCAATCTGCGCGCCGACAATATCGATGGTTTCCTTGGCCCCGATCCGATGAACCAGCGCGCCGTCTATGACGGCGCAGGCTTCATCCACATCCTGACCAAGAATATCTGGGAAGGCCATCCCTGCTGCGCCTTCGCGGCGTCGAAGGAGTTCGTCACCTCGATGCCGAACACCTATGGCGCGCTCCTGAAATCGATCATCGAGGCGACCGCGTTCGCGCACAAGGCCGAGAACCGCAAGCAGATCGCGGAAGCGATCTCGCCGGCGAATTACCTGAACCAGCCGCAGGTCGTGCTGGAGCAGATTCTGACGGGCACCTTCGCCGATGGCCTCGGCAATGTCGTCACGCAGCCCAACCGCCTCGATTTCGATCCGTTCCCCTGGCAGTCCTTCGCCGTCTGGATAATGACCCAGATGAAGCGCTGGGGTCAGATCAAGGGCGACGTCGATTACAAGGCGGTCGCCGAGCAGGTTTATCTCGCCACAGATACCGGCAAGCTGATGGCCGAGATGGGGCTCACGCCGCCGCCAACCACGTATAAGTCGTTCGCGGTGATGGGCAAGACGTTCGATCCCACCAAGCCGGACGACTATCTTGCGAGCTTCAGGATCAGGAAGGCGTCGTGAAGGTGCTCCCGCAGAAAGGGAGGAGCAGATGAACTCACTTCGCTTGCGCGCGGCGATCGTCTCTGTCGTGCTGTTCGCAGCCTTCATCGGCGTCTGGCATCTTGCGACCCGCAGCACCGGTCCGGCCACCAACATGAGCCCGGAATACGCCAAGCTGATGGGGCTCACCGTCACGCAAGGCAAATCGGCGATGCCGGGTCCGCTCGATGTTGCCGCCAAATTGTGGGAGCACCTGAAGCGGCCGTTCTACGACAACGGACCGAACGACAAGGGGCTTGGCATCCAGCTTGGCTATTCGATCGGCCGCGTCGGGCTGGGCTATCTCATCGCGGTTTTGGTCGCGATCCCGCTCGGCTTCCTGATCGGCATGTCGCCATTGATCAGCAGGGCGCTCGATCCGTTCATCCAGGTCTTGAAGCCGATCTCTCCGCTCGCCTGGATGCCGCTCGCGCTCTACACCATCAAGGATTCTTCGATCTCGGCAATCTTCGTGATCTTCATCTGCTCGGTGTGGCCGATGCTGCTCAACACGGCGTTCGGCGTCGCCAGCGTGCGCAAGGAATGGATCAACGTCGCGCGCACGCTCGAGGTCGGCACCATCAGGCGCGCCTTCACGGTGATCCTGCCGGCCGCGGCGCCGACGATTCTGACGGGCATGCGGATCTCGATCGGCATCGCCTGGCTCGTGATCGTCGCCGCCGAAATGCTCGTCGGCGGCACCGGCATCGGCTACTTCGTCTGGAACGAGTGGAACAACCTCTCGATCACCAATGTCATCATCGCGATCCTCATGATCGGGATCGTCGGCATGCTGCTCGACCAGATTCTTGCGCGCTTCACGCGCATGGTCACGTTTCCGGAGTAGGGCGATGACCGACAAATTCATCTCGATCGCAGGCATCGCGCGGCGCTATCCGGGCGCGGGCGGCGACACCACCACCGTGTTCGAGAACCTGTGGCTCTCGATGGCGCGGGGTGAATTCGGCTGCGTGATCGGCCATTCCGGCTGCGGCAAGACGACCGTGCTCAACATCCTCGCCGGCCTCGACGAGCCGAGCGAGGGCACCGTGATCGTCGACGGGCAGGCGATCGAGGGCACCAGTCTCGACCGCGCCGTGATCTTCCAGAGCCACGCGTTGGTTCCCTGGCGCACCGTGCTCGGCAATGTCGCCTATGCAGTCAGCTCGAAATGGCGCAAATGGGACCGCGCGAAGGTCAAGGCGCATGCGCAGAAGTTCATCGATCTGGTCGGCCTCGCAGGCTCGGAGCATAAGCGTCCCTCCGAACTGTCCGGCGGCATGAAGCAGCGCGTCGGCATCGCGCGGGCGCTTTCGATCACGCCGAAGATCATGCTGATGGACGAGCCGTTCTCGGCGCTGGACGCGCTGACGCGCGGCACACTGCAGGATGAGGTCCGGCGCATTTGTCTGGAAACCGGACAGACCGCGTTCATGATCACCCACGACGTGGACGAGGCGATCTATCTTGCCGACAAGATATTCCTGATGACCAACGGTCCCGGCGCCGTATTGGCGGAGATCGTGGAAAATCCGCTGCCCAAGGATCGCGGCCGGATCGACCTGCACCGCCACCCCTACTACTACGCGCTCCGCAACCACATCATCGATTTCCTGGTCACCCGCAGCAAGAGCTTTACGGCTGACGTCACCAATCACGACCGGCGCAACGTGCCGACGGTGCGGCCGGGCTTGATCGAGCCAACCATCATCTCGCCGCCACGGGCGATCGAGACCAGCCCCGTGCAGACCATCGCGCGCTAGCCTTAAAAGGAGACCCCGACATGAAACGTTCCGACCTCATCGAAAAGCTGCTCGACATCAAGCGGGAGAAGGGGTGGAGCTGGAAATATATATGCGAGAAGATCGGCGGCTATTCCGAGGTGCTGATCGTCGGCGCGATCCTCGGCCAGATGAAACTGACCAAGCCGCAGGCCGCGAATGCCGGCGAGCTGTTCGGCCTGTCCAAATCCGAAATCGCGATGTTGAACGAGACGCCGATGCGCGGGGAGGGCGTGCCGATGCCGCCGACGGATCCCTTGATCTATCGCTTCTACGAGCTCGTGATGGTCAACGGCCCGGCCTGGAAGGCGCTGATCGAGGAGGAGTTCGGCGACGGCATCATGTCGGCGATCGACTTCGACATGGTGATGGAGCGCCTGCCCAATCCCAAGGGCGACCGCGTCAAGATCACGATGTCCGGAAAATTCCTGCCGTACAAATATTACGGCGCCAGCGGCAACGTACCGGAATACGGATTTAAAGAGGGGTGACCATTGTCGTGGTCATTCCGGGGCGCGCATCGCGCGAGCCCGGAATCCATTGGGCCACTGGCGGAGGCGGAGAAATGGATTCCGGGCTCGTCCTGCGGACGCCCCGGAATGACGGGGATGGTTAACCGCCCGCCTTTACCTGCGCCACGGCCTGCACCAGCAGTTCGTCCATCTTGGCGCGGATTTGAGCTTCCGTGATGGCCTCGCCCTTTGCGGTGAGGTCCTTCAGGACCTTCTGCAGCACGTCCTGGTCGCCGGCTTCCTCGAAGTCGGCGGCAACTACTTCCTTGGCGTAGGTGTTGGCGGCGTCGCCGGTGAGGCCCAGCTTTTCCGCCGTCCATATGCCCAGCAACTTGTTACGGCGCACTTCGGCTTTGAATTTCTGCTCCTCGTCGAGGGCGAATTTCTTCTCAAAACCTTCCTCGCGCTTGTCGAATGTAGTCATGGGCGGTTCCAATTCCTGCTGACGGACGGGTGGAGCTTGCGTTGCGGCAGCCCCGGCGGATGCCTAGATAAAAGGGGCGAATCGGCAAGACAACGAGCCGTTAAGCCGCAGGCAGAATGGCAGATTTTTGGACCCCAATCCAAGGCGGATAAGTCCGCCAAAGGGGTCCGGGTCGATTGTGCTGGATGGGCCAATCGGATAGGTTGCCACACGGCTTGGTTCTTGTTCTGTTTGGGGTTCCAGGCTTCCGCGGCAGCTCCGTCGTGGGTCGCAATCCCTTATCAACCGGAGCACACCAGATTCATGGATTTCAACAAAACACGGTACATCCCAATGAGCCGTCGACGCCGCATCTATGAGGGCAAGGCCAAGGTCCTCTACGAAGGTCCTGAGCCCGGAACCCTGATCCAGCATTTCAAGGACGACGCGACCGCGTTCAATGCCAAGAAACACCAGGTGATCGAGGGCAAGGGCGTCCTCAACAACCGGATTTCGGAGTACCTGTTTCAGCACCTCAATGATATCGGGGTGCCGACCCACTTCATCCGCCGCCTCAACATGCGCGAACAGCTGATTCGCGAGGTCGAGATCGTGCCGCTGGAAGTGGTGGTGCGGAACGTCGCCGCCGGTTCGCTGTCGCAGCGGCTCGGTATCGAGGAAGGCACGCAGCTGCCGCGCTCGATCATCGAATTCTACTACAAGAACGACCAGCTCAACGACCCCATGGTGTCGGAAGAGCACATCACGGCCTTCGGCTGGGCAACGCCGCAGGAGATCGATGACATCATGGCGCTCGCCATCCGTGTCAACGACTTCCTGACCGGGCTATTCCTGGGCATCGGCATCCGCCTGGTCGATTTCAAGATGGAATGCGGCCGGTTGTTTGAAAACGAGATGATGCGGATCATCGTCGCCGACGAGATCTCGCCGGATTCGTGCCGGCTGTGGGACATCAAGTCGAACGAGAAGCTCGACAAGGACCGCTTCCGCCGCGATCTGGGCGGGCTGCTGGAGGCCTATACCGAGGTGGCGAAGCGGCTCGGCATCCTCATGGAGAACGAGCGGCCGGCCGGCTCGGGTCCGGTGCTGGTGAAGAGCTGAAGAGGGGCAAGGTTTAAGTGAAGGCACGCGTCACTGTTACGTTGAAATCCGGCATCCTCGATCCCCAGGGCAAGGCGATCGAGGGTGCGCTGAAATCGCTCGGCGTCGACGGCGTCGCCAGCGTCCGCCAGGGTAAGGTGTTCGACATCGAGCTTGCCGACTCCGACCGCGCCAAGGCGGAGGCCGCATTGAAAGACGCCGCCGACAAGCTGCTTGCGAATACCGTGATCGAGAACTATCGGGTCGAACTGCTCTGATGAAATCAGCCGTCCTCGTCTTCCCCGGCATCAATCGCGAGCGCGACATGGCGCGGGCGCTCAAGCTTATCTCGGGCAAGGAGCCGGCGATGGTCTGGCACGCCGAGACCTCGCTGCCATCAGGCACCGACCTCGTCGTGGTGCCCGGCGGCTTCTCCTATGGCGATTACCTCAGGTGTGGTGCGATTGCGGCGCGGGCGCCGATCATGAACGCGGTCGGCGACTTCGCGGCCAAAGGCGGGCTGGTGCTGGGGGTCTGCAACGGCTTCCAGATCCTGTGCGAGGCCGGCCTCCTCCCGGGTGTCCTGATGCGCAATGCGGAGATCAAATTTGTCTGCCGCAACGCGCATCTGCGCGTCGAACGCTCCGATACACCGTTCACCCGCGGCTACAATGCGGGGCAGGTGATCCGCGTGCCTGTCGCGCATGGCGAAGGCAATTACGAAGCCGATGAAGAGACGCTGAAGCGGCTCGAGGGCGAGGGGCGGGTGCTCTATCGTTACTGCTCGGCCGACGGCGTCGTCGGTGAAGCCTCCAATTTCAATGGCGCCGCCCATTCGATCGCCGGCATCGTCAACGACGGCGGCAACGTGCTCGGCATGATGCCGCATCCGGAAAACCACGTCGAAGACATCATGGGCTGCACCGACGGTCGCGGCCTGTTCGCCGGCCTGGTCCAGCATCTGGAAAAGGCTGCGTGAAGTCGCTCTGGAGGCTGGTCGCCGCGATCGCGGCGTTCCCGCTCGCAACCTTCGCGCAGGCGCAGGATTTCCCAAAGCACCCCATCACCATGATCGTGCCGTTCGCGGCCGGCGGTACCTCCGACGTGATCGCGCGCGTCGTTGCCGAGCAGATGAGCGTGGCGCTCGGGCAGCCGATCGTGATCGAGAATGTCGCAGGCGCCGGCGGTTCTACCGCACTGGCCCGGGCCGCGCGTGCCGAGCCGGATGGCTACACGATCGCGATCGGCAACGCCGGCACCAGCGCCGCCACCTACACGATCTACCCGAAACTGCCGTTCACGCCGGACTCCTTTGCGCCGGTCGCGATGGTCGCAAAGACCTTTGGCATCATTGCGTTACGCAAGGATTTTCCCGCGAAGGATCTGCCGGAGCTCATCGCCTACGCGAAGCAGAATCCCGGCAAGATCAATCTTGGCCATGCCGGCGTCGGCTCCTCGAATTATCTGATCTGCAAGAGTTTTGTGAATGCTGCCGGAATCGACGTCACGCTGGTCGGCTATCGCGGCGCGGCGCCGGCGCTGACCGATGCGATCGGCGGCCAGATCGACGGCGTCTGCGACGCGGCGGCCTCGGTGTCGCAGGCGATCAACGAGAAACTGGTGCAGGGACTCGTCGTCGGCTCGACCGTTCGACTCGCCACGCTGCCCGATCTGCCGACTTCGGCGGAAGCGGGCTTGCCTGAATTCGAGGCGCAGGGCTGGAACGGCGTGTTCGCGCCAAAAGGCACACCGCCGGCGATCATCGCGAAACTCAATACCGCAGCCCGCACGGCGGTCGAGAGCGAGGCGGTGAAAAAGCGCTTTGCCGATCTTTCAACGGTTGCGCCTGACGCCAACGAGCATGCGCCGGAGGTGCTGCAGCAACTCGTGGCGCGCGACGTCGAGAAATACAAAAAGTTGCTCGCGGACGACCAGAAATAGCCGGCCCGCTCTGCTGGCCTGAAACTTGCCCGTACTTCTCCCGATCCAGGCACGGATCTTTCCGATCGTCGGACGGGAGGAGTTTTATGCTCATTCGCAAGGCTTGCTGCACGTTCACGTTCGCCGCGCTGCTTTCGTCGCAGGCGGCGATGGCCGAAACCATGCTGCGCATCGGCATGACGGCATCCGATATCCCCACGGCTACCGGGCTGCCAAACAACGGCTTTGAAGGAATGCGCTTCCTCGGCTACCCGATCTTCGAGGGATTGGTGCTGTGGGATCTAACCAGGACCGACAAATTGGCCGGCTTGCGTCCAGGCCTTGCGGAGAAATGGGAACAGGATCCCGAGGACAGCAAGACCTGGATCTTCCATCTGCGCCATGGCGTGAAATTCCATGACGGTGCGGATTTCAATGCCGATGCCGTGATCTGGAATCTCGAGCGATATTTCAACAGTTCCAGCCCGCAATTTGAGCCCGCCAGTTCGGCGATGTCGCGAGCTCGCGTTCCCATCATGGGCAGCTACAAGAAGATCGACGATTTTACAGTCGTCGTCACCACGACCAAGCCAGCGTCCTATTTCCCTTACATGGCGGTCTACCTGCTGTTCACCTCGCCGGCTTCATTCGAAAAGGCGGGGCGGGATTGGGCCAAGGTCGCGACCTTGCCGGCCGCCGGTACCGGACCGTTCCGCATCACCAAGGTCGTGCCGCGCCAGGAGGCGGATCTCGCGCGATGGGATGGATATTGGGACAGGAGCAAAATGGCGAAGGTCGACAATATCGTGCTCATGCCGATCCCTGAAGCGAACTCGCGGCTCGCCGCGCTTCGCTCCGGTCAGGTCGACTGGATCGAGGTGCCGCCGCCCGATGGCGTTGCTTCGCTGAAATCAGCGGGCTTCACTATTACCACCGGCTCATATCCCCATGTCTGGCCATGGTTCTACAATATCGGCGCGACCAACAGTCCCTTCAAAGACGTAAAGGTCCGCCAGGCCCTGAACTATTGCATCGACCGCGAAGGCCTCGTTGCACTGCTCAACGGGACCGCCGAGCGTTCGGTGGGCTGGCTCAAGGCCAGCGACCCCGATTTCGGATCGCCGGTCAACCGCTACAAGTTCGACCCCCGCCAAGGGCAAGGCGCTGCTCGCCGAAGCCGGATACACGCCGGCGAAGCCACTATCCTTCAAGGTGCTGATCTCGAACTCCGGTTCGGGTCAGATGCTGCCTTTACCGATGAACGAATTCCTGCAGCAAAACCTGAAAGAGGCGTGCGGTGTGAACGTGGCGTTCGACGTGATCGAATGGCAGGTTCTTTTGACCGCCGCGCGGGCGACGCCCGATAGCCCCACGTTACAGGGTGCCATGGGGTCAATATCTCTTCGCCATCCTCCGATGCCGGCGTCATGGCCCGCTATTTCTCGTCCGAGAATTTTTCACCAAACGGGTTCAATTTCGAGCAGTGGAAGGACGCTGAGTTCGACGATGCGCTCAAGACGATCTCCGAGGCCACCGATCCCAAGGTGATCTCGGCGGCCTATCGCAAGGCGCATGAACGCCTCGTCGACAACCCTCCCTGGCTTTATATCGTGCACGATCTCAACCCTCGCGCGATGAGCCCGAAGGTCAAGGGATTCGTCTCGCCGCAATCGTGGTTCGTCGATATGACCCTCGTGAGCCTGCAATAAAGGATATCGAGGCTCTCAGCCCCTTAGCCGCGCACGTAACCAATTCAGGGCGAGCTTGTAGCGGTCGCCCGGAACGGTCATCGCGGCCACGCCCGCCATCACGAGCAAGAGTCCAAGCGCCAAGTTCGGCGGCACGGCTTCGCCCAGCAGCACCACCGATAGGCCGACGCCGATCGGGATGCGCAGATAGCCTTGTGCGTTGGTGGTCAGCGTGCCCAGACGAGAGAGGCACATGTAGAACAGCATCAGGCCGATCGCGCTGGAGAAGATGCCCATGGTGGCGACTGCGGCGAGCGCCTGCGGCGTCGGGTGCAAGGTCCAGGGATGGTCGATGATGAGAGATGCCGGCAGCAGCACGAGACCGCCGAACAACAGCGAGCCGGCCGCGACCACCATCGGGTCGTAATCGGACAGGCGCAGGCCGAAGATCGTGGCGCAGGCAAACGAGATGGTGGCGAGCAGGATCGCCATCTCGGCGTAGATTTCGCTGCCGAGGCCAGTCAGCGCATCGAGGCCGATGACGACGGCAGTGCCGACGAGGCCGAGGATCGCGCCGGCGAGTTTTAACAGCGTGGCTGGCTCGTGCCGCGTGATGGCCCAGGTGATCAGGAAGGCAAAGATCGGCGTGGTCGAGGCCAGCACCACAGTGGGAGCCGCTGCCACATATTGCTGCGCCCAGGTGATGACCAGGAAAGGGACCGTCGAGATGATGGTCTGCTGGAAGGCGAACAGCTTCCACGCCTTGGCGTCGGTCGGAATGCGAAGGCCGCGGATCCGCAGGATCACCAGGAGGAACAGTGCGGCGATCAGCGAGCGGGCCGAGATGAAGGTGAGCGGCGGGATCGAGCCGAGGCCGATCTTGGTCAGCGGATAAGTCGAACTCCAGCAGCAGGCGAGCGCGAGCAGCAGCGCATAATCCTGCCAGCGATGGTGCGGCCGCTTCGGGGTGGATAGTGTCGGCGTTTCCACGGCAGCCGTCACGCTACCCGTCCTTGATGTGCTCTTCGGCACTTGTGGCCCCCGGCGCATTGGCGCGCTGGGAGCCACTCTTAGCGTGGGAGCGCAAAAAGGAAAGGTGAGGAGCTATGCGCTGGCCTCAAGCGGCGCCTTCCGCTTCACCCGCTTGATCGTCCCGGAGAAGGTGAATAGCGAGCGATCGGCAGCTTTCAGCACGCCGCGCAGGAAGATCAGCGAGCCGCCGGCGCGGGTCACCTCGCCGATGCATTCGACCAGTTCGCCCTCGCGTGCCGCGTCGAGGAATTCGCAGGAGAATGCCACCGTCACGCCCGGGCCTTCCAGCTCGGCCGAGGCGATCGCGAACAGGCAGTAATCCGCAAAGGCCATGAAGCAGCCGCCATGGACGTTGCGCATGCCGTTGAGGTGTTTTTTCTCGACCCGGAAGGCGCAATGCACGCGGCCGTTCTCATCCATCTGGTGCCAGAACGGGCCGACATGGGTCTCGAAACTATCGCGCGCCAGCCCTTGAATTCGCCCTCGGTTGCGACATGCAGGTCGGGACGGTGGACGAATGCGGTCTTGGAGAGGTCGTTCACGCTGAGAGGCTTTCAAAATTGAGTTCCGGGTCTTAAATCCGATCCTGTCCGCTTGTGCAAATTCTGCGCCTGCGGCGACCCGCCGCAAAGCTCTGGACAGGGCGGAAAAGCGCCATAAAAGGCCTTTGCCCGCGCGTCCGATCTACCTAATAAGAGACCCATGAACGAGCCCCAGATCACCCCCGAACTCGTCGCCGCCCACGGGCTCAAGCCGGACGAGTATGAGCGCATCCTGAAACTGATCGGGCGGGTGCCGACTTTCACCGAGCTCGGGATCTTCTCGGCGATGTGGAATGAGCATTGCTCGTACAAGTCCTCGCGCATCCATCTGCGCGGGCTGCCTACCAAAGCGCCCTGGGTGATCCAGGGGCCGGGCGAGAATGCCGGCGTGATCGACATCGGCGACGGCCAGGCCGTGGTCTTCAAGATGGAGAGCCACAATCATCCGAGCTATATCGAACCCTACCAGGGCGCGACCACTGGCGTCGGCGGCATTTTACGCGATGTGTTCACGATGGGGGCGCGCCCCATTGCCTGCCTCAATGCGCTGAGCTTCGGCACCCCGGAGCATCCGAAGACCCGGCATCTCGTCTCCGGCGTGGTCGCCGGCATCGGCGGCTACGGCAATTCCTTCGGCGTGCCAACGGTCGGCGGGCAGGTCCGCTTCCACACCCGCTATGACGGCAACATCCTGGTCAATGCGATGGCGGTGGGTCTCGCCGATGCCGACAAGATCTTCTACGCGGCGGCCTCCGGCGTGAACATGCCGATCGTCTATCTGGGCTCAAAGACCGGCCGCGACGGCATCCACGGCGCCTCCATGGCCTCGGCCGAGTTCGACGACAACTCGGAGGAGAAGCGGCCGACGGTGCAGGTCGGCGATCCCTTCGCGGAGAAGCTCCTGCTCGAGGCCTGCCTCGAGATCATGGAAAAGGGCTGCGTGATCGCGATCCAGGACATGGGCGCGGCGGGGCTCACCTGTTCGGCGGTCGAGATGGGCGCTAAGGGCGATCTCGGCGTCGACCTCGACCTCAACGCAGTGCCGACCCGCGAGACCGGCATGAGCGCCTACGAGATGATGCTCTCGGAAAGCCAGGAGCGCATGCTCATGGTGCTCAAGCCGGAGAAGGAGAAAGAAGCCGAGGCGATCTTCCGCAAATGGGGCCTCGATTTTGCGGTGGTCGGCTATACGACGCCGACCAAGCGCTTCGTGGTCAAGCATGGCGACGATGTCATGGCCGATCTGCCAATCAAGGAGCTCGGCGACGAGGCACCGGTCTACGATCGTCCGCACACTGCTTCCGTCGCACAGCCGGTGATCCATGCGCGGGACGTCGAGGCGCCGCTCGGCATTCCCCAGGCGTTGGAGAAACTGATCGGCACGCCCGATCTCTGCTCGAAGCGCTGGGTCTGGGAGCAATACGATCACGTCATCCTGGGCAACACCGTGCAGCGTCCCGGCGGCGATGCGGCCGTGGTCCGCGTGGAGGATGGGCCGAAGGGGCTTGCGATGACGGTCGATGTGACGCCGCGCTATTGCGAGGCCGATCCTTATCAAGGCGGCAAGCAGGCGGTGGCGGAGGCCTGGCGCAACATCACCGCGGTCGGCGGCAAGCCGCTCGCGATCACCGACAACCTCAATTTCGGCAATCCTGAACGGCCCGAGATCATGGGCCAGTTCGTCGGCTGCCTGAAGGGCATTTCCGAAGCCTGCCGCATGCTGGATTTCCCGGTCGTCTCCGGCAACGTCTCGCTCTACAACGAGACCAACGGCCGCGCCATTCTGCCGACGCCCTCGATCGGCGGCGTTGGCGTGCTCGACGATTTCACCAAGTCGGCGACGCTCGCGTTCAAGGCGGAAGGCGAGGCGATCCTCTTGATCGGCGAGACCCATGGCTGGCTCGGCCAGTCCGTCTATCTGCGCGAGGTCTGCGGTCGTGAGGAAGGCGCACCGCCGCCGGTCGATCTCGCTGCCGAGAAGCGCAACGGCGATGTCGTGCGCGGCATGATCCATGCTGGCACTGCGACCGCGGCGCATGATCTTTCCGACGGCGGGCTGTTGATCGCGCTCGCCGAGATGGCGATCGCAAGCGGCATCGGCGCGCAGCTATTGGCGGCGCCAGCGGCGCTGGTGCCGCACGCCTACTGGTTCGGCGAGGATCAGGCGCGCTACATCGTCACGGTGCCCGAAGCCGACGCAGGCCGCGTACTCGCCAAGATGCGGGGTTGCGGCATGCCCTGCGCCCGCATCGGCACCACCGGTGGTGACGCGATCGCGATCACGGGCGAAACGCCGGTGGCGATCACGACACTGAACGAAGCCTTCGAACGCTGGTTGCCGGCCTATATGAGTGGCAAGGCGGCTTAAGTTTGCTCTCGTAGCCCCGGGTGAAGCGCAGCGTAGCCCGGGGCTACGATTGAGATTTCCCGGATTGCGCTTCGCCCCATCCGGGCTACGGCTTCAAAGCACGTGGTTCGCGCCTGGAATCCTCCGCAAGCCCGCCGTCGCCGCCCAGCTCAGCAGCACGGTCAGCACAAACGCGATGGCCGCCTTCACGATTGCCGGCCAATCGAAATCGAACATGCAATATTGCAGCCAGAGCACGATCGGATAGTGCACCAGGAACATGCCATAGGCATCAGGCTGCATCGGATCGAGTACGCTCCAGCCGGATTGTTTGAATCTCAGGAAATAGGCCAGGATCACAAACATGATGGCGACGCTGAAAGAGGCGAAGAAGAGACCATAGGTCGCCTCATACCAGGTCGGCAGCCACACCGGATTCCCGAGGATTCCGCGCTTGACGTAGATCAGCACCCACATCAGGCAATACGGAACGAGCGCCGCGACCGCCCAGCCCCAGCTGCTTTTCGCCAGCCGGCCGTCGGCAGCCAACAGGCCGCGATCCAAATACATGGCGCCGATGCCTGCGCCAAAGAAGAAGTAGGTCGCATAGAGCAGCACGCGACCGTGCTGGACCGAGAACGGTCCGAATTCGAACCAACTCCCGGCGCCAAAGTGAACGCGCCCGGGGATATAGAGCGTTGCGGTGACTGCAAGCATGATCGCGAAGAACAGCACTGGCTGTTCATGACCGCGGAGTGACAGGCGGTTGATCGGGTCGATGAGTTTGGGCGACAGCAGATAGGCCACGCTCGCGACGACGTCGAAGGCGAGCAAGACCCAGAGAAACCAGGTCGGGCCGCTCGGCCATGGCCCCACGGTGATTGTTTTCCACCAGAACTCGGAAAAGCTCAGATCCGGAGTTTGGCGCAGCGCGAAGGCGTAGTAGGCCAGCGGGATGATCGTTAACGCGCCGATCACGAAGGGCAGGCCAAGCCGGACCAGGCGATCGAGCAAATATTGCACTGGCCCTTTCCGAGCCAGTCCCGGCCACACGAACAGACCCGACAGGAAGAAGAACATCGCCATGAAGAAACTGTCGGTGGCGAGCACGACCATGTCGAAACCGATCCACGATTTCGGATCGGTATGTCCGAAATAGGTGTAGGGAATCACGGCGTGGTGCAGCAGCACGACCAGCGTCAGGAAGGTGCGGGCGCGGTCGAGCGCGGCGTTGCGCGCCTTTGCCTTCGGTGCCGCGTGTGCTTCCGCGGCCGTCATGGTGTGAGAGATCGAGCTCATATGCGCCGTTCTGCGAGATGATCCCGGTGATGTTGCAACCGGGAACCGGATTGGGCAAGGCCCTAATCGTCCTATTGCGAAAACGTCGATGTGATTTCGCGGTCGCAAGGAGCGACGGAACGACGCGATTCACCAGACGTTGGTGCGGCCGCATGCAACATGGAGAGTTATCATGCGACACAAATTACATCTATCGGCCGTCATCGCGCTGTCATTGATGACGGTGTCATCAGCCGCCTTCGCGCAAGCTCCAGGTGGCAGCACCGGAAGCGGGACAGCGCAGAGCGGTACATCGTCCGGCGTTGGCAGCGCGCCACCGGCGGCGCCGACCAATCCGGGGTCGGCCGGCATCGCGCCAGCACCGGGCGGGCAATCGAGCTCCACCACTGGAATGGGCACCGGCGGAACGTCCACCACGCCCAATCCATCCCTCAACCGGCCAGGCACGTCCAACACATCGCCAGGCGCGACCGGGACCGCCTTGTCGCCGAACGGCATGCCAGACGACGATGCCATTCCGTCCGGTTCTTCAGGACGTATTGAACGGTAGAGGAAGCTTGCAAGGTGAGGCGGGCGGCGATCAATTCACCGCCTGCTGCTTTGGAACTCGCGTCATCTCCTGCCGTTTCCCCCGCGAAGTAGCTGGAGAAGAGGGCGATGACGTTACTTAAATGGGCGCTGATCTTTCTTGTTGTGTCGATTATAGCCGGCTTGCTCGGCTTCACCGGCATATCGGCGGCTTCTGCCGATATCGCGCGGATATTGTTCTATATCTTCGTCGTGATCTTCCTGGTGCTCCTGATACTCGGGCTCACGATATTCAGGGCCTAGAAGCCTTCAGGGTGTAGGAGCAAAGCTCGCCGGTAGCTTCCTCGTCATGCCCGGGCTTGTCCCGGGCATCCGCGTCTCAGTACCAGGCGAGCAATTGCGTGGATGGCCGGGTCGAGCCCGGCCATCACGAGGACGCGGTCCGCCGCCCTTATGCCACTTCCTCGATCGTGACTTTGTCCGGATAGAACGCGAGGTGTCCCGCGATCTCCGTCATGGCCGGGAAGGGCGTCTCATAGGTCCAGATCGAATTTTCCAGCGTCTTGCCGTTGGCCTTGATGCTGAAATAATTCGCGTCGCCCTTGTAGGGACAATGCGTGGTCCGCTCGGTCCGGGACAGCAGGGCCATGTTGGTGTCCTCCCGCGGGATGTACTGCACGGCGGGATAGCTCGCCTCCTTCAGGGTCAGCGCATGGGTGGAGTCGGCGATGACGACATCCCCCGCCCTAACGCGGACGCGCTTGGGGTTGGGTGCGATCGTGATCGGATGGTCGGGTCCTGGGAGTTTCATGGTTCTGCGCCTTTTTTGGTCAGTTCGTTGTGACCGATTGATGCAGCTAAAACGATTGGAAGCGGAATATAGTGCCTGATAGGATGACCTAGAAGAGCGCAAGCGCTAGGTTTTGTTCCCCCGCGGCCGCTCGTGCTGACTGCGATTTGAAAGTCGAATGGAGGTGTACTGGGATGCCGATGGACGCCCGCGATATCGAATCCATGATCAAGGCAGCCATTCCCGATGCCGTGGTGACGATCCGCGACCTGGCCGGCGATGGCGACCATTACGCGGCGACGGTGGTCTCGGAATCCTTCCGCGGCAAGTCCCGTGTCCAGCAGCATCAGATCGTCTACCAGTCGCTCAAGGGGCAGATGGGCGGCGTGTTGCATGCACTGGCGCTGCAGACCGGGGTGCCTGGCGGACCCGAGGCCTGATCATCTCAGATCATGATCCGATTAGACGGAATCGGATCATGATCTCATCTCTTTGTTTGAGCATGATCTTTCCGGAAAACCGGTTTCCACTTTTCCGGATCATGCTCTAGGGGGTGCCGATGGCTGCGGACAATCGACGCGGCGCGATGTTTCGCGTCGTCACGCCGAACCAGCATAGCCGCGTCACTTATGCCGAACTGTTCTTCGACCTGGTCTTCGTGTTCGCGGTCACGCAGATCTCGCACACGCTGCTTCATCATTTCACGCCGATCGGCGCGGTCGAGGTCACGCTGCTGTTCCTCGCGGTGTGGTGGGTCTGGGTCTTCACTGCCTGGGTGACCAATTGGCTCAATCCGGAGCTGACGCCGGTACGTATCCTGCTGTTCCTGATGATGCTCGGCGGCCTTGTGCTGTCGACCTCGATCCCGAAGGCCTTTGAGGACCGCGGCCTGTGGTTCGCGATTACCTATGCGGTGATGCAGGTCGGACGCACCGCGTTCTGGCTGTTCTCGACGCCACATCATTGGACCGCGGTGCGCCACAACGCCATCCGCATCCTGGCCTGGCTCTCCACGTCCGCCGTGTTCTGGATCCTCGGCGGTCTTGCCGAAGGCGAGTCCAGGCTATGGCTGTGGATCATTGCGCTCGCGATCGAATATGTCTCGCCAGCGGCGCGGTTCTGGGTCCCGAGGTTGGGGCTGTCATCGCTCGAGGCATGGGCGGTCGAAGGCGGCCATATGGCCGAGCGCTGCGCCCTCTTCATCATCATTGCGCTTGGCGAGGCGGTTGTCGTGAATGGCGCGACCTTTGCCGAGCTGAGCTGGACGACCGAGAACATCCTCGCTTTCGTGTCCTCGCTGGTCGGCAGCATCGCGATGTGGTGGATCTATTTCTACAAGGGCGCCGAGGCCGGCTCCGAACTGATCTCGAAATCGGTCGAATCAGGGAAACTGGCGCGCCTTGCCTACACCTATCTGCACATGCCGGTCGTCGCCGGCATCATCCTGACGGCGGTGTCCGATGAACTGGTGCTGAAGCATCCCGGCGGCCACTCCGATCTCAAGACGATCTTGAGCGCGATCGGTGGCCCGCTTCTGTTCCTGGTCGGGACGATCCTGTTCAAGCTCTCGATCCGGGGTTTTCTGCAGCTGTCCCACATCGCGGGCATCGTCGCGCTGCTCATGCTGGGCTGGTTCGCAAGCGAGCTGTCCCCGCTATGGCTCTCGATCCTCACGACCGCGATCCTTGTCGTGGTCGCAGCATGGGAATCCGTGTCGCTGGGCTCCGCTTCGGAATCTCATTCCGAAGCCAACATTGCGTGAACCGAAAACATCTTTGCCGCGTCGGTCCAGGACTCCCGCACCGTCCAACCCGAATTTCGGGCCAATTCCGTGAACCGCTCCAGCGAATATTTGTAGCTGTTCTCGGTGTGAATGCTCTCGCCGGGACGGAACGAAAAGGTGTTGCCGAGGATCCGCACGCTCTGCGCCTTGCGGCTGATCAGGTGCATCTCGATCCGGTGACGGTCGCGGTTGTAGATCGAGCGATGGGAGAAGGCGGGAAGATCGAAATTGCCGCCGAGCTCGCGGTTGATGCGCACCAGCACATTGAGGTTGAAGCGCGCGGTGACGCCGGCCGAATCGTTATAGGCGTGGTACAGCACGCGCTCGTCCTTCTCGAGATCGACGCCGATGATCATCTGCGCGCCAGAGCCCAGGATTTTACGCGCGGTGCGCAGGAAATCGGCGGCCTCCTGCGGTTCGAAATTGCCGATCGTCGATCCCGGGAAGAAGCCCACTTTCGGCATCTCGGCGATCTCTACCGGCAGCGCGAATGGCGCGGTGAAATCCGCTGCGACCGGATAGACGCGCAGGCCGGGGAAGTCCTTGCGCAGGCCTTCCGCTTGCGCGTTCAGGAAATCTCCGGAGATGTCGACGGGCACGTAGGCGCCGAATTTGCAGCGCTCGAGCAACAGCCGCACCTTGGTGGTCGCACCTGCGCCGAATTCGACCAGCGCCGCGCCCGCAGGGATGATCGCGGCGATCTCGGCCCCGCGATCGCGCAAGATGCCAAGCTCGGTGCGGGTCGGATAATATTCCGGCTGCACTGTGATTTGCTCGAACAGCTCCGAGCCAGTCGCATCATAAAAATATTTGGGCGACAGGCGCTTGGGATGTTGCGCGAGATGTCCGATCACGTCGCCAGCAAAGGCTGCGGTCTGCTCGTCGAAGGCATAGGCCTTGGCCAAAGCGCGGGCATGCACATTCATGATACTCTCCTGGACGCGCCTTCCCGCGCGCTATGACTTTTGGTTGTTTTTGCGCATGATCGTTTCGGAAAACCGGTATCCACTTTTCCGGATCATGCTTGAGAACCGATCAGGCGTAATCGGCGAGCCGTAATCCCGTAAACTGCCAGCGATGGTGTGGATAAAAGAAGTTGCGATAGGTGATACGGCTGTGAGCGCTCGGAGTTGCGAGCGAGGAGCCGCGCAGCACCAATTGATTGACCATGAACTTGCCGTTGTACTCGCCGAGTGCGCCTTCGATCGCGCGGTAGCCCGGATAGGGTGAATAGGAGGAGCGGGTCCACTGCCAGACGATGCCGAAGGCATCGTTGAGCTGACCGGCGCGCGCGGCGACCTCCCATTCCATCTCGGTCGGCAGGTGTTTTCCGGCCCAGCGGGCGAAGGCATCGGCCTCGTAATAGCTGACATGGCAGACCGGGGCTGCCGGGTCGATCGGCTGTAGGCCGCCCAGGGTCATGATCTGCCATTGGCCATCGACCTTGCGCCAATGGCCGGGCGCTTCCCAGCCTTCCTTTTCGACGGCCGCAAAACCGTCCATCAGCCACAACGTCGCCGCCCGATAGCCGTCGTCCTGGATGAAGGCGAGCCACTCCGCGTTGGTCACAAGATTTCGCGCCAGCTTGACCGGGCCGACCAGGGCCCGATGCGCCGGCTTTTCATTGTCGAAATGAAAGCTGTCGTCTGGATGACCGATGGTGTGGATGCCCTCGTTCAGCGTGATCCACTCCTCGCCGCTGCGTTGCGAGGCCGGGAAGCGCCACGCCGGATCGTAAGCCGGCGGGATCGGGTTCTGCGCGAAAGCGTGCAGGATGTCGGTCCACATCAGTTCCTGATGCTGCTGCTCGTGATTGAGTCCGACCTCGACCAGCGGGACCAGCTCTTCCAGCTTCTCCTCGCCCGCGGTCTTGAAAAATTTCACCACGGCATCATCGACGTGGCGGCGATAGGCGGTGACCTCGTCGGCGCTTGGCCGGGTCAAATGGCCGCGCTGGGCGCGGGCATGGCGAGGGCCGGCGCTGACATAATAGGAATTGAAGAGATAGGCGTAGTCGGGATGGAAGGGCTTGTAGCCGTTCTGGTGCTCGCCGAGCAGAAACTGCTCGAAGAACCAGGTGGTATGGGCACGGTGCCACTTCGCCGGGCTCGCGTCCGGCATGGACTGGATCAGCTGGTCCTCCGCCGACAGAGGGGCAGCCCGGCGTTCGGTTTCATCCCGCACCGCAAGAAAGGATTCCACCAGGCCCTGCGACAGGGGACCGGAATCAGAAGCGCGTGATGGGGAGGGGGGTGCGAGGGCGGCGGCAGCCGATGCTGGTTTCGTCACGGGTGTCTCCGAATGCAGGAGAGAACGTTGCTCTGTCAAACTGGTTCCCGACGGGCAGTCCGTCCTAGATAGGGGTTCCAGTCCGGGAAAAAACCTCCCGTGGCCATGATATTAGCGTCGTCAGACTATGGGCCCGGAGCATGACGGCGGCCTAAAAAGGGCCGCATGCATGCCAGCTCACCGCCATTTTGCTTTGGATGCACAACGGTTTGGGCTACATATATAGTGAGACGCGGGGTAAGCGGGTCGAGCTGGCCCACCAGCAATGCCGCAAGGGGCGGAGCCCCAAAGGGAAACGAAAATGAGCATCGAACAATTCATCGACAACGAAGTGAAGTCGAACGACGTCGTGCTGTTCATGAAGGGCACGCCGCAATTTCCGCAGTGCGGTTTCTCGGGTCAGGTCGTCCAGATCCTCGACCACATCGGCGTCGGCTATAAGGGCTTGAACGTGCTGGAGTCCGCCGAGCTGCGCAATGGCGTCAAGGTGTATTCGAACTGGCCGACCATTCCCCAGCTCTATGTGAAGGGCGAGTTCGTCGGCGGCTGCGACATCATTCGCGAGATGTTCCAGGCCGGCGAGCTGCAGCAGCTTTTCACCGACAAGGGCGTTCCGGTCGGCGCAGCCGCCTGAGCCTGATGGCGCGCCAGCTCGGCAATGCGCGCCTCGAAGTCATCGTTGCCGACATCACGACCTTACGCGTTGACGCCATCGTCAACGCGGCCAATTCGTCCCTCCTGGGTGGAGGCGGTGTCGATGGTGCGATCCATCGCGCCGCCGGGTCCGAATTGCTCGCCGAGTGCCGCACGTTGCAGGGGTGTGCTACCGGCGGTGCCAAGATCATCCGCGGCTATCGACTTCCTGCCCGGCGCGTGATCCACGCCGTCGGACCGGTCTGGCACGGCGGCGGTCGAGGCGAGGATGGATTGCTCGCCTCCTGCTATCGCCGCGCGCTCGAGCTCTGTCAGACGAACGGGCTTGTTTCGCTGGCATTTCCCGCGATTTCGACCGGTGTCTATCGCTTCCCAACCGATCGTGCCGCCGGGATTTCGGTCCGGACGGTTGCGGAGGGACTTAGCCACGCGCCGATTGTCAGCCAAGTGATCTTCTGCTGCTTCTCCGACGCCAGCGCGCGATTGCATGAGCAGGCTTTGGCCGGCCTCGGCGGCCCTTGTGTTGATTGATGCGCGGCCGCTACACTCCTGCCCGAATTCGGGAGGGGTCCAATGAATTCGGTAAAATTGCTGCGCGTGCTGGCGACAGGCGCGTTGATGCTTTTTGCATTGCCGGCCGCTGGTGCGGAAGGAACGTTCGATATTCCGGCAGGCGCGCATTTCAACCAGGACAAGCTTGCGAAGATCGGGACGTTCTTCAACAACGAAGTGGCGACCGGAAAAATCCCGGGCGCAATTGTCCTGATCCAGCAGCGTGGCAAGAAGGTCTATCACCAGGCATTCGGCGTGCAGGACGTGGTGAGCAAGGCGCCGATCACCGACAAGACCATCTTCCGCCTGTTTTCGATGACGAAGGCGATCACCGCTGTCGTGTCGATGCAACTGCTTCAGGAGGGCAAGTTCAAGCTGGATGATCCGGTCGCGAAATATATCCCGTCCTTCGCCAATGTGAAGGTCGGCGTCGAAAAGAAGAACGAAGACGGCAGCAAGACGCTCGAACTGGTGCCGCCGGACCGGCCGATGACCGTGCTTGATCTGATGCGCCACACCTCCGGCATCACCTATGGCTTCTATGGCGACAGCCTGGTCCGCAAAGCCTATGCATCCGCAAATCTTTATGCCGGCAATTTCAATCTCGCCGAATTTGCCGAGCGGATCGCCAGGCTGCCGCTGCACAATCAGCCGGGCGTGCTCTGGCAATATGGCCACTCCACCGACGTGCTCGCGCGCATCATGGAGATCGTGTCCGGCAAGCCGCTGCTCGCGATCGAGCGGGAGAAGCTGCTTGATCCGCTTGGCATGAACGACACCCGCTTCCTCGTCACCGATCCGGAAAAGCAGAAGCTTCTGGCGCTGCCGATGCCGAACGACAGCAATTTCCGGGTTGGCCGCGAGAATGACCCGACAGTCGTGAAGAAAATGGAGTTTGCCAGCGGCGGCATGGTTTCAACTATGGCCGACTTCTCGCGCTTTGCGCAGATGCTGCTCAATGGCGGCACGTTCGAGGGCAGGACCTATCTGAACCCCGAGACATTCAAGCTGATGACCACCGATCAGGTCGGCCCCGACTCGGGAGTCGGACGAGATTATTTCTATTTTCCCGGCGATGGCTTCGGCTTTGGGCTCGGCCTTGCGGTTCGGACCGATCCCGGCCACGCAAAGCCGCCGCCGCCCGGCTCGCTCGGCGAGCTGAAATGGGACGGTGCCAGCGGTTGTTATTTCGTGATCGACCGCAAACAGGACATGTTTTTCGTGCTCCTGGAGCAAACGCCGACCGAGCGGCAACGCATCCAACGGACGCTGAAGCAGTTGATCTATGAAGCGATGGAGAACTGAAGTTTTATCGCGCCGTCTCGTTCTCGCGGCGGCGCTCGCGCTTCTGGTCGCCGTGGGATGTGGCGTCCGTGCGGAAGCTCCGGCCACCGCCGCGCACCGCTTTTCCGCCGCGGGACTGGCCCGGGTCAGCGACTACATTAGGAATGAGATCGCGACCGGCAAGATTCCCGGCGCGATCCTCTTGATCCAGCAGCACGGCAAGCCGGTCTATTACGAGAATTTCGGTGTCCGCGACGTCGCCACTCGGCTTTCAATGAGTGCGGATACCATCTTCCGCCTCTATTCGATGTCGAAGCCGATCACCTCGGTGGCCGCGATGATGCTGGTGGAGGACGGCAAGCTCGCGCTCGACGACCCCGTGTCAAAATACATCCCGGCATTCGCGGATGTGAAGGTCGGTGTCGACCAGCGGGCGGAGGACGGCAGTGTGACGCTCGCGTTGCGGCCGGTCAAGCGCCCGATCACGATCGAGGATCTGCTGCGCCATACTTCCGGTTTGACATATGGCTTCTCCGGCGACAGCACGGTGCGAAAGCTCTACGCGGAAGCGAACCTTTTCAACGGCGACTGGACCAACGCCGAGTTCGCCGAGCGGATCGCAAAATTGCCGCTCTCCGAGCAGCCCGGCACCCTCTGGGATTACGGGCATTCTACCGACGTACTCGGCCGCGTGATCGAGGTTATCTCGGGAAGGACGCTGTACCAGTTCGAAAAGGAGCGGCTGCTCGACCCGCTCGGCATGAACGAGACCGCCTTCTACGTCGCCGATCCCGCCAAGCGGCCGCGGATCGCCGAACCGATGCCGGACGATCGCGCGCTCGGCCCGGCCACGATGGTCAGCGATCCCATGCAGCCGCGCAAATGGGAGTCGGGCGGCGCCGGCATGGTCGGCACTATCGGCGACTATGCTCGTTTCGCGCAGATGCTCTTGAATGGCGGCACTTTCGAGGGGCGGCGCTACCTCAAGCCGGAGACCATCGCGCTGATGACCAGGGATCATATCGGCCCGGAGACCAAGATCGCGCGCGATGACCGCTATTACCCCGGCGCGAACAGCGGCTTCGGTCTCGGCTTCGCCGTGCGCACCTCGGTGCCGCCGAACACCTCATGGCCGCTTGGGGAATATCGCTGGGACGGCGTCGCCGGCACCTTCTTCTTCATCGATCCCGAAGACGATATGTTCGCGATTCTGATGGTGCAGACGCCCTCGCAACGCGGGCGAATTCAGCTGCAGTTGAAGACGCGGATCTATCAAGCGATGGGGCGGTGAGCTTACGCTCCGCGCGCGATCTCCCGTACCAGCCCGACCATTTCCTCGATCATGTCGGCGGTCACATCGAGATGCGTGCAGGCCCTGATCCGTCCGTCCATGATCGCGAGCAGCACGCCGCGCTTGGCTAATTCGGCGACCATCTTCTCGCCAGAGACGCCGGCGCCGTCGGGCTTGAAGAAGACGAGATTGGTTTCGGGCTGTTGCACCGCGATGCCGTCGATCTGCGACAGCCCGCGCGCCAGCGCCCTTGCATTGGCGTGATCGTCGGCGAGGCGATCGACGTGATGGTCGAGCGCATAGATGCAGGCGGCGGCACAGATGCCGGCCTGGCGCATGGAGCCGCCGAGGCGCTGCTTCCAGCGCCAGACCTCGTCGATGAAATCGCGAGAGCCCGCGATGACGCCGCCGATCGGCGCGCCGAGCCCCTTCGAGAAATCGATCCAGGCCGAATCCCAGCCCGCGGCCATGTCGCGCGCGGAAATGCCGGTCGCGACGCAGGCGTTGAGCAGCCGCGCGCCGTCCATATGGGTGGCGAGCCCATGGGCTTTCGCGATGCTGACGATCTCGTCGAGCGCGGCCTTCTTCCAGATCGTGCCGCCGCCGATATTGGCGGTCTGCTCGACGCTGACCAGCACCTGCGGCGGCTGGTAGCGCGAACGCGGGTGCAGCGCCGCGCGCAACGTCTCCGGCGCGAACTGGCCGTCCTCGCCCGGCAGCGGCATGATCTGGAAGCCGCCGAGCGCGGCATGCGCGCCGCCTTCGCGGGCGATGATATGGGCCGTCGCCTGCGCCAGGATCTCATCGCCGGGGCGGCAATAAGCCAGCGTCGCGGCGACGTTGCACATGGTGCCCGAGGGCATGAACACCGCGGCTTGCTTGCCGAGCAGGTCGGCAACGCGCTCGCAGAGCAAGTTGACCGTCGGATCATCGCCGATCTGCTCGTCGCCAACTTCCGCCCGTGCCATCGCCTCTCGCATCGCTGGCGTCGGACGTGTCTGGGTGTCGGACAGCAGGTTGATGCGAACGGGCGGAGCTCTTGGATCGCGCGGGGCAGGGGTGTAGGACATGGCTCTCCTCATTGCTCCGGGACGTCGTCGTGCCGGCGAGATGCGGCGCAAATCATTTGTCAGCCGATCGGTCGCCGGGCTGCGTGACGAAATCGCATAATGATAATTTCGGTCGCGGTCACGCGATAATCAATCAGGTAAGGATGTGGGTTCACTGGAAGACGACGAACGTTAGGACGGCTTGTTGCACGGCCTGCGCAGGGGTGCTCTAGCAACAGTGCTACGAGCGCTGCGATCCGGTCCCGAACATGAACCGCGCCCTGAGGCGATTGTGCTTCAATGTAGGTGAGGACTTGATCGATCTGCCTAAGCGCACGACGCGTATAGCGGATATTCACACTCCGTGCTTCGCCCACATCGCCCGGACTTCTTCGGCGGAGGCGAGATCGCCGCGCGCGATCTCGGCATCAGCTTCCGCCAGATCGGCTTCTTCCTCCGGTGTCAATTGAAGAGGCGGCTGATCGATGCCCGCGAGCTGCAGCATGACGCGCGCGAGTTCGTCCTGCTCTGCATCGGGCAGGTTGGCAACGGTACTAAACGCTTCTTCGAGTAACCGAGTCATAATCGGAACTATAACACCAATTTGGTGCCTAAACAAAAAGGCCCCGGCGAAACCGGGGCCCTCGATACCTCGAACATTCCGTCCGATCAGCGCGAATAGAATTCGACGATCAGATGCGGCTCCATCTGCACCGGGAACGGCACGTCGGACAGGCCGGGAATGCGGGTGAACTTCGCGGTCATCTTGTTGTGATCGACCTCGAGGAAGTCGGGTACGTCGCGCTCGGCAAGCTGGATGGCTTCCAGAACAGGGATGAGCTGCTTCGAGGATTCCTTGACCTCGATGACGTCGCCGACCTTCAGCTTATAGCTGCTGATGTTCACCTTGCGGCCGTTCACCTTGATGTGGCCGTGGTTGATGAACTGGCGTGCCGCGAACATCGTGGACACGAACTTGGCGCGATACACCACCGTGTCGAGACGGCGCTCGAGCAGGCCGATCAGGTTCTCACCGGTGTCGCCCTTCAGGCGGCCGGCGTCGACATAGATGCCGTGGAACTGGCGCTCGGAAATGTTGGCGTAGTAGCCCTTGAGCTTCTGCTTGGCGCGAAGCTGCACGCCGAAGTCGGAGAGCTTGCCCTTGCGGCGCTGGCCGTGCTGGCCTGGGCCATATTCGCGGCGGTTCACGGGGCTCTTCGGGCGGCCCCAGATATTCTGGCCCATGCGGCGATCGATCTTGTATTTCGCCTCACTGCGCTTTGTCATCGCGTCCTCTTTCAGGTCAAAGTTGGGTTTTGAGGAGACGCGCCCTCCTGTGCAGCCTGCCATCCGGCCGGTGCCGACAGGTCCGCCTCGAAAGCTCGGGGACAGACCACGGGTCGCGAAACGCATCGCGGGCCGAAACCGGCCCGCGAGCAGGGGGCTTTTAGGGGAAAGATGGTCGTCTTGTCAACGAAAGACGTGGCTTTTCAGAGCGTTTTCGAGCGAAGTGAACACCGGTTCGTGTGAAGAAAGCGCGTTAGAACAAGAAGCTCCAGCGCCGTCAGGTCGCGATCGCCCGGACGGCTCTCCCGGCCTGCTGCCGATCGGCTTGCAATTCCGCTGCGATTTCGGTGTTCAGCACCTGTTCCAGCCGGCACAGCGTCCGGGCGATGAGGGCGGCGTCGGTAATCCGGTGGTCCCAGCGCAGCACCACGCTGATGGTGTCGTTGGCCTCGACGCCATAGCTGACGATGAATGGCCCGGGGGTAACGGCGTGGAGTTCCCCGGGACCGACGGCGGCCACTGACGTTACGGAAAAACTGCCGAAATAATTGGCGCGCTGGCGTCCGGAATTCAGCCCGATCCACCAGAGCAAGCGGCGCAGCGGCAGTGGCAGCCGGGTCGCCCGCAGAGCCTTTCTGAACGCCGCCACTTCCTCGACCGGGGCTTGCTTGGCGTGGTGGATCAACGCATCGATCTCGGCGAGCGGCTTGATCTCGGGGGTACTGATCTTTTGTGGCAGCACACAATCTTCACCCTCCACGACGCGCGCGATCGCGACCGTGGCGGCGCTGCGCGGTAGCTCATAGAAGCCGGGCGATGGCCATTTGACGTAGAGCGTCCGCAGCACCGGCTCGTCTTTCGCCACCAGTGCAAATGCTTTCACGAAAATCGCCGCCCAGCCGGGCGGACGGGCAGCCGCTGCGCGGGCTTCCATCAGGTCCCGGACGTTCAGCACGCGTACGAGCGACACGAAGGGGACGTCCAGCGACGCACGCATGAGGTCGGCGATGAAACAGCGCGGGATTGAAATTTTTCGGGCCGTTCCGCGCATCACTCCGCCGGATGTTCCTGCATTCAACAAAAGGCTGATAAGTCGGAGTATCCGCTCACCGGCCCTGAACCGAGCATGAACCAGCGGCCTTGCAGCCGGCAGGTTCTAGCGCCTGATCCCGAAAGATCACGCGAAAACAAGGAACTAAAGCGAAATGACGATCCAGGGCGCCAAGATGGGTGTGGCGTACCGCCGCATCGCCGGCTGGCACTTCGGCGGTCGCGGTGACCTGGCAGCCGGCTCTTGGCGGGAGAAGCAACCCTAGCGCCTGATGCCTACAAGAGCCGCGGCAATGCCGCGCTGGAGCAGCGACCAGTCGAAGCCGAGTGCGAGCGCCACATAGCCGCGCTCGATCATCGCGTTGGCCTGCTCGGCGGACCGCGCCACCCCACCGATCGGCACGCCGCTTTTGAGGATGCCTTCCTCGGCGCGCTGCATCAGCGCCACCACTTCGGGGTCATCGGGGAGGCCGCGCTTGTTGATGGAGGTGGCGAGATCGCCAGGCCCGATCACGGCGATGTCGATGCCAGGGGTGGCCATGATCTCGTCGATCCGTTCGACCGCTTCGACATGCTCGATCGTGATCATGCAGATCATGTCGTCATCGGCGGTCGCCATGTAGTCCGCCATCGGGACGCCCCAGCGGAACGGGGCGTGGAACGGTCCCCATAGCCGGTCGCCTCTGGGCGGATAGCGCACGCTGCGCGCGGCCTTCTCGGCCTCGGCGCGGCTGCAGATCATCGGGAAATTGATGCCGAGCGCGCCGACATCCATCGGTGCCTTGGCGAGCCAGGGCTCGTTGGCGGCAATCCGCGCCATCGGCACGCATGATGTGCCGGAGGTTGCCACGATCATCGCATGCGCGGTGCCGAGGTCGATCGGGCCGTGCTCGAGGTCGACAATGATCCAGTCGAGCGACTGCGCCATGATCTGCACGGTCTGGATGCTCGGGATGGTGGCGATCGCCCCGAAGGTCGGGCGCCGCTCTCGCCATTGCTGTCGCAGCCGGTTGAGGGGCGTTGGCGTCGTGGAGGTCAATGCAGAACCCCATTGAACTTGCGCGTGTTCGCCAAACCTATCAGCGCCGTATGGCGGCGGAAAGCTCAGGCCGGGACCCGGCCGCCGAAAAACGGCATCAGCGCCCGGCTCAGCGTGTGCGGGCGGTTGGACGTAAAGAACATTTCGGCGCCGGCCTCGTCTCTGCTATCGCCGGGCGGGCCAAGCAAATCGGAAACGCGTCGCGCGATGGCGGGCGCCGGATCGATCCAGTCGACCGGCCATAGTGCGAGCTTCACCAGGCGATCCAGCAGCAAGGGATAATGCGTGCAGGCGAGCACCACGGTGTCCGTACGTGCGGCGCCGTCGACAAAGCAGGGTGCCAGCTCAGCGGCGATGTCGACATCGCGGACCTCCTGGCCGCTCAGTGCTGCCTCCGCCAGCGAAGCGAGCTCGCTCGAGCCAACCAGGGTTACCTCGCAGCCCTGCCCGAAATCGTGGATCAGCTTTCGCGTATATTCGCGCTTGACGGTGCCCTTGGTGCCCAGCACGGACACGCGCTTGGTCTTCGAGCTGGCGCAGGCCGGCTTGATCGCCGGCACGGTTCCGACGAAGGGCAGGTCATAGGCGTCACGCAGGTGCGACATGACGAGCGTCGAGGCGGTGTTGCAGGCGATCACGACCAAATCGGGCGCGTGGCTCCTGATCAATTCGCCGATCAGCGGCACCACGCGCGCGATGATCTCTTCCTCGCTATGGTGGCCATAGGGAAAGAATGCGTCATCAGCAACATAGACGTAATGCGCGTCGGGCCGGGTGCGAACGATCTCGCGCAACACCGTCAGCCCGCCGAGGCCGGAATCGAATACCAGAATGGTTGGGGGCGCCGCCACGATTCAACCTTATCCCATTCCAGCGTTACGATTCAGTTGATTTGAGGGCGGCGCCGGCCATGTGGCCGTGAGCGGGAAGAGGTAAGGTAAACGCGTTCAGGCCTCCCCGAACACGCGCCTGAAGATCGTGTCGACGTGCTTAAGGTGATAGCCGAGGTCGAACTGTTCCTCGATCTCAGGGGCGGTCAGATATTTCTTCACGTCGGGATCTTTCTTGAGCAGCGTCAGGAAATCGCCTTCGCCGCGCCAGACCGGCATGGCGTTGCGCTGCACGAATTTGTAGGCGTCCTCGCGGCTTGCGCCCTTTTGGGTCAGCGCGATCAGGACCCGTTGCGAATGCACGAGACCGCCCAGGCGATCGAGGTTCTTCTGCATATTCTGCGGATAGACCAGGAGCTTCTCGATCAGGCCCGCGAGGCGGACCAGCGCGAAGTCGAGCGTCACGGTGGCGTCCGGGCCCATCATGCGCTCGGCGGAGGAATGCGAAATGTCGCGCTCGTGCCAGAGTACGACATTCTCCAGTGCGGGCACTGCGTAGGCCCGCACCATCCGCGACAGGCCGGAGAGGTTCTCCGACAGCACCGGGTTGCGCTTGTGCGGCATCGCCGACGAACCCTTTTGTCCTTCCGAGAAGAACTCTTCGGCTTCCAGCACCTCGGAGCGCTGCAGGTGGCGGATTTCGACCGCAAGGCGCTCGATGGAGGAGGCGATCACGGCCAGCGTCGCGAAATACATCGCATGGCGGTCGCGCGGGATCACTTGGGTCGAGATCGGCTCCGGCTCGAGCCCCATGGCTTTGGCGACATGCTCTTCCACCCGCGGGTCGATCTGCGCAAAGGTGCCGACCGCACCCGAGATCGCACAGGTCGCGACTTCCTTGCGGGCGGCGGCGAGCCGCGCCCGGGCACGGGAGAATTCCGCATAGGCGTAGGCGAGCTTGAGGCCGAAGGTCACGGGCTCCGCATGGATGCCGTGGGAGCGGCCGATGGTCGGCGTCATCTTGTGCTCGAAGGCGCGCTTCTTGAGTGCCACCAGCACCTTGTCGATGTCGGCAAGCAGGAGGTCCGCGGCGCGGGTGAGCTGCACGTTGAGGCAGGTATCGAGCACGTCGGAGGAGGTCATGCCCTGGTGCACGAAGCGCGCCTCGGGGCCGACGATCTCGGCAAGATGGGTCAGGAAGGCGATGACGTCGTGCTTGGTCTCCCGCTCGATCTCGTCGATCCGTGCGACGTCGAAGGTCGCGCCCTTGCCCTTGGCCCAGATCGTCTTGGCCGCCTCCTTGGGGATAACGCCGAGTTCCGCCAGCGCATCGGCCGCGTGCGCCTCGATCTCGAACCAGATCTTGAAACGGGTCTGCGGCTCCCAGATCGCGGCCATCTCCGGGCGGGTGTAGCGGGGGATCATCGAAAACTCCGGAAAGTGCAGGGCGGGGTCGCCAAGCGACTCCCAGCCGGTTTGTTTTTACGCCGCGCTTTAGCAAATCGGCCCCACGGAGGCCACCCATACGGGACTTCGCGCAGGTGAAAAATGGAGGCTTTTGGGTCTGCGGCCAGGTTCGAAGGTTAGAGGCTGGTCAATCCGCATTCGACGGCAAGGCGGACAAGCTGCGCATCAGTCCGCATACCGGTCTTGGTCTTAATGAGGTAGTGATAGTTCTGAACCGTCTTCATGCTGAGATTGAGGTTGGCGGCGATCTCCTCCGTGGTCGAGCCGGCAGCCAATTGCCGCAGGATCTCGATCTCCCGTTCTCCCAATTGGTCAAGGACTGATCCCGACGGGGTCAGGCTTTCCATCGCCAGGGCGTGGGCGACGTCGTCGCTCATCGCATGTTCGCCACGCACAACGGAACGGATCGCCTCGATCAGCACGGTCGGTTCATTGCTCTTGGTGACATAGCCGCTCGCACCGGCGCCGAAGGCGGCCTTCACCAGTGCCGCCTCGCTATGCATGCTGAAGACGAGAACGCGCGCGGACGAACTGCGCTGCCGGATGTTTCGGATGGCTTCAAGCCCGCTCGCGCCCGGCATCGAGATGTCCATCACCACAACATCGGGGGTGTGCGTCTTGAATGCGCGATAGGCGTCCGCTGCGTTATCGGCCTCTGCGACCACCCGGAAGTCGCCTTGATGCTCCAGGACGCGCCGGTAGCCTTGCCGGACCACGGGATGATCGTCGACAAGCAGGATGGAGATGCCGCTGGTCTTCGACGCCGGCATCAGGCGGCAAGCGGAATCGTGGCGGCAACGCTCAGACCGCGTCTTGCGCGCGCGATCGATAGCGAGCCGCCGAGAGCCGTCACTCGCTCGCGTATTCCGGTCAAGCCGAAGCCGGCAGACTGTGCCACTATGGCGGCATCACCGCCGCCATCGTCCTCGACGCGGATCAGCAGCGCATTTTCCACGCCCGTCCGCCGTTCGATCCGGAGCACGATCTCGCGCGCCGCGCCGTGGCGCAACGAGTTGGTCAGGCATTCCTGGGCCACACGGTAGGCGGTCGCGGCGACGGCGCCTCGCACGTCGGCAAAATCGCCTTTGAGGTCGAGCTGGATCATCGGCTGCGTCGCGTTCTGCGATCGCCAGCTGTCAACCAGGTTGATAAGGCTCGCCTCCAGCCCGAGTTCCTCGGCGGGCGGGTGACGCAAGCGGTTCAGGGTGCCGCGCACGCACGCCATGATGTGCAGCGTGGCTTGCGAGATCATCCGCGCATCCTGCGCGACGTCGCCTCGGTTCGGCTCACGTGCGCTGGCGGCTTCGATCGTGTTGGCGAAGGCCAGGATCGCCGACAGGTTCTGTCCGAACTCATCGTGTAGTTCGCGCGCCAGTGCCCGCCGCTCGTCACTACGGATTTCAAGCAGCCGGCGGGTCAGGACGGCCCGTTCTTCCGTGGCCTGTGTGAGGCGATCGCCGAGCTCGCAAACGGCTTGCCCGATCATGGCAAGTTCCATCGATCGGAAGCGCGGAAGCGATGTTCGATATTGGCCGTGCGCCATGCGCTGCAGTGCGGCAACGATCGACTGCGCGGGGGCCAGTGCATGTGCGATCGCGAGCGAGGCAAGCAAGGCGATGGCCACCGCCATCAGCAGCGCGACGTGGACGTTATCGAGGATGTGCTGCCAGGCTAGCGATATCGCGGCGTCGGGATCAGCGATGGCCGACACTGTCCCTGCGGTGACCGAACGCGCGCTTATCGGCCGGGCGACCGCGGCGTGGCCGCCAAGGAATGTCTCTACAGCTGCCGCGAACCAATACGGTGGAGATGCGCCGATCCCCTTGCTTTGGCCGCACAGCGGATTTTCGAATTCGCCCTTCGGCTCGAACTGGACGCAGACGCCCGGTGAAATCAGGCTCATCGTCTGGATGGTGCGCCATTCCGGTACGGGCAAAAGGTGTTCGCGATTCCTGTTGCCGCGCAGCAGCAATTCCCGCCAGTAGAGCGCTTCAAGCGCTTGCGAGACCCGTTCGGCGGATGCGGCCGTGGCGCGGTCGACGCTGTGATAGGCATCGATCGTCGCCCAAACGGTCGCGCCTCCCAGACACAAGATGACGATGACGAGCAGACGGGCGACGAGCTGGAGCACGAGGCGCATGCGATCACTCCGCGGCTTCTAGATAAGCGTAACAGCACCGCTATTTCCTGCCAAATGCAAGATGGCGGGTGAGGCGCAGCTCGGGAAATTTTCCCAACCAACCGCAGGCATATGTCTTTGGACGCAACCTGCCGCCTCGGATTAACAAAGCCGGGAAGCGTTTGCGGGCTGTCTCTCTCGGCCGCCCCCAGGGAGCATAGCTGCATGAGTGCCACGGTTGGCGCCGAGACTGTATTGCCCGGCAAGGACACTTCTGAGCGAAGCGTCCTGTTGCTATGGATGATCTTCACAGGGCTTTCGATCTTTGCCGCCGTGCTGCTGTGGCGATACGGCTTGCTGCATCTCATGGTCACCTCGGACCGCACCTATATTTCGAGCCTGATCGCTGTTCTCTACGTCATCACCTGCTGCCATTGCTTCTGGCGGACGCGAGCGATCGCGCGCGAAGGCGAAGCCACCAGACGCTGCAGGGAGATCCTGTCCGCGCCCGGCGCCGCGAGAGGGCTGAACGAGAATGCCCGTGTCCTGCCGGGCGGGCTCGTCAGCGATCACATCCGCAGCCTAGTGAAGAAGGCCGCAGCGCAAGCCACCGGCCGCATCGATCAGACGTTGCTGCTGAGGTCGCTGGCGGACCGGCTGCGCGGCTCCAACGCCTTCGGCGCATTCGTTTCCGATACGCTGATGAAGCTCGGACTGCTCGGAACCATCATCGGCTTCATCATCATGCTGGCGCCGATCGCGACGCTCGACGCGGCCGACAAGGCCGCCATGAAGTCATCGATGGGCCTGATGAGCGACGGCATGGCGGTGGCCATGTACACAACGCTGGCCGGCCTGATCGGCTCCATCCTCGTCAGAATTCAATATTACATGCTCGATGCCGCCACCCAGCGGGTGTTTTCCGATGCCGTCATGTTGACCGAGACGCACGTCACCCCGGCCTTGGAACACCACAATGATGGATGAGTACGGCCTCTATCCGCGGGAGGAACACTTCGATCCACTGGGCGTGATGCTGTTCAAGGCGCTGCAGGTGATCGCCTTCCTGTTCTTCCTCGCGCTGCTTGCGGTTTCGCCGGAATCGAAGGAGGGCAAGATCGACTCCAAGGCCGAGTTCATCATCACGATGGACTGGCCGGACAATCACCCCGATGACCTCGATCTGTTCGTGCAGGATCCTGCCGGCAATATCGCCTGGTATCGTCGCCGCGAAGCCGGCTTCCTCACACTCGACCGCGACGATCGCGGCGGCGCCAACGATTTCATCGTCGTCAACGGCAAGAAGATCCCGTCGCCCATCCGGGAAGAGATCGTCACGGTGCGCGGCATCGTCCCCGGCGAATACACCGTCAACGTCTCGCATTTTCAGGCGACGACCGGGCAGCCGGTTGCAGTGAGCGTGAAGGTGCAGAAGCTCAACCCGACAGCCCAGGTGATCTTCGACAACAAGCTGACGCTCGATCACACCGGCGACGAAAAGACCGCGCTGCGCTTTTGGCTCGATGCCGGGGGCAAGGTGGTCGACGTCCAGCAGCGGCAGAAGTCACTGATGGAGACGTTCCGCAACGTGCGCGCAAACGGCGCGGATCTCGATCCGAAGACAGGCGTCAGGATGTCTCGCCCGTGAACAATCTCCAGTCGGTCATCCTCACGCTCTCGATCAGCTACGCGCTGATCGGCGCGCTGTTGCTGGTCATCCTGGTCTATGCGCGCTTGCCCTGGTCGGCCAAGGCGGTCGCCGTCATCGTGACAAGCGCGTTCTACATCGCGAGCTTCATGGGCGTGCGCGGCCTTTTGGGCTGGGCCAGCGTCGACAGACTGCCGGCCTCGTTCAAGCTGTTGCAGGCGCGGATCGTGGAGCCGCACTCGCTGGAAGGCGACCCGGGCTCGATCTATCTCTGGGTCGAGGCGCTCGACGACGACAACCGGCCGAGCGGCATCCCCCGAGCCTACCGCATCCCCTACAGCGACTCGCTGGCGCAGAAGACCGACAAGGCCATCACCGAGATTGCTGCCGGGCGTCCCCAGGGCGGGCGCGCCGCCGATTTCGGCACCGGCGAGGGCGGCCTGATTGCGCCGGCCAGGGAGTACATCACCCCGAGCGCAGTGATCGAGACGTCGGGCGGTGATCCTTCGACCGGCGCAGCGCTGATGGCGGCCCCTGGTCCCGGCGACGCGGTGTCATTTACCCCGCTGCTGCCGCCGCGGATGCCGCCGAAGGACGAGCAATAGGGCGGCCACGCGTGGATTGAGCAAGCCGATGGTCCATCGCACAGACAACAAAACGACCGCGTTCAGGGTAGCGCTGATTGGCGCCCTGCTGCTCAGTGGAAGCGTGCTGCACGCGCAAGGCGGCCGCTACGAACCGGGCGTGAGTGATACTGAAATCAGGATCGGCCAGACCATGCCCTATAGCGGTCCGGTTTCCGCCTTCTCCATCATCGGCAAGGTGCAAGACGCCTACTTCCGCATGATCAACGATCGGGGCGGCGTTAATGGACGCAAGATCAGGCTGATCTCTTATGACGATGCGGCGATGCCTTCGAAGACAGTTGAGCAGGTACGGAGGTTGGTCGAAGGCGACGAGGTGCTGTTCGTGTTCCAGACGTTGGGAAACGCTTCCAATATCGCCGTTCAGAAGTATCTCAACGATCGCAAGATCCCGCAGCTTTTCGTAGCCGGGCGCGCCACGCGGTTCGAGGATCCTGCCAATTTTCATTGGACGATCGGCTTCGCGCCTAATCTGCGGACGGAGATCGGCGTCTACGCGCGGTTCATTCTCGAGAACTACCCTGCCGCGAAAGTTGGCCTGCTCTATCAGAACGACGAGAGCGGGAAGGATTACTTGAGTGGCCTGAAGGAGGCCTTCGGCGCAAGAGCAAGCGAACTCCTCGTCAGTGAAGCCCCCTACGATGTCTCAGACCCGACCGTAGACTCGCAAATCGTCCGACTGAAAGCCGCCGGCGTCGACTTGTTGGTAGATATGGCGGCTCCCAAGTTCGCTGCCCAAACCATCAGAAGAATGGCCGAACTCGGTTGGACGCCTGTGCACCTGCTGGGAGTCGGCTCCTCGTCGATTGACGCCGTGCTCGTTCCTGCCGGAGTCAACCACGCGAGGGGGACGATCTCGGCGAGTTCGTTCAAGGAGACGAGTGATCCCACCTGGCGGAACGACGAGGGCATGAGGCGATGGACCGCATTCATGGACACGTATTTTCCCGGCGGTGACCGCAAGAGTATTTTCACGACCTACGGCTACAGCGCGGCCGAACTGCTGGTGGAGGTATTGAAGCGGTGCGGTGACGACCTTTCGCGCGAGAACGTCATGCGCCAGGCCACGAGTCTGCGGGATGTGAGGCTTGATCTGCTGCTGCCCGGGCTCTCCATAAACACCACCGCGAGCGACTACCGGGTCATCAAGGAGTTCCGGATGATGCGCTTCACCGGGGAGCGGTGGGAGCCGTTCGGGCCAATGGTCACCGAGTGAACGGGCGCCAGACGCTTGACGAAGCCGCTCCGCTGGCGGTGCCCCGGGGCGGCAAGACAGGATCGCGGTTGAACGAGCCGCCGGTGGTAAGCTCCAGTCACGGATTATTGAATAACAGATATTGAAATCTGTCAGTCAGACTTGCTATATCCATTTTCGGACGCCGGGTGGGGCGCCCTGTGGTTTGCAGCCGCGAAAAGTCTGATCCGGAAGACTACGAACACTGATTTCAGACTAGGTGCGAGCCACGGACTTGCCGGAGACTACGACGATGACGACCGAGATTTTGCATTTGACTGAACAGATCCAGCGCTGGCTCAATCAGCAGGTGGCCCGCCACCTGGCCGCCCAGGCGGCGAAACTGGCCCGCTAAACTGGAAATTAGGATTGTCTACGACCGGCCAGGCCGTTTCGCGATGCGCCTGACCGCCGGAAACGCCCAAGGGCTGGGGATAGGGTACACCCATGAACGAAGCAGTCGTCTTGACCCCTGAACGCATCCTGGAGGTCACCGAGGACGTCCTGCGTCGCTATGGGCTCGCCAAGGCAACCGTGGTGGACGTTGCCCGAGCGCTCGATGTGAGCCACGGCAGTGTCTACCGGCACTTCCCGAGCAAGGCTTCGCTGCGCGAAGCGGTGGCGAAGCGATGGCTCGATCGCGCCAAGGCGCCGCTGCAGGAGATCGCGGCCAGCACCGGTCCAGCGCGGGACCGGCTCGATCGCTGGCTGCGCACCTTGTTCTCGACCAAGCAGGCCCGGTTTGCCGACGATCCGGAGATGTTCCGCACTTACCTGACGCTGGCGCGCGAAGCTTGCGTTGTGGTCAAAGGGCACAAGGAATGCCTGACCGATCAGATCGCGCATATTCTGTCCGACGGCGCCAGGCAGGGTGAGTTCCAGGTCGATGATCCCAAGTCCACGGCGCGCGCAATCTTTGAGGCGACGAGCCGCCTCCATCACCCGGCCCATTCCGACGAATGGGGCGATCCGGACCTGCAGGAGCGCACCGACGCATTGCTGGCGCTGCTGTTCGGCGGGCTCGAAGCCTGTCCTAAGCGCTAGGACGCCCACTGGCATAGATTTCCGTTCGATTCTCTCGCCCCATTTGCAGGCGCTGCCTGCCCGTATTTGATATCCATCAAAACCGATGTGGTTGAGCCCGGCAGGATTGGCTGGGAGGATGATGTGCGGCTCGCGCTGTTGACGGATATCCACGGCAATCGGCAGGCGTTTGGCGCCTGCCTCGAAGCTGCGCGTGCGCAGGGTGCGGAAAAATTCATCCTTCTCGGCGATTTCGTCGGCTATGGCGCCGACCCCGAATGGACCGTGGACAGCGTCATGGCGCTGGTCGAGGACGGCGCGGTCGCTGTGCGCGGCAACCATGACAGCGCTATCGGCATCGACAGCGACGCGATGAACGCCGAGGCCCAGGCCGTGATCGAGTGGACCCGCGGCCGGCTCAGTTCGGCGCAGCGGCGCTTCCTCTCCGAACTGCCCCTGATGCAGCAGGAGGACGACCGCCTCTATGTTCATTCCGAGGCGTCCAACCCGACCAGGTGGCGTTACGTGCGCGACGCTTCCGATGCCGCGCGCAGCATGATGGCTGTGGACGCTCCAATCACCTTTTGCGGCCATATCCACCGTCCCACGCTCTACTCGATGTCGTCGACGGCGAAGATGACGAGCTTTGTGCCGACCACTGGTGTACCTGTGCAGCTCCTGGTCGGCCGGCGCTGGCTTGCGGTGCTCGGCGCCGTCGGCCAGCCCCGCGACGGCATTCCAGCAGCCGCTTTTGCCATGTTCGACACCGAGAGGCGCGAGATCACCTATTGTCGCGCTCCCTATGATATCGAGGCGGCAGCCGCGCGGATCCACGAGAACGGCCTGCCAGGCTGGCTTGCAGACCGCCTGTTCGTCGGCCGATAGCGCAAATGACGAAAGATTTCATGCAGCCCGGCGCGGTGATCGATGGCTTCACCATCGGCGAGTGCGTGCATCGCGGCGGCATGGCGACGCTGTGGAGTGTCACCCATCCCGGCATCAACATGCCGCTGCTGATGAAGGTGCCGCGGGTCTCGGAAGGCGAGGATCCCGCCGCGATCGTCAGCTTCGAGATGGAGCAGATGATCCTGCCGCGATTGTCGGGGCCGCATGTGCCGGCCTGCTTCGGCACCGGCGATTTCGCGCGCCAGGCCTACGTCGTGATGGAGTGCATCCCGGGCCAGACGCTGTACAAGCGGATCGACGATCTGCCCGTTAGCTACGAGGAGGCGAGGGCGCTTGGGATCAGGATCGCCGCTGCGCTGGCGGCGCTGCATCGGCAGAGCGTCATCCATCACGACATCAAGCCGAGCAGCATCATGTTCCGCGAGAGCGGCGAAGCGGTGCTGATCGATTTTGGCCTGTCGCATCACGACCAACTGCCTGATCTGCTGCAGGAAGAATTCCGCCTGCCTTACGGTACCGCGCCCTATATGGCGCCGGAGCGCCTGCTTGGGGTGCGCGACGATCCGCGCAGCGATTTGTTTTCGCTCGGTGTGCTCCTGTATTTCTTCACCACGGGGGTGCGGCCGTTCGGCGAGAGCGAAACGCTGCGCAGCATGCGCCGGCGGCTGTGGCGCGATCCCTATCCGCCGCGCAAGCTGAGGGGCGATTATCCGCCCTGGCTGCAGGAAGTCGTCCTGCGATGCCTGGAGATCGAGCCCCCCTGGCGCTATCCGACCGCCTCGCAGCTTGCCTTCGATCTCGGCAACCCCGACCAGGTCAAGCTGACGGCGCGCGCGGAACGGCGCGAGCGCGATCCGTTCGCGACGGTGATGCGTCGCCGCTTCAACCGCGGGGCGTGGCAGCCAAAGCCGAAGTCCGATGTTGCCGTGCAACTGGCGTCGAGCCCGATCCTTGTGGTTGCGATCGATACGACGGAGACGTCGGGCCCGTTGAACGAGGCTTTGCGCGTCACCACGGCGCGGATTCTCGCAACCCTGCCGCAGGCGCGGCTCGCATGCGTCAATGTGCTCAAGCTTGGGCTCGTCACCATCGACCGGACGCTCGATGAGAAGGGCAGCAACAAGCATGTCGATCGCTTGGTCACGCTGCGGCACTGGGCGTCCTCGCTCAAGCTCGACGAGAACCGGCTGTCGGTGCATGTGCTGGAGGCGATCGATCCTGCAGCGGCCATCCTGGAATTCGCGGAAGCCAACCAGGTCGATCACATCGTGATCGGCGCGCGGCGGGATTCCATGCTGCGGACGCTGCTCGGCAGCGTCTCGGCGAAGGTGGCGGCGGAGGCGCCGTGCACGGTTACCGTGGTGCGACCGCCACGACCAAGCTAGATCGCTTCGCCGCGTGCCAGCGCCGCTGCGTTGCGGATCGCGGAGATGTTGGCCTTGTATGCTTCCATCGTGCCGCCCTTGAACACGGCGGAGCCGGCGACGAACGCATTGGCGCCGGCGGCGGCCAGTTCTCCCGACACATCGGGCGCGACACCGCCATCGACCTCGATGTCGATCGGCCGGCCGGCCGTCATCGCCCTGATGTCGCTGATCTTACCGAGCGACGAGCGGATGAAGGCCTGGCCGCCAAATCCCGGATTGACCGACATCACCAGCACAAGGTCGATCAGGTCGAGCACATGCTCGATCGCGCTCACGGGCGTTGCCGGATTGATCGAGACGCCCGCCTTCTTGCCGAGCCCGCGGATCGCCTGCAGCGAACGATGCAAATGCGGGCCGGCCTCCGCGTGCACCGTGATGTGATCGCAGCCGGCCTTCGCGAACGCCTCGAGATAGGGATCGCAGGGCGCGATCATCAGATGCGCGTCGAAGATCTTCTTGGTGTGCGGGCGCATCGCCTTGATGACGTCAGGGCCATAGGAAATGTTCGGCACGAAATGCCCGTCCATCACGTCGAGATGGATCCAGTCGGCACCGGCCTGGTCGACGGCGCGGACTTCTTCGCCGAGTTTGGAGAAATCCGAGGCCAGGATCGACGGCGCGATCACCAGCGGACGTGGCGTGAAGGGCTGGGACATGGACGCTCTCCCAAGGCATCTCTGTAGCGAACGGGATGGTTCCGCCTAACATGCATGCAGATGCCGAGCAATGCACAGGAGGGAAGTCGTGGGCAGGAAAAAACTGCCGCGGCGGCAGCAATTGCCGGCTTCCGCGAAGCGGTTTGTGCGCACGAAATGCCGATTTTGAAGGGCTTTTCGCGATGGCACGGCGCTTGCTCGTTAACCTTGCAGGTGTTGGGCCGCCGCTTCAGGCGGCATTGTCGGAGTTCCCTCTCATGCTGTTCGCTCTTGGCGCTGCCTCGTCGGCCATCGATCTCCTGAAGTCGCTGACGTCGTCGAAGACGTCGCAGGCGAAGCCCACCGGCCTGACCCAGGACGCCGCCAGCATCTTCGATATTTCCGGCGCGACGACAGCCCCGACAAGCGGGGCCCCGGATCCCGGATCGGCCGGCAGCGGCGCTGCGCCGATCGCGCCGGGGACGATGAGTGCGCTGCTCGATGCGCAGAGCCAGACCTCGACCGGCAGTGCCGCGTCGACCATGAGTCCGTCGGATGCGCTGAAGGATCTGTTCGGCCAGATCGATGGCGACGGCGACGGCAACATCACGAAATCCGAATTCGAGGATGCGCTCGGCGCCGGCGGGACCAATCTGGCGCAGGCCGATGACGTGTTCTCCAAGCTCGACAAGGATGGCGACGGTAACGTCACGCTCGACGAGATGTCCTCGGCTCTGAAGGGGGCATCCGGCCATGGCTCCCACGTTCATCATCACGCCGGCGGCGGTGGAGGCGATACTGATGGGCTGATGCAGGCGCTCGACGACGGCGCTAAGACGTCGGTCACCAATAGCGATGGATCGGTCACGACGACGACCACCTATGCCGACGGATCGAAGGTGACGGCGACCTCGGCCGCAAGCGCGTCGTCGGCCGGGGCTGCGACCTCGTCCTACAATTTCATCGATCAGTTGGTGCAACGTCAGGCCAACGCAATCTCGGCGCAGACCAGCGCATCGCTCTCGGTCAGCGCGTAGAATCATCCGAAGCGGTCCTGCCAGCTCGGCAGCGCGCCGGGGAAGGGCAGCGCGGTCGCCGCATAGACGCCGCGCGCGATCGCGCGGGAGACCGTGTTGGCGGCGTGCATGCCGAGTTCGGTGAGACCGAACAGCGGATCGATCGGCTTCTCGCCGGTCGCCGCGGCAAACACCACGTCACCGTCGAGTGGCGCGTGCACCGGATAGATCGCCCGCGCCATGCCGGTCTGCGCGATCATCGCCAGCCGCTTCGCCTGTGACTTCGTCAGCGCGGCATCGGTCACAACCACGACCAGCGTGGTGTTCTCGCCGGATGTCGCCACTGGGCCACCCTTCAGCCGCGCTTTCAGCATGTCCGCCGTGAATGTTGCAGGCAGGCCGCGTCCGCCAAATTCGCCGCTAACCTCGAACGGCGCAGCCCAGAACCAGGGGCCATCGCCGATCGTGACGGCGCCGACCGCATTGACGACCGCAAGTGCGGCCACCGTGACGCCGTTATCGGTTTGCACTGATGCTGAACCCAGTCCGCCCTTCAGGCTGGGCGTGGTCGCGCCCATGCCCGCGCCGACGCTGCCGAGCCGGAAATCGCTGCCGGCCGCAGTCGCCGCCGCATAGGCGAGGTCGCGATACGGCGGGAAACGTCCCCACGCCTTGTTGCCGCCATTCAAGAGATCGAAGCAGATTGCGCCGGGCACGATCGGGATCACGGCCTCGCGGATGCGCAGACCGCGGCCTTGCTCGGCCAGCCAGGCCTGCACGCCGCCGGCCGCATCGAGGCCGAGCGCCGAGCCGCCGGACAGCGCGATCGCGTCGATCGCGTCGACGGTATTGTGCGGCTGCAGCAGCGCGTCATCGCGCGTGCCCGGGCCGCCGCCGCGCACGTCGATCGACGCCACGGCAGGCTTGTCGAAGATGATTGCGGTGACGCCGGAGGCGATCGAGGCGTCGTCGGCATGGCCGACGCGGACGCCTGCGATGTCGGTGAGAAGATTTTTCAAAGCGCGCGTCCCTCCTGTTGTCCTACTGATCGATACAGCAGCCAAGCACGATGCATCAACCGCCAAGCGCGAGCCGGATCATCTTGGCAAGCTCCGACTTGCGATAGGGTTTCGCCAGCAGCAGCACGCCGGAATCAAGCCGCCCGTGATGGACGATCGCGTTCTCGGTATAGCCTGACGTGTACAGCGTCTTGAGCCCGGGCCGCCGCTTCAGCGCCTCGTCGACGAGCTGACGTCCGTTCATGGCGCCGGGCATGATGACGTCGGTGAAGAGGAGGTCGATCGGCGCGCCGGTATCGATGATCTTGAGCGCCTCGGCAGCGTTGGCCGCCTCAAGGGTCGAGTAGCCAAGGCTTGTGATCTGGGTGACGACATATTTGCGCACGAGCGCGTCGTCCTCGACCACCAGGATGACCTCGTGCCCGCCCCGGACATTGACGGCCTGCTGCGCTTCCGCGACGGTCTGGGCGAGGCCGGTCGCGTGCGGCAGATACATCTTGACCGAGGTGCCGTGGCGTTCCTCGCTGTAGATCTTGATATGCCCGCCCGACTGCTTGACGAAGCCGAACACCATTGAAAGCCCGAGCCCAGTGCCCTTGCCGACCTCCTTGGTGGTGAAGAACGGGTCAAACACTTTTTCCAACAGATCGGCGGGAATGCCGGTTCCGGTGTCGCTGACGGCGACCATGACGTAATGGCCGGCCACGACCTCGCTGTGCATGCTGGCATAGCCCTCGTCGAGATAGACGTTACGGCTTTCGAGCGCCAGCTTGCCGCCGCGGGGCATGGCATCGCGCGCGTTCAGCGCGAGATTGAGGATCGCCGTCGTGAGCTGGTTCGGATCGACCATCGCCATCCAGGCGTCTTCGGCGAGCATTGGCGTGATCTCGATATGCTCGCCGAGCGTCGGGCGCAGCAGCCTCGCCGCCTCCAGGATCAGCGCGTTGATGTCGACCTCGAGCGGCTGCAGCGGCTGCTTGCGAGCGAAGGCGAGCAGGTGCTTGGTCAGGTTGGCGCCGCGCTCGGCAGCTTCGTCAATCAGCCGGGCGATTGTGACGAGGTCGGGCCGATCGGAGACCGCTTCTTCCAGGATGCCGATGGTGCCGGTGATGACGGTCAGGATGTTGTTGAAGTCATGGGCGACGCCGCCGGTGAGCTGGCCGACCGCGTCCATCTTCTGCACTTGCCGGATCTGCGCTTCGGCGGCCTGCTTCTCGGTGAGGTCGCGGCCGATGAAGAAATAGCGCTTGACCGGCTCCGAATAGGTTGCGGACCAGTTGAGCGACACCACCTCGCCGTCCTTGCGGATGAAGCGGGTTTCGAAACTGCGTTTGCTCTGGCCGTGCCGCGCAGCACGCATCTCGTTGCGGGCAGTCTCCAGATCGTCTGGATGGATGAACTCGACCGCGGGACGTCCGACCATCTCGGCAGGATCGTAGCCTATAATGGCTTTGGCGCTCGGACTGACCTGCACGAATTTGCCCTGCTTATCGGTCACCGACAGGAAATCCTGCGAGGTCTCGAAGATGCGCTGCCGCTCTTCGAGCTCCTGGCTGAGCGCCTTCTGCGTCTGCTCGCGTTCGGTGGCCGCCTGGCGGCGGACCACGCGGAGGAGCCGCGACATTTCCGCCTGCAGCGCGACATTGTCGATCAACAGCACCGCGAGCACGAAACTGGCGGCGCATAGTCCGTAGATGCGCCCGGCATAGAAACCGAGATCGAATCTGGCCACGTTGAGCATGGCCGACAGGGCGATGTCGAACAGCCAGGCACACAACACGACCATGAGCCACACGTCGATGACGGAATGCGGTCTGCGGAACCACAGCACGCCAAGCGCGGCGGCACAGAACAACAGCACCGTCGAGACCACGCCGATCATGACCGGCGTGTAGTGTCCGCCGCTCAGGAGGACGGGGAGGCGGTCGTGCTGGGCGGTGACGACCCAGGCGAACACCGCCATCGCGACGATGACCACGGCAACGCTGCCGATGATCGCCGACGTCGTCGAGCCGCGGATCCTGGCGCCGTCGTCGCCTTTCAAAAGCGCATAGCCGAGGACCATCAGCGGGAAAAAGCCGTGCCAGACCATGAAGAGCCAGACCGTGGTCTGCGAACCGGCTCCGAACAGGCCCGTCGGCGCGAACAGGCCTGGAAAGGTCAACGCATGGGTGATCGCGGCCGCGGCGGTGAAGAGATAGCCGCTCGCGAGCAGCAGCATCGCGCGCCACCGCAGGATGGCGAACTGCGAGAACAGCAGCACCGCGGTGATGAGATCATTGATCGCCAGCGCGGACTGGTAGCTTGCCACGAAGGCCGGCACCGGCGTCAGCGGCATTCCGGCAAATGGTACCGCGATCGCGAACAGCACGGCCGAGACGACGACCACCGCCAGCGCCGCGTTGCGGTCGCCCCGCGAGGCCGGCTTGGTCGAAAGGAAGAAGCTGCGGTCGTTGCCCACTCATGGTCTCCTGGAACCGGTATCGAACGCAAGACAGGGGATCACGTCAAACCTGCGCGCAGGCTGTCCACACAAAGCCGAATATCCGGCCGGTCCGTCGGTATCGGCGAGAGGAAGCTGTCTCCGCTGGTCCGCGGGAGGTAGAATTCAAAGCCCGATAAACTCGCTATGCGCCGCTTTGGCGCGACAAAATCAATAATCGCCAAGAATAGGATCCAAGAATCAACCCAAGGTTATCTGCTACCGGCAGGGAATTGAACCGGCGGACTGTATCCAGCTGAGGTAACCACCTCTTTACTGACAGGGCAGATAATTCGCCTGATTACCCTACTGCATTGCGCTTTCCACGATAGGCTTCCCGCAGCCGGTCTGGGGGTTTTTCATGGCTCGTGTTCTCGTTGTCGACGATCAATCCGACGTGCGCGCGATGATCGCGATTGTGCTGCGCGTCAACCGGTTCGAGATCGTCGAGGCGGCGTCCGCCGCGGAGGGGATCAAGGCGTTCGACGCGGCCAAGGAAGGGACGAAATTCGATCTCGCGATCGTCGACATCTTCCTGCAGGGCAAGAGCGGTCTCGACGTCATGACGACGATGCGTGCCCGCCAGCCGGATTTTCCCATCGTCGCGATCTCCGGCATGACGGCGCTGGACTTCGTGGCCGAAGCGCCCGATCTATCGAACGTCGTTTGTCTGCAGAAGCCGTTTCGTCCGAACGATCTGATGCGCGCCATCGAGAACGCGCGGCAGGCAGTAGCTCCCGTTGCGGCGCGCGCGGCGGTCTGAGCGGGCGGCTCTCTTCATTGTCATTGCGAGCGAAGCGAAGCAATCCATACTGCCACTTGCGGAGGCATGGATTGCTTCGCTTCGCTCGCAATGACGGGTGGAGAGTTCTGATTCAAAATGTCAAATAGCGACTTGTAGGATGGGTAGAGCGAAGCGAAACCCATCAGCTTCGTGAGAAGCCGCGCGAATGATGGGTTTCGCTTCGCTCTACCCATCCTACGTCTCCTTCGAACAGCGGATGCGAGTCCGCGTTCTCGCGGCGTATTCCGCCCGAGCTTTGCATCACTTTTCACCCTCTCATCGTATAGAGGGCGCAGGGAAAGCCGGGTGCCGGTTGCACCCGTGGGCCCCGTGCAACAAAAAGCACGGGGGTAGGACCACAGGTCAACCGGAGCAACACCGGCTTTCCCTGCGCAGTGGTTTACGGCTTACTTCGTGCTCTTCCCGGTGACCGGGCTTTCTTGCCACCGTCATCCGCGGCAGCTCTTGCTGCTCGCGCACTTAGCGCCAGCGTCGGGGCGCCAGAACCACACGACTTCGCCGTCCGCTGATGCCACGCTCGTCAGTCGCGACACCCGCGTCCACCGCATCCCACCGCAACGTTCGTGACGATCGCGAGCCGCCCCTCATCTGCCGTGAGACGCGCGGAGTTAAATCACTGATTTGCCCGACGACGGAAGCGGAATGTTTTTCGTGAGAAGGATGGACAGACTTTTGGTGATTTGCCCGTCGGGTTGATTTGTCGCACCCAAAGCATCCACATCGTCATTGCGAGCCACCGGGTCGGCGCGTAGCGCCGCCCGATGACAGGCTCCGCGAAGCAAATCCATAGCGCCGCAGTGGAAGAATGGATTGCTTCGCTGCGCTCGCAATGACGGGGCTGACATTCCGGGGCATCGCGAAGCGATGAGCTCGGAATCCATTTCTCTACCTGCGCTTGTGGCCCGGTGGATTCCGGGCTCGCGCTGCGCGCGCCCCGGAATGACGGGTGTGGGTTACGATCCCTTCGGATTGACTTCGGTGTAGTTGCCTTTGGCGTCCCACTTGTAGACGACGTAGTCGATCGCCTTGATGTCGCCCTTGGCATCGAACGCCATCTTGCCGAGCACGGTGTCCCACTCGCCGGCCTTGATCGCGTCCATCACCTTTTTCGGATCGGTCGAGCCGACCTTGGCGGCTGCTTGCGACCACACCTGCATCGCGGCGTAGGTGTAGAGCGTGTAGCCTTCGGGATCGATGTTCTTGGCCTTGAACTTCTCGACGATAGCCTTCGCGGTCGGCTTGTTGCGGGGATCGGGACCGAAGGTGAACAGCGTGCCCTCGGCGGCGGGGCCGGTGATCGTGGCGAACTCCTTGTCGTTCAAGGCGTCGCCCGCCATCAGCACCGTCTGCAGGCCCTGGTCGCGCATCTGGCGCAGGATCAGGCCGGATTCTTGATGGTAGCCGCCGACATAGACGAGGTCGATATTGTCGCGCTTCAACCGCGAGACGATGGAGTTAAAATCCTTGTCGCCCTTGTTGTAGGACTCGAACATCTTCTCCTGGAAGCCGGCCTTGTTCAGCGCCTTCTTGGTCTCGTCCGCCAGGCCTTTGCCGTAGGTGGTCTTGTCGTTCAGGATCGCGACGTTCTTGCCCTTGAAATATTTGATGATGTATTCGGCGGCGACCAGGCCCTGCTGGTCGTCACGGCCGCAGACGCGCGCCACGTTCCAGAGCTTGCGCTCGGTGAACAGCGGGTTCGTCGAAGCCGGCGTGATCTGCAGCGTATTGCCGTCGGCATAGGCCTCGGAGGCCGGGATCGACGACGACGAGCAGAAATGACCGGCGACGAAGGGGATCCGCGCGCCGGAAAGCTTCTCGGCGATCGAGCGCGCCTGCTTGGGATCGCAGGCGTCGTCGCCGACCTCGAGCTTGAGCTTCTTGCCGAGCACGCCCCCCGCGGCATTGAGATCGGCGACCGCCTGTTCGGCGCCGTTCTTCATCTGCCGGCCGAAAGCGGATTCGGAGCCCGTCATCGGGCCTGCCACTGCGATGGTGATGTCCTGCGCGAATGCGCTTGCCGACAGTGCCAACGATGCGCCTAATGCCAGGCCGATGAGCTTGAGTGATTTCATGTGCAGTCCCCGTGGTCATCGCTTTGAGGGATGCACCCGGCGGCCCCGGATGCGAAACCGAAGGCATTGTCGACCGAATTTGCCGTCAAGTCATCGGCAATTTTCAGGCAAATGCACGGTCCTTTCGCAGCATCTTGCCGCAGGTTCATACCGGGCAGGTCAGCCCCGCCGTCCGCCTTCCAGATAGGCAGCGCGGATCTCCGGCCGCTGCAACAACTCACTGCCGGTTCCAGCCAGCGTGATCAGGCCGTTGACCATGACGTAGCCGCGATGGGCGAGTTTCAGCGCGTGGTTGGCGTTCTGCTCGACGATCAGGACGGTCAGGCCATCCTGACGGTTCAAGGTGCGGATCGCGTCGAAGATCTGGCGCACGATCAGTGGCGCGAGGCCGAGCGAAGGCTCGTCGAGCATCAACAGGCGCGGCCGGCTCATCAGTGCGCGGCCGATCGCCAGCATCTGCTGCTCGCCGCCGGAGAGCGTGCCGCCACGCTGGTTGATGCGTTCCTTGAGCCGGGGGAACAGCGTGAACACGCGTTCCAGCACGGCCGCGCGTTCCGCCTCGCTGCACCCGGTTGCGTCGGCGCCCATTTGCAGGTTTTCGGCGACGCTCATGCGCGGAAATATCCGCCGTCCCTCCGGCGACTGTGCGATCCGCAGGCGCGCGATCTGATGCGTCGGCACGCCGGTGATGTCAGAGCCGTCGAACTCGATCGCGCCGGCGCGGGCACGCGGCTTGCCGAAGATCGTCATCATCAGCGTCGACTTGCCGGCGCCGTTGGCGCCGATCAGCGCGACGATCTCGCCAGCGTTGATCTGGAGATCGACGCCCTTCAGCGCCTCGATCTTGCCGTATGCGGCGCGCAAGCCCCGGATCGCGAGCAGGGGAGAGGTCATGACCCGCTCCGTTCCTTGCCCGGTGCTCCGCCGTCAGATCTCCCTCGCCCTGGAAGGGGGAGGATGAGGTGGGGGTCAGCCCCGGGCACAGGCGCGCGTGGAGAGAGTTGATCCCCACCCGGTTTGCGCTGTCGCGCAAACCGACCTCCCCTTTTCAAGGGGAGGTGGGGGGAGACTACTTCTTGCGCGTGACGACGATGACGGTGGATGCGGCTCTTCTCCT
>NZ_JAGKJI010000026.1 GCF_020329485.1 Bradyrhizobium cenepequi
AGCACGTCCAGAACCCGGCGCAGTGCCGTCGCATCGACACCGTCGTCGACGATCACGCGAGACCCGCACATCAGCACGATTTCGATCCGCCCCGGCACCGCAGCCGGGCATGGCGCAGGAATAACCTGCGCCGGCAATGGTGGCGCATCGCTCGCCGAAGATTCGCCGCCGATGATCGCCGGTGCAAAAACGGTCGCCTCATCGGCCTCGACGAGTCGGCCCGCTCGGGCCAGTCGGCGCCACGTGAACAATTGGCTCGCAGACAGCCCGTGCCGCCGCGCCGTCACCGACACAAGCCGCTGCCCGCTATAGCTCTCCGCTACGATCCGTTGCTTCTCTGCCAATGTCCAACGGCGGCGCGCACCCGTCGAAATCACGTCGAGCCTGGAAACCTTCGAAATAGGCGTATGGTTAGTCATACGCCTATGTCTTCACCGCCTCCTCACATCACGCAAGGCGGCCCCCGCCGGAGGGATACGGATGTTCTACCTACTGGTCAGGATGTTCTTCTTTCCCGACTCGTTTGGACGCGATCAATAGTCGCTGCGCCGGGTGCATAACTGCAATGCGGTCCGATTTCTGCGATTTGCGCACAAGTCTTTCAAGCGCTGTGCGCTTTTTCCGAATCGGTCTTCCGCGACAGCTCTGCTGTCAGATCAGTTGCAGCCATTGCGAGTTGAGCGGGCATGTCTCCCACACGATTGAAAGAACCACGCTGTTGCGTGGGCGATGATTGCTGCCGTGATCCTCATTCAAGGCATTTACGGAGAAACAAGATGACCAGCCTCAAGACATTCGTCGCCTCGGCCATGCTGCTTTCGGCTCTGGCGGCGCCGCCGGTGTTCGCGCAGGCCGCGATTCAGGAGCCCGGCCTGCAGGCATTCTATCACCCCAACTCGGACGTGCTGAACTCGGGTGCGGTGGCAAACAGGCTTGTGAATGATGCCAGCGCCTATGCGGCAATGGAGGGCGATCGTGCTTCCTCCTGCGCACAGCGGGTCAGGTCGCACAATTCCGGATCGCGCGCCGTTGCTGCAGCGGACAATCGGCAGCTTCGCTGCCAATGACGCATCGCTGAACATCGAACGACAGTGCGGGCCTGCTTCGGCGGCCCGCGCTCTACGTGGTGAGAACTGGAGCGCTTCGATCGCTTGCCTGGACCCGGACCTCGCCTGGGTCCGCAGAAAGCATGGCTCGAATTTCTCGCAGCCCCTCCAGAAGGAAATTCAGGACCACGCGCGTGCGCGGTGCAAGATGACGGCGTGAGGAGTAGACCAGACTGAGCGGAATGTTCGGCGACGGGAAGTTGCGCAAGACACGGACGAGCTGGCCGCTGCGCAGATCATCGAACACGTCGACCAGCGAGAGATAGGCAATCCCGTATCCGCTTCTCGCCGCCAGATGCACGGCGCTGGCGTCGTTGGCGAGAAATCCTCCCGACACGCGGAATTGCCGGGGCCCTTCATTGGTCACGAACGTCCACATGTCCGAGTTTTGGCTGGTGGCGTGCACGATGCAGGTGTGCTGCGCAAGCTCGGCGGGCAGAGAAGGTTCGCCATGCTTTTCGATATAGCTCGGCGCCGCGACGGCGACGCGCGAGATCGTGCCGGCATGACGAACGATCAGCGATGCGTCTGATATCTCGCCGGCGCGCATCGCAAGATCGAGACGATCTTCGATCATGTCACCGATCCGGTCGCTCACCACCAGCTCGACCTTCAGCTCCGGGTGACCCGCGAGCAGCTCGGGCAGACGTCGGGCAAGGAAGCGACCTGCGGTACCGGTCACGCCGACCCGGACCAGCCCGATCGGCGAGGCGCTCTGTCGTCCCACAGCCGTCAGCATGTCCTCGACGCCGTCCAGTATCGGTCGTGCCAGGAGGACAAGCATCTGCCCGTCATCGGTGAGGCTGATCTTTCGCGTCGTGCGATGAAACAAGCGAACGCCGAAGTGCTCTTCGAGCTGCGAAATCTGGCGGGCGACCGCAGCCTGGCTCACATCACGCTCGCGCGCGACAGCAGAAAACGACCGGACTTCCGCTACGCGTACGAGAATGCCAAGGCTGCCGAGAAGGTCCATGGCCGCTGTGCTGGATCATGATCCGATCGGACGGAATCGGATCATGATCTCATCTCTCTGTTTGAGCATGACCTTCCTGCGCAAACGCTTCGCGTTTGTCGCGAGGAAAACCGGTTTCCACTTTTCCGGATCATGCTCTAAGGCCCCGCGACCTTCAGGCGTGCTTTCTTCAGCCTTTCCTTGAGAGAGAATAGTTTTCCGCTGAGCTCATCGAGCTCGCCGGGCGCGAACTCCGCGAAGATAAATTCGTTCAACGAATCCCGTCGCGGCGCCAATCCTTCCAGATGCGCCAGCGCCCGATGCGTCAGGGACATGTTGACGATTCGTCCGTCTCGTCGCGACGTCCGTCTCTGTATCAGACCCTGCTTTTCAAGGATTTTTGACTGTGTTGTGACAAATGACGCTTCGACGTTCAAAATTTTCGAGACGTTGCCGACCGACAACTCATTGTCCTCGCCGGCATCGGCCAGCACCAGCATGATCTTCCATTGCGGTCCGGTGATTCCGAGCGTTTTCGCCCAGGAATGATAGAGTTCATCGAGAGATGCATGGAGCGATGCTATTTCCCTACCCAACAGTCGAATAGAGTCTCGCTTCCTCATTGCGAATACATTCGCTCCGCTCATTGGTGCCATGTCACCGAGTGTATCTTGGCTGCAACAAGATCGATTTAGTTGGCATTGGATAAGGGTGTTATCTAGATCACGTCACATAAGTTCGTTACGGATGCTCGGGCAAGGGGCTGGTCGGCTCGGCGCGATAAATTTTCCGTCAGCTTGAGACACTTGTAATTGGGCATTCCGCGAGAGCGATGGGTCTCAGGCCGCTCGTTCCGCATCGACTGACACCAGCCCGTCAGATCAGGAGGTTGCAATAAAATGACTGTCGTTAGGACATTCGTACTTGGTGGGGCGGCGAGCCTCATCACTCTGGCGGGCGCGCAAGCGGCCGACCTTCCGGTGAAGGCGAAAGCCGTCGAATACGTGAAGGTCTGCTCGCTGTACGGCGCCGGCTTCTGGTACATCCCGGGCACCGACACCTGCATGAAGATCGGTGGCTATCTGCGCGTGGATGCGACCTTCAACGGCGGCGTCCATGGCACGCCGGCCTGGAACGGCGACACCGGTCAGGACAATCGGTATCGCAACTACTTCGCCGCCCGCTCCCGTATGGCGCTGACGGTCGATACCCGCACCGCCACCGAATATGGCGTGGTCCGCACCTTCGGCCAGGCCGACTTCCAGTTTTCGACGCTCGGCAACAGCACCTACAGCCCGAACTCGATCAACAGCTCGCTGCCGGTTGCCGGCTCGAACCTGCTTGACACTCCCGGCGGCGGCTATGTCGCAGTCGAGTATGTCTTCATTCAGTTTGCCGGTTTCACGTTTGGTAAGTCTGCCTCCGCCTACGCAACGCCGTGGCAGGGTTTCCCGGGCAACATCAACTCCAACCTGCTGGGCGGCCAGAACACCGACACCGGCGTGAACAACATCCAGTACACCGCGCAGTTCGGCAACGGCATATCGGCCAGCATCGGCTTGGACGATCCGACCGTCTGGGATCGCACCGCGGTCTACAACCTGTCGCTGCCGCTGAACACGACGTTCAATTCCGGCAACGCCTATGCGGGCGTTCACGCGCCTGACGTGGTCGGCAACATCCGCATCGACCAGGCCTGGGGTCTGTTCCAGATTTCGGCCGCGGCGCATGAAGTGAGCGGCTCCTACAACACGCTCAACGCACTCGGCGCTCCTGCCGGCGGCGTCGGTCTGCCTGGTGCGGCGCCGACCGCGGCGTCCGAGCTTTCCGGACACCCTGACAGCAAGTGGGGTGGTGCGGCGATGATCGGTGTGAATATCAAGAACATTCCGACCGGCGCTGGCGACGACATCAAGTTCGACGCGAGCTATGCCAAGGGTGCGACCAAATATGTGATCGGGACGTCCTCGTCCTCGCCGAGCTTTGCGATGTTCGGCGGCAGCAGCGCCTTCGGCGCGTATCAGAGCATCGGCTTTGGCGCGACCACCGACGCTGTCTACCTGCCGGTGGCGGCTGGCGGCGATGGCTCGCTGCATCTGACGGAAGCCTTCGGCATCCGCGGCGCCTTCAACCACAACTGGGATCCGTACTGGTCGACCAGCTTCTATGGGAGCTATTCGGCGGTCCGGTATGACGGTGCGGCAAAGGCGTTCATGTGCGCTAACTACACGACGCCCGGCAAGGCCGTCAGCGCGGACTTTGTCTGCAACCCCAACTTCAACGTGTCGCAGCTCGGTGCCGTGACCCGCTGGACCCCGGTCAAGAACCTGACCTTCTCGGCCGAATTCCAGTGGTTCCACCTCGACCAGGGCTTCCAGGGTACCGCCATCCTGGGCCCGTCGGCGCCCAAGCCGGCCGCCCGCTACGAGTTCAAGGATCAGGACACGTTCCAGCTCCAGCTCCGCGCGCAGCGTAACTTCTGAGGACAAGGAGCCGCGGCATGTCTGCGGCTCTCCCAACGTCAACAGAGACCTGCCGCAAACAGATCTTCGTGTTGACCTCCAGGGACCTCCGGCGATGCCCCGCCGGAGGTCTTTCCATTTGACATGACATATTGTTCACGTGACATGGTGTCCGCGCGACATATTGTTCTTGCGCGCGATCCCGCATTTGCTCATATTTTGTGCAGAGCCGTCCGATCGATTTTGATTTTCGCTCTGGCGTTTCCTGCAGCAGCCGATGCAGCATCGTTCGCCCCGTCGGTGCTCCGGGCCGCTTCCACAAGGGGTAGTCGGGAACGCCGTTGGTCACGCCCATTCTGTCCCGCGAGCATATTGAACCAGCAGAAATGTCTTACCTTGACGGTTCCCTTGGCTATGCGCTCCATCGGGCTCAACTGGCGGTTTTTGAGGGAATCCTTCGGTGCTTCGCTGAGTCCGAGGTAACGGCTGCCGAATTCCTGGTGCTGGTGGTGGTGGCGGAGAACCCCGGTATCAACCAGGCCGATCTCGCCAAGACCCTCGAAGTGGAGCGACCGAGGATCGTTCCGACCCTCAACAGCCTGGAAAAGCGCGGGCTGGCCAAGCGGACACAGGTCGCGGAAGATGCGCGCATCAGGCAGATCCATCTCACCAAGAGCGGCCATCAGCTCGTGAAGGTGCTGCAACGCCGCGCCCGCGACCATCAGAAGCGGATCATGGCGCGGCTCGATGAAACGGAGGCAAGGGTGATCCTCTCCTGCCTCTGGAAACTTGCCGGGCGGGATTGCCCGGCCGAAGAACGCATCCGTCGGAATGGCGCTCACGTTCGCGGCGTCTAGTCTAAGGTCTTCGCCACGAAGATCGGCTTCGCTGCCCGCTGACGATCACACCTAGACGTTGACCAGCTTCGCCGCGGTACGGCCCAGAATGTCGGCCTTTTCCTCATCGCTCAGCGACGTGCATGCGAAGATGTGATCGACTGGCTGCAACTGCCACGGATAGGGATAGTCGCTGCCCAGCACGAGCTGGGACGCGCCGACCTGCGCGGCCAGATGCCTGATGGCCTCCGGCGTGAACACCAGCGAATCGAAATAGATCTGCTTGAGATATTCGGTCGGGCGCTTCTTCAGCTTGATGTCGGAGTTGCAATTGGCCGGGCTGACCAGGCAGGCATGATCCGCACGATCGGCGTAGGAGGGCAGATAGCCGCCACCATGGGCGGCGATGATCTTCAGGCCGGGGAAGCGGTCAAACGTGCCTTCGAAGATCAGGTGCGCCAGCGCAATGCTGGTCTCGGTCGGATAGGCAACGAGGTTGGAGAGCCAGCCGTTGCCGGCAAGATGCTTGTTCAATTCCGCGATCCCCTGCGGATGGATGAACAGGGGCACGCCAAGCTCTTCGGCCTTGGCCCAGACCGGGTGAAATCTGGAATCGGAAAACGGCATGCCATTGATCATGCCGCCGATGGCAGCGCCTTTCAGGCCCTGCTTCTTGACCGCCGTCTCCAATTCCTTGACGGCGAGATCGGGCGCCTGCAGCGTCAGCGATGCGAATGCCGCAAAACGGTCCGGCTTGGAGGCACAAAGCTCGGCCAGCTTTTCGTTCTGGACCTGCACGATCTTGCCTGCGAGCTCGCGATCGCGGTTGTACCAGAACGGATTGATCGACAGCACTTCCATGTCGACCGCTTGCCCGTCCATCGCCGCGAGCCGCTGATCCACATTGATGAAAGCTTCCTCGGCGCCGCGTACCGGCGGGACCTGGGCCTTGCTGGCATCATTGGCCAAGAGTGCGCCGGCTTCCCGGACCTGACAATGCGCGTGAACATCGATGGTCTTCACACGCTTGCCGTTGACACTGACCGGCAGCGTCTGGCGCGCCGGCTGCTGTGCGTGTGCACTGCGCAAGAGACCGCAACTGCAGAACACGATGCTGGCGGCAGCGCCGCCCTTCAAGAAGTTCCGACGGGTGGTCACGAAAGTTCCTCCCAGTTTTATTATTTTATGCGCGCAAGGTAAGGTAGAACAGCCGACCTCAGCAAGGCAGGCAGTGCGCGCCGCATACGGCAAATTTTCAGAGCTGCTTCTCGAAGAACGTGTCCGGATACGGATCGTCGTTGAACCGCTCGATCTCGTTCCAGCCGCTGTTGCGATAAAGCTGCTGCGCCTCGGGCAGCGCGCTGTTCGTGTCGAGACGCAGGGCCTTGATGGACAATTCGCGGGCGATGTCCTCGGCGGCGTTCATCAGACGTCGCGCGAGTCCAAGCCCGCGCGCGGACGGCGCGACCCACAGCCGCTTGATTTCCGCGATCTCGCCGCCACCGCCCTTCAGTCCGACGCAGCCGATCGGCAGGCCGTCCGACATCGCGACGAGGAATGCGCCCCGCGGGCGGATCATATCCACAGCCTCCGGGTCGCGGGACAGCGACACGTCGAAGCCGTTCGCGAAGCGGCGTGAGAGCTCGGCATAATATTCGCCGAGGCAATACCTCGCGTCATCGCGTCTCGGGTCCGCTTCCTCGAGCACGATGCGGCCGCGCCCGAGCGCGGAAGCGACAAGGTCCATCGCGCGCAGAAGTTCTTCCGGGCGGGCGTGGCGGGTCAGGAAGTCCTTGGCCTGGGCATTGGAGAGCGCTTCATAGGCGCGGAATTCGGAACGGCCTGCCTTGGTCAGCCGGGCGACGCGGCGGCGTGCGTCGTCAGGATGCGGTATGGTCTCGATCAGGCCGTCGTCTTCCAGGCCGCGCAGCAGGCGGCTCATCAGGCCGGAGTCGAGCCCGAGATATTCGCGGATCGCTGCAACGTCTGACTGCCCATGCCCGATCGCGTTGAGCACGCGGGCGCTGCCGAGCGGGCGGCCGCGTCCGAGAAAGGAGGTGTCGAGCGCGCCGACCTCGGAGGTGACGGCACGGTTGAAGCGGCGGACACGAGCGATCGGGTCGAGCGTCATAATATCTGACTTTAGTCAGATAAATTATCGTGTCAATCGAGGATGACGCTCTGGCGCTGCTTCATGCTGGTCCTCACGTCAGGCGCGGTCACACTGGCTTTATGCCGGCCTTTGCAATGACGTCACGCTATTTCGGCACTTCATCATCGATGCGCTTTCTCATGCCGTCGGGTCCGTTGGCGATGACCTCGAAGCCATCATTGCGCAACCGCCCGGCGATCTCCGGCGTCTTCAGGATTCCGATCGACTTGGCCGATAGCAGTTCGATGATGGCCGCTGGCGTTTTCGCGGGCGCAAGAAAACCTTGAAACGTGTCGGAGATGAAGTCCTTGTAGCCAAGCTCGACCATGGTCGGAACGTCAGGCAGATCGAACCAGCGACGCGCGCCGGTCACGGCCAGCGCCTTGAGCGCCCCCGACTTGATGTGCGGATGCGCCGGCGGCAGCGCCGCAAAAGCGACCTGCGTGGTTCCGGCAAGGATCGCCTGGATCGCGGGCCCCGCGCCCGAGAATGGCACATGGGTCAGATTGACCTCGCCGACGATCTTGAAGATTTCTCCTGACAAATGCGGTGTCGTTCCGATGCCGGGGCTCGCATAGTTCAGTTCGTTCGGATTGGCCTTGGCGCGCGAGACGAGATCGGCAACCGAGTTCACGCCGAGACCCGGGGCCACCAGGATCACGTTCGGCGAGGTGCCGAGTTCGGCGATCGGCGCAAAATCCTTGTACGGATCATATGGGATCTTGGCGTAAAGCCCGGGATTGACGACATAGGCGCTCGAGGTGACCAGTAGCGTATAGCCATCAGCCACTGCATGGGCGGCAATCCCGATGCCGATATTGCCGCCGGCACCGGGACGGTTCTCGACCACCGCCGTGCCTCCGATCGCCTGGCCGAGATGGGTCGCCAGGATGCGCGCGATGATATCGGTCGGTCCGCCCGGCGCGAACGGCACGATGATTTTGATCGGGCGATCGGGATAGCTCCCCGCGCTCGCCGGTCCTGGCCTGAAGCTTGCGCCTGCTACCAGGCCGACGAACGTTCCACCGGCGCGCAGGATCTCCCGGCGCGACCGGTGTTGGTATTTCCTCTCCTGCATTTTCTTTTCCTGTTCTGTCCCTAAAGCGGGATGCTTGACGCTCTACATGTCGAATACCGCGACCGCGCGGATCGGCGAGGCTGTGCCTTCGCGCCATTTCATCGGCAGGCCGATGAAGGTGAATTGTCCCTTGCCGAGCAGCGCTTCGAGATTGCAAAGGCTCTCGATGTGGGTGATGTCCAGATCGAGGCATGCTTTGTGCACCAGCAGATTGATATCACTGTCCGGTCCCGGCCGCATCGAATCGATGCCGAAATGCACGATGCCTTGGCCCGCGAGCCACTCCGTGGCGGCGACGTTCACGCCGGGATTGTCGGTCGAATAGGCCTTGCGCGGAAAGGTGCGTTCGTGGTGGCCCGTGCATAGCAGCACCGTGCCGCCCTTCGGTATGCCGACGCCAGCCTGCCGCACGGCCATCTCCAGATCGGCGGGCGAAATCTCGGCGCGCGGCGCGATGTGCCGCAGATCGAGGCAGATGCCCGGCACGATGCATTTTTCCAGCGGGTACCGGTCGATCGATATGCCACGCGGGCCGAAATGCCTGGGCGCGTCGATATGGGTTCCACCATGATCGGCCATCGAGATGAACATCGACGACAGTCCGTACACATTTCCGGACTCCGACAGGGCTTCTTCATGTGTCTTCCACATGCCGTGTATGATCGGCGGATGGCCAGGATAGCTCGGCGTGCGATGATAGAGTTCGCGGCTGAGATCGACGATTTTCATGAGGTGCACCTTCCTGGGTGGGAGCCGCCGTCATCCTACGTTTGGTGAACGCGCCCCTCAATGCGTCATTACAATGCGAACGAATCGGCGGGCGCGCGTCGCGTTAACCTCATCCATTTACAATCCGTAAACACCTCCAAGCGCAGCCTTCGCGCCGGAGGTGCTGCGATGCTCATCTATCCCGTACCGGTCGAGGTGACGAAGGCGAGGGTTCAGCTGCTTGCCCATCAGATGGAAAGAGCCCCACCTCGTATCATCAATGAAGCCGTGCTCGACGTCTTCGCGGTCAAGAACAAGGTCGAGCGCGACGCTGTTGCCGTCGACATCAAGGCGTAGAGCGCGCTGACGTTTCCTCGCATCGTCATCGCGCGCCATCTCTTCGCTCGCGCCTGAGCCCAGCGTCATCTGCCGCTTGCGCCGCGAAACGGCCGGTCTCCACGCTGCGCTGACGCGGCATCTGCGCGACCTCCAATGCTGCAGGGCAGCAGCGGCGGACCTATCGGCGCGCTCGGCCGTTGATGGCAGGCCATCCGACAAATGGTGGCGCCATCGTTTGCTGCGAGGTCGCACGAATGAAGCGGCAACTTGTCATTGCGCTTGGCGGGCTGACATTCCTGCTCGCGCTGTCCGCTTCCGGGCGACTGGCGGCGCAAGGCGGTGATACGTCGGGACAGCAGTTGTTCAACAATGCTTGCCGGACGTGCCACACCATCAAAGAGGGGGACAACCGCATCGGCCCCCATCTGCACAACATCATCGGCCGCAAGGCCGGCTCGTTGCCGAACTATCGCTACTCCGAGGCGATGCAATCTGCTGATTTCGTGTGGGACGAAGACAAGCTCGGACGCTTCATCGAAAATCCGGACGCGCTGGTGCCGGGCAATGGCATGACGCCCTATACCGGGGTCCGCTCCGTCGAGGACAAGGCGAAGATCATTGCTTTCCTGAAACAGTCCAGTCAATGAGCCGCGCCTTGTCGCGCAGGCGCGTCTTCACTGTGCCGGCACGACGAAGACCTGGCCGGGATAGATCCGGTTGGGATTGCGGATCTGCTCCTTGTTCGCCCGGTAGATGACGGCGTAGCGCTGGCCTGCGCCGAACGCGCGCTGGCTGATGCGCCAGAGGCTGTCACCGCGGGAGACGGTGGCGGTCGTGATCTTCGGCACCACCACGGCGGACGGCGAGCCCTTGTCGGACGGAACTGTTGTCTCGGCAGCGGCCGGTTGCGGCTTGGTGTCGGCAGCTTCCGAGGGCCTGGCCTGCGCCGATACCGAGGCGGTGGTCAGCGTGCCCGGAACGTTGAACGCCACCTCGGCGCGCGCACGGACCGCGCCGGAAGCAGGCTCCACCTCGTCCAGCCTGATCCGGTAGTTGCCCGCTGCCACGCCGGCATTGATCGCAACGGAGAGACGTCCATTGTCGTCCGACGTCACGGCGGCGACAAAGCTGTCGTTGAGATAGAGCCTCACCGCAGCGCCCGGTCGCGCGCGGCCGCTGATGCGGAGCTTTCCGCCGGGCTCGGTCTCGACCGCTTCCACCACGATCACGCGCTCCGTCCCCGCGCCCGGAGCCGGGGCGAGATCCTGTGAGAGTACCTTCACAGGTTTGTCCGGCGCTATCAGCGCCACGATCGGCTGCTCCTTTGCGGCGGGCTCGAGCGCCACCGCAACGCTCTGCTTGGACGCGATGTCCTTGCCGTCGGGCTGCTTGACGCGCAGGGTCAGATCGTAATTCCCCGGCGGCAGCGGACGCGGGATCATGGCGAATTGTCCCGATTGATCGGCGACGATGCGATCGTGAAGTTCGCCGTTGCGCAACAGCTCCACCATTGCACCCGGCGTCGCCCGACCTGCGATGACCGCTTCGCCTGTTGGCTCGATGCGGACGACGTCGAACTCCGGCGTGCCGTCGCTGCTGGCCGGCCCCGGAGGCAGTCCCGCGAGCGCGGTTGCGAGGTTCGCTGCCTCCGATTGCAGGGTCGAAAGAGCCGATGGTGTCTGACCTCGCTCGCCCGGTGGCGAATCGGGCACAGTAGCCGTGGCGGACCTGGTCTCGACCGGCGGGGTGTGCTGCGCGGGAGGGATGAGGAAGAAGAGCGCGATGACGGCGGCGACGGCAAGTGCCAGGATCGGCACGACCATTCGGCTTATCGACGTGGCGCTCATGATCTTCATCCGTTTGGCCGAATCGCCTGATGGCGCGGCCTTCAGCATATCGGGAACAGTGCTCCGATCTACTCAGTCCATCAAGTAGCCATCAAGTAGCCTTACGGATTGGTCAATCTGACTGACCTAAATTCGGTAATCGCTGTGCTTCAGTCCGCCAGATTGATCGCGAGCGCGACAGCCCCCACCAGGATCAGGCTCACTGCCCACACCGTCTCCAGATTGAACCAGCTCCTCGCCACGAACCTGACGCCGAGATAGCGATACGCCAGCCATGCCAGGCATCCACCGGCGGCGATCATGGCTGCGGTGTGGACCAAGGCGACCAACAGTGCCATCGCGAGATTCTGGTTGACGACGCCTGCCGCCGCCTCATGGCCGCCATGGAGGCCGGAAGGCTGGCAAAGCCCGAGATAGAACGGCAGGATCATCAGCCCGGCGCCATGGGCGATCGCGACTGCGAACGACCACAGGCCGAGTTGCGTCGGCGGTATCCGTGCCAGCGCGCGGGGATGGCGAGGCCTGAGCAGTCGCGCGAGGCCGAAGGCGATGACGAGCAGGCTGGCGCCAGCCTGGATCTGGCGCTGCCATTCGATCAGCGCGATCAGGAGCGCGAACGGCAACAGCACCGCGAGCATCGCCAGCAGGTGGCCGGCTGCCAACGGCACAAGCGCGCGGATGAGTGCGCGCGGGGACTTCTCCATCAAGCCCGCAGCGACCGCAAGCGGCCAGCCCATGCCGGGATTGATCCCGTGATAGAGGCCGCTCGCGACGATGCCAAGCCAGAGCCAGAGCGCTGCCGAACCTGCTTCGCTCAATTCCAGACCGACGGATAGCAGAAAGAGTCCGTCGAGCAGTCGCCGCCTTCGAGACGGATCTGATGCGCGCGGTAGCCGTCGGGGAAGCTCACGAAGTAGTCGCGGGCGAGCTCCAGTCCGCCGTTAGGCCCGACATTGGCCATCACCTTGGCGCCTGGCATGCCCTCGGGATAGAACTGGTCGTCCCAGCTCGAGTAGAGCGAGTTGGTCCAGTACACCCGCTTGCCGTCGCGGCTGATCTCGACCATCTGCGGACCGCCGGCGAACGCTTCTCCCTTGGGGTGAGGCGTACGCCGCGCGATGCCGCCGATATGCACGGAGCCCGCAAGCTTCGGCTTCCTGGGATCGCTGACGTCGTACTGGCGCATCTCGCCGGTGCCCCAGCAGGAGACGTAGAGGAAGCGGTCGTTCATCGACAGATCGATGTCGGTCACCAGCGGCGGCACCGCGCCGAAGCCCTGCAACAGCGGCGGCAGCTTTTCCTTTGGCGCAGGCTCGGCGGGAATCGTCGCCGTCTTCTCGATGTGGAACTGGCTGCCCTCGCGCCACCAGGTCCAGATCGAGCCTTCGAGGTTGGTGGTATCGACGACGACGCCAACAAAGCCATATTCCTTGACCGGATCATGCGCAGGACGCACCTCGAGGGCCATCTGGTGATTGGCGCCGAGATCGATGGTCTGCACGTTGCGGCGGGCGCGAAGGTCCCAGAAATGGAGCCTATGGCCGTATTTGTTCGACAGCAGATCTTCCGGGACGATGCCGTTCTCGAATTGCGGCGGCAGCGCCCACTCGCTGCTCACCATGTAGTCGCGCGGCAGATTCCACCAGAAGTCATAATGCAGCGTCTGCGGGCCGCGATCGATCTCCCAGCGTCCGAGCACGTCGAAGGTCTCACAGTCCATGATGAAGACTCCGGGAGGGCCGTTGGTGCCGTCCTTGCCGGCGCCGCCGAGCGTCGAGACGTAGATTCCGTCCGGCCCGCAATGGATCGTGTGCGGCCGCGAGTAGCCGGTCTTTTCGAACACTTCCTCCGGCTCGATGATCTTGTGCAGCTTCGCCTTGGTCGGATCGGGCTTCGTGTCGACGATATAGATGCGGGAAGACCGCAGCCCGGGGATGATGAGGTAGCGGCGTTCGACGAAGGCGTGTCCCGTCAGCGGCGACAGCGCGGAGGAACAGGCGTTCCAGCCGAAATGATGGAATTCATCGCCCTTGTTCGGCATTGTCACGGTGTGGACGATCTGGCTGTAGGTCTTTGAGCCCGGCTTGACGTCGATCACGGCGAGCGCGTCGGGCTTCGAGAAATCAGGACTAAGCAACAGCGTGTAGGCAAAATTCTCCGGCGGCGCTTCCATGGCAAGCTTTGGCGACGCATGGAACGTGGGGTCCGGTCTCATCGTCATGGCTCTCTCCCGGTTATGTCGGCTTGTGCCAACGGCTCGGACGCACGGAGCGTGGGAACGGCTTGCTTTGAGACTTGCGATCAGGACTCCGCGGGCGAGGGTTGGCTCAGCCAGCTTACGGCATCGCGCGCCTGCGCGGAATATGCTTGCGGGCGAGATAGCGAGATTCTGCGGACCCGCAAGCCGCGCATTGCGCACGACGAGTAGCCATTTCCGTCGTCAATTTGAATGTCGGCTACGGGACCAGGAGCGGAGCCTATCCGCTACGGATCATTCGCATCAATCTGCCTCGACGGGCCAAGAGGCGGTCTGGTACCGGTCCCGACGCAATGGCGACCTTGACCTGCGGTCAACTACATATCAGCCCGTAGTCTCGCGTGCGCGCGAGCGAGACCGAGCGCGATCGGATCGACCGGGCCTGTCTCACCGACGAAGAAGTAAATCCAGTCCGTTGAGCGTCATGCTGGCGACTGTCCGGCGCCGGTCCGGCGGCCAAGCCGCGATACTTCGACTGGAGCGATTTCTCCATCGAGCCAGTCTTGCTCTCGCGCGAGAGCCCTCCAAGCATCTTCCATGCGCTTGAGCCTGATTTTCGTCTGCTTGTCAGTTGTCCGCTTTGCAAGCTTTGAACAGGTCACCGCATGATCTAGGAGACGCTGAGATCGCTTCATGGAAAGTCCTCCTGCTCCAGGAAAACGTAGGCAATTGGAAGGGCCATTCAACGAGACTTCCGTGACGATTTGGTCACGCTGATGAATATCCGTTCATCGTGAGCCTGCTGCACCGGCAACAAAGGAAGTCAATTCAAGCCGCAATGTCTCATGCAGCGATTCCCGAGTGCGCTTGCACTGCTCTCGATTGTGCGAGGAACGGGAACATACGATGTTGGTCCGCGTTGAGGGCGTGCCATCAGAACACGTCAACGGAGGGCCGCCCATGAATAAAGCACCGCTGAATAGGACAACGCTGAACCGTTTAGCAACCGCCTGCACCGTGGCGCTCGCGCTCGGCATCGTTCCGGCCACGGCTCAGGAGGCTGGCCGAGCGAGGGTCGGCACGCTGGTCTGCAACATATCACCCGGGGTCGGCATGGTTATCGGGGGACAGCGCCAGCTCAGCTGCGTCCTCACGTCGGCAAGAGGCAGGGCGCGCGAGGCTTATGACGGCACCGTCAGCACGCTCGGGCTCGACATCGGCGCCACTTCTGGCGGCCAGCTTGCCTGGGCAGTTTTTGCGCCGACCACAATGCGCCGGGGCGCGCTGGCAGGAACCTATGTGGGGGCGACGGCCGGCGGCACGGTTGGCGCCGGGGTCGGCGCCAATCTCCTGGTCGGAGGCTCGGACCGCACCGTAACCTTGCAGCCAGTATCCGTGCAGGCGCAGACGGGCCTGAACGTTACCGCGGGTGTATCCAACCTGGAGCTGAGGCCGGCCGCCGGGCCCGCACCACGGCGCAGGGCTCGGTGACCGGAATCAGAGCATAATCCGGAAAATGGAAACCGATCTTTCCTCGCGATAAGCGCGAAGCGCTTGCGCGGCGATCATGCTCAAATAGAGAGATGAGATCATGATCCGAGTCCGTCCAAATCGGATCATGATCTAACTTGGCTCACGGCTTCGCGCCGGCGTCCTTATTCCGGAATGCCGCCTCGCCGGCGTCGGACACTTCGACCCACTTTTTGTCGGGGGCTACGTCCGCGACGTAGTTGTCGTGCCAATTCCACCACTTGTAGGTCGGGGTCTGAGGGTAGCCTTCGGGCGAGTCCTCCCAGACCTCCTGCCGGCCGAGCGGTGTGATGTCGAGGTAATTCCAGGTGCCGCCCATCTGCTCGTCGCCGCGGTTGTTGATGAAGTAGGTGCGGAACACGCGGTCGCCGTCGCGGTAGAACACGTTCGTGCCGTGCCACTCGCCCACACCGAAGTCGGCGTCGAAACTGTCCGTGATGGTGAACCATGGCATGGTCCAGCCCATCCGCGCCTTCAACCGCGCGATGTCCGCCTGCGGCGCGCGTGAGACGAACACGAGCGTGGTGTCACGGGCGTTCAGGTGGGCGAGATGGGCGACCTGGTCGGCCACCATGGAGCAGCCCCGGCAGGCGTGGTCCGGCCAGCCGAACACGCCCGGCTCGAAGAAGGCGCGATAGACGATCAGTTGGCGCCGGCCGTCGAACAGGTCGAGCAGGCTGACCTTGCCCGCAGGCCCCTCGAACCCATACGCCTTCTCCACGGCCATCCGCGGCATACGACGCCGCTCGGCTGCGAGCGCGTCACGGGCGCGGGTCTGCGCCTTCTCCTTCACGAGCAACTGCTGGCGGGCCGCTTCCCACTCCTGCGGCGATACGACCGGTGGTGTGTGCATGGCGGGCTGTCCGCCCTTCCGTCCGTTCTCTGCCGACATATTCATGGCTCTTGCAACCTCCTGGTTTGGACGAATTCCCGCGCCTCGTGGCGTGAGGCATTCGCCGCTCATGGCTCGTCGTTGGTCATGAGACAGCCTGGCACCGGAAATCGAACGGTGGGAGTAACAAATGTGGCGGTATTCAGTTCGAGCCGCTGCCTACCGGCGGCGCGCGATCTGCGCGGTTGATACGATGATCTCGGTGAGCACACCGTTACGGCTCATCGGCATCAACCGCGCCGCGACATCGCGCAGCATCGGCTCGACCTTCTCGCCCAAGTCCCATTCTGAGGGCCTAGGTCATAGAACGATATTGGGAGTGAAAGTAATCTTCCGCACCGGAGCGCGACCATCAATTTGGATCACGCGCGCTGGCGCTCCCTAGTCCGGCACGGGCACGTCGAATGTGTTCAGCGTGACCGAGACCATGCAGTAGACGCCGACAAGATAGGACAGCTCGGCTGCGCCGTGCTCGCCGAATTCCTGCACGGCCGCGCGATAGGTTAAGTCCGGCAGCACGCCCCCGTTCACGAGGGCCGAGGCCATGTCAAAGGCGACCGCCTCCTGCCGCGTGAGGTCGACCGGCCGCTGACCGGCGACGATGGTGGCGAGCTTCTCGTCGGAGAGGCCGCGCGCCTCGGCGACCAGGACGTGCGCATAGAGTTCATAGCCTGAGCGGAAATGCGATCCGGTCACGAGGATCGCGACCTCGCGCACCGCCGGCGGCAACAGTGGATTCGAGGCGACGGCCTTCACCAGGTCCCAGACGGGCTTGCCGAACCTCGGCTCGCGGAGCCAGGGATTCCAGGGGCCGAGCAGCGCGCCATCAGCGCGCATGTTCACGAAGCCCTTGAAATGATCTTGGATGCCCTTTCGCATGTCGTCGTAAAGCGGCTTCTGTTCGTCGGTCAGCTTGGTCGGATCGAGGATGGGAAGACGCACGGCAAAGCTCCTGTTTGGGAACGCCCGAGACGAAGCGAGCGGGAAAGTCGAACGGAGATTCCAAGCGAAGTGCGAGATATTGCCGAAGCGTCGCGTGCATGGTGGCGCGAAGCAAGTGAAGTTGCCGTGACACGCGTTCAGACGAGATGCGGCCGCTTCGGCCCATGATTTGGCGATGTGCCTCGGGTCTGCCGGCGGGTTCAAAACTCCAGCGCCGCATTGTCGATGACCTCCTTCATCACGAAGAAGGTGCGCGTCTGCCGAACCCCGGGCAGCGCAATCAATTGCTCGCCGTGGATGCGATTGAAATCTTCCATGTCGCCGACGCGGATCTTGAGGAAGTAGTCGAAGTCACCGGCGACGAGGTGACAGTCGAGAACGAACTTGAGTTTCGTGATCGCCTGCTCGAAGGATGCAAAACTTTCCGGCGTGGAGCGGTCGAGCACGACGCCGACCATCACGAGCGCGCCCTTGCCGACCTTGCGCGGGGCGACGATCGCGCGGACCTCTTTGACAAAACCTTCCTCGAACAGCCGCTGGGTGCGGCGGTGGCAGGTGGCGGGGCTGACGCCGGCCTTGTCAGCCAGCTCGGCGTTGCTGAGCCGGCCATTCTTCTGCAGCAATCGCAGGATCTTAAGGTCGATGCGATCGAGGCTAATAGCCATGGAAGGTTCTTTCACCATGCCGGATATTTATGAGACGTTTCTCTGCATAGGATGGCGGCTCGCGCAATAGAGCAGAAAGCGGTCAGTCGAAATAGAGAGCACCTTCCGCGCGGCCGGTGCTACATATTCGCATCGAGGCCATGCCATCAACGGGAATGACGATGCTGGAAAAATTCGCGCGCTATCCGCTCACCTTTGGGCCGACCCATATCGAGAAACTGGAGCGGCTCTCGAAGCATCTCGGTGGCAAGGTCGAGATTTTTGCCAAGCGCGAGGACTGCAATTCGGGGCTCGCCTTTGGCGGCAACAAGCTGCGCAAGCTCGAATACATCATTCCCGATGCGATCGCGTCGAACGCCGACACGCTGGTCTCGATCGGCGGCGTGCAGTCGAACCACACCCGCATGGTCGCGGCCGTCGCCGCCAAGGTCGGCATGAAGTGCCGCCTGGTGCAGGAAAGCTGGGTGCCGCACGAGGACGCGGTCTATGACCGCGTCGGCAACATCCTGCTCAGCCGCGTGATGGGCGCGGACGTGCGGCTGGTCGACGAAGGCTTTGACATCGGCATCCGCAAGAGCTGGGAGCAGGCGATCGAGGAGGTGAAGGCCGGAGGCGGCAAGCCCTATGCGATTCCGGCCGGCGCCTCCGTGCACAAATATGGCGGGATCGGCTATGTCGGCTTCGCCGAGGAGGTGCGGGCGCAGGAGAAGGAGCTCGGCTTCAGCTTCGACTACATTGTCGTGTGCACCGTGACCGGATCGACCCATGCCGGGATGCTGGTCGGCTTTGCCAAGGACGGCCGCGCGCGAAACGTGATCGGCATCGATGCCTCCTTCACGCCGGCGCAGATCAAGGCGCAGGTGCTCTCGATCGCACAGAACACCGCCGATCTGGTTGAGCTTGGCCGCAAGATTGTCGAAGACGATGTCGTGCTGCTCGAGGATTACGCCTATCCTGCCTACGGCGTGCCGTCGGAAGCGACCAAAGAGGCGATCCGGTTGTGCGCTCGGCTGGAAGGGATGATCACCGATCCCGTCTACGAGGGCAAATCCATGCAGGGCATGATCGACCTCGTGGGGAAAGGCTTCTTCCCGGCCGGCTCGAAGGTGCTCTACGCCCATCTCGGCGGCGCGCCGGCGATCAACGGCTATGCGTATACGTTCCGCAATGGGTGAGGCGGATCACCTCATTGCCGCCGTGGCCCGGTGGAGCGCAGCGCAACCCGGGGGCATCGTGTCCGCGGATCGTCTGTCCCGGATTGCGCTGCGCTTCATCCGGGCTACGGAGCTAGCGTTACTCACTTTGTAGTTGACGAGATTTCATGATGGGAACAAAATAAGAACATTGGCGAGCCGCCTTGGCTGCGACGCCGAGAGTCGGCGCTTGCGGGCGGCTTGCGGACGAGTTCCGAAGCCTCCTATGATGGGCCGTGGCTGGGGTAGTTAAGTATGAGACTTGCAATCAGCGCGGTTGTCGCGGCCGCATGCGTGCTGCTGTCTGCGACATTTTCGCATGCGCGCGGGCCGTATGGCTCGATCTCGATTGGCAACTGGCGGGGCGGCGCCTATACCGACGACAATAGCGGCGTATTCACCCATTGCGCCGCGGGCGCCTCCTATCAGAGCGGCATCTATTTCCTGGTCCTGGTCGGCGCGAACGGCAATTGGCGACTGGGGTTTTCCCACCAGAGCTGGCGGTTGACGCCCGGCGAAGCCTTTCCGTTGGCACTCACCTTCGACGGTCAGCAGCCGTTCAACGTCTATGGCATGCCTATCGGGGCCCAGCTTGTAGCCGTCGACATGTCGCCCAATTCGTCGCTGATCAACCAGTTTCGCAAAGCGCGGGTGATGACTGCGTTTGCGCAGGGCCAGCTGTTCCAGTTCAACCTGAACCAGACTGCGCAGCTACTGCCCTCGCTGGTCAACTGCGTCGCCAGCGTCAAGAAGAACGGACTCGCCAATGCCGGCGAATTCGCGGTCGCGCTGCCGAAGCCGACCGCATCGGCGCCGGCCGCGCCGAGTGGCGCCGCCCCAAGTGCCGCTACGCCGAGGCAGGGCAAGGCCGTCGGCCAGACCGGCACCGGCATCGTGATCTCCAGCAACGGGCACGTGGTCACCAATCACCATGTCGTCCATGGCTGCGGCGAGATCACGGGCAATCTCACTGGCGAGGCGCCCGTCAAGCTGCGGCTGGTCTCGAGCGACGAGACCAACGACCTCGCCCTGCTGCAGGCGCCGACCCCGTTCAAGGAGGCTGCGGTCATCAGGGAGAATTCCGTGCAAACCGGGGACGCCGTGATTGCGATCGGTTTTCCCTTTCACGGACTGCTAACGTCGGATTTCACGGTGACGACCGGCATCGTCAGTTCGCTGAGCGGCATTTTCAACGACACCCGTCATTTGCAGATCAGCGCGGCGGTGCAGCCGGGCAATAGCGGCGGGCCGCTGCTCGACTCCACCGGCGCGCTGGTCGGCGTGGTCGCCGCCAAGCTGAACGCGCTCAAGGTCGCGCGGGCGACCGGCAACATTCCCGAGAATATCAACTTCGCGATCAAGACCGGCGCGCTCCGGGATTTCCTCGACAACAGCGTCGTGATGTACCGGGTGACGGAGCGGCGCGAGATGAAGAAGGAGACGGCCGAGATAGCAAAAAGCGCCCGCGGCTTTACACTTCTGATCTCCTGCACGGCGAACGAGCAAAACGCGAACGCGAGCGCGAAGAAATAGGGCAATCAGGCCTAAACTCCCTCTCCCCGTTCTTACGGGGAGAGGGTTGGGGTGAGGGGCTTTCTCCACGAATACGGAGAGAGGTGAACTCGCGGAGAGTGCCCCTCACCCGGATCGCGTCTGCGATGCGATCCGACCTCTCCCCGCAAGCGGGGCGAGGTGAAAGGCGCCGGCACTTCGATCAACAGAAAAACATCGCGCAACTTCTCGCCTTATCCCGCACAGCGCAGCGTGTGCAGCGTGATCTCCGCCGGGCAGTTGAGGCGGACCGGCAACAGGCTGGTGCCGGCGCCGACCGAGGTGTAGCCGGCCATCGTGCCGTAGCGCCAGGCGCCAGCGCCGAACTTGCGCGGCAACCATGCTTCCAGCTTGATCGGCATGCCGCCGGGCAGGCAGAGCTGGCCGCCATGGGTGTGCCCGCTCAGCATCAGGTCGAATCCAGCGGCCGCCGCCGTCCGATACACTTCCGGCGTATGCGAAAGCAGGATCGAGAAGGCGTCGCCGGGAATTGGTGCGGCGGCCTTGCCGATGTCGTCGGCGCGATAGAAATGCGCATCATCGACGCCGGCGAGATAGATCGCTTCATTACCGCGCCGGATCGCCTCACACTCGTTGAACAACATCCGGATGCCCATCGCTTCCAGTCGCGGCGTCATGCGGATCGTGTCGTGATTGCCGAGAATGCCGTAGACCGATGGCTTCAGCGCCGCGATCACCGGCGCAATGTAGTCCAGGCTCTTGTCGAAGGGACCAAAGGTCTGGCCGCGATAGTCGCCGGTCAGGACGCAGACGTCATAGGCGAGATCCGCGATCATGCCGGGCAGCCGCCGCATCGCGCCGGCGCTGAGGTCGCCGTGCAGGTCGCTGAGATGCAGAATGGTGAAACCGTCGAAGCCCCTGGGCAGCGCGCCCGAGGCGAGCTCGTTGCGCCTGATGCACACGCGGTCGGCGTTCTGCCGCGCGCGGCCGTACAGCCCGGCAAATTTGAGCGCCGTTGCGATGACGCTCGGCGCAAGCAGCGAGTTCTCCAGGTTGAAGAACAGCGTGCCCTGGCCGAACAGCTGTGCCTCATGCTCGGTCTCGTCGTTCAGCCGCCGCCTGACATGCGCGGCGCCGATCCGCTTGATCAAGTCCTGAAGGCCTAGTTCATGCATGCTCGCCATCATAGCAAACGGGAAGGGGCGGCGCCTAATGCTCTGATCGCGCGCTTATCCCTCAGTCCTCTTCACCACCGCGATCAGCTCATCGCCGTAGTGCTCAAGTTTCTTGTCGCCGATTCCGGCGACGCCGCGAAGCTGGTCAAGCGTCGTCGGGCGCACGGCGGCGATGCCGTCGATGGTGGAATCGTGCAGCACGACATAGGCCGGCACGCTGCGCTGCCGAGCCACTTCGGAGCGCCAGGCGCGCAGCGCGGCGTGAAGCGCAGGATTGGCGGCCTTGCCCTGGCCGGTCACGGCGGGCGCGAGCTCGCCGCGTCGCGACTTGGAACGGATGGCGCGGTTGCGCGCGCCTTCCGCCTGCTCGCGCAGCAGCACTTCGGTTTCGCCCTTGAGGACGCCGCGCGCGCTCTCGGTCAACTTCAGCGCGCCGAAAGCGTCGCTGTCGGCCCAAAGATGTCCCATGGCGACAAGCTGGCGCAGCACCGCGCGCCACTGCTTCTCGTTGAGCTCGCGGCCGACGCCGAACACCGACAATTGATCGTGCCCGAACTGCTTGACGCGATCGGTGAGGCGGCCGACCAGCACGTCGATCAGGTGCATGGCGCCGAAGCGCTGGCCGGTGCGGTAGACGCAGGACAGCATCTTCTGCGCCAGGATCTTGCCGTCGCGGACGCGCGGCGGCGACAGGCAATTGTCGCAATTGCCGCAATTCTCTTCCCTGAGCGTCTCGCCGAAATAAGCCAGCAGGCGCCGCCGGCGGCAGCCCACGGTTTCCGCCAGCGCCACCAGCGAATCGAGCTTGCCGATCGAGACGCGCTTGTAGGCATCCGAGCCGGTGGATTCGTCGATCATGCGGCGCTGCTGCACGATGTCGGAGAGGCCATAAGCCATCCACGCGCTCGACGGCTTGCCGTCGCGTCCGGCGCGGCCGGTCTCCTGATAGTAGGCTTCGATGCTCTTGGGCAGGTCGAGATGGGCGACGAAGCGCACGTCCGGCTTGTCGATACCCATGCCGAAGGCGATGGTGGCGACGATGACGATGCCGTCCTCGTTGATGAAGCGATCCTGGTTCCGCGCGCGGACGCTTGGTTCAAGGCCGGCGTGGTAGGGCAGCGCCGGAATGCCGGCTGCGCCGAGCGAGGCCGCGACGTCCTCGACCTTCGCCCGCGACAGGCAATAGACGATGCCGGCTTCCCCGGCATGGCGCTCAGCGATGAATGCCTTCAACTGCGCCAGCGAATTCACCTTGTCGATGATCTCGTAGCGGATGTTCGGCCGGTCGAAGCTCGAGACGAAGCGCGGAGCGTCGTTGAGCGAAAGCCGCTCGGCGATCTCATTGCGCGTCAGTTCGTCGGCGGTTGCGGTGAGCGCCATCCGCGGCACGCCGGGAAAGCGCTCGGCGATCACGGAAAGGCCGATATATTCGGGCCGGAAATCATGGCCCCATTGCGAGACGCAATGCGCCTCGTCGATCGCAAACAGCGCGATCTTCGTCTGCGCGAGCAGGCCAAGGCAGCGCGGCGTCACCAGTCGCTCCGGCGCGACATAGAGCAGGTCGAGATCGCCCGCGATCAGCCTGCGTTCGACTTCGCCTGCTTCCTGCGGCGATAGCGTCGAGTTCAACACGGCCGCGTTGACGCCGGCCTCGGTGAGCCCCGCGACCTGGTCGCGCATCAGCGCGATCAGCGGCGAGACGACGATGCCGCAGCCCTCGCGCAGCAGCGACGGCAACTGGTAGCAAAGCGACTTGCCGCCGCCGGTCGGCATCAGCACCAGGCAATTGCCGCCATCGGTCACGTGCCGGACGATCTCTTCCTGCGCGCCCCGGAATGCGGTGAGGCCGAACACGGAATTGAGCACGGCAAGCGCATCCCTGATATCGCCGGACGCACGGTTGAGGACAGAATCCATGTCGGTTTCGAACGCAGTCAAGAAGCGGTGATCGGGGGCCTTGCCGGCGAACGATGCCGGAATATCCGTGTTAAAACACGGTCCAACCACAAACTCAAATGGCTGGCATGGCGAGATCGCCACGGATCATCGCAAGCATCGTCGCTGTCATACTGATCGTGGGCGCGGCGGTGGTGTTTGCGACCGTGTGGCGGCCGGCAATCGCCGCGATCGAGCCGCCGTCTCCGGCGTCGTTCGATCCGGCTGTGGTCAAGCGCGGCCGCGAGCTTGCTGCGCTTGGCAACTGCAATAGCTGCCACACAAGGCAGGACGGCCAGGATTTTGCCGGTGGCCTGCCGGTGCCGACGCCGTTTGGCGTGGTCTTTTCCTCCAACATTACGCCGGATCCGGAGACCGGCATCGGCGGCTGGTCGGAAGCCGCGTTCGCTCGCGCCATGAGCACCGGCGTGGGCCGCGAAGGCCAGCATCTCTATCCGACCTTTCCCTATGACCACTTCACCAACGTCACCGATGCGGACAACCGGGCGCTCTATGCGTTCCTGATGACGCGGTCGCCGGTGCATGCCGCGGCACCGCCGAACGATCTCATCTTTCCGCTGGACCAGCGCCCGATCATCGCGGGCTGGAAACTCTTGTTCCTGCGCCGCGATACATTCCAGCCCGACCCCGCGAAGAGCGCCGAATGGAACCGCGGCGCCTATCTGGTCGACGGCCTCGCCCATTGCGGCGCCTGCCACACGCCGCGCAATGCGCTGGGCGCCGAGCGCGTAAGCGCGCAGTTTGCCGGCGGCGAGACCGACAATTGGCGCGCTTATGCCTTGAACGATCGCGCGCATGCGCCGGTGCCGTGGAACGCGGAGTCGCTTTACGCTTACTTGCGCAACGGCTGGCATCCCGATCATGGCACCGCGCGCGGGCCGATGGCGGAGGTGGTGAGCAATCTCTCTACGGTGCCCGAGAGCGATGTGCAAGCCATCGCTGTCTATATGGCCGACGTCTCCGGCGCCGCGAAGCCGGAACGCGATCGCAGCGCCGTGCTTGCGCAGGCCGAACCAGCACCCGCGCAAGCGGACCCGACCGGTTCCGCGATCTATGCTGCGGCCTGCGCCGCCTGTCATGAATCAGGCCGGCCACTTCCGTACGGCGGCGTCAATCTTGCGCTGAGCACCGCGGTCACGAGCCCTGATCCACGCAATCTCGCCAATATTATCTTGGCCGGCGTTCCGGCAGTCGCTGGCGAACGCAGTCCGATCATGCCGGGCTTCGCCGACGGCATGACCGACGCGCAGGTCACCTCGCTCGTCAATTACCTGCGCGCGCGTTTCAGCAAGGAACAGCCCTGGACCGGGGTTGAAAAGACCATTGCGGATGCGCGCCGCACCCAGACCGCGCTTTTCCAGACTTCCCCGGAGCCGCGCAATGCGCCGGCCGACCCATCACAGCGAGACCAGCCATGATGACACTGAAGGTCAACGGACATGACACTCAGATCGATGCCGATCCGGATACGCCGCTGCTCTACGTCTTGCGCGACGATCTCAAACTCAACGCCGCCAAATTCGGCTGCGGCCTCGGCCAATGCGGTTCGTGCACCGTCATCGTGGATGGCAAGGCCGTCCTGTCTTGCGTGACGCCGCTCGTGCTGCTCGAGGGCAAGCAGGTGACGACGCTGGAAGGTCTCGGCACGGTGTCCGCGCCGGCGCCGATCCAGCGCGCCTTTATGGAGGAACAGGCGGCGCAATGCGGCTATTGCATCGCGGGCATGATGATGCGCGCGCAGGCGCTACTGCTCAGAAATCCAAAGCCGACCGATGCCGAGATCCGCGCCGAGTTGCAGTCGAATCTTTGCCGTTGCGGCACCCATATGCGCATCCTGCGCGCGGTACACCGGGCCGCGCGATTGATGGATACGGCGGATGCATCTGCGAACGAGAGGAGCGGGAGATGAATGCGCCTGTTGTCCTCGATCGCCGCCGCGTGCTGCAGGGCGGCGGCGCCCTCATCGTCAGTTTCTCGCTCGGTCGCGCCTTCGCGCAAGAAGGGGCGCCGGCAGGTGCGGCGTCAAAGGGCCCGGGCAGTCTTGCGACGACACCGTATCTCGATTCCTGGCTCCGGATCGACTCCGATAGTCGCATCACCGCCTTCACCGGCAAGGCCGAGCTCGGCCAGGGATTCAAGACAGCGTTTCAGCAGATCGCTGCTGAAGAGTTGGATGTGCCTTTCGAAGCGATCAACGTCGTCACCGCGGACACGCAACTCACCGCCAACGAAGGCTATACCGCAGGCAGCCACTCGATGCAGGATTCCGGGACCGCGATCCTGAATGCCGCCGCGCAGGTGCGCGAACTCCTGATCGCGGAGGCGGCAGCAAGGCTCGGTCTCTCCGTCGAGGGCCTGAGCACCGAAAACGGCGCGGTGGTCGCGCCGGACGGCAGGCGGCTCACTTACGGTGAACTGGTCGCCACCGACATGCTCCACGTCCAGGCACAGCCGCAATCGAAATTGAAGGATCCTGCGATCTTCAAGGTCATGGCTCACGCGGTGCCGCGCGTCGACATCCCGGCAAAGGTGACGGGTGGTGAGGCCTATGTGCAGGACATGCGATTGCCAGACATGGTGCATGCGCGCGTAGTGCGGCCGCCGAGCTACGGCGCACAGCTCGTCGAATGCGACAGCTCGGCCGTCGAGAAGCTGCCCGGTGTCCTCAAGGTCGTCCGCGATGGCAATTTTCTCGCCGTGGTCGCGGACAAGGAATTTCGGGCGATCAAGGCAATGAACACGCTCGCTGCGGCCACGAAATGGCAGGAGAGGGCGAACCTGCCGAAGCAGGATGATCTGCTCAACGTGCTCACCAGCTTGCCCTCGCAGGATTCCACGATTCTCGATCGCAGCGATTCTTCCGTCTCCGGCCAAACGACCTTAGTTGCCACTTACACGCGCCCTTATCAATCACATGGTTCGATCGGACCATCCTGCGCCGTGGCGCATTTCGCTGATGGCGCGATGACGATCTGGACGCACACCCAAGGCGTCTATCCCGACCGCCAGGCGATCGCGGAGATGCTGCGCATGCCGCCTGCGAGCGTTCGCCTGATCCATGTCGAGGGTTCCGGCTGCTACGGTCATAATGGTGCTGACGATGCCGCGGCCGATGCCGCGCTGATCGCGCGTGCGCTGCCGGACCGACCTGTGCGCGTGCAATGGATGCGCGAGCAGGAACACGCCTGGGAGCCGTTCGGGCCGGCGATGGTGACGAAGCTGAAGGCCTCGCTCGACGCCATGGGCCGCATCGCCGACTGGAATTTTGCGGTGTGGAGCAACACTCACTCGATGCGGCCCGGCGGCGCGGGCACGCTGCTCGCCGCGCAGCACATGGCGCACAGCGTTGCCGTGCCGCCGGCAAAGCCATTGCCATTGCCGGAAGGCGGAGGCGACCGCAACGCGATCCCGCTGTATACTTTTGCCAACGCGCATGTGGTGCATCACTTCATTCCGGAGATGCCGCTGCGGATTTCTGCGATGCGCGCGCTCGGTGCCTATCACAACGTGTTCTCGATCGAAAGTTTCATGGACGAGCTTGCCCAACTCGCGGGCGCCGATCCGGTGGAGTTTCGCTTGCGGCACCTCGAGGATCGGCGGGGGCGCGACGTCATCGAAAGGGCCGCGCAGGAATTTGGCTGGAAGCGGGATCGAAAGCCGCCAGCCGGTCGCGGCTACGGCTTTGCCTTCGCGCGCTACAAGAACCTTGCCGCCTATTGCGCGATCGCGAGCGAAGTCGAAGTGAATCGTGAGACCGGCCGCGCGCGGCTGGTTCGTGCGGTCGCCGCCGTCGATTCCGGGCAGGTCGTCAATCCGGACGGGCTGACCAACCAGATCGAGGGCGCGATCGTGCAATCGATGAGCTGGACGCTGTATGAGAGCGTAAGCTTTGACGACACGAGGATCACCAGCATCGACTGGCAGACCTATCCGATCCTGCGCTTCGACGCGGTGCCTGACCGCATCGATGTCCACATCATCAACAGGCCCGGCCAGCCGTTCCTCGGCAGCGGCGAGACCGGCCAGGGCCCGGCCGCGGCCTCGATCGCCAACGCCATCGCCCACGCCACCGGCAAGCGCCTGCGTGACCTGCCGCTGACGCGCAAGCGCATCAAGGAGGCGATCGATGCGTGAGCGATCAGAGTATGGTGCTGACATCGTGCACGCTGTTTCCGCCTGCTCAGACCCGCCTCTCCCACAAGGGGAGAGGCGGGAGCTTGCTGCGCCGGCTTCCCTTCACATATGCCGCTTGGGCTTGGCAACACGCAACGCCGGGGACGGCGCTACTGATACGTCGCGACGATATCCGATACCGCGCGCTCAAGCTGCCGGGCGGTGGCGCATTGGCGGACCACGCTGCAGAAGGTTGCGTAGCGCGGCATCTCGGAATCGCCAAAGCCCCAAGCCATGCGGCCCTCGGGATTGAGCCAGACCAGGCGCTTTGAACGCTCGCTGATGCGGCGCAGGATGTCGGCGCGGGGATCGAGGTTATTGCTGCGGGCGTCGCCGAGCACGATCACGGTGGTCTGCGGCGTGATCGTGTCCATCCAGCTCTTCTCGAAATCGGCAAGCGAATTGCCGTAATCGGAGGAGCCGAAACCGACCTTGGACATGATCTCGGCCATTGCCGCCTCCAGCGATTTCTCCTCCAGGATATCGCTGACCTCGATCAAATGGCCGGAGAAGGCGAACGAGCGGACATCGTCGACCACTTCGTGCAGAGAGTGGATCAAGAGCAGGAAGAAATCGGACACCCGCGCGACCGAGCCCGAGACGTCGCAGAGTGCGACGATTTTCGGCCGGTCGCGGTGCTTGCGCTTCCAGGCGGTGAGGAAGGGCACGCCGCCCCAGGCCGCGTTTCGCCGCAGCGTGCGGCGCACGTCGAGATGGCCGCGGCGCTGGCGCTTGCGCGGCTTCGAGTAGCGCTCGCGCAGGCGGCGGGCGATCTGGCGGATCAGCGCGCGCATCTGCTCGACCTGGCGCGGCTCGATCCTGGCGAGCGGCGCATTGCGCAGGATCTCGTTGCGCAGGTTCTCCGTCTCTTCGCGGCCGTAAAGCAGAAGCGCCTGCGAAACAGTCTCACGAACCGTGTCGCGCAATCCATCGAGCGCCGCCTGCAGCCGCTCGGCCAGTGCCGGGTTGGTTGGGGTCAGATTGTCGAGATCGTCGCGCAGGCGCTGGATGCCCATGGCCTCCAGGACGCGGCCCGAGAAGATACCGCGCTGGGTGAAATATCTGATGTTGGAAAGCGAGGCCGCGCCGGAGGCGTTCGCGATCGCTGCCGATATCGCGTTGCGATCCTGCGTCAGCAGCATCTGTGCGAGAGGTCCGAGATTTTCGGCCTGATCGCCGGCACTGGCCTCGCCGGGAGAATCGGAGCTCGCATTGGACTCCGCCCGTTCCGCATCGTCGTATTTGCTCTCTTCGCCCCGCTCCGCCGGCTCGGGCTGGCTGAAGAACAGATCAAAGCATTCGCCGAGCGCGCGCTTCTCGTCCTGCGACTTGGCGAGCGTCAGGAGAAAAGTGTCGCGCAGGACGCCGCGGTCAGTGAAGCCGACGCGCGAGACTGCCCGCATCGCATCGATACTTTCGGCGGGCGAGACCCGGACCCCGGCTCCGCGCGCGGCACGAAAGAACCGATGTAGGTTCTCGCGCATGGCGTCTACCCGAACACGTTTTGCCGCGACGCCTTGGCGATGAAGGTGGTGAGCTGCGGCTGCGCGGCCTCGATGTCGGCCTCGTATTTGAGCAGGACGTTCAGCGTATCCTTGACGATCTCATGGTCCAGCTCGGTCGCCTGCAGCAGCACCAGCACGCGCGCCCAGTCGATGGTCTCGCTCACCGACGGCAGCTTCTTCAGGTCGAGGGTGCGGATCTCATGGATGAAGCCGACCATCTGCCGGCGCAGCGACTGCGAGATGCCGGGCACGCGGCTCTCGACGATACGCTCTTCCAGCTTCTGCTCGGGGAAGCCGATATGCAGATGCAGGCAGCGCCGCTTCAAGGCGTCGCCGAGATCGCGCTCGCTGTTGGAGGTGAGGATCACCGTCGGCGGCGCGATCGCCGAGACCGTGCCAAGCTCGGGAATGCTGACCTGGAAATCGCTGAGGATTTCCAGCAGCAGCGACTCGAACTCGGCATCCGACTTGTCGATCTCGTCGATCAGGAGCACGCAGCCCGCCGGCTGCTCCAGCGCCTGCAACAGCGGCCGCGGCTCGACGAATTCCTTAGAGAAGAACACGTCGCCGAAGGTGTGGAGCTGGTCGAGCGCGGCGTGCAACGTCTGCGCGCCGCCCAGCACTTCGCCGAGCTTGTCCTTCAAGATCTGCGTATAGAGCAGCTGCTTGGCATACTTCCACTCATACAACGCCTTGGCCTCGTCGAGCCCTTCATAGCACTGCAGGCGGATCATCTTCATGCCGCGCCAGGCGGCGATCGCCTTCGCCAGCTCGGTCTTGCCGACGCCGGCGGGCCCTTCGACCAGGATCGGTTTCTCGATCTCTTGCGACAGATAAACAGCGGTCGCGATCTGCCGGCTCGCGATGTAACCTTGTGCGGCGAGGCCGTTTTCGACGGCCTCGATCGCGGCGGCAGGCTGCGCTTCAGCCACTGAAGGGTGCTCCGGATTGTCTTGACGTCGGGCTGTTCTGCCTGCGTTCCCAGCAAAGCACAAGGCTCGTTTGCGCCGGGAAAGCCCTCGGGTTCCGGCTTTTTCCGCCTAGCGACATTTGTTCTCGAACCGGGAGGCGAACTCCGCGTCACCCGCCCCGCTTGCGGGGAGAGGTCGAAATTCAAGCGCAGCTTGAATTTCGGGTGAGGGGGAGCTCCGCGAGTCCATCTGTCGCCGTCTGCGTGGAGAGAGCCCCTCACCCCAACCCTCTCCCCGCGAAGGGCGGGGAGAGGGAGAGTCCGTGCCTAGCGCAATACAAGCCCGGTCGCGGACTCGAGCTCCGAAATCGCCTGGTCCGCGCTGACCACCTTGATTGTGGTCATGCCCATCTCGCGGGCCGGCTTCAGGTTGACGCCGAGGTCGTCGAGATAGACGCAATTGTTCGGATCGACCTTCAGCGCGTCCACCATCATCCGGTAGATGCGCGGATCGGGCTTGCGCAGGCCGATCTTGGCGGATTCAATCACGTGATCGAACAGCGCCATCACCTCGGCGACATAGAGCGTGCGGCCGCTCTGGCTGCCGATTGCGTTCGCCGGCAGGTTGTTGGTGATGCAGCCGGTCTTGAATTTGGCATTGATGCGCTTGAGCGCTTCCACCATCTCCGGGCGCAGGTCGCCCTGCAGCAGCGGCAGCACGTCCCTGCCGCGCACCTCGGCGCCGAGCGCCAGCGATTCGGCAGCGAACAGCGCATCGAAGGTCTCGATATCGACCTCGGCGCGCTCGAATTTGGCCCAGGCGTTCTCCAGGTGGTTGGCGGCGTTGGTGCGGCGGATGATGTCGGCGGGCAGGCTGCGCTCGGTCTCGAACCGCGTGAACGCCTCGAACGGCGAGGTGGTCAAGACGCCGCCGAAATCCCAGATCACTGCCTCGATCATTTCCTTCTGCCTGCCGTTATGTGTGTTGAGGGAGCGGCTAACATGGATCGATGCGCTGAGCTAGAGCATATTCGGTTCTGATTGAATCAGAACAGAAGCTCTAGATTCTAGTTTTGACGCGTTTTCTTTACGCGAACCGGTATCCACTTCGCTCGAAAACGCTTTCGCCTGAATCCGGCGGCTTGGCGACGCGCGCGACGCAAGTTATTGCTGTCTCCATGAAAGCCCTGGTCACCATATCAGCAGCGGTTGCGCTGCTTGCCTCCACGCCGGCCTCCGCCGTTGTCGGCGGCGGCGTGCCGAGCGCCGAAGGCGTCGGCCGTTCCATCATCACCATCGTCGGCTCGCGCGGCAATTTCTGCACGGGCGCGCTGATCGCACCAAAGGTGGTGCTGACAGCCGCACATTGCGTGCAGCCTGGTGCGGACTACAAGATCGTCGAATATGGCCCGGACCGGCAACCGCAATTGAGGGACGTCAAGGGCGTCGCGATCCATCCCGCGTTCAGGATGGACGCCATGACCTCCCATCGCGCCGCCGCCGACGTGGCGCTGCTGCAGCTCGCGGCGCCCGCCGCCGGCAAGGCGCCTGCATCGCTTGGCGCGCCCAACATTCCCGTCATCGTCGGCAGCCGCTTCACCATCGCCGGCATTGGCGTCACCGTGCGCGGCGATGGAAAAAGCGGCGGCACCGTCCGCGTCGCCGGGCTGATCGCCACCGGCAAGCCGGGCACGCTGCAGATCCGCCTCGTCGATCCGCTCAGTCAGGGCGCACGCGATGGGCTCGGGGCCTGCACCGGCGATTCCGGTGGGCCGGTGTTCGAGGACAAGCAGACCGGGCCTGCGATCGTCGGCGTCATCAGCTGGTCGACGGGGCCGAACAATTCCGCCGGCTGCGGCGGCATCACCGGCGTCACGCCGCTGACGCTGTATCGCGACTGGATATTGCAGACCGCACGGCAGTGGGGCGCGACCTTCTGAACACCTCGCCCCGCTTGCGGGGAGAGGTCGGATCGCATCGTAGATGCGATCCGGGTGAGGGCGTGCCTCCGCGAACTCAGCTCTTGCTTTATTCGTGGATAGAGCCCCTCACCCCAACCCTCTCCCCGTAAGAACGGGGAGAGGGAGAGGCAGGCATCAATGCTCCGCCGCCTTCTTCGCCGCGGCGTTGTTGAGCACGATCAGGGCATCCACGGCGACGCCGAGCTTGGGGTTGATCAGGAACGGATTGACGTCGATCGAGGCGATGCGGTTGCCCGCGTCGGCGATCAGGTTGGAGAGGCCGACCAGCGCCTTCACCGCGGAGGCTTCGTGCAGTGCCGACTTGCCGCGATAGCCTTTCAGCTTGATGCCGGCTTTGGTCTTGGCAATCAGCTGCCTTGCTTCGTCCGCATCGATTGGCGCACCGGCCAGCGCGACATCTTTCAATAGTTCGATGTCCACGCCGCCGGTGCCGAACAGCACCACGGGCCCCATCTCGGCGTCGAGCGAGGCGCCAACCACGAGCTCCAGATCGGCCTTGACCTGCTGCGCGATCAGGACGCCCTCGAGCTTCGGCTTGTTCTTGAGCTTCCTGACCCGCGCCGTGATGTCGTTGAATGCCTTCTTCACTTCCGCGACGCTGTTGAGGTTCAGCGCCACGCCGCCGATATCCGACTTGTGCAGGATATCGGGGCTGACCACCTTCGCCACCACGGGGAAGCCGATCTTCCTGGCGATAGCCGCCGCCTCAGTTGCCGTCTGCGCGATCTCTTCCTTCGAGATCGGAATGCCGTAAGCCCGGAGCAGCTTCTTCGAGGCGACCTCGTCGAGCGCGGCGGCACCGTTGGCGCTGTTCAGCGTTTTCTCAAGTATGGCGCGCGCCGATGGTTTGGAGCTCGAGACGATATCAGGCACTTCCTTGCGGAGCTGCGCGTATTCGATCAGCGACTTGAGCGCGCCGACCGCCCGGTCGAGCCCCTGCAGCACGGCGACGTTCGGCAACATCTTGCGCAGCGCCTTGGTGTGCTCGGTGAAGCCGATCGACATGGCGCTGATGTAGATCACGGGCTTGCCCGCCTGGCCGGCCATCTCGTTGACGATGCGAAGATTGCGCTCGCGCAGCTCATGCGGCGCCTTTGGCAGCTCGGAATCGATGATGACGATGTCGGTATCGGGATCGTCGATCATGATCTTGATCGACTTCATGTAGACGGAGGGATCGACGACGGCGGCAAAGCCAGCGTCCAGCGGGTTGCCGACAATGCTGCCGGGGCCGAGCATTCTTGCCAATTGCTCAGTCGCGTTTGGGCCGAGCGGCGCGAAATCCAGTCCGGCCGCATAGAGCGCGTCGATCAGCAGCCCGCGCTTACCACCGGACAGCGACACCGCGGCGAGCCGGTTGCCCTTGGGCAGATCGGCATGCACGAAGCATTCGGTGGTCTCGATCAATTCGTCGAGGCCGCGGACGCGGATCACGCCTTCGCGGGTCGAGATCGCGTCAAAGGTCTCGATCGAGCCGGCGAGCGCGCCGGTATGCGCCATCGCCGCGGCGCGGCCGCCCTCGGAGGCGCCGAGCTTGAGCGCGATCACCGGCTTGCCGACGCTGCGCGCGGCCTTGCAGGCATCGCGGAACGCTTTCGTGTTCCGCACACCCTCCAGGTAGACAACAATGACGCGGATGCTCGGATCGGCCGCGAAATAGGTCATCAGGTCAGGCGTGGTCAGCCCGGCCTCGTTGCCGGTCGTCACCATGTAGCCGACACCGACGCCGCGATCCTCGAGCGTCTGGCGGATCGCCATCACGATCGCGCCGGATTGACCGGCGATCGCCACCGGTCCGGCTTCCATGGTGACGATGCGGTCGTCGATATTGGTGAATAGGTTTTCGCCGGCGCTCAGGTTTCCAAGACAATTGGGTCCGGTAACCGCAAGCCCGGTCTCCTGCACCGCCTGCTTCAATTCCAAAGCGAGCCGCTGGCTTTCTTCGTCCTGCAATTCGCTGAAGCCCGAGGTGACGATGGTGGCGGAGCGCGCGTCGGCGGCGGCCGCATCGCGGATCACCTGCACCGCAAAGCGCGCCGGCACCAGCACCAGCACGTGATCGGGCTTGTCGGGGAGAGACGCGAAATCCTTGTAGCAGGGGACGCCCCAGATCGTCTCGCGTTTTGCATTAACGGGATAAAGTCCGCCGCGATATCCGTACTTGATTAGATTGTTCCAGATGCGCTCAGCATAATTGCCGGGCTTGTCGGTGGCGCCGACCAGGACGATGTTGCGCGGGTGCAGCATCGCATGGATCTGCTTGACCACTTCGCTGGCGTCAGGCGACGGCGACCATTTCTCTGTTGGAGCGGACGCGGGGCTGAATTGAGCTTCCATGGACCCTGCCTTGTCGTTTCCTGCGGCGCTGCAGCGAATACCGCGCGCCGTATTTTTGTTATTTCTATTGAAGCTTGCGAAGCGTGACAACTCACGTTGGCTGCATGCCGCTACGCGCTGACGCAATATCCCACCGCACGGACAATATTCACGGCGCTGTCATCCGCGAGGGGTCGGATTCGATCATCGTCGCGTGCAGGAGATAGCGTTCCGGCCCCGGTGTCAGCGCGTCGAATGGCCAGCAGGTCGAGAGCACCAGCTCGTATCCGCTCGACAGCGGATCGATGCCGGAAGCATCGTAACGCACCACGGAGCTGGCGTCGGCGCGATAGCGGAAGGTCTTGCCGTCGCTGCGGGTGACGTCGATCTCGTCGCCGATGGCGACGTCCTTCAGGAAACGGAAATGGGTATCGCGATGCGCCGAGTAGACGGCAACGCCGCGTTCGCCGGCCTTTGCCGTCAGTTCGACATGACCCGGGCCGAACGCGAGTGCCTGGCCGCTGGAGCCCGCGAGCACGATGGCGCTCGCGTGCAGCCGCTTCACCTCGATGCGCGCGACCGGCCAGGTGTCGGCCCATGACCACGGCTTTGTCGGATGCCCCGTGGCGATGGTTTTTGCAAACGCGCGTTCGAGCAGGACCTGCGCGAGGAGTGCCTTGGCGTGAATGTACGCGCCCTGGCCGAACAGGATCAGGCCGAGGAGGGCGAGGAGGAAAGGGGCGATGACGCGAGGCATCGGATGTGTACTTTCGTCATTCCGCAGCGAAGCTATCTGTCCCTCATCCTGAGGAGCGCGTCTTCGCGCGTCTCGAAGGATGAGGCCCCGCCGGTGGCCTCGCCCTTCGAGACGACCGCTCCGCGGTCTCCTCAGGGTGAGGGTCAAGAGCCGGGGCGAGGGTCTAGAGTCGAAAGGGCGCGCGCGGCCCAGGGGACGGGAGGCCGCGCGCGTTTGATAAGAGGAGGTTCGGGCGCCTCCTCCTTTCATCCGGCATCAGTGGGCGAAGTTCTGACGCTGGATGAATGCGAACAGGAGCAGGCTGAGCGTGAGCAGGATTGCGCCGGCTATCATCTTCAGTTCGGCGTCGGTTGCGGTCTTCGGCAGCTTGATCGTGTCGGGCGCCTGCACCACTGCCGGACGCTTCAGGGCGGCAAGCTGCACCCGTCCATCGCCTTCCACGCGCCGCTCGGCCGGTGTCGCCGGCAACTGCGGGCGCTCGCCGAAGACCTTCGCGAAGTCCCAGCCGGCCGGCAGGTTGAGCGGCAATTCGCTCACTTTCAGTGACTCGCCCTCGGGCCGGCTCGGCGTCTTGTCGACCGCAACCAGGCTGGTCAGCCGCGTCACGAGCTGATGCTCGAGCGCCAGCGCCAGGATGGTCTTGTCGGCGTCGTCAGGACTCGTCTGCCGCATCGTGCGCGCCACCTCGGCGTCGTCGATCTTGCGCCGCGCCCACAGTTTTGACAGGCCCTTGCCTTCAGCGGCACTCGCAAGCGGTAGCGTCACGGTCCAGGGACGGTCGCCGATCCGGCCCTTGATCTCGACCGAGCCCGCGAGCTTGTCGAGCTTTGCAGCCAGCACCAGCGGCTCGTCGCGATAGAGGTCGGGAAGGATCGCCGGCGTAACGTCGGCGTGGGCGTCCGAGAACTTGGCGGAAAGATTGGTCACCGCGGGATTCTCGAGCTTGGCGAACAGCGAGCGCATGCGCTCCTCGACCTGGTCGGTCGAGCCGATATGGGTGAAGGCGCCGCGGCCGAGCTCGGCGGCGCGCGTCATCAGATAGATGTTGGGCGCCGAGCCGATGCCAACCATGAAGATGCGGGAGCGACCGCGCATTGCGGTGATGGTCTCGAACAGTTGCTGCTCGTTGCCGATGGCACCGTCGGTCAGGAACACGACCTGGCGGACATAATCGGACTCATTACCGGAATGATCCGTCAGCGCCGCCCGCATCGCCGGCACCATCTCGGTGCCGCCCCTAGCCTGCAGCGCGCTCACGAAAGCGTTGGCGCGGCCGAGATGCTCGCCGTCCGCCGGCACCGCCGATGGAAACAGCACGTCCATGGTGTGGTCGAAGCGGATCACGTTGAAGCGGTCGTTCGGCTGCAGCCGGCCGAGCGCGTAAGTCAGGCTCGCTTTCGCCTGCACGATCGAGGTGCCACCCATCGAGCCGGAATTGTCGATCACGAAGATCACCTCGCGCGGCCGTGGCTTCTGCTCGGCCTCAACAACGAAAGGCGGGGTGACGAAGGCGAGCAGGTAGTCGGCGTCGCCGACATGCTCGCGAAACAGCCCGACCGACGGTGCTTTTTCGGCGGCAGGCTTCCAGGTCAGTTCGAAATCGCGGTCCGCCGGCACGAGCCCTTCGGCGAGCCTGATAATCCGAGTCGTATCGTCAACGCTTTCGATCTTGACGGCGTGATGGTGACTCTTCACCTCGCCGAGCGAGAAACCGGCTTGCAGGCGAACGGTGATGTTGGTCGGATTGACCGACGCATGCTCGGCCGGATCGAGCACCGGCGGCGTGATGCGGTCGCGATCCGGTACGGGATCGGACTTGGTCGCGCCCCAGCCGCCGCCGTCGGGACGGAGATCGACGCTCTGCACGATCGGCGCGGGATTGTAGCGCGGCGCCACCACCAGCGGCACGCGCAGCGAGAATTCGTTGCCGGACTGCTGCACCGGCTCCTGGTATTCGATCTGCACCAGCACGGTCTCGCCTGGGCCTATATTGGCGACAGAATTGGTGAAGATGTTCGGTCGCTCCTGCTCGGTCAGCGCGGCTTTCTGGCCATTCTGCTTGGCCTGCTCATAGATGACGCGCGCCTGCTTGCGTTCCTTGATGTTGCCGACCACGATGCGATCGCCGACCACCATCTTCAGCGCGTCGACCGCGCCGCCCGCTGGCAGCGGATAGACATAGACCGCTTCGACCCAGTCCTTGGTCGGGTTGCGGAAAACTTGCGTGACGCGGGCGCGGATGGTCGGGCCTGACACCGTGAGGTCGACATCGGTACCGAGCCTGATGGCGTCGTCATACCCCTCGTCGGTCTTCAGCAGCAGCGAGCCGGCACGGGCGTCGCCCGGCTTGATGAACGCTGCCGGCGGCCTGATCTCCGCCGACCACGCCGGCGCGAAGTTCACAAAGAGGGCCGCGAACCCGATCACGAGCGCGGCAACGCCTTCCACCAAAAAGAACAGCACTATTCGCATCCTGCGCGACAGGCGCGGACGGCCGGTCACGATTGCATCGCACGTCGTCATTTCCTTCTCCCGAGGGACGTCTTTGATGCGCAAAGTCTTCGAGAAAGCGCTTCAGAGCGCGAGCAGAATGATCGGCATTGTTCAGCCGCGGGCAGGCGCCGCACGCCGCATCATCGGCGGCTTTGTGCCGTTTTGTGCTAAAATGTGTGCTCTGCTAAAGTCGGTATGAATCAGCATGGGGTGACGATGCCGACGCCGGACAAGCAGCTTTCCGAACAACAAAGCCGGCAGATTGCGGAGATGATCCGCGAGGAACTGGCGCGCCGGCGCATCTCGCGGCAGGCGCTGGCCGAGCAGGCCAAGCTCAGCCTCTCGACGCTGGAGAAGGTGCTCGGCGGACGCCGCCCGTTCACGCTTCAGACCATGGTGCGGCTGGAGCAGGCGCTCGGCGTCTCCTTGCGTAACGTTCAGCCGGCGCCGGTGATCGCAGTGGCCAATGGCGAAGTCGCGCCCGATGGGCTCGGGGCCTATTCGCGGCGGGCGGTGCAGTGGATCGAGGGCACTTATCTCACGGTCAGGCCGTCCTTCGGGGCCAAGGACGCGGTCTATGCCTATCGCACCGAGATCGCCTGGGACGATACCGTCTCCTCGCTGATCTTTCGCGAGGGCGAACGGCTGGATGCCGCCTACACCCAGTTCGGCGAAGTCGCCGTCCCCAACCAGTCCGGCTTCATCTATCTCGTCACCAACCGGCACGGCCAGCATCGTCTGATCACGGTGTCCAGGCCGCGCAACACCGGCGAGATGTACGGCATCATCACCACGCTGCTCGCTGGCCGCGGCTCGCTGTTGACGCCGATCGCTGCACCCATCGCATTCCTACCGATCAAGAATATCGCCAAACCCTCCGTCGGACGCGTGTCCCCCGAGGACGAAAACTACGCGCTCTATCGCGAGCATCTGCGCCGCACCGTCGACGAGCCGTTCGCGATTTTTCTGCCGGGCTAGATCTCTGTCCCCGGTGCACGGCTGCCTCCTCCACACGCGCACCTGCACCCGGAGCAGACCCCCATCCCAACCTTCCCCCTTTCAGGGGGAAGGAGCGCCGCAGCGCAACTGGCGGATCACCTCCCCTTGAAAAGGGGAGGTCGGTTTGCGCGTTAGCGCAAACCGGGTGGGGATCAATTCTCTCCACACGCACGGCTGCGCCTCGGAGGGCCGTTTACGCCCGTCGCAGGGGCGAGGGCGAAACGATGGAGGCGAGCAGCACTGCGAGAATGCCGGTCAGGAAAACGCCGTCAAACGTTCCGGCGCCGCCGATCGAGGCGATGGGCGCGCCAAGGCTGCCGATCTTGTCCAAGTTGAGAAGGTCGGCGCCGATCAGCGTTCCGACCGAACCTGCGATATAAGCCAGCGGCGCGGCATATTCGCGCGAAAGCAGGAGCGCGATGATCGCTACGCTGACGACGGGCACGAACACGGGCACAGCGATGCCAATTCCCGGCACCGGCGTCGCCATCCAATGGACGATGATCGCGATGACGGCGGTGGCGATCGCGGCCTTGACCCACAGGTCGTACCGGATGACCAGATAGATCGACATCAATGTCGGAATCACCGCGCCGCCGACATTCGCGGCCAGGATCGTGCTCGGCGCAGTCACCAGCGGCACGACATAGCGCATGCCGAAGAAGTCAACGATCTCGCCGGATCGGACCGGTGGGCCGGACAATTCCGTAATAGGGATATTGACATAGCTGCCGATCAGCGAACCGAACAGCAGCAGGAACGCCGCTCCCGGACTAACACCGAGACTCAGATAGGCGTATCGAAGAATACGGAGCTGGATCAGGATCACCAGCACCAGTGCCAGGAACACCAGGATCGAAAACGATCCCGGCGTCATCGGCAGATACTGCATCCGGCTATCCACGATCGGCGGCTCGCGTTGTTGGGCGCCCCCGATTAGGTGGGAAGCCGCTCGCGCGATCTCAAGGACGATAAACGTTCAAGGCGAGCCGCGCGGTGGTTCACCTCGCCCCGCTTGGCAACCTTGTTGACGCACTATGTCAGCTTGCGCCAGATCGGTCGGCTTCAGCTCGGCAAACTGCTTGCGCAGCGTCGGCTTGTGGATCTTGCCGGTCGCATTGCGCGGCAACGCGTCGACGAACTCGATTTTGCTCGGACATTTGAACTTCGCCAGATTGGCCGCGCAATGCGCGTGGACCTCCGTCGGCGTCAACCTCTCGCCTGGCCTCACCGCGACGATCGCCATGCCGACCTCGCCCCACTGCTCGTTGGGGATACCGATCACGGCGGCTTCAGCAACCGCCGGCATCTGGTGCAGCACGTTCTCGACTTCAGCCGGATAGACGTTCTCGCCGCCGGAGATGTACATGTCCTTCCAGCGGTCGACGATGTAGTAGAAGCCTTCCTCGTCGACGCGTGTCGCATCACCCGTATGCAGCCAGCCGTCGGTGAAGGAGGACGCGTTGGCGTCGGGCCGGTTCCAGTAACCCGGCGTGATGTTCGGTCCCCGGACCCAGAGCTCGCCGAGTTCACCCACTGCTGCGTCGCTGCCATCGGGACGCACGATGCGCACTTCCGTATGCAGCACCGGTTTGCCGGCGGAGCCCGCCTTGCGCGCGGCGTCCTCGCGGTCGAGCGCCATCACCGCGGGCGAGGTCTCGGTCATGCCATAGCCCTGCTGCAGCGCCACGCCGCGCGCTTCCCACACCTTCAAGAGCGGCACCGGCATCGGCGCGCCGCCGACGCCGCCGATGACCAGGCGGCTGAAATCGGCGTTCGCGAACGAGGGATGCTGCGCCATGAACTGGTAGATCGCAGGCACGCCGAAGAAGACGTTGATCCGCTCGGTGGGATCGCTGATCAGCCGCAATGCCTCGCCGGGATCGAAGTTGCGCATGATCAAGGCGGTGCCGCCGGCATGCAGCACCGGGTTGGTGTAGCAGTTGAGCCCGCCGGTGTGGAACAGCGGCAGCACGCAGAGGAACACCGAGGAAGGCGAGATATAGGCGAGGCCGCCGAGATTGACGCAATTGAAGAACGTCATGCCGTGAGTGATGATCGCGCCCTTGGGCTGGCCTGTCGTGCCCGAGGTGTACATGATGGTCGAGATGTCATCGAGCGTGACAGGCTCGAATGTGTCGATCGGCTTCGCCGCCGCGATGCCGGCTTCATAGGAGCCATCGGGGCCGAGCCGCAGTATCGATGACACGTTGCAGAGTTTTGCAACGCTGAGCGCGGTCTCGGCGAGGTCGTCATCGTGGATCATGACTTTCGGCGAGGCATCGCCGACGATGAACTGCAGTTCGGGGACGGTAAGGCGGGTGTTGAGCGGCAGGAATACGGCACCTAATCGCCCGCAGGCGAACTGCACTTCGAGCGTGTCTGATGTGTTTAACGCCAGCACCGCGACCCGGTCGCCGCGCGCCACCTTGTGGGCATCCCGCAGATGCGCGGCGAGCCGCGAGATCCTGATGTCAGCTTGCGCATAGGTGAGGCGGTGGCCGCTGGCGAGGTCGACCATCGCGACCTTGTCAGGCGTCCTCCGGCCGTAATGGGCGATCCAGTCGTAGTAACGAACCGGCAAATGTCCCTCCCGCGGTGGGCGGTCTGGCGCCGCCTGATCGTGATCCGCAAGGGGCCAGTGGAAGGGCGAGGGCCGGAACCTGTCTTGCGTTTAGTGGCTGGACGAGGGGTAGGATCGGCGCCCGTTCGCCGTCGGCAGCCACTCGACGCAAGTTAGGGCGGCGAATTCCGGACATCGTTCCGGTCACGAGAATCGACGGAGCAAAGGGATGGCGAGCCCATTCTACACCAGCGAGCACGAGGCCTTTCGCGAGGCGGTGCGCCGTTTCGTGCAAAAGGAGATCGAGCCCTACGCCCATGAGTGGGACGAGGCGGGCGAGTTTCCGCGCGAGCTCTATCGCAAGGCCTCCGAGATCGGGCTGCTTGGGTTGGGTTTCCCCGAGGAGTATGGCGGCATACCTTCTGACCAGTTCATGAAGATCGTGGCATCTCAGGAACTGGCGCGGGCCGGCGCCGGCGGAGTCTCGTCGAGCCTGATGAGCCACACCATCGGTTCGCCACCGATTGCGCGCGCGGCCCGTCCCGAGGTCAAGGCGCGCGTGCTGCCGGAGGTGCTGCGGGGTGAGAAGATCTCTGCGCTCGCGATCACCGAGCCGAGCGGCGGCTCCGATGTCGCCAACCTCCGCACCAGGGCGCGCCGCGACGGCGATCATTACGTTGTCAGCGGTGAGAAGACCTTTATCACGTCGGGCGTGCGCGCGGATTATCTGACCGTTGCCGTGCGCACCGGCGGCGAGGGCCCCAGTGGCGTCAGCCTGCTCCTGATCGAGGGCGATACGCCCGGCCTGTCGCGGACCAAGCTGAAGAAGATGGGCTGGTGGGCATCCGATACCGCGACGCTGCATTTCGATGAATGCCGCGTGTCGGCTGAGAATCTGATCGGCGAGGAGGGCCAAGGCTTCAAGATTATCATGCAGAATTTCAACAGCGAGCGGATGGGCATGGCGGCGAGCTGCACGGCTTACGCCCGCGTCTGTCTCGAGGAGGCCATCGCCTACGCCAAGGAGCGCGAGACTTTCGGCAAGCCGATCGCCCAGCACCAGGTGATCCGCCACAAGATCGTCGACATGGCGCAGAAGGTCGCAGCCTCCCAGGCGATGCTGGAGATGCTGGCCTGGCGGCTGGAGCAGGGCGAAAGCCCGGTTGCCGAGATCTGCATGATGAAGAACCAGGCCACCCAGACCATGGCATTCTGCGCCTCCGAGGCGGTGCAGATCTTCGGTGGCGCCGGCTTCATGCGTGGCGTCAAGGTCGAGCGCATTTACCGCGAGGTCAAGGTCAACGCCATCGGTGGCGGCACCGAGGAGATCATGAAGGACCTCGCCAGCCGCCAGATGGGATTGTGAAAGCACACGCTGTCATTCCGGGGCGCGCGCAGCGCGAGCTATGATGTGCAATTGCACATCAGAGAATCCATCGGGCCTCAGGCGCAGGTGGCGAAATGGATTCCGGGCTGATCGCTTCGCGATGCCCCGGAATGACAAGACAAATGCCGATTGGAGCTCGAGAGAGAAAATGATCTTCACCGCCGACCATGAAGAACCCCGCCGCGCCTTGCAGAAATTCATCGCGGCCGAGATCAACCCCTTCGTCGACGAATGGGAGGACGCCGGCATCTTCCCCGCGCATGAGCTGTTCAAGAAGCTTGGCGATCTCGGCTTCCTCGGCCTCAACAAGCCCGTCGAATTCGGCGGCCAGGGGCTCGACTACAGCTATGCGCTGATGATGGCGGAAGAACTCGGCGCCATCAGATGCGGCGGCGTGCCGATGGCGATCGGGGTGCAGACGGACATGGCGACGCCGGCGCTGGCGCGGTTCGGCTCCGACGAGGTGCGGAGCGAATTCTTGGCGTTGGCGATCTCGGGCGATCAGGTCGCCTGCGTCGGCGTCTCCGAGCCCGGCGCCGGCTCCGACGTCGCCTCGATCAAGACCAATGCGCGTTCGGACGGCGACGACTACGTCATCAATGGCGGCAAGATGTGGATCACCAACGGGACGCAGGCGGACTGGATCTGCCTGCTCGCCAATACCAGCGACGGCCAGACCCATCGCAACAAGTCGCTGATCTGCGTGCCGATGAAGTCGAAGGGTGTGACGGTCGCGCGAAAACTCGACAAGATGGGCATGCGCTCCTCCGACACTGCGCAGATCTTTTTCGACAATGTGCGGGTACCCAAGCGCAACCGGATCGGCGAGGAGGGCAAGGGCTTTACCTACCAGATGATCCAGTTCCAGGAGGAGCGTCTCTGGGGCGCCGCCGCCTGCCTGAAGGCGCATGAATTCATCATCAACGAGACGATTGAATATACCCGCAACCGCAAAGCATTCGGCGGCTCGATCCTCGACAATCAGGTGGTGCATTTCAGGCTCGCGGAGATGCAGACCGAGGTCGAGCTGCTGCGCTCGCTGATCTACCGCGCCGGCGAGGCGCTGGTTGCGGGCGAGGACGTCACCCGGCTCGCCACCATGGCGAAGCTGAAGGCGGGCCGGCTGGGCCGCGAACTCACCGACGCCTGCCTGCAATATTGGGGCGGCATGGGTTTCATGAACGAGACCCCGGTCAGCCGGGCCTATCGCGACAGCCGCCTGACCTCGATCGGCGGCGGTGCTGACGAAGTGATGCTGATGGTGTTATGCAAGATGATGGGCACGCTGCCAGGGCTGAAGGGAAAAGGAAACGTCTGATGGTCACGCTTTATCATTGCGACGCTGCGCGTTCGTTCCGGCCGCTCTGGATGCTTGAGGAAATGCGGCTTCCCTATGAGCTCAAGATCCTGCCGTTTCCGCCGCGCGTGTTCGCGAAGGACTATCTCGCGCTCAACCCGCTCGGCACGATTCCCTTCCTGATCGATGGCGAGACGCGGATGACGGAGTCCTCCGGCATCTGCCATTACCTTGGCACCAAGTATGGGCCGACGCCGCTGATCGTCGGACCCGACGAGCCGGCCTATGGCGAGTTCCTGAACTGGATGTATTTTTCTGACGCCACGCTGACCTTTCCGCAGACGTTGGTGCTTCGCTACGGCCAGCTCGAGCCGGAGGAGCGGCGGAATCCGCAGGTGGTCGGCGATTACGCCAAATGGTTCTTCGGCCGCCTGCGCGCGGTGGAGGCCGCGACGGGCAACACTGAGACGCTTTGCGCCGGCCGTTTCACCGCCGCCGATATCGCCGTTGGCTATGCGCTGCGGCTCGCCGACAATATCGGGCTCGCCAAGGATTTCGGTCCCAATGTTGCAGCCTATTGGGCAAGGTTGCAGCAGCGCGAGGCATACCAGAGCGCGGTCGTGGCGGAACGCAAGGCCGGCGCAGAGCAAAACGTCGCGCCGCGAGTGCGGCCGTAGTGCGTCCGCCCCGACCGTCATTGCGAGCGAAGCGAAGCAATCCATGTCTTCACAAGCGGCGAGATGGATTGCTTCGTCGCTTTCGCTCCTCGCAATGACGGTCCTTGGCCGGCGCTATTTGTAACGGTGACTTCAGCCAGATTTCGGCTATGGTTGGCGCCGCAGCGGCCAGGAAGAGTCGCGCGGAGGAACCACCATGGACGACCAGGCCCGCGAAGTAGGCCATTTGATGCTGATCACGCCGGAGCGCGTGTTTTACGCCGGACTGCTCGGCCGGCCGCGCGAGCGCTGTCCGGGCGCATTCCATGTCTATGTCGCGATCAAGGGCGGCCTGCACCTTGCGACCAGCGACGGCCGCGAATCCTACGGCGACCTCGTCGTGACCATGCCAAACCTGCGCCATACGATCGCGAGCGACTATCGCTCGGCGATCTGCGTCGCCATCGAGCCTGAAAGCGTCCGCGTCGGCGCGCTGGAATTGTTCGCAAGGCAGTTGATTGGGCCGGAGAGCCAGGTCTTCGCCGACCGCATTCGCGCCGCCTATGCTGCATTGGGACGACGGCAATATAGCGACGATCTCTCGAACGCCGAGTTCGACATCATGTGCTTCGGACAGGCGCTGCCGCGGCGTGTGCTCGATCCGCGCGTGGTGCGGGCGATCGCGCGCATCGGCAAATTCTCCGGCGAACCAGTGACGGCGGCGGACTGCGCCGCGGACGCCGCGCTGTCGCCTTCGCGCTTCCTGCATCTGTTCAAGGAGGAGACCGGAATCTCGTTCCGCTCGTTCCGCGCCTGGAAACGGGCGCGGCATCTCCTGCATTTTGCCAACCAGGACATCAATCTCGCGCATCTCGCACAGGACATCGGCTATCCCGACTCCACCCATTTCAGCCATTCGATCCGCCGCTTCTACGGCCTGAAGCCGCGCGCGATCTTCTCCGGCTCGCGCGATCTTGCGATCTATCGCAGCAGCGGGTCGTTCACGGAGGCTGCGGTCTCCTAATCGTCATGCCGGTGGGCAAAGCGACTGCATCTGCGGTGGTTCACACAGGCGAAGGCGGAAGCGTGCGCTCGGCGCAAAGCCCGTGGTCCAGGGATAGGCTTCTTGCGTCAATCCGCTGGGGGCGGTCGGCCGTCAGTGCGAAAGCAGCACGGGCAGCGGCGGGTGCGATATCATGCTGAGCGTGGCACCGCCGAGAACGAATTGCCTGAAGCGGGAATGGCCGAAGGCGCCCATGACCAGAAGATCGCTGTCATGGCTCGTGAGCGCGGCCTCCAGCGCGTGCGCCACCGTGCGACCTGCGGCATCGACAGTGTCGAGGATCACCTCGACACCGTGACGGGCGAGATGCTTCGCAAGCTCCGGACCGGACCGCTTGGTGTCGATGCGCTTCTCGTTGGTCACCGTCACGATGTGGACGCGCTTGGCCCGCGTGAGGAGCGGCAGCGCATCCGCTACCGCCCGCGCGGCCGGACGGCTGAAATCCCAAGCCACCGTCGCCGTATCAAGTGCAAATGGCTTGCGGCTTGTTTGCGGCAGCAGCAGGACCGGGCGCCCGGATTCGAAGATAAGGGGCTCGGCATTCCAGGCGCCGAACAGGGCATTCTCCTGCACCGGGATCATGGTGAGGTCGCGAACGCGCGCATAGTCGACCAATAGCTCGCGTTGCTCGGAGGTCATGCAGCGCTCCAGGATGCACTCTTCAAAAACGCCGCGCCTTTCCGCGGCGGCCTGGAACGCTGCGAGCGAGGCCTCCGCCTGAAGGCGCGACTTCTTCTCGTCGCTGGCGGCGACCGCGGGGACGTCAAACAGCGCCGGGCTCAGGAAGCTGCCGGGCACGGCGACGCGGATCTCGCAGGCGATCGCGGAAATCTTTGCGCCGATCGCGGCAGCGAAATCGGTGGCAAGATCGATCGCCGACGGCGGCGTCGTTTCGGGGTAGCTCGCGAGCGCCAAGAGGAGGTCTTTGTAGGCCATGTCATGTCTCCGTGATCTACAAAACCCTAACGTCGCCAGATCGGGCCGGTTTGATGCAGAGCAAAGCCTCCGATGCGCGCTATTGACGCGCCGGTTGGTTCGTTTGCTGCTGCCGCGCCAATAGCCAGTCAACGCAAGAGGGCATTGGCCAAATCCCGCATCATGCAAAAAACCGAGTCATTCAAACACCTTGGACGAAATGCATGAGCGACAAGGCCGTTATCACCTGCGCGCTGAACGGCGTGCTGACCGATCCAAAACAGCACAACGTGCCGGTGACGCCGGAACAGATGGCGCGAGAGGCCAAGGCGGCCTTCAACGCCGGCGCCAGTATCATGCATATCCATCTGCGCCAGCAGGCGCCGGGCAAGGGACATTTGCCGTCCTGGGAAGTCAGCGTCAGCAGGGAGATCCAGCAGGCGATCCGCGAGGCCTGCCCGGGGGTCGTCATCAATCACACCACGGGCACCTCGGGTCCGAACTATCAGGGCGCGCTCGATTGCGTGCGCGAGACCAGGCCCGAGATCGCCGCCTGCAATGCCGGCTCGCTCAATTATCTGAAGGTGAAGGCCGACAACACCTGGGCCTGGCCACCGATGCTGTTCGACAATGCGGTCGAGAAGGTGCGGGACTATCTCGACGTCATGAAGGACGCCGGCACGATTCCCGAATTCGAATGTTTCGACGTCGGCATCGTGCGCTGCGTCGGCATGTATCGGCAGACCGGCATGTATTCCGGCCCACTCGAATATAATTTCGTGATGGGCGTTGCCTCGGGCATGCCGGCCGATCCGGAATTGCTGCCGATCCTGTTGAAGCTGAAGGCGCCGGATGCGCATTGGCAGGTCACCGCGATTGGCCGCGCCGAGATCTGGCCGCTGCACCAGCGTGCCGCCGATCTCGGCGGGCACTTGCGCACTGGGTTGGAAGACACCTTCTATCTCGGCGACGGCACCAAGGTGACCTCCAACGGCCAATTGATCGAGGCGATCGCCGCCTGCGCGCGCCGCGCCGGGCGTGAGATCGCAAGCCCCGCCGAGGCGCGGCAGATTTTCGGGGTGAAACGCTAGGCCCGTCATTCCGGGGCGCGCCCCTTGGCGCGAGCTATGATGTGCAATTGCACATCAGAGAATCCATTTCTCCACGATGCCTGCGGCTCGATGGATTCCGGGCTCGTCCTTCGGACGCCCCGGAATGACGGAGTAGGTTGAACTATGGCCATCATCGAAAACACCATCTCGCCCTCCAGCGCCGGCTTCCAGGCCAATCGCGACAGCATGCTGGCGCTGATATCCCGGATGCGGGCGCTGGAGGAGCGCACCCGCGCGGCGTCCGCTGCCGCGAAGGACCGCTTCCACAAGCGCGGGCAGCTGTTGCCGCGCGAACGGGTGGCGCTGGTGCTCGATCCCGGCTCGCCCTTCCTCGAACTGTCGACGCTCGCCGGCTACATGTTCGACGTCGCGGATGCGGACAGAAGCGTGCCCGGCGGCGGGCTGATCGCCGGCATCGGCTTCGTCTCCGGCATCCGGTGCGTGGTCAGCGCCAATGATGCCGGCATCGATGCCGGCGCGCTGCAGCCCTATGGCCTCGACAAGACGCTGCGGGTGCAGGAGCTCGCGCTGGAGAACAAGCTGCCCTATGTGCAGCTTGTCGAAAGCGCCGGCGCCAATCTCTTGCGCTACCGCGTTGAGGAGTTTGTCCGAGGCGGCAACATCTTTCGCAATCTGGCACGGCTGTCGGCGGCCGGCCTGCCGGTCGTCACGGTGACGCATGGCTCGTCCACCGCGGGCGGCGCCTATCAGACCGGCCTCTCCGATTACATCGTGATGGTGCGTGGCCGCACCCGCGCCTTCCTCGCCGGGCCGCCGCTGCTGAAAGCCGCAACCGGTGAGATCGCGACCGAGGAGGAACTCGGCGGCGCCGAGATGCACACCTCGATCTCCGGCCTCGGCGATTACCTCGCCGAGGATGACCGAGACGCCATCCGGATTGCGCGCGATATCATGGCGTCGCTCGACTGGGACCGGCCGAGGCCCGCGAACGCCTCGTTCAGGCCGCCGCGCCATGACGCCGAAGAGCTGCTCGGCATCATGCCGATGGACCACAAGCGCCCCGTCGACATGCGCCAGGCGATCGCGCGCTTCATCGACGATTCCGATTTCACCGAGTTCGGCGCCAATTATGGCCCGGCCACGATCTGCGGCCATGCCCGCATCGAAGGGCAGGCGATCGGCATCATCACCAATAACGGCCCGCTCGATCCCACCGGCGCCAACAAGGCGACCCATTTCATCCAGGCCTGCTGCCAGTCGCGCACGCCGCTGCTCTATCTCAACAACACCACCGGCTATATGGTGGGCAAGGCCTATGAAGAGGCCGGCATGATCAAGCACGGCTCCAAGATGATCCAGGCGGTGACGTCGGCGACGGTGCCGCAGATCACCATCTACTGCGGCGCCTCGTTCGGCGCCGGCAATTACGGCATGTGCGGCCGCGGCTTCCATCCGCGCTTCTGCTTCTCCTGGCCCAATGCCAAGACCGCCGTGATGGGCGGCGAGCAGGCCGCCGAGACCATGGCGATCGTCACCGAAGCTGCCGCCGCGCGGCGCGGCCAGCCGATCCCGAAGCAGAAGCTGGAGGCAATGAAGGCCGAGATCATCGGCGTGTTCGACGGCCAGATGGACGTGTTCTCCACCAGCGCGCGCGTGCTCGACGACGGTGTGATCGACCCGCGCGACACCCGCAGCGTGCTCGCCGAGGTGCTTGCGATATGCCGCGAGGCGGAAGCGCGCAGCCCCCAGCGCATGCAGTTCTCGGTGGCACGGCCATGAGGAGTGATTTGCCGCGCGGCTCCCGTTGTGCTTCACAGCCGGGGTTTGACCCCGTGCGGACGCGGCCCTCGATTGGCGGGCGCGTCCCCAAGCAGAAGCGAACGAGCCACAGATGAACCTGCACACCCCAATTGCGTTCGAGTCCGTCCCCCACACGCCTTCGCAGCCGCAGCCAGACATCCTGCGGACGGACTGGACGAGGGAGGAGATCGCCGCCCTATTCGACCTGCCGTTCCTGGACCTGATGTGGCGCGCGCAAGCAACGCATCGCCAGTGGCATGCAGCGGGCGAGGTGCAGATCTGCACCTTGCTCTCGGTGAAGACCGGCGGCTGTCCGGAGGATTGCGGCTATTGCTCGCAGTCCGTTCACCATGAGACCGGTCTTGGCGCCGGCAAGCTGATGGATGTCGCTGGTGTCCTCACCGCCGCGGCTGAGGCGAAGGCAAGCGGCGCGCAGCGTTTCTGCATGGGCGCGGCCTGGCGCGAGCCGAAGGATCGCGACATGGACAAGGTCGTGGCGATGGTCAAGGGCGTGCGCGCGCTCGGGCTCGAGACCTGCATGACGCTCGGCATGCTCACGGCCGATCAGGCGCGACAGCTCAAGGAAGCTGGGCTCGACTATTACAACCACAACATCGACACCAGCCCCGAGAATTACACCAACGTCATCACCACCCGCACGTTCCAGGATCGGCTCGACACGCTGGAGCGGGTGCGCGACGCTGGCATCTCGGTGTGCTGCGGCGGCATCGTGGGCATGGGCGAGAGCCGCGCCGACCGCGTCGGCTTCATCCACACGCTGGCGACGCTGCCGCGTCATCCCGAGAGCGTGCCGGTCAATGCGTTGATACCGATCAAGGGCACTTTGCTCGGCGATCTCCTGCAGGATGTACCGGAACGGCGGATCGACGATCTCGAGTTCGTGCGCACCGTCGCGGTCGCACGCATCACGATGCCGCGCTCGATGGTCCGGCTCTCGGCCGGCCGCGAGAGCATGTCGCCTTCGACACAGACACTCTGCTTCATGGCAGGCGCCAACTCCATCTTCACCGGCGCCAAGCTGCTCACGACAGGAAACGCCGGCGTGGCGGCGGACACGGAATTGTTTGCCCAGCTCGGCCTCGTCCCGCTCTCCGGCGAGGAGCCGGCGCGCGCGGCGGCCACGGAGGCGTCGACGGAGTGAGGCAAAGCCTTGAGGGTGGGATGTTCTACAGGATCCTGATTGCCAATCGCGGCGAGATCGCGCTGCGGATCATGCGCACTGCGCGGCGGCTCGGCTACGGCGTGGTCGCTGTTTATTCCGATGCGGACCGCGACGCCCTTCATGTGCGCGAGGCCGATCACGCGGTGCGCATCGGCGAGGCTCCGCCTTCGCAATCCTACCTCAACATCGATGCGATCATCGCCGCCGCCAAGGCGAGCGGCGCCGGCGCCGTGCATCCTGGCTATGGCTTCCTCGCCGAGAACGAGGACTTTGCGAGAAGCTGCCGCGATGCCGGGCTCGTCTTCATCGGCCCGTCGCCGGAAGCGATCCGCGCGATGGGCAACAAGGCCGGCGCCAAGGAGATCATGCGAAAGGCCGGCGTGCCCTGCGTGCCCGGCTATCAGGGCGCCGACCAAAGCGATGAAGTCATGCTGGCGGAAGCCAGGAAGATCGGCTTTCCCGTGATGATCAAGGCGGTCGCCGGCGGCGGCGGGCGCGGCATGCGGCTGGTCCCTGACGCCGCTTCGTTCCCGGAGGCACTGCGCAGCGCACGCTCGGAGGCGCTCGGTGCGTTCGGCGATGCCACGGTCATCCTGGAGCGCGCGATCGTCGATCCTCGCCATATCGAGATCCAGGTGTTCGGCGACAGCCACGGCGATGCCATCCATCTCGGCGAGCGCGACTGTTCGGTGCAGCGCCGGCATCAGAAGCTGATCGAGGAGGCACCCTCGCCGGCGGTGACGCCCGAGTTGCGGGCGCGGATGGGCGCAGTGGCGGTTCAGGCGGTGAGGGCGCTGGCCTACGAGGGCGCCGGTACGCTGGAATTCCTGCTCGACGGCAACGGCGATTTCTACTTCATGGAGATGAATACGCGCCTGCAGGTCGAGCATCCCGTCACCGAGGCGATCACCGGGCTCGATCTGGTCGAACTGCAATTGCGCGTCGCCCGCGGCGAGCCGCTCGGCCTAAAGCAGGAGGACATCACATTCTCTGGACATGCGATCGAGGTGAGGCTGTGCTCGGAGGATGCGGAGCATGACTTCATGCCGCAATCGGGCAGGATGGCGCGCTGGCAGATGCCGCAAGGCGTCCGCGTCGAGCATGCGCTGCAATCGGGCTCGGAGATTCCGCCGTTCTACGACTCCATGATCGCCAAGATCATCAGCCATGGCGCGGATCGCCGCGAGGCGCGCAGCAAGCTGATCGTCGCGCTGGAGCAGGTCGAGGCCTTCGGCGTCACCACCAACCAGGGATTTCTGATCTCCTGCCTCCGCCATCCGGCCTTCGCCAGGGGCGTGGCAACGACATCGTTCATATCAGCGCATCGGGGCGAGCTGCTGGCGCCGCGCGCGGACGAGCGCGCGGATGCGGCCCTGGTGGCGCTGCTGCTCTATGTCACCCACCCGCACGCACCGCCGTGGCGACGCGGCCGCTCGCTCGCCGCGACGTTCCCGCTTGCATTGCGCATCGATCTCGGCCGCGGCCTCCGCGAGGTCGAAATCGTGCGCGAGCGCGACGGCTGCTACCTCGCCGACGTCGAGGGGCATGAACATCGTTTCGAGATCGATGAGCTCGGTTCCGACGCGATCCGCTATCGCACCAACGGTCTCATGGAACGGGCAAAATTCCTGCGCGATGGCGACCGTCTCTATATCCTGCATCACGACGTCACGCTCGCGGTCCGCGACCTGACGCTGGCGCCGCCCGAAACCGCCGCGGGAGCCAATGGCGACGGCAAGGTCCGCGCCGCCATGAACGGCCGCGTCGTCGCGGTGCTGGTCAAGCCGGGCGAACAGGTCGCCGCCGGCCAGCCCGTGATGACGCTGGAAGCGATGAAGATGGAGCACGTGCACACGGCGGGAGTCGCCGGCACGGTGTCCGCGATCGACGTCGCCGAAGGCGAGCAGGTGACGACGGGTCGGATCGTGGTGGAGATCGAGGCGGCGGCCTAAGCGGAAAGGCGTAGGATGGGCAAAGCGAAGCGTGCCCACCATCCGCGGGCAGTGCAAGAAAGGTGGGCGCGCCTCGCTTTGCCCACCCTACGGATTCGTGTTCGCCCGTCCCGTGCCATCATTCAGCCAGCACGCCACCTGATGCCCGGCGCTCGCTTCCACCAACGGCGGCCGCTCCAGCTTGCAGCGATCCATCGCGTAGCGGCAGCGCGTATGAAAGGCGCAGCCGGAGGGCGGGTTGATCGGGCTCGGCACGTCGCCTTCGACCAGGGGCGTCAGCCGCCTGATCCGGGGATTGGCCACCGGCACCGAGGCGAGCAGCGCCTGGGTGTAGGGATGGCGCGGGTTGGCGAACAACTCGGCCTTGTCTGAGATCTCGACGATGCGGCCGAGATACATCACGGCGACGCGGTGGCTGATATGGGCGACGACGGCGAGGTCGTGCGCGATGAAGAGATAGGAGAAGTTGCGCTGGCGCTGCAGGTCGATCAAGAGATTGATGACCTGCGCCTGGATCGAGACGTCGAGCGCCGAGACCGGCTCATCGCAGACGATCAGGCTCGGCCCGAGCGAGAGCGCGCGCGCGATGCAGATGCGCTGGCGCTGGCCGCCGGAGAACTGATGCGGATAGTTCTTCATCTGGTCGGGCCGCAGGCCCACTTGCTGGAACAGTTCGGCGACGCGCTCCTGCTTCCGCTCGCCCGAGGCCAGTCCGTGCACGGTCAAGGGTTCGCCGACGATGTCGCCCGCGGTCATGCGCGGGTTGAGCGACGCAAACGGATCCTGGAACACGATCTGCATCGAGCGGCGGTAGGGACGCAGCTCGGATTTGCTCAGGCGCGTGATCGCCTCGCCGTTCAGCCGGATCTCGCCGCTTGACGGCTCGACCAGCCGCAGCACGCTGCGCGCCACCGTCGATTTGCCGCAGCCGGATTCTCCGACCAGTCCGAGCGTCTCGCCGGGAGCCAGCGAAAAACTCACGCCATCCACCGCATGCACGGTGCCGACCTGCCGGCGCAGCACGCCGCCGCGCACGGGGTAGTGCTTGACGAGATCGGTAACCTCCAACAGCGGCTGCGCTTCGCTCATGACGCCTCCGCCATTTCGCCGGCACGCCAGCAGGCGGCAAGATGCCGGCCGCCGAAATCGCCGAGCGGCGGATATTCCTCGCGGCAGCGCGGGACCGCGAACCGGCAGCGCGGCGCAAAGGCGCAGCCCGTCGGCAATTTCGTCAACGACGGCACCATGCCCGGAATCTCGACGAGCCGCGCATCGGCTTTTGCATCGAGCGAGGGCACCGCCGGGATCGAGGCCATCAGGCCGCGCGTATAGGGGTGCAGCGGATTCTCGAACAGCGCCTCGACGCTCGCCTCCTCGACCTTCCTGCCGGCATACATCACGATCACGCGCTGCGCCGTCTGCGCGACCACGCCGAGATCATGCGTGATCAGGATCAGCCCGGTGCCGAGCTTCTTCTGCAGATCGACCATCAGCGCCAGGATCTGCGCCTGGATTGTCACGTCCAGCGCCGTCGTCGGTTCGTCCGCGATCAACAGGGTCGGCCGGCAGGCCAGCGCCATCGCAATCATCGCGCGCTGGCGCATGCCGCCTGAAAGCTGGTGCGGATATTCCTGCGCACGCCGCTCCGGCTCGGGAATGCGGACCAGGCGCAACATGTCCACCGCCTGCTTCCAGGCGTCCTTGCCGCTGATGTCCTGGTGCAGGCGCAAGGCTTCCGTGATCTGGTCGCCGATCCGCATCACCGGATTGAGCGAGGTCATCGGCTCCTGGAAGATCATGGAAATACGATTGCCCCTGATCTTGCGCATCGCTTCATCATCGAGCGCGAGCAGGTTCTTGCCTTCGAGAATGATCTCGCCACCTACGATCTTGCCAGGCGGATCCGGCACCAGCCGCATCACCGAGAGCGCGGTCACGCTCTTGCCGCAGCCGGATTCGCCGACGATCGCCAGCGTCTCGCCGCGGCGGACGCTGAAGGAGACGTCGTCGACCGCCCTGAACAATCCCGAATTGGTGAAGAACACCGTTTTCAGGTTCCTCACCTCGAGCACCGCTTCTGCCTTGCTTGCTCCGCTCATTAGATCGGAATGCCTCTTCTTCGAATCGTCATTCCGCTCAATCTCCTTTGTTTGAGCATAATCTCCGCGCAAACGCTTTGCGTTTGTCGCGAGGAAAACCGGTTCCCACTTTTCCGAATCATGCTCTAGCCGCGCTGCCTTGGATCGAGGATGTCGCGCAGGGCGTCGCCGAACAGATTAGTGCCGAACACAGCCAGGCTGATCGCGATCCCCGGGAAGATCACGAGCCACGGTGCGACGCGCACATATTCGGCGGCCGATTCCGAGAGCATACGACCCCAGGATGGATAGGGTTCGGGAATGCCGAGGCCGAGAAATGACAAGGACGCCTCCGTCAGGATGGTGGAGCCGAGTTGCGCGGTCGCGAGCACGATCAGGGGCGCCAGCGTGTTCGGCAGCACGTGGCGCAGCGCGATCCGCATCTCGCTCATGCCGATCGATTTGGCAGCCTCCACAAACGGCAGTTCGCGCAGCGCCAGCGTGTTGGCGCGGATCACGCGCGCCACCGTCGGGATCAACGGGATCGCGATCGCGATGATGACATTCGGCAGCGAAGGACCGAGCGCGGCCGTCATCACCAGCGCCAGCACGAGCAGCGGCAGCGACTGCAGGATGTCGGTGATGCGCTGGAACAGGAGATCGACCCAGCCGGACAGATAGCCGGAGGCGAGCCCCACGATGACACCGATCGAGGCGCCGAGCGCAGTCGAGCCGAGACCGACCGCGAGCGAGATGCGCGCGCCATAGATGATGCGGCTCCAGACGTCGCGGCCGAACGAATCCGTTCCGAACCAGTGCCGTGCATCGGGCGCGGCGAGGCGGTGCGCGGAATCGACGGCAAGCGGATCATACCGGCTGATCAGGTCGGCCGAGAGCGCCATCGCGACGAACAGCACCATGATGACGAGGCCGATCGTGCCGAGCAGATAACGCTGCGCAAGGAACGTCAGTCGCCGCCAGCCATGCGTCGCTTCCGCGCCGGCACGCCTTAGTTCAGCATCGAAGTTGATGACAGCCAAAGGTCAATCTCCGTAGCGAATGCGCGGGTCGATGGCGGCGTAGAGCATATCGACCGCGAAATTGACGACGACCACGACCACCGCGATGAGCATCACGAGGTTCTGCACGATCGGGTAATCGCGCCAGCGCAGCGCCTCGACCAGGAAGCGCGCAACGCCGGGGATGTTGAAGACCGTCTCGGTGACGATCAGGCCGCCGATCAGGAATGCCGCCTCAATGCCGATCACGGTGATCACGGGCAGCACCGCGTTCTTCAGCGCGTGGTGATAATTGACGGAGGATTCGGAGGCGCCCTTGGCGCGAGCGGTGCGGATATAGTCCTGCCGCAGGATCTCCAGCATCGAGGAGCGGGTGATGCGCATGGTCAAAGCCGCGCTGCGGAAGCCGACCGCCATCGCCGGAATGCAGTAGATCGCGAACGCCTCGGCCCAGGTCTGCGGATTCGGGTTGAAGATCGGCATCCAGCCGAGCATCGACACCGAAGCCATCAGGATCAGAAGCCCCAGCCAGAACGATGGCAGCGACAGCCCGCTCAGGCTGACCACGCGCAAGGCGTAGTCGAGCCGCGTGCCCTGATGCACCGCGCTGAGCACGCCCAAGGGAATGCCGATCGAGGCCGAGAACAACAGCGCGAGGCCGGCGAGCTTCGCCGTGATCGGGATCCGGGGCAGAATCTCCTGCAGCGCCGACTTCTCCGAGACATAGGAATAACCGAGATCGCCGTGCAGGAGGCCACCGATCCACTTGAGATACTGCACGACGATCGGGTCGCTAAGGCCGAGTTCCTTCTCCAGATTGGCCTTGTCGGCGGGATCGACATAGCCGGCCGCATCGAACAGGATATCGACGATGTTGCCAGGCACGATACGCAGCAGCACGAAGATGATGACCGAGATCCCGAACAGGGTCACGAGCATCAGAAAGAGGCGCCGGACGATATAGGCTAGCACCTGGCCGCTCTCCTTTTTTGAACTCTTCCTTCACCTCTCCCGCTTGCGGGAGAGGTCGGCGCGAGGCGCCGGGTGAGGGTTCTCTCCACTTGCGAGAGCCCGATTCGTGGAGGCACCCCCACCCCCGCCCTCCCCCGCAAGCGGGAGAGGGGGCGCAGCTCCATCGTGGATCCACGTTACTTGTCCATCCAGACGTCTTCGTAACGGTAGCCGTTGTAGGAGCTGTTGGACATCACCGTCACGTTCTTGACGTAGGGCTGCCAGCAGGTTCCGGTGCGGCTGTGCAAGATGATGGGCCGAGCGACGTCTTCCTGCAGTTTCTTGTCGATCTCCCAGACCAGCTTCTTGCGTTTCTCGGTGTCGGTCTCGACCGACTGCTGGTCAAACAGCTTTTCGATCTCGCGATTGCAGTAGTTGGTGTAGTTCCGCTCGGATTCGCAGGAATAGTTTTCGTAGAAGGATTGGTCGGGCTCGTCGACCGCGTTACCGGTGAGATTGAGGCCCAGCGAATAGTCCTTGCGCGCGACCTTCGGGAACCATTGCGCGGTGTCGACGACGTCGAGCTCGGCGTCGATATAGATGGTCTTGAGCTGGTCGATCAGGATGATGGCCGGGTCGCGGTAGATCGGGATATTGCGGGTCGACACCTTGATCTGCAGATGCTTGTCGGGGCCGTAGCCCGCCTTCTGCATCAGCTTGCGCGCCTGCTCGCGATTGGCGTTGATGTCGGGACCATAGCCCGGGATCGTCTCCAGCATTTCCTTTGGCATCGCCCACAATCCTGCCGGCGCGGGCTGCATGGTGCCGCCGATATCAGCCTGACCTTCGAACAGGATCGAGATGAAGGCCTTGCGGTCGAGCGCGAGCGCCAGCGCGCGGCGGATGTCGAGATTGTCGAACGGCGGCGCCGACGAATTGATGATGATGTTGGTGGAGACGTTGCTCGGCTCCACCACGCAGATCGCATTGGGCGCCTGCGATTTGACGTCCTTGAGCAGCGGAATCGACACTTCGGTCGGGAACGTCATGTCGAATTTGCCGGAGACGAAGCCGAGAATCGCCGTCGAGCGGTTCGTGACGATGGTGAATTCGATGCCGTCGAGATAAGGCAGGTCCTTCTTGAAGTAGTCCGGGTTCTTCGTCAGCTTGATCGACTCGTTGGCCTTGAACTCGACGAACTTGAACGGTCCGGTCCCGATCGGCTTGGTGCGCATCTCCGCCGGCGAGACATGGCAGGGATAGATCGGCGTGTAGCCGGAGGCGAGCAGCGACAATAGCGCCGGCTGCGGCCGCTTCAGGTTGAAGGAGGCCTCGTAGTCGCCATTGACGGCGACGTCGTTGACCTGGTTGTACCAGGATTTGCGCGGGTTCTGGCGGAACTTCTGCTGCGACTTGCCCATCAGGAGATCGAAGGTGCATTTGACGTCGGCCGACGTGAACGGCTTGCCGTCATGCCACTTGACGTCCTTGCGGAGCTTGAAGGTCAGTCTCTTCTTGTCGTCGCTCCAGGCCCAGCTCTCCGCGAGTTCCGGCACGATCGTATCGACGCTGTTCTGCGCAACATGCTGGTTGAAGATCACCAGGTTGTTGAACACCGGCATGAAGGGGACATTGAAGGAATAGCTCGCACCTTCGTGGATCGAGGCGCTGCCTGGACTGTCGCGGTGATACAGTCGAAGGATGCCGCCGGACTTCGGTCCCTCCGCCAGCGAAACATCGTAAGCCGAAAGCCAACATAGCGCTGCCACGGCAAGCGCTCGCACGCTCCGCATCATTTCCTCCCGACGTTCGGTCTCTATGGCCGATTTGGCATGGAGGATACCATGGTGTGAGGTCTGAGCAACCGGCGTCGTGCGCATGAGGACTGGCAATTCGAATGAATGCCGGGCCTGCGACACTTAGAGCATGATCCGGAAAAGTGGAAACCGGTTTTCCGAAAAGATCATGCTCAAACAAGGAGATGAGGTCATGATCCGATTCCGTCTAGTCGGATCATGATCTCGCGCTGCAGTGCGGTCGCGTTATTCCGCGGCCTGGGGCGACGGCAGGCCCATCGTCGCGAGACCGTCGGCCTCGGTCGCCGAGACCGTGGTGCGGATCATCAGCCGCGGTTCATGCGCCAGCCATGGCCGCCCGCGGTGCATGGTGGCGCGATTGTCCCACATCACGACGTCGCCCTGCCGCCATTTGTGCAAGTAAGCCGTTCCCGGCGCAGTGGCTGCCGCCATGAGTTCATCGATCAGCTTCTTGCCGGCGGCAGCGCCCATGCCTTCGACGGCATAGGCGTGCGATGCAAGATAGAGTGCGCCGCCGCCGTTGACCGAATTGCGCCACACCATGCGCCAGCACACTGGCGGCAGCACCGCCATCTCCTCCGCCGTCGCAAGGCCGGGAGCGATCTGGCCGCGCGAATGCGCGTAGGAGTGCCAGGCGAAGGAGTTTTCGAGCTGCTTTGCCAAGCCCTCGTCCAGCAATTCGAACGCAACGCGCGTGGAGACGAATTCGGTTTCGCCGCCATGATCGGGAATAGTCCGCGCCGACAGGATCGAGGTCAGCGCCGGCACGCGCTTGAACGAGGAATCGGTGTGCCAGAGCTGGTTGGCCTTGCTGCGCAGGGCCTGGCGATGATCGGGCGGCACCACTTTGCCGTCGGGGCCAATGGTCGTAAGGATCACGAAATGCGATCCCGTTCCCATGGAACCGACCTTTGTCACTTCCGGGGGACCGAAACGGCGCGAGAACGCCAATTGCTTGTCATCTGACACGTCCTGGTCGCGAAGCACCAGAACTGAGTGCTCTTCAAATGCTGCACGCACTGCAGCATAAGCGGCCTTGCTTCTGGCGACATCGTCGAGCGTCACGCCGCGAATTTCCGCCGCGAATCCCGGACCCACCCGGACCACGTCCATCGGTCAACCTCCCTGTTTTTCTTGTTGCGCAAGAATTAGGGTAAATCGCCGTGCCGAGCAACGCGGTGATATTCAACCCATCGCGATCAGGCGCCGCCGCTCACGTTGGTTGGCGGCGCGGAAATCACCAGCTTGGGTGGAAGAGGCTGCGCTACGTCACACGATGCGCGAGGTCTTGTTGCCCCAATAGCGGTCGCGCAACAGGCGTTTGTAGAGCTTGCCGGTCGGCAGCCGCGGCAGTTCCGCCTCGAAATCGATCGAGCGCGGCACCTTCTGGCGTGACAGTGATTGCGCGCAGAAGGCGATCAGTTCTTCCGCCAGGTCGGATCCCGGCGTCACGCCTTGCATCGGCTGCACCACCGCCTTCACTTCCTCGCCGAGGTCGGCATTGGGCACGCCGAACACGGCGGCGTCAGCAACCTTTGGATGGGTGATCAAGAGGTTCTCGCATTCCTGTGGATAGATGTTCACGCCGCCGGAGATGATCATGAAGGTCGAGCGGTCGGTGAGATAGAGATAGCCGTCATCGTCGACATAGCCGACGTCGCCGACCGTGCTCATGCTGCCGTCCGGCGACCGCGCCTCCCCGGTCTTGGCCGGGTCGTTGAAATATTCAAACGGCGAGGCGGTCTTGAACCACACCGTGCCCGGCGTCTCTTTCGGGCAGGGTTGCATGTTCTCGTCGAGGATGTGCAGGTCGCCGAGCAAGACCTTGCCGACGGTGCCGCGATGGGCCAGCCACTCCTCGGTGTTGCAGGCGGTGAAGCCGAGCCCTTCGGTCGCGCCGTAATATTCGTGGATGATCGGCCCCCACCACCTGATGATGTCTTCCTTCACGAGCGCAGGGCAGGGGGCGGCGGCGTGGATCGCGATCTCCAGCGACGACAGGTCGTAGCGGTTCCGCACCTCCTCCGGCAGCTTCAGCATCCGCGAGAACATCGTCGGCACCAATTGGCTGTGCGTGATGCCCCATTGCTCGACGAGCTGCAGATAGCGCTCGGGATCGAAACTCTCCATGATCACGACGGTGCCGCCGACGCGAATGGTGAGGTTGACGGCCGCCTGCGGCGCCGAATGATAGAGCGGCGCGGGCGACAGATAGATCATCCCTTCGCGGTAGTGCCAGAGTTTCTGCAGGAAATCGAACAGTGGCAGTTGCTGTGACGGCGGTTGCTCCGGCAGCGGCCGCAGGATGCCCTTGGGCCGACCTGTGGTGCCGGACGAATAGAGCATCGCGGTGCCGACCGCTTCATCCTCGATCGGCGTTGCAGGGAGGCCGGAGGTCGCCTCCCGCAGGCCGACGATGCGATCGCTCTCGGTGTCGCCGTCGGCGACGATGCAGAGCTCGACCTGCGGGCACTCCTTCAGCGCCTCGCGCGCGACGTCGAGTTTCGCTTTTGACGTGATCAGGATGCGCGACTGGCTGTTGGTGAGGATGTAGGCGAGTTCGCCCGCGGTCAGATACGAATTCACGCAGGTGAAATAGAGGCCGGACCGTTCGCCGGCGCCGCAGGCCTCGAGATAGCGACTGTTGTTCTCCATGAAGATCGCATAGTGGTCGAGCCGCCTCAATCCGCACTTTCGAAACAGATGCGCCAGCCGGTTGCTGCGCGCGTCGAGTTCGCGATAGGTGACGATCTCGCCCGTCGCAGCCATGATGAAAGCGGGTTGCAACGGGCGCAGATAAGCATGCTTGCCGGTGTACATCGGTGAAAAATGTCCCTCATGCTGCCAACAGGAGAATTTCGCGGACCTGCTCGGGTCCTGCGATCGCGCGCGGATTGCGCGGAACCCACGGCGTTTTCATCGCCTGCTCGGCGATGCGGTCGAAATGTTCGGGACCGATCCGCACGTCCTGGAGGCTGCGCGGCAGTCCGAGTCCGCGGATAAAGCTGTCGAGCACGTCGCCGGCGTCCGCGCCCGGACGGCCCATCGCCGCGGCGACCTGCTCCTGGCGATCGGCATTGGCGGACTTGTTCCAGCGCATCACCGCCGGCAGCATCACACACGAGGTGTAGCCATGCGGCACGTCGAATTCGGCGCCGAGCACATAGCCGATGCCATGGCTCGCTCCCATCGGCACGCCGGAGGCGAGCGGCCCGGTCGACAGCCAGGTGCCGATCTGGCAGTCCAGCCGCGCGTCGATGTCGGTCGCGTCGGCTTTGACCCGTGGCAGCGCCTGCGCCAGCATCGACAGTCCCTTCAGCGCCTGCGCATCGGCATAGGGATGCGATTCGTTCGAGCAGATGCCCTCGACGCAATGATCGACGGCGCGGATGCCGGTCGAGAGCCACAGCCATTCCGGTGTGTGCACCGAAAGCCAGGGATCGAGGATCACGGCACGCGGCATCACCAGGGGATGGGTCAGCAGCTCCTTGACTCGCCTCTTCTCATTGGTGACGCCGGCGATCGCGGTGAACTCGCCGCCCGCGATCGTCGTCGGCACGCTGATCTGACGCACGTTTGGCGCGTTCACCTCCGGCGATACGCCGTGGCTGGTGCGAATCTTGTCGATGTCGTCGGCGCTGCGGATATCGCCCGCAAGGCAAAGCTGCACCGCCTTGGCGCCGTCGGTGATCGATCCGCCGCCGACGGTGACGATGAGATCGGCGTTCGCGGCGCGCGCCTGCTCGGCTGCCGCGATCACGGCAGAGCGCGGCGTGTGCGGCGGCATCGCATCGAAGGTGCTGACGCAAGCTGCGCCCAGTGCGGTGCGGATTCGTTCGATTTCGTCGGTCGCGCGGTTGAGCGTACCGCTGACCATCAGGAAGGCGCGTTGCACGCCCATGCGCTCCACCTGCTCGACGATCGCCTCGGCCGCCTGGCGGCCGAACACGACCTCCTCCATTGCGCCAAATACGACACGTCCTCGGTGCACGAGCCGACCCTCCCTGAAAGATTTATTTCTTTGAGGGCAATCCTAACGGAGCGGGAACGGCTCGTCATGCCCTTAGATGCGCCGCCGGCGTCCGCTTCCGGAGGCGACCGCCGTCTGAGTCGCCGTGCGACTACGAAAATGGAGAACGATTTTGCTTGATCCCGCCCCTCTCTTGAACAGACTGGCGGGCGGTCACATCTTTGACCTCCGCTGCGTGTAGGGTACGGATCCGGGGCGCCTCGGCTGCGCCGGCTGTGCTGCTTAAGGGGGAGATCGACGTGGGCGCGACCGACAGGACGGGAAGTCTCACGGCCCACTCACGGCGCGGCGTCAGCCCGCTTAGCCTGCTCATTGCGTTGGCAACCTCAGCCCTGGCATTGTCGGGCTGTGGCGACAAGCCCCAGCAGCAGGCGGCAGCGCCGCCCCCTGCGGTCACGGTGGCGCAGCCGACCAAGCGCACGGTCACGGATTGGGACGAATTCACCGGGCGGTTCGAAGCGATCGAGGAGATCCAGGTTCGCGCCCGGGTCGGCGGCTTCGTCACCAGCGTCGAGTTTCGCGACGGCGCGATCGTCCGCACCGGCGACCTGCTTTACGTGATCGATCCGCGCCCGTTCGAGGCGGTCGCCCTGCAGGCCGACGGCCAGCTCTCGGATGCCCGTGCCCGCTCCGAGCTTGCGCGGCGCGAGCTCGACCGCGCGCTGGTGTTGAACCGGACCCAGGCCGTCTCCGATTCCATCGTCGACCAGCGCCGCCAGACCCTGCAGGCGGCGCGCGCGGCGGAGATGCAGGCCGAGGGCGCGCTGAAGGCGGCGCAGCTCAACATTGAATTCTCTCATGTGCTGGCGCCGATCACCGGCCGCGTCAGCCGCCATCTCGTCAGCGCCGGCAATCTGGTGCAGGGCAGCGAGGGCGGCGCGACGCTGCTCACCTCGATTGTGTCGCTCGATCCGATCTACATCTATTTCGACGTCGACGAGGCGACCTATCAGAGGAACAGCCGGCTCTGGTTCGAGGGCAAGCGGCCGAGCTCACGCGATACGCCCAATCCGGTGCAGGTGACGCTGACCGGCGAGACCAAGCCGTCGCACGAGGGCAAGATGGATTTCCTCGACAACCGGCTGGACGTCTCGACCGCCACCTTGCGCAGCCGCGGGGTGGTCCCGAACAAGGACCTTTCGATCCTGCCGGGGCAGTTCGGCCGGGTGCGGCTGATCGGCAGCGCGCCCTATGAAGCGCTGCTCGTGCCCGACACGGCTGTCGCCACCGACCAGTCGCGCAAGATCGTGTTCGTGGTCAAGGACGACGACACGGTGGAGGCGAAGCCCGTGACGCTCGGCCCGCTTGACGAAGGCCTGCGCGTGATCCGCGAAGGCCTCAAGGCCGAAGACCGCGTGATCGTCGATGGCCTGCAGCGCGCCCGCGTCGGCGCCAAGGTGAGCCCGCATCCCGCCCAAGCGTCGGCCGCCGGTGGCAAATCATGAATCTGGGCCGGCTCTCCATCAATCAGCCGATCCTGGCGATGGTGCTGTCGATCGTGCTCCTGATCGTCGGCGCGATCGCCTACACTACGCTGCCGGTCTCGGAATATCCGCAAGTGGTACCGCCGACTGTCGTGGTCACCACGACCTATCCCGGCGCCTCCGCGCAGACCGTCTCCGACACGGTCGCGGCTCCCATCGAGCAGGAGATCAACGGCGTCGAGGACATGCTGTATCTCTACAGCCAGGCCACCTCGAACGGGCAGCTCACCATCACCGTCACCTTCAAGCTCGGCACCGACCTCGATAAGGCCCAGGTGCTGGTGCAGAACCGCGTCGCAGTCGCGCAGCCGCGATTGCCGGAAGAGGTGCAGCGCAACGGCGTTGTCACCCGCAAGAACAGCCCGGATATCCTGCTGGTCGTGTTCATGCTGTCGCCGGATGACACGTTCGACCAGCTCTACATCTCCAACTACGCATTGCTGCAGGTCCGCGACCAGCTGCTGCGGCTGGACGGCATCGGCGACATCCAGATCTTCGGCGCCCGCGACTATTCGATGCGGCTATGGCTCGATCCGGACAAGATCGCGACTCTCGGCCTGACCGCGGGCGAGGTGCTGGCGGCGATCAGGGCGCAGAATTTGCAGATCACCGGCGGCCAGCTTGCCGAGCCGCCGATTGCCGACCGCGCCTTTTCACCGAATCTCGCTTTCACCGGCCGCCTGAAGGACCCAGGCCAGTTCGAGGACATCGTTGTGAAGGCCGGCGCCGACGGCCGCACCGTGCGGCTGCGCGACGTGGCGCGGGTCGAGCTCGGCGCGCTCGCCTACACCACCAACAGCTTCCTGCTCAAGAAATCCGCCGTCGCCATGCTGGTGACGCAGCGTCCGGGCTCGAATGCGCTCGCCACCGCCAAGAATATCTCCGATACAATGGTGAAGCTGAAGGCGAGCTTCCCGCGCGGGCTCGACTACAATATCGGCTACAACCCGACCGAATTCATCGCTCAATCCGTCAACGAATTGATCAAGACCATCTATGAGGCGATGATCCTCGTCGTCGTGGTGGTACTGGTGTTCCTGCAGGGCTGGCGGCCCGCGATCATTCCGATCCTGGCGATCCCGGTGTCGCTGGTCGGCACCTTTGCGGCAATGGCCGCGCTCGGCTTTGCCATCAACAATCTCACGCTGTTCGGCCTCGTGCTCGCGGTCGGCATCGTCGTCGACGATGCGATCGTGGTGGTGGAGAATGTCGAGCGCCATCTCGAGCATGGCGCCAATCGGCGCGACGCCGCGCTGAAGACGATGGAGGAGGTCGGCGGCGCCCTGGTCTCGATCGCGCTGGTGTTGTGCGCGGTGTTCGTGCCGACGGCGTTCCTCGGCGGCATCTCCGGGCAATTCTTCCAGCAGTTCGCGGTCACGATCGCGGTTGCGACCGCGATCTCCTGCTTCTGCTCGCTGACGCTGTCGCCTGCGCTGGCCTCGCTGATCCTCAAACCCGCCGAGGACAAGCGGCCCCCGGCGCGCTGGAATGTGATCGCGCGCGGCTGGCAGGCATTCACCGGTGTCTTCAACCGCATCTTCGAACGCCTGTCGCATGGCTATGCGGCGGCGGCCGCCTTCGTGATCCGGCACTCGGTCGTGATGCTGCTCCTCTACGTCGCGCTGATCGGCAGCGCCGGCTGGCTGCTCGCCACCACGCCGCAAGGCTTCATTCCGGCACAGGACCGCGGCTATGTCATCGTCTCCGTGCAATTGCCCGGCGCCGCGTCGCTGTCGCGGACCACCGAGGTCGTCCGCGAGGTCGAGCGCATCGCGCTGGAGGTGCCCGGCGTGGTGCGCGTGCCCTCGTTTGCGGGGCTCTCGGGCGCAACCCGCACGCAGGCGAGCAATTCCGCGGCGCTGTTTCCGGTGTTTGACGAGGCGGAAGCGCGCATGAAGAAGGGCCTGACCGCGGCCGTGATCACCAACGAACTGCGCAAGCGGCTAGCGGCGATCCAGGGCGCCTTCATCATCGTCATTCCGCCGCCGGCCGTGCCCGGCATCGGCACCGGCGGCGGCTTCACCATGCGCATCCAGGACCGCCAGGGCCGCGGGCCGGAACTGCTGGCGGCCGCGACCGACGAACTGGTTGCCGCCGCGCGCAAGGCGCCCGGCCTCACCTCGGTGTTCTCGCCATTCTCCGCCAACACGCCGCAGGTGTTCGTCGATATCGACCGCTTCAAGGCGCAGAAACTTGGCGTCCCCATCGCCAACATCACCGAGACGATCGAGACCTATTTCGGCTCCGCCTATGTCAACGACTTCAATTTGTTCGGCCGCACCTATCACGTCACCGCGCAGGCCGACCTGCCGTTCCGGAAAGAAACCGCCGATCTGGCGCGGCTGCGCACCCGCAATGCCGCCAGCGACATGGTGATGCTCGGCAGCGTGGTGTCGTTCAAGGACATCTCAGGCCCCGACCGTGTCGCGCGCTACAACCTTTATCCTGCCGCCGAGCTGCAGGGCGATACGCTGCCGGGGACGAGTTCAGCGACCGCGATCAACACGATGAGGCAGTTGGCCGACGAACTCCTGCCAAGCGGCTTCGGCTACGACTGGACCGATCTGTCGTACCAGCAGGTCACCGGCGGCAATGCCGGGCTTTACGTGTTTCCGATCTGCGTGCTGTTCGTCTATCTCGTGCTCGCGGCGCAATATGGCAGCTGGAGCCTGCCCTTCGCGGTGATCCTGATCGTGCCGATGTGCCTGCTCGCCGCGACCATCGGCGTGCGCATCATGGGGCTGGACATCAACATCCTGACCCAGATCGGTTTCGTCGTGCTGGTCGGGCTCGCCGCCAAGAACGCGATCCTGATCGTCGAGTTCGCGCGCGACATCGAGGCCGAGGGCAAGCCGCGGCTGGAGGCGGTGATCGAGGCCTGTCGCTTGCGGCTGCGGCCGATCCTGATGACATCGTTCGCCTTCATCCTCGGCGTGCTGCCGCTGGTGGTCTCGACAGGCTCGGGATCGGAGATGCGCCAGGCGGTCGGGGTCGCCGTGTTCTTCGGGATGCTCGGCGTCACGCTGTTCGGCCTGATCTTCACCCCGATCTTCTACATGGTGGTGCGCCGCCTGGCCGATCCCAGGCACCCGAAGAAGCCAATGGAGGCTTGAGCGCGGACCAGCCGCTCACCACCGCCGTCATTCCGGGCTCGCGCTGGCGCGCGCCCCGGAATGACGAAGAGAAAGACGGACGCAAGCCCCACTAATGGCTGAGCCGAAATAGATGGGCAGTGGCAGGGTTATAAAATATCATTCGCTCATATTCCGAACAGAAACTGCAGGGAGATCATTGATGAAATCGGGATTGCTCGCCGCCGTCGCCCTTGGCGGCCTGTTGCTGTCGACCCCCGCCTCGGCGCAGGGCGTCAAGATCGGCATCCTGAACGACCAGTCCGGCGTCTATGCCGATTACGGCGGCAAGTACTCGCTCGAAGCGGCACGGATGGCGATCGAGGATTTTGGCGGCGAGGTGCTGGGACACAAGATCGAGCTCGTCACCGCCGATCACCAGAACAAGCCGGATCTCGCGGCAGCGATCGCGCGCCGTTGGTATGATGCCGAAGGCGTCGACATGATCACCGAGCTCACGACCTCCTCGGTGGCGCTGGCGATCCAGGAGCTTTCCAAGGAAAAGAAGAAGATCGACATCGTGGTCGGCGCGGCGACGTCGCGGATCACAGGCGATGCCTGCACGCCTTACGGCTTCCACTGGGCCTACGACACCCGCGCGCTGGCGGTTGGCACCGGCGGCGCATTGGTGGAGGCGGGCGGCGATAGCTGGTTCTTCCTCACCGCCGACTACGCCTTCGGCTACGCGTTGGAGAAGGACACCACCGACATCGTCAAGGAAAAGGGCGGCAAAGTGCTGGGTTCGGTCCGCGTGCCCCTGAACTCGTCGGATTTCTCGTCCTTCCTGCTGCAGGCGCAGAGCTCGAAGGCGAAGATCGTAGGCCTCGCCAATGCCGGTCTCGACACCACCAACTCGATCAAGCAGGCGGCCGAATTCGGCATTGTCAAGAGCGGCCAGAAGCTCGCTGGCCTCCTGATGACGCTGTCCGAGGTGCACGGGCTCGGACTGGAGGCCGCGCAGGGGCTTGTCCTCACCGAAGGGTTTTATTGGGACCATGACGATGCCTCGCGCGCCTTCAGCGAGCGCTTCATCAAGCGCACCGACCATATGCCGAGCATGATCCATGCCGGCACCTATTCGGCGACGCTTTCCTATCTGAAGGCGGTGAAAGCCGCCGGCACCAAGGACAGCGATGCGGTCGCAAAGAAGCTGAAGGAGCTGCCGGTCGACGACGCCTTCGCCAAGGGCAAGGTGCTGGCGAACGGCCGCATGGTGCACGACCTCTATCTGTTCGAGGTCAAGAAGCCCTCGGAATCGAAGAAGCCTTGGGACTATTACAAGCAGCTCGCCGTGGTTCCCGGCGACAAGGCGTTCTTCACCGCCAAGGAAAGCGGCTGCCCGCTGACGAAGTGATCTTCAGGCTTGTAGGGTGGAAAAAGCGAAGCGTGCCCACCTTCGAGCACTCCGCTCGTGATGGTGGGGACGCTACGCTTTGCCCACCCTACGACTACTTCGCCGCGACGAATTCAGTGAATAACCTTCCACCCCGCCGCACCTAACGCGCCGCACCACAGCACGATGCACACCAGCGCCTGGATGCCGAAGCCGGGGCCGCGTTTTTCGACGGCTTGGCGATAGCCGATGAAATAGACGATGCGGCCGATGATCCAGATAACGCCGAGCACGGCCGCAATCGCGTCGCTGATATAGATTGCGAACAGCCACAGCGAGGGCAGGAAGATCGGCATCCATTCCAGGGTGTTCATCTGCACGCGGAATATGCGCTCGAAATCAGGATGGCCTGAGATCGCCGGCAGCTTGACGCCGAATGTACGACGCGCTCGCGCAACTGTGGCCGAGGTAAAGAAGTAGAACGCAATGGCGAGACAGGTAACGATCGCTGTATAGTGATACATGAGCACTTCCCTCGGTGATCTCGCTTAGTAGCCCGTCAGCTCGAGATAGCCGATGCCGTTGTGGCTGCCGCCAAAACTGATCGGCCCCTCCCAATAGGAAAAGCTGGTCCCCATCCAGCTCTTCGGATTGAGCGGCGTGGTCTCGATGTCCAGCCCGCGCGCGGGGAGTTCGACACGCCATGACGTCGGCACCTTGCGGCCGCCGATCTCGGTGAAGACGGTCGGCGTGATGCTGTTGTCGCTTGAAGCGATCTCGCGGGATCGGCCGTCCGGCGTGATCCAGTTGCCGAACAGATTGCTGTGGCCGTCCTTCTGGCGCAGCCGGTAGAGCATCAGCTTTTCGTCGTTTGGCAAGTGCAGCGAGAACCAGTCCCAGCCGGTTTGGTCGGAGGCCAGCGGCTGGCTGCTCCATTCGCGGTCCATCCAGGCCTGCCCGGTGACGTCGACAGGCCTGTCGTCGATGACGATGCGGCCGGCCGCCTTGAAGAACGGCTGGCTATAGTAGTAGGACGCCTGTCCGCGATCGGACTTCTTGCTGTAGCCGCGCTCGCCCTGCAGCACCAGCGCCCGCTCGGCATCAAGGCGAAGCTCGTAGCTGAAGTCCGCGCCGGTCGCGCTGAGTTTCAGCGGCGCCACTCTCTCCGCATTGAATCCGTCGAGCGCGCGCATCTCCCAGGCATCGATCCAGGCAATAAACCGAGTGGTCTCGACGCCGGCCTGCCCGACGCCGCCGCGCGCAAATGTTTCGGCATAGCGATGCGTGTCGGCGCGCGTGACCGCGGCGTGTCCCATCCAGACCTGCTGGTTGGCCCAGCCTTCAAGCTGCGCGCCGGCGCGCGTCGCCTGCCGGAAAAGCGTCCATTGCGCGCCGTGGGCTGTGCCGGCCGCATCGACGAGATTGGCCGTCACATACCACCATTCGATGCGGAATTCCGGATGCGGGCCGTGATCGAGGGGGAAGACGAAGTTCTTGCCGGGGACAACCGGCGCAAAGCCATCGGCGGTCTCGCCGAGCCCCGCGAAACCTTGCGCATGCGCACGACTTCCGAGGCCAACTGCGAGCGCGCCGCCGACGAACGCGCGGCGCGAGATCTTCACCTCTCCCGCTTGCGGGAGAGGTCGGCGCGCCAGCGCCGGGTGAGGGCTCTCTCCCCACGGTCGAACAGCGTGAATCGTGGAAACACCCTTACCCCAGCCCTCCCCCGCAAGCGGGGGAGGGAGCACAGCATCGATTGTGGATGTAATTCGACCGAATCTCATCATGCCCTAACGCTCATTGGCAAAGATCCGGATCAAGCTCGCCGGCTGCATCCGCGCCAGTCTGATCACAGGCAATAGCGCAGCCAACAGCGCCGCCGCCAAGGCAACGCCGAGCAACTCCACCAGTTGCAACGGAAACACCTGGAACGGCAATCGCCAGCCGAAGGCTTTCACGTTCACGACCGCTAGCAGGCACCACGCTACCAGAAGGCCCAGCGGCAGCGCGAGCAGCGAGGTGATCAGCGCCACCGCCATCGTCTTCAACAATTCGATCCGCGCGAGCCTCTGCCGTGTCAGCCCGATCGCCCATAGCGGCGCGAGCTGCGGCAGGCGGGAATTCGCCAGCGTGAGGAGGCTCGTGAGCAGCGCGACGCCGGCGACGCCGAGCGTGAAGGCGTTGAGCGCCGATGTGACCGAGAAGGTGCGGTTGAAGATGCGCTTCGATTCCGCTTTCATCGTCACTTGGTCGGCGACGCTGCGGTCATTGAGGCCGAACCTCTGCTGCAGTTCGGCGATCAACGCAGGCACGGCTTGCGGCGCGACGCGGAGGCCGAACCGCGTCTGCGGCACTTCCGGAAAGTGCTGCGTCAGTGCGGCGAAGTTCACCGCGACCTGGCCCTTCGGGTTGCCGTAATCGGCATAGATGCCGACGATCTCGAGCGGCCAGTTGCCGCCGGGCGCGGGCAGCTCGATCCGGTCGCCGATCGCAAGTCTCAGCCGCCGCGACAGTTGCTCGTTGGCAAAGCAGGCGTCGCCGCCGCGCAGGCGGTCCCATCCATCCGACCTCGAGTCCAGGAGCGGCCAGTTGTCGCGAAAGGTTGCCTGATCGGGCAGGCCGAGCACCTCGATCGGCATGCCCGAAAGCTGCGCATCGGCGCGGCCGCCGGGCATGATTGCCTGGACCTCGCTCCGGCCACGCAGCCAGGCCTTGATCTCGGTCGCCTGCGCATCATCAGCCGCATTGACATAGACGTCGGCGGCGAGGCGTCCGTCGAGCCAGACGAGGAAGGTGCGGCTGAAACTTTCCACCATGGTGCTGACGCCGACATTGACCGCGAGCGCCAGCAACAGTGCCATCAGCGCCAGTGACAATCCCGAGAGCTGTTGACGGCTGTCGGCCCAGAACCAGACACTGACCTGCCGCCCGGCGCTGCGCTGGCCGAGCGCAAGCGCAATCTCAAGGACCATCGGCAGGATCAGCGCCGCGCCGAGCATCAGGGCGGCGAGCACGGCAAAGCCGGAGAGCAGGGAATCGCCGAACCAGAGAAACCCGCCGGCCACGGCAAAGGCGGCGAGCGCGGCGGCGCTCTGAAACATCAGCCAGCGCCGCTGCGCCTGTTGCCAGGCCTGCGGCTGCGCCGAGATTAGCACCGGCAAGCGGATCGCCTTGGCAAGGCTTGTGGCGGCCGCCGCCAGCGCGCCCAGAATGCTGATCGCGATGCCGGCGAGCCACCACTCCGGCTTCAGAGACAATTGTCCCGGAACCTGCGCGCCATAGAGCCCGCGCAACGAGGCCGCGACGTCAGGCAGCAGCGACGCCGCGATGAAATAGCCGCAGACCAGCCCCACCAGGCCAGCGAGCAGCGCGAGCGATACCAGCTCGGCCACCTGCACGCTGTTCAACATCCGCGCCGACACACCGCAGGCGCGCAAGGTGCGCAGCATCGGCAGGCGCTGCTCGAAGGCAAGCCCGATCGCGGAGTTGACGATGAACAGGCCGACGAAGAACGACAACAATCCGAACGCGGTCAGGTTGAGATGGAAGCTGTCGGTGAGGCGTTCGAGATCGGTTTCGGCATTGGGTTCGACCAGGCGCAGCCTGTCACCTGCAATGCTTTCCAGCGGCGCACGCCTGGCGCTGGATTTGCCGATCAGCAATCGCGAAATCTGGTCCGGCGTTTTCAGGATCTGCTGCGCGATCCCGATATCGACCACGAGCACGCCGGGCACGAGCTGCGGCTGCACGCGGAGTGGCGGCAGCAGCACGCGATCGTTCGATGAAGGCCGCTCGCCTTCCTTGATGCCGAGGTCCGCCAGCGTCTCCGGCGCCACCAGCATCTCGCCGGGCGGCGCAACGAACGACTGCAGATCGGTCCGGCCGATTACGGGCGCCGTGCTGACTTCGCCCGGCAGCGTCACCGGCTCGATGCCGAGCAGCCGATACGATCGCCCGCCGATCTGCACCCGTCCCTCGACGACGGGCGAGACCGGCCACCCGGCGCGGCGCAGATCGACGAAGAGCTGCTGCGGAAAACTGGTGTTATCGCGGCTGACCAGCATCGCGGTGCGGGTGCCGCCGAAGGTCGCCGCCGCGCGATCATAGGCGGTGCGTGCCTGCTGGTTCAGCGCCTGCACGCCGCTCCACAGCGCAGTCGCCGCGATCAGGCCGATCAGCAACGTCGCAAGCTGCATCGGATGGCGACGCCAGTGGCTCAGCAGCACCGTCAATGTCCATAGCGCGCGCCTCATGCGATCACCCCCGCATGCAGGTTGATCTGCCGGTCGAGCGTCGCCGCGAGCCGCGCGCTATGCGTCACCAATAGGAAGCCGCAGCCGGTCCGCGCCACCAGATCGCGCGCCAGCGCCAGCACCTCGTCGGCGGTATCTTCGTCGAGATTGCCGGTCGGCTCGTCGGCCAGCAGCAGCAGCGGTTTTGGCGCCAGCGCGCGGCCGATCGCGACGCGCTGCTGCTGGCCGCCGGACAATTGCTCCGGATATCGCTTCAAGAGACGCGCCAGCCCGAGCCGCTCCACCAGCTCCTCCTGCCATTTCGGATCATGCCGTCTGGCGATCCGCGACTGGAAGGTGAGGTTGTCGGCCACCGTCAGGCTCGGGATCAGATTGAATTGCTGGAACACGAGCCCCAGCCGGTCGCGGCGCAGTGCTGCGCGGCCGGCATCGCCAAGCTCGGAGAGGCTGACGCCATCGAGGATGATCTCGCCGACATCGGCGGCGTCGAGCCCGGCAATCAGGTGCAACAGCGTGCTCTTGCCGCTGCCGGATTCGCCCGTCAGCGCCACGCTTTCGCCCGCGGCGACCGCGAGATTGACGCCGCGGAGCACCGCGATGTCCTCACCGGCCGAACGGTAGCTCTTCTTCAGGCCGGTGACGGTGAGCACGGGGCGATTTCCACTTGCCATGCCGCTGTCGATGCCACGGCAGGGCCGACAGGTCAAAATCCACGGTTGCCTTGTCAGGAAACCCATGGGTAGCATCCATCAGGGCCGGCCGGCAGAGCCGAACCAGGGATAACACGACGGGGAGAACCAAGCATGAGCGTACAGCCGACGCCGAAAGGCGCCTGGAAGATCACCTTCCTCCTGTTCCTGTTCATGCTGGTGAACTTTGCGGATAAGATCGTTGTAGGCCTCGCCGGCGTGCCGATCATGACCGAATTGAAGCTCGATCCGGAGCAATTCGGCGTGCTGGGCTCGTCCTTCTTCCTCCTGTTCTCGATATCGGCCATCGTGGTCGGCTTTATCGTCAACCGCGTCGAGACGCGCTGGGTGCTGCTGGTGCTGGCGCTGATCTGGGCGCTGGCGCAGTTCCCGATGGTCGGCACCGTCGGCTTCGCCACGCTTCTGATCTGCCGCATCATCCTTGGTGCGGGCGAGGGGCCCGCTGCAGCGGTGGCGGCTCATGCCATCTTCAAATGGTTCCCCGACGAGAAGCGAACCTTGCCGATCGCGATCCTGTCGCAGGGCTCGGCGTTCGGCGTGATCCTGGCGGTGCCAGCGCTGAACTGGATCATCGTCAATCACGACTGGCACTATGCGTTCGGCGCGCTCGGGATCGTCGGGCTGATGTGGGTGGTGGCCTGGCTGATCCTTGGCAAGGAAGGCCCGCTGGTGGAGAGTGCGGCGACAGCGGCCAGCGAGCCGCGCATTCCCTATTCCCGGCTTCTGACCTCGCGGACCTTCGTCGGCTGTGTCGCCGCCACCTTCGGCGCATACTGGGCGCTATCGCTCGGGCTCACCTGGTTCACGCCCTTCATCGTCAGGGGGCTCGGCTTTTCGCAGCACGAGGCCGGGTTCATTTCGATCCTGCCCTGGGTGTTCGGCGCCGTGGTCGTGATGCTCACGGGCTGGATTTCGCAATCGATGCTGACGCGCGGCTTCACCACCCGCGGCGCGCGTGGTGTGCTTGGCTCGGCGCCGCTGATCGTCGGCGGCGCGATCATGGCCATGCTGCCCCATGTGGCGCCGGGCGGACTGACGATCGCACTGCTCGTCTTCGGCTCGGGCCTCTGCGGGTCGATCTACGTGGTTTGCGCACCGATGCTCGGCGAGTTCACGCCGGTGTCGCAGCGCGGCGCCGTGATCGCGATCTACGGCGCGCTCTACACGCTCGCCGGCATCGTGGCGCCGGCGGTCATGGGCAGCGTGATCCAGCACGCGGCGAACGTGTTCGACGGCTACATGACCGGCTTCACCATCAACGCCGTGATCATGATCGCCTCCGGATTGCTCGGCCTGCTCCTGCTCTGGCCGAACACCGAGCGCGCGAGGCTGCGCGGCGCCGCCGTGCCCACGAGCGAACTAAAGGGCGCAGTGTCGCCGACGTAGCTTCGGTGCAATTAAGCTAACACTGCATTCGCATGCGGGGCGAGCGGTTGCCTCCGCAAGCGCATGTCCCTCGAGAGATCGACGTATCGGAAGGTTGCCGGCAGCCGGATCTCGACTGCGACGACGGCGGCCGCCTGAGTTCGACGATCTCGACAGCAAGCTGCTGGGCTACATACAGGCCGGACGTGGTCAGACGCGACCAAATCGCCGCAAATGACCCACGGAGTTCGAAGGAGATTAGCAACCTTCGCTACGGCAGCCCGTTATATTGGCATCACCGGCCAAAACAGGGAGCTCCGCAGGCGCCCGGTGGCTGAGAGACCAACTGCGCTCCCGCCTGCACAATATGGGACGAGCGCATGATCAAGCGTCGTCGCTTCAGGAACACCACTTTGGAAGAAGTGCTCGCAGACGAGGCCCAGCGTCCGCGGAGGGAGGCCCAGGGCATCCCGCCCGGCTACAAGAGGCAGCGACTTGTTCGCAAAGCTCGGCAAGCCGAAACAGCTTCTCACACTATGGATTGGATAATGTCGCCTGGACTGCAGCCGCCGAAGTAGAAAAGGCCGCCTCAGTTGGCGGCCTCTTTCATTTCGAATGTCATCTGTTGTGAAGGGTTTCGGACGCCGGCCGCCGAGCACGCGGCGCTGTCCTTCAAGCGGCCGGCGTCCGAAACCTTCACAAGAGCTGCCGCTACGCGCGCCGCGCCTAACCCAACTCCGAAAGAGGTAAAATGCCTCAGCGTCACATCCGAGGAGCAACAACATGACCCTACAAATCCGCGAGATAGTTCCGACCAGGATCGACTGGTGTGTCTCCGCGATCATAGGCAACACGATGCCGCCCCTAGATCCTGATGACGACGAAGAGGACGACGACCAAGATGACGAAGAGAACGGAACCGACGAACCGCCGGTTGTGCGCGAGCCGGACCAAGACTAAGCAGGATGCTTTAGGATTGGCATAGCCTGAACTTCTGAGAGCGTGATCCGCAACCTATGTGCGGCGCGCTGCCTCGGCTTCCAGGGCTCTTCTAATCCCGAGTGCGCCGACCAACATCAGACGGACGACGGTTCTCGGCGGAGCGACCTCTCGGCATTCACTGGTGCAGGAGGCGAGTATGACCCTCATATGGCTTGGTGTGCTCTTTGTTTTCGGCGGCGTACTCCAGATGGTCTTTCAGCCAATCTGGCGAGGCCGATTAAGCGGCGGAAGGCCGCTTCGCTCCGGGCGTGACACACTGGAACCAGAAAGACCGGGTAGCGGCCTCGAAATCAAGTCAAATTGGCCTGGACTTGTGCTGATCGCGCTCGGCGGTGCTTTGTTGCTGGCCGGAGCTGTCATCTGAGTTGAAACGAACCTCGTTAATGTCTCGGACATGGCGCGCACCTCGGTGCTGTAGCCATGTCTCTTCTTGGGCCCGGAGCGGACATGAGAAGGAGATTTCGTCCGTCACGCTGGTGATTCCGGCTTTCTGTCCGGACGTTCAATAAGTTGATATATGGGAACGTGGGTGCGTTCCGACCACGATTCCAGCGCGGCTCCGCAGACCGCGCAGATCGCGTCACCCGTATGCGGCACCAAGAACTTCTCTTCAGTGCGTCTGTACTCGGCGCCGCAATTGCATTGAACAATTGTCGCCATGCCCTGAGTATGCGCTTGGGAACGTGAATTTGCCATCGCGAACGCCACAAGAAATATGGCCCCAGCATATGAGGGGCGCCTAGCGGTCACTCTTGGCGGCCATCCCTATTTTGACGCCGATCCAAGTGACGCAACGCAGCACACATCCGTGAAGGGTCAGTGCTCCTTCCGTGGTTCTCCGGCCATCATCTAAAATTCAGTGCTATAAGAAGGGGTCTGTTTCGTTTGCGTCGGCTGGGGGGCGGGACAATGCCAATCAATCGGCTATTGAAAGACAAGCGCGCGCCGGAAGAAATCGAGCTTTTGAACAAGGCCTTCGCCCATGCTCTAGGCTTGCTGGGCGTGGTTGAGCGTAACGACCCGTTTTGCGATATGGTCGCTCGCAAGGTTATCGAGGTCCGCGCGACAGGCACTGGCGAGGCGCGAGAAATCGCCGAAATGGCTGTGGTCCGGATTGGCCTTCGATAAGGTCGCCTCAATCGGCGGCCTCTTTCATTTCCATTTCGCGAATGTCGCCTGTTGGCCCATCCGTCATCTCGCTGCGCGCAGTAGCAGCGTCACTTTAGGAATAAAACCGAGCGCGTGGGCCCGATTTCGTGCCTAATGCATCCCCTGCGTGCCGCGAATGAGCCGTCCGGGCTTGGCGCCCGTGGCGACGCCGCCGCGCTGCGTCACTACGCCTGAGACGATCGTCGCTTCATAACCGTCGACCTGTTGCAAGAGGCGGCGGCCGCCGACGGGGAGGTCGTAATGCACCTTCGGCGGATGCAGATGCAGGCGGTCGTAGTCGATCACGTTGACGTCGGCCTTGTAGCCCGGTGCGATCAGGCCGCGATCGGAGAGGCCGACCGAGAGCGCGGTCTTGCGTGATTGCACCGCGATCACAAAGGGGATCGAGAGCTTCTCGCCGCGAGTGCGGTCGCGCGTCCAGTGGGTCAGGAGATAGGTCGGGAAAGAAGCGTCGCAGATGATGCCGCAATGTGCGCCGCCGTCGGAGAGGCCGGGCACTGAGTTGGGGTCCAGCAGCATCTCGCGCGTGGCGTCAAGATTGCCCTCGGAATAGTTGAGGAACGGCACGTAGAGCATGCCGCGGCCCTCGTCGGTGAGCATCGCGTCATAGGCGAGCTCTTCGGGACGCCTGCCGAGCCGGCGTGCCTGCGCGCCCAGCGTGTTCTCCGGCGGCTGCTCATAGTCGGGGGGATTTCCGAGCAGGTACATCTTGTCGTAGTTCGGCCGGAAGAACAGCGGATCGTCGGTGTCGCTCGCATTCTCGGCGAGGATCGCGGCGCGCACCTCAGGCTGGCGCAAGCGCGCCACCCGCTCCTTGAACGGCAGATGCGCGATCGCCTTGTAGCTCGGATGGGTCTGGAACGGGTTGCGCGACAGCTCGAGCCCGAGCATCAGCCCGACCGGGCGCGCGGCGATCTGTGCGGTGATCGAGAGGCCGCGACGCGTGGCCTCGCTGATGGTGTCGAGCGTCTGGCGCCAGCGCCGCGGCGCCTTGTCGTTCTGCGCGAGCGAGAACGAAATCGGGCACTTGGTGTTCTGCGCCACCCGCAGCATCATCGGCAAATCTTCGTCGGCGGTGGAGGCATCGAGCACGAATTGCAGCACGCTGCGGCCGACGCCATGCATCGCGCCGGCGATCGCGGTCAATTCGTCCTCGCCCGCCTTCAAGGTCGGCGTGAAGTCGCCGGTCGAGGTGCGGTGGTTGAGCGTGCGCGAGGTGGAGAAGCCGAGTGCGCCGGCGCGTACTGCGTCACCAGCAAGCCGTGCCATTTGCTCGTTGTCCTCCGTCGTGGAGGGATCGCGGCGCGCGCCGCGCTCGCCCATCACATAGACGCGCAGCGCCGCATGCGGCAGTTGCGCGCCGATGTCGACGTCAAAGCTGCGCTTCGACAGCCAGCCCATGTAGTCGGGAAAGCTCTCCCATTCCCAGGGAATGCCGGCGCTCAAGACCGGCTCGGGAATGTCCTCGACGCCTTCCATCAATTGGATCAGCCTTGTGTGATCGCTCGGCCGGCAGGGTGCGAAGCCGACGCCGCAATTGCCCATGATCGCGGTGGTGACGCCATTCTGGGAGGAGGGCGTGATGTCCTGGCTCCAGGTCACCTGGCCGTCGTAATGGGTGTGAACATCGACGAAGCCGGGCGCGACCAGCTTGCCGCGCGCGTCGATCTCTTCCTTAGCCCTGGCTGAAACCTTGCCGACCTCGGTGATCTTGCCGTTCGCGATCGCCACATCGGCTTCATAGAGGTCGCCGCCGCTGCCGTCCGCTAAGGTGCCGCCGCGGATCACGATGTCAGGCGCTGAGGTCATGGCGCTTCCTCCCGGTTTGTTGTTGTTGGCGAGCATCATGGATCGTCTCCCGATGCAGTCAACCGGCAGGGATGACGCTCAGCAATGCATCAGGTTGTAGCGGCTGCTTCGGATACCTGTGGCTTGCGGTCGGTGACGAGGGCGAGCAGCACCGTCAGCACCATGAAGGCGGCGGACGCGCCGAACACCCAATGCGGCAGATTATGGTCCATGATCCAGCCGAACAGCAGCGGGCTGGCGATGCCGCCGAAGTTGAAGCCGGTGGAGACGATGCCGAAGGCGCGGCCGGCCGCCCCCGGCGGCGCCGCATTGCGCACCAGCATGTCCCGCGAGGGCGTGATCACGCCGCCGAGAAAACCGGCCAGGCCGAGCGCCACGGTCAGCACTGCCGATGGCAGGTTGACCAGCGCGATCACGATCACGATCACCGCGTTGACCGCGAAGCAGCCGGCCGCGACCTGGCTGTGGCGGTCTGTGCGGTCAGCGAGATAGCCGCCGGCGAGCACCCCGACGGCGCTGGCGCCGAGGAACGCAGTCAGCGCGATATTGGCCGACGAGAACGACACGCCATAGCCGCTAAGCAGCGCCACCACGCCGAAATTGTTGATCCCCGCGGTGGACAGGCTGAGCAGCGTGAAGAACACGGTCAGCACCATGATCGCCGGCGTTATCACGCTCGCTTGCACCTTCTCAGTGCCCTCGGGCCTGTCCTTCGCGGCACCGGCATCGGGAATGCCCATGACGACCAGCAACAGCGCCACCAGCGGGCCGACGGCGCCGGCGACCATCAGCGCGCCAAGCCCGCCAATTCCCGCCACCAACGCCGCCACGATCGCGGGCGCGACCGCGCCGCCGAGAAAGCCGGCAAAGGTGTGGATCGCGAACGCGCGGCCCATCCGCGCCTCATCCATATGCGCCGACAGGATCGCATAATTGGCGGGGTGATAGACGCTGTTGGCGAGCCCGAGCGCGATCGCGCTGACGATCAGCGCCGGATAGCTCAAATGCGTACCGAGCCCGATCAGGGCAAAGCCGCCCAGGCAAAGCCCGATCAGGAGGATTTTTCGCGCGCCGATATGGTCGGCGAGATAGCCGATCGGCGCCTGCGTCAGCCCGGAGACCAGTGCGAACGCAGTCAGCGCGAAGCCGAGCTCGATATAACCGACGCCGAGCTGCTCCTTCAGGAAGGGGAACAGCATCGGCAGCACGAAGAGATGGAAATGGCTGACCCAATGCGCGATCGAAATCCCTGTCAGCGTGCGCAGCGCGCTGTCGGTCTTCAATTGCTGCGGTGCGGCGAGAACATCAGCCATATCAATGAGAAGCCCATCAAAATTGTGACGCCCGGCAAGGCTTAAAGCATGATCCGGAAAAGTGGGAAGCGGTTTTCCGAAAAGATCATGCTCAAACAAAGAGATCAGCTCATGATCCGGTCCGATCATGAGCTGAGGGAAAATATCCATTGTCCGTTATTTGTCCATGAAGGCCGCTGCATGGCTGCCCCGGCAACCGCGTCCTTGCCGACATGCGGCATTAAAGCGGCAAGACAAGCACTTGCATTGTAGCAATGATCTGGCATGACCGATCCGGCAAGAAAGCTGCGCATCCTGATCCCCGAGGGGGCGAGCACCTCGGCGCGCGAGGCGATCACGATCCTTGGGCTTGCCGGGCACCATGTCGAAGTCTGCGATCCCTCGCCCTGGTGCTTGTCGCGCTATTCGCGCTTTGTGCGGAAATTTCACCGCTGCCCGGGATTGCGCCATGACCCCGAGGGATTCCTTGGCTTCGTCGAGCGGCTCCTGAAGCCGGCAGCATTCGACGTGCTGCTGCCGACCCATGAGCAGGGTTTCCTGTTCGCGCGCGCCGAGGCGCGGCTGAAAGGCCGTGTCGGCCTGGCGCTGCCGCGATTCGACAGTTACCGCATGGTGCACAGCAAGGCCGGCTTCAGCCGCCTGCTCGACCAATTGGGCCTGCCGCAGCCGCCGACGCGGATCGTGACGTCGGAAAGCGAGCTGCGCGAGGCCATCCGCTTCCCCACCGTGATCAAGACCTCGGTCGGCACCGCAAGCCGCGGCATCTGGTTCGTGCGCGACCAGGCCGATTTCAACATCGCGCTGTATGAGCTCGGCGCGGCCGATACTTTTGCGGGTGAGCTTCTGGTGCAGGATCTCGTCACCGGCACCACCGAGAAGGCGCAATCGGTGTTTTGCTTTGGCAAGCTGGTCGGCTTCCATGCCTATCGACAGATCGCGCCCGGCGTCGGCGGCGGCGAGGCGATCAAGGAGAGCGTCAGCCGTCCGAAGGTGCGCGCCTATCTCGAAGCGATCGGAGCAGCGCTGGCCTGGCACGGCGCGCTGTCGATCGATTATGTCGCCCCGATCGACAGCGACGTTCCGCTGCTGATCGACTGCAATCCGCGCCTGGTCGAGCCGCTCAACGCATTCCGCGCCGGCACCGATCTGGTCGACCTGCTGCTGCGCGTTTCGCTCGGCGAGACGCCGCAGCCCTTGCCCGAAAGCCGCACGGGCGTTCGGACGCATTTGGCGATGCAGGCGCTGCTCGGCCACGCCTCCCGCGGCGGCACCAGGCGCGACATTCTGGTGGAGTGCAGTGACCTCCTGAAGACCTCAGGGCCATACAACGCCAGCACCGAGGAATTGACGCCGGTGCAGCTCGATTGGCTCAGCGCCGTGCCGCTGGCGATGACCGCCGGCCTGACCCTGGTCTCGCCGAAACTGGCAAGGACGGTTGCCCGCGGCGGTTTCGGCGCGCATCTGCTGGATCTGAATAGCATCCGCAAGATCGAACGCGAGGATTTCGCCGGATTGCATCAACCGTAGCAAGGGTGGGCAAAGCATAGCGTGCCCACCATTGCGAGCGGAGTGCTTAATGGTGGGCACGTCGCTGCGCTCCTTTGCCCACCCAGCAATTCTTGCGCCTCACAACGGCTCATCATCCGGGCCGTAGCGGTCGCGCTTCGGCGTTGCGATGTCGCCGTCTTCGTGCTCGTCGTCTTCGTCATGAGGCGCAGGCGGCGGCTTCGGCTTGTCGCTCTCCTGCTTCGGAGGTTGGTTTTTCTTCCAGATCCCGCCCATATCGATCTCCCGCCACCACGACATAGTGACTGATTCGGGCGGAACAAGCCGGTCCGCGCGGCCTACGCGGACCGGCGAAGCGCTTCAGAACGTCGCGCCGACCTTCACCAGGAAGGTGCGGCCCGGCAGCGGATAGGCGTTGAAGCGGCCGGGCGTGAAGTTAGAGGCGATGGCGTAGTCGTAATAGAGCGCATCGAGCAGGTTGTTGACGCTGACCGACCAGAACAAATGCTCATAGGCGCCGCTCAGCTTGAGGTCGATGGTCGCATCGCCGGGGATGCGGGCCTGGGTATTGGCCTGGTCGTTGTCCATCGCGCGCGAGCTCCAGGCGCGCAGTGTGGCGTCGAGCACGAGATAGTTGTCCCAGATGTTCCAGGTCACGCCGAGATTGCCGGTCGTGCGCGACACCAGCGGCACATCGCTGCCGGCGAATTGTCCCTCGCGGAACACAGCGCGCGTGTAAGCCATGCCGCCGCGCAGCGACACGGTATCGCTGACGCGCAGCGAGGCCTGCGTCTCCGCGCCATAGCGCCGGGTCGGATCGAGGTTGACGTTGTAGAACAGCACGGGATTGAAATGGATCTCGTTCTCGAGCTCCATGTTGTAGATGCTCGTCTGCACCTGGAAGCGATTGGTCTTAACGCGGAAGCCGCCCTCGACGTCGTGCGAAGTCTGGGTCTTCAACCGGAAGTTCTGCGGCAGCGGGCTGAAGTCGGCATCGAAAGCGGGGCCGGTCGAGACGCGCTCATCGACATCGGGCGTGCGGAACGCGTGCGCGGCACGGGCGAACACCGAGAACACGTCGGTGATGCGGTGCTCGACGCCGACATGCAGCGCGTAGTTGGTCTCGCTCTGGTCGAGCGGCCTCGCCTGCGCGTCGAAGGCGAACGGCGCGTTGGGATCGTAGCGGTCGCGCGCGCTCAGCCAGGTGTTCTGCACCCGCGCGCCATAGGAGAAATCGGTCGTAGGCAGCAGGCCGACCGTGTGCTGCCAATAGCCGGCGAGCGACTGCTGCGACAGGTCGTAGGTATGGATCGGCGGTGCGCTCCGGAACGAGCCGCGTTGCTGGTGGAACGTCGCATCGTAATAGTCGATGCCGGTGAGGATCGACGAGGGAATCCCGAAGATCGAATTGTTGACGCTCAGCCGCGGCGTAATCGACCAGGTCTGCAGCGCGGCGTCATTGTAGGTCGACGCGAAGCTCGGCAGCGGCGAGGTGCCGAAGAACGCGCTTTGCGTGTCCTTCTGGCGATAGCCACCATCGACGATCAGGTCGACGCCGTTTAGAAGCGTCTTGGTGAAGCCGGCCGTCGCGCTCGCGCCTTGCTGGTTGCCGTAGTCGAACGGCGTGCTGGTGCCTCTGCGGTTGGTAACGAGCTCATTGACGCCGACTGACGGATCGACCAGCCGGCCGCCAGGGAAACCCAGCTTCTGATCGTCGCCGGTCACGGTCAGGAAGGCTTTCAGGTCCGGCGTGTTATAGTTGAGATTGCCGACGCCGTTGCGCTGGTCGAGCGCATTGTTCACGCGGTAGCCGTCGGACTTGATGCCGTTGCCGTAGAACGAGGCCGACCATGGCCCGGAATTCACGGCGCTCGAGATCGCCGCCATGCGCTGGTTGAAGGAGCCGTAGCCGGCTTCGCCGCGGATCGAGACCGGCGGGCCGCCGGCGCCGGTCTTGGTGACGATGTTGATCACGCCGCCGACCGCGTTGTCGCCGTAGAGCACGGCGCCGCTGTTGCCGCGGGTGATCTCGATGCGCTCGATCGAATCGAGCGGGATGGTCGAGAGGTCGACCTGCGCCATGTCGACGTCGTTGAGCCGCCGCCCGTTGAGCAGGAATAGCGTGTTGGCGGTGGCGAAGGCGCCGAAGCCGCGCAGATCGACCGAGGTCTTGGCGCCGTTCACGCCGCCATAGAGCGATTGCAACTGCACGCCGGGCACCTGCGCGATGATCTCCGCCAGGGTGTGTGACGGCGAATGCGCGATGTCGTCGGCGGTGATCACGCTCGACGATGCCCCGACAATGCCGGCGAACTGCGGCCCGCCGCCACCCCCACCGGATGACGTTCCGGTACCAGCAGCACCGCCCGAACTCGTGCCACCGGCCGGCTGCGCATTGGTCGGCACCTGGCCCGGCGCCGGGCGGCGCGGGCCTGTCGTGTCGTCGGGCGTGGGCTTGGCGCGCGTGCGGCTCTGGTCGACCGGAGCCCTGACCTCAACCGGGGGCAATTGATCGGAAAGCGGCTCTTGCGCCCGTGCTACGGACACAAGGAACGTCGGCGCCAGCATGGTCGACGCGAGCAGGAGCGCCCGGCGGCGCTTGGTGGCTGTGATCGTGGAAAACATTAGTGAGACCTCGGTATGACGTCAGTGGCACGTCACAGCGAACCAAGGCTCACCATCGCGCTTCGCGCTTCAGGTGAAGCAAATGTCTGTACTCCCCGACCGACATCGTCGCGTGTGACCACGTATGACGGCAGGTCTCCTGGCTCGCGGGTCGTTACCCTTCGTCGCCTTCCCAGGACCGAGACGCCCAGTGGCATAAGACGAAGGATTCACCGCATACAGTTGCGGGGGCAGCCGCGGCTTGAGGGAAGTTTCCCGGTACCGCATTCCCTTTTGATCCCGATAGGAACCGTCGCTGCCATCTAGGATTTTGACGGCCCTTGAGTCAATCCCGGCGAAACTGCGGCGTCCTGTCTCCGATACGCATTTTTGTTCTGGTGTCGCTTGTCTGCCACCCAAATCGCTGCAAGAAGCAGGGCGCCATGAGCGCACAGGATTTCACGATAGCGGCCGGTCTCGCCGCGCGGCGGCGGTTAGGGGCGACCGTTGCAATGATCGCGTTGGCTATCTTGCTGATGCTGATCTCGCTCGGCACCGGCCCGGTGCGGCTGTCGCCGCTGACGGTCATCGAGGCGTTGTTCGGTGGCGGCAGCGATGTATCGCAGGTGATCGTGCGCGAGATCCGCCTGCCACGCACCATTCTGGCGTTTGCGATCGGCGCCATCCTCGGGCTATCAGGCGCGGCGCTGCAGGGTTTGTTGCGCAATCCCTTGGCCTCGCCGTCGCTGTTCGGCGCGCCGCAATCGGCGGCCTTCGGCGCGGTGCTCGTGATCGCGCTGGGGGTCGCCGATGTGCGCTCCTACGCGCTGCCGGTCGCCGCCATCATCGCCGCGTTCGGCTCGGTGTTCGTGCTGCTTATGATCGCCGGCCGCAATGCGGGGCTGTTGATCCTGATCCTGGCGGGGCTTGCGATCTCGAGTCTGGCGGGCGCCGCGACAGCGCTGGTGATGAACCTCGCCAGCAATCCGTTCCTGGTGCTCGAAATCGCGTTCTGGCTGCTTGGCTCGCTGGAGGACCGCAGCTTCCAGCATGTCGCCATGGCGCTGCCGTTCATCGTTGTCGGCGCCGCCATCCTGCTGTCGCAGGCCAGCGCCTTCCGCGCGCTCACGCTTGGCGAAGAGACTGCGCAGAGCCTCGGCGTCGATGTCGCGCGCCTGCGGCTGTTCGTGATTGCGGGTGTCGCGCTCGGCGTCGGCGGGGCGGTGGCGGTCACCGGCACCATCGGCTTCATCGGCCTGGTCGCGCCGCATCTGATGCGGCCGGTGATCGGCCACGATCCGGCGCGGCTATTGGTGCCGAGCGCGCTCGCGGGCTCGGCGCTGTTGCTTGCCGCCGATATCGCGGTGCGCATCATCCCGTCGACCTCGGACATCAAGGTCGGCGTCCTGACCTCGATCATCGGTGTGCCGTTCTTTCTGTATCTCATCATGCGCGAGCGCCGTGCGCTCGGCGGAGGCGTCGCATGACGATGCTGTCAGCCGAACACCTCAATGTCGCGCTCGGCGGCCGCCGCGTGCTCCGCGATGTCTCGCTGCAACTTGCCGCAGGTCACCTCGTTGCCCTGGTCGGCCCGAACGGCGCCGGCAAGACCACGCTGCTGCGCGCGCTTGCCGGCCTCATCCCCTCCGTTGGCGTCATCAAGGTGGGTGGCGAGGCGCTGGCTGGGCTGCCGCTGCGCGAACGGGCGAAACGCTTCGGCTACCTTCCGCAAGGGCACATGGTGCACTGGCCGCTGCCGGCGCGCGACATCGTCGCGCTCGGCCGCTATCCGCATGGCGCGACCGATCCGGCGCGGCTGTCCCCACGCGACACCGAGGCGGTGGCGCGGGCAATGCAGGCCGCCGATGTCATGGAATTCGCCGAGCGGCGCGTCACCGAGCTGTCCGGCGGCGAGCGCAGCCGCGTTGCGCTCGCGCGAGTGTTCGCGGTGGAGGCGCCGATCATCCTGGCGGACGAGCCGACCGCCTCGCTTGATCCGCGCCACCAGATCGACGTGATGAAGGGTTTGCGCGCTGCTGCCGATCAGGGCGTGCTGGTGATCGTGGTGACGCACGATCTCGGCCTTGCCGCGCGCTTTGCCGACCATGCGCTGGTGCTGTCGCAGGGCCACCTCGCATCGCAGGGCGCGCCGGCGGTGGCGCTGTCGGAAGCGGTCATGGCCGATGTGTTCCGCATCAGCGCCTTCCGCGCCGAATATCAGCGCGAGACGGTGATCGTGCCGTGGGCGGAGATTTGATGCGCCGGCTCGCTGCATTCCTCGCAGCGTTCGCCTTGTACATCAACGCCGCGCTTGCAGCGAGCCCGCCGCGCATCGTCTCGATGAACGTCTGCAGCGATCAATTGCTGCTCTCGCTCGCCGACCCCCAGCAGATCCTGGGGTTGAGCCGATTCTCCCGCGACGCCTGGCAATCTTTCGCCGCCGATAAGGCGCGCCGCTTCCCGATGCTGTCGGGCGGCGCAGAGGACGTGCTGGTGGCAAGACCTGACATCGTCGTCGCCAGCCTGTTCGACAAGCGCGCAACGCGCGAACTCCTGAAGGCAAACGGACTTCATCTCGTCGAGTTCAGCGTGCCGCGCACGCTGGACGAGGTGAGGGGCCAGATCCGCGAGATGGGTAAGATCGTGCAGCACCCGGACCGCGCGGAGGCGGCAATCGCGAGGCTCGATGCCGCGATCGCCCGCGCGCGGCAGGCCGCAACCGGCAAACACTATCGCGTGCTGCCGCTGGCGCGCCGTGGCTGGGTGTCCGGCAGCGACAGCCTGGTCTCTTCGCTCCTGGCCGAGGCCGGTCTCTCCAATCCGGCCGGCGAGCTCGGCGTCGCCGCCGGCGGCTACGCCTCGCTGGAAGCGATCGTGCAACTGAGGCCGGATTTCATCCTGGTGTCGGAGGCCGGCGACCGCGCCGGAGATGACGGTCGCGCCTTCCTGCTGCATCCGGCGCTGGAGCACTTCTACCCGCCTGCGAGGCGCATCGTGCTTCCCGACCGTCTTACCGTCTGCGGCGGCGTGATGCTCGCCGACGCGCTGGACGTGCTGACGAGGGAACTGCAGCGCGTGGCGCGATAGTGTCACAGCGATCTATCTCTCCACTCGTCATTCCGGGGCTCGCCAACGGGTCCGCGCAAAGCGCGGCCCGATGACAGGCTCCGCGAGAACCCGGAATCCATTTCTCCGCTTGCGTATGCGGCGCAATGGATTCCGGGCCTGCGCCTGGCGGCGCATCGCGGAATGACGAGGTGGAGCGATGGGCGCGCACCACTTGCTCCACTGTTCCTAGATTACGTTTTCGCTTGGTCCGAGCTACGGACGTAACCAGTATGATAGAGACGCGCCGAAATCGCGCATTGCGACGATGTGCACGGAATAGCAGGATCGTCGCGGTGTTGCCGTTTTGACGGGAAGAGGAGAACACCGTGGCAGAATTTGTAGTCGAGTTTGGCAAGGACGGCGGACGGGTCGAGGCCGACGGCCGGCTCGACGCGGCTGCCTTTCACCGCAACCATCAGCCGATCTGGGCGGTGCTGGAGAAATTTCTCGCAGGCAAATCCGGCGATGTGCTGGAGGCCGGCAGCGGCACCGGCCAGCATGGCGTGTATTTCGCGCAGCAGACCCCCGACATCACCTGGTGGCCGAGCGACCTCAACGAAGCCCATCTGAAGAGCATCGCGGCCTGGCGCGCGCATTCTGCCCTTCCGAACATCCGGCCGCCGCTCAGGATCGATCTCTCCGATCCGGCCTGGCCTGGGGCTGCGCCTGAGGGCGGCGAGCTGCCAAAGCTGCTCGCTGTGTTCTGCGCCAATGTGATCCACATCGCCCCCTGGCGCGTCGCCGAGGGCCTGTTCGAAGGCGCCGCACGCCGCCTTCGCGACGACGGCCGGCTGTTCCTCTACGGCCCCTTCAAGCGCGACGGCAAGCACACCGCGCTCAGCAACGCCGTGTTCGACACGTCCTTGCGCAACCAGGATCCCGACTGGGGCGTGCGTGATGTCGGCGATCTCGAGAAGCTGGCGGCGCGCGTTGGTTTGTCATTGGGCGAGACGTTCGAGATGCCCGCAAACAATCTGATCCTGGTGTTTGGGCGCGCCTGATCTCGCCTCGTCATTCCGGGGCACGCGAAGCGTGAACCCGGAATCCATTGATCCGCATGCGCAAGCGGAGAAATGGATTCCGGGCTCGATGCTGTCGCATCGCCCCGGAATGACGGCGATGAGTGGGGCGATCACGCACCATCCACCCACCCGATCTTCTCCCTCAAGAACCCAAGCCCCAGCGCCATGAACGCGGCGCGTTCCTTGTTGTCCTTGCCATAGCCGTGGCCGCCGGCGGCGGGCTCGTAGAGATAGGTCTCATATCCCATCGCCTGCAGCTTGGCGGTCATCTTGCGGGCGTGGCCGGGATGCACGCGATCGTCGCGGCGCGTGGTCGCGATCAGGATCGGCGGATATTTCTGGCCTGGCCTCGCCATGTGATAGGCGGAGTAGCTTTGCAGCCATGCCCATTCGTCGGGCTTGTCGGGATCGCCATATTCGGCGATCCAGCTCGCGCCGGCGAGCAGCTTGGTGTAGCGGCGCATGTCGATCAGCGGGATGGTGCAGAACAGCGCGCCGAATCGTTCGGGGTAGCGCACCAGCATGTTGGTGATCAGGATGCCGCCGTTCGATCCACCTTCGGCCGCGATCCGGTCGGGCCGCGTGACGCCGCGCTTCACCAGATCGGCGGCGACCGCGGCGAAGTCGTCATGCGCCAATCGCTTGCCCGCGTAGCGGCCGGCGTCGTGCCAGCGCGTGCCGAACTCGCCGCCGCCGCGGATATTGGCCTTGACGATGGTGCCACCGCGCTCCAGCCACAGCTTGCCGAGCGCCGGGTTATAGTAGGGCTTCACCGGCACGCCGAAGCCGCCATAGGCGGTCAGATGGACCGGCGCATCGCCGGTCTGGGTTGCCGGTCCCGTCTGCACATAGGGAATGCGTTCGCCGTCGACGGAGATGGCTTCGTGCTGGGTCACGACCAGTCCATCGGCGTCAAACGTCCTCGGCGCCTGCTTTAGCACCGTGGGTGCCCCGATGGATTCCATCAGCATGAGCGAGGACGGCGTCAGTGGGTCCTGCACATTGGCGAGCAGGTCGCCCTTGCTTTCGGACACGTGGCTGTCGAAGCGCCAGACATCGACGACGCCTATCTCGGGCAGCCCGCGCAGCCGTTCGCGCGTCCAGCCGCAAGCCGATGGCGTGCAGATCTCGGACACCGGCTGAAGTTCATCGAGGATCGACAGCACCAGCCGGCCCGCGGTCCAGAAGAAACCTTGCAGCGCTCGCCGCGGCTCCGGCTGGAAGACGACGGTGAAATCACGGTTGCCGGCGAGGAAGGCCGACAGCGACAGGCCGAGCACCGTATCGGGCGCATAGGTCTTGCCTCCGGCCGTCCACGCCTCGCGCAGCTTGACGACGAACCAGTCCTGATGGGCGAGCAGCCAGATGCTGGTCGGCAGATCGAGCTTCGTCTTCGCACCCGTCTCGTCGCCGACCCAGGCATTCAGGTTGAAGAAGTCGAGCCGGTCGATGAACCACATTCGTGGGACCGGTCCGGAATCATCAACCTGGCTGGACGCGCTCATGCGGTCGACTGGCACTTCGAACACCACCGGCGCGCGTTCCACAGCCTCGCCACGTCGCCATAGCCTGACGGTTCGTGAATAGCCCGAAGTGGTCGCCATCCCCTCGCCAAAGGCGCTCGACAGCAGCAGCGCATCATCGTCGACCCAATCGACGCCGCCCTTGGCTTCCGGCAGCACGAAGCCATCGGCGACGAAGCGTTTCGCATCCGTGTCGAATTCGCGCAGCGTCACCGCGTCGCTGCCGCCGCGCGACAGGCTGAGGATCGCGCGCCGATCGTTTCCCGGTTGCATATGCGTCCAGTTCAGGAGCCAGTCCTGGCCTTCGTCGGCGGCGAGCCGGTCGACATCGAGGAGAATTTCCCAATTGGGATCGGGCTTGCGGAATTCATCGAGCGTCGTGCGCCGCCACAGGCCGCGTGGATTCTGCGCGTCCTTCCAGAGATTGTAGAGTAGCCCGCCGCGCCGGCCGACATAGGGAATGTTGTCCGGCCGGTCGAAGATCGCGGCAAGCGTGTCGCGATCGGCGGCAAATGACGCGCCGGCGAATTTCTCCAGCGTCAGCGCGTTCTGCCGCTCGACGAATTCCAGCGCCCGCGCGCCTTCGATCTCCTCCAGCCAAAGATAGGGATCGTCATCGGGCGCGGCGATCGTAGGCCTGTCGTCGATGGTCATCGCGAGAACTCCAAGCGCAGTCACAGACCCGTTGATGTAAGTGCTCGTGTATGTGCTGTCCAATAACACCCTTCATCCCGAGGAGCCGCGGCAGCGGCGTCTCGACGGATGGGACACGGGCACCTCACTCTCCGTCATTCCGGGGCGCGCCTCTTGGCGCGAGCTATGATGTGCAATTGCACATCAGAGAATCCATCGGGCCGCATGCGCTGGGGGAGAAATGGATTCCGGGCTCGATGCTTCGCATCGCCGCGGAATGACGGCGGAGAAAAATTCGTCCGCGATTCCAACGTGATTTGGGTCGTCCAGCCCTCGCGCGAAAAATAAATCGCTTAACCCGTCGGGCAAATCAGTGATTTAACTCCGCGCGTCTCACCCGAATGAGGGGCGGCTCGCGATCGTCACGAACGTTGCGGTGAGATGCGGTGGACGCGGGTGTTGCGACTGACGAGCGTGACTATCCGTGGACGGCGAAGTCGTGTGGTTCTGGCGCCCCGACGCTGGCGCTAAGTTTTTTGCGCGAACAAGTTTGCGCGAGAGGCGACGGTGG
>NZ_JAGKJI010000027.1 GCF_020329485.1 Bradyrhizobium cenepequi
GCAATCCTCGGCGATCCGGCGCGCTCATCTTCCGGACCTCCTGGCTAAGAAATCTCGCTCGACCGTCAATTGTCCGATCTTGGCGTGGAGCTTCTCGACCTCCAGTTCGTGGGCCGCCTCGCCATCCCAACCAGCGCCCGCGTCGAACGCCCGAACCGCTTGATCCTGAAGCTGCTTCTTCCAGGCATAAATCTGGTTCACATGCACCTGGTAGCGCTGCGCCAGATCCGCCACCGTTGATTGTTCTCGCAGCGCCTCCAAGGCGATCTTTGCCTTCAGCGCCGCATCGATTTTCCGTCTTGTCTTCTTCATGGTCCGCTCCGTTTATCAAAACGGAACGGCATCCGCACCACCTAAGCCGCCGGTCCAAAATCCGGGGTCCACTTCACCCCCTGACGCACAGCCGCTTCCCGTTTCTTACAATGAACGTGAGGTCCTAAAATCCGGCGGTATCCTGCACATTCTGGCTTTGTACGCTCGTTCACTTGAGGCTCTCGAGTACGATGTGAAAAGGCACCCGTCCTTCGAGGATTTTGCTTGCGGAGTTATGGCACGGCCAGAGACACCCGATTTTATCCTCAGCGACCCGGTACTGCGGCGGCGTTTTCCTCCGCGCCGCCTAGTCGGTTTAGGCGCGGAAACGCTGTGGAGCGCACCGCTTCGCCACGTCGCGCGCCGCGCTGGCGCGGCGTGACAACCGTGAAAGGGGGATCAAAGTGTCGTTCTTACAAAAACTGCATGCCGCCGAGGCCGAAGCTCCTGCGCAGCCCTCCGACCCCTGGCGGCTGCGCTTGGGGCGAGTGCGCGGCAAAGTCGACTTCGACGGACTGGAACGTGTGACCACCCAGACCCTCTTGGACGTGCTTGAAGTGCCTCAGCGAAGCCGGACGGCGGGCACTTATCGGCATCTAGCGAAGTTGATGGCCGAGCTCGGCTGGACGGCTGTGCGGGTCCGCGACCTCACGCGCGGCGGCTACAAGGAGCAGATCAGAGGCTATTGCAGGGATGCACGGCGCGCGCACCCCGTCTGCTAACAATCAGTCCGCACCAATCAGCCCTCAAGCGTACTCGCTCGCATCGAGCTGCTGTTTCAAGCAGGTGCAAAGGTGGAATGCCCTGCTTCCGCAACGATGAAGCAATGTCCGCGTTAAATTCCTGATCGGCACGTCGTCACCCCGCGCGGAAAATCGCACAGCATATCGTGGTGCTGCGAGCGGCAGCGAGCCGCAGCGAGTTGCACGTGTCTTTCGGAGTCTCGCTGTAGGCCCCTGGCGACATCGTTACGGTGCCCGACCCGTCCAATCGCGCTATGACACGAGCCGAGCGCCTTTCAAAACCGTCGTCAATTGAGTGAGGGCCTCGGCGTCAGCGAGCCGAATATCGTTTTGGCAGGGTCTTGCGAGCCGGCCAAGGGGGCTTATTTGCGGGGTGAATAGCACTCGCTATTCCCGACTGCCAATCCAGAAATACAAGCATTTTCAGAAACTTAGGAGGACCCCCATGAAATTCCGTCCGCTTCACGACCGCGTCGTGGTCAAACGCATCGATGCCGAAGAGAAGACCGCTGGCGCATCATCATTCCCGACACTGCCAAAGAAAAGCCCTCCCAGGGCGAAGTCATCGCCGTCGGCCCGGGCGGCCGCGACGAATCCGGCAAGCTGATTCCGATCGACGTCAAGGTCGGCGACCGCGTGCTGTTCGGCAAGTGGTCAGGCACCGAGGTCAAGATCGACGGGCAGGACCTGCTGATCATGAAGGAAAGCGACATCATGGGCGTCCTCGAGGATGCCGCCACCAAGAAGAAGGCCGCCTAAGCGCCCTTCCCCCCAGCATCCATTATCCAGGAAAAACTCATATGGCAGCCAAAGAAGTCAAATTCTCCGTCGAGGCGCGCGACAAGATGCTGCGCGGCGTCGACATCCTCAACAACGCAGTGAAGGTCACCCTCGGTCCCAAGGGCCGCAACGTCGTGCTCGACAAGTCGTTCGGGGCCCCCCGCATCACCAAGGACGGCGTCACTGTCGCCAAGGAGATTGAGCTCGAGGACAAGTTCGAGAACATGGGCGCGCAGATGGTGCGCGAAGTCGCCTCCAAGTCCGCTGACGCGGCCGGCGACGGCACCACCACCGCGACCGTGCTGGCGGCAGCGATCGTGAAGGAAGGCGCCAAGTCGGTCGCCGCCGGCATGAACCCGATGGATCTGAAGCGCGGTATCGACCTCGCGGTGGAAGCCGTGGTCGCCGACCTCGTCAAGAATTCCAAGAAGGTTACCTCGAATGAGGAGATCGCCCAGGTCGGCACCATCTCCGCCAATGGCGACGCCGAGATCGGCAAGTTCATCGCCGACGCCATGAAGAAGGTCGGTAACGAGGGCGTCATCACGGTCGAGGAAGCCAAGTCGCTCGAGACCGAACTCGAGGTCGTCGAGGGCATGCAGTTCGACCGCGGCTACATCTCGCCCTACTTCGTCACCAACGCCGACAAGATGCGCGTCGAGATGGAAAACGCCTACGTCCTGATCAACGAAAAGAAGCTGTCCTCGCTGAACGAGCTGCTGCCGCTGCTCGAGGCCGTGGTGCAGACCGGCAAGCCGCTGGTCATCATCGCGGAAGACGTCGAAGGCGAAGCGCTTGCCACCCTCGTCGTCAACCGCCTGCGTGGTGGCCTGAAGGTCGCGGCCGTCAAGGCTCCGGGCTTCGGCGATCGCCGCAAGGCCATGCTGCAGGACATCGCGATCCTGACCGGTGGCCAGGCCATCTCGGAAGATCTCGGCATCAAGCTCGAGAACGTCACGCTGCAGATGCTCGGCCGCGCCAAGAAGGTGATCATCGACAAGGAGAGCACCACGATCGTCAACGGCGCCGGCAAGAAGGCCGACATCGAGGCGCGCGTGGCCCAGATCAAGGCGCAGATCGAGGAAACCACCTCGGACTACGACCGTGAGAAGCTGCAGGAGCGTCTCGCCAAGCTCGCGGGCGGCGTCGCGGTGATCCGCGTCGGCGGCGCGACCGAAGTCGAGGTCAAGGAGCGCAAGGATCGCGTTGATGATGCGATGCATGCGACCCGTGCAGCCGTCGAGGAAGGCATCGTCCCGGGCGGCGGCGTCGCGCTGCTCCGTGCCTCCGGGCACCTCAAGGGCATTCGCACCAAGAACGACGACCAGAAGACCGGCGTCGAGATCGTGCGCAAGGCGCTGTCGGCTCCCGCTCGCCAGATCGCGATCAACGCCGGCGAGGACGGTTCCGTCATCGTCGGCAAGATCCTCGAGAAGGATCAGTACAACTACGGCTTCGACTCGCAGACCGGCGAATATGTCAATCTGATCTCGGCGGGCATTATCGACCCGACCAAGGTCGTTCGCGTGGCGATGCAGAATGCAGCCTCGGTTGCGGCTCTCTTGATCACCACCGAAGCCATGGTGGCCGAAGTACCGAAGAAAAATCAAGGCGGCGCCGGTATGCCTCCCGGTGGCGGCGGTATGGGTGGCATGGGCGGCATGGACTACTAAGTCGAAGATTCGGAGCTCCAACAATCACAAAGACCCGGCAGGGATGCCGGGTCTTTTGCTTGGCTGCTCAAACGATCAAGCCTGCGCTCCATCAAAAGCCCGGTTGTGAACTCGCCACGTTCTCTTTATGTTCCAGTCGGGCGCCACCGATTCGATTTCGACCGGAAGGGCTGGCATGGCTGGTCAAATCGTCATCACGGAAAAATCCAGCCAGGCGAAAGACGTCCGCGCTGCCGTTGGGGTCTCGCTACGGAGACGTTCTCCCGGCCGAGGGCCATCTGTTTGACCTGCTCGAACCGGAAGATGTCGTGCCGGAATGGAAACGCTGGTCGCCGATCCTGCTGCGGCCAGACGGTCTTTACGGTACTCGCCCGGCAGAGGGCGGCAATAAAGCTGCCAAGCTCAAAGCCATCCGAGAGGCCCTGCGCACCGCCCAACAGGTTTGGCTCGCCACCGACTGCGACCGCGAAGGCCAGCTGATCGGTCAGGAAATTCTCGAGCATTATAACTACCGCGGTCGGGTGCTCCGGGTGCTGTTCACCGCGCAGGACGCGCAGACCATCCGCGACGCGTTCGACCGGGCAAAACCCAATGCCGAATACGCCAGGCTTTACGCCGCCGCCGTCGCGCGCCGGCAGGCTGACCAGATCTACAACCTGTCGCTCACGCGCACCGCGACCGTCATCCTGGGTCAAGGTGCTCGGAGCGTGATCGGGGTTGGACGCGTGAAGACGCCGACCTTGGCGATTGTCTGCAAGCGCGAACTGGAAATCCGTAACTTCGTGCCGCTCGCCTATTTTGAGGTTGTTGCGACCGCGAAGGTTGTCGGAGGGCAATTCCAGATACGCCACGCGCCGCAGGAACGGATTGTCCGGCGCGAGGTGGCGCAGGATGTCGTCAATGCGGCTCAGGGCTTCGCGGGCGCGCTTGCCGTGCGCGTCGAAGACAAGCGGCAGGGGCCGCCCAAGCTGCACGATTTGCCGTCGCTGCACAAACTATGCGGCTCGCGCTTCGGCTGGCCGGCCAGCAAGACGCTCGAGGTGGCGCAGGAACTCTATGACGGCCAGGGCAAGAAGATCATCACCTATCCGCGCGCCGAGGTGCGCTACCTGCCGCAGAGCTTGATATCGGACGTTCCGACGATCGTGGCCGGACTGCAGGTGGGCCAATCGTTCAGCGCAATCCCCCTGCCCGAGCCGCCGATAATCCGCAAAGGTGCAAGCGGCAGTTTCTACGATAAGGGACTGGAGGGCGCGAGCCATCACGCCGTCATTCCCAACGTCAACACGATCGACCAGCTGCGCGAGGTCTGGCCTCGCCTGTCATCCGACGAGAAGAAACTGTTCGACGTCATCGCGCGGGCCTATCTGGCTGCGCTAATGCCCGATTTTCGTTACCGGCAGACAACCGCAACTCTCGACGTGCGCGGCTTCGAATTCCGCGCTTCCGGTCGCCAGCCCATCGATCTCGGCTGGCGCGCAGCATTCCCGCACTGGCAGCCCGGCGACGAAAAAGGCGAGGCGCAATTGCTTCCGGCGCTGCACAACGGTGAGACCGCACAACTGCAGGATCCACAAATTGAAGACAAGGAGACCCGGCCGCCGCCGCGTTACAACGAGGGCACTCTCATCGATGCGATGCAAAATGCCTGGCGCTTCGTCGACGACGAAGTTCTTCGGGAGCGCCTGAAGGAAGCCAAGGGTATCGGCACGCCGGCGACCCGAGCCGAGATCATCGGTGGGCTCAAGAAGCAGAGCTTTCTGATGACCCAGGGGAAGCACATCCTGCCGACCGAGACCGGCCTCTCGCTATTCGGCGTTCTCAAACAAGCTGATCCTGCGCTGGTCGACCCCGGCGTAACAGCGCAATTGGAATGCTTACTCGACGATGTCGTTGTCGGCAAGCAGGAGATGGTCGGTGCGATCGACGCCGTGTGCGATGTAGCTCAACGCATCATCGGCAAGCTGAAGGAGGGCGCTACAACCGGAGGGCTGCCCTCGTTGGGTGTTGCAGTCGGCAACGGCGCCGCAGCATATCCGCCTAAGCCTGCGATGAAGCGTTTTGCCGACAGCATCATCCGGCAGAAGGGCAGCAAGCCCCCGCCCGGCTACAAGACGTCGATATCGATCTGTCGCAGATTTCTTAGTGAACACGCGCCCAAGACAGCAACTGCCGAAACGCCTGGAGAGCACAAGCCTGTCAGTCCGGCCCAGTTGTTGTATGCGAAGAAAATTGCGCATCGGAAAGGTGTCATGATTCCTAACGAGGCCAAGGCTAACTCGGCCGCCATGTCAGCCTGGATTGACTCAAACCGTGACACGAAGCGGCGCAAGCCCAGTCGTAAGACCGCGTACAAGCCCGCACGATCGGCTGCTCGCCCATCGACAGCTCCGAAGAAACCTCCTCGGAAGCGCAAAGCTACGGCTGCTGCCGCGGCATCGACGACTGCTCAGGCAAATTCCGCACCCGGCACGCCACTGCGGATTCCTTATGGCAACAAGGACATCGCGCTGAAGCTTGGGGCCCGCTATCGCTCCGGCGGATGGTATGCCCCGCCGGGCGTTGATCTTGCTGCATTCGGCGAACGCGGATGGCTATAACGATAGGCAGCCAGCCCCCTAATGCCAGCCTGCGTTGGAGAGCGATCGGCACGCCGCGTTTACAGGAATCTCAACGCGTAGTTCGGTACCCAGCGAGTCTAGGTGCGCGCCGCGTTTTAAAGGGTGAAAAGGTGGAACGCTCTCCCTGCTATGAGAGAAGATGCGAGACAGAGTAGACTTCGATGGCGTGGAGCGCATCAGCACCCAGACTGTTGGATATCCTGGAAGTCCCGCAGGGCGAGCTCGGGCAGGTACATACCGAGAGCTTGCAAAGGTGATGACTGGGCTGGGTTGCGGTGCGTGTCCGTGACTTCACGCGCGGCTATTCGCGCCACTTCGAACTGCACTGTACACAGCCCACCCAAAACATGCCGTTGAGGACACGGCGGTCCCGTCGTAGGCCGCGCAGCTTGGTCGGCAAGCATTGGCCGGTTGGACGTGGTTCATCGAGTTCATGGCTCACGTCCGCTTTTCGGGCAAAGCGGATGTGAAACGGCGGCCGAAGCCGACTGAATCGGTCGAAAATGACCCGAAGCGGTCATTAGCTAGCTGCCGTACCGAGATGCAAGGGCCAGAACCACATTTTGATGGGCCGGCTTCTGTCCCCGGCGTCAAGTGTCAGGGCAAATAATTGTCGGTGAGGTCCTTGTCCGTACTAACGTCTATGCCCAGCAGTCGCTTTAACCCCGGCGGATCCAGGCCCCGGAACTATCGGCGCCACCTCTCCATCGATTGCGATTGGTATCGGCCGACTGCTGCGGTCGGGCCAAGTCCCTTCGCGTTCATGCGCGGCGTCGCTGTTCAGGAGCGTCCGCACCAAATTCGCGTATCCTTCGTATTGGATCGCTTCGGCCGGGGTGATCTGATGCAACCCGTTGTGTGGGCTGAACACCCAATTCTCGGCACGGTCCCGGTCGCCAAGGGCGGTCTCAGCCTCGCCCAGCAAATTCCGAAGCTCGCGTGCTATGTTTGGGTCGGGAGGTGTCACCAAGTTTCCCCTACAGGCGTATGGCACCATGATCCCGATGACGGCCCCACACACAAGCCCGACGAAGGCGATAGCGACTACTTCACCGAGTTTTCCGAGAAGCTCACTCTGCATCAGCTGAGCCTGATTCACTTCTCCCAGTTTTTCGGCAAGCCCACTCTGCATTAGATGAGCCAGTTTTACGTCAAGTGCACTCTGCATGAGCTGAGCCAACGCCACCGCTAGTCCCAAGCCGATTCCCAACCAGAGGGCATCGCGCACCCGGTCCGACGTGTGAGTTCGGCGCACGTCGCCCTTCATACGGCGGGCCAGAATGGCGCTCGCCGCCGCGCCGGCAAGGAACCAGAACGAAGCGGTCAAGATCTTGACCGGTAAAAAGCTCCATGCCGCAATGTCTGTTTGGTTCGCCTTTTGCGGAAGGACGGCCGTCCAGTCCATTTGAACAATTGCAGCGAGTGACCTTAAGGCATCGCCGAATTGCCAAATCAGTGTCGAGATAACGATGGCAAGCCATGTTACAAGACCAGCCCTGATGGCGATTTTAACAAGACATTTTGGCGATGCGTCCCAAACCCTCTGCTCGATCTGAACCCCCCGTTGCTTGAGTGCGATAAACGCGGCCAGCCCATACATGGCGCCTGCTGCCGTTGCGGAGCTCCATGCGAGAAGAAGCTCGTCGGAATCCCATCGTCCGCGAATGGCATCATGGGCAAGCCAGAAAGCCATGATTATCCCTGCGATGACAAGGGCCGCTGGAGCCACAATGTCGAACAGCCGGCGACCTTCGACGACCGAGATCGAAAAACCGAGCGCTTCCAGGGTCTGGGCGATCGCGCGGTCACTGTCGGCCTGTTGTCGGACACCCCAGCTAATGTAAGCGTAGATTCGCCGGAGCAGAATGTTGATCGATCGCTTGAGGGCTTCCTCTTTTTCCGGGGTGACCGATTTGGTGAGGTTCGCGATGTCCTGTGCCAATATCTTGTGCCGAGCATCGATCGCGTCAAAATCCTCCGCGAACGGCTCGAAGGCCGCTTTCCGAAGCGGGTGCACGGTGCCGGCGCCCATCTGATTTAAGGAAGCCATCAGCATTGTGGCGCGTGCCCAGCGATACCGCAGCGAGCCCCTTCCGAGTTTCAGATCAGCTTGAAGCCCTTCTCGTTGCGCGTCCGGAACGGCCTCCAACTGACTTGCGGGAGGCTCGTAAGGCGCGTCCTCAAGAACTGCGATCATCTTCTTCACGCCGTCCGGAACAAGAAACCATTCATGGACATACCGCCGAAGCTGTTCCTCGATCATGGTGATCCACTTGATACTCGTCGTGGGAAGCAAACCTACGAGAAGTAGCGCAACGAGCAATGCCCAGGCTTGAGGTGGAAATTTCTTGGCATCGATGCCGAAAATTTCGATGACTTGCCGCCCGGGCAACAGCAGCAGGCCATACAGCAGCAGAGACGCGATGACGTAAATCCGACGCGCCCTTTCATAGGCCGACGGGAGGAAGAGATAGCGAAGCGGTGCGACGGTCTGCGGCAAGGCCTCCCGGTTTGGAAACGTAGGCTCGTTAAACCGTTGCCGAGCATACGCAGCCACAATCAGGAATCCGACCAAGGCGCTCCAGTATTGGCCGATGAGGTTGAATACTTGCTCGTTGGTCATGGCACTCACCTCTGTTTAAGGGGCTTCGGTAAAGCAAAGGTCGTGTGCGATCTCCCGCCGTCCTATACGGGTCTGGATACCCTCTATCACTTCGTCGAGCATTACTTGGCGCGTCAGCCGACAATGCATTGTCTGGGTGGTGTCGAATCGTCCGGTCTCGAACAGCTTATTCGCTGGCGCTCCGCCGCCGCACCAACGGAAGTAGGGGCAGCTGCGTTCGCACGCCTCCACCCCCCGGCGGATTTCGTTGTCGATGGCTTGGAACAAAGGTGCGCACTTAAGATCGGATAGCCTGTGCTCCCTGACGTGACCCAATGCAAACGCTCCGAATCGTGGATGATGTGCCCCCAGGAGTTCCGGTGAAAACGTCGAAAACGTGCCATCGTGACTCACACTGAGGATGGCGAAGGCAAGATTCTGCTCATCTTTGGCGGGTTCGTTCGACAGCAGCAACCCGACGGTGCTTTCGAATTCGCGCACTGCAAGAAGGCCAGGCGCATTCCAAGCGAGTTCGAATAGGCGTTTGATGAATCCTCTGAACCGCGTCTCGACGTCAGCGCTCGCAAGTGACGATTGCGAATGTGCCCCCTCGATCTCCTCTATGTTGAATCCAACTTCCTTGATCCCGTTCTGGACATAGAAGTCAAAGAGCCCATCAGGATCATCGAGCGCACGCTCCGTCAGTACCGTGATCACGTGAAATGCGAGGCCCTTATCCTGCAGCAGACGTACCGCACGCATCACCTGCTTATGTGTTCCATGCCCGCTGCGTGTGCGCCGGCTGGCGTCGTGGAGGTGTGCCGGACCGTCGATACTGAGCCCGATCGTCGCTCCTGTTCGGGCAAAGAACCGCACCCAACCATCGTCCAGAAGCAGTCCGTTGGTCTGAAAGCGGTGCTTCAGTTGCAGAGTGTCTGGGCACCGCTCCGCTACAAGCGCCATTGCTTTTTCATACCAAGACAGTGGAACTGTAAGAGGTTCACCGCCATGCCACGCCACCTCCAGCTGCCGGTCCAGCAGCGGACTCTCGAACACACACCGGCAAGCGGAGTCCAACGTCTCAAGACTCATCGTCGCAGCTGATTTACGACTGGAGAGATAGCAGTACGAGCAATCGATGTTGCAGAAGGGGGTCGGCTGAAGAACAAGAAGTCTCAAGCGCGACGCCGCGGTATCAACACTAACGCTCGTAACTGCGCCCATGGTGGGTTACCCCCAACACCGTTAGTTCCGCCATTGCGCGATCTTCTTTTCCGGCGGCAGGTCGCGCACGAGCGCCGGATCGACAAGACGGACACGCTCGACGATTGCAGCAACACGTGCCGATAATTCTTGCTCGCCAGCACGTGAATCAGCTGGTAGTCGGCTTGCAAGTGCATCGCTTGCCAAAGCGCAAGTGACCGCTGCGACTAAAGAGGCAACAACGGTTCCTTTGCACAAGGGTGATCCAGGATAGAGGTCATTGGACATAGCTCACTCCCGCGTTGCATCATCAATTGCCTCCCGCGGGATGGTATCACTCGTCAATGTCGTCCCGTGTGATCCACTTCATACTTCGATGGGATTTAAAAGCAGATCGGCTTGCCGCTTCGCGCTGGTCTGCATACCGGTGAAATTGCAGTCAAGGGCCGTGATATCGGCGGTATGGCGGCGCACGCGGAGCTCGAACTATGAGGCGGCCTCAATCCAGCGACGTTCTTGCTTCGCGAGTTGTGGCGGGCTCAGGCGCTCCGGGCGCGATCGCATGGCCTCCCTGGTCGATGGAATCTATTTCTTCGGACGCATAGTGATGTCGGCTCTTGATGCTGTGGACGGCTCTCCACGGGCGCAAGAGTGCCAAGGAGTAGGCGCCGTTTGAGGCTCCCACGATTCGGAGGAGCTAGCAGTGCAATCGATTTCGACAATCGGTCTCGCTATAGCCAAGTCTGTTTTTCAAGTGCATGGCGTTGATGCAGCCGGGCAAGTGGTCATGCGCCGGCAGTCGAGGCGCCGCACGTGCTGTCATTTTTCCAGAAGCTGCTCCCCTGCCCGGTAGGGATCGAGCCTGCGCCTCATCACATCATTGGTCCCGCGAGCTGCAAGAGCTGGGACATACGGTGCGGTTGATGCCGCCCGCTTACGTGAAGCCCTACGTCAAGCGGAGGCGATTTGCGAGGCGGTCACGAGTCCAAACATGCGGTTCGTGCCGACCAAGATCCGCGGAGGGCATTATGGCGAGCGGTCATATGAACCGCGTTAACAGGCCGAATACATGGCTGCTCCGACCACCGCCGCAGGCGTGAGGAAAACCCTTGCCAACCCGGGGCCGTCCACACATGCCCCATCGCCTCATTCGCGGTAACGCAGCAATTCGGTCACTTTCTGAGCGGAGCGGACATTGAGTACCCCGACGACGCCCCCGATTGGAAAGGGGTCTTGACGTTCGGCCGGGCGCCCCAAACAGCCGTGGCGGCTTGATGTTGCCGTTCGAGGACCGCGGAGGTCGAAGAGCTATTGAAACCGCGCAGCAACTATCGCGATCCGGCGCGAGTATTAGTAAACGCGTGCTGGCGAAGATGGCCGAGGCGTTAAGTGACGTTTAGAAAGGCTGCTACCCTCGCTGGAGGGAGAGAATCTAGAAAGAAACTTGCTCCAATGCTTCATCTCGGGTGCTGTCGCCCCGGGGGAGAGGATCTCGCGGGAAGGCATTCTCCGCTGAAAAGCCGACGGCAACATGTTACCTGGACTGTTGTTCTGAAATCTAGAAGACTCGTGAGAGCCAGGATGTACCGGACTTGCGATAAAGCCGCCTGCAGCAAAAAGGGGCAGAGTGAGGGTATGCGCCCCACACATGATCAAGCTCACCGAGAAGCAGGAAATCACGGCTTACAAGTGGGTGCGGCCGGAGAGGATGCAGATCAATCACATGAAACCTGCGGGCCGGTTGAGGTCTCCGCCGAGGCAACGCCAATTCGGAAACGTGTCCTTAAGCGCGCAGCGGATCTTCTGCGATCAGTGCTGGACGGGCGCAATTTGCGAATCATCCGATGAGCCAGCGCCCCTTATGGATATCGAACTTGACCAAGCCTTCCTCTCGCATTTTCAACAGAAGCGATTGGCAAGTTTCCTCATTCACGACATTAGCACGTTTCATGACTTCGTAGACTTTGAGCGGCTTCTCACGGAGCGCGTTCAGGATATTTTCGCGATCATTCAGCATAACCGGAGTCCTACATCACTAAGGAAATCATTGAGGATAGGAAAGCTGATCTTCCGTAACTACTCGCTCAATATTCTCTGACTTACTCTTGATGCGGTATCTAATCCGCCCGTCTGCCTCAACGGGCATACGCCGAACGATGGTGTAAATCATCGACTGGTCAGTCGCGGCACGACCCTGTGGTCCTTGGGGCTGGTGGTGAACGTCTTCATTCGGCTTGTAGGCATGTGACATATGTCTTCCCGTAAGATTTGCGGCTGCTCTAGTGTAGACCGTGCTGAGAAAGGCACACTATCGAGGCTTCAGCGAGGCCGCACCTAGCTTCGTTGGACGCATGCGCGAGGTCACAGGCGAGGCAGTATGATTGACCTAATGCCGCCGGACGCCGAGATCGTCCGCCGTTATGTAGGCCATGCAAGCCTGATATATAGCGGCCCGGCTCGGTTACTCTCCCGGCCTGTGCCCAGGTGATCTTGTTAACGAGCGATGCTGTCGAAGGCCGCGTGTCATTCTCGTTAGCGGCCTCATCGGTGACTTCTCGGATTTCAGCCCCAATTCGACCAGCCAGTGAATGGCGTTCATGACTCATGTCTTCCTTCTGGGCCGATCCACTTGCACATCCTGAAACTCTTCCGGTCCTTTGAGGAGGCGTCGCTTGCGGCTGGCCCGAGCGTGCTGATTGGCTGTGGCATCGGCCATCTCGTCGATCGTTTCACCGGCCATTGTGCGGGCGCGCTGTTTCTGCCCTTGGTTCCCGGAACGGCGCTCCGTCTTCACCGTCAGTCCTAGCTCGACCAGGCGCCGGACGGCTTCTGGGAACGTCGGTCTGTCAGGCTGGTTCTCCGCCCACTTTACGATAGAGGCTCGCAACAACGGCGGCGCCCGAAACCCCATCATGGGATCTTGAACAGTGGATGGGCGAGTGCGTTTTTGTGATTTAGTCCTTATCGACATGTGCGAACATAAGTTTGGCCTAAAAGCAAGCCAAGGGAAAGCGCGAAGTTCCGCGCTGGTGCAAGGCTTACGCTGACCGAACGCGAATCCCGTGTTCCAACTCGCCCCGTTCCGATTGCGAGCCTTCTCGTAACCCGATTGGGCCAAGGATCAACCGTTAGAGCGGACCCAACCCGTGTTCCAGCTCTTGAGGGTCCCTCCACGGACATCGCGCTCAAAGCTGGCCATCTCGTGAGAGGGGCCTACGTGCTCGGTAGAGCGTAAACCGCGCCGCAGAAGCGATGAAATGACACATGGGCCCTAAGCGCGATTGCGCCAAGGCCGGAAACATTCCCTTGCGGTGCGACCGCAATGTAACTATGCCCTGAACATTCGAGTTTTCGGCCGAACGACTTGGCCTCGCCGCGAACAGCGCGCCTGACTGACGACCCTCTCCCAGATCTCGAGTTAACCGATCGCGTTTGGCGCGGTCTCAAATACACACAATCGAAGGACGATCTCCCATGGCGACGGGAACAGTGAAGTGGTTCAACAACCAAAAGGGTTTCGGCTTTATTCAGCCGGATCAGGGCGGCCAGGATGTCTTCGTTCATATCAGCGCGGTTGAACGTGCAGGCATGAGCACTCTCAATGAAGGGCAGAAGGTTTCCTTCGAGGTCGTCGCAGACCGCCGGACCGGCAAATCTGCTGCGGAAAATCTCCGCGCTGAATAAACTTCCGCGCTCGCCGCCAACGCTTTGACCACGGATGTACCGGCAAAGCTTCTGGTAGAGAACCCCGCCGTTTGGTGTGCCAGCAGCGGGGTTCTTTTTTCGAGCACTGAGGGTGCCCGCCGAACGATTTGAGCCAGCCTTTGGGCCATCCTTTGCATACGCCCGACAAGAAGCCATTGGGACTTTTTGATATGTCGAAGATCGACGTCGATAAACAGCATGATGATTTCGTCTAAGGGCAAATTTCCGCGTCTGCGATCGGCTCCGCCCAGTTACCGACCTCTGGTCACCGCCTCTCATGTTTGCTGCTGTTTCGGCGTCAAGTTTCAACGCAAGGGGATATTAGGTTGTGGAACGCGCCTCTGCGAGCATCCAAAACGGAAAGGTACTTGAACAGAGATATGGGTTGGCGGGCGGGCGTTCACCGCAGACAGGGAGCTATCGTGAAAAGCTAGCTCTCTGTTTCCGAATAGTGCGTCGATCGATTTGTGGCTAGATAGCCACCTCAACCATAATCGACGGGCAAACCCGCTCAACGCGAGCAGTGCATTGTATCTTTTGTCACTTCACGGGGAATTGCGCTTGTATTGCACGGGATAAAGGCGCACCCCCGACCCGTCACCACGCGGCTTCCGGGAGTCTTCGGTGATGAGAACGCCGGTTGGGCTCCCCAATCCCCAGAATGAATGGAGCCGCACATGCATCGCAATCTAGATATTTTCAAGGATCCTTTGTTTTGGGGCACAATGATGATCGGCGTCTTGCCAGTTGTCTTCGGTGGAGCGCTTCTCGTGTGGCTGCACTGAGAACGCAGGGTTGAGGCAACGGCCCGCGGTCCGGGCCGCGAGTACCCCTTGGCCGGCTTAACTCCCTCGCCCCCTGGCGCAAGGAAAGTGCCGCTCCATGAAGATGGCTCGGCAATTTCGCAGGCAGGCGACAACGCCAAGCGCCTGGCCGCGAGCGACGCGGATTGAACGGTGGGACAACGAGAACACGTTCCTTGAGCAGCGCCGCACAGTTTCTGCAGTGATTATTTCGCAGCGGCTCCATGGGACGGCGGACTCATCGCTAGGAACTGGCGTTCAGCCGGAACGTTTGGCACCGATAGTGCGATTTTACTGCGAGGGGCTGCCCGCCCACGCGCGAGGATATCAAGATGAGACATCGAACCGTCGAACGTCGAGAAACGACCGCAGCCGAGCGCAAGGCCCGCAACGCATTCCGAGCGGAAGAGCCGAAGAACACTATGACCGATTATGCCAAAGCCGAAAAAGCGTTCCACGAAAATCGCGAGCGGCTCAAATCGGAACGGCTGGCACGGGACTCCGGAGTGCCCGTCCAGCCTTCAAGAAAAGTTCGTTCCAAGAAAGTCCGCCAGGTGACGCCGCGAGATCTCCCGGCGGGACAAACGAAGCACGCGATTGTTCGCGAGTGGGACCTCTGGACAAAGACGCAGCCTCTTGAGGGAAAGGCGACCGCGCGCGACGCGCGAAAGTTCTTTCTCGAGCTCAAAGCCAAGCGCTTCCCCACGCTGCTGGACTTTCGGTCGGGCTCCGCCGACAAATGGCAGGTTGTCCACGGCTGGCTAATAGATGAGCGGGGCGTCTCCGACTAGAGGCAATTCGGAGCCGCCTTCGATCGCGGTGTGGCACAACTGTTCGTGAGGATCGCGAGCGGCCGCGCATTCGCGTGAGATGTGCGGCTTCGAATGAGAATTTCTACGCCAACCGAAACGGAAGAGGTCACCAACTGAGACCTAACAGTGCATCGTCTCTTTCTGCGTAGCCTGTGGCGCAGCGGCTGCCCGTCCGACCGTCGGCACTGTCATTAGGTTTCGAACCCTAAGTTCGCTCGACGAGCCCGGTCGGGAGGCCGCGCCGGCGAGATTTGTGCTCTTCAGCTGAGTGGAACGACGCCCCGGGGAAAGCTATGAACTTGGTTATCTTCTAGAGGAAGAGGCCGTGGCCGAGTCGGCAATCAGTAACGACCACCATCGCGCTTCTGTTGCGTGAGCCATTCCGATAAGGTCTTTGGTGTTGATGCTGAAGTCGTGCGATTTAATTGGTTCGGCATTGCTTTGAGATTGTTCTGGTTACCTTTCTCTGGGCTTTTTCGCAGAAGCTCCGCTGAGCCCGTCTCGATGACTGCCTTTGAAGCAAGGGCTAGTTTCTCGGCAGCCTCTTTTTCGAGACGCAGTTTTTTCAAGCGCGCCATCTTGTCGCGCTCGGCTTCTGCTTCAGCGCTGTGGGGTAAAAGCGTCTTTTGGTGAGCAAGCTCGGCCGAGACCAACCCGACGATTGTTTTTTCGCCAAGAGCCTTGCAGGCTTCCAACCGGTGCAGTCCCTCGACGAGAACGAAGCGGTCTTCGTCGGGCCGAACGACAATGGGAGCTTGTCGCCCGATTTCCAGAATACTTTCCGCGATTTCTTGAACGAGTTCAGGCTTGAGAGCTTTTTTTCTCTTCACGGGAACGTAAATCTTGTCGATTGGGAAGCTTTCCGGTTTGGGCATAGCTTGTACTCCGTAGTGACTGAGCCCATCCAAACCACCCGGCGCCGGTCGGAGGATTTTAGGGATGAAGCGCTCTAGCGCCAAGGCAATCTCTTCGAGCCTGCCAGGAAGGTCATATACTCCTTCCGCTAGCTTACCGCGACGGACGCCGGTAGCACTCGTTCCGACCACTCCATTTTGGGGCGGACGATTGGCTGTTTTTGATGTTCTTCGCAAGATGAGCCCCTGCGTCAGATCGAGGCCGCCGAACTCCTTGTCAATGCAAACAATTTTTCGGTCAGCGATGCGTCAGCCATATTGGCCGGCACTCCCCAGGCCCAGCTGATCACGCCACAGACGGTTGAAGGGCATGACGGCCGAAGCTATTGCCCGCATGGAACGCGAACTTTCACGATTGCAGGAAGCGATATCTTCGATCCAAGACTCGTACGGCCAGGATCATCTCCTCTTTGTGCCGAGTTCTCGATCGACGGCGATCTGCGACACGCCGGCTATATCCAAAATTGGATTGGTCTCTTGAAAGCCGATAGTCGCGCGTTCTTTGCGGCATGCAGCCAAGCGTCAAAGGCGGCGGACTACTTGCGTCACATCGCGCTGACCGAACCGGCGGACGTCGCTGCGTGAGGCGCCGCCGCGTCCCATCGCGAGCGCGCCCTTAAGGCGTTCTTCGACATCCACCCACTGACTGGCGCCACCATTGAGGTGTTCTTTGCTGACCGATCGCTTGAGACGTTCGGTTGGCGAGGTGCTGGCTGGTTCTGGTGGCCACGTCGGCGCGGGTTCGCTCCAGCCGGTGCAGCAGTTGGCCCGTTTCCTAATGGGTACGCTGCGTACCGGAATGCGATGGCCTCGTCAGGCACCACGGAACTCGCGGGACGCAACACAATTCCACCACCGCGGCTCGCCTAGCGAGGAACAGTTTAGGTTGCAAAGCGGTTGCAACGCCGCTCGTGGCGAACCGACCGAGCGAAGCCTTCTCCGAATTTTCAATGATGTTTCAGAAGGTTAGATGGTGCCAGGTTAAAATTTGACGCCCCTATTTTATCCGACAACCATTAGCGAGATAACTGGACATCCATCGAAGCCGCAGGAGTTAATTCGATGGTTGCAGAGAATAACAGCCGGTTCGCCACCGATCCGCTTTTGAACGAGAAGGAAAGCGCCGAGATTTCGGGCGTGTCGATGCCGACCTTCTGGCGCTGGGTCCGCGGTGGCGTTGTGCCGAAGCCAATCAAGCTGGGTAGGCTCAGCCGGTGGCCGCGATCCGAAATCTACGGCGTGATCGAGAATGCCGCCGCTGCGCGCCACGTCGCCGCCTGACCGATCCGGCATGCCGGCCACGAAAACGCCCGACATTCCTGAGAACGCCGGGCGGGTCGCGAATTAGAAATTGCACCGTAGCAGTTGCAATTTAGATCATCGACGCCGCTCGTGCAACCACACGAGGGCACATGTCTGAATTCACCCCGAAGTTTCCGCGCACAGTCTCTGGGGCCGAGTGGCGCGCGCCGCTTGACCACCCCGAGATCGAGGCCATCGCGAAGCGCTTAGATCATCTCTATCGGAACTTCTCGCTTTCCGAGGCGCATCGCGCGGAGATGATCGTTCGATACTCGTATCTCGTCAGGGCAGACGAGGCGATCGATCGCCTCGTCACCTCGATCGCGGAGTTTTCCGGCAGCATGGCGGCCGACGTCCGGCCTCTTGGCGATCCAGGGATCAGGCCGAAAAAACCGACCTGCGGCGGCGGCTCTGCTGGCGACGGGCTGAACGCGGCGGTCGGTTTCGCGCTGCGCCTGGCGGCATGGGTGCAACGATTGGAGGACATCTACGGCGTCACAGCCTGGCGCAAGCTCGGCGAGATCGTGAACCGCGACGAGGGCGAGGTCCGCGACGCGCGCGGTGGCGCGCCGCAGCCGGGCGACGACATATGAGGCGCGCCGTGACTGATCTCCCGCCTGCCGCCCCTGACTGGACGAACGACCTCCCGCCGGTGTCCGCCTATGAGGCTGACGGGCGGATCGACTTCGGAGCGGGCAAGGCCGCGCCGGTCGCAGCGGAGAAGGCGGCCGAGAAGCACGCTGCTGCCTCTGCCGGTCCTGGCCCGCAGGCCGCGCAGCCAACGCGGGTCAACGACGTTAATGCGGTGGAGTTTAGACGGCAACTCGGTGCCGACGGTGAGGCCCCTATTCTCGATCCGCGTGATCCAATGCCCTCTGCGCGTGCGCTGCTCGCTGACAGGTTCACGGCTGACAGCCTGCCCTCCATACACCACTATCGCGGGACCTTCTGGCGCTGGAATGGTTCCTGCTACCGCGATGCCGACAGCGATAGCGTCCAGGCGAACATTTGGCAGTATCTCGACGGCGCGAAACGCTACGGCAAGGAAGGCGAGAAGATCGATTTCCAGCCGAATCGGGGTGAGGTCGAAAACGTCGCCGCCGCCTTCAAGGCTGTCTGCAACCTGCCCGGTCATGTTGAAGCCCCGGCATGGCTAGGTGACGTGCAAGGGAAGCTGCCGCCTCATGAGCTATTGCCTGTGCGCAACGGGCTGCTGCACCTCCCGAGCGGGCGACTTGCAAAGCCATCGCCCGCGTTCTTCTGCATGAACGCGTCTGACGTGACGTTCGATCCTCGTGCGCCCGAACCGAGGGAATGGCTCCATTTCCTCGATATGATTTGGCCGGACGATCCGCAGTCTGTTGAGACGTTGCAAGACATCTTCGGCTACTTGCTGTCGGCTGATACTTCCCATCAGAAGATCCCCCTCATCATCGGTCCTAAGCGTTCCGGCAAAGGAACTATTGCTCGCGTGCTGACGGCCCTGCTGGGCCAGGACAGCGTTACCGCGCCGACGCTCGCCAGCCTCGCAATGAATTTCGGTCTAGCCCCCTTGATCGGCAAATCCGTTGCAATTGTCGGCGACGCTCGCTTGAGCGGGAAAGTCGATCAGTCGGCTATCGCCGAGCGTCTGCTGTCAATCTCAGGTGAGGACAGCATCACGGTAGACCGAAAGTTTCAGTCCGCATGGACTGGCAGGTTGGGCGTTCGATTTGTCGTAATGTCTAATGAGTTGCCGCGTCCCTCCGACGCCTCGGGCGCGCTAGCGAGCCGGTTTGTTGTGCTTACAATGACGCGGTCGTTCTACGGGCAGGAAGATCGCGGGCTCGGCAATCGGCTCATGGCTGATCTGCCGGGCATTCTGAATTGGGCGCGGGAAGGATATCTGCGGCTGCGGAAGCGTGGCTACTTCCTGCATCCGGATAGCGCGCGCGACGCGTTCGAGGAATTGGAAGAGTTGGGTTCGCCCATCTCTGCATTCATCAAGGCGCGCTGCGTGGTCTCGCCCGGCTTACAGGCCGTTGCCAATGACATGTTCGTCGCATGGCGGGATTGGTGCGAGGCGAACGGACGACGGGAAGCCGGCACAGTGCAGAGCTTCGGTCGCGATCTGCGGGCGGCGGTTCCAGGATTGCGGATTGCGCGCCCCCGCGTGGATGGCTCGCAAGTCCGATACTACGAGGGTATTAGGCTGCTCAGTGAAGGCCCGCCGCCATCGGTTCATGATTGGTGAACGACGAGCATAAATGGGCAGTGGCCTAGTTTCGTGAGTTACGAGCTTGTTCGATGCGAGCTCTCGCCACCGAAAAACAAAAATCAATAATGAGATCGGCGATCTGATTGGCCTCGTCATCGCTCATTTGTCGCAGAGTAGATGGCACCTTGCCTTCCCCCGGGTGTCCTTCGGCGCGGGCCGTAAGTCGGTCCATGATTTCGCGATAGTCAGCCTGCATCTCCGGATCGTCGTCGAAATCAGAAATTCGTACCGGATGAAAGCTCAGGTAAGCCGAGTGCAAGCGCTCCTGCATCGGGCCATTGCCCGCGAGCGAATAGATGGCAGTCGAAAACTTTTCCAACACGTAATTGAGATCGGCCATTGTTCTTCTTCTTCCCAAGAAAGGTTGGCGGCCTCGTTGTTCGAGACTTTGAGCCGCAGTGAGACGCGACTTTCTTTACATACACGCGCGAGAAAAAGGAAGAATGTAGGGCGATATATACAGAGGCATATTCTCTAGGGGACTACAATGCGGTGTGACGCGTCTCATTGCGGCTCGACGTGGGGTGCTGGTGGAAATGGGATAGGTTCAGCCAAGAGTGTCAACAAGAGACCTTCAGCCATGTTAGTGAAGCGGAGCCAGTCAAGGCGGCCGCCAATTATTGTCCCCACCGAGGAACTAGCGTCTGCTGAATATTCAGCGCCCCTAGCTACCCAGCGATCCTTGGCCCGGCCGATGCCTTCAAAATAATCGATGACGTGCTCACGCATGTCTCTCAAATCCTTGATGTCCGATCTGGAAAATTCATCGAGCGAAGTAAAATCCACACCCTCGCAGAGTCCCAATCGCGCTACCCACTCGCGATGCTCGCAAACCTTGTTGGCTGCGATGGCGAAATAGTGATGTTCGCAACGAACCATCGCAGAGGCTATCCGTCTCTCCATCCCGGATGCCGAAGACTTTCGCTGCCGTTCTGTGGCTCGCTCTATCTTCTTGCCCTGCTCAATCGTGCACGCCGTCCATTGGACCAACCCTTCAAAAGCCATGAACCGCTCCTGATCAAGCGTCATGATCGGAGTTTTTGTGTCGTTTTGCCTCGCCATGGCCGTCGCCTTCTTGTTCCCACAGCCGCGAGCAGAATCACCTGTCACCGCGTTTCCCGCGATCTTAGCAAAAACTTGGTCCGAGTGGTGGCGGCAACCATTGGGTCTTACGTCTGCAAAAGTAGCAAACGTTGCAGACAGTTCGGATATGGCAAGAGGATCGGCACCAGGCGAACGGCGCGGTGGACGGAGGGCGGGAACGCCGAACCGTGGGACGGTTCTCGTTCGCGAGCGTCTGGACGCCTAAGACGCAGAGCCAGCGATCGAGCTTGTGAAGATCGCCCGCGCTGCTGAGGCGGCTGGTGAGCTGGCCCTTGCGGCTGATTGCTGGGGCAAGCTGGCAGCCTTCGTTCATCCGAAGCCGCGCCCGGTTGAGATAGACCCGGATTCGCTAGTCGATCTAGAGCGCCGCATCGCCCGAGTGAGGCTTGAGGAAGCTTCCAATGCCGTCAAAGACAATCCGCTACTTGTCGGCCTCGCCGACAGGTTGGTGCGAGCGAAGGATCGACAGGACGCATTGGAAGCCGCAACATTTCCGCAGCCAGCGCCGCCGCCTGTCGAGGCAGCCTCTTCGACCATCGCCGGTTATGCCGCGGCAGAAGCTCCAGCGCCACAGAAACAGGCCGCCAGTGACCTCGAGCCGCCCGACGCACCACCACCACCGCCGAAACCCGCGTACCGCCCGATCATGCCGGGCCAGGAGCCTGTTTCTTGGCCGTCGTTCTCAGCCACTGCACGCCACGATTACGATCCACTCAACGACTGAAAGGCGCCTATCATGGCAACAATCGCCGCCAACATCACGACAATCCAGACCAACGCCGCGACGCTCGATACGCTGATCGGTCAATTCCGCACAGCCGCGGCGGCGATCAAAGCGGCGGAGGACGACATCCGGGCGCAACAGCCGTTCGCCAGTCATGACGTGCGCGCCGGCCGGATCAGGCTGTGGCAGTACGCGCTCGCACTGATCGATAATCCCTCGGCGAACGGCGGCCAGACGATTGCCGCTCTGGCGTCGGCAGCGTGGAATGGTGTCTCGTGATGATTGAACCGACCATGACAGTCAGCCAGATCGAAGCGCTGGTCGCGGATGCGCGAGCGCCTCTCCATCCTGGACAAGGAAGCTCAGGACTTGGCGATGCCCGCCGTGTCCGGCGACCAGGACGCCGCCGCTTTGCTCGCTCGCATCAATGCGCAGGTACAGCAGATCACTGCCGATCTCGCTGTCCTAGAGCGCGCAAGGCTCACGGCCGCGCAGCAGCAGAGAGAGGCGAGCGAGGCGAAGGCTGCGGCCGATCGAGCCTTCCGCATGGCTGAGGCCCGCGCTTCCGTTGCCCGGCTGATCGAGATCGCGCGGCAAATCGACCAGGCGCAGGCGGCCATGTTGCCGGCGCTCAGTGAGCTTGCCTCGATCGAGCGCGCGATTTGTGCGTCGCTGCGGCTGGCGGGCGCGTCGCCAGCCGGCGGGATTGTCGGTCAACGCGATCTGGCAGGGCTGGCGATGGACCGGCTGACGCTCGCCGCGCAAGGGCGAACGATGTTCCTCTCAGATCAACGTTGCGTCGAGGAGGTCGCGATTGACGCCTGGCGTGACCTGTTGGCGAACGAAGACGAACTCTAAGGACGCACGATGTCTGATCCCGCACATATTCTTTTTCCGAGTGACGCACCGAAATCGCAGAAAGCGCCCGAATGGTTCAAGGCAGAGCAGAGCGCCGCGACCGCGTGTCTTGCTGGCGTCCATGACAACGGTGTTGCAGCGGCGAAGGTGCCGGAGCCTGGCAAGGCCGGCAGCCCTGCATCGCCTGCCGGTTCGGCCGACGTCACCAAGCCCGAGGCTGTCCTGTTCAAGGATGGCGCGGCTGATCTCGGCGCAAAGGCGGTGACGGAAATACTCGATGGGTTCGCAAACGCGAGTATCGGAGATGGAGACGGCGGCGTGCGCGCCCGTGCGATTGAGGCTGCGCGGGACGGCCTCCTGGCCGACGCGAAGGCTCACGGCATGGATACCGAGGAACTGTCGGAAGCGGTGGCCATCCTGAAAGAGCGCCAATCGGACAGCATCACGGAGCCGACGCCGGAGGTCGCCGAGCAGCGCATGGCGGAAGCGCTGGAGGCGTGCCGCGCGGAGAATATCTCCGATGCTGATCTCTCGCTCGCCCGCCGTTTAATCGCAGATATCGAGAAGGTCGCGCCTGGAACGGTGGCCACCTTGGAGAGAACTGGCAGCGGCAATGACATCAGGCTAATCCGAAAAGCGGTTGCCGAGGCGAAGAGGCGCGCGTACCGGTGAGCGAACCGATCCCGTGCCCATGTTGCCGCCAGCCCGTGCGCGTCCCGTCGCTCGACATCGTGATCGACCATTGCAAGGTTCGGCCAATGGAGGCGCGCATTCTCGGGGCGATCTGGAAGGGTAAGGGTCAGCCGGTCCAAACCGAAGTGATCTTGGACGCAATGGATCGAGGGATCGATACAAAATCGCACACGTATGACGACATGAAGATCACGCTGCACGATCTGCGCAAGCGCCTGAAGAGTGTCGGCATCACGATCCCAAATGTGGGATATGCCCGCGGCTATCGCATCGTCTTTGGAGGGCAGTAGTAGCGGGCCGCTCTGGCGGCGGCCTTTCTCACTTCCGGTGCTTGTACAATTCGGCCTCAGCTTTCTTTAGCTCGGCGTCGGCTTCTTTCCACTCTTTGGAGCCTGGGCGCATTTTGTCCCTGGCTTCGCGCCACGCTGAAACATTCTCTGTGTATGCCTGGTCAGTCATTGAGCACCTCGTTGAGCCACAAGAGCTTATTAGGACACTCCAAAATTCAAGGCACTATGAGCCTCGTCTTGCCGCGGCGCTGATTCGGAGGACGTCAATCGGAAAGAATCTTGTGTTCACATCTTGCGGCAACTAGAACGGGCGTTATGTTGTGCCCCGACACCGAGATAGCCGAAGCGTGTAGGGGACACCGGGTGGCTATTTAAACTCCCAAAAATCCCCGCCACTGCTGGCTCAACGCGCGATGTCGGCTAAGTTAGGACCCCGCGCAAGAGAAGGAGGACACCATGACGGTGTTACTCACTCTCGAAGCCAGCCAACCGAGTGGGAAGACCTTTCGTCTTGGTATTGGATGCAACTTGCATCTGGCTTCGATGATCGCTCTGCTCTCACGGTTGTTCTGATCGACGGAAGGAGCCTCTCGGAAACGAGGGGCTCTTTTCTGTTTAGAACGTCCCATCGTCAGCGCGTTCCACCGCCGGCGGATTTGGATTCAACTAGGCCCGACCAATTGGTTGTTCCGCTGCACCCGAGCACAATATGCGATGAATGAGGCTTCCGCGTCGGGACCGCGGGCCTCATCCACGAACTTTTGCATCCGCTCATCGGTGACGCTGGTTTGCCCGTGGGTCAGGTGGCAATTGAATGCGATAATTGCCTCCGCTGGCTCGATCAGCTTCGTCGGATTTGCAGCCAGATTTGCTTGTGTGCAGGCTTCGAGAACGCCCTGATAGGTGATGCGCAACTCATGCGCGTCCGTCGCCGAGCCGATCAGGTCGTCAAAGTAAACCGAGACCATGACACCCCGGTTCATCGCCTCCTCGATCGACGAGGCAATTGCCGACCGCCAAAGCGCCAGACTAGCTAGGAGCGGGGACTGCTTGAACCCGATCGGCAGAACGTATTTCGGCCCGCCCTCGTACGGATTGCGTACGGTCGACCACGCCGCATAATCGCGCGCCGAGTGAAAGCCCAGTTGACGCAGCATGTGCGCCACCCTGTTTCGAGAGATCGAATAGAAGAAGTTTTTGAGGTCGACGCGGAAGAAATATCGATTGGTTCGGTGCTCGTGGAGCGCCGCCACATGTCCGCCGCTGCGGTAGTGGAAGAAATAGTGCGGCAACTCGATTTCAGCGGCAAATTTGAGGAGCGTATCCCCTCGTCGATCGCATTCCGCGTTCGGGACGAAGATGTGTTTCCCGCGAGACGTATAGCGTTCGTTGAAGTTTTCGAGCATCGCAGTTGGCGACCTTATCCAGGATCTCAAGCACAGCCTTGGCCAACCGTAGAACGGCAGTCAAGACCTGCAGGGTCACCTGAATAAGGCGCGCCCGACGTGCGAATTTCTTCGTCATCGAACAACTCCGTATTCCGCCCGTCGACTACCCGCGATGCCAGTTTTGGAATCGCCAACCGAGAGAGACCCATTGCGTAACAATAGATACCCCTAAGGCGTGCAGGTAACGTTACGTAACGTTTCGAAACATGCAGCCACGCGAAGCAGGTCATCGCCAACGTGCGTGTCGATAGGATGGTAGGTGGCTAGGTCGATCGCAAGGGGGCGCATCCTATAATCCACAGTAGCGGCATAAATGCCACCATCCCCCAAGCCCCAGCCGCGACTTGACTGTATCGCGCGTTGCGAACATCGCAACGGATGTTGCGATCTTGCCCACAGACGCAACGGGACCGGCGCTGTTACTCTTTCCATGGCCGAATGGTTCGGCTGAAGGAGATCAGTGCAATGAGCTTTCACCATCTCGAATTCGAAGCGGCCAAAATCCTTGTCACGCTGGAGGACATGAACTCCGCCAAGACGGCGAAGGCGATCGCCGCCGCCCGTGCGCTCGCCGACGCGTTGGCGGACGCTGCGGAGGCAGGCGATAGCTCTGAGAAGATAGCCGCGTGAAGCAGCAGTCTTTCTGATCGTGGCGCAAGAGAGCCCGGCCAAGTGCCGGGCTTCGGCTGGCCCAAATCGTAGTATCGGCCTCAAGTCAAAAATGGTCCGCGCCAAGGGCCACGCCATTGCGCTCGGCTACAAGCCTGACGTAACCCCGCAGCACATTCTCCCTGAATGCGTACCAGGAGTTCCGCTTGCGGACGATGATGCCGCCGTGTGCCTGATCGCACAGACGATAGAGGCGAGTGCGGAAGCGCTCGATGTCCAGCGGCTTGCGCCCCTTCGGCTTCCGATGGTCCATGATCGGAAGATACGATCTCTCGTAGATGTCCTTGATCTGGCGCTCCAGATGGGTTGATTCCGCGATCGACCAAAGGGCTTCCTCGTAGTCCTCGGAGTTCGTCGTCTTCTGGATGGCGTAGTTATAGGCTTCACGCAGCGGGCTCTCGGCGCGCTCAATCGCGCGGCTGATGGCCTTGTGAAAGTCATCGCTGGAGGCAGCCGTGCTGGTCTTCTGGTGGTCGAATATCTCCCACAACACGTTCTCGGCGATCAGGTGCACATAGTACGGGAAGCCGTCGCTGATCTGGCTGATGCGGATGAGGAAGTCGCGATCAACCTCGAAGCCGAGCTTGGCCGCGGCGTTTGTTACGATGGCCCAGCGGGCATCATAGGAGATCGGCGCCAGTTCGAACCCCGTAATCGCGCGGCTGGCCGACAGATGGCTGCCGATGATCTCGTCCAGCGTCTTGCCGATCCCGCACATCACCAGCTTCAACGGCAGGCGCATATCGTGCATGGCTTTGATAAGTTCAGCCAGCTTGGCCTTCACCTCGTGGGATTCGATGCGGTCGATTTCGTCGATGACGATGATCGGTTCGTCAGGCTCGCGCGTGGCAGCGGCTTCCTTAATGAGGTTGGCGGCGTGGTTGATGCTGGTCAACTTCTCTGGGATTAGGTATTGCCCTGGTATGCCGACCTTGCCCTCAACCTTGAACAAGCCGACGTTGATGCCAGCGGTGCCGCTCAGCTCGCGCGGCTTCTGCAAATAGGTCTTCTCGACCAAGGCACCGCACACGTCCCCGACGATGCCTTCGAAGGTCGATTTTTCGTCGCAGCCGACCCACGGTGGATCAGCGCCTAGATATGCCTTCGCGGCCGTCAGCGCGATCGAGGTTTTGCCGATGCCGCGCTCGCCGTGAATGAAGATGTGCATGCCGGGTGAATGCAGCGTGCGCCGTATATCGCGCAGGATCGGTTCGCGCCCCTGGAGTAGTTCAGGTACGTCGATGGGCTGCGCTGGACGGATATTCTGTTTCAGGATGCTGACAAACTCGTACTCAGCGAGCACTTGCGATCACCTTCATTGGGAAGGTGCCATGTTAGCCTAGATTCGCTCTGCGAAAGGCCCTGCTCTCGATTACTCCCAGCACATCAACAGAAGCGAACACCTGCCGGTGCGGAGAAGCCGGTTGCTTTGAATCCTCCTCAGGGACCACAGAAGCCCGGCCGAGCGCCGGGTTTGACGGCCGCCATACGCGCGGCGGCCCATCGCGCATCGAACTGTGTAAGCAGGTGTGTAACACGCCCCCGTCGTTCGATTTATCTATTTGATTTTATTGTAGTTTTCGCTATAAAATGGTCGAACCACCGACACTGCGATTTTCAGACGCATCGAACGACGGCCCCTCGATGTAGCAGTCAGCCGGCTTGCCTCCACGGTTGACGTCCACCCAATCCGAGCGGACTCGGGGCCGGCGAAATTTGGCGGGTGGCCGAAAAAACGTGCGTTTCGATGAGCTGCGGCGGTCCCTCAAGGTACATTATGGCGCTTCCTTTAGGCTGCGCTTTGGCTGCCCCTGGTATTTATAGGCGAACTGCTTGGGCATCGGCCCTTTATTGCGGTCCTTGCGTCCGATCTGCTCCCATGCATGCGCCAGGATGCCTACCGCGCGTGACAAGCAGAAGATGCCGCGGGCTAGGGGTGCAGCAACGCCCAGCTCGCCGTAGATGACTGCAGTGGCTCCATCGATGTTCATCGGGATGAGCTTGCCTTTGCGCTCGTCCATGACGCGCTCGATCGAGCGCGCAGCGCTGGCATAGCGACCGCTGACGGCACCGTCACTGATCGCGGCATCGACTACTGCGAGCAGCGGTTCAGCGCGCGGGTCGACGGGATGAAATCGGTGACCGAACCCCGGCAGATATTTGCTGCGGGTGGCGGTGAAATGGTCGATCGCATCAGCGGCAGCCTCATCGAGGTCCTTGGTCTCGCTGCGTCGCAGGACCTCGTCAAAGAGCTCGATCGCCTGCTCCCCCGCTCCGCCATGCACGTCGTCGAGCGTGTTGATCGCGGATGCCATCGCGCCGTTGAGCGGCAGCCCACAACTGACAGCCATCTGCGCGATGGCGATGGAAGGTGCATGCGGACCATGATCCACCGATGCAACCAGCGCAGCCTGCAACAGCCGCTCCTGCGCCGGTGTGGGTAGCTCGCCGCGCAGCATCAACCAGATCATCGCGGGGAACGAAATATGACCAATCAATTCCTCGATCGTGTATCCGCGGTAGGCGATCCGCCCGGGGACGATGTCGCATATGGAGGTCCGCCACCAATGGGCGGCCTGCTCTCGCAGCTCCGTTTCGCTCATTCTGTTTTCCAATCTCGTCAGCCTATGTCCGGCCGAAGCTTGCTTGCGCGCAACTCCCTGCCCGTCACGCTGCTCCATCCGTCGCTGGGCGGCCCCGCGGAAAATGCGCTCCTCCTTGACGTGGCGTTCCGGCGGCACCGCTTGCGATGAGGTGCTCAATTTCCGGATAGGTATAACCGAGCCGAACCAGCCATCCCTCTGTGTCCGCACCGAGCGACGGGGGGAGCGCGGGGACAGGAAACGCCTTATCCAGCCGAAAACCAGGGCGCGTAATGCGTAATGGCGGTTCGCCAGCCCTGTCGAGCGGCAGCGTCTCGACAAAGCCGCGCTCCAGCAACTGCGGCTCCCGCAAAACTTGCGGAACGGTCAGCACGCTGCCGGCAGGGACGCCGGCGGCATTCAACAGCGCCTCCCACTCCTCCGCAGGCCTGCAGCGCAACGCCGCGTTCAGCTCATCGCTAAGCGCCCCTCGGTTCAGTTTACGTGCTTCGCGCTTTGCGAAGCGCGGATCTGTCTTCAGATCCGGCCGGCCGATCAGATCGCAAAGGGTCCGGTACTGCTTCTGCTCGTTGGCGGCTACATTCAGCGGGCCGGTCGCGGTGCGGAACGTGCCGGAGGGTGCGGCCGTGAAGTTCTCGTTCCCCATCGGCTGCGGCTCGACTCCGCCGTTCAGGTGATTGGAAACCACCCATCCCATGGCCGCGATTGTCGCCTCCAGCAGCGACACGTCGATGAAGCGGCCCCTGCCCGTTTGCTGTTGCTCGACGAGCGCCGCGGCGATGGCAAAGGCGGCCGTTAGCCCGGCGATGGTGTCGGAGATCGGGAAGCCGGTCCGCAGCGGAGCCGTGGCTGCATCACCAGTAACACTCATCGCGCCGGAAAGGCCCTGGACGATCTGGTCGTAGGCCGGGCGGGCGGACCAAGGACCGCTTTGCCCAAAGCCTGAGATCGCACAATAGATGAGGCGCGGGTTGCGCCTGCACAACGCGTCGAAACCGAGACCAAACCGCTCCATGACCTTGGGCCGGAAGTTTTCGAGAAGGACGTCGGCCTCGGACACCAGCCTGAAAAACACTTCCCTTCCCGCTTCAGACTTCAGATCGAGCGCCACCGACTGCTTACCGGCGTTGACGGCGACGAACGAGAGGCCCTGAAGGCGCTCTGCCCTTTGCGGATCGGCGCCAAGGCGCCGCGCGAGATCGCCTCCATTGGGGTTTTCAACCTTGATAACCTCCGCGCCAAGGCGCGCGAGATGGTAGCCGCAGAACGGGCCTGCCAATACGTTCGACAGGTCGAGGACACGGATGCCGGTAAGCGACAGGGACATCTGACGAGGCCTTCTTTGCGGTATCTTCTGCCGCTGCGGTTGTTATTTCAGTTGCTGGGCCGCACTCTCGGCGAAGCGATTGGTGAAGGTTTTACTGAGGTCGATGTTGGCCGCGGCGATCCTGGGGTCGAAATCGCTCAGCACAGCCAGGGATACCTTGGCCGCCTCGGCGTCCATCAGGCCGGTCTGGGAAAACAGCGCCGTCGACGCCTTTAGGACGTCGATGTTCACCTCGCGATCATCGGTCTTGTATACACCTCCATCATTGGCCGAGCACATGTTCAGGCTCCATGAGCCGGCGCTGCCGCCAGACCAACAACCGCTTTTCGGCACGATCGACGAGCGCGTCTTGCGCGACCACGAATGCGGACAGCACGATGATACCGGCGAACACGTCGGTCGCATCGAGCACCCCTTCGGCCCGCGCGATCAGACGCCCCAACCCGGCGGATGAGCCGAGATATTCTCCACTTCAGCGCCAAGCAGCGACCAGACTTGCCCAGAAACACGAGCCCGAGCCCCACGTTGTCCTGCGGTCTTCCACGGCAGTAGGCCCTCCTGTTGGAGCATGTAGCCGCACTGATCATTCAGTCTCCTGAACGTCTCCCGACGCAGGTTTTAAGAGACCTGTGACAGTGTTCAGGATGGTGGACTTACCACAACCGGTGGGCCCACGACCGCAACGAACTCCGCGTCGCCTACCTGGAGGTTCATGCTTTTGACGGCGATGAATGCGCCGAAGCGGATCATCACCACGCGCAAGTCAACGGCCCGCGTTGGCTGCTCCTTTCCATCGTTTCACTTTTCAGAACTCGTTCTGTTATGTGCAACCCATAGTCCCGTGTGAGAGAAGAGTCAATCTATTCTGTCCTACAGAACCGCCTTCCCGCTTCTGTAATGGATTCTGACGCCTAAATCTGATAGTGGTTCTACTCTGCAGAACTGGGGGCAGAGATGAGCAAGACAGGAGTTGACGCGGTCAGGAGAGCGCTCGCGATCCTGAAAAGTTTCAACGCGGAGCGGTCTGCGATGACGCTGACGCAGATTGCGGAGATGACGGACCTCTACAAGAGCACAGTGCTGCGATTGGCCTCTTCGTTGGAGGCTGACGGCTTTCTCGTCCGCGGCGCGGACCGGTTGTTTCGACCGGGACCTCAGTTGTGGCGTCTTGGGGCGCTTTATCAGCGCGGTCTGGATCTTGGCGAAGTCATCCGGCCATCGCTTCGTCGACTGGTTGAGGCAACGGGGGAAACTGCATCCTTTTATGTTGTAGATGGCGACGAACGCATCTGTCTTTACCGCGTCAATTCTCTACGTTCAGTTCGACATCATCTCGAAGAAGGCCAGCGATTGCCGATTGATCGCGGCGCCGCCGGGCGAATTCTCACTGCATACCGCGAGCCAGCGAACGCAGAAGGGAGGAAGATCCGCGATAGAGGCTTTTATGTTTCGATCGGAGAGCGGGAGCCGGAGGCGGCCGCGGCGGCCGTGCCGTTGATGGACGTACACGGCAAACTGAGGGGCGCCCTTTCGGTATCAGCGATCAGGACGCGCTTTGATGCCACCGCCCGCAAGACGGCAATCGATGCTCTCAAATCGGAAGCCAAGGCCTTAGCGGGGTTGCTGCCTGCGAGCGAACGCTGATCAGTGAGGGCGTCCGCTTTTGCGCCATTTGTGAAGAAGTCGACGCGGCTTCGGCAAAGGCTGGCAGTGTCTTATGGCGCAGCATGAGGCAATCAGGCACCTCCCGGCCGTTCAGAGGACAGAGCAGCCACGTTGAACGATCGAGTACAGAGATGATGGACGCAGACGACATTCACATTCAATTCGATGCGCCCGCCATGCTTCGCAAATGGCCCTCCATAAACAGTGAGCGTCGTGCAGACAGAAGCACTTATCTGCTGGCGGAAGGCACGCTGGACGACTGCATACGAGAGTTTATGACCAAGCCTGAGGCCACACGTCATCTTTATGAAATCCACACAGCGCCACAGCCTCCGCTCATAACGGAAGTCTTGTCAGCCGATCACATCGCGGAACTCGCCAGATTGCGAAGTTTCCTCTGATCGGGATGTTCTTGTCGGCACTCCTGGGGCGAAGGTCCGCCTCAAAATCGGCGAGTCTCAGGTCAATGACAACAATTCCGCTTCGCCCTCGAAAGCAGAGCTAGCGTAGGCGCCGCTTTCGTCCTTAAGAGCGGCTGCCCGGAGCATCGGTTCTTATTCAATCAGAAGCGATCATGCAGCTGCCCGCGGCGCGCCTTGTCGCCGACCGTCTCAGCCGCGAACTGTCCCGGTCCGCGCGGCGGGCCCTCGGGCTGCCGTCGCCCCATCGCCATGATGGCGGTGCCCATCGCGCTCGAACTGAGGGTGACGATGAAGCCGAACAGTAGCAGCCCGAGCGCGACGCCGGGGGTGTGATCGGCCAGGATGAGGTCTCGTATGTTGCCGGGATTGAGCAGCATAAGGCCAGCGACCAGGAGCACCGCCAGCGACACGCCCGCGGCAAAGTTGATCGCGAGCAGCCGGAACAGCGGCGCTTCCAAAACAAGGGACCGGCGCGGCGACGGCGCCTCTTCCTGCATGTCGTCCTCCATCGCAAAAAAGCCTATCGCATTTTTCGACCGATCGAGCGCCGGCTCGCCTGGTGAAAGAAGTCGATTGCGAAACGGAGCCCGGTTCTGACGACAACCGATATGGCCTCGTTTTCTTTCCTCATTCAGCCCGCTCGCGGCGTTCACACCATGCGTCAATCAAGCATCAGGCGGACGACAGGCACCTCACCGTCCTCGAAATTGCCGACTTCGGACTCCGCAACCGGAGGCGCTTCTTGCGCCGGATCATATTACGAATGCCGGCGATAGCACCACTTTGCCGGCGACATTCGGACGCGCGCGGACCAACTCCGAGCGTCATCGTGACCATTTTTTTGCAGCTTTGTGACCGCCTACGCCGGATTGCGACGCTTGCGCTAGCAGCATACCAAAGCTCATCGACGTCGCCGCCACATAGAGCGCCCCTCGGACGTTTAGAGATACGTGAAGTCGGCGATCGACTCTTGGTTCGGAGTCTCGAGTTCCAACCCGTCGTAATGAAATCTGCGGTCGTGCAGTTGCATTTCGAGAGCCGCTATTGGATACACTGAAGGCTCGCTATGCTGGTCGAGGAAGTGCCAGAGAGCAATCTATTCTTGACCTGTCTATTGCCCCTGCGGCAACCACTAGACGCTCGCAAACTCCTGACATGGGGGCTCAAATGTTCATCAGGCTTGAAAGCGGTGTTTCTCACGCTGACGTCTGTCTCCATGGTGGTGAGCTGCACAGCTGGGTCGCCGGTGGCCACAAACTACTTTGGCATCGGGATCCTGTCTGGTGGGATCAATCATCGCCAATATTGTTTCCGATTGTCGGGTGGACCAACAGGGGTTGCATTCGTGTTGATGGGGATTCCCGTCCGTTGAGCGTTCATGGATTCGCGAGCCAACGTGTATTCTCTGTATCGAGCTGGAAGGCCGCAAGCGTTACACTTGCGCTGACGAACAATCCGGACACCTTGAAGGTCTATCCGTTCTTATTTCGGCTGTCCGTGACGTATACACTCGAGGATACGGCATTGACCGTCGCGTTCATGATCGAGAATGTGGATCGTCGAAGCATGCCTTATGCACTCGGCTTTCACCCGGCCTTTTGCTGGCCATTTAACAGTGTGGTCCGGGACGACTACATAATCCAGTTTGAAGCCGAAGAGAGTCCCATCATCCCCGTGATCACAAGTGATGGACTCATATCGTCGCGGACACGCCACATACCGATCAAGGCAAGGAAGCTCCACTTGACCGACGAGCTCTTCGCATCGGATGCGCTTTGCTTCCTCAACGCCAAAAGCCGTTCGTTCAGCTTGAATGCCGGCCACGAGGGCTCCAGTATCGTACTGGAAGCATCCGGCTTCCCACATCTGGCGCTTTGGTCCCGGCCAGGAGCGCCCTTTGTTTCCATGGAAGCATGGACAAGTCACAGCGACCCTGAGGGCTTTGTCGGGGACCTATCCGAAAAGCCTTCGATGCGCATGCTCGCCTCGGGCGAAACCGCAAGTCACTCAGTTCGTCTTCTGTTTCGCGAGGCGAGCTGATGGTTTGTGTCTCCCCAGCCCTGGCCGTCTCGGATGTTTGCGTCCAGCCGAACAGTGCGTCGTGTGAGGTTGGAGATCGCGGCGGCCTCTAGGACCCTATCACCAGTCCCCTCGCCATATCGCACGCTGGAGCGCGCCCCTCGCGAGCGCGGTCTCGAAATGGCGGACCAGCGCCTCATGCTGGGTTTGGAGGAATCGGCAATTCGATCGAGTCCATTGAGGAGTCACCGTGCCAGATCCGGATGGTGTCGCCGTCTAGCGGATTGCTTTCGAATTTCCATCTCGAACGGATCCTCACAGCAGAGTCTCCAGCCCACGTCAACAATTGACGCACGTGGATGGCGCCAGGCGAGAGATACCTGGGCTGCTCGCTCGCGACCATTCGCAGTGAAACCCAGAAATCTGGCGGCGATGCTGACCGTGGACCAAACAGCATCTAGCTGAGCGAGCTGAATCGTCGCTTTGGGAAGCTCTATGCTCGTTCGCTGACTCAAGGCGGCCCATCTCCACCTCGCAAGGTCTGCTCAAATTGGTTGAGATGAGATTTTTATTGATCTCCCCGTGCGCACGCCGTGCACACGCCGCCTACTAACCAACTGAAAATATTGCACTGTCGCTCATCATGGCCAAACTTGAGCGAGCTAAAGCATGGCTTGGTACGCGTTCAGCAAAATTGGTCACACCAAAAGATGACGCGAAAGGCCAGTCACCGGAAAATGATCCCTATGTTCTTCTCCGATCTCACCGTCTCACAATGATCCTCGGCTCTTTCAGCTGTCCCATAATACTCGAAGCTTTCTTGGCTTTCACTGGAGAGACGAGCGAGCGCCGTGGTTGAATGAATCGACGCAGAGCTTTCTTCCCTGCCACTCGTTTTTATCTTGCGGTCACCAACCTGGTGTCGAGAACCAAATTCACGGAGGCGGATGTAAGGCGCGCGCTGCTCCGAAAGCACGCCGCCGTTAGCTGTACGAGACCGCCGATGTTGATGCAATTTCGGCCGCGGAGAAGGATGAACAGCCGAGCACGGGAGGGATCGATGGCGATGACGGATGAGCCGCGCCAGAAACGGAACCTGATTCCGTTGAAAAAGGCGTTGGAACGGGGCGGTTTCGGCCGGACCAAAGCCTACAAGCTGATCAAGAAGGGAAAGATCATCGCCTACAAAATGGAGGGCCAGACCATGGTCGATGCCGATTCCATCGACGCCTATCATATGACCCTCCCTCGCATTGAGCCGAGTACATGAAGAAATACGCTCTAGTGTTCGGACGAGTTTTCTTTCCAGCGTCCGATCCGATAGTGAGCTGCGCTGAGCGTCTACGCCCTCGGGTACATCGCGCGAGGTCCTGTAGCCTCGGCGATCGTCCCGCAATCTGAACTCATCCAGAGGCAAGCGAAATGACCACGCAATCGTCACATGTTAGCCCGATCCTGGTGACCGGCGCGGCTGGCGCTGTCGGTTCCATTGGCCGCAATCTCACCGAAATGCTGCTCGCCAAGGGGGCCAAGGTGCGAGCCTTGGTGCGCCGAGAGGATGAACGCGCCGGAGCCCTGCGCCAACTCGGCGCGGAGGTCATGCAAGGCGACCTCACCGATCTCATAGCGATGCACCGCGCGATCGAAGGTTGCGCGCGTGTCTATTTCGGCATGTCGGTCTCGGCCGATTACTTGACGGCCACAGTCAACACCGCCGCCGTGGCGCGCCACCACGGTGTCGAAGCTTTCGTGAACATGTCGCAGATGACCGTTACGCAGATGAGGATCACCGAGAGCACCGACAGCCCGCAGCACAAACTGCACTGGCTGGCGGAACAGGCCTTGTCCTGGTCGGGCCTCCCGGTCGTCACCATGCGGCCCACAGTTTCCCTCGAAGGGTTCTTCCGGCTTTTCGCTGCCCCGGGCGTGCGGGACGCCGACGAACTGGCGCTGCCAATGGGCGGCGGCAAAACCTCGCCGATCTCGGCTGTGGACGTTGCGCGCGCAGTATCGGTCGTCCTCGAGGATCCCACGCCGCATATCGGCCAGATCTACAATCTGACCGGCTTTGAATCGGCCGATCTGGAGAACTACGCGCGCGTTCTCCGAGGCGCTCGGTCGGACGATCCGCTATCGCGACGTGCCCCTCTCCGGCTGGAGTGAAAAGCTACTGGGGCGGGCGTGCCGGCGCACATTGTCAAGCACCTCTCCGGGATGACGGAGCTGAACAAGCAGGGCCGCTACGACCGTATGACCGACGACCTGTTCAAACTCACAGGGCAGGAGCCGATCAGCATGTACGACTTCGTCAAGCTGCACGCCGCTGAATTCACGCGGGATGGAACCGCGGCTTGAGCAGTCCGTTCGGCGGGGCCGGAATCGTCATTTCGTCACAGGCCTATTGGCTCAACCATACGGTCAATCGCGCGTCGTTAGCTTGGCGACGCAACGATGAGGCACCAGCCTCGACGTCGAGCTTCGCGAAAACCTTGGCTGCGAGACATCTCCTCTACGCTCCAATCCCAGGGCATCAGTTCGGGCTCCAACCGATGGTTTGGCGCAGGAAGGCATAACCAAGCGATATGAATGCAGCCATGTCGTCATGGTTCTTGCCGTAGCTGTGCCCGCCGGTGGCGAGTTCGTAGAGATAGGCATCGTAGCCCATGGCCTGCAGCTTCGCGACCATCTTGCGAGCGTGGCCTGGGACCGCCCGGTCGTCGCGGCGGCTGGTGGCAATCAGGATCGGCGGATAGGGGTGGCCGGGCGCAGCCACGTGATAGGCGGAAATCCCGGCGAGGAAAGCCCAGTCCTCCGGCTTGTCGGGATCGCCGTATTCATCGGTGATCGCCGGTCCGATAGTGTGCTTGTGGTAGCGGCGCATGTCGATGACCGGCATCGTGCAGAAAAGCGCGCCGAACCGCTCCGGATAGCGTGTCAGCATGTTGGCGATGAGAAGGCCTCCGTTGGAGCCGCCTTCTGCGGCGATGCGGCTGGGACGGGTGACGCCGCGGCGGACGAGATCGGCGGCAACGGCAGCGAAATCGTCGTGCGAGAGCCGTCTCCCTTCGCGGCGCGCCGCCTCGTACCAGGCATTGCCGAATTCGCGTCCGCCGCGAATGTGAGCGATCACGCTGCTGCCGCCGCGTTCGAGCCACAGCTTTCCAACGGCTGGATGATAGAACGGAACCATCGATATTCCGAAGCCGCCATAACCATAGAGATGGACCGGCGCATCCCGGTCTCATTGGCGGGACCCACCTGTGCACAGGGAATGCGCGTGCGGTCCGATGACACGGCTTCATGCCGGGTCATGACGAGCCCGGTTGTGTCGAAGGCCTTCGGTGCGCGCTTCAGCAATTCCGGTGCCGAGCCAGTCGTTATGAGATATAGCGATGGCGGGGTCAGCGGATCATGAGCGGCAGCGAGGAGATCGCCATTCGATTCCTCGGGGCAGATATCGAAGGGCCAGAGGTGCACGGCGCCAAGGTCCGGCAAGCCGGTGATTACCTCCCGCGACAATTCCGGTTCGGACGGCGTGAGCACTTCGAATGTGGGCCTGAGGTCATCAAGGATCGACAGCACCAGCCGACCGCCGCACCAGAACAAGGCCTGCAGCGCACGACGGTTGCCCGGCTCGAACAACCGCGCGAAGCGGCGCTCGCCAGCCAGAAAGGCCGAAAGCGATATGCCAATGACTGTGTCGGCATTGTAGGTCTCGCCGCCAACGCTCCAGGACGTTCGGGGCTTGTCGCTCAACGCGTACCAGAACGATACCCCGCGCGAGAACGCCTTCAACCAAACCGACTTCATCTACAAGACGGCGACGGGACCGGTCTTTCATACGGTCGCGTTCGGCACAGAGTTCGGTCGGGAGACCGGCTTGTCCAGGCGCGACTCCGGCATCTTCCCCGACATCGGGAACAGGGCCTTCGATGTCGTCAATCCATTCAACCCGACCTATTTCGGACCGGTATTGTTCACCCACCTTCCGAGCGACGCCAACAGCAAATACCGGCTGAATATCGCCTCGGGCTATGTGCAGGACCAAATCGAGGCGACCCGCTGGCTGCAATTCTTCCTCGGCGCCCGCTACGACAGCTTTGATCTGTCGGCGTTCGATTTCAACACCAACATCAACCGTAGCAGGGTCGACGAGAAGGTCTCTCCGCGCGTTGCAATTATCGTGAAGCCGATCGACAACCTTTCGATCTACACCGCCTACAGCACCTCCTTTTTGCCCGCGTCCGGAGACCAGTTCAGCGCTCTGAGCCCGGGGACGCTGATCTTGCAGCCCCAGAAATTCGAGAACACCGAGGTCGGGGTCAAATGGAACATCCAGCCCAAGCTTCTGTTCACGGCGGCCCTGTACGAGCTCAATCGCACGAATGTGCCGATTGCTGATCCCAACAACCCGGGCTTCTTCTTCCCCAGCGGCGCCAACCAGATCCGTGGTTTCGAGACTGCGATGACGGGTTACGTGACGCCTGATTGGCAAACGACCTTCGGCTACGCCTATACCGACGCGCGCGTCACCAGCGATACCTCCCCGACCATCGTGTCGGGAAACCGGGTGCAGCTCGTGCCCTTCAATCAGTTCGCCTGGTGGAACAAGTATCAGATCAACTACCGATGGGCTGCTTCCCTCGGCATCATCTACTTCTCGGATTCCTTTGCCTCGTCCGACGACACGGTGCGGCTCCCGGGGTTCTGGCGTTTTGATGCGGGCTTGTTCGCAAAGATCGACGAGACATGGAGCGCCCAACTCAATGTCGAGAACATCTTCAACACTGGCTATTGGGCGACCGCCGACGGCAACAACAACATCTCGCCGGGCCAAGGTCGCACGTTCCGTGTGCTGGCACGGGCGAGGTTTTAGGTCCGCTGTTGGTCGCAAGGCGTCTCGACGCCGGAACAACGTCGGTCAGCGTGGGGCCGTAGGAACGCCGCCCCGCGTTTGCCGTGCCTCACGCATCGGCGGTTGAAAGCCACCAGCCGTCACCCGCAAACCAGCAGCTATCATCGGGCAATCCGCCGAGCCGGAGCCAACGCACGCGATCCCAGTCCTTCGAAAACGCCTCTGTTAATCGACGACCCGCCTCCTCGTCTTGAAGGCCTACGCAGCCGACGAATGCGGCCCGACTGACAAACTTCGCTGGCCACGCGGAGCCCCGGTCGGGACGCGTGATCAGCAGCATGCCTCCCTGCACTCCCTGCGGAGCTAACGGAAACAAGAGGCGCCCTCCGGGCCGCAATGCGTCGAGCCACATGCGGCTTGGCTGCGCGGCGCCAGCGCAAACGTAGATCAGGTCGGCTTGCGGCAAGTCCGACGCGATGCCCGATTGCGTTCGCACCTCCGCCTGATGCACGTCCCTGAGATTCTCGCGGGCACGCGCCGCAAACACCTCGTCGATCTCATAGCCGTAGACCCGGCCATCTGCGCCGACCAGATGCGCCAGGATCGCGGTATAGTAGCCGCTGCCCGCTCCGACCTGCACCACGGTCTCGGCCTCCTTGATGTTGCAGGCTCCCAGCCAATAGGCATGTGCGCTGGGCATCCCGATATTGATTCCGCGCGCGTGATCCAATGCGAGGAGCAGGTCTTGGTAGAGAAATGCGGGATCATCGTCGGGCGTCTGTACGTACGGGTAAGCGCCGAGGTTCAGCCACCACGGCCCAGGTCCGGCGAAAGGCTCGCGTTTCACCGAGCGAAATGCCTCCTCGATGCGCGGATCATCTAGCTTGGCTGCGGTGCAAATCAGTTTGGCATAGAACGAGCGATACTTTTCCGACCCATCCACCATAAAGGCTTTATCTCTTACCGCCGGGAGCCGGAGCCGGCTTTCGATCGAATTTTCCTGAGTTCGCGCAGCTTTCAAGAATTGTCCTGATCGGCACGATCTTTTTTGGACCGGCAAAGGTATCGATCCGGTCAGCCCAATGCTGCATCAGCTTGGTGCGCGAGCCGATCAGGGCCAGCGGTCCGTGCCGTTTGTAGATCGCCTTTACCGAGTCACTTTCGAGATGCGCAAGTTGCAACTCGATGACGTCGCCATCCCATGCCTTGGCTTCCTTGATCTCCTCATAATGACAAAGGGTCGAGAACGTAGTGCGGAAGCCATGGGCGCAATGTTCGGTCTTGGTGTCGATGCCGAGCGCACGCAGCCGACAACAAAGCGTTCTACCGGACAAGGGTGCATCTTCGGCCCAAGCGAACACGTAGCGCCGATTGCCGGTGATTTTCCGCACGCGTCGCAGGATAGTGAGGGCTTGTCGCGACAGCGGAACGACATGATCCCAGCCGTTCTTCATCTTAGCAGCAGGAATAGTCCACCGTTCGGTATCCCAGTCGACTTCTGACCATTCCATGTTGTTGATCATGCCGGGGCGCGGGATGGTCAGTGCATCGAGCCGAAGGGCATCACCGATCACGTCGCCAAATCTGGCCTTCGCCGATGTCGGCATGATCAGGCTGAACAGGCGAACCACATCCTGCGGATCAGTGACGCCGGGCCGCGGCGTCGAGACGTTGACAGTAAGCTGCTTCTTGCAGGCACGGAACGGATTGTAGCCATCGCCTTCGAGGTCAGCGTAGTCGCAGACTTGCGAACCGATACTGTGAACTCGGTCACGGGTCTCTAACCTGCCTTCAGCCTGCATCGCCCGAAAGAAAGCGAGAACGTCGGGGCGCTTGATGTCTTTCCGATAGAGCTTGCCGAAACGATCCTTCAGATAACCAGCCCATCGTTCGAGCAGCGCGATGGTTTCAGGACTGCGCACTGTGACAAGTCTGCCGCGCTTGATCTTCTCGGTCTTCTTCTCTGCGAGCCATTCATCGATCCACACGCCGAAAGGGCGTTCGGCCACCTGACGATGTCTTTCGAACTGCTTTTCGACGGAGGGATCGACTGGCGGATCTTGGGCGAGCAGCGCCTTTGCGGCGTCGCGCTTCTGACGTGCAGTGGCGAGCGAGAAGGTGCCGTCGTTGCCATCGCCGTAAGGCCCGATGGAGTAGGTCTTCTGTCGGCCGTGAAAGCGATAGGCCATCTGCCAGAGCTTGGAGGCGGCCTTGCCCGGCCTGTTCAGGTCCGGTTTGATGAAAAGATAGAGACCGCCGCCAGTCACGTCGGAAATCTTGGTGGCCGTCCAAGCGCCGTTCTCGAATTTCGGTTTGGCGGCGCGGCACTCGACGTCGGTCCTGATCTGCTCGGGGTTCGCGTGCTCGCCAACCTGATTGCTTGCCATCTGCTTCGATTCTCGCGTCTCGGAAGATCGGAATTGTGCCGCGACGTTTGCTCTTCGGATACCAACAAAAATACCAACAAAATCGGCGGCTGGACGCGAATGAGAACACACAGTGCCGAACGCGAATGTACGCGAAAACCCCTAGTCTTCAAGGGTTTCTGAGCATGTGCGAATAGCATCGAACATCTTAGGACATCTCCGAACACTCTGCTTTCTACGTCCGAGGTAATCGAAACCTCTTACGTGCGAGGTAATCGAAAAGGCGCGCGGACCGGATCATCTTCTGGCGGCACGAGGAGATGACCATGAGACCCGACCCGAGCCCCTTCCCGTCCGCCGCCGACATCGTTGCGCGGCTGCTCAATCTGGCGACCTCGCTGATCGCGCGTTCGCTGCAACTGCCGGAGCCGCTGGTCTATTCGACCGGCGTCTATGTCGTCGCGCAGGTGCAGGCCGCCGAGACCAGGGCTGCGAAGCGGCTTTGTCCGTTGCGCCTCAAGCGTCAGCTCCGTCGGCTGTTCCGCTGAACCATCAACCCAGGCTGCAACCAGAGGAGACCCATCATGATCCATTCGTCCCAATTCCTGCGCCGCGCGCTGCTCGCCGACGCCGTCTTCAGCGGCGTTTCGGCTGTTGGCCTCACCCTTGGTGCAAGCGCCTTTGCCTCGCTCTTCAACCTGCCCGAGATGCTTTTGCAGGAAACCGGACTGTTCCTGATCGCCTATGCCGCGCTGGTCGGCTGGCTCGGCTCGCGGCCATCGGCGCCGAAAGCGCTGGTCATGCTGGTGATCGCGGGCAATGCGCTGTGGACACTCGCCAGCATCGCGCTGCTGTTCTCGGGCGCGGTGAATCCCAACCTGCTCGGCACAATCACGGTCGTCGCGCAGGCGATCGCAACCGGGGTGTTCGCCGAACTGCAATATGTCGGCCTGCGCAGGAGCGGTGATGCCGTGACGGCGTAAGCTTTCACCTGCCCGTCAATAAAAACGACCGCCGTGAGCGTTCACGGCGGTCGATCTTCCTTGCATTGACGATGCCTCAGGCACTTGCGTCCTCGCCGCGCCGAAACCGCTCGCCCCTGCCGAGTATCACGCCCTGCGCGCCAGCGATGCCGAATTCGAGGCTGGCAGCGATCCGCTGCGCGCGCTCGATGAAATGCGCCGCAGCCTCTGGCGGACAGAGTTCACGCGCGGTCTGTTCGAACAATTCAAGCCAGCGGTCGAAATGACCGGCGTCGACCGGCAGCGGCAGGTGCTTTGCCATTGGCGTGCCGTGATAGCGGCCAGTCATCAGCGCGACGGATGACCAGAACGCACACATTTGCGAAAGGTGCGGCTCCCAGTCCCGGATGCGTGCTTCGAACACCGGGCCGAGCGCCGCATCGGCACGGACCTTGGCGTAGAAGCCGTGAACGAGGCGCTCGATCATGGCCTCGGTGATGCCGGTCTTGGCGACGATTTCGGCCGTGATCTGCTCGCGCCGCTCTGCCCCTGTCATGCCAGCTCTCCTCAAATAGGTATTTCAGATACCCATTTAGGGCAGTATGGCTGGTCCGCAAAACCGGATTTTTGCGGGGCTCCCATGCGCCTCACTCTGTTCACCGATTTCGCCCTGCGCGCCCTGATGCGGCTCGCGGGCGAGCCGACGCGCTCGTTTGCGACCAGCGAGATCGCGGCCGAGTTCGGCATTTCGCGCAATCACCTAGCCAAGGTGGTGCGGAACCTCGCCGATAGCGGCTTCATCACCACCCAGCGCGGGGCTGGTGGCGGTTTTACGCTGGCGCGGCCGCCGCAGGCGATCACGCTCGGCCAGGTCGTGCGCGCGCTCGAAAACGGCCAAGTGGTCGAATGTTTTCGTGCGGATGGCGGCGCCTGCGTGCTGACGCCGCGCTGCCGCCTGAAGGGAAAGCTCGCCGCGGCGCGCGAAGCCTTCCTGCGCGAGCTCGATGCGACGACGCTGGCGGACTGCGCCTATCCCGCGCGGCCAAAGGCGGTTAAGCCGATCTAGGCGTAAAGTGGCGTCGCTGAGCTCTTGCGCTTTCCGGCCACGACCTTCTTGCCGGCAGGCTTGGGGCGGCCAGAGCCGTTCAGATACTTGCCATTGGCCTTGCCGTTCTTCTTTTTCGCCTTTTCCCTGGCCTTCGCGTTAGCCTTCTCTTTAGCCCTCTCTTGGGCCTCGGCTTTTTCTTTGGCGAGCTTCTCGGCTTTGCGTTTTGCCTTGCGCTCGGCCTTCTCCTTCAGCCTAAGCCGTTCCGCCCGCGCCTCGACGCGTTTCTTCTTGCGCTTTTTCTCGCAGGCATCGCACTTGCAGCCGATCGGCTTCAAATAGGCTTTGAAATAATCGGTGCCGTAGTCGTAGTTGATCTCCTCGCCGGGCTCGATGTTCTTGATGGCGCGGATATAGATCTTGCGCTTGCGTGGGCGAACGTCGGATTCCGCGTTCGGCCTGCAGGAATGGTTGATATAACGGGCGATGTTCTCGCGGATCGAGCCGTCGATGGTCCAGCGGTTGGTGAGCTCGAACAGATATTTGTTCTCGATCTCGTCCTCTTCCTTCTTCTTGGAATCCAGGAGCGGCCCGAAGTAGCGGATGATCCTGGCACCCTTCTTGATCGGCTTGGTGGCAAAGAGACCGAGCCCGGTACGGGAACGGCCGACGCGATAGGGTTTATTCTGGGATATCGAGGGCATGGTAATGTTGAATGAACGGACGCGCCGACAAGTGACGGCTCTGCGGAGCCGCTCTTCTAGGACAATTCAGCGCCGCTGTCAGGTGTTTCGCGCTTCCCGCTGAACCTTGCCCACAATGAACGCGTCTGAACAAAGCATATCCGGTAGAGTGGGAAGCGCCCTTCCGAAAAGATCACGCTCAAACAAAGAGATGAGATCATGATCCGGTCCTCATCTCATCGCGGTTCCTCTGTGAAGGCCTGCATGATGAAGCTTTGTCATAAACGCATGCGTATTTGCCAACCTTGATCGCCATGCGAACCGGTGTCCACCCTCGGATCAAGTCCGAGGGCATGCTTCGCTCGAAACGCTCTAGCTGGCTGGCGGCCGGAAGGCCGAACTGCGCAGCATCGCATCCAGCAGCGTCTCGACTGACGTGCCTTCAGGCAGCCGCTTCAGGACGTCGGAGAGGCGGTCATCGAGCAGCAGCGTGGTGAAGCCGTGCACCAGCGACCAGGCGCGCACGATCGCGGCGGCCTGGTCGAGCGACAGCTTCTGCTCCTCGATATGCTCGTGGCGGCTTTCGCCGACCGCACCGGCAAGGCCGCCGAAGGCGGTGCTTGCGGCCTCGTGCAGCGAGGGCCTGGACATGTCGAGCCGCTCGGTGCGGAACATCAAGCTATACATCCCGGGATGCGCCTGCGCGTAGGCGACATAGGCCCCTGCGCGCGCCAACCCCTTCTCAGCGATGGTAGTGCCGCCCGCGACCGCGGTGCGCATCGCGTCGTTGAACTGGCGGAAGCCGATGGCGGCGAGCTCGCTGAGCAGGCCAGTCAGATCACCGAAATGATGCGTCGGAGCAGCGTGCGACACGCCGGCCTCGCGCGCCACCGCGCGCAAGGTCAGGCCGGCCAGCCCCTCGCGCTCGAGTACGCGCTCGGCGGCCTCCAGCAGCGCCTCGTGCAGCGCGCCGTGATGATAGGGCGCTTCGCCCGATCGGCGCTGTCGGCGCGCCGGCCTCGCTGTGGCTTGTTTCGCCGTCTTCCGGGTTCTCGCCGGCGACGCGTTCGCCTTGTTTTCTCTCGACAATCTTGTCATGCGAATCCTTATATGTCGCAATTTTGACACTGTAAAGATTTTACTTGACGGTCAGCACCACCACCTGTATCCATATCTTTACGATGTAAAGATAAAATGGAGGGAGTGACGATGCTTGATCAGACGATCGCTGAGGCACCGCGGCCTCAAAAGGGATCGGCGCCAAGTTGGTCCTGAAAATATCGGGCGAGTTGCCGCGCGAGCTCAATGGCACGCTCTATCGCAACGGGCCCAATCCGCAATTCGAGGCACCCGGCGCGCATTGGTTCGTCGGCGACGGCATGCTGCACGCCTTCAATCTCGAGAACGGTCGCGCCAGCTATCGCAATCGCTGGGTGCGCACGCCGAAATGGCAGGCCGAGCACGATGCCGGCCGTGCATTGTTCGGCGGCTTCGGCCGCAAGCTCCCGGATGCGCCGCCCACGACCACCAATGACGGCGGCGTCGCCAACACCAACGTCATCTTCCATGCTGGCCGCCTGCTGGCGCTGGAGGAAGGCCATCTACCGACAGAGATCGAACCCGGCACGCTCGACCGGCTCGGCTACTGCGACTATAGCGGCGCCATCCAGGGCCCCTTCACCGCGCATCCCAAGATCGACCCGAAGACCGGCGAGCTCGTGTTCTTCGGCTATAACGCCGCGGGTCCCCTGACCCCTGCCCTTTCCTTCGGCTCGGTCAATGCGTCCGGCGTCGTGACGCTCTTCGAGCGCTTTGAATCGCCCTATGCCAGCATGGTGCACGACTTCATCGTCACCGAGAACCATTTGCTGTTTCCGATCCTCCCCATTACCGGCAGCATGGAGCGCGCAATGCGCGGAGGCGCACCTTATGCCTGGGAGCCGGACAAAGGCGCCTATGTCGGCGTGATGAAGCGCAACGGCTCCGCGCAAGACATCACCTGGTTCCGCGCCGAGAGCTGCTACGTCTTCCACGTGATGAACGCCTGGGAGGAAGGCAGCCGCATCATCGCCGACGTGATGCAGTTCGAGGAAGCGCCGCTGTTCAACCATCCCGACGGCTCGCCGACGGACCCGAAGAAGAACCGCGCGCGCTATTGCCGCTGGACCTTCGATCTCGACGGCAATACCAACCGTTTCACGCAAACCTATCTCGACGACCTTACCGGCGAATTCCCGCGCATCGACGATCGCCGTGCGGGCCATGCTTTCACCCATGGCTGGTACGCCTGCGCCAATCCTGAGCTGCCGATGTTCGGCGCGCTCTCCGGCATCGTGCATGTCAATGGCGCCGGCAAGCGCCTCGGCCATTATCTGCTGCCCGCCGGCGACACCATCTCGGAGCCGGTGTTTGTCGAGCGCGGCAGCGATGCCGCCGAGGGCGATGGCTGGTTGCTCGCCGTGGTCTGGCGTGCCAGGGAAAACCGCAGCGATCTCGCCGTGTTCAACGCGCGCGACGTGGCGGCCGGCCCGATCGCGCTGGTTCATCTCGGCCACCGCGTGCCGGATGGATTTCACGGCAATTGGGTTGGCGCGAATTGAGTTGCGCTCTCCCTCATCCCGGGGCATCGCCAGCGGGTCCGGCCTCCGCCCCGTTGGGGATGCTCCCCCGGAATGACAATAAATGGCTGACAAATCTCAAGTTTATCTAATCCAGCCTTTATTTTGACACTGTAAAGATTTCGCTTGACGGCTCCTCGGTGCACCTCTAGTCTATCTTTACATTGTCAAGATTAGCCTTGAGAGGCGGCCATGACGATCTTTCTCATCCTCGCCCCCTATGGTGCCTTCGCAGCCTTGCTGCTGGTGACGTCGGCGACTGTCAGCCTGTTTGCCGGCGTCGCGATCTGCCTGACGGTCATCGCCTTCGACGTGATGCGCGGCCTCTCGATCAAGATCCTCGGCGTCGGCTCGGTGATCACGTTCACGGCGGTCGGCCTCTATGTCGCCGTCGTCGATCAGAATCTTGGCACTGCATCGGTGAGGTTCGCCGTCGACACCGGGATTTTCCTGGTCTCGCTCGGCTCGATCCTGGCCGGCCGTCCCTTCACGCTGCAATATGCGCGCGAAGTGGTCGACGCACATACGGCGCGCCAACCCGGCTTCCTGCGCGTCAACCACGTCATCACCTGGGCCTGGACCATCGCTGCGCTGATGATGATGGTCGGCAACGTCGCCATCCTCTATGTGCCGAGCCTGCCGCTGTGGACCGGGCTTCTGATCGCATTCGCCGCGCGCAACAGTGCGGTGTTCTTCACGAAGTGGTATCCGCACTACCGGATGACGAAATACGGTACGCATCCGGTCAACGCGCTGCCCAGCGCCAACTGAGCATCGCAGGGGGAACAATCACGATGAAAGACGTCTTCGCCAGGCTCGCCAGCGATTTCTTCTCGACCATCGTGTTTGTGGCGGTCTATTTCGCCACCGACAGCGTCTTGGTCGCGACCGGGGTCGCGATCGCCGGCGCGATCGCGCAGGTGGTGCATTCTCGCATCAAGGGCGAGACGCTCGGCTTCATGACCTGGGCGAGCCTTGGGCTGGTGATTGTGCTCGGCAGTGCAACCCTGCTCACCAACGACCCGCGCTTTGTGCTGGCAAAGCCGTCGATCGCGCATTTCGCGATCGGCGCGATCATGCTGAGGCGTGGCTGGATGCTGCGCTACATGCCGCCGCGGGTGGCCGAGACGATCCCGGAATATGTGACGGCCGCCGGCTATGCCTGGGCGGCACTGATGTTTGCGATCGGCGCCGGCACCATCGCGGTGGCCACGACCGGCGACATCAAGCTGTGGGCGACCTATGTGACGGCGGTCGCCGCCGGCTTGAAGATCGCAGCCTTCGCGATCCAATACATGCTCTTCCGCATCATCGTGACGAGCCGGCTGCGCGCCGCCGCCCGCGCTTAATTATCGCAGGCCGAAAATAGAGCGTTGGGCTTGCGCGACGAGATGGGTTATATGGCCGTCCAGCTTCACCTTTAACCTCGGGGAGACAGGCATGGCGGTGGACGGAATCTGGAATCTCACCATGAGCACGCCGATGGGTGAGCGTCAGGCGACGCTGTCGCTGAAGAACTCGGCCGGCACGCTCACGGGCACGCAGGGTGCCGAAGACAATTCGGCCGAGATTTTCGACGGCACCGCCAATGGCGACGACGTTGCCTGGAAGGTTTCCATCACCAACCCGATGCCGCTCACGCTCGAGTTCACCGGAAAAGTGACGGGTGACAGCATCGCCGGCGAAATGGGCATCGGCCCGATGGGCAGCTTCCCGTTCACGGGGACGAGGGCGTAAGCAGCGCCGCCATGGGCGCCGCATTTGCAGCAAACTCAATCGTCATACGCGGGCTTGACCCGCGTATCCCTCTCCTTTGAACGATGGATGGCCGGGTCAAGCCCGGCCATGACACATCGTGAGGCTGCGCTACCTCAGCCCAGATTCAATTCCTTGAAGAAGTCGTTGCCCTTGTCATCGATGATGATGAAGGCCGGGAAATCCACGACCTCGATGCGCCAGATCGCTTCCATGCCGAGCTCGGGATATTCGACCACCTCGACCTTCTTGATGCAGTGCTCGGCGAGGTTTGCTGCAGCGCCGCCGATCGAGCCGAGATAGAAGCCGCCGTGCTTCTTGCAGGCTTCGCGCACCGCCGGTGCGCGGTTGCCCTTCGCCACCATCACCATTGAGCCGCCGGCGGCCTGGAACTGGTCGACGAAGGAATCCATGCGCCCGGCCGTGGTCGGACCGAACGCGCCGGACGCATAGCCCTCCGGCGTCTTGGCGGGACCGGCATAATAGACCGGATGGTTCTTGAAGTAGTCCGGCAGCGGCTCGCCGCGGTCCAGCCGCTCGCGCAGCTTGGCATGCGCCGCATCGCGCGCGACGATCATGGTGCCCGTCATGGAGACGCGCGTCTTGATCGGGTGCTTTGAGAGCGTCGCCAGGATGTCCTTCATCGGCTGGTTGAGATCGATCTTGACGACCTCGCCGCCGAGCGACTGCTCGACCTGCGGCAAATACTGCGCCGGATTATGCTCAAGCTCTTCCAGATAGACGCCGTCCTTGGTGATCTTGCCGAGCACCTGGCGGTCCGCCGAACAGGACACGCCAAGCCCGATCGGCAATGAGGCGCCGTGGCGCGGCAGCCGGATCACGCGCACGTCGTGGCAGAAATACTTGCCGCCGAACTGCGCGCCGACCCCGAGTGACTGCGTCATCTTATGGATTTCCTGCTCCATCTCCAGATCGCGGAATGCGTTGCCGTCGGCCGAGCCGTGCGTCGGCAGCGCGTCGAGATAGCGGGCGGAAGCGAGCTTCACAGTCTTCATGCAGAGTTCGGCCGAGGTGCCGCCGATCACGATCGCCAGGTGATAGGGCGGGCACGCCGCGGTGCCGAGCGTCAGGATCTTCTCCTTCAGGAACGCGAGCAGCCGATCCTTGGTCAACACCGACGGCGTCGCCTGGAACAGGAAGCTCTTGTTGGCGCTGCCGCCGCCCTTGGCCATGAACATGAACTTGTAGGCCGAGTCTATTTCTGAAGAGCCACCCTCGGCGTAGATCTCGCACTGCGCCGGCATGTTGTTGGCGGTGTTCTTCTCCTCATACATCGACAGCGGCGCCACCTGCGAATAGCGCAAATTGCGGCGGAGATAAGCGTCGCGTGCGCCCTCCGACAGCGCCGCCTCGTCATCGCCATCGGTGATGACGTTGCAGCCCTTCTTGCCCATGATGATCGCGGTGCCCGTATCCTGGCACATCGGCAGCACGCCGCCGGCGGCGATATTGGCGTTCTTGAGGAAGTCGAAGGCAACGAACTTGTCGTTGTCGCTGGCCTCCTTGTCCTCGAGGATGCCGCGAAGCTGCTTCAGGTGCCCCGGACGCAGGTAATGGTTGATGTCACCGAACGCCGCCTCCGACAGCGCCCGCAGCGCCTCGCGCGACACCACCAGCATCTCCCGTCCCAGCACCTTCTCGACCCGCACGCCCTCCGCCGTGATCTTCTTGTACGGCGTTGTGTCCTGCCCCAGCGGGAACAGCGGCGTATGCTTATAGGGCGGAACAGGCTTGGACTGGTCGGGGAAGGCGGTGGGGGCGTTCATGGGCGTGATCTCAGGTTGGGGCCGGGAACGTCAGCCCGGCATCTAGAGCCGTTCTAAGCATTTTTACCGCAAAAGGAAGTCGTGGGAGCGCTGGGCAGTGACCCGGACACCTGTGGTCTCGCGCAGGGCTAGCCCCTGCATATTGACGCAACCGGTTGGACGCTGCATGAACCGGCGTGTTTTTCCGTGCCGGCAGGGGGCGTCCGTGACCAGAACATTCGTATCGCGCCTTCGAGGCGCGGCGTTCATCGCGATGATCGGGCTTTTCGCCGCCCTCGCCGCCTCGCCAGCACACGCCGACCAGTGCGATGACATCGCCAAGCAGCTCGCCAGCCAGATCGACGGCCTCAAGGTCAACTTCAAGGCCGCCAACGTCGTCTATCTCTCCCATCCCGCGACCAGGGAATTGTCGCTCGGCTGCCGCGGCAAGAACTACTCGATCGAGCTCTTTGCCAAGGGCGACCGGAAGCCTAAGCCGGAATTCTATCAGCTGGTCAGCTCGGCGGCGGCGATCATCTTCACCGTGCCGAAGGACGACACCACGACCGGCGCCACGCGCTGCCTGAAGCGCATGGGCATTTTGCGCGGCGACAAGGTCAGCATGCGCTTTCGCCGCCTCAACATGGAGTGCACGCGCTCCAAGACCGAGGCGTCGATTGCGATCACGCGCGGCAAGGACGAGTAACGCACGCTTCCGCGTGCCCGGGCCTGCTGACTGCGCCGCGCCGCTGCGCTATCGTCTCCTCTCCGGATGTGGGAGGAAGACGATGCCTGACAGCAAGACCTATACCGGCGGCTGCCATTGCGGACAGGTGCGTTTCGAATGCACCAGCGATCTCGCCATGGTGACCAATTGCAACTGCTCGATCTGCACCAAGAAGGGCCTGCATTTCACTTTCCTGCCGCCGAGGAGTTTTCAGCTCCGTGCCGGCGAGGAGAATTTGAAGGAATACCTCTTCAACAAGCACGCCATTCGCCATCAATTCTGCATCGACTGCGGCGCCGAGGTGTTTGCCTACGGCAAAAAGCCCGATGGCAGCGATGTGGTGGCGGTTAACGTGAGCTGCATCGACGGCATCGAACTGTCGAAGCTCGCGATGACGCCGTTCGATGGGAAGAATCTATAAGGCAGCGCCGTAGGATGGGTAGAGCGCAGCGAAACCCATCCTCCGTCAACACGGCGCTCGCAGTTTGATGGGTTTCGCTGCGCTCTACCCATCCTACGATTGGTGCGAGGCATCCAGCTCCTTGTACCGGCGGAAAATCCCCTGCTCGTTGAACGGAATCCGCCGCTCGCTTGCCAGATACGTCTTGATGTTCGGCCGCTCGGCGACGCGGTTGCGCAATTCGATCAGGCGGGGAACGTTCTCCTCAAAGGCCTGCATATGCTTCGGGAAGGCATAGCGCAGGCCCTCCACGATCTGGAACAGCGACAGATCGACATAGGTCAGGCGGCGGCCGGTGACGTAAGCGCCGCCATTCGCCGCCACGATCTCCTCGAAGTAGCCGAGATATTTCGGCACGCGCTCCTTCCAGAATTCCGCGGTGCGCTTCTTTGCCGGCGCCTTCTGGTCCTCGTAATAGAGCGTCAGCCCGAGCGGATGATGGGTGTCGTGAACTTCCAGCACGAGATCGGCGATCGTGAGCTGCATTTGATGCACCCAAAGCCGTGCCGCTTCCGCCTTCGGCGCCAGGCCATGGCGCGCGCCGAGGAAGAACAGGATGTTGGCGGTCTGCCCGATGACGAGCTTGCCGGCCTTGAGGAACGGTGGCGCGAAGGGCGGCGTGCCCTTGCCCGCTTCCATCATCGCCATCATCGCGCTAGTGCCGCCCGCGCCGCGCGCAACATCGTCATAATCAGCACCCGCATCCTCCAGCGCGAGCCGCACATATTCGCCGCGGCCCTGGATATCGGGCCAGTAATAGAGCTGATAGCGCATCGATGCGTGCCTCCCTGGAACAGGCTCACGGCAATAACACACTCCTGTGGTCGGTGCTCCGTCGCCGCGTGATCGCAATTGTTCGAAAGCCAGCGACGATGTTAGCCTGTTCCGGTCTTGGAACATCCGATTCCCGGTCGGACAGGAGAATGTGATGGCGGATAGCAAGAAGAAACGCAGCGGCAGCGATCGAGCATGGATCGCGTTGGGCGAGGCTTATGAGGTCGCCTATTGGTCGAAGAAGTTCAAGATCACGCCCGCCAAGCTGAAATACGCCGTCAAGAAAGTCGGACATTCCGCCAAGAAGGTGGAAGCCTACTTCAAGGAGCAGAAACATCGTGCCGCGGACCGATCGCGGATTGCGGTCAGCGAGCCCTACGAAGTGCGCTACTGGTCCAACAAGCTCAAGATCACGCCGGCCAGGTTGAAGGCCGCCGTCGCCGCCGTTGGCCATTCATCGAACAAAGTCGCGGCCTACGTCGCGAAGAAGAAAACAGCTCCCAAGAAGAAGGTGGCGAAGAAGAAAGTCGCCAAGAAGAAGGCCGCCTGAGCGTTCGGCCGGCGGCCGGGATCGGCCCAAGTTCAGTTCACGGCGAAGCAGTACAGCAAGCCGTCACCGCCGGTGCTCCTGAGGTCGGCCTGCGAGCAGCCGCCGTCGGGGCCGCGCGAAGGATGCGACGAGTTCCAGGATTTCGACGGCTCGTCGTCGCGCAGGCCTATGCGGTCGGAATGGCCGACCATGGCGGCGCCCTGCGTGCTGCTCGTCCAGTTCTTGCAGGCGCGATCCTCGCCAGCGGCAAACGCCGTGCCGTCCGCTTGCGAGCCGGTCAGCACGTCGTGGCGGTTCGGCGTGTCGCCGCGGCCGTTGATGACCTCGCCTTTTTCAGAAAGCGCGGTCTGCTTGGTGAGATTGTTGCCGGCGCTGTGGAGGTCGGCGACATCCTTGGCGATCACGACCCCCTTCACATTCTGCCACGGCCCTTTGCCGATGCGATCGCGCGCATTCACGGTTGACTGGCCGTCGGCCGCCTGCGTCGAGAGGTAGGCGTGCCAGGTTTTTGGCGCGCCAAAGCCCGCCGCCTGCGCCAACGTCTGGCAGTGATTGTCGGCGCCCGCAAGCCCACCGAGATTGCCGCCGTTGCCGATGCCGTTGCTGGTCAGGAAGAAGCTGGCGTTGGCCGACTGCGCCTGTGCCGGTTGCGCCGCGAAAGCGGCAAGCGCCAAATACGTCGGCGCAATGATGCTGGCACGAATCTTCATTTCGTCCTCCCGATTGTTTTTGGCATCTGACATCAACCCGTGGCAGCGGCCCTTATTCCGGAACAACGCCCGCGAAAACCGCGCAAAGCAAAAGGCGCTGCGGAATGAACCGCAGCGCCTTGATGTTGCATCCGGCGGCGATCAGTTCGTCTGCTGGATCGCCGAGAGTTCCCAGTCATTGCCGCGCCGGCGCACGAAGGTCCAGATCTCCGTGGCTTCCTGCGGCTGCTCGCCGCCGCCGACCGTCCGGCCGGTGGTGCGGTCGAGCATCTGGTCGACCAGCGAGAACCGCATCGCCACGGTGGCGTAATCGGACTCGCCCTCGCGCCAGGCCTCGGCAACGTCGCCCTGCAGCAGCTTCACATTCGTCACCTTGTTGACGACGTTGCGGGCCTTGTTCTCCTCCAGGTCTTTCGAGAAGTAGGAGACCATCTCAGGCGTCGCGAGCGTGTGCAGCTTGGCGACGTCCTCGTTCGACCATGCGGTCTGGACCTCGCCGAGCAGGCGTTCGAAAGCCTCATAATCGGCCGCCTGGATCTCAAGCGGCGCGTTGGCCGAACCAAGACCGAAGCCCATGCCCGAGCGATAGTTCGGCTGCGGGCCGACGCCGGTTGCGGGTCCGCCGGCATAGGCAGCCGCCGGTGTCTGGCGGCGCCGCCACCACGACATCGCCAGCCGCACCACCAGCACGATCAGGCCGATCTGCAGCAACAGGCCGAGGATCGACGACAGACCGCCGAGACCGGAGAACAGGCCGCCACCGAACAGCAGGCCGAACAGGCCGGCGCCGAGAAAGCCCGCGGCGAGACCGCCGAGCAGGCCGCGGCCCATGCCGCCGCGGTTGAACAAGCCGCCCGATTTCGCGGCCGGCGAACCGATGCTGTTGCCTGGCTGGCTGTAGGTTCGGTTGAACGGTTGCGTCATGCCCGGCGCCGTGTTGGTGCTGGGCGGCGGGGCGAAGCTCCGCGAGCCGCGAGACCCCGAGCCGAACCCGCCGCCGGCACGGGCGTCGGCCACAGAAATGGTGATGGCTGACAGGGGCAGCGCCAGCGCGATCGCGATGGCGATGGCCCGAACAATTCCGCGCGTATTTTGCGTGAAATTCATGTGTGTTTCCTTGGAGTCCCCGAAATGGGGAAAGTAACATTAAGATGGGCATGGCTGCCCAAAAGGGAAGCGGGAAAAGGAACCACGACTGCGGCCGTCAGTCGCGGGGATGTGACAACAGCCCCTCTTTTCCCGGGTTTTTGCGGGTTCCTTGGCCGTCATTGCGAGCGAAGCGAAGCAATCCATGCCTCCGCAAGTGGTGAAATGGATTGCTTCGCTTCGCTCGCAATGACGGGGCCTATTGCAGCGCCATCGTCTCCTTCACGGCGGCGACGAGCTGCGTCAGCGTGAAGGGTTTTGGCAGGAAGGCGAACTGCTGGTTCTCGGGCAGGCTCTTCTCGAACGCATCCTCAGCATAGCCGGAGACGAAGATGATCTTCAGGTCCGGATTGCGGCTGCGCATCTCCTTCAGCAGCGTCGGGCCGTCCATCTCGGGCATCACGACGTCGGAGACAACGAGGTCGATCGCACCGTTCTTCTCGTCGAGAGCTTCCATCGCTTCGATGCCGTTGGACGCCTCGATCACGCTGTAGCCGCGCGAGCGCAGCCCGCGGGCGTTCAGCGAACGCAGGCCATCCTCGTCCTCGACCAAAAGGATGGTGCCCTGCCCGGTCAGGTCGGGTTTTGGTTTCGGCGGCTCGGCTGCTGTCTCCTTGGCCGCGCCGTTGGTCGGCTGCGGCTCCGGCGCGACTTCCTGCTCGGGCCGGTGGCGCGGCAGGAAGATGCGGAAGGTGGTGCCCTCGCCGGGCGTCGAATCGACGTACACAAATCCGCCGGTCTGCTTGACGATGCCATAGACCGTCGACAAGCCAAGCCCGGTCCCTTTGCCGACCTCCTTGGTCGAGAAGAACGGCTCGAAGATCTTGTCGATGATCTCAAGCGGAATGCCGGTGCCGGTATCGGTGATGTCGATCCGGACATAGTCCGCCGCCGGCAGACCCTTGTAGGACAGTTGGCCAGCTTCCTCCGCCGCCACATTCCCCGTCTTGATGATCAGCTTGCCGCCATCAGGCATTGCGTCGCGCGCATTGACGGCAAGGTTGACGATCACCTGCTCGAACTGGGAGACGTCGACTTTCACCGGCCAGAGGTCGCGCCCGTGCACGAGGTCGAGCTTCACCTTCTCGCCGATCAGCCGGCGCAGCAGCATGGTCAGGTCGCTCAATGCGTCGCCGAGGTCGAGCACCTGCGGCCGCAGCGTCTGGCGGCGCGAGAAGGCAAGCAGTTGCCGCACCAGCGTCGCCGCGCGGGTCGCGTTCTGCTTGATCTGCATGATGTCCTGGAACGACGGATCGGTCGGCTTGTGCGCATTCAACAGGAAATCGTTCGCCATCATGATGGCCGAGAGTACGTTGTTGAAATCGTGCGCGATGCCGCCGGCCAATTGGCCGACCATGTCCATCTTCTGCGACTGGTTGATCTGGTTCTCCAGCGTGCGCCGCTCGGTGGTCTCGAGCATGTAGACGATCGCGGCCTCGGCGTCGCGCTCGTCCTCCTCCACCGCGGTGACGAAGAACTGCGCCCAGCGTTCCTTGGCGCCGTCGAGCATGACCTCGACCGGCGCGATGTCGCCCCTGCCGTCGGCGGCCTGGTTGATCGCCGCGATCACCAGGCTGCGGTCGCGCGGATTGACCGCGCGGAAGATCGACTTGGCGGCAGTGCCTTCCGCATTCAGGCCTTGCGCGAGCTTGGCGTAGCGCGCATTGGCCCGCACGACATTGCCGCCGCGGTCGACGGTCGCGATCGCCATCGGCGTGTGGTCGAAGAAGCGCATGAAGCGCACTTCGGCGGCGCGCTCGGGATCGGAATGCTCGTCGCGGGCGCGGCTGATGACAAGCGTGCGCGAGGCGCCGGCCGCGCCGTCGGCACCGAAGGCGAGCTTGTGATAAAGCCGCACCGGCACGGGCTTGCCGCTGCGCCTGCGCAGATCGATGTCGAACACTTCCGTCTTCACCTCGCCCGGCGCCGGCACGATCGAGGTGAGCAGCGCGGCGCCGTCGCCGGAGACGATGTCGGTGAGCCTCAGGCCGCCCGAGCCGATCTCGGCGAGATCGTAATCGAGCCAGTTCGCGAGCGTCGCGTTGACATAGGCGATCTCGCCTGACGGCGTCACCGAGAAGAAGCCGCAAGGAGCGTGATCGAGATATTCTATCGCGTGCTGCAATTCCTTGAAGACGTCCTCCTGGCGCTCGCGGTCGCGGGTGATGTCGGCGATCGACCACACCGCGTATTTCTGTTCGCGCTTGTTCTGGCCAAGCGGACGCACCCGCAGCCTGAGCCACCGTCCATGCAGCCCGTCATGGCCGGCGATCCGGACCTCCTCCTGCTGCCGCTTGCCTTCGCGCGCGGCCTTGAGCAGGCGGAACACGGCCTCGGACACATCCGGATTGCCGATAAAGACGCGCTCGACCGGCCGGACCTCCTGCGGGCTGGAGGCCCCCGTCAGCGCGAGATAGGCGGCGTTGGAATAGACCACGTGCCCGTGCGAATCCGTGACCGCCAGCCCGTCATAGGCGTGATTGGCGATCCGGCCCATCACCGGATCGTCGGTGGAACGGTCGGAAAAACGGACGATCCCGGCGGCAAAGGCGAACAGGCTGAACAGCCCGACCATGGCGAGCAGCGCCAGCACACCGAGGATATAAGGCTGCGCCTGGGCCCGGCCGATGGTCATCAGCGCGACCGCCACCGCGACGAGCCCGGCCGCCACCAACAGCACCAGGACGATGCTGCCGCTCCGCCGCGCCGGTTCGTGGGCCGCGAACGGCTCGGCAGCTTGGTTGTGATCGGTCTCGGCGGTCATTGAAGGAAACTGCCCGTCGGCGGTGAAGGCGTGCAGATTCGCCCGCCCTCCTGAGTGCCTCAATCGGAGCTTGGAGCGCAAGTCCATCAGGCCGCCATTTCCCAGGTTAAGCCCATCTCAGGCCGGTTTCGTTCCATTCTAGATCATGATCCGATTAGACGGATCATGATCTCATCCCTTTGTTTGAGCATGATCTTTTCGGAAAACCGGTTTCCACTTTTCCGGATCATGCTTTGTATCCGTTATCCCGAAAGCCCGCGCCGCTTCAGGCCCATGACGTAGCCGATGATTTCGGCGACCGCGTGGTAGTGTTCGACCGGAATTTCCTCGTCGATGTCGACGGTTGCATAGAGCGCGCGGGCCAACGGCACGTTCTCGACGATCGGGATGTCGTGATCCTTGGCGATCTCCCTGATCTTGAAGGCGATGATATCGACGCCCTTGGCGACGCAGACAGGCGCCTGCATGCTGCGGTCGTAGCGGAGCGCCACCGAATAGTGGGTCGGGTTGGTGATGACCACGCTGGCCTGGGGAACCGCCGCCATCATGCGCTTCTTCATGCGCTGCATCCGCAACTGGCGGATGCGCCCCTTGATGTGTGGATCGCCTTCCGACTGCTTGAACTCCTCCTTCATCTCCTGCAGCGACATCTTCTGCCGCTCGTACCATTGCCGGTACTGGAAGAAATAGTCGGCGATCGCGACTGCGGCGAGCATAGCCACCACCGCGCCCATCAGGTGCACGGTCAGGCTGGTGGTGACGGGGAGAATCGAGGCCACGTCGATCTGGAGCAGCGATTCCAGCCGGTGCCGCTCGGGCCACAGCACCGCCATCATGACCGCGCCGAGCGCGACCAGCTTGAAAATGCCCTTGAGGAAATTCGCCGCCGCCTGCTTGCCGAAAATCCGCTTGAAGCCGGCGCCGGGCGAGATCTTGTTGAATTTGGGTTTTAGCTGCTCCGCCGACCACACCAGCCGGTGCTGGATCATGTTGCCGGCGATCGCCGCCAGCATCAGCATCAGCAGCGGAATGCCGACGGCCGCGATGACAGCGATCCCCAGCGTCTGCGTCAGCGACAACAGCCCCGGGCCGTCGGTCCTGATCATCCAGGAATTGGCGATCAGGTTGCGCAGCGGCGTCAGGATGCCGACCCCCGTCGAATTCGAGAAGGTCGACAGCACCAGCGTGCCGCCGGCGATCACGAACCAGGTGTTGACCTCCTGGCTCTTGGCGACGTCGCCCTTTTCGAGCGCGTCATCGAGGCGCTTTTGCGTGGGGTCTTCTGTTTTGTCGTCGGTATCCTCGGCCATCGCGGCTCCCTATTTCAGCGGCGTCAACTGGTGCATGACGCCGATGAAGTAATCGAGATAGGTCCCCATCATCGCCGCGATCACCACGGCGAGGATCAGGAACCCGGCGAGGATCGAGAGCGGCACGCCGACGAAATAGACCTGCATCTGCGGCATCAACCGCGCCAGCACGCCAAGCCCGATATTGAAGACGAGACCGAACACCAAAAACGGCGCCGATAGCTGCAGTCCGATCTTGAACGCCTCCGCGAAGGCGCGAGTCGCCAGCGCCGCCACGTCGCCGGTCGGCATCAGCGCGCCCGGCGAGAAGATCTTGTAGCTCTCGTTCAGCGCCGCGATCACCAGGTGATGGGTGTCGGTCGCAAACAGCAGCGCCATGCCGAGGATGGTGAGGAAGTTGCCGATCAACTGGCCTTGCTGGCCCTGCGTCGGATCGATCGCGGTGACGAAGCCAAGCCCGAGTTGCTGGGCGATCACCGAGCCCGCGACCGCCAGCGCCGACAGCGTCACCCGCGCGGTCGCACCAAGCACGATGCCGATGACGATCTCGTGCACCATCAGCACCATCAGCGACGTCACCGACGTCACGTCGACATGGTATTCAGCGCGGTGCAGCGGCAGGATGATCAGCGTCAGCAAGAGCGCGATCCCAAGCTTGACCCGGACCGGGATATTGCTCTCGCCGAATCCCGGCAGCAGCATCACCATCGCCCCCATGCGGGCGAACACCAGCACGAAGGTCGCGGCGAGTGCCGGCAGCAGGGATATGTCGATGCGCATAGTTCATGCACAGTGCATCAACCGCCGATGATTCGCGACGATATCCGCATCATGTGGGCGTGCATCGAATCGGCCATGAACGGCAGCGCGAGCAGCAGCGTCACGAAGATCGCGAGGATCTTCGGCACGTAGATCAGCGTCTGCTCCTGGATCTGCGTCAGCGCCTGGAACAGCGACACGATCACGCCGACCACGAGGCCGACGACCATCAGGGGTGACGACACCACCACGATAGTCCAGATCGCATCGCGCGCCACGTCGAGGGTTTCAGCACCGGTCATTGTCGTTCTCGCTTTCGGTTACTTGCGCCATTCCTGAGTTGGCGAAGGAGTCCTGGGCTCGCGAGTGGCGAATAGCGAATGGATCAGAGCCCCCTCGTCCTATTCGCTATTCGCCACTCCCCATTCGCCCCCCAATCAAATTGGCATCTTCATGATGTCTTCATACGACTGGATCACCCGGTCCCGCACCGACACCAGGGTCGAGACCGCGACATCGGTCTCCGCGACCGCCGTCACCACGTCCATCACATTGGCCCGGCCCGCGGTCATCGCCACGGTCTGGGCGTCGGACTTGCGGCCCGCGTCCATCACGCTGCCGATGGCTTCCTTCACCAGCGCGCCGAACGAAGGGCCTGCGGTCTCGCCGCCCTTCTCGGCGCCGCCCCGCTCCATCATGCGGGCGAGGCTGGCATAGGCGTTGGCGGCGACTGTCGGTGTAGCCATGATTGATCGCTTCCTGTTCTTTAGGACCTGAGGATATCGAGCGTGCGCTGGATCATCCGCCGCGTCGCGCTGATGATGTTGAGGTTCGCCTCATATGATCGCTGGGCGTCGCGCATGTCGGTCATTTCGACCAGCGGATTGACGTTGGGATATTTCACGTTGCCGGTTGCATCCGCCGCCGGATTGCTCGGCTCGTATTTGACGCGGAACGCCGATTGATCCGGCCGGACCCTGCCGAGCGTCACCACCTTGGCGTCCAGCGTGCGGTCGAGCGCGGAGGAGAAGGTCGGCACCTTGCGGCGGTAGGGATCGCCGCCCGCGTTTTGTGCCGTCGAATCGGCGTTGGCGATATTTTCCGAGATCACCCGCATGCGCCCGGCCTGCGCGCGCAGGCCGGAAGTGGCAATCGCCATCGAGCGGGCGAAATCGCTTCCATTGTCGGCCATGATCCCTTCTCCCCAAAAATCCGTCAGCGCTTGCCGATTGCGGTTTTGATCAGCCCAAGGCCGCGGCTGTAGAGCGAGGTCACCGCCGCATAGTCCATCTGGTTGGCGGAGACCTTCAGCATCTGCTCTTCCAGGTTGACGGCGTTGCCGGCGGGCCTGGTCATGAAGCCGCTCTTGCCGCCGTCATGGTCGAAATTCTCCGGTGCACCGGATGCCGCGATATGGCCGGTGCTGGTGCGCATCATCGGCAGTGCGCCCATCGATCCGCCGACCGGCGCGCCATTGCGGTCGAACGTCGGTTCGACGAGGTCGCGCGGCTTGAAGTTCGGCGTGTCCGAGTTGGAGACGTTCTCGGCAAGCACCCGCTGGCGCTCCTGGTGCCACTGCATCTTGGTGCGCAGCGCCGACAGGATCGGTAGATCGTTGATGGACATCGCCGCGCCCCCGTTAACCTCTGGGGCCGTCCCCGAGGTAGGCAGAATTTGCCCGGTGTATGGTTAACGGCTGGTTAAATTGTTCCGGCAGGTCGTGGGCGCGCGGCGGACAACCTGCGAATCCCCGGGAAGTGCGCATTTTTGCCACGATCGCTGCATTAACCAGCGCGCTCGGGCGGGCTCAGAAGTCGTTTTGGAACAATCGATTCTTGGTCTATTAGTAAAGATGGGCGGCGTGACTGTCGTGGGGAATTAAGAAATAAGGCTGATCTCGGGCGTGATTCGCGTGGAAAGCGGATCGCTTCAGCCCGCATCCGTCGAAGCCAGCATGAAAGCAGGGCCAGATGGCCGGGGACAGTAATATGCAGATCCTGTGGTTCCTCTTTGCGTTCATCGCCGTATTGGCGCTGATCGGTCTGGCGGCGTGGCTGGTCCGCCGCTTTGCCGGCAACCGCCTCGGGGCCAATGCCAACCGCGGGCGGATGCCACGGCTGGCGGTGATCGATGCTGCCGCGGTCGATGGGCGGCGGCGCCTCGTGCTGGTCCGCCGCGACAATATCGAGCATCTCCTGATGATCGGCGGTCCCACTGACATCGTCATCGAACCCAATATCGTGCGCGCGATGGCGGCCCGCGATCAGGTGCCACCACGTCCGGCAGTCGCCAGCGTCGAGCCGCCGCCGCGGGTTGCGCCGCTTCCGGATACCGCTTGGGCCGAGGCCGAAAGTGCCCGCACCGATATTTTCGATACGCCGGAGCCGGCGATGCCGGAGCCGCCGCCGCGGACTGCGCGCCCCTCTTTTGCCGAAGAACTCCGCCGCCCGGCCGCACCGCCGCTGCCGGAGCGACGCGATCCACTCGCCGGCTTCACGCCGGAGCCGATCGGCAGCCGTCCCGAGCGCAGCGAACCGATCCCGCCGCGTGTGCCCCGCACCGCCGAGCGCTCCGAGCCCCTGATCCCGCGCCCGCCGCGCACGGCCGAGCCGAAGGTCGCGCCGCTCCGCACCCCCGAGCGCGCCGCGGCACCGCCGCCCCCGCCTCCGCCGCCGCCGGATACGTCCAGCGCCGACGCGAATCTCGCCGAGATGGCGCAGCGGCTCGAGGCCGCGCTGCGCCGTCCGACGAGCGAAGCCGCCGCGCCGCCGGTTGCGCCCGAGCAGGCGCCCGCGCCGCGCCCCGCACGCAGCGAACCCCCACCGCCCTCGCCCGCGCCGCAGAAGAGCGGCTTTGAGAATCTCGAAGACGAGATGGCTTCCCTGCTCGGTCGCCCGAAGAACCCTTCGTGAGGCCGCCGAGGTTCCCGCGTAGAGTTTTATTCACCGCCGTCCTGATCGCCGCCAGCTCGCTGGCGGCGCCTGCGCTTGCGCAGGACATCAGCATCAATCTCGGCCAGGGCAATGGCGGCGTCACCGAGCGCGCGATCCAGCTGATCGCGCTGCTCACCGTGCTCTCGATCGCGCCGTCGATCCTGGTCATGATGACGTCGTTCACGCGCATCGTCGTGGTGCTATCGCTGCTGCGCACGGCGCTCGGCACCGCGACTGCGCCCCCGAACTCCGTCATCATCGCGTTGGCGATGTTCCTCACCGCGTTCGTGATGGGCCCGGTGCTGCAGAAATCCTATGACGACGGCATCCGCCCGCTCGTCGCCAACCAGATCAGCGTCGAGGAAGCGCTGCAGCGCGCCTCGGTCCCCTTGCGCGGCTTCATGCAGAAGAACGTGCGCGAGAAGGATCTCAAGCTGTTCATGGATCTCTCCGGCGAGCCGCCGCCGGCGACCCCGGAAGAGATGTCGCTGCGCATCCTCGTGCCTGCCTTCATGATCTCCGAGCTGAAGCGCGCTTTCGAAATCGGCTTCCTGTTGTTCCTGCCGTTCCTCATCATCGACCTCGTGGTCGCCTCCGTCCTGATGTCGATGGGCATGATGATGCTGCCGCCGGTCGTGGTGTCCCTGCCGTTCAAGCTGATCTTCTTCGTGCTGGTCGACGGCTGGTCGCTCGTCGCCGGCAGCCTGGTGCAGAGCTACGGGGGATAGCGCTAGGAGCGCGCGGGGCCGTTTAGCAGGCCGACCACGAGATCGACGGCGAGTGCGGTGGTGATGGCGGCCGCGCCGATCATAAACAGGAGCGCGTAGTTGCCGCCGGTCTGCTCGAAGCAGTAGGACAGGCCATAAGCGCCGCCGGCCTGAAACAGCGCGAAGCTCGTGGTCGCCTGCGCCCAGGCGGCACCCTGCTCGGCGCTGTTGTGCGGAACGAGTTCGTGGATGCGGCCGAGCGTCAGCGGCACCACGCCTGGGGTAAAGGCGCCGACGATGACGCTCGAGACGATCATCGCTGCCGGAGCCGCGCTGACCGCAGGCAACACGATTGCGATCGCCTGCATCAAGAAGGCAACGCGCAGCGCCGGGCCGAACCCGGCGCGGTCGGCGAGATGCCCGGTCACGAGAGGACCCGCGATTGCACCGATGCCGTAGAGCACCCAGTACTGTGAAGCGGCCGGAATCCCCTGCCCGAGCCCGCGCGCCACGAAGTCGACCAGGAAGACCATGTGCGGCACCAGCGCCACGGCATTGAGGCCATACTCCGCATACAGCGCGCGAATCGCCAGCGATCGCGGCCGCGACGCGGCGCGATGGTGGGCTGCGGCTTTCGTGTCGCGAAGCTCGGCCGGCCACGCTTTCCAGCTCGCCAAGGTCAAGAGCACGGACAATATTCCAAGGCCGTACCAGGCTTCCTGCAGCCCCTGCCTCAGCAAGAGCGGAACGAGCGTACCGGATGCCAAAACGCCCAACCCCACGCCGGCGAAGATCACGCCGCCGACCACGCCCTTCTTGTTCGGTGGCGTATGCGGCAGGATCGTCGACGCCGCGAGCACCATGATCACGCCTCCCGCAAGGCCTGCAAGAAAGCGCCACACGAAGAACCAGGCAAACGAGATCGGCACCGCGCAGGCAAAGCAGCAGAGCGATGCAAGCACCATCATGGCGCGCAGCGAGCGCACCGCCCCGGCCCGAGCGCCGATCTCGCGTGCTGCAATCGCGCCGGCCAGATAGCCGGCAAGATTGGCCGCGCCGAGATAGACGACGTCAGCCGGACTGAACCATTTTGCCGCGATCAGCGCCGGGATCAGCGGCGTGTAGGCAAAGCGCGCCAATCCGAGACCGACCAGCGAGGCGCAAAGTCCCGCCGCAGCCGACAGCCAGACCGGCCCGCCTTCATGATGATGATCGGCCGCGGCTGAATGCGGATGACGGTGAGCCTGGGTGCTTGACATGCATATGCGTTAAGCGTCCGGCCGCCGCAGGAGAAATGGTTAGTCGTGATGTCAGCGATCATCTGCAGCGATGGCGATAGACGGCGCTCCGCTCAGTGCCGCGCAATCCGCGAGCGCCGCATCAATGTTTGCGAACGGCGCTTCACCTCCCCTTGAAAAGGGGAGGTCGGCTTGCGCTTCAGCGCAAGCCGGGTGGGGATCCGGTCTCTCCACGAGCGCCAGCGCCCGTGGCTGACCCCCCATCCCGACCTTCCCCCTTTCAGGGGGAAGGAGAAGTTCGTAGCGCCGCGCTGGCGCGCTTGATGCCGACGATCGCAGGTAACGCCTCGACATCGGCCTTCGTGCCGGGCACGGCGCCGGTTGCGATCGGATCGGGCAGCGGCGCGCGGGCGGTAGCGTCGGGGAAACGGAGCTTCATGTCGCGGATGAAACCGTCGAGCGTGTCGACGCTGGCGGCCATCCTGGCAATCTGGGAGAATTCGGCGCTGTTGGCGGCGGCCGGTTTGGCTGCAATGTCGAACGCCGTCCGGTCGGCCTCGCCCAACATCAGCGGCGCATATTTCTCGCGGAAGCGCGTAAGCCCGATCGCATCCTCGGCGAGCGCATAGCCGATCACCGCACGGATGATGTCACCCTTCTCGGCCGCGTTCAGCGGCGTGAAGTCGCGCCAGCGGTCGCCATAATAAAGTTCGATCTGCTCGGAAGCTTCGCGCCACTGCCGCTGCGCCCAATAGATGTCGGAACGCAGCCTTATCGCCTCGCGGCCGGGAATGTTCGAGATGATGTCGAGCGCAAGGTCATGCCGACCGACATCGCTCTGTGCGCGCGCCTCGAGCAGCAGCCGCTGCTGGCGCAACTCGCCTGACAGATCGGAGATGCGGGTCAAGCGCAGCGCCGCGATTGCGCGCTCCGGCTTGCGGTTGGTGAGATAGACCATGGCAAGGCGTGCGGCGACTTGCGCGCGCGCTGCGCCCTCCAGCCGCTTGTCGACCTGGTACTGAAGGAGCTCGGCGGCCTGATCCAGGAGGTCGACGCCGACGAGGCGGTCTGCCAGGCGGCGGATCATCTCGTCGCCCCGGCGACCGATCGGCGTGAGCTCGCGATATTCGTAGAACATCGCGAGCGCATCGATCGGCGGGATGCTGTCGCCGGAGGGCCCAAGAAAAAGCTGGGCGAACAGCGCGGAAGCCGCATCCTGCGCTCGCCGCGATTCCGTCGAGTTCGGCCGCAGCTTGGTCGCGGCGCGGGTGGCCGCGAACGCCTCCGCATAGCGGCCGGTGTCGGAATAGATCTTCGCCAGGATTTGCAGCGTGCGCAATTCAATGCTGTCGCCGCGCCACATCACCGCGAGCAGTTCGAGTTCGCGCAGGATCTCTCCTTGCGCGATCTCGCCGCGCTTCTGCTTCAGGATGACTTCAAGCAGCTTGCCTTCGGCCGCGGCCTGCCGGTCAGGCGAGTTTGCGGCGAAACGATAGGCGTCGAGCGCATCCTTCTCATAGCCGAGCGCTTCGGCGAGGCGGCCGCGCAGAACCGCGGCGGCCGGCTTCAATTCCTTCGGCAGGCCGATCACTTCGAGCTCGCTGCGGCGGCGCGCGGCGCCGGCAAAATCCTTCACCTCGAGCGCGGCCTTCATTGACTCCAGCATGACGACGCGCTGCAGGTCCGGCGGCAGCGTCGCGACCGAGAACTCCGCGTTCTTGAATTTCTCCCGCGCATCCGTCCATTTGCCCTCGCGCGCAAGAGCGAGCCCCTTCCACAATTGGGAATCATAGCCGTTGCCGATCACCGGATTGGCGAGATCCTTGAGCGCGCGCTCAGGCCGGCCCATCATGATGCTGCTGGCGGCATGGATCATCAGCACGGACGGATCCTCGGCGCCGCGCTTGCTCTCCGACAGCATCAGGTTGGCGACGCCATGGGCTTCCTCGTACATGGCGTGCGCGACATAGAACTTGGCAAGGTTGAGCCGCGCCAGTGCGAGTTGCTCGGGCGAGGTGGTCGCCGCAGCGCTGGCCGCGATCAGTTCGTCGAGCCGCCTCAGGAAGTTCTCAGACTGGTTCTTCTTCCATTCCTCGGCATCGAACAGCGGCTTGACCGCGGCGGTGGCGCGTTCGGCGGCGACGTCGGCCGATGACAGCGTCAGTCCGCCCGGACGTCCCAGCACCACCTTGTCCGCGCCGAGCTCGGCCTTCACGTCGTCGGAGTTCGGATGCACCACGAGGCCGTGGACGGATTCAAGCAGCGATAGCTCGACGAAATCCTGCCGACGGATGAAGCCGCGCGCCGGCGGCGGCACGGTCACGACCCAGAGCATGTCGCCGGCGTCGGGATCGACCAGCCGGTGCAACTGTCCGGGATTGGCCAGGGGCACGCTGACATTGGCGAGCGTGGGATCGCTGACATTGCGCACCACCATCAACGGCTGCGGCGGCTTCTGCACCCGGTCGGCGAAGGTCACCGTCCAGCCTGTGCCGGAGGAACGGTCGTCAGCTTCCAGCGATGGCATCTGCGGGCGGTTGAGGCGGAATCGGATCGCCTGTCCCTTGTCCAGCGGAAAGCGGCTGACGTCGGAGATGATAGCGCCGGCCTTGTCGCGGATCGGCGCGACATCGACCGGCTCAAGGGAATCGAACACCAGCCACACCGCGTCGGCGCGGCGGAACAACGCCGAGGGCGTCGCCTTTGCGAAGGTGAACGTCACGCGGAACCCATCGCTGTCACGCTGCGCATCGACCTTCACCGGCTTTTCAGCGCGAGCATTCGGCAGCGGTTCAGCCGCAGCCTGTTTCGGCGCGGCGTGCGCAGGCGACAACGAAGCCTCGTTGGCGGGGGCTGCTGCGGACTTCGGCGGCTCGGCAGGCGCCGCTTGCACGAGAGGCGGAGCCGGAGGCGCCTCCTGCGCAACCTTTTCGGGCGCAGGCGCGGGTATCTCGGCGGCTGGGGTCTGCGCCTTCGCGGCCGCAGGCGCCGTGCTCTCGGGCGCTGCGGCGGGCTCTGCCTGCGGCGCATGTGCGCCCTGCTCCGGCTTGATGGCGATCTTGGCCTGCTCGGCGAACGTCTCTGACGTCACCGGCGCGATCGGCGCCGGCTGCTGCAGCGGCGCGGCCTGCCTGATCGCCTTGCCCTGCCCGGCCGCCACGGCGACCAGCGGCTTTGCCGGCGCGGGCGGAATGTTGGACGCGTGTCCATCCACCGCCGGCTTTTCCGGCTGCTGGAAGGCCACGTCGACGACATAATTCTTGTCCTCGCGGAAGGAACGCACGTCGACCTCGCCGATCAGGTTGATATCGACAGCGGAGGTGTCGGTGTCGGAGCGCTGGTTGATCGAGGCGACGTTCGGCGGCGCCGCCACCTTGGCATCCGCAAGGTCGAAGCTGAGCACGCTATTGAACAACAGCGTCAGCTTCTGCTCGTTCAGCACCGAGGACACGCTGACGCCGTCGGGAATCTCGAACACGAAGCGCACGAAGGTTGGCTGCACCGAGGCGCGCACGCGCACCGGCGGCTTTTTCTTGGCAGCGTCCGCCGCCCGCTGCGCGCGCAATGCGCGCTCGGCGGCACGGGCGCGCTCGGCCAGCTCGCGGATCACATCCGTGGGCAGCGGCGGCGGCGGTCCGGCCCAGCCGTCGGGCAGGAAATCGATGAATATCCGCTCGGCCGCGGTCATCGTGTTGATCGTCACCCGGCGCGACAGCGACAGGCGGATGGCCGTTCCGTCCGGATCGCGCCGTGCCATGCCGACATAATCGGGCACTGCATCCGCCAATTTCTCCACGGGGATATCGACCGGCCGCTTGAAGCGGATCACGACGATCGAGCCGGCCGTCGACACTTCGGTTTCGACGTCCTCGGCGAGCTTGAACACCAGCCGCGCAAAGCCGTTGGCCGCCGAGAACGTCGCCACGCCCTTGACCGGATCGTCGGCGCGCGCGGCGGAGGCAAGCATCAGCGAGATCAGGAGCGCGGCAAGCGGCAGTAGCCGGCCCAGGCAAAGATACGCCGCCCGCGCCATAGCGCGGCCATGCGACCCCAGTCCAGCGGCAGCCCGTCGCGCCATGCCAGTTACGTCTTTCAGCCCTCAAGCGTCGAAGCAGGCACGAATGCGCCGCCCCGCACCCGAATCTTGAATTGGCTCGCTTAAGGAGTTGTTAAATATCTAAATTAGGGATGATTTTGATTTGCGGATCTGAGGAGATTCCGATGCGTCCAGTGGGTCGGGCGATCCTGGTGATCGGCGCAATCCTGGTGGCGCTGCCTGCCCGGGCGCAGACCTATGATCCGCGTTACCCGATCTGCATGCAGGTCTTCAGCATTGACGGCCCAGCCATCGGGTGCGGCTATACATCGCTGGCTCAGTGCAAAGCGTCGGCGTCAGGCCGCGCAGCCGAATGCTTCGCCAACCCGTATTTCGCCGGCGCAGGCAAGAAGGCTCCGGCCAGAGGCCGTCGGCGGTAGGCAAATTCCCTGTTTGCGACGAGCGGCGGCGGTTTGTATTCGCCGCGTGCGGAAAGCAAGAAAGGGATGGCTATTAGGGCTTAAAGGGCGCATGCTGTTTCGGGGCAGCGCCTGCGCAGGCGCTTTCGTGAAAGGCATGCGCGCATGACCATCCGCTCCCGACGAGAAGTCGTCACCTTCAAACACCCGTTTCGGATCAGAGGTATCGACCGCCCGTTGGCCGCCGGCAACTACGAGGTCATCACCGACGAGGAGACGATCGAGGGCCTCTCGTTTGAGGCGTTCCGCCGCGTCGCCACCATGATAATCGTACCCGCGGAACACGGGCGCGGGTTGGCGATGGAAATGGTCTCGATCGGCTCTGTCGATCTCGCGGACGCGCAGCGTATCGATGCGAGCGCGTCTCATGACTGACAAGCCGCTTGACCTCGACAGCCATCGAGGCATGGCGGCGCAAAAAGCGACAGATATCCGTCGTGAGTTGGTAGAGATCGAGAGCCATGCGCTGGAATCGCGCGAGCGGCAGACTGCGCTCGAAAACGACCTCTTGTTGGTTGCCGCCGCGTCGTGGCCGGAAGCAGCTACCAAGGCGCGTTACATACTCGACCTTTATGCGGCGAGCCTGCCACCGGAAGATACCAGGCATCGCGATCTCGTCGCTGCGATTCTTGAGGATTTTGCACGGCTGACCGGGCAAGGAGGAGCACGATCGCCGTGCCGCTCTCAGGGAGTAGGTCACATGACGCTCAGGCAAAGCCGCTTCATCAGCTATGAATACGACAGGATGGTCGTCCTGTTCTCGATGCTCGACGGCCAGAAGGAGATCCCTTGCGCAGTCTCGACCTCTGCGATGGATGAACTGGAAGGCGTGGTGCGGGCGAAGGCGACCCAACGCGAAGCGCAATTCATGCGGCTTCGCGACCGCATCGAGGCCTGCGCCGACGGCAAATACCAGGCGACCGAGTTCGAGGGAACGCCGCCCGGTATCGTCCTGCGCAGCATCGATTTCCGAAAACCGCGATAGAACGTACGCTCACGACATATAGGAAAGTCCTGCTGTCCCGGTTAGCGACCGCGCTACATGTTCCAGACGACCGCGAGCGCGTGACGTACAAACGAACGTACGCGATCGATCGGGCGCATCAACATCCCTGCCCTAGGAGAGCGCAAAAGATTCTACGGGCATCGACCTAGCCATCGGATGGCTTACGTCTTATCTTGCTGGCATCACTGATCGTGAAGAAGGCTGCAGTGACTGAGAGACTGTGCCGCGCTCCCGCCACCAATAGGAGGGAGCCCCATGAGTTCCACAATCTATCCATTACATTTTGAACAAAAGTTCGAGCGCCGCTGGGCCTCCAGAATGGTTCGCGACGAGCCAAGACGCTCGCCCTCACACGGCACCAATACCTGCATCTGCGGACATCTCATTACCGCCCCCATCCGTTCGACCTATTCGCCCACCGGGGTTGTCAACAAGTGGCGGTGTTCCGCCTGCGGCAACCACTGGGAGACGATTGCTGATCCCGGTGCGGCCTCAACGAAGCCAAATCAATGAGCCATTGTGCAGCCTCTGCTCGGCAAGGGCTGCTCGACGGCGAGCTGAGGCTGCACGATAAGGAGCGGCTCTGATACACCGGCCAAACAGAGCAGCGGTCGCACGGTTGGCCTCGCAAGCAAGGAGGCTCCTATGAAGGGCAATATATTCAACAGCAAAGGTATTCACGTCGGCGTCGTAGTCGGTCGAGAAATTTTCGACCGCAACGGTACGAAGCTCTATGACCTCAAAGGGATCAACATCTACAGGCTATCCGGAGAGCTGGTTGGTCATCTGAGCGATGCGAGCGGTTCGGATAAGCGGCTCGATAAAGCGACAGACCGCTTGTTCGCCTAGCGACTCCGGGTACGGCCGCCTGTGGATGCACCAGAGCGCGCCCAGGCGCTGAGGTATGATCCGCATGAAGGTCGACAGCATCAACGGCCGCGCCATCGGGTGCGGCGATACATCGATGGCTCAGTGCAAAGCATCGGCGTCGGGCCACTTAGCCGAATGCTTCGCCAACCCGTTTCGCGGGCGCAGGCAGGAAGGCGCCGGCCAAGCCCCGTTACCAGCAGGCGAGTTCCCCGTCCCGTTTGCACAAACGGGCGAAGCCACAGATTGAACAACGTGCTACGCTCTACTCGCCATGGTTGATGTAAATCAATGGCGCTCTCCGTCATTTGCTTTGCATTCAGATGGTCATAGAGACGCAATAAAGTCGGCGGCCATAGAGGAGAACTGCAGATGAGTGATCTTGTCGTGATCGCATTTCCAACCGAGGCCAAGGCGGAAGAAGTTCGTCAGAAATTGCTGGCCATGCAGAAGGAGTACCTGATCGAACTCGGCGATGCCGTGATCGCGGTGAAGGACACCGAAGGCAAGCTGAAGCTGAACCAGCTCATCAACACCACGGCCGCCGGCGCTGTCTCTGGCGCTTTTTGGGGCACCCTGATTGGCCTGATCTTCCTGATGCCGCTGGCAGGAGCCGCGTTTGGCGCAGCTGGCGGCACGCTCGGCGGATATCTGACTGACGTCGGGATCAACGATAATTGGATGAAGGAGACGGCGGCTGCCATTCAGCCGGGAACCGCAGCCCTGTTCATTCTCGCGCGCAAGGTTACCGGAGACAAGGTGCTCGAAGGCCTCAAGGGCGAAGGCGGGACCGTGCTGAGGACGTCTCTCGACCATACCAAGGAAGAGGCGTTGCGCGCGGCCCTGGCCGGCGTGCAAGCGGCTGTTCCAGCCCAACCCTCACCGGGTGACTAACAAGCCTGGCTCGATGCGCGCGACCGAAGTCAGTTCAGCTTCGGCGCGAGCATCTTGCCCTCGATCTTGGGCAGGTCGGCGGTGGGCTGCAGCTTGTCGGGACTGGCGCGGCGGGCGAGTTCGACAGTGAGCCGCTCGGCTGCTTCGGGCTGCATCAGGCCGAGGATGTCGGCCATCTTGCGCGGCTGGATTTGGGAAGCGATCTCGTAGAGCACGCTCATTTCCAGCCGGTCGAAGACCTTTGCTGCGTCCTTCGGCTTCATGCCCTCATACATCGTGACGATGCCCTTGAAACGCGCGGCGTCGGCTTCAGCTTTCTGCGCCGCGGCGACGCTGTTCTTCGCGTCGGTGGCCTTGGCCTCCTCCACCTTCGCCTCGATGCGCTTCTCGGCCGCCTTCAACAGGCTTTCGCGGATCTCGATCTCTCTCGCGCGGGCATCGAGTTCCTGGCGGCGCTGCTGCAGCCGTTCCAGGATCGCGCGCTCGGAGGCCGAGATTTGCGGAGGCAGGTTCGGATTCACCACGACGCCATCCGGCTGCGGCGGCGGATCGACGGCAACGGGCGGCTCTTCCTTCTTCTCCTTGGTTTGCACGGAGCCGGTGATGTCGTTGGGGTCTCCCTTGTTCTTTCCTCCCGGGAAATTCAGCATCTCCTGCGCCCATGATGGCTTGGTCGACTGCGGATCGTAGTCGAATACATAGCCGCCATCGAGCACGAGGCCCGCGACCTTCAGCACCACAAGGCCGAAGATCGCGACCAGCACGACCGGGATGACACGGATGTCGCGGAACGCACTCATGCAGCCAAACCGCCCGCCCTTCTGCGTTCGGTGAAGGCTTCAGCAGCCGCCGCCACCGCCTTGGCCGGCGACATCTTCGGCGCTACTGGTGCGGATGCGGTTGCTGCGGCGGGCGCAGACTCCATCACCGGCCGTCCCGCCTGCAAGATCCTCGACAGCCGTCGGATCATGGCATCGGCCTCGGACAGATGGCCTTTCAGTTGCGCCGACATCTGCGTCGCCGCGGTGAGCTGGCTGCCGAGGTTCTCGTTGACGTCGCGCACGGTGTGCTTCAGCCCGCCGATCGCGCGCTCGGCGATTTCGGTTGCCGTAATCAGTTCGGCGATGGTGGCCTTCAGCGAGTGCTCGTCGGCCTTCAGCCGCTGCAGGCGCTTGTTGAGCAGCATGCAATAGCCGATCGTCAGCATCAGGAGCACCGCGACCAGACTTTCGATCGCAATTCCGAGGGAATGATTCAAACTATGCCTCCATCATCTTGGTCTGCTCGTCGGCCTTCTCGAACATCGCGAAGGTGGTATTCGGCTTGCGCAAATTCTTGCTGACGCGGATCGCGACGCGGTCGCCGACGCGGCCCATGCGGCCCTCGGTCAGGGTGACGTTGCCGCAGCGCACCGACACCAGCGAGTCCGCACGGATGTCGAGCGGCAACGTGTCGCCGACCTTCAGCTTCATCAGGTGCTTCAGCGGAATGTCGGCTTCATAGAGCACGGCTTCGACCGAGATCTCGGCCTGCGACACTTCGGTTGCGAAGTGTCCCTCCCAGATCGGGTCGCGGCCGAACTTTTCGCCCATGAACATCTGCAACAGCACGTTGCGGATTGGTTCGATGGTCGCATAGGGCAGCAGCAGTTCGATATTGCCGCCGCGATCCTCCATGTCGATGCGCAGGCGCACCAGGATCGCAGCGTTGGCGGGACGGCTGATCGCGGCAAAGCGCGGGTTGGTTTCGAGGCGGTCGATGCTGAATCTCACCGGCGACAGCGGCCGGAACGCCTGCTCGGCATCCGCCAGCACGACCTCGATCAGGCGCTTCACCAGGTTGGTCTCGATCGTGGTATACGGCCGGCCCTCGATGCGCAGCGAGGTCTGCCCTCTTCGGCCACCGAGCAGCACGTCGATCATCGAATAGATCAGGCTCGAATCGACCATGGCGAGGCCGAAATTCTCCCACTCCTCGGCCTTGAACACGCTCAAGACGGCAGGCAGCGGAATCGAGTTCATGTAGTCTCCGAAGCGCACCGAGGTGATGCGGTCGAGCGAGACTTCGACGTTGTCGGAAGTAAAGTTGCGCAGGGACGTCGTCATCAACCGCACCAGGCGGTCGAACACGATTTCCAGCATCGGCAGGCGTTCGTACGACACCATCGCGGAATCGATGATGGCGCGAATGCCAGAATGGTCGTCGAGATTGACGTCGCCCACGGTGAAGCCGAGCAGGTTGTCGATCTCTTCCTGCGAGAGGACTCGCTCGCCGCCGTTCTTGGTGCCAAAGTCGCGGCTGCCGTCCTCGACCATGGCCGCCCATTGCAGCGCCATGGTCTCCGACAATTCGTTCTTGGCAGCTTCTTCCGCGGCTGCCGCGGGATCCTCGGAATCGAGCGACGCCTCCCACTGGGCGGCGATCGCATCCTGGTCCATCTGGTCGGTGCCGGCCATCGCTATTGAACCACGATTTCCTTGAACAGCACCGCGTTCACCTGGTTGGGCGAGAGCGCCGCGTTGACGCGCTTGGTGAGTTCTTCCTTGAGGCGGAACAGGCCGGCCGAACCGTTGAGGTCGCTCGCGCGCAGTTCGCGCAGGTAAGTCTGGAACAAGTCGGTGACGCGCGGCAGCGACGGCTTGATCGCCTCGACCTGCTTTTCCTCCTTCACCTCCAGCACCAGCTTGACCTTCAGATACTGGATGCGCTCGCCGGGCGCGCCGACGAGGTTGACGAGCATGTCGGGCACTTCGACGAAGGCCGGCGGCTTCGGCGGCGGCGCTTCGGCATGCGCCTCCTCGCCATGGCCGCGCATGAAGAAGAACCAGCCGGCGCCTCCGCCAAGAATGGCGAGGAAGCCGACGGCGGCGATGATCAGCTTGAGCTTGCCCTTCTTCGAAGCGGCGGCCTCGCCCTCGGCGCCGCCCTCCGCCTTGTCCTCGTCCGCCATCGCCCGCCCGCTTCAAAGAGATCGGAGACGAACGCGATTTGCCCCAGCCAAGCCCTTCAAGAACGCAATACCAATGCCGCCAGCGCACGCGCGCTCTAATACGCCGCAACGCTAGGGTAAGAATGGTTAACGGTTTCTTTCAATTGCCGCTCAACTAGGAAAAAACTGCCGGGCAAACATGGTCAACAAGACCTTTCTGCCGCCCTCTCCGCCCCCGGGCTGGACACCTAACCTCCTCAAAGATCGTCACTTTCCGACTTGGCACGGCTTTCGCTGAAGACAATGCGAACCGGCGGGTTTGGGAGAACCCAAAGGTTCACGAGGTCCGAGGGTGCGAGGTTTGGGAGAGCCTCTTCCCAAGGGACCGTCCACGAAGGGGAGAACCGCCGATGCAGAACACGCTTCTGGTCGGACTATCGCGGCAGGTTGTGCTGGAACGGCAGATGGATGTCGTCGCCAACAACATCGCGAACATCACGACGAACGGCTACAAGGCCGACCGCTCGCTGTTCCAGGAATTCCTGAGGTCCGGCGCGCACGAGGACAATTTTGCCCCCTCCGACCGCCGCGTCTCCTTCGTCCAGGACCGCGCCACCTTCCACGACTTCTCGCAAGGACCGACGCAGGAGACCAAGAACCCGCTCGACGTCGCGATCGACGGCTCGGGCTTCCTCGTGGTGCAGACGCCCGAAGGCGAGCGCTACACCCGCGACGGCAATCTGACGGTCAACAACCAGGGTCAGCTCGTCACCCAGTCCGGTTATCCCGTGCTCGGCAATGCCGGCCCGATCGTGTTCCAGCAGACCGACAAGGACATCAGCATCGCCGCCGACGGCTACGTCACCGTGCTCGAAGGCACCGGCCGCATCGACTCCATCCGCGGCAAGCTGCGCGTGGTCAATTTCGCGCAGCCGCAGCAGCTCCTGAAGGAAGGCAACAACCTCTATTCGGCCGGCGAAGGCAACCCGGCCGCGCCCGATACCACCTCGCGGCTGCGCCAGGGCTTCATCGAGAAGTCCAACGTCAGTTCCGTCACCGAGATGAGCCGCATGATCGAGATCACGCGGACCTACACCCAGATCTCCGCGCTGCTGCAGCAGCAGAGCGATTTGCACAAATCGGCGATCGACAAGCTCGCCGATGTGCCCGCCTGATAGAGGAGTTTGATTGATGCGCGCTCTCTACACTGCAGCGACCGGCATGGCGGCACAGGAACTCAACGTTCAGGTGATCTCCAACAACATCGCGAACCTGCGCACCACCGGCTACAAGAAGCAACGCGCCGCGTTCCAGGACCTGATCTACGACCACGTGCGCCGCGTCGGCTCGCAGGCCTCCGACCAGGGCACGATCCTGCCCGTCGGCATCGACCTCGGCGGCGGCGTCAAGACCGTCGGCACGCCGCGCCTGATGGGCCAGGGCACGCTGTCGCCAACCGGCAACGATCTCGACGTTGCGATCCGCGGCGAGGGTTTCTTCAAGATCCAGATGCCCGACGGCACTTACACCTACACTCGCGACGGCTCGTTCATGATGGACCAGCAGGGCCGCATCGTGACCGCCCAGGGCAACCCGGTGCAGCCGACCATCACCATCCCGCAGAACTCGTCGCAGCTGACGATCAACGCGCAGGGCCAGGTGACGGTGATCCTGCCGGGCTCGACCACGCCGACCCTGGTCGGCCAGATCGGGCTGACACGCTTCATCAACAAGGCCGGCCTGCAGCCGATCGGCGACAATCTGTTCGTCGACACGCCGGCCTCCGGCACGCCGCAGGACGGCGTCGCCAACACCGACGGGTTCGGCGACATGCAGCAGTCCAACCTCGAACAGGCCAATGTCGAGGTGGTCTCGGAAATCTCCGACCTGATCGCCGCCCAGCGCGCCTATGAGATGAACGCCAAGGTGATCAGCGCCGCCGACCAGATGCTGCAATCCACCTCAAACCTGTTCCGCTGAGGGGAGAGTGACCATGTTCGCCCGCTCGCTTCTCCTCGCCGCGCTGCTCTTTTCGGCGTCCGCCTCCAATGCAGTCGCGCAGAACGGCAGCGACGTCATCGCGCCGCCGACGCTGCGCGCCAACGTCACCATTACCAGCGACATCGTCCGCATCGGCGACCTCGTCGACAACGCCGGCAGCTTCGGCGCCACGCCGATCTACCGCGCACCCGACCTCGGCACCACGGGCACGCTGCCGGTTGTGCAAGTGCTCGCCACGCTGCGCACCCATCAGGTGATCGGCGTCGACACCCGCGACCTCAAGGAGATTTCGGTGACGCGCGCTGCGCGCGCGATCGAGCGGCACGAGATCGAGCTTGCGGTCGCCCGCACGCTGGAGCGCCGCAACGGCCTTGGTGAGGCCGCCAATCTCACCATCAACTTCGACCGCGACGTTGGCGATATCAGGCTGGAAGCCACCAATTCCGGCAATCTGCAGCCGATCGCCCTCCGCTACGATCCGCGCAACAACTGCTTCGACATCACGTTCGAGATCGCGAACGAGACCGGCGCCGCGCCGACCAGGCTGCGCTTCACCGGCACCGCGATCGAAACCGTCGAAGCCGCCGTGCTGGCGCGCAGTGTCGAGCGCGGCGAAGTGCTGAAACATTCGGACGTGCTGCTCGAGCGCCGCCCGAAGGCCGAGGTCGGCGCCGACCTCGCCGTCCGCGCCAATACCGTCGGCATGCAGGCCCGTCGCCAGCTCCGCGCCGGACAGGCGCTGAAGACCGCCGATCTCGTCAGGCCTGATCTCGTCACCCGCGACCAGAGCGTGACGCTGATCTATCAGGCCGCCGGGCTCTATCTCACGATCCGCGGCAAGGCGCTCGAGGGCGGCACCGAAGGCGATGTCGTCAGCGTGATGAACCTGCAGTCCAAGCGCGTCGTCTCCGGCGTCGTCACCGGCCGCGGCCAGGTCTCGATCACGCCGCCGCGCGCCGCACCTGCCCTTGAACCCACCGCCTCGCTCGCGCCCGCCGAGCAGGCGAGCCCGGTCGCCGTTGCCAACGTCAGTTCAGTCGCCCCGAAAGCCGAGTAACCGTGATGTCCGCTTACCGTATCAACCGCCTTGTCCTCACCGGCGCCCTGCTCACGCTCGGCATCCTCGCCAGCGGTTGCTCCTCGATCGACCGCCTCTCCCAGATCGGCGAACAGCCGAAGCTGACCGCGATCGAAAATCCGACCACGCAGCCCGGCTACAAGCCGGTGCAGATGCCGATGCCGAAGCCGGAAGTGGCCTCCTACAGCCCGAACTCGCTGTGGCGCAACGGCTCCAGAGCCTTCTTCAAGGACCAGCGCGCCGCGCGCGTCGGCGACCTGCTGACGGTGACGGTCAACTTCACCGACAGGGCCGCGATCGCCAACGAGACCCAGCGCAGCCGCACCAGCAAGGAAGATTCGGGGGTCACCGACTTCGTCGGCGCGCAAACGATCACGCAGGCGCAAAAAATCCTGCCGGGCCGCATTCTCACCACCGACTCGACCTCCTCGAGCGACGGCAAGGGCTCGGTGAACCGCCAGGAAGCCTTGCAGACCAGCGTCGCCACGGTGGTCACGCAGATCCTGCCGAACGGCAACCTCGTGGTCGAAGGCAAGCAGGAGATCCGCGTCAACTACGAAATCCGCGAACTGATCGTCGCGGGCATCGTGCGGCCCGAGGACATCCAGAGCGACAACACCATCGATTCAAGCAAGATCGCCCAGGCCCGTATCGCCTATGGCGGCCGCGGCCAGATCACCGACGTCCAACAGCCCCGCTACGGCCAGCAGGTGATGGATGTGCTGCTCCCGTTCTGACGCTTTCAAACCAGCTCCCACACTTCACTTGCGAACCTAGACGCAATGAAGTGTACCAACGTGGCCCTCGCTAGCTCCCCTGGCGAGGGCTGCGGCTTTTTTGGCTGCCGTCACTTCACCTCTCCCGCTTGCGGGAGAGGTCGGCGCACCCGGATCGGTGCTTCGCGCCGTCCGAGTACAGGCTCCGCGCCGGGCTCTCTCCCCACGGCTGATCCGATCGTGGAGACACCCTCACCCCAACCCTCTCCCGCAAGCGGCGCAAGCGGGAGAGGGAGCGCAGCGTCCATCGCGGATGCAAGCTCACCCTTCTCATCGCTTTGGTGTAGAATTGTAGGATGCCAGGCAAAATGAGCGTTCGGCCTCACCCGGTGCAACGCGTCTTGCTGGGCGTCGCCTTGGCCATCCTGTGCTGGCCGTCGCCGGCTTCCGCCGACCCGAGCATTGCGCTCACGCCGGCGACCATGGCGCGCATTGGTTCGATCGACGCGCGTTTTCAATCCTACAATGTCGAGATGGTCGAGGTGACCGGCGGTCACTTCTGGCGGCCCTATGCCGATCAGGGCAAACCTTCGAAGGCGGATGGCGTTCCCGCCGGCAGGGATCCCGCGATGTACGCCTATCGGAGGCCGATCGATCTCGCCAATCCACGCCTGCGCAAGCTTGCCGCGGCGCTGGGGCCGGCCTATTTGCGCGTGAGCGGCACCTGGGCCAACACCACTTATTTCAACGACACCGATGACAGCGCGCGGTCGCCGCCGCCGGGCTTCAACGGCGTGCTGACACACAGCCAATGGAAAGGCGTCATCGACTTTGCCCGCGCGGTGGACGCAAGGCTCGTGACCTCCTTTGCGACGGGCGCAGGCACGCGCAACGGCAGCAGCGTTTGGACGCCCGTGCAGGCGGAAAAGCTGATCGCGGCGACGCAAGCGCTCGGGGGCAATATCGCTGCGGCCGAATTCATGAACGAGCCAGACCTCGCCGCCATGGGCGGCGCTCCGGCCGGCTATGACGCCGCGAGCTTCGGACGCGACATTGCCGTGTTCGCGCGGTTCCTCAACCATGCCTCAGCGCAGACGATGCTACTTGGTCCAGGCACCGTGAGCACAGGCGGATCAGGCGATGCGGTCGGCAGTGAGAAGCTCTTGGCAGCAGCCGGGCCCGTGTTCGACGCGATCTCGTTCCACTATTACGGAGCGCTCTCGCCACGTTGCAGCAAGACGATGCCATCGGCTGCGGTGCGCGACAGCAAGGCGCTTTCGCAAGACTGGTTGTCCGGCATCGACCGTATGGCGTCCTTCTACGCAAACTTGCGCGACCGGTTCGCGCCCGGGAAGCCGCTGTGGATCACGGAAACGGCGGATGCCGCCTGCGGCGGCAATCCCTGGAGCTCGACCTTCCTCGATAGCTTTCGTTATCTCGACACGCTCGGGCGCATGGCCAAGCGCCAGGTGAAAGTCGTCATGCACAACACGCTCGCCGCCAGCGACTACGGCCTCTTGGAGGAGAAAGACTTCACGCCGCGCCCGAACTACTGGACGGCATTGCTTTGGCGAAAACTGATGGGCACGGCCGTCCTCGATGCCGGCTCGGCGGCGGTGCCGGGATTATATCTCTACGCGCATTGCCTGCGGGGCAAACCAGGCGGCGTGGCGCTGCTTGCCATCAATACCGATCGGGCGGCGTCGCGGTCGCTCGCGCTTTCCGGACCGGCACGACGCTATACCCTGACCGCAGCCAATCTCACCAGCGCGCGCGTACGCCTGAATGGCCGCGAGATGAAGCTCGCTGCGGATGATCAATTGCCTGTGCTGGAAGGCGAGGTGGTCACGGCGTCACGCATCGAGCTGGCTCCGACCAGCATCACATTTCTCTCGATCGTGGACGCGGCCAATCCCGCCTGCAGATAGGGCCGGAGACGCCGAGCACCTTTGCATCGGAAGCATAGCCCGGGAAACTACGTACAGCATGTCAGACGAAGGCTAGCGCAGATCACGTTTCGAAGAACTGTGATGATGCAAGTCCAAGCGCTGGCACGAACTCTGCATAAACCGATTAACCGGGTATTCCCCTATCAACCGAAGGTCACAATGCTTGTCACGCTTGTCGCTATTCTCTGCAACGGCCCGCTTTGTCTTGAAAGGGTCGTCACCAACAGTGAGCAATCCGGCATCACCATGACTGCCTGCAGTGTAAATGCGCAAATCGGCATCGCGGACTGGCTCTCAAAGGGGCCGTATCACGCGTGGAAGCTGAAGAGCTACAAATGCGTCATGGGCAAGTACATGCCCAAGAACGAAGCATGAGAGCGTGACGCGTGAGGCATGCCGCTCCTCCAGTGAGGAACAGCCGCTTTGAAGCGATCTGATCCACGCGATCTCGCGACAACTTTGCACGGGCTCTTTCACGCGCCATTAACCCTCGCGTCCTAGCTCGCTGGAAGTTGGCGGCGTCGCGCTCTAGGTAGTGCGCAACGCAAATTCTCTCGTTACGGGTGTGTTCGATGATCAGGGATGGCGAGTATGCCGTTTGGTTTCGGACGCCGCACGGTGAAGGCACCGGGATCGTCCATCTTGCACATGGCAGGATCTCGGGCCGCGACTGCATATTCACCTATAGCGGCACTTACGAGGTCGACGAAGACAGGTTCACCGCAACGCTGACGACCAAGCGCTACGCCGAAGGTCCGACTACCGTGTTCGGTGTCGACGAGGTTGAGGCAAAGCTGACCGGAGTCTTCAAGGGCTCGACCGCGGTGTGCTCAGGCACCGCGGAGCAAGCGCCGGGCGTGCGTTTCGAGGCCAACCTTTTTCCCAGGCTGGAGCCGCCGCCGGAGCGCGGCATCAAGCGCGGCGTCACCAGGCTGCCGCAAAGCCAGACCGACCACTACCGCCCAGTCAAGCCATTCACGGTGGGATAATCAACCTGTCTTGCCATTCATCTGGTGACGGCTGAGATGACGCTGGTGGCCCGCATGCCGTTCGATGAACGCGTGTCGCGCCAGCGGCCAATCGTTACGACAATTCACGTGAGCAGGAAATCTTCGCCGGGCAGAACTTGCCCATCCGCCGTCGAACTGTCCTGACGATCGCTCTATCTCGTTGAAATAGCTCGCGCACATGATGGCACGCAGATTGCGTTTTGCACTTCGTCACGGATGGGGTGCGACGTGCAGATATCGACGACGATTTCCTCCTACAGCCTTGTCACCGCGGGCACGAAGAACACCGCCCCGAAAAACGTCTCGAGCGCAGAGGATCAAGCTTCCACTCAGCCCGCTCAGAAAACATCCCTCGGCAACGATATCGAGCAGGAGTTCCTCAAATACGCCCACATGAACCCGATGGAGCGGATGCGTGCGAACATCCTGAAGAGCATGGGGCTGACCGAAGCCGACCTGCAAAACATGACGCCGCAACAGCGCCAGGCCGTGGAGCAAAAGATCAAGGACCTCATCGAGCAGGAATTCCACAAGAACGCGGACAAGAAGGGCCAGCTGGTCGACGTATCGGCGTAGTCCGCTCGCTCGCGCCACAACCAACATCGGTGGTTATGGGTCGCTGCTCTTGCAGGGATGACGTAAAGTAGGATGGGTAGAGCGCAGCGAAACCCATCATTCGCGCCGCCTGCTCCATCGCGATGGGTTTCGCTGCGCTCTACCCATCCTACCGACGTCAAGAATTAGCGCGGGCGGTGCCATGAGCGGCTTGCGCACCCTACCGCATCACGCGAACGTGGCCTTCACCTTGCCCAGTCCGGCGAGCTCCATCACGACGCTGTCGCCGGCATTGAGCCATATCGTCTTCACCAGGCTGCCCGTCAGCACGATCTGGCCGGCATGCAGGCCTTTGCCTTCGCCGGCGAGATGATTGGCGAGCCAGGCAAGCGCGTGATGGGGATGGCCGAGCACGTCAGCGCCGGTACCGCTGGCCGCCTCCTCGCCATTGATGAGCGCGCGCCCTTTGACGTCGCGCAGATCGGGCGCGGTGATGCGTTTCACTGCGGTGCCAAGCACGCAGCCGGCGGCGAAGAAGTCGTCCGCGATCAGCGTCGGCGCGCCCATCGTCTCCCATTTCGCATAGCGATCGTCGACGATCTCGATCGCGGGTTGATACTCCGCGATCGCCTCTGCCACCCATTCGGCGGTGAACGGCGCCTCGCCCGGCGCCAGATCGCGCGCCAGCTTGACCGCGATCTCGCATTCGACGCCGACGCGGACGTAGTCGGCCATCTTGAGCTCGGCGCCGCTCTCATGCACGCCCTTCTCGAACACGCCGCCGCCGCAAGGATGATCGATGCCGAGATATTCCTGCATCACCGCACTGGTGCAGCCGATCTTGTAGCCGACGAGCGCGCCGACCTTCGGCAGCAGGAGGTCATGCACCGCACGCTGGACCTGATAGCCCTCCTCCTCGTCGGTCGGCACGAGATCCACCGGCAGCGCCGCCAGTGGCGCGCGGTTACGGCGAGCGGTGGCGATGGCCTTTGCGGCCGCTGCGGTCCTGTCCATGGCCACCTCCCAGATTGCATCGTCGAGATGGCAATTCAGCACTCTGGCGCGCGCTTGACAAGCGCGTCACTTACGCGCTCACGCCTTGACAAGGCCGAGCCTGATCAGGCTTTCGGCGGTCGCAAGGATCGCCTCGTCATCGCCGCGGGGCATCCAGCCGAGCCTTTCGCGAGCCTTCGCGCTGGTGGAGCGGCGGACCTTGCCGAGCATCGGCACGGCATAGCGCAGCACGGGAACACCCATTGCGGCCAGCCGCACTACCCAATCCGGCGCCTGGAAGCGCGGCACCCGCCGGGTGGCAGAACCTAGCTCGCGCCGCAGGAGATTTGCGATACCGAGCATCGACATCGGGTCTCCGGCAACCGCGATGAAGCGCTCGCCGCGCGCCGCAGGCGAGGTCATCGCGCGCAGATGCAGGTCCGCCACGTCGCGCACGTCGACCACGGCGAAATAGATCCGCGGCACCGCCGGCATCGCGCCATTGAGCAGCATCTTGATGATGTCGATCGAGCCGGAGAAATCCGGCCCAAGGACAGGCCCGAACACGCCGACCGGATTGATCACGGACAGCTCCAATCCGCCGCCCTCTTTCGCGATGAAATCCCAGGCCGCGCGCTCGGCCAGCGTCTTCGACTTGACGTAGGCGAAGACGTCGTCGCCGTTGAGGTCGGTCCAGTTCGTCTCGTCAAACGGCTGCGCCTGCGGCGGGTGGCCGTAGCCGATCGCCCCCATCGAGGACGTGATGACGACGCGCTTGACGCCGGCATCGCGCGCGGCGCGCAGCACCCGCAAGGTTCCGTCCCGTGCCGGAACGATCATTTCGTTCTCGTCCTTCGGCACATTGCTGCTGAGCGGTGACGCGACATGCAGCACGTAATCGCAACCGGCGACGGCCTCGCGCCAGCCAGCGTCCGCGGTAAGATCGGCGGTGACGAACGATACGTGCTCAGGCGATGGCGCATTGCCCTCCTGCAGCATCGCGAGCACATCCTTGTTGCGTTCCGGCCGGCGCACCGTGGTGCGCACCTGATGACCCGCGACCAGCAACTGCAGGATGGTGTGCACCCCGATGAAGCCCGATCCGCCCGTAACCAAAACGGTGCTCATCCGACAAAGCCCTTCCTCGATCTCCGGCTGCGGCGCGGAAACTGGTTTTCGCCGGCCTGCAATATCCGCATCTGGGCCACTATCTGCGAGTGGACAAGTAGGATGAAATTCGAGACCGGTATGGAAAACAATACCATGTCGCCTTGCGATTCCGCTGAATGCGCAGGCTGCGCGCCCGACCCGGCCCTGCTCGACGATTTCAAGCACGCCATTCATGCGCTCGGCGGCAAATGGAAGCTCGAAATCCTTTTCGCGCTGATGAACGGGGCGATACGCTTCGGCGTGCTGCGCCGTTCGCTCGGCGGCATCACCCAGCACATGCTGACCGCGCAATTGCGCGAGCTCGAACGCGACGGTCTCGTCCTGCGCACCGTGCTTGCCGAAAAGCCGCTGCGGGTGGAATATGAATTGACAGACGCCGCCTACGGTCTCTTGCCGGCGTTTCGGGAATTGCTCGCCTGGTCGAAGGCCTATGGCGCACGCGGCCACGCCGCCGTGCGCGAAGCGACACTCGGCGCCGAACTCGCCTGAATGTCGCTTCGCAGCTTGACGCTACCCCGTCATTCCCAGCGCCTGCCGGATCGCGATCTCGACCGCCGAATAGGCGCCGTCGGAACGCGTAAGCCGATAGGGCTCCGCCAATGGCAGCGCCGGCTGCGCCATGAAGCGCGGTAGCTTGCCCTCGTGCCGCTGCGCGGCGTGAACCAGGAAGGGATGGCAGAGATAGACCGTACCGGCCGCTCCTGTCGCGAGCACAATCGGACAATCGGCGCCCATCTCGTCCAGCACCATCCGGGCACGGCCGGCTTCGCCCGCAGGTGCAAGATAGCGCGCCATCGGCAGGTGCGAGCCGATCCTGATGCGCGTCGGCGCGTCCTGTTCGCCGATATCGGAGAACAGGAACAGCATCAGCAATGCGCGCCCGCGCGAGGTGACATTGACGCGCCAGGCGGAGAAATCCCGCTGCTCGTTCGGATCGCAATCCTCGCCGGGAAAGCTGAGGTCGACGTGCCAGCCGGCGTCGCCGGGATCGTCAGGATGCGGAAAGCGCACCGGAAAGGTCCCGATATCCTGTCGCGGCCACCAGCGGCCTTGCCCGACGATCTGGTCGAGCGCCGCACGCAGGACCGGCGAGTTGATTGCCTGCCGGAACGGTGGCTGGCCATAGAAGCCCAGTCGTACGACCGGGCGTATCCATGTCGCCGGCTCGTGTTCGCGGCACGGCAGGTCACGCCACAGGATGGTGCGCGCCTCCTCCGCAAGCTCGCGCGGAAATGCGTCGTCGAGCCTGACAAAGCCACGTTCGATGAATTGGGCAATTTGCGCGTCGCTGAGCGAACGCGCGCGTTCGTGGTCGGTCATGATGATCTCTCAAGCTGGCGCCGGACGTCATCGCGCTGCACCATGCAGCGACGGTCCGGCTCAATCGGTCGGGTGGAATGCCGCAAGCAGCGGCGGCTGGGATCAGCGACCCAGCAAGAAGACCGAAGCGATATTGAGAATTGATTTCATCATGGCGGCGCCAAACTACCTCCGCCGGATGGCGGTTTCAATGGCACCGCCGCGAGCCCAGCCCTACTCGTCGCGATAGACTTTTTCGCGCTTCTCGTGGCGTTCCTGGGCCTCGACCGAGAGCGTTGCGATCGGACGAGCCTCGAGCCGCTTGAGGGAGATCGGCTCGCCGGTCTCCTCGCAATAGCCGTAGGTGTTGTCCTCGATGCGCTGCAGTGCGGCATCGATCTTGGAGATCAGCTTGCGCTGCCGGTCACGGGCACGCAGCTCGATCGCACGGTCGGTCTCGGAGGAGGCACGGTCGGCAAGGTCGGGGTGGTTGACGTTCTCTTCCTGCAAGGTCTGCAGGGTGAGTTTCGATTCGCGGAGGATCTCGTCCTTCCAGGCCAGCAGCTTGGCGCGGAAATATTCGCGCTGACGCTCGTTCATGAAAGGCTCTTTTTCAGAAGGCCGGTAGTTCTTCAGCTTTTCCAAAGGCAGTCCATGTCCCTGTCAGGCGGACCGACATGGGGTCGGCCGCGCGGCGCCTTATATAGCTACCTCATGTGACAGACAATATCGGCGCAGCCGCTTGGGACGGCCATTTCCGCGCCCTTGCACAGGCAAGTTGGCCCCGCCGAGCCGGGACCGGCCGCCCCGGTCGCCCGGCATGAGCAATCCCGAGAATGAAGGGGCCGGATCAGCCCTTTTTGCTGAGGGGACGGGAATTAAATCCGCGCCCACCAGACCGGGCGATTCGCTGTCGAGGCAATCGACCTTAGGCTTGCCCGGCCTTGGCGAGCTCGACTTCGACGCGGAGCTCGATCTCGGACAGGACGGCATCGAGGCCGGGATCGCCGGACGAGGATTTCAGGCTGGCGGCGGCATCCCGCAGCCGCGCGACGGTTGCGGTTCCCAGATTGCCGGCCAGCAGGCCGATCTTGAGTTCGTCGAGCACATCGAGCGCGCCGCGGCCCCGCGCGACCGAGCGCTTGCGGCGTTCCACGGGGTCCTCGACACCCTGCAGCGCGAGCAGCGCGTCGATATTGGCAGCGGCCTTCGGCGCGGCGCCGGAGCGGACCTCGCCCGCTTCCGTCGAGGGTTCCGGCAGCGAGAAACTGGTCGAGCTGGAGCGCCGCGTGCTGCTCGCGGGCGTTCCAAGGGTAGTGCCGTTCGGTCCTGAGATGCGCATCGTCGATGATCCCGCGGGCGTGCTGGGCGGAACCTTCGCCCCCTCATGGTTAATGGTCCGTAAACGACCCGGCAAAATCTGCCGCCGGCCGGCAGTTTCGACTCCGCCGGAAAACGGAGCGCGAATGGCGCCCGCACAATTTCACTAAAGATATCAAATATTTGATTCGCCGCCCTACCATGGCACAGCGCTCGCATAGTGAACATGCGGATCGCGGCTATGGGAGTGGCGTGCCGGTCCGATCAAAGACCTCGAGGGGAGCACAGGGATGCCCGGCATCCGTTCGGCACACTATTTCGCAGCCGCCTGCGCCGCGTGGCTCGTGCTCGCGCTGACCGCTTGGCCCGCCGGCGCGACATCGCGGATCAAGGACCTCGCCAATATCGAGGGCGTGCGGCAGAACCAGTTGATCGGCTACGGCCTCGTGGTCGGACTCAACGGCACCGGCGATACGCTCAACAACATCCCCTTCACCAAGCAATCGCTGCAGGCGATGCTGGAACGCATGGGCGTCAACATCCGCGGCGCCACCATCCGCACCGGCAACGTCGCCGCCGTGATGGTCACCGGCAATCTGCCACCCTTCGGCACCCAGGGCACGCGGATGGACGTCACCGTCTCCGCGCTCGGCGACGCCAAGGACCTCCGTGGCGGCACTCTGCTTGTCACCCCCCTGCTCGGCGCCGACGGCAATGTCTATGCGGTGGCGCAGGGTTCGCTCGCGATCTCCGGGTTCCAGGCCGAAGGCGAAGCCGCCAAGATCGTGCGCGGCGTGCCGACCGTGGGCCGCATCGCCAACGGCGCGATCATCGAGCGCGAGATCGAGTTCACGCTCAACCGCCTGCCCAATGTCCGGCTGGCGCTGCGCAACGCCGACTTCACCACCGCCAAGCGCATTGCGGCGGCGGTGAACGATTTCCTCGGGGTGAAGACTGCCGAGCCGATCGATCCCTCGACCGTCCAGCTCAACATCCCGGCAGAGTTCAAGGGCAACGTCGTCGCCTTCCTGACCGAGATCGAGCAGTTGCAGGTCGAACCGGATCTCGCCGCGAAGATCGTGATCGACGAGCGCTCCGGCATCATCGTGATGGGCCGCGACGTTCGCGTCGCCACCGTGGCGGTCGCGCAGGGCAATCTCACGGTGTCGATCTCCGAGACCCCGCAAGTGAGCCAGCCCAATCCGCTGTCGCGGGGACGGACGGTGGTGACGCCGCGATCGAGCGTGCAGGTCACCGAAGACGGCAAGAAATTCGCGGTGGTGAAGGACGGCATCTCACTGCAGCAACTCGTCGATGGACTGAACGGGCTCGGGATCGGCCCGCGCGACCTGATCAGCATCCTGCAGGCGATCAAGGCCGCCGGCGCGATCCAGGCCGACATCGAGGTGATGTGATGCAGAGCGGATTTGTCGACGCCGTCACCAATCCCTATCGGGCGCCGCGCGGCAACGGCCGCAACGATCCGCAACTCGCGGAAGCGCTGACGAAGGTCTCGCCGGAAATGCAGGCGAAGGCCCGCGCGAAGGCGCAGGATTTCGAGGCGCTGTTCCTCAATTCGATGTTTTCGCAGATGACCAGCGGCATCAAGGGCGAAGGTCCGTTTGGCGATACGCCCGGCACCGGCGTGTGGCGTTCGATGCTGACGGAAGAATATTCGAAATCGTTCGCGAAATCCGGCGGCGTCGGCATTTCCAACGAAGTGTTCCGCACGCTGATCCTGCAGCAGGCAGGCGGCGCCAGCTAAGCCTTAAGGAGAACCGGACAACATGAACCAGCGTCTTCAATCGCGGCCGGCGCCGGCGCAAGCCGTCAAGCCAGCAAGCGCAACGCCTGCCGAAATCCGCAAGCTCGCGGAAGACCTGATGGACGTGATGAGCGCACTGCTCGGCATCGTCGAGCGCGAGACCGAACTGGTGCGTGCCGGCAAGGTACGCGAAGCGATGCAATTGGAAACGCAGAAATCGGAATTGTCGCGCCGCTACATGGTTACGATCGAGAATGTGAAGGCTGCGCAGAAGCAGCTATCGCAGACGGTGCCTGATCTCTTGAACACCCTGCGCCGCCATCACGACACCTTCCGCGCCATGCTGCAGGTGAATCTGACCGTTCTCGCCACCGCGCATGCGGTGTCGGAAGGCATCGTGCGCGGCGTCAACAGCGAGCTCCAGCGCCGCAACATGCCGAACACTTATACTGCCGCCGGCCGGCGCGCCGCACCGGGACCGCGCCACATCACGCCGCTCGCGGTCAGCCGGTCGCTCTAACGCTTTCACTAAAATTGTCGCGCCCCCGTAAGCGCGGCATTCAGTGCGTTCCCTAACAACCTATTGAGAGGTGTGGCCTATAGTTGCGGTTTATGGAGGGTTGGGATTTGACTCGAAGCATTAGCTAGTGCGCAGGCACTAGGAGGCTGTGATGAGTACAGATTTCAGCATCAAGCCGGTCGGGGTACCGGTCGCGGCGCCGATCACCGCTCCCGTTAGCGAGGCGGCGCAGAACGCCGTCCGAACCGATCTGCCGCCGAGCCAGAGCGTCACCGCGGCGGACGCAGGCGCGCGCGCCCGCATCAATTCCAATGTCGTCAACGCTTCCATTTCCAATCAAGTCATTATCGATCGCGACGCCGCGTCCGTCGTCTATCAGGTCGTAGACAACCGCACGAGCCAGGTGGTGAGGCAGTTTCCCGAGGAGGCCGTGCTGCGCCGCCGCGCCTATTTCCGCACGCTCGACCTGACCAAGGAAGCGCCGACGCGTCTCGGCGCCACCGACCGCAGGGCCTGACGTTCAACCCTGGCGCTGCGCGTAGGCCTGGTCGAGATAGGTCGCCCCCGTCGCGGGATCGGTGACGACATTCTTGATCAGCGCCGTGCCGATCGAGGTCAGCGTGAACTTGGCATCGCCGACCCGAAACGACTGATCCTTGATCAGGACTTCCTGGTACTTGCTGGTGCCCTCGCTCTGATAGTGCACCTTGGCGCGGAAACCCGTGACGTTCGTGACAGAGATCTTGAACGACTTGTTGTTGGCATATTTGCCGGTCCAGCTGCCCTCATAGAGCGCGGGATCAACAGCTACGTAAGGCGTCTTGGAGGGAATGTTCAGCCCGACGGCCTTATAGTTGGCCGCCAGGATGCTCATCATATCGGCCATCTCAGCCGCTCCACCCAGCTTAGCCGCGGCCGGCGAGGCCGGCGGCGAGGTTGCAGTTGATGTCGATCAGCGACTTCAGCTTCGCCGGGTCTGGATTGATCTGCATCTCGACGGTCTGCTTCATCACGAACACGCCGATATTGGTGATGTTCTGGCGCACTTCGAGCGGCTGCGGATTGTCATTAGCCTGCGCGGCGCTCATGAAGATCGACCACAAGCGGCGATTGAACAGCAGCGCGTTCTGCATCGCCTTGTCGGGCCCATTCCAGTTCACCTGGACTTCCTGAAGCTGTCGTGCAGCCTTTAACAGCGCCTGCGCTTCGATTTCACGGGGGGACGCCGTGGTGGTTGACGTACGTGCGTAGGCCTGAGCTGCATTCGACATTCACGAACCTCGGTGGGGAGCGGTCTGCAGGACCGCGGGACCTCGAAAATTGCCCAACTTTCATACGGACCGTGCCTTTAAATATGGTTAGCAGCGGTTACCAAATGTGTCTGTTTTCCGGCGAAAGCCCGGCCGCCGCGCCTTAACCAAAAACGAAGGCGGCGGGGTTTCCCCCCGCCGTCTTGCGCCGTTCTTGATCTGGTGAAGCTACGCTTAGCGAAGCAGCTGGAGCACGCTCTGCTGGCTCTGGTTGGCGAGCGCCAGTGCCGATACCGCGATCGACTGGCGGGTCGACAGCGCCTGGCTGTTGGCCGCTTCCTCGTTGGTGTCGGCCAGCGTCAGGTTGGACGAGCCGGTCTGCAGCACGTTGATCAGGTTCTTGGAGAAGTCCTGACGGATCTGCACGATCGACAGGTTCGAACCGAAGGCCGAAGCCTGCGAGCGCAGCGTGCTCGACGCGTCGTTCAGCGCGGTGAGAACCTTCTGGGTGCTGTCGTTGTCGATGAAGTCGGTCCCGGCAGTCAATGACGCCAGACCCAGGCCAGCCGGATCGTCGGTCACGCCGTTGA
>NZ_JAGKJI010000028.1 GCF_020329485.1 Bradyrhizobium cenepequi
ACACCGTCGTGGCGCGCGGCACGCCGTGGCACGACAAGCCCCCGGCGGCGGCCGCAGCCGCGATCCCATCTCTTGCCTGACCCAGTTTCTTTGTTCGACCGGAGCACCGTTTCTTCGTCCCGACCTGCCGTCTCCACGACGGCGCGCGCAGTGGCCGTCAAGGATGGCCGTTGCCTCAATCTCTCCCCTCGCCACGCTGCCGCCAGGCCACGCCTTGACGGCCGCGAGCACGGCGTCATGCTCAACGGCCGTCGGACAATCCAATTGCCCACAACCTATCGATCTAATGGTTGCTACGGCCTGCGAGCGTGGCGCTACGCCGCCCGTGGATCGTAGACGTACATGAAGTCCATGCATCGCGAGGTCACCGGCAGCAGCAGACTCAGCACTCGGTCACGAACCCAGGCGCCCGCTGCGCTGAACTCGCGCTTGCTGTTGCCGTTGCGGCGGGCGATCGCGACGATCTTTTCCGCGCGCGGACGGCGCTCGTGCTCGAAATTCTGGAAGGTGAGGCCGAGTTCCTGCCCGTCCAGCATCAGCTTGCCGAGCCGCATCGCGTCTTCCAGTGCCAGCGAAGCGCCTTGGCCGGCATGCGGGCTGGTGGCATGCGCGGCGTCGCCGATCAGGAGCGCGCGCTTGCGCGACCAGGTCGGCAGGCTCGCGACGTCGAGCGTGTCGGTCACCACGATATTCTCGGCGGCCTCGATGATGCGCGGAATCGGATCGTGCCAGCCATGGTGGAAGTCGCGTAGCTGCTGCTTCAGCGCCGCATGATCCATGGCGCGGAACGTCGCCGCGTCGATACCATGCGACGGCTGCGTGCTCCACCACATCGCGCCGTCCGCGGGGTCGGAGCTGCAGAAGCCGTAACCGAAGAAGCCGCTTTGGCCGAACGTGGTCTCGACGCGCCCGCCGATCGACCGGCCTTCGAGGACGGAGTGGGGCACGAAGCCGCTGAAACCAATCAGCCCGGTGTCGAAGGGTTCTGGCCCGTCGGGCACCACGTGGCGCCGCACCTTCGAATGCACACCGTCGGCGCCGATCAGAAAATCGCCTTCGGCGGTCGTGCCGTCTGCGAAATAAGCGACGATCGGGTGATCGGGCCGGTCGATGATCTTGACGAGGCGTTTCTCGAAATAAAGCTCGGCATTCGAGCACCACGCCTTGTTGAGAAGGATCTCCTGCAGCGTGGCGCGACGAATGTTCACCGCCGGCTGGCCAAAGCGCTTCTCCATGTCGCGGTTGATCGAGCCGAGCTTTCGGCCCGACTGCGAATAGAAATCGAAGGATTCTGCGATCGAGCCCTGACGGATCAGTTCGTCGGCGAGGCCGAGCTCGGCCATCACATGCATGCCGTTCGGCGCGATCTGCAGGCCGCCGCCGATGCCGCTCGAATGCGGCCGGCCCTCGTAGACTTCGACATCGTAGCCGGCACGCTTGAGGAAGATCGCAGCGACAGGACCGGCGATGCCGCCGCCAACGATCAGGGCCTTGCGGGGACGGCGGGGCATGGCTTGCTCCGTTCGGTTCCGTGGGTTACGAAAGGTCGGAAGCTAATTATCTTAATATCTAAGATATATAGCTGATAAGGTATGGTCGGAGCGTTGTCAAGGTTGAAACCGCGCGTGGCGTTGATGCAGGAATTGGAAGAGGCGATGCGGCGATCGTCCGCACAGGGCGTGCTGTACGGGCAAGCCGTTGCCAATGTGGCGGGAATCTCCGGGTCCGACCTCGAATGCCTCGACTTCCTCATCCTCGAAGGCCGCGTGACGGCCGGCCGGCTTGCTGAGGTCACCGGGCTCACCACCGGCGCCATCACTGGCGTGGTCGACCGCCTGGAGACGGCCGGCTTCGTGCGTCGCGAGCGCGACGAAACCGACCGGCGCAAGGTCTTCATCGTCACCGTGCCGGAGAATGTTGCCCGGATCGGCCGCTATTACGTGCCGATGCAGGAGGCGATGCATCGGCTCTGGAGCACCTATTCGGAGGCGGAGTTGCAATTGCTGGCGCGCTTCACCAACGAAGGCTACAAGGCCGTGCTGGAGGCGACCGAGAAGCTCAAGGGGCTGATCGATACGCCCGAGGAGAAGCCGGCTAAGAAGCGCGGACGGCCGCCTCGGCGGTGAGCGCCGGGTCGAAAGCCGCCCGGTAGTGCGCCGCGGCGGCATACATGCCCCACATCGCCCCTAGCATCATCCAGAAGTGGCGCCAATGGTCGGTGTCGATGATGAAGCTTTCCCCGACGGTGCCGAGGAAGGCTGCGAAGATCGCAAGGTAAGTCCGCTGCCAGGGCACGGGCAGGAAGATGTAGCGGAATCCGGTGATCACGGTGACGAAGACCAGCGCCGGGTAGGTGACGCCGGAGATCCAGCCCCCTGACATGAACGCGTTCAGATAGGAGTTGTGGGTGTCCTCGGGGAAGTAGTTGCGGAACTGCAGCGGACCGATACCAAAGGGCAGGTCGAGCGCCATCTGGGCGCCGAGGATGTGGCGGCCGAATCGGCCGAAGCGGCCTTCATCATAACTCTGGTCGAAACTCGCGCGCTGCTTGAACATCTCCGCGATCGTATCGAACGACAACAGGATCGCGACCAGCGCGACGGCGAGGATGGCGGCAACGAGCGCCATCACGATGATGCGCGAGCGTTCCGCCTGCGAGCGGCTGGTCAGCACCATCAGCGCCAGCATGAATGCCGCGGTGATGATCAGGCCGCCCCAGGCCGCCCGCGAGAACGCGAGCAGGATTGCCAGCGACATGATGCCGAAGGCGATGGTGTTGCGGAACGACTTGCCGAATGGATCGGACACGACGCTTTGCAGCGAGAACAGTGCCGGCAGGATCAGGAAGGCGCCGAGCACGTTCGGGTCCTTGAATGTGCCGCGGGCACGGCCATAGAGGGTCAGGAGATCATAGCCGCCGGGCACGAGATGGAAATAGCCGCCGATCGCCGCGAGCGATGCGATCATTCCGCCGACGATGAGGCCGCGCCGGAGCATGTCGAGCCGCGCCTCGGTATCTTCGGAGACGACCATGGCGAAGAACAGCACGGTGACCGCCATGTACCAGGACGTCGCGATCCAGGTTGCGATCTCCGGCCTGTCGAGTAGCTGGATGGCGCCGATGCTGTAGCCGATATTGAGCACGACAAGGGCAAGCAGTAGCGGCATCAAGGCCAGCCGCATCCGCACGCCCGTGGCGAAGAAGATGACGGCGGCCGTCAGGGTGACCAATTCGTAAGGGCTCGGCTCGATGAAGACGATGGCGCTGGAAGCGCCCGCCAGCCACACCATCGCGCGCTGCAGCGCCAGCACGCCGGGCGCGGCTTGCGGAAGGGAGGAGTTGGCTGTTGCGGCATAGGCCATCACGAACACACTCAACTCAACGAATCGTCATTGCGAGGAGCGAAGCGACGAAGCAATCCATCTATCCCTGGGCTGCGACATGGATTGCTTCGCGTCGCTCGCAATGACGGCTCTCAATACGCGTTCTCGCTCTTGGTCAGCAGCGAGAACGGCGTCTTCAGGAGAATGTAGAGGTCGAACAGCACCGACCAGTTCTCGATGTAGTAGAGATCGAATTCGACGCGCTTCTGGATCTTCTCGTCGGTGTCGACCTCGCCGCGCCAGCCGTTGATCTGCGCCCAGCCGGTGATGCCGGGCTTGACGCGGTGGCGGGCGAAATAGCCGTCGACGGCCTCGTCGAACAGGCGGTTCTGCAATTTGCCCTGCAGCGCATGCGGGCGCGGGCCGACGAGGGAGAGGTTGCCCTTCAGCACGACATTGAAGAGCTGCGGCAATTCATCGAGGCTGCTCTTGCGGATGAAGCGGCCGACGCGGGTGACGCGGGGATCGTCCTTGGTGACGACCTTGGAGGCGGTCGGATCGGCCTGATGATGGTAGAGCGAGCGGAACTTGTAGACATCGATCCGCTCATTGTTGAAGCCGAACCGCTTCTGGCGGAAGAGCACCGGGCCCGGACTGTCGAGCTTCACCGCGAGCGCCACCAGCCCCATCAGCGGCAGTGCGGCGATGAGGATCAGACCGCCGACGATGCGGTCGAACAGCCATTTCATCACCAGGTCCCAGTCGGTGATCGGCGCCTCGAACACGTCGAGCGTGGGCACCTTGCCGAGATAGGAATAGGAGCGGGGGCGGAAGCGCAGCCTGTTGGTGTGCGCGGATAAGCGGATATCGACAGGCAGCACCCAGAGCTTTTTCAGCATTTGCAGGATGCGGGTCTCCGCAGAGATCGGCAGCGCGAACAGCACGAGGTCGACGCGGGTGCGGCGGGCAAACTCGACGATGTCGTCGGCCTTGCCAAGCTTCGGGCTGCCGGCGCAAGTGTCCATCGCGCGATCATCGTTGCGGTCATCGAACACGCCGAGCACGCGGATATCGGTGTCGGGCTGTGTCTTGAGGGCTTCGACGAGCTGCTCGCCGTTTTCATCGGCGCCGACGATCACGGTGCGGCGGTCGAGCCGGCCGTCGCGCGCCCAGCGCCGCACCAGGCCGCGCAGGATCAGCCGCTCGACGATCAGGGCCGCGAGACCCAGGAAGAAGAATGCCGTCAGCCATACCCGCGAGATCTCGCTGCCGAGCTTGACCAGGAACGACACGCCGATGAACAGCAGGAACACGATCGCCCAGGACGAGATCATCCGCGTCGTCTGGCGCAACTGCCCGCGGAACATCTGGATTTCGTAGATATCGGCGGCCTGGAAGCAGACCACCGCCGATATCGTCATGGCGAGGATCGCGGCGACATATTCCCAGCGGAAGCTGGAGAGCGGCATCACGTACCAGAGATAAAGCGCGATGCCGACCAGGCTCAGCAGGATGAAATCGACGAGGCGAACGATGCCGGTGATGACGACCGGTGAATAGGCGCCGCGGACCTTTTCATTGGCAACGGCGAGGGCGGCCGGCGATAGCCTGTGGCGCCGTTCGACGGGCGGACGGTCGCCATCGGTCGTCGCCGCCGCATCCAGCATCGAGCGTGCGTTCATCGGTTCCACGTCGTCACGTCCGTTCTTGTGGCCCACATAGGGATGCGGATGCCGCTGCGGAATTGCCCCGCGTCACGGATTAGGGGAGAAATCGGAAGAAACGGTTACGTTGGTAAATGAGGTTAACGATTGGCAAACGCGTCGCGATAGCCGGCGAGGACGCCTTCGACCATCGCCTTTTGCGAAAAATGCGCGGAGATGCGCTCACGCAGCGCCGCTGCACGCGCCAGCGTCGCCGCGGGATCATCGAGCGCGCGGCTGATCGCCTCCGCCATGGCCTCAGCGTTGCTCGGCGCGAACAGCGCATCCGTATGCTCGCCGAAGATCTCGGGGATGCCGCCGACATTGGCTGCCACCAAAGGGATGCCTGCGGCCGCAGCCTCGATCACGACATAGGGCATGGAGTCGCCGCGGGAGGGAACGACCAGCAGCCTGCCTTTCGAGAAGCCATAGCGCGCCTTGACATGGCCGATGAAGCGTGCGGCCTCGCCGAGCGCGAGCTGCTTGACCTGCGTCTTCAGCTTCTCCGATTCCTCGCCGTCGCCGGCAAGCGTCAGCGTCACCGGCTTGCCGTCGGCGCGCAATTTCGCGACTGCCTCGATCAAGAGGTCGGCTCCCTTGATGTGCCTGAACTCGCCGACATAGACGATGTCGGTGACATCCTCGGCGCGCTCCACCGGATCGAACTCTTCCGCGGTCACGCCATTGAATACGCAGCGCACCACGCCGCTGGTCGGCGTGCCCACCGTGCGCTGATAGGTGTCGCGCGCGAAGGCGCTTTCGAACAGGAACAGCTCGGTGCTGTTCATCAGTGCGCGCTCGAGCCGGCTGTAGAAATTGCCCTTCAGCGTGTCGAGCGGGTAGTGCAGCGAGCCGCCATGCGGCGTATAGACGCGAATGGTGTGCTTCGAGTGCGGCCGGAGGCGGACATAGGCGCCGGCCTTGGCGCCATGGCCGTGCAGCACATCCGGCTTCAGCTTCCAGATCAGACCGGCGATCTGCGCCCAGACCATCGCATCGGCAAACCGCGGCTCGCGGCGAATGGCCACACGGCGAACGCCGAGCTTCAGGCGGGGTTCGATTTCCGCCAGCGCCGTGGCCGCGCGCTCGCCGCCGGTGATGCTGTCGGCGACGATGCCGACGTGATGGCCGCGCTCGATCTGTCCATTGGCGACGTCGAGGATATGGCGAAAAATGCCGCCGACAGGGGCCCGCACGACGTGCAGGATGCGGAGCGGCCGATCGGAATCCATGGTCACGTCAGACGCCCGTTGATGTGCGTACGATCGACGGCGCCGGCTGACGTGCCGCGCGCAAGGATCGAAAGCAGGCAAAAAGCGACGGCGCGCTGGCGACGCATCGTTGGGAATCCCGGCAAAATATCGCGGCTGATTAAGGACGTTCATAGTTAACAAAACATGACGCGCGGTGTGGGGCGCGCAGAGCTGCCCGCCAATCGGGTCGATTAACCCGGCGGCAACCTTAATGGAGTGTAATCGCCCCTGTTGAGGTAGATTGCGTGGCGTCCCCGCGGGAGTAAGCAATGCGTTTAGCGTTCTGGCGTGCAGGCAAGGACAGGGCCATGGTCCAGCGCGCGCTCGCAAAGCCTGCGCCCGCTGCGGCCGATCCTGCGCCGCTTGCTGCTTCGCCCGTCGGCGATCTCGACCTGCCTGCGCTCGGCCAGGCGCTGATGCGCAAGCGGAGCTGGATCATCGTGCCGACGGTGCTGGCGTTCACGCTGTCGCTCGCCGCGGTCAATATGGTGACGCCGCGCTACAAGTCGGAAGCGCGAATTCTGATCGACGGCCGCGAGAACGTATTCATGCGGCCGAGCGGCGAGCGCAACGAGGAACGCAACGTCGTCGATCCGGAAGCCGTCACCAGCCAGGTGCAGCTCCTGCTGTCGCGCGATCTTGCACGCGAGATCATCAAGAAGAACAAGCTTGCCGAGCGGCCGGAATTCGATCCGGTGCTGCAGGGTTTTTCGCCGCTGAAATCGCTGCTGGCGCTGTTCGGCATCGGGCGCGACCCGTTCTCGCTTACGCCGGAAGAGCGCGTGCTGGAAGCGTACTATGAGCGCCTGCAGGCCTACGCGGTCGACAAGTCGCGCGTCATCGTCGTCGAATTCCAGTCGCGCGATCCCGAACTTGCTGCGCGCGTCGCCAACTCGATCGCCGAAGGCTACCTGGTGCTGCAGCAGAATGCGCGGCAGGAGCAGGCGAAGACAGCGAGCCAGTGGCTTGCCGGCGAGATCGAGAATCTGCGGAAGAAGGTTGCCGACGCCGAATCCCGCGTCGAGGATTTTCGTTCCAAGTCGAGCCTGTTCATCGGCACCAACAACACCTCACTCTCGAACCAGCAGATGGGCGAGCTCAATACGCAGCTCAACAATGCGCGTGCGCTGAAAGCGGACGCCGAGACCAAGGCGCGGCTGATCCGTGAGATGCTACAGAGCGGCAAGCCGATCGAAGCCTCGGAAGTGCTGAATTCCGAACTGATCCGCCGCCTCAGCGAACAGCGGGTGACGCTGCGCGCGCAACTCGCCGAGCAGTCATCGACGCTGCTCGGCAATCACCCGCGCATCAAGGAATTAAAGGCGCAGCTTGCCGACCTCGATCGGCAGTTGCGCGAGGAGGCAAGCAAGGTCTCCCGGGCGCTCGACAACGACGCCCGCGTCGCCGGCGGCCGGGTGGAGGCGCTGAACGCAAGCCTCGATCAACTGAAGAAGCAGGCGACGTCCTATAACGGCCAGGACGTCCAGCTCCGTGCGCTCGAGCGCGAAGCCAAGGCGCAGCGCGACCTGCTCGAATCCTATCTGGCGAAATATCGGGAAGCCAATACGCGCGAGAACCTCGATACTGGACCGGCTGATGGCCGCATCATCTCGCGCGCCTCGGTCTCCAACACACCGGCCTATCCGAAGAAGCTGCCGATCGTGCTGATCGCGACGCTGGCGACGCTGCTGCTCTCTTCGGGCCTGATCGTCACCGGCGAGCTCCTGCGCATGACTGCGCCGCGCGCCGCTGCAGCACCTGCGGTCGCGCCGCAGATGGCGGCGCGAGCCCCGGTCCGCGCTCCCGCCGTCGCGACCGACGATGAGCCGGAACCAGAGCACGAGGTGGAGGCAGAGCCCGAGGTCGAAGCTGCATCCATCGCGCCGCAGCCGGAAGCCCCGACGGCCATTGGAGAGATCGAGCAGCTTGCCGCGGAACTGTGCCGGGCCGGCGCTGATGCACGCAAAGTCACGGTGTTGGGGACGGCCTCGAGCGAGAGCATCGCGCTGACCACGCTGACGCTGGCACGGCTGATGGCGCGTGAGGCCAAGGTCGCCGTCATCGATCTTGCGGCGGCGTCGCCGACGCTGACGGCGACCTCGACCGATCCCGGCGCGCCCGGGCTTGCCGAAGTGATGCAGGGCGAGGCGACATTCTCGGAGATCATCACGCGCGACCGGCTGTCGCGGGTCAATCTGGTCAGCGCCGGTCGCCCCGGTTTCGATCGCACCCAACTGCAGTCGCCGCGGCTGACGCTTGCGATCGACGCGTTGCTCCGCGTCTACGACCACGTGCTACTCGATGCCGGCATGGCTTCCGACCTGCCGGCCGATCTGTTGACGGTGCACGCCCGTGCCGTCGTGGTGCCGAATCCCTCGATGGCCGACGATGCCCGCCGCCTGATGTGCGAGCAGCTTGCCGCGGTCGGCTTTTCGGAAGTGACGATGCTGACGAAGCCGTGCGAGCCATCGGACGCAGTCGAGCCGGGCCCGCGCGTGGTCGCGGCGTAGACGCCGCTAGAGCTTTGGTTCTGATTGAATCAGAACCAAAGCTCTAGACTCATATTTTGACGCGTTTTCTTCACGCGAACCGGTGTCCACTTCGCTCGAAAACGCTCTAGCTAGCGGAACATGCTGCGCAGGTTTTGTGCGAGATCGAACAGCGCGGGATTGTGCTTGACCAGCCGTTTGGCGCGGTTGATGCCGGACATCGCGGTCGCCGCAGGCCTGCCGCGCCAGGTGAGCGGAATGAAGCTGTCGAAGATCGGCTCGTCGCTCTTGCAGAACAGCCGCTTGTATTCGTCTGAGCCGATGCCGAGATCGAGGGCGCGGTAGTTCAGCGCAGCGTAGTGATCGATGATGTTGCGCATCAGGATCAGGCCGGGGCTGAACTTGGCATTGCCTGACATCGTGTAGGTGTTGAACATCATCGAGAAGCGGTGGCCGTCGGCGACGCCAGCGAAGATCGCGATCACCTCGTCGTCGCATTCGAGCGCGTGGACATCGATGACGCGGCCGCCGTCCGGAAGCTCGGTCAGGCAGGCGGCGCGGACGAAATCCTCCACGCCCGGCTCGGCAAAGACATTCGGCAGCTTCTGTTCGGCCATGCGCTGCGGTTTGACGCGGAAAAACCAGTTCAAGATCCGCGTCACGTCGGCGTCGGTGGCGGCCACGTGATAGCGATAGCCGGGGAGCTGCTGCAGCTTGCGCTCCTTGCCCTTCAGCCGCCGCCGAAACGAATTGCTGATGAGGGTGGTGCGGTCAGCGCCGGGCTCGATGGCGAGCAGGGGACAGTCGTTGACCGAGGATTGGTGCGGAAGCCGGGCCAGCGGGTTCGGCAGATCGCGCCAGTTGAGCGGCTGCTGGTGCAACGCGAACACGTCGGCCTCGCCATGTGCCGCGATGGCCGAGACCATGGTCCTGAGATCGGCGGCCGATGCGCCGACGGCGAAGTCGCGGTCCCACAGCGCCATGTTGAAGGTGGCGTGCTTGCCGCCCATGAATCTAGCACAGCGGACGCCAAGAGCGGTCTCGAGCGTCAGCGGCAGCACGAACAGCGGCCGGCGCTCGCTATCATGACCGATCACGATGAATGGCGTGAGACCCTCGCGCGCGCCGACCTGCCGCTGCCAGGCGGCGAGGAAATCAAAGCGCTGGTAGGGCGTGCAGAACTGCTTTTCGAGACCGCGCCAGATCGGTTCGGCGGCTTCGAGATCGCGGATGATGTCGACGCCGGCAACGCGGCTTGTCTTCGACCACGCTTCCAACTCCGCTGTTCGTGCTTCGATCGCGGCAGCCATGGTCATTGCCGAACCCGTTATTAATCGATTATTTACAATTCGCCTTGGGCGACCTTCGCAGGGAAATGTCAACAAAGAGTAATAACAATCGTTAGACGGCGGTGCTCGAGGCTGGCACCCGCCGCGCGGTCAGGAATTTTGCATCCATTCGGGACCGTTCAGAGCTTTCGCGGTCCGCTATGCGCGGTCGGGGCGCGACATCCAGGCCACGATCGGCATTGCCGGCAACACCCAGCCGAGCCCGGCCACGACATAGAAAATCGCCTGCAGCACGCCTGAATCGGCAAGCCACGGCGTCTGCGCGACCGTCATGCCGAGCAGCGACCACACCACCACCAGCATCAGCAGGAAGATGGTTCCAAGCAGTTTGCGGGTGCGTATATTCATGGCCAACTGATCGACAGCTCGTGAGGCAAAGCGCGCCTTGCGCCTGCGAGTAGGCGGACTATAAGGGGCGCGCCAATCCGATCAAGCAGGACCATGACCGCACGTTCCGCCTCCGAGCCGTCCCAAAATGCCGCCGTCCGCTGGTGGCTGCTCTCGGTCGCAGCCCTGATCGCGATCATGGTGCTGGTCGGCGGGGCCACCCGGCTCACCGAATCCGGGCTTTCGATCGTGGAATGGAAGCCGGTCACCGGCACGTTGCCGCCGCTCACCGAGGCGCAATGGACGGAAGCCTTCGAAGGCTACAAGAAGATCCCGCAATATCGCGAGCTCAACGCCGGGATGACGCTCCATGAATTCAAGACGATTTTCTGGTGGGAATGGAGCCATCGCCTGCTGGGGCGTGTGATCGGCATCGCCTACCTGCTGCCGTTCCTCTATTTTCTGTGGCGCGGCGCCGTTGGCGGTGAGTTGAAAAAGCGGCTGTGGCTGATCTTCGGGCTTGGCGCGCTGCAGGGGGCGGTGGGCTGGTGGATGGTTGCGTCGGGCCTGTCCGAGAAGGTCGAGGTCTCGCAATATCGCCTCGCCGTCCACCTCATACTGGCGCTCCTGATCTACTCGGTGATCGTGTGGACGCTGCGACGGCTTACGGATCGGCCGCCCAATCCGGCGCCGCTGCGGCTGAAGATCACGGCCCTGCTGCTGCTGGCGCTGACTTTCCTGCAGCTCTATTTCGGCGCGCTGGTCGCGGGCCTGCGCGCGGGCAAGGTCTACAACACCTGGCCAGAGATTGATGGCGCATTCATTCCAGCCGCGGGGCGTCTGTTCTTCGAGCAGCCCTGGTGGCGCAACCTGTTCGACAATACGCTCACGGTGCAGTTCGAGCATCGCATGACCGCCTACGCGCTGTTGGCGCTGGCGATCGTGCATGCGATCGACGCCGTCCGTTCGCGCGCCAGCGGCGAGGCTATCGCCGGCGGCGCCTGGTGGCTGGTGGCGGCGATCATGCTGCAGGCGACGCTCGGCATCCTGACACTCTTGAACCAGGTGCCGATCGATCTCGCGCTCAGCCATCAGGCGATGGCGATCGTGGTGCTCACGCTGGTGGTCCTGCAGGTCGAGCGGCTACTGCCACGACGCCGTGAAGTGGGGCAGCCAAAGCTTGCCATGCCGATCGGCCAACCCAGCTGAATTGAACTATTCTAATCTATCGTTGCTGCAAGAAGTGCCTGTTTTATGCGGGTTTCTCGCCCGGTGCGACACTTGACGAAATTGTGCAGACCGACATCGCTTTACTTGAAAACCCCTGGCGATAGAACGAACCCAAAATGGTTTGGCTCATGTCGTCTGCATTCATTCAGGCCGCTGTTATCCTGCTGCGCGAAGGGCTAGAGGCGATGCTGGTAATCGCCGCGCTCGCCGGCTACCTGTCCAAGGTCGGCGCCAGCCATCGCATCCAGGCGCTTTATGGTGGCGCTCTCGTCGCCGTCGGCGCCAGCATCATCGCCGCCTGGCTGTTCGCGGTGTTCAATTCAGGCGAACACAGCGACATCCTTGAAGGCATCATCATCCTGGTTGCGGCGGCGCTCATGCTTTACGTCAGCGGCTGGCTCATGACGAAGCAGGATCCGAAAGGCTGGCAGGATTTTCTCGCCCACAAGGCCGATGCCGCGCTGGCGCACGACACGGAGTGGGCGGTCGGCGCGCTTGCCTTCCTCGCCGTGTTCCGCGAGGGCGCCGAGACCGTGCTGTTCATCAATGCGCTCGCGACCACCGAAGGCGGCTGGAGCGCAGGCCTGTTTGCCGGCCTCGGCGCCGCCACTGTCGGGCTTGCGGTGCTGTTCTATTTCATCAACCTGATCGCCCGGAAGATTCCGCTGCGGCCGTTGTTCATCCTGACCTCGGCCTTCCTGTTTGTGATGGCGATCAAGTTCATCGGGGAGGCCGTGCAGGAATTCCAGGAGCAGGCCCTTCTGCCGTTCACGGAACTGACGAGCCTGTCCTGGCTCGCCGATCTCGGCCTCAACCCGACCCTGGAAGCGCTGTCGCTGCAGTTCCTCGTGATCTTGTTCGCGCTCGCGAGCTATTCGGTGGTCCAGCGCAACAGCCGCCTCACGCGCCTGAGCAAGGCGTCGACCGGGGCTGCGGCCGAGTAAGGCCGCCCCGCTCAGAGATAATCAAGCCCGATATCGAGAGCGGCCGAGGAGTGCGTGACCCAGCCGACGGAAATGAGGTCGACGCCAGTTGCCGCGATGGCCGGTGCGGTGGCGGCGGTGATGCGGCCCGACGCTTCCGTGATCACCTTACTGCGGGCCATCGACACCGCCTGCCTGAGGTCGTCGACCGTCATGTTGTCGAGCAGGACCGCGTCAATCCCGAGCGCCAGCGCCTCTTCGAGCTGCGCCAGCGTGTCGACTTCGACCTCGATCTTGACGAGGTGGCCGACATGCGCCTTGGCGCGCTCGATCGCGGTGCGGATGTTGCCGGCAAGCGCGATGTGGTTGTCCTTGATCAGCACGGCATCGTCGAGACCGAAACGGTGGTTGCTGCCGCCGCCGGCGCGCACCGCGTATTTTTCCAATGCGCGCAGGCCCGGCGTGGTCTTGCGGGTGCACACGATCTGCGCTCGCGTGCCCTTCACGGCCGTAACCAACGACGCCGTTGCCGTCGCGACGCCGCTGAGGTGACAGAGGAAATTGAGCGCGGTGCGCTCGCCCGTCAGCAAGGCCCGCGCCGGGCCGTTGATGGTTGCGATCGTATCGCCGGGGGCGACGACGCTGCCATCGGGCCGTCCGATCTCGATGCGGATCGCCGGCGAAATGGTTTGAAAGGCGCAGCGTGCCACGTCGAGGCCGGCGACGACACCCGGCTGGCGCGCCCGCAACGCGAGCGAGGCACGCTGGTCGGCAGGAACGATCGCATCTGCCGTGATGTCGCCGGCGCGGCCGAGATCCTCGAGCAGCGCGGTTCGCACCAAGGGTTCGTACATCAGGGGTAGGAGAGGGTTGAGTGTCACGATCGGACGCTCCTGATCGGTAGCTCGGATTCAATGATCTCGCCGGCGACGCTGAGCGCTTCCGCGAGAGTGAAAGTGGAGGGTACGGCCGTGGGCAATGTGCCCGGAAAATCGGTGCGGTAATGGCCGCCGCGGCTTTCCCCGCGCCTCGAGGCCGCAACCGCGATCATCAATCCGACCAGCGCCGGATCAGCCGCGGCGCTGTTGCCCGTGGCGATCGGATAGAGATTGCCAATGACGCGCTCGATCGAGATCCGATCGCGCACCACGCCGAGGCCTTGCGAAACGAGGGGCCGCACCGTCGATGGATCGGATGCGGGCGGCAGCGCGGAAGGCGTGCGCAGCGCAGTGGCGCCACCAGTCGCGCCATTGACGCTCTCGGCGACCCATTGCGCGCAGACGATGGCCTCCATCAGCGAGTTGCTGGCAAGCCGGTTGGCGCCGTGCAGGCCGGTGCGGCCGACCTCACCGCAGGCCCACAAGCCCGTCACCGTGCTGCGGCCTTCGCCGTCAACGGCGATGCCGCCCATGTGATAATGCGCCGCCGGACGCACCGGGATCGGATCATCAGCCGGATCGATGCCGGCCATCCTGCAGAATGCGCTGATCACGGGATAGCGCTGCGCGAAATCGTTGCCCGGATGCTGGCGTGCATCGAGGAAGACGCGATGTCCTTCCACACGACGGCGCCAGACTGCGCGCGCCACGATGTCGCGCGGTGCGAGCTCGGCGCCCGGCTCGTTCGCCATAAAGCGCTGCCCGGTCTCGTCGATCAGGATCGCACCATCGCCGCGGATCGCTTCGGTCAAGAGCGGCATCGGCCGCGACGGTCCGTCGAAGGCAGTGGGGTGAAACTGGATGAATTCGAGGTCGGAAAGGACGGCGCCGGCGCGGGCCGCGAGCGCCAGCCCCTGGCCGAAACAGCCCATCGGATTGGTGCTGTCCTGGAACAGGCCGCCGATGCCGCCGGTTGCAAGGACGATGCGGTTGGTGGCGATCACCAGCGGACTTCGGTCGCTCGCAGCGAGCACGCCCCTGATCGCATTGTCTTCGACGATGAGTTGGCGCGCCTCAAAACCCTCGAGCAGTGTGATCGACGGACAGCGGCGCACGGCGGCGATCAATGCGCGCATGATCTCGCGCCCGGTGCCGTCGCCGGTGGCGTGAACGATCCGCTTGCGGCTGTGCGCGGCTTCGAGCCCGAGCTGCCAACTTCCGTCCGGCCTCCGGTCAAAGCCGACGCCGAGCCGCGCGAGACGCTCGATGGCAGCCGGTGCGGCAGCCACAATACGGCCCGCAGCTTCTTCGTCGCAAAGGCCTGCGCCGGCGGCGATGGTGTCCTGCAGATGCAGGGCAGGGGTATCGTCGTCGCCCACTGCCGCTGCGAGTCCGCCCTGTGCCCACATGCTGGAGGCCTCCGCCCCGAGCGGCGATTTCGACAGCAGCACGACCGGTGCGGGCGCGAGCTGCAGCGCCGTCATCAATCCGGCGGCGCCGCCGCCGATGATCACCGGTTGCGCGGCCGGTTCTGATACGTCCGTACTCATAGCGCCAGCATCCTTTCGACGGAACGCCGCGCGCGGTCGGCGATATCAGGATCGATCGTGACCTCGTGCTCGTTGGTCTCGAGCGCGTGTCGGATATTCTTCAGCGTGATCCGCTTCATGTGCGGGCAGAGATTGCAGGGGCGGATGAACTCGACGTCGGGATGGAGCACCGCGACGTTGTCGCTCATCGAGCATTCCGTCAGCAGCACCACGCGTGCCGGATGCTCCTTGCCGACAAAGCCGGACATGGCTGCGGTGGAGCCCGAGAAATCCGCTTCGGCCACCACCTCAGGCGGGCATTCCGGATGCGCCAGGATGGTAACGCCGGGATGATTCTCGCGAAGCTGGCGCACATCCTCGGCATTGAACAGCTCGTGCACTTCGCAATGGCCCTTCCAGGCCGTTATTTTCACCTTGGTCTGCGCGGCGATGTTCTGCGCCAGATATTCGTCCGGCAGCATGATGACATGCTCGGCGCCGAGCGATTGCACGACCGCGAGCGCATTGCCCGAGGTGCAGCAGATATCGGATTCCGCCTTCACGGCGGCCGAGGTGTTGACATAGGTGACGATGGGGACGCCTGGATAGCGCTCGCGCATCAGCCGCACGTCGTCTGCGGTGATGGATTCGGCGAGCGAACAGCCCGCCCCGAGGTCAGGGATCAGCACAGTCTTCTCGGGATTGAGCAGCTTTGCCGTCTCGGCCATGAAGTGCACGCCGGCGAGCACGATGACATCGGCATCGACCTTGGTCGCCTCGCGCGCGAGCATGAGGCTGTCGCCGACGATGTCCGCGACGCCATGGAAGATTTCCGGCGTCTGATAGTTGTGCGCGAGCACCACGGCGTTGCGCTTGCGCTTGAGGTCGAGGATGGCGTCGACGTCGTCGGCGAAGGTCGTCCATTCGAACGGCGGGATCACCCGTTTGACGCGGTCGTACAGCGGCGCAGTGCGCGCCAGCGCACTGGATTGGGTTCCGGCCATTTATGCTCTCCTTGAGTATATTTAACCTTATACTTATCCTGAGCATAATGGAAGTCAAGAGCGTGAGAGCGGGAGCTTGGTGCCGACGACGGCCCGCTCGGCGACAACGCCGTGGCGGAAGCGGAACAGCTTGGCCGGGCGGCCGACCGTGTCGGCGGCCATTGCGCCTGTCTCTTCAACGAGTTCCTGCTGCTCGATCAAGCGCCGAAAATTCTGTTTGTGCACAGTGCGGCCTGCAAGCGCCTCAACACTGCGTTGCAGTTGCAGCAGGGTGAATTCGGCCGGCATCAGCTCGAAGACGACCGGCCGGTATTTGATCTTGGCGCGCAGCCGCGCAATGCCGGTGGCCAGAATGCGACGATGATCCGATATCATGGCGCGGCCGGGTACGACGGCGTCTCCTGTGCGCTCGTCGCGAACCGCTTCGGGGATCAGCGAGGCCTCGTAGAGCAGCTCGTAGCGCTGCAGCACCAGCTCTTCATTCCATGTGCGATCGTCGAGGCCGAAGGTGATGGCGGCGCGCTGCCAGCGCGCCTTCTGCATGGAGGTGCTCTCCGCCGATTTCGCCCAGGCGCGGAGCCTGGGCGTCACGATCTTTGCGATCAGGGGCGGAGTACCGGCGCGATGATCTTCCCACGGGAAATACTCATACCAACCGGACCAGTGGCCCTCCGAGCCTTCTCGAACCTGATCCTCGCGGGTGAGGCCGAGATAGCTGATCGAAATGCGATGGGGTGCCCTGGCATCACCAGTGCGCCCGTGATCGGCGAAGGTATAGAGCTGCTCGACATAGCCGAGCGGGTGTCCGGTCTGTGCCTCGACCCAGGCCCGCAAGCCGGTCTGTAGCGAACGGTGCCCGAACTGGAACGGGCCGCTCGGCAGCGCGGTCGCATTCGCGATCGTCATGATCTTGGGCTCGCCTTCGGTCACCGCGACCAGTACGGCGACGAGGTCAGCGGTGATCGCGTCGATCGATGTCTCGGCCTTTCGCGGTACCTTTGCCACGCGGATGTCCTGTAGTCGCGGCTAGCAATAGCCGTAAACGCCGCAGGCGTACGGCAAGCGATTCCAGTAGGGACCACCGTAGTAGGGGCCCCCATAATACGGTCCGTCGTAGCTGTAGGAGAAGTGATTGCCGTAATAGCCGGGCAGGCTCGACGAGCCCGGCAGGATCGGCTCGCCATTGACGAACGGCACGTAAGGCACCACGGCGGCGGGCGTGAACAGCACGTCCGGATCCTGTTCGGCTACAACAATCTGGCGACCGCGGCGGACGTAGGGGGCGGATGTCACCGTTGTCCGATACTTGTAGTGCGGGTGCGGCAGGCCAGGCGGCAGTTGGCGGGCGGCTCGGTAGGCCGCGCGCTTGGTTGCAAGCGGGCCGTCGGCGGTAACGGCGGTTTCTGTTGCAAACACCGCAGCGAGAAGCGGCAACATCAGGCGCAGCATCATTCCTCTCCCGAATCGACCGGAGCCTTTCGACGCCAGTTTATGCCGGAACGATCGTTAATGAGAGACCCGTGATGCCAAATGCGGCGTCATTCCGGGATGGTCCGAAGGACCAGACCCGGAATCTCGAGATTCCGGGTTCGATGCTTTCGCATCGCCCCCGGAATGACAGGCAGACATCAAGCCCGCAGCGCCTGATCGAGGTCGGTGATCAGATCGTCCTTATCCTCGATGCCGATCGAGAGCCGGACCACGTCTGGCGCGGCGCCGGACTTGATCTTGGCGGCGTCGTCGAGCTGGCTGTGGGTGGTGGAGGCCGGGTGAATCACCAGCGAGCGGGTATCGCCGACATTGGCGAGATGCGAGAACAACTGCAGGTTCGACACCAGGCTGACGCCGGCGTCGTAGCCGCCCTTGAGACTGAAGGTGAACACCGCGCCTGCGCCCTTCGGCGCATATTTGCGCGCGAGATTGTTGTACTTGTCGCCAGGCAGCCCCGCATAGTTCACCGAGGCTACCGCAGGATGGCCTGCCAGGAATTCCGCGACCGCTTTCGCGTTGTCGCAATGCTTCTGCATGCGCAGCGGCAGCGTCTCGATGCCGGTCAGGATCATGAAGGCGTTGAACGGTGACAGCGCCGGGCCAAGATCGCGCAAGCCCAGCACGCGGCAGGCGATCGCGAAGGCGAAATTGCCAAAGGTCTCCTGGATCTTGATGCCGTGATATTCCGGGCGCGGCTCGCTCAGCATCGGATACTTGTTGTCCTTCGACCAGTCGAAGGTGCCGGCATCGACGATGATGCCGCCGAGCGAGTTGCCGTGGCCGCCCAGGAACTTGGTCAGCGAGTGCACGACGATGTCGGCGCCGTGGTCGATCGGCTTAATGAGGTAGGGCGTCGCGAGCGTGTTGTCGACGATCAGCGGCACGCCGGCCTTGCGCGCCACCGCAGCGATCGCCTCGATATCGGTGACGCTGCCGGCGGGATTGGCGATCGATTCGATGAAGATCGCCTTGGTGTGCGGCGTCACTGCGCGCTCGAAGCTTTCGATCTCGTCCGGATCGGCCCAGGCGACGTTCCAGCCAAAGCTCTTGAAGGCGTGGGTGAACTGATTGATCGAGCCGCCATAGAGTTTGCGCGCCGCGATGATCTCGTCGCCGGGCTTCATCAACTGCTGCAGCACGACCACCTGCGCGGCGTGCCCCGAGGCGACCGCGAGCGCCGCGGTGCCGCCTTCGAGGGCGGCGACGCGCTCCTCCAGCACAGCATTGGTCGGGTTGCCGATGCGGGTATAGATGTTACCGAACGACTGCAGGCCGAACAGCGAGGCCGCATGGTCGGCGTCGTTGAACACGAATGACGTCGTCTGATAGATCGGCGTCGCCCGCGCGCCGGTGGTGGGATCAGGCTGCGCACCCGCGTGCACTGCGAGGGTCGAAAATCCCGGAAGGCGATCGGTCATTCTAAGTGTCCTGTCTGCTTGGGTCGGAATGAAATGCGCGGCATGCTGATGGCAGCAATGTCCGCCGTCAAGGCGCATCGCGGGCTGCGTGCGCGTTCGAAACAGCGTGCTTCGTTATGCCGCGATATCGAAAGAATTGTTTCGTTGTTGCGTCACGTCGTCTCGGTCTTGTTCTTTGCGACGCGATCGGAAGCCGCGGTCTGGCCACCGCCGACGCTCATCCGGTTCAGCGACAGCCGCATGCCCTGTGTCGGCATCGGTGCGCGCTTGGCACTCAGCGTGCGCGAATTGACACCCATCCAGGAAATCTCCGACGACAGCCGGCCATATTCGATTTTCGGGCAGCGGTTCATCACGACCTTGATGCCAACAGCTTCGGCCTTTGCCGCGGCTGCGTCGTCGCGCGCGCCGAGCTGCATCCAGATCACCTTCGGCAATGGCGACAGCCTGAGCGCCTCCTCGACAACCGGCATGATGTGACTGGAGTTGCGGAAGATGTCGATCATGTCAATCGGCCGGCCGACGTCGGCGAGCGACGCGACGAAGGGCTTGCCGAGCAGGCTCTTGCCGACATAGCCAGGATTGACCGGGATCATGTCGTAGCCGCGCTCCGCCAGATATTTGAAGGCGAAATAGCTCGGCCGCACATTGACCGGCGAAGCGCCGACCATCGCGATCGACTTCACGCTGTTGAGGATGCCGCGGATGTAATTATCGGGGTAGGTGTCGTGGTTCATCTTCGATTCCTTCGACCCTCATGGTGAGGAGTGCGGCTACGCGCGTCTCGAACCATGAGGCCACAGACGGGCCTACATCCTTCGAGACGCCTGCTTCGCAGGCTCCTCAGGATGAGGATCACTTATCCTGCCATTTCGGTTCGCGCTTCTCGATGAAGGCGCCGATGCCTTCCTCGGCGTCGCGGGCCATCATGTTTTCGGTCATCACCTCGGCGGCGTAGCGGTAGGCATCAGTGAGGCTCATTTCGGCCTGGCGGTAGAACGCCTCCTTGCCGAGCTTAACGGTGCAGGCGGATTTCAGCGAAACCTTCTGGGCGAGCGCGACCGCCGCATCCCGTTCGGTTCCGGCTGCTACGACGTGGTTGATGAGCCCGATGTCGCGCGCGGTCGCGGACGAAATCGGCTCGCCCGTGAGCAGCATCTCCATCGCCTGCTTGCGCGGAACATTGCGCGACAGCGCCACCATCGGTGTCGAGCAGAACAGGCCGATATCGACGCCGGGCGTCGCGAAGGTCGCACTTTCCGAGGCGACCGCGAGATCGCAACTCGCAACCAGTTGGCAGCCCGCTGCGGTCGCAACGCCCTGGACGGCCGCGACCACCGGCTTCGGCAGACGCACGATCGCCTGCATCATGGCGCTGCAGGCGTTCATGATGCCAGCGAAATAGACGCGGCCGCGATCGGCATCGCTGCGGCGCGCGGTGAGTTCCTTCATGTCATGGCCTGCCGAGAAGGCAGTGCCGTTGGCGGCGATGACCACAGCGCGCACGGCGCCATCGTCATGAATCTCCCTGAGCGCGCCATGCAACTCGGCGATCAGTCCTTCGGAGAGGCTGTTGCGCGCGGCGGGGCGGTTGAGCGTCAGCACGGCGATGCTGCCGACCTGCTCGCGCAGGAGGATTGGCGGTTGCGGCGCTGTGGCGCGGGCGGCTTGGGGCATCTCCAAATTTCCACTAAGGCTTTTTTCAATTACGGCTTGGCCGCAACTTAATGTAACACGCGGACTGAATCGAGGGGCGGGGACGGCATGGCATTGGCGAAAATGAGTGTGGCTGAATTGGAAAGGTTCCTGCGCGAGGAATTCCCCCAGGCGTTCAGCGCGGACGACATCGTCATCGAGAACGCCGACGGCGAGACCTGTCTTTTGCGCCAGCGCTACAGCGACAGGATGCTGCGGCCGGGCGGCACGGTGTCGGGCCCGACGCTGATGGGGCTGGCTGATTTCGCGATGTATGTGGTGCTGCTGTCGGCGATCGGCCCGGTGGGCCTGGCGGTCACCACCAACCTCAACATCAATTTCCTCCGCAAGGGCCAGCCGGGGCAGGACGTGCTGGCGGCGGCGAGGCTGCTGAAGCTCGGCAAGCGGCTGGCGGTCGGGGAGGTCAACCTGCTTTCGGGCGATTCCCCGGATCCGATTGCGCATGTGACGGCGACCTATTCCATTCCAAACAAATAGGGTTTCCAGAGGTATTATCGCACCTTATTTATAAGCTATTGTTTCCATTGTACTAAATTGCATCAATCGGCATTGACGAATTTCATTCGATTCTCTAGAAAGCCGCCAATCCGGCGCCGCGGTTTTGCGCCGAAAACTCCTTTCCACGGACAGTTCACATGAAAACCTTTTCGGCCAAGCCCGCCGAGGTGCAGAAGAAGTGGGTCGTGATCGACGCCAAGGGCGTGGTGGTCGGGCGCCTCGCTACCATGGTCGCGATGCGCCTGCGCGGCAAGCATCTGCCCACCTACACGCCGCATGTCGATTGCGGCGACAACGTCATCATCGTCAACGCCGCCCACGTCGTGCTGACCGGTCGCAAGCGCGACCAGAAGGTCTACCACAAGCATACCGGCTATATCGGCGGCATCAAGGAGCGCAGCGCAAAGCAGATCCTGGAAGGGCGCTTCCCCGAGCGTGTGGTTGAGAAGGCCATCGAGCGCATGATCCCGCGCGGCCCGCTCGGCCGCATCCAGATGGGCAATCTGCGCGTCTATCCCGGCGCCGAACATCCGCATGAAGCGCAAAACCCCGAGAAGATCGATTTCGCTTCCGCGAACCGCAAGAACATGAGGGCCGCCTGATGTCCGATACCATGCAGTCCCTCGACCAGCTGGCGCAGCTCAAGCCGGCGGCTCCCGAGGCGCCGAAATATGTGAAGAAGGTCGACAAGTACGGCCGCGCTTACGCCACCGGCAAGCGCAAGGACGCGGTCGCCCGCGTCTGGGTCAAGCCGGGCTCCGGCAAGATCTCCGTCAACACCCGCGACGTCGAAGTCTATTTCGCCCGTCCGGTGCTGCGGATGATGATCCAGCAACCGCTGGTCGCCGCCGCACGCGCCGGTCAGTATGACGTGATCTGCACGGTTACCGGCGGCGGCCTGTCCGGCCAGGCCGGTGCGGTGCGCCACGGTATCTCCAAGGCGCTGACCAATTTCGAGCCGGAGCTGCGCAGCGTCCTGAAAAAGGGCGGCTTCCTCACCCGCGACTCCCGTACGGTCGAGCGCAAGAAGTACGGCCGCGCCAAGGCGCGCAAGTCGTTCCAGTTCTCGAAGCGCTAACCGCTTCATTGCAATTTGCAGCAACTGCGAAGGGCGCCGCGAGGCGCCCTTTTTGCTGGGCCTTTGCGGATCAATTGTCGCAGTTTTTCTCGAAAACTTTTGTATGCACGCAAACGGATTGCCAACGCGCAAGGCATAGCTTGAGCGATATTTATGGGCGCTCTCCTTCTTGGATCGCACCTTTGAGAACGTGGCATCACACGCTCTAGGCAGGGCTTATGTCGTTCGATATTTCGACGCTTTATCTGTTTGCCACGATGGTGGCTGGAATGCTCGGCGCCATGTTGCTGTTCTTCGGCAATCAGGAGAAGATTCCGGCGCTGACGTGGTGGGGCAGCGCGTATCTCCTCGGCGCGGCCGCGGTCGCGGCATCGACGATCGCGGGCTCCAGGCTCGGCGAAATTGCCTCGCTGGCGCTGAATGCAATGGGCTTCATTGCCTGCGGCATGGTGTGGAACGCCGCACGCGTGTTCCATCGCCGCAAGCCGAATGTCCCCGGTCTCGTGCTCGGCGCGATCGTGTGGGTCGGCGCCGCGCTGACCTTGCCTCCCGAGCAGCCCATGCTGAAGCTGACCATCGGTGCTGCGATCATTGCGATCTACGCGTGCCTCACCGCGGCCGAATTGTGGCGCGAGCGGCGGCGCGCAATGCAGCGGCGCTGGCCTGCACTCGCGGTGCCCGTGCTGCATGGCTGCGTGTTGCTGCTGCCGATTCTGCTCGGCAATTTCCTGCGTCCGCACGATGCGGCGTTCGGCGACAGCATCTGGCTGACGGTGTTCTCGGTCGAGCTCATTCTCTATGCGATCGGCACCGTCTTCGTGATCTTCATGCTGGTGTCGGACCGCGAGGTGACCGCGCACAAGACGGCGGCCTCGATGGATCCCCTGACCGGCATGTTCAACCGCCGCGGCTTTGCCGAGGCCTGCGCGCGGGTGATCGAACGCGAGGCCGAGGCCGGCCGTCCGGTGACGGTGATGATCTTCGATATCGACCACTTCAAGTCGATCAACGACCGCTTCGGCCATCCTGCCGGCGACGAGATCCTGAAATTGTTCGCAGCCGTCGTTGTCAACAACCTCCGCCTTACCGATCTCTCCGGCCGCATTGGCGGTGAGGAATTCGCGGCGCTGCTGCCGTGCTCGCTGGAGGAGGGCGTGCTCGCCGCCGAACGCGTGCGCGAGACTTTCCAGGCCTCCGGCATCGTCTGCGACGAAGGCCCGGTCGATACTACCGTCAGCGTCGGCGTTGCCGGCGGGCCGGCCGGCACCGAGCTCGAGGTGCTGCTGGCTGCCGCCGATACCGCGCTCTATCAGGCCAAGCGCGGCGGCCGTAACCGCGTCGAGGCCGCAGAGGAGTTGCCGCTGTCGCTGGAGAACTGGCGACGCAAGACCGCCGGCCTTGCAGCACAGGCGCGCGAGCGGCCGATCGCGGCGTGAGAGCGATTTGAGGGATGCGGGTAAGATTCCATTTACCATTCGATTCCTTATCATCCCGGGTATGGAATCGACCCGCCTTCACAACGCCCAATCCGCCTTTTTGTCGCTCGAAGCTGCTGCCGCCACGGCTCGCGGTGGATTCGGCTGCCTGTTCTCGACTTCGGATGAATACGAGACCGCGCTGATCGCCGAGCGCCGCGCCCAAGGCCGCTACGGCCGCCCGCGCAGCCCTTGGCCGATGCTGATGTTTGTGGGCATTGCGCTGATGGTCCTCGGCACGGTGCTCGTGTTCAACTAGGCTGACGGTACATCCCGCATAGGTGAGGGCGCCGGAAGGCGCCTTTTTCTTTTCCCTAAGCTGAGCTAGAGACGGGCTCTTTCCAGGGAGAAGCCCAAAATGGTCACCGAAATTGCACTCATCGACGTCAAGCCAGGCAGCGAAAAAGATTTCGAAGCCGCGGTGGAGAAAGCGCGGCCGCTGTTTCTGCGCGCCAAGGGCGGCAAGGGCTTCGAGCTGCACAGGTCGATCGAGAAGCCGTCGCGCTACCGGCTGGTCGCGAAGTGGGAGACGCTGGAGAACCACACCGTCGATTTCCGCAGCTCGGAAGATTTCGCCGCCTGGCGCGCGCTGGTCGGGCCGTTCTTTGCCGCGCCGCCGGAGGTCGAGCATACCGAGATCGTGGTGACGGCCTGAGGTCGCTCACGCGGCCACAGCCGGCTCCTTGGCCTTGAAGTGGTCGATCATGACCTTGGCGATCGCCATCAGGGGGAGCGCAAGCGCGAGCCCCCAGACCCCGAACACCACCCCAAGCAGGATCTGGAACGCAAACAGCGTGGCAGGCGGAATATCCAGCGCTTGCCTCTGGATGATCGGGGTGAGTATGTAGCTCTCCATCGCGTGCACGCCGAGGAACAGCAGGAAGGCGGAGAGCGCCGCGATCCAGCCCGAGGCAAGGCTTGCCAGCACCACGATCAATCCGCCCAGGATCGCGCCCACCGTCGGAATGAAGGCGAGCAGGCCGGCCTGGATCCCCAGGATGAACGAGCTCTGGATGCCGATGATCGAAAGCCCGATCCAGGTGACGAAGAACACCGCGCCCATGGTGATGATCTGGGCGATCAGCCAGCGCTCCAGCGTGTCACCGATACGGTCGACGATGATGGTGGCCTGCTCGCGATGCCTGGCCGGCATCACGAATAACAGCCCGGCGCGGTAGACGCTGGGCTGGGCGGCGAAGGCAAGGCCGAGAAACAGCACGATGAAGAAGTTGCCGACCGCGCTCACGGTGCCGAGCAGCACCTTGAGGGTCTGGCTGATGATCGCGCCACCGCTGGAGGCGAGCGCGCCGGCGCTTGGGAGACTGTGGGTTGCCGCTGCGCCCGGCGTCGTTGGCGTCGACGAGTCCGTCGGTACGGAAGACTGGTTGCTGAAATCGAGATAGCTGGTGTCGACACCGTGCTGCTCGAGGAGGGATTTCACGTACACCAGTTGCGACTTGATGGTGTCGCTGAGCGCGGAGGCCTGCTGGGCGATGGTGGCCCCGCCGAGGAAGACGACGCCTGACAACAGCGCCGCCAGCGCGAGGCAGACGATGGTCAGCCGCAGCGCATGCGGCAGCTTGACCATGTGGCCGAGCAGATTGGTGAGGGCGTTGAGCGCCACGCCGAGCAGGACCCCGGCGAAGATCAGGAACAGTGTCGCCGCGTAATGCCAGGCAAGGGCGAGCAGCGCCGCGAACAGCACGATGGCGATGCCGCCGACGCTGATCGCCCACGCCAAGTCGCTGCGGGCCCGAAGATGGTCGCCGCCCGGTAGTCTCACATTGATTCCTTCGCGCATCGATTGTTCTCACTTTGGCGTCAACATTCCACCAGGATCAAGCCGCGGCACATGTGCCGGTTTGCCGCTGTCCTGCGCGGGCGATGGCCGGCCGGACAGCGCCCGGTTCGGGGTCACGAAGGCGCTATCTGCTCCCGGCCTGCGCACCACGCCGATGTGATCCGCGGGCACAGTATGTTGATTACCGGCGAAATCGGGAGCATTATCGCCTCGGAACCGTGACAAACATAGAAAATCATTCCTACGCGAGATACTGAACAATGAGACGGCCCGTGGTCGGCGTGATCGGAAACGCCCATCGCATCGAAGATCGTTTCACGGTTCAGATGGTGGGGGAGCGCAACCTGCGCGCGATCACCGACGTCGCGGGCGCCGTTCCGCTGATGTTCGCAGGTTCGCCTGAAATCACTGATGTCGGCGCTTTGCTCGACGTGGTCGACGGCGTGGTCCTGACCGGGGCACGTGCCAATGTCCACCCGACCCGGTTCAATTGCGAGCCGCATATCAGTCACGAGCCTTACGACATCCACCGTGACGAGGTCGCGTTGGCGCTCGCGGAGGCTTGTGTCGCGCGCGGCATCCCGCTGTTCGGCATCTGCCGTGGACTGCAGGAGATGAACGTCGCTTTCGGCGGCTCGCTGCATCCCGAGATCCGTGAACTGCCCGGACGCATAAACCATCGCATGCCGCGGCTCGAGAACGGCGAAATCCATCCGGACCCGCTGGTGGTGTTCGCCGACCGTCACGACGTCAAGCTCACGCCCGGCGGGGTGTTCGCAACGCTCCTGGGTTGCGAGATCATCCGCGTCAATTCGCTGCATGGGCAGGGCGTCCTGGAGCCCGGCGAACGCGTCATGATCGAAGGCCTCGCCGAGGACGGCACCATCGAGGCGATCCGCATCGCCGACGCGCCGAGCTTTGCGCTCGGGGTGCAGTGGCACGCGGAGTATGACCCGCAACGCAACCCGATCAACAGGAAGCTGTTCGAAGCTTTCGGTGCCGCGCTGCGCGAGCGGCAGCGGGCGGCGGCGTAGTGGCGCCGGGATGAATCTGATTCAATTGTCAAACAGCTTCTCGGCTGTCATCGTCCGCAACCAGGTCGGCGCAACGCGGCGCCCGATGACAGGCTCCGGCGGACGATCCAGTACGCCGCCCCGGTAGGATGGGTAGAGCGAAGCGAAACCCATCGGCTTCGGAGCAAGCCGCGCGAATAATGGGTTTCGCTTCGCTCTACCCCATCCTACGTTTGGTTCAAACAGCGTGTGGATGTGAGTCCGCATTCTCGCGGCGCGTTTCGCCCGAGCTTTGCGTCTCGTTCCGCCCTCTCATCGGATAGAGGGCGCAGGGAAAGCCGGGTGCCGGCTGCACCCGTGGGCCCCGTGCAACAAAAAGCACGGGGGTAGGACCACAGGTCAACCGGAGCAACACCGGCTTTCCCTGCGCAGTGGTTTACGGCTTACTTCGTGCTCTTCCCGGTGACCGGGCTTTCTTGCCACCGTCGCCTCTCGCGCGAATTTCTTCGCGCAAAAAACTTAGCGCCAGCGTCGGGGCGCCAGAACCACACGACTTCGCCGTCCACGGATAGTCACGCTCGTCAGTCGCAACACCCGCGTCCACCGCATCTCACCGCAACGTTCGTGACGATCGCGAGCCGCCCCTCATCCGCCGTGAGACGCGCGGAGTTAAATCACTGATTTGCCCGACGACGGAAGTAGAATATTTTTCGCTGATAGTCTGGACAGACTTTTGGTGATTTGCCCGTCGGGTTGTTTTGTCGCACTCAAATCATCGCGATCAATGAAGGCGGCTTGCGATCGATCGCACCAGATTCGAGCAGTTCTGCAGCTAGCTGGCGCGATCGTTGACTGCCGCGCTACTTCTGCGCTGTCACCATCGGGCAAGCACTGCTCGATAGCGGCGGAAATGCGTCTTTGCCTTCGACGGTCGCGAGTATCCTGAAAACATCCGAAGGGTCGGACACCTCGCTCGGCTTCTTGACCTCGGCGAGATACATGTCATGCACCATCAGGTTGTCAGCGCGAAGCTTGCCGTTTCGTGCGAACGCATCATTGAAGGTGCGGCCCTGCAAATCCTTGACGACTGCGGCAGGATCCTTGGTGTTCGCGGCCTGAACCGATTTGATGTAGTTCAACGCGGACGAATACACGCCCGCCTGCATCATGCTCGGCGGTTTTCCCATCTTGGCGGCATAGCGCTTGGCAAATTCGCGCGTCCGGTCATCCATGTTCCAATAGAATCCGATTGTCGCGAGCAGGCCCTGCGCGCTCTTCAGACCAATGCTTTGGATGTCATTGACGTCAATCAAGAGAGCGATCATCTGTTGACCGCCGCCGGTGAGGGCAAATTCTTCGGCCTGTTTGATGCCGTTCTGAGTATCCGCGCCAGCGTTCGCCAGTGCGATGACTTTCGCGCCCGACGACTTGGCCGTCAAAAGAACCGAGCTGAAATCTGCTGTGTTGATTGGATGCGGCGCATGCCCCAGTGATTTCCCTCCGCCCCTGGTCACGACTTCCGTAACATCGCGTTCGAGCGCATGGCCGAACGCATAGTCGGCAACGACAAAGAACCACGTATCGCTGCCACGTTTGAGCAACGCTTTGCCGGCCACGTTCGCGAGCGCGTAGGTTGTATAGGTCCATTGGATAAAGTTGGGAGAACATAGCTTTCCGCTCAGATCCGCCGACCCTCCGGCGGACGTGATGAACATCTTGTTTCGATCCCTGGCGAAGTTCTGGACCGCCATACATACGGACGACACCGGCACGTCGAGGATGACGTCGACGCCATCCTGATCATACCAATGGCGCGCAATGTTGCCGCCGAGGTCGGGCTTGTTCTGGTGATCGGCTGAAATCAGTTCGATGGGTTTGCCCAGGGCGCTGCCGCCACACTCCTCGATCGCCAATTGCGCGGCCGCCACCGATCCCTTGCCGCTATTGTCCGCGAACAGGCCATTCATGTCGGTCAGGACACCGAATTTTAACGCCGTGTCCCCGGCGGCGCGGACAATCGCCGGCGAGAAGACTGTGGCACCAAGCCCACCAAGAAATGTGCGCCGTTTCATCTTTTCACTCCCTTTTTTGTTTTGTTGCAGTTTGCGTTGTCACCGACGGTTCTGCAAGTCATCCGTCAGAGGGCAGTGGAAACAATCCACATAGGCGCTATGAGCCCTGCTGCTTCAGTGCGCGCGATGGAGCTGAGAACGAGACATGGCAATATCAAGTTCAGTGAGACACCGGAGACAGCGTCACCAAGTCAGCGGCTCAAGAGGTTAGTCCGATCCTGTCTTGATCGTCGAAAGCCGTAGCTCAACCGTCCGCAGCAAATCCAGCAACTGCTCCACCGTGTCTTGCCCGATCACCTGCTTCAGAATGATGCTCTTCTGTGCGAGCGCGGCGGTGACGACCGCGACGTAGGCGGCGCCGCGCGGCGTCAGGATCACGCCCGTCAATCGCCGATTGGTCTGAGAACGAACCAGCCGGATCAGTCCCGCTTGCTTGAGGTCCTTCAGAATGCGCAGCAGGCTCGGCATCAGCAAGGCGGCGTGATTTGTCAGCGTCGTCTTGTCCATCGGTTGCACATCGTTGAGCGCGCGCAGCACACGCCATTGCTGTTCCGTGGTGCCGTGCGCCCGCAGGATTGGGCGCATATGAACCATCACCGCCTCCCGGGCGCGCAGCAGTCCGACGGGCAGGGCGCGTTCGAACGGGATCGTTGTGGCTTCGGCCACCCCGGCGAGCTCGTCCTCGTGTTTTCGCGTGGTTCGTGTGCGGAGGGGCACTCGGGGTCCTTTGCCTTTGGAGAATCGAATTATGCCAAGCTCGCCTTGACGCCTCAAGTTAACATATTAAGTTGAGGAAAATTGCGGATCGGGCCGCCAGGTACCGACACCGGGGAGGAGAGCACGAGTTGCAAGGGTTCAACGATCAGGTGATCGAGGCCGCGCATCGGCGCACCGTACCGGGTAGCCGGTTTGCTGCGCGCGCCGCGAATCTGCTGGCACGATCGACCGTACGCGAGACTGCGGCGACAACTATCGTGGTGCTGCTGCTGATCGCGGCGATGGAGGTCGCGAGCTGGTACGTCCCCGACTACATCATGCCGTCGCCTGAAGCCGTATCTGCGGCGATCTGGCGGCTAGCCAATACGGACTACATCCACGTGTTCGCAACGCTCGGCCGGCTCGCGGCGGCGCTGTCGTTCTCGCTGGTGGCCGGTGTGCTGCTCGGCCTGCTGATGGCGTTGTCGCCGCTGCTGCGGCCGTTCATCCGCTCGCTTGTGGTGATCGACACCGGAATCCCGGCATTATCCTGGATCCTGCTCGCGGTGTTCTGGTTCAAGAATCCGGAGACGCGAATCTTTTTCATCCTGATTATGATCCTGATGCCGTTTTATGCGCTCAGCATCTATGACGGCTTCCGCGCGCTGCCGAAGGATCTCGTCGATATGATCGAGAGCTTTCGCCCCTCGCAACTGCAGACGTTGCGCTATTTGATCGTGCCGCACCTCGTGCCCTACGTGATCCTGACCACCAAATCGGTGATCGGCTATGCCACCCGCATGGTGATCTTCGCGGAGCTGGTGGCGTCCGCGCTCGGCGTCGGCTCGCGCATGGGGCTCGCACAATCGACGTTCCACATCGACGAAGTGCTGGCCTGGACGTTCTTCCTGGTCGTCCTGAACATTGTGCTGCAGCTCTTGGTGACCGCGATCGAGAAGGCGGTGCTCGGCTGGCGCCAGGAGACGGCGGTCCGATGAACATGCGTCCGACAGACCTGGGCTCCGTAGTCGGAGCCCCCGTGATCTCGCTGCGCGGAGTGCGCAAGGACTTCAGCGGCCATCGGGTCGTCGACGATCTGAGCTTCGATGTCGCTCGCGGCGAGATCGTCACTTTGCTTGGGCGCACCGGAGCCGGCAAAACGACTGTGCTCAACATCATCATGGGTACGACCGGCATCGACGCCGGTGCGGTCAGAGTCGCGGGCGCCGATCCGTTCAAGGAATTCAAATCGCTGAAGGGTAGACTGTCGGTCGCGTTTCAGAATGATCGGCTGCTGCCGTGGCGGACCACGGTGGAGAATGCCGAACTCGGCCTGTTGATTCTCGGCGAGGACCGTAAGCGCGCACGCGCGAAAGCGATCGAATGGCTCGCCAACGTCAATCTTGCCGGGGCGGAGGACAAGTATCCACACCAATTGTCCGGCGGCATGCGCCAGCGCGTCTCGCTGGCGCGGGCGCTGGCGGTCGACCCCGAACTGATCCTGCTCGACGAGTCGTTCAGCCAGCTCGACCACGTCACCTCGAGGACGCTGCGCCGGGACTTCTGCAAGGTCGCGCGCGAGTTCGGCAAGACCTGTCTGATCGTCACGCATCGGATCGATGACGCGCTCGAAATGGCCGATCGTGTCATCGTGCTCGGCCCTGGCGCACGCATCATGCTGGAAATGCCGCTCGCGGAGGCGCGCATCGACCAACAGACCCGCGATCAATGTCGGGCGCAGATTGAAACAGCGTTAGGAGGAAAAGATGAAGCCGACGAGAGCTGACGGATACGTGCGACCGTCCCGGCGCGTCGTGCTCAGCGGAATCGCTGCCGGCGCCGGCCTTCTGGCCGCCGCGCCCACGCTGTTGCGAGCGCGAGGCCCGATGGAAATCCGTTGTGGCACCGCGACGCCCGGATTTACCACTGTGTTCTACGACGTGATCCGCGAACGCAAGCTCGACGAGAAGCACGGATTCCGTCTTGGCGAGCCAGTGTTGAATGCGTCGATTGGCACGCTTTTCAACGATTTCGTCGCCAACAGTTCCGATCTGATCATCGCGAGCTGGGATCCGATCCTGACGCGCTATCACGGCGGTGTACCGTGCCGGCTGCTGTGCACGCTGATGACCGCAGATATGATCGGCATCGTCGCCGCCAAAGGCGGTCCGAAGTCGATCGCGGAATTGAAAGGCAAGACTATCGCGGCGCCGCAGCAGTCAGGCGTGTACCGGATGACACGCGCGATGATCAAGGAGACTGCCGGGGCGGACATCGAAGAGATCGCGCAGGTGCAGAACGCCGACAATCCGGCGCAGGGCGTCACTTTGGTGATTGCCGAGCGGGCCGACGCCGCGGTCGCCTGGGAACCGATGATCAGCAACGGCATGCAGAAGCGTCCTGATCTCGGCGTGATCTTCAGCGCCGGCAAGGCCTTTCATGACAAGACGGGTTCGGATCTGCCGTATTTCTGCGTCAACGTCCGACAGGAAATCCTCGACACGAATCCGGGCCTCGGCGTCAAGCTTAATGCGGCGTTCGGCGAATGCGCGGGGCTGATCGAATCTGAATTCGATGCGATCGCTGCCAAATACGCGCCGCGGACCAAGATCGATGTCGAGACGCTGAAGATCGCCCGCGCATCTGGCCGGTTCAAGCTTGCCTACGGCGCTGCGAGCGATCCGAAGGTGCAGGCCACCATCATTACGGCTTCCGAAATCCTGACCCGGCAGAGCGTGCTGTCGCGTAAGGCCGAGCCGGGTTTCTTCGCCGCCTGACAACAGCCGAAACCATCCACCGCAGAAGAAGAGATTCAGATGGCTGTCTCGAGACGGCATTTCATGCAAACGCTGGCGGGGACCGCTGCGACCTCCGTGCTGCCGGGCGCCGCGCGCTCGGACGATCTGCCGAAGTTGACTGATGTGCCGAAGTTGACTTGGGCGACGTTCACCCCGGGCTTTGTGCCGGCGTTCATGGAGTGCACGCTGGCCAAGGGCTTCGACCGCAAGAACGGTGTGGCGCTGGCACCGCCAATTCCGTATTCGTCGCTGACGACCTATTACGGCGACTTCGTCGCCGGCGGGTTCGATATGTGCTTCGGAAGCTGGGACACCTTTGCCGTGCGTGCCTTCGCCGGTGTGCCCGTAAAGTACCTGTGCGGCATCAATCCCGGCAATCTGCTCAACATCGTCACCACCTCGGACAGCATCCGTTCGGTCGAGGATCTGCGCGGCAAGACCCTGGCCGCGCCGACCTCGTCGGGCACCTTCCGCCTCATGAAGTCGCTGGTGCGCAGTTTCTACGGCATCGATCTCGAAAAGGAGACCTCGATCCAGACCGTCGACCATCCGCTCGGCGGCGTCACTCTGGTACTGGCCGACCGTGCCGACGCGGCGATGACCTGGGAGCCGAGCGTCGCTATCGGCATGAGCAAGAACCCGAAGCTGCGCGTCCTGCTCAACATGGGCGAGGCGTATGAAAAGCACGAAGGCACGGTGATGCCATTCCTCGGCCTCGCGATCCGTCAGGACGCGCTCGACAAGCATCCCGGCATCGCAGAGCGGCTGTACAGAACCTTCGCCGATGCTGCTGCCGCAATGGAAGCCGACCCGCAGGGCGCCTATGCGGCCGCCGAGAAGGAGACGCGGCTGCCAGCGAGCACGCTGGTCAAGGCGACGCAATCGGGACGGCTGAGATATCGCTTCGAGTCGATGGCCGATCCGAAGTCGCGCCAAGCGATCATCCGCAGCAGCGAAATCCTGGTGGCGGAGAAGGATCTGCCGAAGCCCGTGGATGCGAGCTTCTTCGTCGGCTGAGTTAATCGCCGCCTCCTCGCGTCGCGCCGCGGCGCCGCAACAAAAGTACCTACATGACCGATCGGAGCCAGATTGCCGTGCCCGCCATCAGCCGCCATTATCGCGTTCCAATCGCCTTTGAGGCCGACGTCGTTGTCGTTGGCGGCGGTCCCGGCGGATTCGCTGCCGCGCTGCAGGCGGCACGGATGGGCGCACGCACGATCATGGTCGAGCGCTTCGACATGCCAGGCGGCGTGCATACCTCGGGTCTGCAGGGCGCCGCCGACGCCGGCATCGGCGGCATCCACACCGAGCTGATGGAGCGGTTCGCCGCAGAAGGCCACATCTACACCGCGACAGAGAGCACTCATTCCGGTTGGGCCGGCAATCCGCTTTCGCACTACGAGCGCAAGAAGCCACCCGGCAGCCCCTTCCGGCGGATGTCGTTCAATCCGGAAGGCGCCGGCTGCGTGATGGCAACAATGCTCAAGCAGGCTGGGGTCAACGCGCTGTACGGCACCACCTTCGTCGATGCGATCGTGGAGCACGATGGCCCCGGCGACGGCACGATCAAGGCCATTCTGGTCGAGAACGCCAGCGGCCTCCAAGCCATCGCTGGCAAGATCTTCATCGAGGGTAGCGGCACCGGCGAACTGGTCGCGCGCTCCGGCGCGCCGTTCGTCCGCGGCGGCGGCCCGCAACCACATGGCAACGGCTGGGACGGCGTCGAACGGCCGATCCCCGGCGGGCTGTTGTGGATCATGAACGGCATCGACCTGAAGCGCCTGACCGCGCATCAGGAGACGGCCAAGGATCCTGTGCTGCAAAAGGTGATGGCGGAAGCCGCTGCCGCCGGCGACCTGCCGGAGGGCGTGTATCGACCGCGGATGGCGGGCGGGGATGTCTATGGCGAAGCCTATATCGGGCATCCAACGCTCGACATGAGCCCCATGACGGCCGACGGCACCTATGTGCTGTGGCAGAACGTGCCCTATGAATGGGCGCTACACATGGACGACAACGTGGTCGATCACGCCAGGGCGAAACGCGAGCTCCGCGGATTCATCAATGCCGAAGCGCAGTTTCTGCGCAAATACGTGCCCGGATTCGAAAATGCGACGATCGCCAATATCGGACGCTTCGTCGGCGTGCGCGACGGCCGCCATCCGATCGGCGAATACGTGGTCAATATCGAGGACGTGCGAGCCGGCCGTCGCTTCCGCGACGCGATCAGCGCACCGATGACCAAGACATTCTTCTGGGAAGGTTTCCAAAAGCACGAATTCGAGGTGCCGTTCCGCAGTTTCCTTCCGAAGAAGATCAACAACATGATCCTGACCGGCGCTTCGTTGTCGTTCGAATACCGCACCTTGTTCATGGTGATGCGCAACTTTCCCTGGTGCACGCAGACCGGGGAGATCTCCGGCTACGCCGCCGCGCGCTGCATCGAGAAAAAGATCAAGCCGAAGGAGCTTGAGTGGACCACGCCGTATTTCTAAGACGGAAGTGGTCGACGACGTGGCGTAAGAAGGCGGTGCGATGCTTTGGCGTCTTGGCAACTACCGCTGCAAGGTCTAAGCATTTGCCGAGCGCACAGAGGTTTCGATGACCTCAGAATTCAACGTCCAGAACGCCGCCGGCTATGAGCAGCTCATGGGCCGTTGGAGCCAGAAACTCGCGCCCATGTTCATTGACTTTGCGGGGGTTGCCGACGGCGAAAAGATTCTCGACGTTGGCTGCGGGACCGGTAGCCTGACCTTCGCGCTCACCAGGTCCGCCGACCTTCGCGAGATTGCCGCGATCGACTATTCGCCAGTCTTTGTCGAGGAAGCCATCCGGCGCAACATCGATCCGCGGATAAAGATCCGGCAGGCGGATGCGTGCGCGTTACCCTTCGAGGATGGCGCATTCGATCGCGCCTTGGCGCTGCTCGTGCTGCACTTCGTTCCAGAAGCCGGCAAAGCCGTCGCCGAGATGCGCCGCGTCGTTCGGTCGGGCGGCGTGGTCGCGGCGACCGTGTGGGATCATCTCGGTGGCATGCCCGGCATGCGTATGATGGTCGACACGGTGGCGGCACTCAGCGAAGCCGGCCGTGAGCTGCGCAATCGCTATTGCTTCCAGCCAATGATGCAGCCGGGCGAAATGAAGAGGACGTTCGTTGAGCAGGGGCTCGCGGACGTAACGGACGTGGAGCTGATGGTCCGCATGGATTACCTCAGCTTCGACGACTACTGGGCGCCGATCGCCGCAGGCGAGGGGCCACTCGGCAAGTATATGGCAACGCTCGACGCCGCCGAGCGAGCGCGCACCACCGCCGCTGTGCGCGATGCCTACGAGGCCGGCCGGCCCGATGGCCCGAGGTCCTTCGCGAACGTCGCGTGGGCTTGCCGAGGTGTCGTTCCCTAGCCGGCCACCGAGATGAGGGGTAACCCGAATAACAAAAGGCGCCCCATGTGGAGCGCCTTTCGCATTGTTGCGGCAGTGAAAGCTTACTGCGAATAATACATGTCGAACTCGACCGGATGCGGGGTCATTTCGAATCGTTCGACTTCGGTCATCTTGAGTTCGATGTAGGCATCGATGAAGTCGTCGTCGAACACGCCGCCGGCCTTCAGGAAGGCGCGGTCCTTGTCGAGGTTTTCGAGGGCCTCGCGCAGGCTGCCGCACACGGTCGGGATCTGCTTCAGCTCTTCCTTCGGCAGGTCGTAGAGGTCCTTGTCCATCGCCGGGCCCGGATCGAGCTTGTTCTTGACGCCGTCGAGGCCCGCCATCAGCATCGCGGCGAAGCCGAGATAGGGGTTGGCCATCGGATCAGGGAAGCGGACTTCGACGCGCTTGGCCTTTGGCGAAGCCGTGTACGGGATGCGGCAGGAGGCCGAGCGGTTGCGCGCGGAGTAAGCGAGCAGCACGGGGGCCTCATAGCCCGGCACCAGGCGCTTGTAGGAGTTGGTGGAAGGATTCGTGAAGGCGTTGATCGCCTTGGCGTGCTTGATGATGCCGGCGATGTAGGAGAGGCAGATCTCCGAGAGGTCGGAATACTTGTTGCCGGCGAACACCGGCTTGCCTTCCTTCCAGATCGACTGGTGGCAGTGCATGCCCGAGCCGTTGTCGCCATAGACCGGCTTCGGCATGAAGGTGGCGGTCTTGCCGTAAATGTGCGCGACCTGGTGGATGCAGTATTTGTAGATCTGCATCTGGTCGGCCATCAGCGTCATCGTGTCGAACTTCATCCCGAGCTCGTGCTGGGCGGAAGCGACCTCGTGGTGATGCTTCTCGACCTTGACGCCCATCTTGGCCATGGCGCCGAGCATTTCCGAGCGCATGTCCTGTACCGAGTCCTGCGGCGGGACCGGGAAATAGCCGCCCTTGGTGCGGATGCGGTGGCCGAGATTGCCGCCTTCATATTCGGTGTCGGAGTTGGTCGGCAATTCCGAGGAGTCGAGCCTGAAGCCGGTGTTGTAGGGGGTGGATGAGAAGCGGACGTCGTCGAACACGAAGAACTCGGCCTCCGGGCCGAAATAGACGGTGTCGCCGATGCCCATCGACTTCACCATGGCTTCCGCCTTCTTCGCCATGCCACGTGGATCGCGGTTATAGGGCTCGCCGGTGGTCGGCTCGAGCACGTCGCAAATGATGACCATCGTGGTCTCGGCGAAGAACGGGTCGATCGTCGCGGTGACGGGATCGGGCATCAGACACATGTCGGACTCGTTGATCGCTTTCCAGCCCGCGATCGAGGAGCCGTCGAACATCTGGCCCTCGGCGAAGGTGTCCTCTTCGATCATGCCGACGTCGAAGGTCACGTGCTGCCACTTGCCGCGCGGATCGGTGAAGCGAAGATCGACGTATTTGACGTCGTTGTCCTTGATCGATTTCAGGACGTCTTTGGCGGTCTTCATGAGTATCCCTTTTGACTTTGCGGGTCGGTTTCCGGGTGAGCGACGTTATTCTCGCGTTTGGCGAATTGGTGCGATGACGCAAACGAAATCAGGCCGCCAAAGGCAGCCTTATTCTATTCTTGGGTCGCAAGATTCCGGATAGCACCCGGCCTAAATAGCGTCCAGCCCGGATTCGCCGGTCCGGATGCGGATCGCTTCCTCGATATTGGAAACGAAGATCTTGCCGTCGCCGATGCGGCCGGTCTGGGCCGCGCGGCGGATCGCATCGATCGCCTTCTCGACCAGGTCATCACCGATCACGATCTCGATCTTCACCTTGGGCAGGAAGTCGACGATGTATTCCGCGCCGCGATAAAGCTCGGCGTGACCCTTCTGTCGTCCAAACCCCTTGGCTTCCGTGACCGTGATGCCCTGAAGTCCGACTTCCTGGAGCGCCTCTTTCACCTCGTCGAGCTTGAACGGCTTGATGATGGCTTCGATTTTCTTCACTGAGGGCCTCCCGGGCAGTTCCAGAATACAAAGTGCAGGTGTGTTCGATGCGCGCGGCGCAGTCGGTTCGATCCTTCAACTTCCAGCGGAGCCGGAAACGCCCGTCGGGCCGCGCGGTGCGGCCGTCCTGAGCGGCTTCCTCAAAAGCAGGGTCTATGCCAACTTGTAAACGTCCCTGATTTCGGAATGTTATCAGCCTTTTAACGCGCAGACAGACAAGGTTGGACTGAGCGCCCATGATACCGAAGCCTGAGAAATAGGCAAACGGATGAATTGGTGTGCAACCGCTAGGGGGAAGATGGACGCGAGCCGCCCGAGTTGCCTGTCGAAAAGGCTGTTAGATTGAGGATTCAGCATGGAAGTCCTGACCACGGCTGAAATGGAACGCGCCGATCGGCTGACCATTGCCGAGGGCACGCCCGGCTTTGCGCTGATGATGAGTGCCGGCCAGGCCGTCGCCGAAGCCGCCATGGACCTGGCCGAGGAGGGACCGATCCTGGTGGTGGCAGGCCGCGGCAACAACGGCGGCGACGGCTTCGTTGCCGCCGCTGAACTCGCGGCACGCGGGCGGGAGGTCTCAGTCATCCTGTTGTGCGAGCGCGACAGCCTCAAGGGCGACGCGGCGCTCGCCGCACGCGGCTGGAAGTATCCGGTGCTGCCGTTCAACCCGCAGGCGATCGGAAAGCCCGCGCTGATCATCGATGCGCTGTTCGGCGCCGGGCTCGACCGTCCCGTGAAGGGCGAGCCCTATGAGATGATCGAGTCCGTCAACGCCCATGGCGCGCCCGTGCTTGCCGTCGACCTGCCGAGCGGTATCAACGGCACCACCGGCGCCCCGATGGGGATTGCGATCCGCGCCACCGAGACCGTGACTTTCTTCCGCCGCAAGCCGGCGCATCTCTTGCTGCCGGGGAGGGTGCATTGCGGCCGCGTGCGCGTCGCCGACATCGGCATCGATCCGAAGGTGCTCGAGGAAATCCGCCCCGCAACCTTCGAGAATGTTCCGTCGACTTGGCAGCACGCGTTCCCGGTGCCGAAGATCGACGGTCACAAATATTCCCGCGGACACGTGCTTGCCGTCTCCGGCGATATCGCCGCTACCGGCGCCTCGCGGCTTGCCGCGCGCGGCGCGCTGCGGGCAGGAGCGGGCCTGGTGACGCTGGCCTCGCCCAGCGATGCGCTCACTGTGAACGCCGCGGCGCTGACGGCGGTGATGGTGCGCGCGGTCGACAATGTGATCCAGTTCGCTGACCTCTTGAACGACAGGCGGCTCAACACGAGCATGATCGGGCCCGGCGCCGGCATTGGTCCGCGCACGCGCGATTTCGTCCACACCGCGCTCGCGGCCAAGCGTAACCTGGTGCTGGACGCTGACGCGCTGACCAGCTTTGCCGATGCGCCGGAGCGGTTGTTCGAGGCGATCAAGGCATCCGATGGCGCGGGTGTCGTGCTGACGCCGCATGAGGGCGAGTTCCCGCGGCTCTTCAGCGACATCAGCAACAAACATCCCGGTCGCTCCAAGCTCGAGCGCGTGCGCGCCGCCGCCGAGCGCTCCGGCGCGGTGGTATTGCTGAAGGGACCGGACACGGTGGTGGCCGCGCCCGATGGCCGCGCCACCATCGCCGCCAACGCGCCGCCATGGCTCGCCACCGCCGGCGCCGGCGACGTCTTGTCCGGCATCATCGCAGGGCTATTGGCGCAAAGCGTGCCCGCCTTCGAGGGCGCCAGCATCGGCGCCTGGATGCACGGTGAAGCCGCGGCGGAAGCGGGGCCGGGTCTGATCGCGGAAGACCTTCCCGAGACGCTGCCGCCGGTATTCCGCCGCGTGTATGATGGACTCGGGATTGAGTATTGAGGGTGCTGTAGGATGGGTAGAGCGAAGCGAAACCCATCGATCTGCATCCGCGGCGGAGGTGATGGGTTTCGCTTCGCTCTACCCATCCTACAGACTACGTCACCTGATATTTCGCCACCGCCGGCTCGTTCCATTCGATCCCAAGACCCGGGCCGCGGGCGGTGACTGCGCCGTCGATGACCTCGGCCGGCTTGGCCAGGATGGCGCCGCCGAGATCGAGGAATTCGAGCCAATGCGCGGTCGGTGTCACCGCGAGCACATGTGCGCTTGCTTCCGCAAACAGATGGCTCGACATCGGGATCGAGGCGGCGTCGGCCTGGCCCGCAACCTGCAGCCAGCCGGTGATGCCGCCGACCTTCATCAGGTCGGGCATGATGAAATCGCTGGCGCCGACCGAAATCGCCTCGGCAAAGCCGCGCGGGAACCACCAGTTCTCGCCGGCCTGGATCGGGATGGCTGAGTCCATCCGGACACTGGCGTGGCCGGAGAGATTTTCCTGCGGCACCGGCTCCTCGACCCAATGCAGGTCATAGGGCGCAAGCCGGACGATGCGGCGCCTTGCTTCCGCCGGATCGAGCGACTGGTTGAAGTCGATCATCAAGGGCGATGTCGGGGCCGATGACGGCCCGCACGCCCTTGACCACACGTTCGTCATTGGCGGCATCGCCGTCGCCGCCCTTGACCTTGATGCCGCGAAAACCCTGGTCGAGCGAGCGGCGGAGTGCCCGCTCATCGGCTGTGGGATCGACCACGCCATAGCTGTCATAGGCGGCGAGCGGGCGTGCCGAGCCGCCGAGCAACTCGACAACGGGCTTGTTCGCGACCTGCCCCAGCGCGTCCCAACAGGCCATGTCGAGGCCGGAGACGGCCATGCCGACCAGGCCCTGCCAGCCGAGCAAGCGGAATTTGGCGTCCATCGCTTTCATCAGGTCGAACGGGGCGACGGATTTCCCTGCGAGCTCGCGCCCGGTCTCCTCGATCAGGTGAACCAGCGGTTTAAGTGTGGGCTTGCTGTAGGCGAAGATGTAGGAATGGCCGGTAACACCCTGATCGGTTTCGACATCGATCAGGACCAGCGGCCCCGAATCGATCACGCCAAAGGCGTTCTTCACAGGACGCTTGATCGGCACGACCACGCCGCGCGCCTTGACGCTACGGATGGCTGGAATGGTTTGGCTCATGGTCGTTTCCCCTTGTTCTTATTCGACACTGTACCATCGGATCAGTCTTGGCGCCGCCCAGTCGGTCGCGACCTGTTCGACCAGGAAGCGGCCGGCATGCTCGGCCAGGAACGCGATCCGCTGGGTTTGTCCGGGTTCGATCGCGAGCGTGTCCAGCCAGAACGGCTTCCAGCCGTCGTCGAGCCGGTCGAGCAGGCGGAAGTGATGGCCGTGAAGGTGGAAGACGGTCGCGATCGGCGCGCGGTTGGTTAGCGCCAGCACGACCGCGCGGCGGGTCTTGGCGCGGAAAGCGGGCGGCGTGGAGGAGGTGAAGCTGGCCGGGCTTGTCCAGCCGGCCGGCGTGCCGAGGACCAGTTCAAACCGCTGGGCATTCTTGAGGTCGAGCTGCGCTGGCAGGCCATTGGAGAGAAGCGGCGGTTCCGGTGACAGCGGGGTGGGGCGCAGTGGGGGCCCGCTGGAAAGCATGAGCCGCCCGATCGGGCGCGCCTCCTTGCCGTCGTGGAGCAGGATCGATGCGGTCGAGGCGGCATCGACAAAAGCATCGGCGCGTCCGCCAGGCGGTAACACGAGCGCGCCGTTGCGTGCGGGGAACGGCTCGGCCGGCTGGCCGTCGATGGCCATGACGCGGACTTCGTGGCTCTCCAATTTCACCGCGAGCACAGTGCGTTGGGAGGCATTGATGAAGCGGAGCCGCAAGCGTTCATTGGCGCGTGCTGAGAGTTCAAATGAGGTCCGGCCGTTAAGAGTATAGACCGGCGTCGTATCCTTGGCGTCCGCGCCAGGCGCTGCCGCCGTGCCATCCGGTCGCAGCCGCCATTCCTCGATCAGGAGCACCTCGTCGCGATCGACCGCGACCCGCTCGCTTTCCAGGATGACCAGTGGTTTTGCGCGCAATGGCCGCGCCTGGCTGTCGTTCAGAAGGCCAGGATCAAACAGGAATGTGCCGGCGTGGCGCAGCGGAAGCTGGAAGCTCTCCTTTGCCCCGGCGGCAAGCGGGGCCCGGGCGAGCAGGGGCTCTGCGGCGGCAGCACCGTCGATGCCCCGGCAGTGCAGGGCAAGCGGCGCAGGAAGATCGCTGCTGAGCGTCACGTCGAGCATCTCGCCGCGGCTCGTCCTGATGTCGTCGCTCCCGACCGACCAGATCGGTGTGCCCGCACCGTCCGGGCGCAGCGCCAGGCTGTCGGGCTTGACGGAGATGGCGAGCGAACGGCGGCCGTGCGCCGGGGACACGGAGGGAAGACCCACCTCCAATGCGGCGGCGCCCAGTCCGGCCAGCAGGGTGCGTCGATCGAGCATCGCAAAAAGGCTTGCCATCGTCCCGATCCGGACCATTTTTGCACCTGTGAGTCCAGCGGCCATTCGGCCGAGGGGACATGCAAAAAAGGCCATTTTTTTGCTGCGCGGGGGCGGGCTCATGCTATAAGCCGCCGCCCGCGGCATCGCGGCCGGACATGATGCGCCAAGCGGGTGTGGCGGAACTGGTAGACGCGCTGGATTTAGGTTCCAGTGACGAAAGTTGTGGGGGTTCGAGTCCCTCCACCCGCACCAAGCGCTCATCCAGCGTTTGCATGATCCCTTTCTGGAGGGCTCGTCTCTTTTTTCGGGAGGCGGGTCAGCCGAACCACCGGCGCAGGCGTCGAGCCACGCGTCGAACCATTGACACAGTCGCGCCCGCAAGAGGCGCGACAGGAGCGGAAGAAGAAGATGCAGGTCACCGAGACCCTGAATGAGGGACTGAAGCACGAGTTCAAGATCAGCGTTCCCGCCACCGACCTCGACGCCAAGGCGGACGCGAAACTTGTCGACCTGAAGGACAAGGTGCGCCTCAACGGTTTCCGTCCCGGCAAAGTGCCCGTCAGCCATCTCAAGAAGATCTACGGCCGTTCGGTGATGGCGGAGACCATCGACCAGACCATCCGCGACACCAACACACAGATCTTCACCGACCGCGGCTTCCGCCTTGCGACCGAGCCGAAGATCACGATGCCGACGGAGCAGAAGGAGGTCGAGGAGCTGCTCGCCGGCAAGAGCGACCTGACCTACACGGTGTCGATCGAGGTCGTGCCGCCGATCACGCTCGCCGATTTCAAGACTTTCTCGGTCGAGAAGCCGGTCGCCGATGTGACTGACACCGACGTCGATGAAGCGATCAAGCGCATCGCCGATCAGGGCCGTCCCTATTCGGCCAAGAGCGAGGGGGCGAAGGCGGAGAACGGCGACCGCGTCACCATCAACTTCAAGGGCACCATCAACGGCGAAGCCTTCGAGGGCGGGACCGGCGAGGGCATCCAGGTCATGCTCGGCGCCGGCCAGTTCATCCCCGGCTTCGAGGAGCAGTTGATTGGCATCGGCGCAGGCGAGACCCGCACGCTGAAGGTCACTTTCCCGAAGAACTATGCCAGCGAAAAGCTCGCCGGCCAGCCGGCCGAATTCGAGACCACGGCGACCGCCGTGGAAGCGCCTGGCGAGACTGTGATCGACGACGAGTTCGCCAAGGCGCTCGGGCTGGAATCGCTCGACAAGTTGAAGGAAGCTGCGCGGGCGCGGCTGACGGCGGAATTCGCCGGCGCGACGCGTCAGCGCATCAAGCGTGCGCTGCTCGACCGGCTCGACGAGAACCACAAGTTCGAGGCGCCGCCGTCGCTGATCGACGAGGAGTTCAACCTGATGTGGAACTCGATCAAGGCGGAGATGGATTCCGCCGGCAAGACGTTTGCCGACGAGAACACCACCGAGGATGCCGCCAAGGAAGAGTACCGCAAGATTGCTGACCGCCGCGTGCGGCTCGGCCTTGTGCTGTCGGAGATCGGCGAGAAGAACAAAATCACGGTGTCCGACGATGAGGTCGGCCGCGCCGTGATCGAGCGCGCCCGCCAGTTGCCGGGCCGCGAGAAGGAGGTCTGGGACTTCTACCGCAACAACGCCCAGGCGCTCGCCCAGCTGCGTGCCCCGATCTACGAGGACAAGGTCGTCGACTTCATTCTCGAACTCGCCAACGTGACCGAGAAAAAGGTCTCGAAGGAAGACCTGTTCAAGGATGAAGACGCCGAGAAAACTGCGGCGTAGTCCCGGCACTTCGTGTTAATGATGAACGGCGAAACCGGCCTGGCGACGGCATTCCGTCGCTAGGCGGGACCTGCCGAATCGGTTTGACTTGCCGCGTTCGGACCTAGCCATCTGTGCGGTCTTGCCGCCGCGAAAATGGCGCATATCTGAGCGCAACTTAACGCAGTCCTGCATCACGGGACGATTGTCCGTACGGGCCAGCCGACGGGCGTTCGGCCCCGCCAACTCCAGGGGTAATCCCATGCGCGATCCCGTCGAAACCTACATGAACCTCGTGCCGATGGTCGTCGAACAGACCAACCGCGGTGAGCGCGCCTACGACATCTTCTCGCGCCTGTTGAAGGAGCGCATCATCTTCGTGACTGGCCCGGTCGAGGATGGCATGTCGACGCTGACCGTCGCGCAGCTCCTGTTCCTCGAGGCCGAGAATCCGAAGAAGGAAATCTCGATGTACATCAACTCGCCTGGCGGCGTGGTGACATCGGGCCTTGCGATCTACGACACCATGCAGTTCATCCGCCCGCCGGTGTCGACGCTGTGCACCGGGCAAGCGGCCTCGATGGGATCGCTATTGCTCGCTGCCGGCGAGAAGGACATGCGCTTCACGCTGCCGAATTCACGCATCATGGTGCATCAGCCCTCCGGCGGCTTCCAGGGCCAGGCCACCGACATCATGCTGCACGCGCAGGAGATCCTGAATCTCAAGAAGCGGCTGAACGAAATCTACGTCAAGCACACCGGCCAGACCTACAAGGCCATCGAGGAAGCGCTCGAGCGCGACAAGTTCCTCACGGCGGACGACGCGAAAGCGTTTGGTCTTGTCGACAAGGTGATCGACAAGCGCCCTGACGATCCGGCTACGGCAAAAGCTGCGTAGTGTTACGGGATCGCTTGCGCGATTTTAACGTTGACGACGAACTCCCTGTCGGCACACTCAGGCGACTGCGGTGCAGTATGCCCCGACTTGGGCAGAAAGTTCCGCTTTCGCATAGCGCTGTCGCGTGGCAATGTCGCAACGGCCGTGCGTTTTCGACAGGTATCCACGTGCGGAGTTTATAAATCACGGTATTGTCACGGTGCCAGGTAGGCCCCCGGTTAGCGAATTCTTGATAGTCGGGTGACAGCATGATTGGCTCTGGCGTATCGGATGTAGTTGCGGGGAAGATTCGACTGAACCGCGATTCGCCAGATCAGTATTAAGTAGGGTCTTTTTTGGTACGGTTTTTGCTCTATCTACACCTAAAGTCCGGGCGGTACCGGAATGGGTCGATCGAGCGATGGGTTCGAACGGCGGACGGAGATAAGAATGAGTAAGGTCGGCACGAGCGATTCCAAGAACACGCTATATTGCTCGTTCTGCGGCAAGAGCCAGCACGAAGTCCGCAAGCTGATCGCGGGTCCCACCGTTTTCATCTGCGACGAATGCGTCGAGCTCTGCATGGACATCATCCGTGAGGAGAACAAGTCCTCGCTGGTGAAGTCGCGCGACGGCATCCCGACTCCGAAGGAAATCTGCAAGGTGCTGGACGATTACGTGATCGGCCAGAGCCATGCCAAGAAGGTGCTGTCGGTTGCCGTGCACAATCACTACAAGCGGCTCAATCATCAGACCAAGCACAACGACGTCGAGCTCGCGAAGTCGAACATCCTGCTGATCGGTCCGACCGGCTCGGGCAAGACGCTGCTGGCGCAGACGCTGGCGCGCATTCTCGATGTGCCCTTCACGATGGCGGACGCGACGACGCTGACCGAAGCCGGCTATGTCGGTGAGGACGTCGAGAACATCATCCTGAAGCTGCTGCAGGCCGCCGACTACAACGTCGAGCGCGCGCAGCGCGGCATCGTCTATATCGACGAGATCGACAAGATCAGCCGCAAGTCGGACAATCCCTCGATCACGCGCGACGTGTCGGGCGAGGGCGTCCAGCAGGCACTGCTGAAGATCATGGAAGGCACGGTGGCTTCGGTTCCGCCGCAGGGCGGCCGCAAGCACCCGCAGCAGGAGTTCCTCCAGGTCGACACCACCAACATCCTCTTCATCTGCGGCGGCGCCTTCTCAGGCTTGGAGAAGATCATCTCTGCACGTGGCCGTTCGACCTCGATCGGCTTTGCGGCGCAGGTGCTCGCGCCGGAAGATCGCCGCACCGGCGAGATTTTCCGCCACGTCGAACCGGAGGATCTCTTGAAGTACGGCCTGATCCCGGAGTTCGTCGGCCGCCTGCCGGTGGTCGCGACGCTGGAGGATCTCGACGAGACCTCGCTGAAGAAGATCCTGACCGATCCGAAGAACGCGCTGGTCAAGCAGTATCAGCGGTTGTTCGAGATGGAGAATATCGAGCTGACCTTCGCCGACGAGGCGCTTGGTGCGGTCGCCCGCAAGGCGATCGAGCGCAAGACCGGCGCCCGTGGGTTGCGCTCGATCCTGGAGAGTATCCTGCTCGAGACCATGTTCGATCTTCCGGGCCTGGAAGGCGTGGAAGAGGTCGTGATTTCGCGCGAAGTGGTCGAGGGAACGGCCCGTCCACTTTACATCTACGCGGATCGTTCCGACCGCGCCGTCGAGAGCAGCGCGAGCGCGTGATGCGCCCGCCGGCCGTCGCGGCCGGATGAGCGAAGATGCGATGGCTGCCGGGATTTCCGGCGGCCATTTTGGCGTAGTTAATGACGCGCGTTTTATCCCGGATTTTCCGGTATTTCTAAGTTACTTGACACCCCCATTGCCGATAGCCACCTAATGCTATCGGTGACGAAAATTCATATCTTTAGATTCGTCGTCAGAAGATCCGAAACGAGAAGCGGCCGACGGCCGGGAGACGTCCGGATCATACCGGCACCTTGTGGTGGCCGCGCAAGCGAGCGGGCCGCGTGCAAGGGGGCACAACGAAAGGAATAGGCCATGACAACCACAAAACCCCGGCCATCGATCGTCTACGGCGAAAGCCATTCTTATCCGGTGCTGCCGCTCCGCGACATTGTCGTCTTCCCGCACATGATCGTGCCGCTCTTCGTCGGCCGCGAGAAGTCGATCCGCGCTCTTGAAGAAGTGATGAAGAACGACGCACTGATCCTGCTCGCGACGCAGAAGAATGCGTCCGACGACGATCCGGCGCCCGAGTCGATCTATGAGACGGGGACGCTCGCGAGCGTGCTGCAGCTCCTGAAGCTGCCCGACGGCACCGTGAAGGTGCTGGTCGAAGGGCTCGAGCGTGCGCGTGTCGAGAAATACTCCGACCGCAGCGAGTTCTACGAGGCGACCGCGGTCGCGCTCGCCGACACCGACGCCAATTCGGTCGAAGCCGAAGCCTTATCGCGCTCGGTCGTGTCCGATTTCGAGAGCTACGTGAAGCTGAACAAGAAGATCTCCGCCGAAGTCGTCGGCGTTGTTCAGGGGATCACTGATTTCGCCAAGCTCAGCGACAACGTCGCTTCGCATCTGGCGGTCAAGATCGCCGATCGCCAGTCCATCCTGGAGACGCTGTCGGTCACCCAGCGCCTGGAGAAGGTGCTTGGCCTGATGGAGAGCGAGATCTCGGTCTTGCAGGTGGAGAAGCGCATCCGCTCGCGCGTCAAGCGTCAGATGGAGAAGACCCAGCGCGAATATTATCTGAACGAGCAGATGAAGGCGATCCAGAAGGAGCTCGGCGACGATGAAGGTCGCGATGAGCTGGCCGATCTGGAAGAGCGCATCAACAAGACCAAGCTGTCCAAGGAAGCGCGAGAGAAGGCGCAGCATGAGTTGAAGAAGCTGCGTCAGATGTCGCCGATGTCTGCGGAAGCGACCGTGGTGCGCAACTATCTGGACTGGCTGCTGTCGATCCCGTGGAACAAGAAGTCCAAGGTCAAGAAGGACCTGGAAGCCGCGCAGGCGGTGCTGGACTCCGACCACTACGGGCTCGAGAAGGTCAAGGACCGCATCGTCGAGTATCTCGCGGTGCAGTCGCGCGCCAACAAGCTGACCGGACCGATCCTGTGCCTGGTCGGGCCTCCCGGCGTCGGCAAGACCTCGCTCGGCAAGTCGATCGCGAGGGCGACGGGGCGTGAATTCGTGCGCGTCTCGCTTGGTGGCGTGCGCGACGAGGCCGAGATCCGCGGTCACCGCCGCACCTATATCGGCTCGATGCCCGGCAAGATCATCCAGTCGATGCGGAAGGCGAAGACCTCGAATCCGCTGTTCCTGTTGGACGAGATCGACAAGATGGGCGCCGACTTCCGCGGCGATCCGTCCTCGGCATTGCTCGAGGTCCTGGACCCCGAGCAGAACTCGACCTTCAACGACCACTATCTGGAGGTCGACTACGACCTGTCGAACGTGATGTTCATCACGACCGCGAATACGCTCAATATTCCGGGCCCGCTGATGGACCGCATGGAGATCATCCGGATCGCAGGCTACACGGAGAACGAGAAAGTCGAGATCGCGCGCAAGCACCTGATCCCGAACGCGATCTCCAAGCACGGCCTGGACTCAAAGGAATGGTCGATCGACGACGATGCCTTGCTGCTGATGATCCGCCGCTACACCCGCGAAGCGGGCGTGCGCAACCTGGAACGTGAGCTGTCGACACTGGCCCGCAAGGCGGTGAAGGAGCTGATGATCTCCAAGAAGAAGTCGGTAAAGGTCACCGAGAAGAACATTGAAGAGTTCCTCGGCGTGCCCAAGTACCGCTTCGGCGAGATCGAGAGCGAGGACCAGGTCGGCATCGTCACGGGTCTGGCCTGGACCGATGTCGGCGGCGAGCTGCTCACCATCGAGGGCGTCATGATGCCTGGCAAGGGCAAGATGACGGTCACGGGCAACCTGCGCGACGTGATGAAGGAGTCGATTTCGGCGGCGGCGTCCTACGTTCGCTCGCGGGCGATCAACTACGGCATCGAGCCGCCGATGTTCGACCGACGCGACATCCACGTGCACGTGCCGGAGGGCGCAACCCCGAAGGATGGTCCGTCCGCCGGTGTCGCGATGGCCACCGCGATCATCTCGGTCATGACCGGTATCCCGGTTCGCCATGAGGTCGCAATGACCGGGGAGATCACGCTGCGCGGCCGTGTGTTGCCGATCGGCGGTCTGAAGGAGAAGCTCCTGGCTGCTGCCCGCGGCGGCATCAAGACGGTGCTGATCCCCGAGGACAATGCCAAGGATCTCACGGAGATTTCCGATGCGATCAAGGGTGGCATGGATATCATCCCGGTCTCCCGTCTCGACGAGGTCGTCGCCAAGGCGTTGGTGCGGGTGCCCACACCGATCGTCTGGGATGAGGAGACCAAGGTCGACGTCAAGCCCGACACTGCCGAAGAAGCGGCGGGCGGCCTGACGGCGCACTGACCAGGACCGGATCGCTTGAACAACGAACGGCGCCTTCGGGCGCCGTTTTTGTTTATGGGAGGTTCGATCGCAGAAAGCGCGACAGAAATAAGGAGCAGGCGGAGACGAGGGTGCCATGAAGATCGACGGGCAATGCCACTGCGGCCTCGTGACCTATGAGGCCGATATCGATCCGGAGCGGGTGTCGATCTGCCACTGTACGGATTGCCAGATGCTGAGCGGCTCGCCTTACCGCGTCACCGTGATCTGCGCCGGCGAAGCAATACGCCTCACGGGCAAGTCGCCGAAAATCTATGGCAAGCCCGGCGACAACGGACGTATCCGCTTCCAGCATTTCTGCCCCGAATGCGGTTCCCCACTGTTTACGAGCGGGGAAGATGGCAGTCCCGAGGATTGGGGCATTCGCTGGGGCAGCATCCGCCAGCGCGACCAATTGCAGCCGCGACGGCAACTCTGGCGCCGCTCAGCCGCGCCCTGGATCAACGATCTCAATGCATTGCCGGGGCTTCCGACTGAATGATGGACCCCATCTTGCGTCTCGGGCCAGGGCAAGGGTAAAGAGGCGGCCGAGGGCGGTTAGCTCAGCTGGTTAGAGCATCTCGTTTACACCGAGAGGGTCGGGAGTTCGAATCTCTCACCGCCTACCAGCCTTCGCCCTGCGGGCTTCGGCTGGGCAAGCCAGGCGATGCGCACAGGGCGAAGGCTGTCGCGCCGAAGCTCGAAGAGCGAAGGCGGACTGGTGCGGCAGGTTCGTGCCGCACCGATGCAAATGCCTGTCGATGAATATCCCGATCTCATGCCGTCTTGGTGAACATCGTCAGGACGCCATCAGCGATGTTGATGGCAACGACTTGCGAGGAAGTCACGCCCTTCGACTTGAGCGCGGATACTGCCTGCGGGGTCGCGTCAATGGACTTCCGAAGTGACTGCATGTCCTCATCGCTGGTCTGCGAGATGATTTCATCCACTTTCGACCGCACGGCCGGCTGCAGTTCCTTGACGTCGACAACCTGTATGCTCCGTATCACGGTGCCGGGCTGAGACTGAGCAGGCGGTGACTCCGCTCCGCGTTGTTGCGAGGGGGCTCCCTGTGCCAGCACCAAAGCCGGAGTTCCCAGGCAGAGAGCTGCAATGATGGCGGACGCCGTAAAGATGCGCATGGTCATGCCTTTCCAGGTTGAGGAATAAACAAGTCCTAACCGTGAAATCTGGTTGGTATCTGCTTCTCATGTGGCCATTCGGTGAAAGCAATGCGGCTTCAATGCGCACGGCTGACGCTCACTGACGGATTGGCGATGCGCGCAACTGGGTGATATCATTGCGTGAAAACCCGGGAGCAGCCCATGAGAGCCCTTGTTGCCGCCCTGATGATCGCGTTGATGGCCGGATCGGCGTTGGCGCAGAACGCCGTGCCGCGATACGGCGACGTCGACAAGGACAAGAGTCCGTCGCAGAAGGAGGAGGAGCGCAAGGCCGAGCGCGCCTACCAGAGATCGCTGCGTAACATTCCCGACAAGGCGGGGCCCAGCGATCCCTGGGGCGCCGTACGCAGCGACAACGCGCCCCCATCGGCCGCCAATGCAACGCAGAGGAAATCCAAAACCGGCAGTGCTGCGAAATAGGCGCTGCAATGAAATACTTCCTCTGCAAGCTTGTTCCGCCACGTCCGACCTTCCCTCAGGATATGACGCCGCGCGAGGCCGAGATCATGCAGGCCCACACGGCCTATTGCGGGGAACTGCTACGGACCGGCAAGGCGATCGTGTTCGGCCCCGTGGCCGATCCGGCCGGTGTCTGGGGGTTAGGCGTGCTGCAATTGCCTGACGATGCCGATCCGCAGACCATCATCGCCAACGATCCCGTCATGAAGGCCGATGCCGGCTTCACCTATCAGGTGGTGCCGATGCCGCGGGCTGCAACGAAAGAGACCTGCTGATGGACGCCGCCCTTGGTCACGAACAAAACGCCGACCAGATCGCTTACTGGAACGGACCGGGCGGCCAGCGCTGGGCCGACCGGCAGGCGGCGCAGGACATCCTCCTCACTCCGATCCTCGACATCCTGATCGATCGCGCCAAGCCGAAGACAGGCGAGCGCGTGATCGACATCGGTTGCGGCAGCGGCGCGACCACGGTCGCATTTGCTGAGCAGGTCGGACCATCCGGCCACGTGCTCGGTATCGACGTCTCCGGCCCAATGCTTGAACGGGCGCGGCAACGGGTGACGCCCGGATTGTCGCTGGAGTACGCGCTCGCGGACGCAACCGTGTACCCGTTCGCTCCCGCAAGCTTCGATCTGTTGGCGTCGCGGTTTGGCGTGATGTTCTTCGCCGATCCCGCGGTGTCGTTTGCGAATATGAGGAAGGCGCTGCGATCGTCAGGGCGGCTTGCGTTCATCTGCTGGCGCGAGCCGCGCGAGAATCCATTCTTCATGACGTCGTTGCAGGCCGCTTACAAGCACGTGCCGAAATTGCCGCAGCAGGGGCCCGAGGATCCGGGGCCGTTCGCGTTCGCCTCGGAGGAGCGCGTGCGACGCATCTTAGGCGCGGCCGGCTTCAAGAATGTGGAGATGGAGCCATGCCCGCTCTCGCTCGATGCCGCGATCGGCCGCGGCCTCGATGGCGCGGTGCAAGGCGCGCTCGAGATTGGGCCGGCCAGCCGGGCGCTGCAGGATCAGCCGCCCGAACTCCGCGCCGCTGCCGCAGGTGCGATCCGCGAGGCGCTCGCGCCATTCGTCAAAGGCGATTCAGTGCTGCTGCCCGCCTCGATCTGGATCGTGACGGCGAAGGCATCGTAGCTCTTCTCGTCATTGCTTCGCTTCGCTCGCAATGACGGGGGGGAGAGCTAGCGTACGTGGCGGCTACGCCCGCTCTTCCCAGATCATCGCGAGATGCACGATGGTCTGCACCGCCTTTTCCATATCCTGCCGGCTTACCCATTCCAGGCGCGAGTGGAAGGCGTGCTCGCCGGCGAAGATGTTGGGGCAGGGCAGGCCCATGAACGAGAGGCGCGAGCCATCCGTGCCGCCGCGGATCGAGGTCTTCAGCGGCGTCAGGCCGGCGCGGCGAATCGCCTCAACGGCGTAGCCTATGATCTCCGGATGACGGTCGATGACTTGCTTCATGTTGCGGTACTGCTGCTTGACCTCCATGCGGTAGGTCGAGCGCGGATAGGCTTTCATCACGTCCTTGACGATCGCCTCCAGCAGCGCCTCCTTCTCCTTCAATCCTCCTTCCGTGAAATCGCGGACGATGAAGTCGAGCCTGGCCTGCTCCAGCGCGCCCGAGATCGCGATCGGATGCAGAAAGCCTTCCTTGCCTTCGGTGGTCTCCGGCGAGCAGGTGCTCTTTGGCAACCGCTCGACGATCGCGGCCGCGATCTTGATCGCGTGCTCCATCTTGCCCTTGGCAAAGCCGGGGTGCGTGGCGACGCCTTCGATCGTGATGCTGGCGCCGTCGGCGGAGAAGGTCTCGTCCTCGATATGGCCGGCGGTTTCACCGTCGATCGTATAGGCGAAATCGGCGCCGAGCTTCTTCAGGTCGACCTTGTCGACGCCGCGGCCGATCTCCTCATCGGGCGTGAACAGGATCTTGATGATGCCGTGCTTCACTTGGGGATTGTGGACCAGGAAATGCGCGGCATCCATGATCTCGGCGACGCCGGCCTTGTTGTCGGCCCCCAGCAGCGTGGTGCCGTCGGTCGTGATGATGTCGTTGCCGATCTGGTCGGAAAGCGCCGGATGCTCGGCGGCGCGGATCACCTGGGCGGGGTCAGCGGGCAGCACGATGTCGCCGCCGCGATAGTTCTTCACGATCTGCGGCCGCACATTCTTGCCGCTGCAGTCGGGCGAGGTGTCCATGTGCGAGCAGAAGCAGATCACCGGCACCTTCTTGTCCGACGTGGCCGGGATGGTCGCGTAGACATAGCCGTGCTGGTCTAGATGCGCGTCTTTGATCCCCATCGCCTGCAATTCCGAAACGAGGAGGCGGCCGAGATCCTTCTGCTTCTCGGTGGAGGGGCAGGTCGGCGATTCCGGATCGGACTGGGTATCGATCACGACATAGCGCAGGAAGCGCTCGGTGACGGTGTGTTTGAAATCAAGCGTAGGAGCCAGCATGTGACCGCAAGTCCAGAAGGTGGATTGGGCTGGCTCTATAACAGAAAAGCGCCATTCCAGGTGCCGCGTCGAAGAGGCGAAATGGCGCTGATTTGAACGAAAGGCGTGGCGATCAAATCGCTTCCTTGAGTTCCTTTGCGGGGCGGAAGGCGACCTTCTTGCTGGCCTTGATGTGGATCTGCTCGCCGGTGGCGGGGTTGCGGCCCATCCGGGCGGCGCGCTTACGCACCTGCAGGATACCGAGGCCGACAATGCGGATGCGCTCGCCCTTCTTCAGGTGCTTGGTGATTCGCGTCACAACATCGGTCAGGATGCTTTCGGCCTGCTTTTTGGAAAGTTCCTGTTCCTCGGCGATCGCCGCCGCCAAGTGCTTCAGAGTGATGGTCGCCGGGGTGGCTGCTTTCTTCGCCATACGTGGCCCTCCTCGTGGTGAATGGCTTAACTCGTGGTGAATGGCTTAAAGAGAAGCGTTTTCGAGGGAAGCGGATACCGGTTCGTTGGCGAAAACGCGTCGACGGGAGATCTGGAGCCCTTGGGGGTCTCGACGGCGAGGGTCCAGGAAACCGTGACATTTCAGGCCTTAGTCGATTCGGGCCCTGACTGACTACGCCGTTTCGCCCAAGAATCGGCCACCTATCTGCATCGCAGCCGCAAAGCCGCCGCTGAACAAAGGAGGATCTCAACATCCTTGACTTCAAAAGATCGCCCCTTTAAGTCCCCCACGTCTCGCGGATTTGCACATCACGCGGGAGTAGCTCAGTTGGTTAGAGCGCCGGCCTGTCACGCCGGAGGTCGCGGGTTCGAGCCCCGTCTCTCGCGCCATTTTGGCGATATTTCTCAGATAGTTGGCTCCGCGTCCGACCCTTCAATCCGCCCCTGGTTCGCGAACCTTGCCGGCGGTGGCGAACGGGCCGGTCCGCATCCCGAGATCGATGCGAGGGCGCCAGGTTCCGCCAGGTGGCGAGCCGGAAAATGTTCCCATCAGAAGCGCTTCGAGATGTGATCTTGTTGCCACAAGTACACAGCGAAGTTGCCTCGATCGGCCACCGGGGCGTGCCGTCAGCTTTGGATTGCGAGATTTGTCATGAAACCGATATAGAAATGTTCTGAAACCATTCTGATTGAGCTTCGACGCTATGCTATCAGTTTTCGGGGGGCCGGGCTTTGCAATCAGTGTTGTTCGCCGTCCTGCTGTCCGTGGGGCCGATTGCGGTGCTCGCGCACGGTCTGGCCGGGACCGGCTCGATGATCACCGGTCTGCTGATGGCCCTGCCTACTGCAGCGCTCCTTGTCCTGGCGAGATGGCGCGAATTCACGCCTGATCTTTGCGACATGCTCTTCGTGCTTTTCTGTTGCGGCATCGCGCTTTCCTTTGCCGCCAACGGCGTCATCGCGCAGAAAGAGGCCGTTCTTCTCGCCTTATCCCTTGCGGCCTATCCGGCGGCCAGGCTGAGCCCGCGGCACGGCGCAATCTCCACCGGTTTCGTTGTCGTCACGGCTGCAGTGGTCACTGTCGGTGCAATTGTCACCGTGGTCGCGCTCGCGGGCCAATGGAACGACAATCATGGCAAGCCGCTCGTTTTCGGCGAGTATGACGCTGCGCCGGCGCAATTCACGATATCGCTCGGTTTTCTCGTTCTGGCGCTGGCCTGCACAGACCTCAATTGGCGGCGGACGGCATGGATTTCGATCCTTTCGGCCGTGCCCACAGCCATCTTCGCGGCATCAATCGTACGCTACTCCTTTGTCGTGATCGTCGTGGCGCTGCTCGCAGCGATGGTGGCTGCCAGGCCCACGCAACGCAAGTTCATTGCCGTGATCATGTGCGCCACGATCGCTTCGATTGCGGTTGGCGCGGTCGCCAGGTCATCAACAACGCTCAAATTCGCCAGGCACGCCGAAGTGGCGCTGACCAACAATGAGGCGGCGGCACCGGCGATGCCGGCTCCGCCGGCTCCGCAGGCCTCCTGTCCTGCCATCGACCGGGATAATTCGATCATCATCCGGCAGCAGCTCTACAAGGACGCGTTCGCATTGCTGCCGGAAGTAGGGCTGACGGGACTGGGACTGGACGGCTTCACCCAGCGGTCGTGCCTGAAAGGCTTCCAGGTTCACAACTCCGTCCTGCAAGTCATCATCGAATTCGGCTGGCTTGGGGGCGTCTTCCTCATCCTGATGCTCTGTCACACGATGGGAAAGCGGATGTTCTCATTGGCGAGGATCAATCGCGAAGCCCGCTTCGTGCTGTGCAGCCTCGTGTTCACGCTCATGCTGGGCATGGCGCATGGCAGGATCAGCAGGGACATCGCATTGTTCCTGTTTCTGGGATACGCGGCCAAGCTGCGTAGCAGTGCGCTCGCTATTGAGGAGCAAGCCTGGATATTCGGAGACGGTCCGATCAGAGCGATTCCGGCGGGGGCTGTCGGCGCCTGTTTGAACACGAAAGCCGCCGCCTGACGGCGGACTAGAACTCGTAGAGGTCCCGGCCGCGGCGCGCCATCTCCTTGAGATCGGCCAATGTGCCGCGGATCGCGCTGCAGCAGCGGCATTCGATGATCGCGTCGTCGGACGCGGCGGCTGGTCTCTCCAGCCTGATCGAGAGACTGCCGCAATCGGTGCAGACGATCTTGAAGCCGGAGGCGTATGTTTCCTGGTGCAGATTCATTGGCGGCGAGGGTCCTGTCGACCTTCTCTATACGTGCCGAAATTTAAGCTTGGGATCGCGCCGTCGATTGCAATCGAGCGATTGCGTTAGGGCTTGTTAACGCAGCCTGTCTGGCCGGGTGGATAAGTCGATCGTTGGCCGTCCCAGTCTATCTCACCCACGTCACCTCCGTGGTCGCGGCCTGCCTGCTGCTTGCGGCTAACGGCATCGCCCGCGCGCTCCGAACGCTGGAGCGCGCCAGACATTCGCATCCGACGGCGCGCAAAAACTCCGGCCGAGCTGGTCGGCGACGACGAGGCCGAACCGGGCGGGCCGCCAGCTTCCCAGCCCACCAGACAACAAAGCCGCCCCGAGGGGCGGCTTTCTGTGCCGTCTAGAAATGCGTTGGTCAGCGGACCGTGGAGGTCCCCGAACTGGTGATGGCGACCGGCTTGCCTGCCTTCACGACCTGGATCTGGGCGGTCTGGGTGAACTCGGAATTGTTGCGCGTGGCGATGCCCAAGGCTGTGACCGCAATGCCCGCCACCAGCGCCACCACCACGATCTTCAGGTGCGTCGAGCGATCTGCAGAGTGGATTGAGTGGTTCATCTGAAGCCTCCGGGCGGACTTTGCCGCCGCCTGTTGGCACAGAGGTACGCCTAATCTGTTTCAGGATGGTTTCGCAGGTTCCCAAAATGGTTTCGTTGCGCGGCTGGATTTGTTTCATGCGGCATGCGGTCGGCGGCGGAGACCAGGGAAAGGAAAATAGTCACAACCGGCGGGCAATCCTTGGGGATAACGCCCGCTAAGGGCGGGGGCGGACCGACATACCATTTCGATCGACGGGACTGCCGGACTTCAACTAAACGAGAGGCGCGTAGGGACGGCTGGGCACCTTATTGTCCAGGGCGGGATTTGCGCGATCTGAAGCTGCAAATCCGGGCACCAACCTTCAAGATTACGCGTTCTTGGTCCGGGGCGAGAACGAGCGCCCAACAGCGGTTGATCGGAGGCGGCTGAGCCCGGACAGGGCTTTAAAATTGCTTGTCTTGCGCGCTCTGTTGCGCTGCGCTAAGGCTCAAGAATAATTCCAATGAACGAATCTGCGGCTGTCCGAAACCGCAGCAAGAAGGCACCGCCGATGAACGGCATCCTGCAGAATTATCTTCCACTTGTGGTCTTTATTGGGGTCGCCGGCGTGATCGGCCTGGCGCTCCTGATCGCGCCATTCCTGCTCGCATTCCAGCAGCCGGATGCGGAAAAGCTGTCCGCCTATGAATGCGGATTCAACGCTTTTGACGACGCCCGCATGAAGTTCGACGTCCGCTTCTATCTGGTGGCGATCCTCTTCATCATCTTCGACCTCGAAGTGGCGTTTCTGTTCCCGTGGGCGGTGGCGTTCGGCAAGCTGGGTGCGACCGGGTTCTGGTCGATGATGGTGTTCCTGGCCGTGCTGACGGTCGGCTTTGCCTATGAATGGAAGAAAGGCGCGCTCGAATGGGATTGAGCCCCACCGCTGAAACATTCCAGCCGGCGATCGCGCCGGCACCGAAGGGCATCCTTGATCCCGCCACCGGCAAGCCGGTTGGCGCCAACGATCCGTATTTCCGCGAGATCAACCACGAACTCTCCGACAAGGGCTTCTTCGTCGCGGCCGCCGACGACCTGATCACCTGGGCCCGTACCGGCTCGCTGATGTGGATGACGTTTGGCCTGGCCTGCTGCGCGGTCGAGATGATGCAGGTCTCGATGCCGCGCTACGACGTAGAGCGCTTCGGCTTCGCGCCGCGTGCCTCGCCCCGGCAGTCGGACGTGATGATCGTCGCGGGCACGCTGACCAACAAGATGGCGCCGGCGCTGCGCAAGGTCTACGACCAGATGCCCGAGCCGCGCTACGTGATCTCGATGGGCTCGTGCGCCAATGGCGGCGGCTACTATCACTATTCCTATTCGGTGGTGCGCGGCTGCGACCGTATCGTGCCGATCGACATCTACGTGCCGGGCTGCCCGCCGACGGCGGAAGCGCTGCTGTACGGCATCCTGCTGCTGCAGAAGAAGATCCGGCGCATCGGCACTATCGAACGCTAAGGTATTACGTCATGGACGACGCCAAGCTCGACGCCTTGGGGCAGACGATCGTTAGCGCGCTTCCCGGCGCGGCGAGGGCCTATTCGGTTGCGTTCGACCAGCTCACGGTTGATGTGGAGGCGGAGAAGATCGTCGACGTCGTCAAGCACCTGCGTGACGATCCGGCGCTGCGCTTCGTCAACTTCACCGACGTGACCGCAGTCGATTACCCCGATCGGGAGAAGCGGTTCGACGTCGTCTACCACTTCCTGTCACCGACGCTGAACGCACGCATCCGCCTGCGCGCGGAGGCGGACGAGAACACGCAGGTGCCCTCGATCATCGAGGTGTTTCCCGGCGCCGATTGGTTCGAGCGCGAGACCTACGACCTCTATGGCGTGATCTTTACCGGCCATCCCGACATGCGCCGGCTCCTGACCGACTACGGCTTCGACGGCCACCCGCTGCGCAAGGACTTTCCGCTCACCGGCTTCGTCGAGGTCCGCTACGACGACGAGGAGAAGCGGGTGGTGTACGAGCCGGTGCGCCTCAACCAGGAATTCCGCAAGTTCGATTTCCTCTCGCCCTGGGAAGGTGCGGACTATCCGCTGCCCGGAGACGAGAAGGCGAAGGCGGAGCCGAAGGCCTGACCATGAATGAACAACCGCAGAACCTGCGCAACTTCACCATCAACTTTGGACCGCAGCATCCGGCTGCGCACGGCGTGTTGCGCCTTGTGCTCGAACTGGACGGCGAAGTGGTCGCGCGTGTCGATCCGCATATCGGGCTGCTTCATCGCGGCACCGAGAAGCTGATCGAGCACAAGACCTATCTGCAGGCGATCCCGTATTTCGATCGGCTCGATTACGTCGCGCCGATGAACCAGGAGCATGCCTTCTGTCTCGCGGCGGAGAGGCTGCTGGGGATCGAGGTGCCGCGGCGCGGGCAGTTGATCCGCGTGCTCTATTGCGAAATCGGCCGCATCCTGTCGCATCTGCTCAACGTCACCACGCAGGCGATGGACGTCGGCGCGCTCACCCCGCCTCTGTGGGGCTTCGAGGAGCGCGAGAAGCTGATGGTGTTCTACGAGCGCGCCTCGGGCTCGCGCATGCATGCGGCCTACTTCCGGATCGGCGGCGTGCACCAGGACCTGCCGCCGAAGCTGATCGACGATATCGAAGCGTGGTGCGATCCGTTCCTTAAAGTGGTCGACGATCTCGATACGTTGCTCACCGGCAACCGCATCTTCAAGCAGCGCAACGTCGACATCGGCGTGGTGCCGCTGAAGGAAGCCTGGGAGTGGGGCTTTTCCGGCGTGATGGTGCGCGGCTCGGGCGCGGCGTGGGACCTGCGCAAGTCGCAGCCTTACGAGTGCTATGCCGAGATGGATTTCGACATCCCGATCGGCAAGAACGGCGATTGCTACGACCGCTACCTGATCCGCATGGAAGAGATGCGCCAGTCGGTGCGCATCATGAAGCAATGCATTCAGAAGCTCAAAGCGCCGGACGGGCAGGGACCGGTTGTCGTCGAGGACAACAAGATCGCCCCGCCCCGCCGCGGCGAGATGAAGCGTTCGATGGAAGCGCTGATCCATCACTTCAAGCTCTATACCGAGGGCGTGCATGTGCCGGCCGGCGAGATCTATGCCGCTGTCGAAGCGCCCAAGGGCGAGTTCGGCGTCTATCTCGTCGCCGACGGGACCAACAAGCCCTACAAGTGCAAGATCCGCGCGCCGGGCTTTGCCCATCTGCAGGCGATGGATCACATCTGCAGGGGCCATCTGCTCGCCGACGTCTCCGCAATCCTGGGCTCGCTCGACATCGTGTTCGGAGAGGTCGATCGGTGATGGTGCAGCCGCCGATCCAGTTTGACCGCACCTCGGGGGCTCTCGAAGGAGCCAACCTGTGGGAGCGGACGGCTGCGCTGGCGCTGTCGACGGGCTCGAAGATCTCCTCGCACTTTTCCCACATGGGCTACATCGCCTGCGCCAACCTGCTGCGCAAGATGCTGCCTGAGCGCAACATTGCCGTCCGGCTCAACGAGGACGCGGTGTTCGAGTTTCCCTATGGCGACGGCTATTGGAGCAAGCTGCTTAATCGCTCCTACCATTACGAGGACGAGCTCGAACTCCTGTTCAAGGATTCCGCCGACGTCGACTACACGCTGATCGATTGCGGCGCGAACTACGGCTATTGGTCGGTGCTGGTCTCGAGCAAGCCGTTCGGCGCGCAGAAGGCGATCGCGATCGAGCCGTCGGGACAGAATTTCGCAAAGCTTGCGAACAACGCAGATATCAACGGCAACCGCTTCGAGACGATGAAATGCGCGATCGGCGCGGGCAGGGGCACCGCGCGCCTGTCCGGCACAAAGCATGAGGCGTTCAGCATCGCCGGCGACCAGAGCGACGGCGAGGAAGTGCCGGTCATCGCGCTCGACAACCTGCTCGATGACGGCAAGATCGCGCTGAATGGAAAATATCTGATCAAGCTCGACGTCGAGGGCGTCGAGATCGAAGCGATGAAGGGCGGCGTCCGGTTGATGCAGGGCGACAGCGTGCTGCTGTGCGAGGAGCATGGCAGCGATCGCCAGCATACCGTGTCGCGCTACATCCTCGAAGAGACCCCACTCGCGCTGATCGTTTACGATCCCCGCTCCAACCGCCTTGAAACCGTAACCGAGCTTTCGATCCTCGATCGCATCAAGGTATCGACCCATGTCGGCTACAACGTGTTCGGCACCGCAAGCGCCTTCTGGCAGGACCGGATCAACGCGCTGAATGCGAAGGCCGTGCGCCGCGTGCAATGAGAGAATGAGAGATGTCCGTCCGTCGCCTCGCCCCGAAAGAATTGCAGCCCGCGAGCTTTGCGTTCACGGAGGAGAATCTCGCTTTCGCCAAGCAGCAGATCGCGAAGTATCCGCCGGGACGTCAGGCCTCCGCGGTGATTGCTATTCTGTGGCGGGCGCAGGAGCAGAACGAGGGCTGGGTTTCGGAAGCAGCGATCCGCACTGTTGCGGACCTGCTCGAAATGCCCCACATCCGCGTGCTGGAGATCGCGACGTTCTACACGATGTTCCAGCTGCAGCCGGTCGGCAAGAAGGCGCATGTCCAGGTCTGCGGCACCACGCCGTGCCGTCTGCGCGGCGCCGGCGACCTGATCGAGGTCTGTCAGCATCGTATCAATCACGAGCCCTTCGAGTTGTCGAAGGACGGCAATTTCAGCTGGGAAGAGGTGGAGTGCCTGGGCGCCTGTGTGAACGCGCCGATGGTCCAGATCTGGAAGGACACCTACGAGGACCTGACCAAGGAGAGCTTCGGCAAAGTCCTCGATGGATTCGCCTCGGGTAATCCGCCAAAGCCGGGCCCACAGGTCGACCGTCAGTTCTCGGCGCCGGCGGGCGGGCCGACCACGCTGAAGGAAACCACATGAGGCCTGGTCTCGCATGGCAGGGGGCGGGAAAGGAGGTCGCGATGAAGAACTGGCGTTACATCGCGCTCCACGCGGCGGTCGCCGCCGTGTTCATTTTCCTGCTGCAGCGCTACGGGCTGAACGCCTCGCTCGAATCCAGCCTGTTGTGGGCGCTGACCTTCGGCGGATGCGCTGCAGGGCTCGCTTACGCCCAGGCCAATCGTTGATGTTTGGAAAGTTCTAGGCATGCTCGACGACAAGGACCGCATCTTCAAGAACCTCTACGGCCTCCACGATTGGGGGCTCGAGGGCGCGCGCCGCCGCGGCGCCTGGGATGGCACCAAGGCGATCATCGACAAGGGCCGCGACTGGATCATCAACGAGATGAAGGCTTCCGGCCTGCGCGGCCGTGGCGGGGCCGGTTTCCCGACTGGCCTGAAATGGTCGTTCATGCCGAAGGAATCCACCGACGGCCGGCCGAGCTATCTCGTGGTCAACGCCGATGAGTCTGAGCCTGGCACTTGCAAGGACCGCGAGATCATGCGGCACGATCCGCATCTGCTCGTCGAGGGCTGCCTGCTCGCGAGCTTTGCGATGGGCGCGCATGCCTGCTACATCTATGTCCGCGGCGAATTCATCCGCGAGCGCGAACACCTGCAGGCTGCGATCGACCAGGCCTATGAGGCCAGGCTGATCGGCAAGGACAACGTCAACGGCTGGCCGTTCGATCTGTACGTCGCGCATGGCGCGGGCGCCTATATCTGCGGCGAAGAGACCGCGCTGCTGGAAAGCCTCGAGGGCAAGAAGGGCCAGCCGCGGCTGAAGCCGCCGTTCCCGGCCAATGTCGGCCTGTTCGGCTGCCCGACCACCGTCAACAATGTGGAGTCGATCGCGGTTGCGCCTGACGTCCTGCGCCGTGGCGCGGCCTGGTTTGCCGCGATCGGCCGGCCCAACAATGTCGGCACGAAGCTGTTCTGCATCTCCGGTCACGTCGAGCGGCCCTGCAACGTCGAAGAGGCGATGGGGATCTCGTTCCGCGAGTTGATCGAAAAGCACTGCGGCGGCATCCGCGGCGGCTGGGACAATCTGAAGGCGGTGATCCCCGGCGGTTCCTCGGTGCGCATGGTGCCGGCCGAGCAGATCATCGACACGCCAATGGATTTCGACAGCTTGAGCAAATTGCGCTCGGGCCTCGGCACCGCGGCCGTGATCGTGATGGACAAGTCGACCGACCTGATCCGGGCGATCGCGCGCATCTCCTATTTCTACAAGCACGAGAGCTGCGGCCAGTGCACGCCCTGCCGCGAGGGAACGGGCTGGATGTGGCGGGTGTTAACCCGTATGGCCGAAGGCCGCGCGCACAAGCGCGAGATCGACATGCTGCTGGAGGTCACCAAGCAGGTCGAGGGTCACACCATCTGCGCGCTCGGCGACGCCGCGGCCTGGCCGATCCAGGGCCTGATCGCGCACTTCCGTCACGAGATCGAAGCGCGCATCGACCAATATTCGCACAAGGCTGACGTCGATGATGTCGGGGTACGCGATCCCGAGCACATGGTGGCGGCGGAGTAGACGGAAATGACCAAACTGATCATCGACGGCAAAGAGATCGATGTGCCGCCGGAATACACGCTGCTGCAGGCGTGCGAGGCCGCCGGCGCCGAAATCCCGCGCTTCTGCTACCACGAGCGGCTGTCGATCGCCGGCAATTGCCGGATGTGCCTCGTCGAAATAAAGGGCGGCCCGAAGCCGGTCGCAAGCTGCGCCTGGGGTGTGCGCGATTGCCGTCCGGGTCCCAAGGGCGAGCCGCCGGAAATCTCCACCCGTTCGCCGATGGTGAAGAAGGCGCGCGAAGGCGTGATGGAGTTCCTGCTGATCAACCATCCCCTGGACTGCCCGATCTGCGACCAGGGCGGTGAGTGCGACCTGCAGGACCAGGCGATGGGCTATGGCGTCGACACCAGCCGTTTTGCCGAGAACAAGCGCGCGGTCGAGGACAAATATCTGGGCGCGCTGGTCAAGACCTCGATGAACCGCTGCATCCAGTGCACGCGCTGCGTCCGTTTTTCCGCCGAGGTGTGTGGTACGCCGGAGATGGGCGCGACCGGCCGCGGCGAGGACATGGAGATCACGACCTATCTGGAGCAGGCGCTGAGTTCGGAACTGCAGGGCAATCTAGTCGACATCTGCCCGGTAGGCGCGCTGACCTCGAAACCCTATGCTTTCGTGGCGCGGCCCTGGGAGCTCAACAAGACCCAGTCGATCGACATCATGGACGGCGTCGGCTCCGCGATCCGGGTCGATACCCGCGGCCGCGAGGTGATGCGGATCCTGCCGCGCATCAACGAGGCCGTGAACGAGGAGTGGATCTCCGACAAGACCCGTCACATCGTCGATGGCCTGCGGGTGCAGCGGCTCGACCGGCCCTATATCCGCGAGAACGGCCAGCTCCGCGCGGCCTCATGGCAGGAAGCCTTTGCGGCGATCGCCGCCAAGGCCGGTCGCATCGACGGCAAGCGGATCGGCGCGATCGCCGGCGACCTTGCCGCAGTCGAGGAGATGTTCGCGCTGAAGGAGCTGCTGGCGAAATACGGCTCGTCGAACCTTGCCGTGCAGGGCGGCTATGCCTTCGATCCGAAGGCCGGCCGCGGCAGCTACATCTTCAACCCGACGATATCAGGGATCGAGCAGGCGGATGCGCTTCTCATCATCGGCTCGACCCCGCGCAAGGAAGCCGCGATCGTCAACGCCCGCATCCGCAAGCGCTGGCGCACCGGCCAGCTCAAGATCGGCGTGATCGGCCCGAAAGCGGACCTCACCTATGACTATGACTATCTTGGCGCTGGACCGGAGACGCTCGCTTCACTCGCAGCCGGCAAGCATTCCTTCGCCGACGTGCTGAGGAATGCCAAGCACCCGGTCGTGCTGGTGGGCGCCGGCGCGTTCGCGCGCCATGACGGCGCGGCGGTGCTGGCGCAGGCGGCGAAGCTTGCGGCTGACTTTGGCGCGCTGAAGGATGGCTGGAACGGGTTCGGCGTGCTGCACGATACCGCCTCCCGCGTCGGCGCGCTCGATATCGGTTTTGCGGCCAGCGCCGGCGGCCTGAATGCAGCGCAGATGACGACCTCCGGCGCGCTCGATGGGCTGTTCCTGCTCGGCGCCGACGAGATCAAGGTGCCGGATGGGACGTTCGTCGTCTATATCGGCACCCACGGCGACCGCGGCGCGCACCGCGCCGACGTGATCCTGCCGGGTGCGGCCTACACCGAGAAGTCCGGCATCTACGTCAATACGGAGGGCAGGGCGCAGATGGCGGCCCGCGCCGCGTTCCCGCCCGGGGAAGCGCGCGAGGACTGGGCGATCATCCGCGCGCTCTCGGACGTGCTCGGCAAGAAGCTGCCGTACGATTCGCTGGCCGCCTTGCGGCAGGCGCTGTTCAGGGCGGTGCCGCATCTGATGCGGATCGACCAGATCGAGCCCGGCAAGGCCGACGATATCAAGGCGCTTGCGTCGAGGGGCGGAACCGTCGACAAGGCGGTGTTCAAGAGCCCGGTCGAAGACTTCTACCTGACCAACCCGATCGCCCGGGCGTCCGCCGTGATGGCGGAATGTTCGCGCCTGGCGTCGGCGCGGATGCTGACGGCAGCGGAGTGAGCGTGACCTGATGTCTGATTTCTTCGCAAGCTCGTTCTGGACTGGTTTCCTCTGGCCGCTGATCGTGATGTTGGCGCAGAGCGTGCTGTTGCTCGTCGTGCTCCTGATCGCGATCGCCTACATCCTGCTCGCCGACCGCAAGATCTGGGCGGCGGTGCAGATCCGCCGCGGCCCCAATGTGGTGGGCCCCTTCGGATTATTGCAATCCTTCGCCGACCTCCTGAAGTTCGTGCTGAAGGAGCCGACGATCCCGGCCAGCGCCAACAAGGGCGTGTTCCTGCTGGCGCCGCTGGTGTCTTGCGTGCTCGCGCTCGCCGCCTGGGCGGTGATCCCGATGGATTTCGGCTGGGTGATCTCCGACATCAACGTCGGCATCCTCTACATCTTCGCGATCTCCTCGCTGTCGATCTACGGCATCATCATGGCCGGCTGGTCGTCGAACTCGAAATACCCGTTCCTTGCCGCGCTCCGCTCCGCGGCGCAGATGGTGTCCTACGAAGTCTCGATCGGCTTCGTGATCATCACCGTGCTGCTCTGCGCTGGCTCGCTCAATCTCTCCGCGGTGGTCGAAGCGCAGAACAGCCGCGGGTTCGCCAGCCTGATCGGTCTGCCGCAACTCACCATCCTGAACTGGTATGTGTGGCCGCTGCTGCCGATGTTCGTGGTGTTCTACGTCTCCGCGCTGGCCGAAACCAACCGCCCGCCGTTCGACCTCGTGGAAGCGGAATCCGAGCTGGTCGCCGGCTTCATGGTCGAATACGGCTCGACGCCGTATCTGCTGTTCATGCTTGGCGAGTACGTCGCGATCACCACGATGTGCGCGATGGCGACGATCTTGTTTCTCGGCGGCTGGTTGCCGCCGGTGGCGCTGCCGCCGTTCACCTGGATCCCCGGCGTGATCTGGTTCGCGCTGAAAGTCTTCTTCATGTTCTTCCTGTTCGCGATGGCGAAGGCGATCGTGCCGCGCTACCGCTACGATCAACTGATGCGGCTTGGCTGGAAGGTGTTCCTGCCGTTGTCGCTGGCGATGGTGGTGGTCGTTGCCGGTGTGCTCCAGTTCGCCGGCATCGCACCGAAGTGAGGCCGTCATGAATATCAACGCAACAGCCCGCTCGCTTCTGCTCTCGGAATTCGTCTCGGCGTTCTTCCTCGCCATGCGTTATTTCTTCCAGCCGAAGCCGACCATCAACTATCCCTTCGAGAAGAATCCGATCTCGCCGCGCTTCCGCGGCGAGCATGCGCTGCGCCGCTATCCGAACGGCGAGGAGCGCTGCATTGCCTGCAAGCTGTGCGAGGCGATCTGTCCGGCGCAGGCGATCACGATCGAGGCCGGCCCGCGCCGCAACGACGGTACCCGCCGCACCGTGCGCTACGACATCGACATGGTGAAGTGCATCTATTGCGGCCTGTGCCAGGAGGCTTGCCCGGTCGATGCCATCGTCGAGGGACCGAACTTCGAATTCGCGACCGAGACACGCGAGGAACTCTACTATGACAAGGCCAAGCTGCTCGCCAATGGCGACCGCTGGGAGCGCGAGATCGCAAAGGCGATCGAGCTCGACGCGCCGTACCGCTGAGGTGAGGGCATGATCCTTCCCGCATTGTTCTTCTACCTGTTCGCCGCGGTCTGCGTGGCGTCGGCGGTGATGGTGGTTGTCTCGCGCAACCCTGTGCATTCCGTGCTGTATCTGATCCTGGCCTTCGTCAACGCGTCGGGCCTGTTCGTGCTAATGGGCGCCGAGTTCCTGGCGATGATCCTGATCGTCGTCTATGTCGGCGCGGTCGCGGTGCTGTTCCTGTTCGTGATCATGATGCTCGACGTCGATTTCAGCGAGCTCCGCGAGGGCTTCATCGAGTACCTGCCGGTAGGCCTCGTGATCGGCGGCATCTTCATGTTCGAGCTTCTGCTGATAGTCGGCGCCTGGGTGATCAATCCGGCCGTCACCAAGACGATCACGGCGGCGATTCCGACCAATGTCTCCAATACCGAGGCGCTCGGGCTCGTGCTCTATACGAAGTACATCTTTTACTTCCAGCTCGCCGGCCTCGTGCTGCTGGTCGCGATGATCGGCGCCATCGTGCTGACGCTGCGCCATAAGGCATACATCAAGCGGCAGGACATCACCGTGCAGAACGCGCGCACGCCGGAAATGGCGATGGCGCTGCGCAAAGTGCCGACTGGGCAGGGGCTGCAGGATGCTGATGCGGCGGAGTGGGTGCAATGACGATCGGGCTCGGACATTACCTCGCGGTCGCTGCGGTCCTATTCACGCTCGGGATCCTCGGCATATTCCTGAACCGCAAGAACATCATCGTCATCCTGATGTCGATCGAACTGATCCTGCTCTCGGTCAACATCAACCTGGTGGCGTTTTCGACCTTCCTCGGCGACATCGTCGGCCAGGTGTTCGCGCTCCTGGTGCTCACCGTCGCGGCTGCGGAGGCCGCGATCGGGCTTGCCGTGCTGGTGGTCTACTTCCGCAACCGCGGTTCGATCGCGGTTGAAGACGTCAATCTGATGAAGGGCTAACGCGCCGATGTACCAGGCAATCGTCTTTCTGCCGCTGCTCGGCGCCATTCTTGCCGGCCTGATTGCGATCGTCGGCGCGCATGGACGCAATCCGAGCGGCGACACCGTCGAGCATCACAATGACGGACATGGGCACGGCACCACGCCCATCAACGAAGATACCGGCGTGATCCATGCCTCGCACCACGAGCCTGACGGACACGACGCCCATGGCCATGATGACCACCACGTGACCGAGCCGCCGGCCGTCGGCTCCCGCGCGGCCGAACTGATCACGACCGGGCTGCTGTTCGTCTCGGCTGCGCTGTCCTGGTTCGCGCTGGTTGACGTCGGCTTCCTGCACCACGACGCCCGCGTCACGCTGTTGCCCTGGATCACCTCGGGCGACCTGCAGGTCTCCTGGGCACTGCGGATCGACACGCTGACCGCGGTCATGCTCGTCGTTGTCAACACCGTGTCCTCGCTCGTGCACCTCTATTCCATCGGCTACATGGACGAGGATCCGAACCGGCCACGCTTCTTCGGCTATTTGTCGCTGTTCACCTTCGCGATGCTGATGCTGGTGACGTCGGACAATCTGGTGCAGCTGTTCTTCGGCTGGGAAGGCGTGGGCCTGGCGAGCTACCTCTTGATCGGCTTCTGGTACCAGAAACCGTCGGCCAATGCCGCCGCGATCAAGGCCTTCATCGTCAACCGCGTCGGCGATTTCGGTTTCGCGCTGGGCATTTTTGCGATCTTCGCGCTGATCGGCTCGACCGATTTCGACACCATCTTCGGCGGGGCCGGCGGCCTGACCGGCAAGACCATCAATTTCTTCGGCTGGCATGTCGATGCGCTGACGCTGACCTGCCTCCTGCTATTCATGGGCGCGATGGGCAAATCCGCGCAGTTCCTGCTGCACACCTGGTTGCCGGACGCGATGGAAGGCCCGACCCCGGTCTCGGCCTTGATCCACGCCGCGACCATGGTGACCGCCGGCGTCTTCATGGTGGCGCGGCTGTCGCCGCTGTTCGAGCTGGCGCCGAACGCGCAGGCCGTGGTGATGTTTATTGGCGCGACCACGGCGTTCTTCGCCGCGACCATCGGCCTCGTGCAGAACGACATCAAGCGCATCGTCGCCTATTCGACCTGTTCCCAGCTCGGCTACATGTTCGTGGCGATGGGAGCGGGGGCCTATTCGGTCGGCATGTTCCACCTGTTCACCCACGCCTTCTTCAAGGCATTGCTGTTCTTGGGCTCCGGCTCGGTGATCTACGCGATGCATCACGAGCAGGACATCCGCAACATGGGCGGGCTGTGGCGGAAGATCCCCTATACCTACGCGGTGATGGTGGTGGGCACGCTCGCGCTGACCGGCTTCCCGCTGACCGCCGGCTACTTCTCCAAAGACGCGATCATCGAGTCAGCCTACGCCTCGCACAATCCGTTCGCGTTCTACGGCTTCCTGCTGACGGTGGTCGCCGCGCTCCTGACCTCGTTCTATTCCTGGCGCCTGATCTTCAAGACCTTCCACGGCACGCCGCATGACGAGGAGCACTACGAGGCCGCGCATGAGAGCCCGATCTGGATGCTGATCCCGATCGGCGTGCTCGCGGTCGGCTCCTTCCTCGCCGGTTTCCCGTTCAAGGAATTGTTCGCGGGCCACGGCATCGAGGAGTTCTTCCGCGAGTCCGTGAAGATGAACCCGCACATCATCGAGGAGATGCACCACATCCCCGAGACGATCGCCTTCCTGCCGACCGTCATGATGGTGTTGGGCTTCCTGATCTCGTATCTCTTCTACATCAGCCGGCCCTACCTGCCGGTTGAACTCGCCAAGCAGCAGCCGATGCTCTACCAGTTCCTGCTCAACAAGTGGTATTTCGACGAGCTGTACGATCTGATCTTCGTGCGGCCCGCGAAGTGGATCGGCTACATCCTCTGGAAGAAGGGTGACGGCGCCATCATCGACGGCTTCGGGCCGGATGGCGTGTCGGCGCGTGTGCTCGACGTCGCCCGCAACGCCGTGAAGATCCAGACCGGCTACCTCTACCACTACGCCTTCGCCATGCTGATCGGGGTCGCCGGCCTGATCACCTGGTTCATGTTCGGCCTGGGAGGCCAGTAATGACGACCTGGCCCATCCTTTCCGTTGTCACTTTCCTGCCGGCGCTCGGTGCGCTGCTGGTCTATCTACTCGCGCGCGGCGGGGACGAAGCGGCGAACCGCAACGCCCGCTGGATTTCGCTGTGGACCACGCTGATCACCTTCCTGATCTCGCTGATCCTGGTGGCGCGGTTCGATCCGGCAAGCGCCGATTTCCAGTTCGTCGAGAAGACGTCGTGGCTCGCCACCGGAATCAACTATCACATGGGCGTCGACGGCATCTCGCTGCCGCTGGTGATCCTGACCACCGCGGTGATGCCGTTCTGCATCATCGCGAGCTGGAGATCGGTCACGCAGCGCGTGAGCGAATACATGATGGCGTTCCTGATTCTGGAAACGCTGATGGTCGGCACCTTCTCGGCGCTCGACCTCGTGCTGTTCTACCTGTTCTTCGAAGGCGGCCTGATCCCGATGTTCCTGATTATCGGCGTCTGGGGCGGCCCGCGCCGGGTCTATGCCTCCTTCAAGTTCTTCCTCTACACGCTGCTCGGCTCGGTGCTGATGCTGCTCGCCATCATGGCGCTGTACTGGAACGCGGGCACGACCGACATTCCGACCCTGTTGCATACGGCGGTGCCGCACAACTTGCAGAAGTGGGCCTGGCTTGCCTTCTTCGCCTCCTTCGCCGTGAAGATGCCGATGTGGCCGGTGCACACCTGGCTGCCTGATGCCCACGTCGAAGCGCCGACCGCGGGCTCGGTGATCCTGGCGGCAATCCTCCTGAAGATGGGCGGCTACGGGTTCCTGCGCTTTTCGCTGCCGATGTTCCCGCTGGCCTCGCACGACTTCGCGCCGCTGATCTTCACGCTGTCCGTCATCGCCATCATCTACACCTCGCTCGTGGCCTTGATGCAGGAGGACATCAAGAAGCTGATCGCCTATTCGTCGGTCGCACATATGGGCTTCGTCACCATGGGCATTTTCGCCGGCACCATGCAGGGCGTTGCCGGCGGTGTGTTCCAGATGATCTCGCATGGCATCGTCTCGGGCGCGCTGTTCCTCTGCGTCGGCATTGTCTACGATCGCATGCACACCCGCGAGATCGCCGCCTATGGTGGCCTGGTGAACCGCATGCCGCTCTATGCGCTGGTGTTCATGGTCTTCACCATGGCCAATGTCGGCCTGCCCGGGACTAGCGGCTTTATCGGCGAATTCATGACGCTCATCGGCACGTTCAAGGTATCGCTGCCGACCACGGTGCTTGCCACCACCGGCGTGATCCTGTCGGCGGCCTACGCGTTGTGGCTCTATCGCAAGGTGGTATTCGGCACGCTGGTCAAGCCGTCCCTGATGAGCATCAAGGACCTGACGGCGCGCGAATGCCTGATCCTGTTCCCGCTGGTGGCGCTGACGATCCTGTTCGGCGTCTATCCGAAGCCGGTGCTCGACATGTCCGAGGCATCTGTGCAGCAGCTCGTCAACAACTACAACACCGCCGTGACTGCCGTGAAGGCAGCCGCGCTGGCGGTTCAATAAGGCCTTAGCCCATGAGCTTTTCGAGTGCAGGTTATCAGTTGCAGCCGGTGCTGCCCGAGCTCGTGCTCGCGGTCGGCGCGATGGTGCTGTTGATGATCGGGGCCTATCGCGGGCAGGGGACGACCCGGCTCGTGACCACGCTGGCGACCTTGCTCCTGGTCCTCACCGGTGTGCTCGTACTGATGCTGCCGTCCGGCAAGCTCGTCACCTTCGGCGGCAGCTTCATCGTCGACGACTTTGCCCGCTTCCTGAAGATACTCGCGCTGATCGGATCGGCGGTAACCCTGATCTTGTCGACGGAATTCCTGTCCGATCCGTCACGCCGCATCTTCGAATATCCGATCCTGGTGCTGCTCTCCACCCTCGGCATGATGGTGCTGATTTCGGCCGGCGACCTGATCTCGCTCTATCTCGGGCTCGAGCTGATGAGCCTTGCGCTCTACGTCGTCGCCGCCAGCCACCGCGACAATGCCAAGTCGACCGAGGCCGGCCTGAAATATTTCGTGCTCGGCGCGCTGTCCTCGGGCATGCTGCTCTACGGCGCCTCGCTGATCTACGGCTTCACCGGCACCGTCAGCTTCGCCGGCATCGCGGCGGCGGCCACGACCGGCAGCCCCGGCATCGTGTTCGGGCTGGTGTTCCTGCTCGCCGGCCTCTGCTTCAAGGTCTCGGCAGTGCCGTTCCACATGTGGACGCCCGACGTCTATGAGGGTGCGCCGACGCCGGTCACGGCTTTCTTCGCTTCCGCACCGAAGGTCGCGGCGCTCGCCGTGTTCACGCGTGCGACGCTGACCGCGTTCCCCGGCATCGTGCCGCAATGGCAGCAGATCCTGGTGTTCGTCTCCATCGCTTCGATGGCGCTCGGCTCGTTTGCCGCGATCGGACAGAAGAACATCAAGCGCCTGATGGCCTACTCCTCGATCGGCCACATGGGCTTTGCGCTGGTCGGGCTCGCCGCCGGCACGGTGGAAGGTGCGCAGGGCGTACTGATGTACATCGCGATCTATGTCGCGATGACGCTCGGCTCGTTCGCAATCATCCTCGCAATGAAGCGTGACGGGCAGGCGGTCGAGCAGATCAGTGATTTTGCTGGGCTGTCGCGCACCAATCCGTTGCTCGCGTTCTTCTTTGCGATGCTGTTGTTCTCGCTCGCCGGTATTCCGCCGCTCGCGGGCTTCTTCGCCAAGTGGTACGTGTTCGTCGCCGCGATCAAGGCCAACCTGTTCACGCTCGCCGTCATCGGCGTGCTCACCAGCGTGGTGGGCGCCTACTACTATCTCGCCATCATCAAGACGATGTATTTCGACGAGCCGGTCGGCAAGCTTGACCCGGTCCGGATCGAATTGCGCGGGGTGCTGGCGGTCGCGGGCCTCTTCAACATCTTCTTCTTCGCCTATCCGGGGCCGCTGGTCAGCGTTGCGACCGCCGCGGCGAAGTCGCTGTTTTAGATGCCATTCACGCTTGGTCAGCGCGCCACTTCCGCCGGTTACCGGCTCGCCGCCTTCGATCAGATCGGTTCGACCAATGCGGAAGCTCTAACCCGCGCCCGCGAAGGCGAGCGGGGGCCGATCTGGTTCGTCACGCCGGAGCAGACGGCGGGGCGCGGCCGACGGCAGCGGACATGGATCGCGCCGCGCGGCAATCTCGCCAGCAGCATCCTCGAGGTGATGGACGTGCCGCCCGCGGTTGCGGCGACGCTCGGCTTTGCCGCCGGGCTGTCGCTGGAGGCCGCGTTGCAAAAAATCAGCGTCGAGACAGCGCTGCGTTTGGGCGCGGCGGATGCGCTGAAGTTCTCGCTGAAATGGCCGAACGATGTCCTGGCCGGGGACAAGAAGCTCGCCGGCATCCTGCTCGAAGCTGAGATCGTCGCCGACGGCGACCTTGCAGTCGTGGTCGGCATCGGCACTAATGTCGTGGGGGCACCGGAGGGCACGCCGACGCCCGCGACCTCGCTGGCCGCCCTTGGCGTCCATATCAGCGCCGAGGAGCTGTTTACCGCGCTTTCGGAGGCCTGGGTGGAATTCCGCGAAATCTGGAACAATGGTCGCGGCTTTCCGGAAATCCGGAGGCTCTGGCTCAAACGTGCCGCCCGGCTGGGTGAGCAGGTGGCGATCCGGACGGCGAACGCTATTCTCGAAGGCACGTTCGACACCATCGATGAGACAGGTTGCATGATTATCCGGCTGCCCGACGGCAAGCACGTTCCCATAACCGCAGGCGAGGTCTATTTCGGTACAGCGGCCTCAGTGGGATCGGCCTGATGGCGCGGCCGGATGAATTGACCTTTGCGCCGCTCGGCGGCGTCGGAGAGATCGGCATGAACCTGTCGATCTATGGGCTCGGCAACCGCCACCAGCGATCGTGGCTCGCGGTCGATCTCGGCGTCTCCTTCGGCGACGAGGAGCATCTGCCCGGCATCGACCTGATCATGCCTGACATCTCGTTCCTGGAGAAGGAACAGCAGAACCTGATGGGCCTCGTGCTGACGCACGCCCATGAGGACCATTTCGGCGCCATCATCGATCTCTGGCCAAAGCTGCAGTGCAAGATCTACGCGACGAAGTTCAGTGCGGCGCTGTTCGAGGCAAAATGCGCCGCCGAGCGCAACCCGCCGAAAATTCCGGTCACCGTGGTGCCTTCCGGCGGCCGTGTCGATATCGGCCCGTTCAATGTCGAATTCATCCCGGTCGCGCATTCTATCCCTGAGTCGCATGCGCTCGCGATCCACACCGAGGTCGGCACGGTCTTGCACACCGGCGACTGGAAACTCGATCCGACGCCGACCGTAGGTCTGCCGACCGATGAGAAGCGCTTGCGCGAACTTGGCGACGCCGGTGTGCTGGCGCTGATCGGCGATTCCACCAACGCCGTGCGCGACGGGCGTTCGCCCTCGGAAGCCGAGGTGTCGAAGACCATCGCCGAGCTCGTGAAGGGCGCCAAGGGCCGCGTCGCAGTGACTACCTTCGCTTCCAACGTCGCGCGTATCAAGGCGGTCGCCGATGCGGCGCGGGCGGCGGACCGCGAGGTGGTGGTGGTTGGCCGCGCCATGGATCGCGTGGTTCAGGTCGCGCGCGAGACCGGCTACCTCGATGGCGTGCAGAATTTCCGCGGGCCCGATCTCTACGGTCATTTCCCGGCGGACAAGGTGCTGGCGATCTGCACTGGCAGCCAGGGTGAGCCGCGGGCGGCACTGGCACGGATCGCCAAGGACGATCATCCGGAGATCACGCTCAACAAGGGCGATTGCGTGATCTTCTCGTCCCGCACCATTCCCGGCAATGAGAAGGCGGTCGGCTCGATCATCAACGACCTGGTAGAGCAGGGGATCGAGATCGTCACCGACCGCGACTGTCTCGTCCACGTCTCCGGCCATCCGCGCCGCGACGAGCTGCGCGACATGCTGTCCTGGGTGCGGCCGCAGGTTCTCATCCCCGTGCATGGAGAGGCGCTGCATCTGCACGAGCATGCCAAGCTTGCGCGTGCCGCCGGCGTGCCGAAAGTCATCGAGTGCCGCAACGGCGACCTGGTCAAGCTCGGGCCCGGCGAGCCCGGGATCATCGCCGAGCTGCCCTCGGGGCGCCTCTACAAGGACGGCATCATTCTGGAGGACGCCAAGTCGCGCGCCGTGGTCGAGCGGCGACGGATGGGGTTCGCCGGCTGCGCCTTCGTTGCGATCGCCATGACACAGCAGGGCGAACTGGCCGAGGATCCGGAGGTCGACCTGGTCGGCGTGCCCGAAAAAAATGCCGCGGGCGAGGTGCTCGACGACATCGTGTTCGATGTGGTGGTATCGACCGTGGAAAGCCTGCCGCGCGCGCGCCGGCGCGACCCGGATTCGGTGGCGGAATCCGTGCGCCGCGCGGTGCGAGCAACCGTGAATGAGCACTGGGGCAAGAAGCCGATCTGCCTTGTTCACGTGCTGACGGTCTGACGCCTGTACAGGCGCGATAAGAACAGGCGCAACTGCGAGGGAGAGATACATGCTGGGCCGGCTCAACCACGTCGCGATAGCGGTTAGGGACGCGAAGAAGGCGGCCAGGATCTATGGCACGGCGTTCGGCGCCGAGATTTCCGATGCGGTGCCGTTGCCGGAGCACGGCGTCACCACGGTGTTCGTGACCCTGCCCAACACCAAGATCGAGTTCATCGAGCCGCTCGGCGACGCGTCGCCGATCGCAAAATTCGTCGAGCGCAATGCCGACGGCGGCATCCATCACGTCTGCTATGACGTGCCCGACATCATTGCCGTGCGCGATCGGCTGATCGGGGAAGGCGCCCGCGTACTCGGCGACGGCCAGCCCAAGATCGGCGCCCACGGCAAGCCGGTGTTGTTCTTCCATCCGAAGGATTTTTCCGGCGCCCTGGTCGAGATCGAGCAGGCGTAGCCTCATCGCATGGCCTACAACATCTCAACCGCATTCGCGATCTACTTCGTCTTATGGTGGATCGTGCTGTTCCTGACGCTGCCGTTCGGGGTGCGCAGCCAGCACGAAGAGGGCGGGGGCGTTGAGGGCACCGATCCCGGCGCGCCGATCCTGGCGCGGATGGGCCGCAAGCTCATCTGGACCACGCTAATCTCCGCGGTCATTTTTGCCGTCGCGATGTGGGCCCACAACGCCGGCTATCTCAGCATCGAAAGATTGTCGAAGCTGATGGGGACGCCGTACTAGCTCTAGAACACGATCCGGAAAAGTGGAGACCGGCTTTAGCTATTCCGCCGCCCGTGCACGCAGCCGCTGCGCATAGACGTTGATGACGAGCGCGGCGAGCAGGATCAGGCCGCGGATCAGGATCTTCAGGAAACTGTCGATATTGACGTGGTCGAGGCCGTTGTTGAGCACGCCCAGCACGAACAGTCCGACAATGGTGTTGCCGATGCCGCCGCGACCGCCGAACAGGCTGGTGCCGCCGACCACGACGGCGGCAATCGAATCGAGCAGGTAGGTGTCGAATTCGTTCTGCTGCGCGCTGCCGAAATGCGCCACGCCAAGCATGCCGGCGATGCCGGAGCAGACCGCGGAGATCACCATGACGCTGCCAAGGATCAGGTTGACGTTGAGGCCGGAATATTCGGCAGCCTCGCGATTGCCGCCGACCATGTAGACGTAGCGGCCGAAGCGGGTGTAGGTCAGCACCAGATGGCCGGCGAGCAGCATCACCGCCGCGACGATCACGATCCATGGAATGCCGCCGATCGAACCTGAGCCCAACGTTACGATCAGGTCCGGCACCTTGTAGGCGATCTGGCCGCGCACCAGCAGCGCCGAGATGCCGGCCGCAATCTGCATCATCGCCAGCGTCATGATGAAGGAGGGGATGCCGATGACGGTCAGCCCCAGCGCGTTGACGAGGCCGAGCAGTGCGCAGAGCGCCAGCGACAGCAGGATCGCGGCCCAGCCCGGCAGCGGGACATTGGCGATGTTCACGTAGGATTCCTGCAGCGTGAAATAGGCCACCGCAATGCCGGTGACGTTGGCGATCGCGGCGATCGACAGATCGATTTCAGCGCACAGGATCACGAAGGTCAGGCCGACAGCGATGATGCCGGTCACCGAGACCTGCGTCAGGATGTTGCCGAGATTGTCGAGCGTTGCGAAGGAGGGGCTCGCGATCGCGAAGAATCCGCTCAGTAAGATCAGCGTCAGGAACGGCGCGATGTTGCGCATCTGCGAGCGCAGGATCGCAGCGATACCGCGCTGCCCGCCGCGATGCGCTGCTGCAGTCGCTCCTTCACTCGTTGCCATGCTATTCTCCGTCACGCCGCCTCGAGCAGGCGATCCTTGCTGACGACCTCACCCGCGAATTCGCGCACCACCGCGCCGCGCTTCATGACAATGATGCGGTCGGCGAGCGACAACACCGTCTCCGGCTCGGTCGACAGTACGATGATGGCCAGCCCTTTGGCGCTGAGCTCGCGGACGATGTGGATGACATCGTTCTTGGCGCCGACATCCATGCCGCGGGTCGGCTCGCACAGCACCAGCACCCGCGGCGGATAGCTCAGCCACTTCGCGAGCGCGACCTTCTGCTGATTGCCGCCCGAGAGCATGCCGAGGTCGAGCTCGACCGCCGCCGGGCGGATCTGCAGTTGCTCGACCTGCCGGACGGCAATCGTTCGCTCACGCGATGGCTTGAGCAGAAGCGCGGATATCCGATCGAGCACGCTGATCGAGATGTTCTTGTAGACCGGCTCTTGGTGGAAGAGCATGGCGCGGCGGCTTTCGGGGACGAAGGCGACGCCGGCGCGCCGGGCGGCCGCGGTGCTGCCGAAGGCTTTGCGGTCGCCGTCGATGAGCATCGTGCCGCTGTCGGGCTTGATTTTGCCGAACAGGACGCGCGCCAACTCCAACTGACCGCAGCCCATGAAGCCGTAGATGCCGAGCACTTCGCCGGCGCGCACCTCGAACGAGACGTCCTGGACGCTGCGGGCGAGCGACAGGGTGTCGGCCTTCAAGACCACGGGGCGGTCACCGCGCGGAGGAAGCGTGATGTCATGCGCATAGGTCTCTTCCAGCGCCTCGCGGCCCTTGCCGATCATCGCTTCGATCAGCGCGGCCTTGCTGGTTGCGGCGGCTTCCGTTTCGTGGACTTTCCGGCCGTTGCGGAACACCGTCACGGTGTCGGAGATACGCAGGATGTCCTCGATGAAGTGCGAGATAAAGACGATGCCGGTGCCCTCGTCGCGCAGCCGTCGCAGGGTCGCGAACAACCGCTCGACCTCGGGTGGGGAGAGCGCGGAAGTCGGCTCATCCAGGATGATGATGCGGGCGCCAGAAAACAGCACGCGGGCGATCTCGATCAGCTGCTGCAGGCCAATCGGCAGATCGCCGAGCCGGGTCATCGGATCGACGTCGATGCCGAAGCGCGCAAGCTGTTCGCCGGCCTCGCGCGCCATCTTCCGCCATTGAACGAGGCCGAAACGGTTGGTCGGCTGTGCCCCGAGAAAGACATTTTCGGCAACCGAGAGATCAGGTGCGACGCTGAGCTCCTGATGCACCATGGCGACGCCAGCCGCATGGGCGTCGCGCGCCGAGCGGAAACGGGTCTCGCGCCCGTCGAGGACGAAGCGGCCGGAGAATTCCGGATGCACGCCAGCGATGATCTTCATCAGCGTGCTCTTTCCCGCGCCGTTCTCGCCGACAAGACCGTGGATCTCGCCAGCGTAGAGCGCAAAGTCGACCCCACGAAGCGCTTCGACACCGCCGAAGGCTTTCGTGATCTCCTTCAATTCGAGGATGGGTGAGCGTCCCTGTGGCATGCGGGCGGCTCAGATCAGGAAATGATCCTCCATCCACTGCATGCCGGGGGCATTGGCCTTGGTCACGACAGGGCCGTCGGTTACGACGCTCTTTGGAATGCCCTGTCCGCTTTTCTCGCCCGCGGTCACCGCGGCGACGCCGGCGATGATCGCGCCGCCATGGATGCGGCAGGATGGATTGCGGACGGTTGCGAACATGCGGCCTTCGCTCACCGCCTGGATCGCCGGTGGCATGGCGTCGACCCCGCCGATCAGGATGTTGGTGCGGTTGCGCGCCTTCATGATGTTGTAGGCGGCGAGCGCCATGTCGTCATTGTGGAAGAAGGCGGCGTCGATCTGCGGATATTTGGTGAGATAGGTCTCCCACAGCCGGGCGGTCTTGGAGACATCCCAATCGGCCGGCTGGGTGTCGAGCACCTCGATGTTCGGATACTGCTTAACGACCGAGTTGAAGCCCTTGGCGCGGCCCTGCGCGCCGGTGTGGCCGAGCGCGCCTTGCGTCATGATGATCTTGCCCTTGCCGCCGATGGCGTTGACGAGGGCCTGCGTCACTGAGGAGCCCATGAACTCGTTGTCGGGGGCGAGGAAGGAATGGACCTTGATCTGATCGAGCGGCGCGATCAGCGTATCCATGTCGATGACGGGAACGCCGGCGTCGATCATCTTCTGCACCGGCTGCGTCAGCGTGCCGATGCCGAAGGCCTGGATGGCGACGAAATCCCATTTCTGCGATGCCATGTTGTCGATCGCCGCGCGTTGCTTGACCGCATCAAGCTGGCCGTCGAACCAGGTGACCTCGACGTTGAAGAGCTTGCCCCAATATTCGGCCGCCTGTTTGCCTTGCGCGCACCAGGTGGCCTGCAGGCCTGCGTTGGAGAATGCAGCCTTCAGCGGTTTCTCGGAACGTCCAACTTCCGCCGCGAGCGCGGGGCTCACGCCCATCCCGCCCAGCAGCGCGGCCGCTGCGCCGCCGGCTGCCGCTGTCTGAAGAAGATCGCGCCTGGTCCTTGAGGATGTGTCCTTCCCTGGCATTGCACGCTCCCTGATGTCTGTTCTTGGCGCCGTCGGCGTCTGTTGCGCGCGCCGCGGATCAAGGAAAGTCTGTCACAGTCGAAGCGTTCACGCCAACGGTTCCGATTCCGCGGCTGCGCTAATCGAGGTCGGGCATCACGATGCTCTCGATGTCACGCAGCAATTTTTGCCACGCAACATCGATTTCGACCGTCCACTCCACGCCGAGAATTTCTCGTAGCGTGCCCGCGATCACGGCGAAGAACGCGACGAACAAATCTCGCGGCGTGCCAGCGCATGATCCGCCAAAGTGTGCGCGGTTTGGCGATAAGATCATGCGCCGATTCAAAAGATTAGCGCGCGATCGGACGCAAAACCGCCTTCCACTTTTGCTGATCGCGCGCGAGCATCGTGCGAGACGACCTCGCATTCGATCATGCGGAAGTTGCCGCGGCGCTCGCCAGCAAAATCGAGAATCGCTTCGATCGCCAGTGCCAGCATCGAGCCTTTCACCAACTCGCTGCCGTCGGTGCGAAACATCGCCGCCGCTTCGGGATGCTGTTCGAACAAGCGGCGATAGACGAGCGGCGTCAGATCATCGCAGCGCGCTGTCGCAAGTTCGAAGCTGCGTTCGATCGGATTTGCCGATGGCGTGATCAGCAATTGCGATGGCCCAAAGAAAACGAGCAGGGCGCCTAGCCCTGCTCGAGAAATTGTGTCGACCCTATTTTCCCCAAAAATTGATTTGATCTTGATTGATGGGGTGACGCTGCTTGTGCGCGCCGGGCTCCTCCCGAGACTTGGACCACCAGACGTCAGCCCTGTGGCTGGCCTGAGCCCGAATTGGTAGACCATCTTTTCTGTTTTGTCATCAAATTCGGCAACGATTGTTCAAAATTCGAGCAATTTGCGAAATGATTGGGGTTTTGCCACTATCGGTTGTAGAACTGAGACCCGCCTCGGAGTAAAGGGGTAGGGCGCTAGGGATCATTGATCCGAACGGATTTTTCCTTGCGCCGGGACAAAAAGGCTGCGCTTCCGGTCTCGACTCCGGCCAAGCGCAGTGATTAGTTCCGCAGTCGGATGGGTCTCGCGATGCGCCGACGGCTGAAGAATTTTCTGCCCGTTTTCATGATTGCGCTGGTGGTGCAAGTCTTTGCGCCGATCGCCGCCTGCTGGGCCGCCGGAATCGCCGCTTCGGATCCGCTGGCTGCCGCCATCATCTGCCACGGCGACACCACCGGTTCCGACGAAGCGGACCAGGGCGGGCCACACGTCCGAGACGGCTGCTGCTCGGCCTGCAATGTGCTGCAGACCGGTACCCCGGTCGATCCGCCAGAGATGACTGCCGGCGTTATCAAGCGGTCGCCCGAACAGGTGGTATGGCTCGATTTCGTGTCCCGCCTGGAGGATGTGCGGGCACGCTCTCGCGCGCAGGCGCGCGCCCCTCCGTCGAGTTCCTGACTGTCGTTCGCTGCCGGCGTGCCCACGCTCGCCGGTTGACGCGGTCAATCAAGCCGGTCGCAGAGCCGGTGTCAGGAATTTCCCAATGTTACGCCTCGCCTTCCTGAGCGGTGCCAGCACAGTGGTGCTTGGTGCCATGCTCGCCACTGATCTATCCCCGGCAAGAGGTCAAACCGCCTTGCCGTCAGTCATGGTGGATGCACCCCGTGAAGCCCGCGCCAAGCCGGCGAAACCGAAGCCGGCGGGACGCACACTTGCCGTCCGGCCGCGGGTGACGCCGCCGACCGCCACCATCCCCACCGTCCTGGTGCAGCGCGACATCACGCCCTCGATCGTGCGCGACGGGCTCAACCAGGCGCCCAGTGGCCAGACCCAAACCACCGTCGACCGCAGTCAGTTCGACAACCGGCCGGCGTTCTCGGTCGGCGATGTCCTGAGAGAGAGCCCCGGCATCTCGATCAAGCAGGGCAACGGGCCGCGGGACGTCGGCATTTCGATCCGCGGATCGAACGCCCGCAATGGCTTTGGGATTCGCAACCTCGTCATCTTCGAGGATGGCTTTCCGGTCACCCAGCCGGACGGGCTGTCGCGCAGCGACCTGATCGACCCGCGCGCTTATGGCGCCATCGACGTGATCCGCGGACCGTCCTCGGCGCTCTATGGAAACTACGCGACCGGTGGCGCGCTGAATTTCCGGACGCGGCCGGGCGGCACGATCGACGGTGTCGAATACGGCGTCGATGGCGGCAGCTTCGGTTACCTGAACAACTATCTGGCCGCGGGAAAGAAGGTCGGCAATTTCGAGGGCTCGCTGTTTGCGAGCGATGCGCGCGGCGACGGCTATATCGGCAACAGCTGGTTCAACACCCAGACGGTGAATTTCCTCGGCACGCTCCAGGCGACGCCCGATGACCGCTTCACGGTCAAGTTCATCAACAACAACTTGGACGCGCGGCTGCCAATCCGCTTGTCGCTGAACCAATACGATCAGAACCCGTTCCAGCGCGGCTGTATCACCGGCGCCACCGCGGTGCTGGGCTGTGCGACGGTGCCGCTGTTCAACAACGGCTTCAATACGGCGGCGGGAACCGACAGGGAGACTGCGCTGCAGGCGGGGCTCGGCCGAAACGACCGTCGCACCATCATCGGCGGCCGCTGGGAACATGATTTCGACAACCAGACCACCTGGCGCAACCAGTTCGTGTTCGACGACCGCAACATCAGCCAGCCCACTGGTGCGACCAGCGCAATCGGCGACTTCCCGTCCTACAACTACATGAGCGACATCACGCGGCGCGGCGAAATCTTCGGCATGGAGTCGACCACCTATTTCGGCGGCTGGTACAACACGCTCGCCGCCTCCAGCGACACGCGCAATGTCATGCCGGGCGGCAATGCCACGCTCGGAGCGCTATCCAGCAATCTGTTCAGCGATACATCCAACTACGGCGTTCGCGCGCGAGAGGAACTCAAGCTCAACCCGCAGCTTACGGCGATCGCGGGCATTGGATGGGAGACCACCAACCTCAAGGGGAGGAACACGGCGTTCACCTATACTGGGCCGACGGGGATCACGACGACGACGGTGACGACCGCCGATCGGCAATTCCAGAACACCGCGCCGGAATTTGCTCTTCTTTACAGGCTGAACAGCGAGTGGCAATTCCGCGGCAGGGTGGCGACCGGCTACGGGACGCCGCAGGTCGGCAACCTCTTTGTGCTGCCGAGCGGCCAGAGCGGCAACAATACAGAGCTGAAGGCGCAGAAGAACCTCGGCTACGATCTGGGCTTCGACTGGACGCCGAACCGCGCGCTCAGGCTGAGCGCCACCGGCTTCTACGAGTTCTTCAAAGATGAACTGGTGACGCAGGCAACGCCGGTCGGATCGCCCAATACGAGCTATACGTTCAACGCGCCGCGATCCGAGCATCGCGGCGTGGAGCTTGCCGCCGACTGGCGGTTCTATCCGGGCTGGCGGCTGACGGCGGCCTACACCTATCTCGATGAAATCTATACGGAGTACATCGAGAACATCACCAATGGTGCGGCGTTCGGCTTCAACCGCGCGGGCAACAAGATCCCCGGAATCTCGCCGAACGAATTGACCGCACGGATTTCCTACGACCAGTTGTCCGGGCCGCTGCGGGGGCTCGGCGCGTTCGTGGAAGTGCAATGGAAGGACTCCTTCTACATGGACAACGCCAACTTCCTGAAGGCGCCCGGCTATGAGTTGGTGAACCTCAATGTCCACTACGGCACTGAGCTGGTCTCGGACTACTTCAAGGCGATCGACCTCTATCTCGAGGTGCGAAACGTCTTTGATAGGACGTACGTGGCGTCCGCCAACAACATCGCGAACACGGTGACGGCCGCGGGCATTCAAAACCCCGCGAGCGTGCTGGCCAACACCACCGGCTCGATCTATGCCGGAGCGCCAAGGACGTTCGTGGCCGGCATGAAACTGGCGTTCAAATGAGGTGCATTGTCATGAGAGACGTCAGACCAGTCCTCGGTGCTGCTGCTATGGCGGCCGTCTTCGCGCTTTGGCATGGCGGCGCATTCGCACAGATGAACCATCAGCACGCGTCGGAAGCCGCGTGCGAGGAGACCGTCCTGCGCTGCGCGAGCAAGGTCACGCCCGCGTTCGGACCTGACGGAACACTTTGGCTGGTCTGGATGGCCGGCGGCCAGATATCCGTCGCAAGCTCGAAGGACGACGGAAAGACCTTCTCTGTGCCGGTGCAGGTCACGCGCGAGAACCTGAATCTGGATTGGGGCCCGGACGCCCGTCCGAAGATCGCCATCGATCGCAAGGGCCGGATTGCGCTGGCGTTCTCGATCTTCAGGGACAAGGCCTTCAACGGTCAGGTGCTCACCACGCAATCGAATGATGGTGGTAAGAGCTTCGCCCCCTTGCGCCCGATCACGTCGAACAACGAGAGCCAGCGCTTTGCGGCCATCGCGTTCGAGCCTGACGGCACCGTGTTCGCGGCCTGGCTCGACAAGCGCAACCGCGTGCCTGCGCGGCAGAACGGCAAACCCTACGACGGCGCCGGCCTGTTCTTCGCGACATCGAAGGATGGCGGCTCGACTTACTCCGACGCGCAGCTTGTCGCCGACAACACCTGCGAATGTTGTCGCCTTGGCTTGGCCCTGGATGGCGCCGGCCGCCCGGTCATCGTGTTCCGGAATATCTTTGAAGGTGGCGTCCGCGATCATGCCGTCGTCACCTTCAAGGATCCGGCGTTGCCGGGCGAGGTCCACAGGGTCAGCCGCGATGACTGGCAGATCGCGGCCTGCCCGCATCACGGACCGAGCCTGTCGATCTCGCCAAGCGGAACCTATCATGTCGCCTGGTACACGAACGGGAGGGCGCGTAAGGGGCTGTTCTATGCGCGCTCGACCGACGGCGGAAAAACCTTCTCGAACCCGCTGCCGATCGGCGAGCCAAACCGAAGCCCGTCGCGGCCGCAGGTCATCGCGGGACCGAATGGGCTTATGATGGTCTGGAAGGAGTTCGACGGGGAGAAGACGGAGATCAAACTGATGACGTCGCAGGATGATGGAGCGAGCTGGTCGACGTCCAGGGGCATTGCCAGTACGACGGATAGTTCCGACCATCCGCTGCTCGTCTCGGACAGTCGGCGAGTCTATCTGTCCTGGATGACGAAGGCCGATGGATATCGTTTCCAACCAATCGAGGGTGAGCCATGAAACGCGAACTGCTTGCCGCAGCATTTCTGTTGGGGACGTTGTCTATCACAGCAGCAGCGGAGGATGCCGAGCTCAAGCCATTCGAACGCGGAAGCTGGCAGCAGATCGTGCATTCACACGCCGGTCGTCCGACCCTGGTTCATTTCTGGGGCGTGACCTGCGGTCCATGCAAGGTCGAGCTACCGCAGCTCGGCCAGTTCATGAAGGACCATCCTGGAATCGATGTAGTCACGATCAGTGCGGATCTGGTGCCAAATCTCCCCGACGCAACGCGATCGATGCTGCAGAAGGCCGGGCTGTCTCCGGCCGAGAACTGGATGTTCAGTGATGGCTTCGCCGATCGGCTGCGATTTGAGATCGATCCGGCCTGGCAGGGCGATATTCCGCGGACGATGCTGATCGCGCGTAGCGGCGCAGTCACCACGATCGAAGGATCGGCCGAGATGCCGGAGCTCGACAAGTGGGCGCAAGGACAGGCCGCGACGACAGGATCAAGACAATAGGTCAATCTGGAATACGGGATAGAACAACATGAAAAAACTCTCTTCCATCATTACGCTCGCTCCGCTCCTGGTCGTTCTGTTCGGTGTCCCCGCGCAGGCCGAGGACGTCAAGGCCGGCGATCTCGTCATCAGCCAGGCCTGGAGCCGGGCGACGCCAAGCGGCGCGAAGGTCGCGGGCGGCTATCTCACGATCGAGAACAAGGGCTCCTTGCCGGATCGGCTGGTCGGCGTCTCCGGCGAAGTCGCCGGCAAGCTCGAGGTGCACGAGATGACGACCGAGAATGGCGTGATGAGGATGCGCTCGCTGGAGAAGGGACTCGCGATCGAGCCCGGCAAGACCGTCAAGCTCGCGCCCGGCGGCTATCATCTCATGATGTTCGATTTGAAGAATCCGCTGAAGCAGGGCGACAAGGTGCCGGTCACGCTCGAATTCGAGAAGGCGGGCAAGGTGACGGTGTCGCTCGACGTGCAGGCCGTCGGAGCGCAGACCCCTGGCGGCGATCATGGCGGTCACATGGAGATGAAGAAGTCGCACGATCATTCCGGCTCCAAGATGTGAGGCCGGGCAGGAGGATCAATTCGAGGGCGGGGTGAACAGCCGGTAAGGTTTGCTTTACCCACCCCGCCGATCTCATTACAAATCGGCGCAATGCCCGCAAATCGGCTCATTTGCCGGCTTTTTCGGGCTTGTCGGCCTTGTGTTTTCGCATGTGATCCGGTTTCACTGCGTTCCTCTTGCCTCCTCGAACTGATTCCTGAGTGCGCCCATGCGATTGTCGCGGTTTTTCCTGCCGATCCTGAAAGAAAATCCGAAAGAGGCGGAGATCGTCTCGCATCGCCTGATGCTGCGCGCCGGCATGATCCGGCAGGAGGCCGCCGGCATCTATGCCTGGCTGCCGCTCGGCTTCAAGGTCCTGCAGAAGATCGAGCAGATCGTGCGCGAGGAGCAGGACCGCGCCGGCGCGTTGGAACTGCTGATGCCGACCCTGCAACTGGCCGACCTCTGGCGCGAGAGCGGCCGCTACGACGCCTATGGCCCGGAAATGCTTCGCATCACCGACCGCCACAAGCGCGAGCTGCTTTACGGGCCGACCAACGAAGAAATGATCACGGAGATCTTCCGTGCCTATGCCAAATCGTACAAGAGCCTGCCCCTCAATCTGTACCACATCCAGTGGAAGTTCCGCGACGAGCAGCGTCCGCGCTTCGGCGTGATGCGCGGCCGCGAATTCCTGATGAAGGACGCCTATTCGTTCGACCTCGACGAGGCTGGCGCGCGGCGCTCCTACAACAAGATGTTCGTCGCTTACCTGCGAACGTTTGCGCGGATGGGGCTGAAGGCGATCCCGATGCGCGCCGAAACCGGGCCGATCGGCGGCGACTTGAGCCACGAGTTCATCGTGCTGGCGGAGACCGGCGAGTCCGGCGTGTTCTGCAACAGCGACGTGCTCGATTTGCCGATCCCGCCCGACGACGTCGATTATGACGGTGATCTCACCCCGATCATCAAGCAGTGGACCTCGGTCTATGCCGCCACCGAGGACGTCCATGATGCCGCACGTTTCGAGCGCGAGGTGCCTGATGACAAACGAGTGCACACCCGCGGCATCGAGGTCGGCCAGATCTTCTATTTCGGCACCAAATATTCCGACACCATGAAGGCGCTGGTCGCGGGCCCCGATGGCGCGGAAGTGCCGATCCATGGCGGCTCCTATGGCGTCGGCGTCTCGCGACTGGTCGGGGCCATCATCGAAGCCTGCCACGACGATGCCGGCATCAAATGGCCGGAGGCGGTGGCGCCGTTCAAGGCGGCGATCCTGAACCTGAAGCAGGGCGACGCCGCCGTCGATGCCGCCTGCGAGAAGCTCTACGCCGATCTGAAGACCAAGGGCGTCGACGTGCTTTATGACGATACCGACCAGCGCGCCGGCGCGAAATTCGCCGCCGCAGACCTGATCGGCATCCCCTGGCAGATCCTGGTCGGCCCGAAAGGCCTTGCCGACGGCAAGGTCGAGATCAAGCGGCGCAGCGATGGCGCACGCGAAAACCTCGCGCTCGACGACGCGCTTGTGAAGATCGCGGGATAGCGTTTATCCACCGCGCCCGCGTGCGGTTGGTCAGTCCGGCCACATTTGGCCCGAATCATGGGATTATCGACACATGGATGAGACCATGACCGAGAAAGTCCGCACCCCGCCCTTTGCGCCCTTCGAATGGCTGCTGTCCGGACGTTACTTGCGGGCGCGTCGCAGGGAAGGTTTCATTTCCGTCATCGCCGGCTTTTCCTTTCTCGGCATCATGCTCGGCGTCGCCACGCTGATCGTGGTGATGGCTGTGATGAACGGCTTCCGCAAGGAATTGCTCGACAAGATCCTCGGCCTCAACGGCCATCTCCTGGTCCAGCCGCTGGAATCGCCATTGACCGACTGGAAGGATGTCGCCGAGCGCATCAGTCAGGTGCAGGGCGTCCGGCTTGCGGCGCCGGTGGTGGACGGTCAGGCGCTGGCGTCCTCCGCCTTCAATGCCTCCGGCGTGCTCGTGCGCGGCATGCGGGCTGAAGATCTGAACAACCTGTTCTCGATCGCCAAGAACATCAAGCAGGGCAGCCTCGAGAACTTCGACGAAGGGCAGGGGGTCGCAATCGGCCGCCGCCTCGCCGATCAATTGTCGCTGCATGCCGGCGACAGCATCACCCTGGTGGCCCCGCGCGGTGCGGTGACGCCCATGGGTACGACGCCGCGCATCAAACCTTACAAGATCGTGGCGGTGTTCGAGATCGGCATGTCTGAATATGACTCCGGTTTCGTGTTCATGCCGCTTGCAGAATCGCAGGCCTATTTCAACCGCAACAATGACGTCACCGCGATCGAGATATTCACCACCAATCCCGATCGCATCGATACGTTTCGCAAGACGGTGACGGAAGCGGCGGGGCGGCCGGTGTTTCTGGTCGACTGGCGGCAGCGCAACTCGACCTTCTTCAACGCGCTGCAGGTCGAGCGCAACGTGATGTTCCTGATCCTGACCATGATCGTGCTGGTCGCCGCGCTCAACATCGTCTCCGGCCTGATCATGCTGGTGAAGGACAAGGGGCAGGACATCGCGATCCTGCGCACCATGGGCGCCTCGCAAGGATCGATCATGCGCATCTTCCTGATCACGGGCGCCTCGATCGGTGTCGTCGGCACCATCGTCGGTTTCCTCGTGGGCATGCTGATCTGCGTGAACATCGAATCGATCCGGCAATTCCTGTCCTGGCTCACCAACACCGAATTGTTCGATCCGACGCTCTACTTCCTGTCGAAGCTGCCGGCCGAGATCGATTTCGGCGAGACCGCGGCCGTCGTCATCATGGCGCTGACGCTGTCGTTTTTGGCGACGCTCTATCCGTCGTGGCGGGCTGCGCGGCTCGATCCCGTTGACGCGCTGCGGTACGAGTGAGGGCTGAGATGGCGGAGGGGGCGCAAGATGTGCCGGTCATCTATCTCCACGAGATCAAGCGCCAGTACCGGCAGGGCGAGGCGACGCTGACGATTCTGGACGGCGCCAAGCTCGCGCTGTGGCCGGGGCAATCCGTGGCGCTGGTGGCACCGTCGGGCTCGGGCAAATCGACGCTGCTGCACATCGCTGGCCTGCTTGAGACGCCCGACGATGGCGAGGTCTATGTCGGGGGCACGCCGACCTCGCAGATGTCGGATATCGATCGCACCCAGATCCGCCGCACCGATATCGGTTTCGTCTATCAGTCTCACCGGCTGCTGCCGGAATTCTCCGCGCTGGAGAACGTGATGCTGCCGCAGATGATCCGCGGCCTCAAACGTTCCGAGACGGTGAAACGCTCGACCGAGATCTTGTCGTATCTCGGCCTCGGCGACCGCATCAAGCATCGGCCGGCCGAGCTCTCCGGCGGTGAACAGCAGCGGGTCGCCATTGCGCGCGCGGTCGCGAATGCGCCGCGAGCGCTGTTGGCGGACGAGCCGACCGGCAACCTCGATCCGCAAACCGCCGACCATGTCTTCAACGCGCTGATGCAATTGGTGAAGGCGACGCGGGTGGCGATGCTGATCGCGACCCATAACATGGACCTTGCCGCCCGGATGGACCGCCGCGTGTCGCTGGCGAACGGGCAGGTGGTCGAACTCGATTGAGCGCTCAGTAGATGCGGCGATATCGCTTGTGACGCCGCTGCGACGGGTCGGCGTAGGCGTTGGCCACGTAAGGATAAGCGTTGGCCGCGTAAGGATTGACCACGCACTGCGCCGCCCGGCCCGACGCCGACATCGCGCATTGCGGCAGCGAAGTGTAGCGGCAATCGTAATAGTTGACTGGGCCGTAGACATGCAGGCAGACCGGATAGCTCGGATCATAGGTCTGCGCGCGGGCGGATGGTGCCGCCGCGACCATGCCAAGCGCGATGATCGCCAACATCGAAATACGCATCAGCTCCTCCCGCGGTAGGACGACTCCTCGGTCCTCCGATCGCTAACCCCGCACGGAACAAAGTATTCGCGGGCGCGACCGTCAATTCACGTTCCCGCGCCGATCACTTGGTCTCGCGGCGCGGAGGGCGTGTTCCGACTCAATCGCTGAAAGGTTCGAAAAAGGGGACTGGGGCGGGGAC
>NZ_JAGKJI010000029.1 GCF_020329485.1 Bradyrhizobium cenepequi
CGCCGGCGGCGAGGTCACACCCGAGCGCAAAAACCAGTCGTTATCGTTTGCGACATTCGACGTCACGCCACCACGAAAGAGCTGATACTCGAACACGCCCGCAGCAACCGGGTGGCCGAGCGTGAACGCCCCCGGCGTTGTCGCGGCACCGTCGACGGCGTCAACAACCCTGATGCCGTCGGCGACGGTCATGGCTCCGGGCCCGTTCAGGTTCGAGACGTTGATCCGGGTCGAGCCGGACGCGGTCGGGGTCGCGGTCGCGGCTGAATTTTTCTGAATCACAAGCTGATCCGACAGCGAGTCGTCGGTGCCCAGCACGGTCTGCAGGTTGAGGTTTCCATTCTGGCCGACATAGTTGCCGAAGATCACAAACCGGTCGGTCGCCGTCGGCGTGCTGTTGGTCAGGTCGATGATGCTGGCATTGTTGACAACGGCAAGGGCGCTGGGATCGTACGGCCTCACGGTGTGAGTACCGTTTCCGGCCAATACAGAACTGCCGCTTTCGATCGAAAGCGTGCCGGTCCCGGTTCCGCTGTCGCCCAGTGTCAGAGTGCTGAAGTTACTGAAGGTGAGTTGCGAATGCGCCTGGAGTCGGATGGTTTCCCAATTCCAGAGTTGTGACACAGAAGTGCCATTCGCACCGTTTTGCGAGTTGCTGAAGACGAGGGTGTCATTGCCTTGCCCGCCATCGATCGGCAATCCCGGCGTCAGATTGGTCGACGTGAGATTGGAAAGCAGCGCGGTATCATTGCCCGCCCCGAGGCTGAATCCGGTGACAATATTTCCGCCGCCCCAGTAAAGAAAATCCTGTCCCGAGCCCGTCACCACGTTTGAGCTGATCGTGCCGGCGAACATGAATACCTGATTGGTGCCATTGCCGAGATTGACGGTGCAACAAGTAGTGCCGGCCGTCTGGGCAAAAACATCGTTTCCGCCACCAAAAGTGACACTGCCCTGAACTGTCGCGCGATTGACAAAGACATTGTAGTTGCCGGCGATGTTGACGGGGCCGTTGATTGTTCCGGAATTATCGACGTTGTTGCTGGCGGTACCTGTGCTGGTGATGGTGTTGATTACACCGCCCGCTCTATTGTTGATGGTGTTGTCGAAGTTGGGATTGCCGGTAGCGGTGGCGCTGTTGCTGAACTGGAGGCCCTGGTTGAGGAGACCGCTGTTGTCGATTGTATTGGTGGGGCCCGAGAGATTGAGTTGGTTGATCGCCGCACCGGCTCGGTTGATAACGGTATTCGAAGTCGTCGCGTTTAGAGTGACGGAATTATTGAGAACGCCGAGATTGTCGATCTGATTTTGCGCGCCTGACATGATCACGGTGTTGACTGACCGTCCGGCGCGAACGAGCAAACTGTTGGTCCCGGAGCCGCTCACGGACAACGTCGTTCCGCCGAACGTGCCGTTTTGATCGAAACTCAAATTGCCATTGTTGGTGACGGTGACGTTGCCGTTGATCTGGCCGTTGTTGTTGAAGGTGAGCGACGAGAGACCATCGATCGAGAACGGCCCGTTCACGGTTGCAGTGGGGTCCACGGTGAGTGTGACATTCGGTCCAGGGGGCGGAGGCGGAGCTATCGCAAATCCGTCCGGATCGAAACCGCGACAGTTCACCGTGCTGGCGTCGGTTGCCACGCATTGCGCGAAAGCCCGTCCATCGAGCAGGCAAAGCAAAGCGACCGACGCGACCGTTTCCAACAGAAGGGGCCGCAGCGCACGTCCGCGACAGCTTCGCGCGGCATCGCGTTGAAGAAGTTGCGAACAACAGTCCTGAGGTCTTAAGTAAGCTTGCGCCGCCGGAAGCCAGTCCTGCTCGTGTCTTGCGGAGGAAGCGAACGCCGTAACCGTAATCCTTCGACCACCTTTGCGGCGGTGACCTACGTAGCCGAGCATCTGCCCCTCGCCCAGTTAACGGGTTGAGCAATCTACTGGTCAGGTCATGAGATCGGCTAAGTACGCACGCGAAAGGCGCAATGCTCTCCAACTGCAATGTTCGGACACATACAACGTTCGGTAGTAAGCGGGCAACGGTGGGTACCGCGCTGCCGCAAGATTGATCCGACGTGTTGCGCAATCGCATCGGGAAAAGTTGGAAGAGCGACCTTGTCACGGGAACTTTGCAGGGGCGGCAGAAGGTCGGTGGAAGATGCTCGCTGTTCATAGCTCCGCGCTAGATGGGCGCGCTGAGACCGGAGACAAATGACGACAAATACGCGTGGAAGGATCGCAAGACGGCCACTTCGTTGAAGCGACATCCCTGAAGCCCTTCAATCAGGATGAAGCCTCCGGCAAGGGTCGTGAGTTTCCGCACAGCCTCGAGGGAGTTCGCAATGCGGTTGTGCCCGCCATTGGTGATCGGGCGGGCACGTCATCGGTAGTACGTGAAACAGAGGGGCGCGAACGCTCGCCTATGGGGTGCGGTCGGCAGTAACCAGACGCGCTTCACGGACCGCGGCCTTCCCGCCGGCGTTGCGGAGACAGGAGACGTCAAAGTTCGGCCAGTTCTGCTGCGAGCAGTCCTTGGCGATGGGGCGGACATCCAGCCGGTCGGACTTGGCGAGGGCGCGGGGCACGCTGGCTTCGACCTGGGGCGCAAAGCCTGGAAGCAGGGTGAGCGCGGCGGCAATGAAGGCGGCAATGGCGACGGCGGAAAGTGCCTTGATCATGACGGTCCCCTGTCAGTGGGCCTTGGTGGCCCGTCGTTTAGTTGGCGGGAGTGATAGGGGTCGCTTGTTTCCTGCTGTCTTCGCAGAGGCGGAAAATGGTTTCGTTACCTCGGGGTTTTGTTTCGTCAGCGTCAGATAAATGAAACATTGGGTTTCAGAACGCTCTGGGAACCCGGCTGGCTTGCCGGCCAGCCCTGGGCAGGCTAGAGGGGGATATGCCTCGCATCGCGCTTTATCCGGGCTCGTTTGACCCGGTCACCAACGGCCATCTCGACGTGGTCAAACACGCCGTCGTCCTCTGCGATCGCCTGATCGTCGCCATCGGCGTCCATCCAGGGAAGAAGCCCCTGTTTTCGGTCGAGGAGCGCCTGGGCATGCTGGACGAGGTGTTTGGCCCCATCGCCGCGAAAACCGGCTGTGCCTTCGAATGCATCACGTTCGACGATCTGGTCGTCACCGCAGCGCAACGCGCCGGTGCTACGATTCTGATCCGGGGCCTGCGGGACGGCACCGACCTCGACTATGAGATGCAGATGGCCGGCATGAACGAAGCCATGGCGCCGGAGGTGCACACCGTGTTCCTGCCGGCCTCGCCGACGGTCCGGCCGATCACGGCCACGCTTGTCCGCCAGATCGCCGGCATGGGTGGCGACGTCTCCAGTTTCGTGCCCAAAGCCGTTGCCGCCCGCCTCAAGGCCAAATTCGCCAGCTAGCTAGCGCTCCTCCCCAGATATCCGCTCCGGAGTTTTCATGATCCGAATTCTCGCCGTTCTCGCCGCGCTGCTCTGTGTGGCTGCCGCGGTCGCGCAGCCCTTGCCGGCCAATCTGGACAAGGCCAATGCGGTCGTGATCGACACCACCAAGGGCCGCATCGTCATCAAGCTCAGGACGGACATCGCGCCGCAGCATGCCGAGCGCATCAAGCAACTGGCGCGCGAGGGCTACTACAACAACGTGCCGTTCCACCGCGTGATGGACGGCTTCATGGCGCAGACCGGCGACGGCCAGAACTTCAACGGCACCGGCGGCTCGAAATACCCGAACCTGAAGCAGGAATTCTCGAACGTGCCCTTCAAGCGCGGCATTGTCGGCATGGCTCGGCGCGGCGACAGCGTCGACAGCGCCAACTCGCAATTCTTTATCATGTACGCCGACGGACCGAGCCTGAATGGCCAGTACACCGTGATCGGCGAAGTTGTGTCCGGCATGGACGTGGTGGACAAGCTGAAGAAGGCGCCGGCGGGATCGCCGAGCGGCGCAGTGACCGATCCCGACAAGATGGTGAAGGTGCAAGTCGCGTCCGACATCAAGTGAGATTTGCCGATGCTGCGCGGCAAGCCATTTCTCTGGTTTGCGGCGCCGCTGATGCTGCTTGCTTGCGCGACGCGGGCGCAGCCGGCACCCGAGAAGCTCGACACGCTCAAGGATATCTTCGTGAGGCTGCATGCTTGCTTCAAGCCGCCGCCTTTGTCTCAGGCCAACCCGATCGACATCACCGTAATCGTCAGCTTCAACCGCCAGGGAGCGATCCTCGGGCATCCCAGGATCACCTACGAGACGGAACAGGCCAGCGACAATGACCGTTTGCAATACCGGATCGCCGTGATGGAGGCATTGCAACGCTGCACGCCATTGCCATTTACCGACGCATTGGGCGGCGCCGTCGCTGGCCGACCTTTTGCGATTCCCTTTAGAACCCGCGAGCGTCAACCCGAAGCCAAAGAGAGGCGAGCATGGCTGTCACCGAAAACACTCTGATCCTGGAAACCACCCAGGGTCCCGTCACCATCGAGATGCGGCCGGATGTCGCGCCAAACCACGTCGCCCGCATCAAGGAGCTGGTGCGCGAGGGCTTCTACGACGGCATCGTGTTCCACCGCGTGATCGACGGCTTCATGGCGCAGACCGGCTGTCCCCATGGCACCGGCACCGGCGGCTCCGGCAAGAAGCTGAAGGCCGAGTTCAACAAGGAGCCGCACGTCCGCGGCACCGCCTCGATGGCCCGCGCCGCCAACCCGGATTCCGCCGACAGCCAGTTCTTCATCTGCTTCGATGACGCCGCCTTCCTCAACGGCCAGTACACGGTCTGGGGCAAGGTCACCGAAGGCATGGAGAATGTCGACAAGATCAAGCGCGGCGAGCCGGTGCAGAATCCCGACAAGATCGTCAAGGCAAGGATGGCCGCTGACGCGGAGTAGCCGTTGCTCCTCATGGTGAGGAGCCTGCGCAGCAGGCGTCTCGGACCACGAGGCCCTCGCTGCTAGAGCCGGGCCTCATCCTTCGAGACGCGCGCGTTCCGCGCTCCTCAGGATGAGGGTCTGGTTGTATGTCGCTGGGTCCGATGCGCACCGATCTCTTCGACTTCGATCTCCCGCCTGAACGGATCGCGCTGCGGCCCGCGACTCCGCGCGATGCTGCGCGGATGCTGGTGGTGCAGGGCGACGGCGTGCTGCGCGACCGCACCGTGGCCGAGCTGCCGCAATGGCTCGAGCCGGGCGACCAGCTCGTCGTCAACGACACCAAGGTGATCGCGGCGCAATTGAAGGGCCGCCGCATCGGCCGCGAGACCGAGCCGAAGATCGAGGCGACCCTGATCAAGCGGCTTGATGGTTCGCGCTGGCAGGCGCTGGTGAAGCCGGCGAAGAAATTGGCGGAAGGCGACATCGTCCGCTTCGGCAATGAGGGCAAGGTCTGTCTGCTCGGGCATCTCGATGCGCAGGTCGAAGCCAAGGGGCAGGAAGGCGAGGTGACGCTGTCATTCTCGTTCCATGGACCTGCGCTCGACCAGGCCATCGCCGATCTCGGCGGCCCGCCGCTGCCGCCTTACATCGCCTCCAAGCGCACGCCCGATGACCAGGATGCTGCCGACTACCAGACCATGTTCGCGGCCCATGAGGGCGCGGTCGCAGCCCCGACTGCGGGCCTGCATTTCACGCCGTCGCTGGAAGCCGCGCTGCATGGCCGCGGCGTCGATATCGTCAGGCTGACATTGCATGTCGGGGCAGGGACGTTCCTGCCGGTGAAGGTGGACGACACCTCCGAGCACAAGATGCATTCGGAATGGGGCTGCATCTCCGCGCGGACCGCCGCCGCGCTGAATGCGGCGCGCGCCAAAGGCGGGCGCATCGTCGCGGTGGGTACCACCTCGCTGCGGCTGCTCGAAAGCGCGACGAGGGAGGATGGCACGATCCAGCCCTTCACCGGCGACACTGCGATCTTCATCACGCCCGGCCACCGTTTTCGCGCGGTCGATATCCTGCTCACCAATTTCCATCTGCCGCGCTCGACCCTGTTCATGCTGGTGTCGGCCTTCTCCGGGCTCGAGACCATGAGACGGGCCTATGCGCATGCGATCGCGGCGGGCTATCGCTTCTATTCCTACGGCGACGCGTGCCTGCTGTTTCGCGCGCACGAGTGATGCTGGATCTGGTGCGGGGCTGCTACGCGTTCGCGCTGCCAGTTGATGTGCCCTCGCCCTTGTGGGAGAGGGCTGCTCCGCACCGGCAACGAACTCGTTTGGGTGAGCGGTTCTCTCCACGTGCACGGTCGCCCGTGGAGACAGCCCCTCATCCGGGGCTTCGCGCCACCTTCTCCCACAAGGGGGAGAAGGGAACGAGCGTCAGCGGCTCTTGCGACGGGGCGGTTCGAGGAGCACCTGCTTCAGATCCAGTCCGCTGACGATGATGACGACAAAGTTCAGCTTGCCGCGTTCGCGGGTCAGGCCGCCGCTGATTGCCTTGCCCGAGGTGGCTCGTTCTGCCACTCGCACTGCATCCGACAGCTGCTGATCGACACCCGACAGCGAGGCGATGTTGGTGCGGTCCTCGGCATTGAGTTCCTTCAGGGACGACACGAAGCGATCCGTCGACATCTCACCGGTCGCAGCATTGATGGCGTGTTCCCAGAGCTGGCCATCATGAAATGTCCTGACTCGGAATACCGGCGCACCTGATCCCCCGTCGAAGCTGACATCCGAAGTCCTCGCGCCGGCGTGCGCCCGCTCGGCGATCTCGATGGCCCGGTTGAGCGATACCTGCGCTGTCCGGAAGATCTCGATTTGGTGGGCGATCGCCAGGTCGTCGGATTCCGTTGCCTGCTCCTGGCCCGAAGAGGAGTCAGGAGCTGACGGAGCGGCGACGGCAAAAGACGGCGCGGATGCGAGCAGCGTCAGCAGACCGATCACGAGCAGCTGCCGTGTCGTTTTGGACATCGCCCTCGTGGAGCGCGCGCGCTGATTCACCATCGATCCTCCTCCATGGCTGAAAGCACCTGGTCCGCAGCCGTGCGTCTCCCATCATTTGGCACTTCGATCCGGCATTTTTGAGTTCCGAACCGAGATCACACCGCGACATTTTTCGCTCAACCGCTGCTTATTTGCGTAAAGGCACGACACGATCTGGTCTGTGTTCGGTATGGAACCGGAGCAAAACCGGAAGACGTCGGGCGTACAGGCCTCCCGCTCTTCCGTCGTTCCTTGATCTCCTGCATCGGCTCGCGCGGCGCAGGACAGCGCCGTGATCGCAAGACCCACAGCCACGAATTGGGTGCATCTTTGCAACTTGGCAGGGGCCAATGCGGCGATCCTTCCTGGTCGAGACGACTGGCGCGCGTCGCGTCACCTGCAACAGCGCCCCTTGCGTCAACTCGGTTGCGCCGAAGGAAGACGGCCGACCCGCGTCCGGGTCGGCCGTCCGAACAACGCAAGCCGGGCCCCGGGGGCCAGACAGCCACGGTTGCGCCGATCGAAGTTTGCGACGGCGTGAGCGCTGGGCGATGTCCGGTGCGGCAGATATCGCCGGCCCACTTAATAAAACCATACCGTATCGTTTAGTTATCGTCAACAATCCATCCGGCACCGGAAGCCACCCAAATCGGGCGGCGGCCTGCGGCCTTGAATCGTCGAGTTGGTCAGCGGGGCGGGCGGGTTCGTGCGCCGGACCGGTGCGGCCGACCCAGTCCGCCGATACCGGTCATGAAAAGCCGCAAGGACGCCCGCAAGCGCTTTTCTTCAGCTTTCCGGTCGATTGGAATGCCATTGGTCGCCTGCCGGAAGGTGTGGCCGACGGTGATGTTGAGATAGACCTCAGCGGCGATCGTCGTGTCCTCGATCTGGGCCGCTCCCTCGGCGACCAGGCGATCAAACAGACGTGTCATCGTCGAAACGGCTTTCAGATAGCCTTCTTCTTCCGCGAGCCGGGCAAGCTCGGGAAAGTTGGTTGCCTGTGCCGCCACAATGCGGCTCAGCGCCCCGGGTTCGGGTCCGCTGATCAGATCGAGCATCTGCCGCGCGAGATCGAGGAGAGCCTGCTCGACGGAAATGCTGGAAACATCGCTGCACTGCATTTCCGCCGCGGTCGCGAGCGGGGAGAGCCAGCGCGAAATCTCGCGCCGCAGCACGGCCTCGAACAGGCCACGCTTGTCGCGATAGCGGGCGTAGACGGTGGGCTTGCTGACCCGCGCCGTTTCCGCGACGGCGTCGATCGACGTCGCCTCGAAGCCGCGCTCCAGAAAGAGCCGGGTGGCAACTTCGATCAGCCGCAGGTCGCGCTGGATGGCGGCGCTTTTTGTCGGACGGCCGCCGCGAGATCTCGCAACCCTTTGCCGTGCCGCCCGTGCCATTACCCTCGTCAGTGGTTCCGTCCTCTCCGCGCTACGATGTCCTTCGCTCTATATCGCGCCGCTATCCAGCCGTCATCGCCAATCTGCCGGCCTCATGCCATCACTCGCTCGGGCAACAGCTCCGCGATCTGGACCGCGTTCAGCGCCGCGCCCTTCAGGAGCTGGTCAGCCGCCACGAAGATCGAGATCGAATGGCCGCTCGGGTCGCTCAGATCCTTGCGGATCCGGCCGACCAGCACGTCGTCCTGGCCGGACGCATCGATCGGCATCGGGAAGTAATTCCTGGCGCGATCATCCACGATCCGCACGCCCGGCGCGACCGCAAGGAGCGTGCGCACCTGGTCCTCGCTGATCGGCTTCTCGCATTCAAACGTGATGGCCTCGCAATGCGCGCGCAGCACCGGCACGCGGACGCAGGTGACGCCGATTGCGATTCTGTCGTCCTCGAAGATCTTGCGGGTCTCCTTGATGACCTTGGTCTCCTCGTCGTTGTAACCGGTCTCGGGATCGACGGCGGTGTTGTGGTTGAACAGGTTGAAGGCGTAGGGATGCGGCATCACCTTCGGCGTATAGACCTGTCCGTTGAGATTGGCGCGGGTGGATTCCACCAGCTCTTCCATGGCCGCGGCGCCGGCGCCGCTTGCGGCCTGGTAGGTCGAGATGATCACGCGCTTGATGCGGTTGTTCTGGTGGATCGGCCAGAGCGGCACCAGCGCGGTGATCGCGGCGCAATTGGGATTGGCGATGATGCCCTTGTGCCCGCGGATGCGGGACGCGTTGATCTCCGGGATCACCAGCGGCACCTTCGGGTCCATGCGAAAGGTGGAGGAATTGTCGACGACGACGGCGCCGGCCTTCACCGCGATCGGTGCGAACTTCTTCGACACGCCGCTGCCTGCCGAGAACAGGGCGATGTCGACACCTTCGAACGAGCGTTCGTTGAGCTCCTCGATGACGACCTTCTGCCCGCGGAAGTCGATGGTCTTGCCTGCCGAGCGGCTGCTTGCGAGCGGCTTCAGCTTGCGCACGGGGAAGCCGCGCCGGTCCATGGTGGCGATGAACTCGGCACCGACGGCGCCGGTCACGCCGGCAATGGCAACAACGGGATCGTTCTTCACGGGAATCTCCATCAGGATTGGACAAATAAAAAAGCCCCGGACCTTCTTCAGGCGGGGCTTCGGTTCGAGATGATGCGGTCGGTCCGACTACGCGCGCACGCCTCCCAAGGCCCCGGGGAGCTTTTTGGCCGTGGTGGTACGTTTGGTCGCGATCATCATGGTGGCGGACTTATGCGGGAGAGTTTGGGCACCGTCAACGGTTTCGGGGCAGGAAATCGCCCTCAACGCGGTTGAACAGGGGCCGTTGTCACGCCATAAGCGGCCGCATGAGCCTTCCCAATCAGTTCGAATTGCTCGCGACCGACGGCGATGCCCGTACCGGCCGGCTGACCACGCCGCACGGCGTGGTGCGCACGCCCGCCTTCATGCCGGTCGGCACGGCCGGCGCGATGAAGGGCTTGCACTGGCGCGAGGTGCGCGACGCCGGCGCCGACATCGTGCTCGGCAACACCTACCATCTGATGCTGCGGCCCGGTGCCGAGCGCATTGCAGCCCTCGGCGGCCTGCAGAAGTTCACCGGCTGGAACGGGCCGATGCTGACGGACTCCGGCGGCTTCCAGGTGATGTCATTGTCGGAGTTGCGCAAGGTCAGCGAGAACGCCGTGACCTTCCGTTCGCATATCGATGGCGCCAAGGTCGAGCTGTCGCCGGAGCGCTCGATCGAGGTGCAGCGGCTGCTCGGCTCCGACATCGCGATGCAGATGGATGAATGCGTGCGGCTGCCGGCGGAGCGCGACGATGTCGAGCGCGCGATGCGGCTCTCGCTGCGCTGGGCCGAGCGCAGCAAGCGCGCCTTCGAGACTGCGCCTGCCGGCTACATGCTGTTCGGCATCGTGCAGGGCGGTGATGTGCCAGAGCTGCGCCGGCGGAGCGCCGAGGCGCTGGTCGATATCGGCTTTCACGGTTATGCGATCGGCGGGCTCGCGGTCGGCGAACCGCAGGCGGTGATGCTTGCGATGATCGAGGAGAGCGCGCCGGTGCTGTCCGCGGACCGCCCGCGCTATCTGATGGGCGTCGGCACGCCTGAGGACATCCTGGAAGCAGTCGCGCGCGGCGTCGATATGTTCGACTGCGTCATGCCGACGCGGAACGGACGCCATGGTGTGGCGTTCACCCGGTTCGGGCCCGTGAACCTGCGCAACGCGCGGCACGCCGACGACCCGCGCCCGCTGGACGAAGAGAGCGCGTGGCCTTCCGCGCGCACCTGTTCACGCGCCTATCTGCATCACCTCGTGAAGTCGGGCGAGACGCTCGGCGCAATGCTGCTGTCGGAAATCAACATCGCCTACTACCAGCAGCTCATGCACGACATTCGCGCCGCGATCGCTGGCGGGAGATTTGAGGACTTCCAACAGCAAACGTGCACCGACTGGGCGCGTGGCGACATCACTGCGAGATAGGCTCAATTGCACATGAAGCGCTTGATCGAGTGCTTGGTCACGAAACCGTAACCGCAGGTGTCGCAGGTCCAGAGATAGCTGATGATGCTGTCGTACAGATAGGCCGACGCTTCCGCCGCTACCATGGAGTCTGCGCACACTGGGCAGGTCGGCAGATCGCACCCACGCGGGTTCGGACGAACCGCGATGGTCGACGGGATTTCAGCGAGCGCTGTCATCGTGACCTCCTTGCGATCTGACCTGGGAGTTTAATTCACCAGTAACTTATACACCCGTTTGTTTGACGTTGTCGCAACACAAATACGTTGGTTTATCGCTATTTAGAAACATTTCGCTATTGCGATGCAGCGATTTGTTAGTCGATTATTTCGCCTTCTTGCGCCGCAGTGTGCACTGTTCCTAACTAACAGCGTCCGCGATTTCCGCGGCACATTTTGTCAGGGAGCCCGCGATGGATGCGCCTTCAGCTATGCGTGCAGTGCAACGGCCGGGACGAGGACTGGTCTATGACTCCATCGTGGATGCGATCGGCGACACCCCGATCGTCCGGCTGCGCCGATTGCCGCAGGCCCACGGCGCGCACGCGACGATCCTCGCCAAGCTGGAATACTTCAATCCGGCGGCGAGCGTAAAGGATCGCATCGGGGCTGCGATGATCGTCGCCATGGAGAAAGCCGGGATCATCAATGCCGATACCGTGCTGATCGAGCCGACCTCGGGCAATACCGGCATTGCGCTGGCGTTTGTCGCGGCCTCGCGCGGCTATCGGCTGAAACTGGTGATGCCGGAATCGATGTCGATCGAGCGCCGCAAGATGCTGGCGTTCCTCGGCGCCGAACTCGTGCTGACGCCGGCAGCGCAGGGCATGAAAGGCTCGATCGCGACTGCGGAAGAGCTGGTGCGCACGACGCCCAATGCGGTGATGCCGCAGCAGTTCAAGAACCTCGCCAATCCGGAAGTTCATCGCCGCACCACCGCGGAGGAGATCTGGAACGATACCGGCGGGAACATCGACTATTTCGTCGCGGGCGTGGGTACCGGCGGCACCATCACCGGCGTCGGGCAAGTGTTGAAGCCACGCAAGCCGTCGCTGCGCATCGTTGCCGTCGAGCCCAAGGAGAGCCCGGTGCTGTCAGGCGGCCAGCATTCGCCGCACAAGATTCAGGGCATCGGCGCCGGTTTCATCCCTGACATCCTCGATCGTTCTGTGATCGACGAGATCGTCAAGGTCAACAGCACCACCGCAATCGAGACCTCGCGTGCGCTGGCGCGGAGCGAGGGCATTCCCGGCGGCATCTCCTCGGGGGCGGCGATCGCCGCGGCGCTTGAGATCGGCAAGCGGCCGGAAGCGGCGGGGAAGACCATCCTGGCCGTGGTACCGTCATTCGCCGAGCGCTATCTGTCGACGGCGCTGTTTGAAGGAATCTAGCAATGGCCGATCAACCCAGGCGACCGCGCACGCTGAACGACGCCCGCAGCGAGGCGGAGGCGGCGTTCAAGCGCGCCACCACCAAGGTGGCCGTGGCGCCGCCGAAGACGAACGCCGCTCCTGGCGTGAAAGAGCAGGTCACGCTGCGCATCGACCAGGACGTGCTGGAATGGTTCCAGGAAGGCGGCCCGGGATGGCAGGACCGCATCAACGAGGCGCTGCGCAGGGCCGCGGGGAAATAGCCCCCGACGTCGACGAAATCCACGGCATCCAATAAAAAGCCCGGCGCGAGCCGGGCTCTTGTTTGAGCTTGTTGGCGCATCACCGACGGAACGCGCCGCCCAGCATACCGCCTACGACGCCGCCGACGAAGGCGGCTCCGGGATCGACGCCTCCGCCATGGTAGCGCGGAGCCGGGGCGGGAGCTGAGGTGCCGCCGCTGCTGCTGGCGCGACGACGAGCGGGACGTTCCTCATCCGAACTCGCCGAGGGTGTCGCCACGACCTCGGTCAGCAGCGCCTTGTGCTGCAGCCGGTTGAGGTAGCCGCTCTTCGGATAGCCGCGCGCGGCCTGCCAGCGCGTGATCACGGCGCGCGTCGGGTCGTCGAACTTGCCGGTTGCCTTGACGTCGAAGCCGAGCCCGTTCAGGCGGCGCTGCACGTCGCGGCGCTGGCCCTTGTCGAGACCGATCTGGTCCTCAGTGACCTGGTTCGCTTCCTCGGTGAAGGTCGCAGGATCGATGCCGGCGGTAAGGTTGCGCGTCTGCGTGCTCGGAGCTGCACCGCTCTCGAGCGCAGCGATGCGGGCGAGGGCGAGCGAACGGAACTGGCCGTTCGGATAGCTCAAGAGATAGGCGTTGAACTCTTCGGTCTTGTTGGAGTCCTTGATCGAACGCCAGAACTCGAGCTCGACATCCGAGCTCGGTGCGGCCGCAACCGCGGTCGATCCCGCCGGAGCGGCGGCCGCCGGCGTGTTGTTCGCCGGCATGCCATTGAGATACACCGAGCCGATCAGGTTGGTGTGGCCCCAGGGCAACTGGCCCTTGTTGGTCTCCTCGTTGACCTGGGCGCGGACCTTGGTCATCGCCTGCTGGATCTCGACGCCGGGCTGGGTGATGTTGGCGATCAGCGCGCGCGTGAACGGGCTGTTGGCGCCTTCCTGACCGTCGAGCGCGGTCTGGCCCGGGCCGGTCGCGAACGCGATCAGCGTGCCTTCGCCGGATTTCATTTCGGCAAGGCCGGTCTGCACATTGACGCTTCGCGTCGCCGAGTTCGACTTGATCTTGGCGGCGAACGGATTGTCGCGGCAGGCATCGAGGAACACCAGCTTGACCTTGGCATCGCTCATGGTCTGGTCGAGCGTGAGGTCGATGTTGATGGCAGAGCCCAGCTTGACGTCCATCTCCGACTTGATGTCGGCATCGATTGGCAGCAGATAGTTGGTGCCGCTGATCGCGATGCCATGGCCGGCATAGTAGAACACCGCGATATCAGCTCCCTGCGCCTTCTTGCCGAAGTCGAGCAGCTTCTCAGTCATTTTGTCGCGGGTGAGGTTGGTGCCCTCGACCACCTCGAAACCGACATTGCGCAATGCGCCCGCCATCGACTTGGCGTCGATGGTCGGGTTCGGCAGTGGCGTCACGTTTTTGTAGGCGCCATTGCCGACCACGAACGCGACGCGTCTGTCGGCGTGAGCGGCGGTTGCGGTCAGCGCCACGCAGATCAAGGAGGCGAGGAGGGTAAGGGTGCGCATCTGAAATCCCCCAGCAGAATCGAAAAGACTTTGGCTATAACGCGTTGCGTCAGATTACACGAAAACACCACCATTCGCGCAGCAAAAAAAACCGCAGCGGTCGAGGGTGAGGATCCTGTTGCCGTGAGGCATGCGACGACGCGCGCCGCCTGCGTGATCGACGTCACAGCCGTGTCGAATGTCAGGTCCCTGCGCGGACGTGAGCCGGCGCGTTCGGTTTCAAATTCAAGAGATTACCGGTCAGGATGAGCGCCGCGCCGAGCACGGTGAACAGGTCGAGCCGTTCCGAATAGATCAGCCAGCCCGCCGTTGCGGTCAGCGGCACCCGGAGGAAATCCATGGGAATCACGACCGTCGCATCCGCGTACAGCATCGCGCGCGCCATGCAGTAGTGCGAGAAAGTGCCGCAGAAGGCGATCAGGACGACCCAAACCCACACATGCGCCGGCGGCCATGTCCAGACATAGAGCGACGGCAAGAGGCCGGCGGCCGACTGCACAACCAGCATCCAGAAGATGATCGAGAGCGTCTGTTCGGTGCGGGTCAGTGACTTCACTATCGCAATCGAGATGCCGAAACCCACGGCTGCGGCGAGCGCGATCAATTGGCCCGGATTGATCTCACCGGTGGCGGGGCGGACGATGATGATTACGCCGATCAGGCCGAGCACGATGGCTGCGATCTTCCACACCGTCATGCGTTCGCCGAGGAAGGCTGCAGCGAGGATTGCCGTCCAGATCGGCATGGTGAATTCGATTGCTACCACCTGGCCGATCGGGATCAGCGTGAGTGCGAAAAACCAGCCGAGCTGCGCACCATAATGGATCAAATTGCGCGCGATGTGCATGTGCACGCGCGCTGTCTTCAGGATCGACAATCCGCCGCTCGCGTGGATCAGCGGGTACAGCATGAAGAAGCCGAGGATCGAGCGCGCTTCCATCAGCTGAAACACGTTCATGTCCCGCATCGCTTCGCGGCCCGAGATCGCGATGACCAGCATCAGCGTGAGCCAACCCGCCATCCACAGTGCGGCCTTGGTCTTGGAAGGTGTACGGTCCATCGGTGATGCAGAAAAAAGAGAGGGGCGGGAACGCCGGTATCGGCGAGCTCGACGTGATTTGCAACTCGCAATTCCGGGGAGGCAGCGATGCAAGGCCCTTCAGCTTTGCCGTGACCGCCCGTTCGGTGCTAAGCATCGTCCGGCTTCTGGGAGGATAAATTCATGCATGTCTTGCAACCGGCCGAATGGTCGAAACCCCGCGGCTTCTCGCATGGCGTCAGCTTCGATGGACCCGGCAAATGGATCGTGCTGGCGGGCCAGACCGGCGGCGATGAGAAGGGCGATTACGCGCCGGACCTTGCGGCGCAGGTCGCCACTGCGCTGAAGCGGATTATCAAGCTCTTGAGTGAAGCGGGCGCCCGGCCTGAGCATATCGTCCGCCTGACCTGGTATCTGACCAGCCGCGCTGAATACGAGGCCGCAGGCGCCGGGATCGGCGCGGCCTGGAAGGAGACGCTGGGCCGCAATTTCCCGCCGTCGACCTTGCTTTATATCGATGGCCTGGTCGATCAACGCGCCAAGGTCGAGATCGAAGTCACCGCGTTCGTTCCCGCGGCATAGGGCGCGCCAATGGCAAATCGCAAAACATCAGCGGATTTCGTGACCGGCTTCGCCACCGGCTGGCCCGACCATCAGCCTGATATCATGGTGCTGTCGCTGACGACGCACAAAGGCGTGCAGGATTTTGCGTTCAACAAGGAACAGGCGCTGCTGATCGCCAAGACCATCAAGGATACTGCCGAGCGGCTGGCGAAACCAAAGACAAGCTAGACCAGTTGCGTGATCGTCGGCTGCTTCTGCAGGCGGTGATCGCGCGCTATCTCGCCAGTGAAATACTGGCCGAGCGGAAACCGCTGTCCGCGCTGATGCTGACGGATTGCCTGTTGCCGCTCGTCCTCATGCTGAGGTTGGCGTTGAACCCGCCGGCACTGGCGGCAACCTGGAAATTACCGGCGCCGCCGCGGCCCTGCAGATTGCCACTGATCCCGCGGCTGGATTCGCTCCAGTTGCCGGAGATCGCGCTGCCTCGGGCGACCACATCGGCCTGCAGGTTGAACTTGTAGGCATCGCTGGCGCAGGTGAGTGACATGGCCATGTTGACGCCGCCGACGCGGTAGGTCGCGCGGCAGCGGATGCGCTCCCTGGAGCCGTCGTCCAAGGTCACGCTGCCGCCGCCATGCCAGGTGCCGGCCATTCCGGCGAACGGGCCGGATTGGGCATGGCTGGGGGAAACTGCAAACGTCGTTATTGCGAATGCGGCTGCGAACGTCAGTCGTCGTGCGGAAAGGAGTAGTTCCGAGATCCGGTGGATCTTACTGACGAGACGCTTCCCATCGACCGCTGCACGGCACGCCTGCTGACGCCCCATTCCACTTCCCCGATCCGGAGTTGCCACTGAGTTGACCGTTCGCATATGCACCATTGATCGAGACCCGCACAAGTCCCTCGCGGCCAACCCTACCTGAGATAGCGGCGCCCGGCGCGGAGATTTGACCGTCTGCGACCGTCACCGTGGAGGAGCTCGAAGGCTGGCAGCTTCCGGTTTTGGTGACCACGGTGACCTGCCAAAGGCCATCATAGGGCTGCTGGGCCGAAACAGGGGCAGAAATCAGGGCAGCAGAACCGAGAAAAGACGCAAACAGCAGCGCGCGAATGCGGTCAGGACGCATGGATCAGATTTCCTTGAAATGTGTGTGATCAATCCGGCTTATCCAGTCACAATGTGTTCAAAATGGGCCGTCCTGTGGAAGGCAAAAAGTTCCTGTGACATCAAACACGTCATGGTGAATTCGCATAGTGAACTGCGATGGTGAATCGGCGTGTTCGAAATTGCGCGCTCGATGCTTGCGGCTGGCCTTCAGTGCCCGGCGTCCGAAAGACTCGGTGCCTTGGTCGCGAACTGCTCGTCCTGTGGCCTGGCGGGAAGGCTGCCGTGGGCTCTCGCGTAGTCGACCACCTCGGCGAGCAGCCGAAGGCCCAGCGGCGCCAGCGCACGGTCCCAGAGCTCGCGCGCTGTTTCGCCCTTCTTGACGAACACCCAGTCCTGCGCCGCGATGGCGCCGGCATCCATGCGGTCGGCGAGATGATAGATGCTGCCGCCGGCGATCGGATCGCCTTCCTTGATGGTCCATTCCACCGCAGCGATGCCGCGGTGTCGCGGCAGCAGCGAAGGGTGGTAGCCGACCCCACCGAGTTTCGCGGCGGCCAGCGCTTCCTTGCTGACGCGGGCGTGGCTGTGGGCGGTCACAATCAGGTCGGTTTTGGGCGCAATCTCGGCGGCCGTGACGAGTTTGGGATTGGCCTGCACCACCACGTCGATGCCTGTGGCCCGGGCGGCTGCCGCCAGCCGGTCTTCGCCATCGTGCACCACGACCCTGGCGACATCGACTTCACGTTGGCGCAGCATATTCAAGGTCGCCACGCCGAAATGGCGGGAACCGACAAGGGTGATCCGCATATCTGTGTTCCGTACCTGATCTTGCCGTTATGCCGATAGCACAGGGGGCCGGCTGTCCCGCCGCCGGGGATGGACAAGTTCCTGGTTATCAACAGAACGGCGCTGCAGCGAGCCGGTCCGGCGCATGGGACGGGTGCGCAACAGCCGTTACGGCAGGGCAGGGAACCGACAGGATTTCCTGGCCAGAAGAGCCAAGTCACGTCTCTTCCACGCGGCTGGCCATTGCCTTGTCGATGCGCCGGCCGTCGAGGTCGACGATCTCGAATCGCCAGCCATGGGCCGTGACTTTTTCGCCGACATTGGGAATCGCGCCGAATTCCTGCAGCAGGAAGCCGGCAAAGGTCTGGTAGGGCCGCGGCGAGGGCAGGGTGATGCCGAGCAAGTCGGCAAATTCCAGCGCCGGCATCCAGCCCGAGATCAGGTAGGAGCCGTCATCGCGCCTGACGTAAGCGGGCTCGGCGGGCCCTTCCTCTGTGTGGAAGGCGCCGACGATCGCTTCCAGGATGTCGGCGCTCGTCACCACGCCCTGGAAGGTGCCGTATTCATCGTGCACGAGCCCGATATGGACGGCGGAATCGCGAAGGATCGCGATCACGTCGCGTGCATCGACGGTCTCCGGAATCACCGGCGCCTCACGGACCAGTGAGCGGATGTCCGGCGTTTCGCCAGACAGATACGCATCGAGCAGATCCTTCGCCTGCACGATGCCCAGTGCAATATCGCGATTGGTGTCGAACACGACGACGCGCGAGTGGCTGGTCTCAAGCAGCGTGGCGTAGATCTCGGAAGGGGTATCGGCAAGGTCGATCGAACTGACCTCGTGGCGCGGCGTCATCACCGCGCCGACCGGGAGATCGCCGAGCCGCATCACGCCCGCGATCATCTCTTTCTCGCCGGGCTCGAGCACGCCAGCGTTTTCGGCTTCGACCACCAGCGTCCTGATTTCCTCCTCGCTGACCTTTTCCTCGGCTTCGCCGCGATGGCCAAGCAGCCACAGCAGCGCCTTGCCGGAGCGGTCGAGCAGCCAAACCAATGGCAGCGAGATCCTCGCCATCCACACCATCGCTGGCGCGACCTTGACCGCGATCGCCTCGGGATCGCGCAGCGCGATCTGCTTGGGGACGAGTTCGCCGACGATCAGCGAGGCATAAGTGATGACGGTGACGACAAGACCGACGCCGATGGCATCCGCGAGCGTTTGCGAAACGCCCAGCCCCAGCAGCCACTGCGAGACCCGTTGTCCGAGCGTTGCCCCGGAGAACGCACCTGACAGCACGCCGATCAGGGTAATGCCGATCTGCACGGTGGAAAGGAATTTGCCCGGATCGGATGAAAGCGCCAGCGCCCGCCGCGAGCCGCTCACGCCCTTTTCCACCAGTCCCGCCAGCCGTGCCGGCCGGGAGGAAACGATCGCCAGTTCCGACATCGAAAGCAGGCCGTTGACGACAATCAGAACAAAAACGATCGCAAGTTCTAGATAAAGCACGATAAACCTTTTTCGAGCTCAGCCGCGACAGGACCGAACATATAGGAAGCGCAATCCGACTGGTTGCGGCTTCCCGACGCCGTCCGGAACAGGCGCGCCGCGCAAATGTGTTAACACAGGTTTGGTGAGGGGCATGTCACGCCATGAAGCCAGGCCATCGTGCACTGTTGGCACCACCGATCACATGCGCTCGGACAATCCGGCTGAACAGTCGAAGTGCGGACGTATCAGGGCTACAAGTGACGGTTCAAAAGGGGACCAAAGCATTTGCATCAAAAACCTTGGGGGCCCGACAAGAGGCCTTGCGTGGCTCGCGACTGAACTTCGCCGGAAGCAAGTTTCGCGAGCAGTCGAAGGAGGTGCTCTTGATCAGCATCCAGCCTGCGCGGCTCGCGGTCGATGACGCACAATGATCCCAACGCGAATCCGTCGGCATCGACGATTGGGACGCCCGCATAGAAGCGAAAGTAAGGTTCGCCAGCAACGGCCGGATTGGAGACAAATCGCTCGTCAAGAGACAAATCGGCAACAGCGAAAATCCCTCTCTGCAGTATGGTGTAATTGCAAAATGCCCAGCTTCGCGGTGTCTCAGTCATTTCGAGGCCCTGGCGCGATTTGAAGAATTGGTGATTCGATGTGAGCAGGGTCACCAAAGCGACGGGCGTCTTCAGACTGTAGCTCGCCAGCCAAGTCAATTCGTCCAGCGCTTCTAAGGGCTCTGCGCCCAACAAGCCGGATCTCTCCAGGGCCGCCAGTCGCTGGGTCTCGTTTAAGGCAAGTGGAAATGATGCTTCTCCCGGGAGCAACTCGGCCGGCTCGCTCGTGCCCTTTAATGCGATGCGCATTGCATCGGTGAGCTCTTGCGGGTTCGACACCATCGCATGCAACCGGGCAGCAATGGCACTTGGAAAGGATGAGGCACCTCCAAAGCCAATAAGCTTCGTCATTCTAATGACGGAGCTCGACGCCAGGTAGTCCAAGAACGATGTTCCTTCTCTGCGGTCCATATCGACATCAACGACGACGGCGGCTGGAGCTCGGGAGCCTATCGACGACGATGCCGCATACGCACTCGTATAAGCTTCGACGGTACATCCACCGATGGCGGCGAGCTGCTCTCCGAGTATCGATAACCGCTCCGGCGAGGTGAGGAGAAGAACACGCGCCGAGTCAGCATGCCGAACGGCGTTCCGTCGAGCCATCAAAGTCAGAACGTCGGCCCGGTAGACGCGTCGATGACCGCCGGGCGTTTTCCAGGAGATCAACGAGCCGCCCTCGATCAGCAACTGGGCTGTACGCACCGATATGCCGAGTAATTTTGCCGCTTGAGACGTGGTCAGAATGTCCTTGTCCATTTTCCAAGCTTCGTAACGTGCCCGACTTTGTATAGCTGCAGCGGTTTCGCCTTGAGATCCAGGTGCTTGCCGAAGGTACGCACATCACCGTGAAAATCAACTATATTTGATATATTTGATATAATTGATAGTTCATATAGGCGTGGCATGGCCACAGCGTGCGTGTGTGTGCGGCTTCCCATCATCCAGCCACCTGGTGGCGAGTAAATTCAATCGGCACAACCGGAGGACGAAAATCGATGGCCACTATCCAGTCTCGCTCACAATCTCGGGCAGATTCGCGCAAGCCCGGTGGAAGCCACGGAGAAGCCTACGAAGTTTATGATTTCATCGTCTGCGGCGCCGGGTCTTCGGGATCGGTTGTCGCGGCACGTTTGGCGGAGAATCCCGAAGTCCGCGTGTTGCTGCTCGAGGCTGGAGGAGACGATGATGTTGCGGCGGTCATGGCTCCGGCCGCCTGGCCCTCCAATTTGGGTTCGGACCGTGATTGGTGCTTCACCGCCACCCCTAACCCTCATCTGAATGGCCGCGCCATCCCACTCAACATGGGCAAGGTGCTTGGCGGTGGGTCCAGCATCAACGTCATGGTCTGGGCGAGAGGCCATAAGAACGACTGGGAGCACTTCGCTGCGGAAGCTGGCGATCCCGCCTGGGGATACCAATCAGTTCTTGGAATCTATCGTCGCATTGAGAACTGGCAGGGTGCGAAGGACCCTCTGCGACGCGGCATCGGTGGCCCCGTCTTCGTTAACTCGGCCGCGCAGCCACAGCCGGTCGCCTTGGCCATGATCGAGGCTGCCCAGGCGTTAGGTGTGCCGCGCTTCAATAGTCCCAATGGCGAGATGATGGAGGGTCGGGGAGGCGTCGCTATCAATGACTTGATCGTTCGCGACGGACGGCGCGTCTCGGTGTTCCGCTCCTACGTCCAGCCTCGACGGGGGCAACACAATCTCACGATCCGCACGCATACCCTGGTAAGCAAGCTGATTTTCAACGGAACGTCGGTTATCGGCGTGGAGGTCATCCAAGATGGTGAGTATTGCCAATATCGTGCTGAACACGAAGTAATACTCTCCCTTGGCGCTATTAACACACCGAAGGTGCTTATGCAGTCGGGTATCGGACCCGATGCAGAACTCCGGCGGCACGGCATCCCAACCATTCAACATTTGGGAGGTGTAGGTCAGAATCACCAAGATCACGTGTCTTTCGGTTGCATCTTTGAATACAGGGAGCCGCAGCGGATCGGATATGGAGGCTCAGAGGCCACGCTATACTGGTCAAGCGACGCGCGCTTGAAGCTTCCTGACATGTTTCATTGTCAGGTGGAATTTTCGGTTCCGAGTGCAGAAACCGCATCATTGGGTGTTCCAGCGCACGGCTGGACGATGTTTGCGGGACTGGCCCATCCCAAGAGCCGTGGATCGGTCCATCTGTCTGGTCCAAATCTGCAGGATCCGGTTCTCATTGAAGCCAACACACTCTCGCATCCGGACGATCTCACGACAGCCCTCGCCAACATCGAACTGTGTCGCGAACTCGGCGGCCATAGAGTGTTCGCCGACCTGGTAAGTCGCGAGGCTCTGCCTGGTAACCTTGATGAAGGGGCTATGCGAAACTACGCGCGAAATGCCGCGGTCACTTATTGGCATCAGTCTTGTACCGCAAAAATGGGGCGTGACTCGATGTCGGTGGTCGATAGTCGGCTCAAGGTCTATGGGATCGAAAAGCTCCGCATCGCGGATGCGTCGATCATGCCAAACATCACCAGCGGAAACACCATGGCGCCCTGTGTCGTCATTGGTGAACGCGCGGCAGAAATGATCAAGGCTACCCACCGCATTTAGCATTGAAGGGCTGGCTTCGGCACGCGAGGCTGGCCCTTCACAGCTGCCACAACAAGACACGGCGCGAGCATCATGGCGCGGCGTCATCACCGCGCCGGCTGGGGGACTGGGGCGGGGTCTCCCCGCAATTCGCAATTATCCGAGCGTGTGGAGAGAGCTCTCACGCGGCATTCGCCGGCCGACCTCCCTCGCAAGCGGAGGAGGTGAAGCCAATCCGCGGCCGATTCGATCTGATCGGATCATGCTCTGTCTGCGCCGCCCGGAAGCGTTTCTAGCGCCAGCCGAGAATGCGCATCTCGGGTGTTGCGAAGCTGCGCTCCGGCTCCGCGCTCTGTTTCGGCTCCAGCTCAGCGGCCCGTCTGAGATGCGCGCGCAAGTCGGCGTTGCATTGCTTCATCTGGTTGCGCAGCTCACGCCGGCCGAAAGGCGTGAGCGAGGGATCGGCGAGTTGCTGCCAGGCGGCACGAAGCCATTCCTGCAGCGAACGCATGTCTTGATCCAAGATGTCTGGCTGGGTCATGCCGCCAAAATCTCATGAGAAACGATCAAGGCTGCAGTACGTCTGATTCGTCGCAAAACACCTAGAACAAAAAGCGCCAGGGTTGTATTTCGAGCCGCCAATGATCCGGACTGGCATCTTTATTGGTGCTGTCCGGATGAGCGCGCCGCATATCCCATCGCGAGTCTGATGCCGACCAGCACGGCGGCGATCATTGCGATGTTCGCGTCAAACGCTCAAACCGTATTGTCGTCCCGGGTCACAGCCCTGAACGGGGTGTAGACTACTTGCGGCTCGGGAGCTGGACCGGGACGTGCGGCGATTTGCTGACTGCGCGCTGACTTCCGTCGCTCTCGGTGTAGCTCCTCAGCGTCTCCAGCAGCAGGATGAATTTCTCGGCGAGCATGGCAGCCTCCATCAGTGCTTTCTAATCTGTGCGAGGCACGCTGCCGGCAATTCGATCAATTAAGCGAGAGCTGAGGATGCAGCTTTTGCTGCAACGCATCGCTGGAGCCGATGACGAGGTCCGGCCGTCCGATCATGCTGCGCCGATCGCACACGCTCGACATGTCCCGTAGTCGCCCGGATGGATCGCGCCGTGGATTTTGCGTATGAGGCGACTGTTCCAGCAGACATCATCGCGCTGATGGGGCAGGGGGTTGATGCGACGAGGCCCGGTCTTCCAGATTGACCGGGCCTCGTCTTTTTTGTTTGGCCGATTCGCGAATTTCGCTTCGGGGCGCGGCGACTTCGCTTAACCCGGCATCTTCCTGAGCTCGCTTCTTCAGCTCGCGATCGATCAGCTTGGATTCGGGATATCGCTCGCACCTCGAGCGGCCTTCGCGCTGGGCCGACCTAAAAGAACCGGCGCCAGACGTGGCATCGCCCGATCTTCTCGCGCTCGGTCCGAAGTACTTCAGCGCGTTCAATCTTTGCTTCGCAGGAAAAGTCGGGCCCCGGCTTGCTCGGGGGGCAATTGCCGGGGTCCTTGGAAGGTGGATGATGTCGTCCCAATCGATGGGGCGATAACCTGGGAGGCTGCGGGGCGTTCCGTCTCTTCCCAAAAATGATGCCGAATTATCCCGAATGGAATCGCGGTCATGGGCTTCCGCTCTCAAGAAGGCGGTCGAGGGAACGACACCGGTTCGCGCTCGTTGGAAATCTCCAGCCTTGGAGATGAAGATGCCAGGAGCGAATGGCCTCGAAGGCCCGCAGGACCAGGGTGGCGATCCGCGTCCCGGCTGGACGCGCAGGGAAGCAAAATGAGTCGTGCCTTTGTCAGGGAAGGTGAGGGCAATCTTGACGATCTGCCCGATCGGCCGATCTCGGACGCGCCGAATGATGTCACCAGGGAAGGCCTGGCGCAGATCGAGGCTGCACTCGCGGCGGCGCAGGAATCGCTGGCGGCCGCACAGGCGGAAGACGATCGCTCGGCGATCGCGAGCGCCTCACGAGAGCTGCGCTATTGGAGCGCGAGACACGCCACCGCTCATGTGGTGGCGGAGCCGGAGGACGACAGCCAGGTTCGCTTCGGACATGCGGTCACCATCCTCCGCGATGATGGTCGACGACAGACTTTCCGGATCGTCGGCGAGGACGAGGCGGATCCTGCTCACGGCACCGTCTCGCACGCCTCGCCCTTGGCGCGGGCGCTGTTCGGCAGGAGCGTGGGAGACGTTGTCCGTGTTGGCAGCGGCGAGGCGGAAATCCTCGACATCTCCCGCATCAAGGCGCCCCGCGGCGGCGCGAGGTGACGGATCCACTCTGGTCGAACGCGCTCATTCGCAGACTACCTACATGACATCGGCAAAAACGTCGTCGATGACCGCAAGAGACACCGGGATCACCGCCAGTTCGTCCTGCTCCGAAGGACCTGAAGTCCCCTTGATGTCCTGGACGACCCGAGTCTTGAAGTTGCGGAGCCACTGCATCGGCTCTTCGCCGCTCTGCAGTGCTTGTTCGGCCAGTATGTGGCGCATCAGGACAAGCATCGCGTGCTGGTAACCGATAAAATCAACATCCATCGCGCATCCTCGAAATGAGCTGGAGCAGTTCCTAATGGCCTATCTTACACTTTTTCTTGGGCCAATCCTTTGAGGAAAAACAAAACCCCTGCCGACCGGGAGGAAGGCAGGGGCTCTCTCGCGGGTGGATGGCACGAGGCCAGGTGAAACCCTGGGTGTCGCCCCAAGGACCCACGATTTGAAGGAAAGCGCGGAGATCCCGATCCGGCGTGGCGTTTTTGCAGGCAGCTATCCGACGGGCGTCACTTCTCGGGCTCTTCGCCGGACCCGGTCGAGCCCGCTTCATCCAACAGATTCAGGGCGGTGTCGATCTGATCGAGCAGCCGCTCGATCTCGGCGCGTTCGTTCGGGCCGGGATCCTGCTGCAGCCGCTCAAGCAGCTGCTGCTTTTGCGCGAGGAGCTTTGCCGCGGTGGTCATTCGGATCTCCTGGCGCGATCGGCGCGGCCTCCGACGCGGATGATTGACCGCACTATCGGCTTTTTGCGCCCGATCCAGAACCCGGTCTGCCGGTTCCGTTGTTGGAGCCTGTCGTCTGGCTCTTGTCAGGTTGACCGGGAACGTGCGCGCCCTGCTTCTCCTGGTCGCCCACATAGGAGTTGCGGGTCTTGACGCCCTTGTTGGCGTCCTCCTGCATCCGTTGCTTGCCGGGCGTCACCTGTTGCGCCGCCACCGGCAGCGCGGTGATGCTTCCCAGCGCGATGAGCATTGCGAGAACTGAGGTTCGCATCCGCGCTCCTCCCGTGTTGGCTCCCTGCAAGAACGCGCAAGGTGACAAACGTTTCCGGGGGCCGCGGGAATTAGGGCTATGCGTCCCATTCAAGATCACTCGAACGGGACCGCATCCAAACGGAATCGGGTTTGCGCTAACCCATCCGATAAGCGTCGAACGCGTGCGCGAGGAAGATTCCCACGCTCACCAGCGCGAGGATTGCTGCAGAAGCCTCGATCATTGATGCACCTCCTGCTGTGCCAAGGAGGCGAGATATCGGCTGCACGATTGTTCCCACAACAGGTCGAATATGAACTGCATGTTAGCCATCCCTGTTCTCGTTTGGAAACGTAGATAAGCCGTACTTTGTTTCAGGACGTTTTCGTCGGCGCTGGAAAATGGTTTCGTGCCCCGCCATGGCCGCGTCACCTGACGCAGTCCGCCACGTGAGCGACAAGATCAGGCCACAATCCGCGGGGAGTTCGGTTGCGGCGACGACTGCACGCATCGTGTTCGGATAACGGGGAGACATCCGCACATCTCGGCCGCCTTACTGGCAGAGAGAAACACCCTGCAGCGGGTTAGTTCTTGTCGCAAAATGAAAACTTGAGGGCGAGCAGAAAATCGGCCGGCAAGAGGCTTCTGAGGCGGCGCGCAAAACAAAGCAAAGCTGAGAGAGCGAAGACCGCGCATCAACGCGATCGGCACGAGGTTGTCACCTATGTCTTCGGTACGTCTGTTACCGATGTCGTCGGTCTGGACAATTTTGGTCGTGGTGAGCGCGGAGGGACTCGAACCCTCGACCCCATGATTAAAAGTCACGTGCTCTACCACCTGAGCTACGCGCTCACTTTCCGAAGCGTGACGACGTTCTCGGCCGTCATCCCGTTCCAGTTGTTGTCTGGCCATGGTCCGCCGGAAACCGACTTCCGCTTGTCCGGATCATGCTCCAGCCCGCGCTGTGTAGGGGGCGGGGCGCGGCGGGTCAATAGCGCAAAGAGTGGCAAGTGAGCAGTCGTTCGCGCCCGGATTTCTCTGGGGTAGCTGGCGGTTGGCGCCGTTCCTTCAAGTCCGGCCGCGAAATCAATCCACGGCTGGCAGCAGTTTAGTTGGCGTCGCGGCGGATTTCGGGGGCGGTTTGCTGGGAGGGGGCGGCGATCGTCGGCATAGCGACCGGGCGCAAGCCGATCAGTTCCGCGGTACGGATGGCGCTGTTGCGCCAGAACGAGAACGAGTTGAGGCGCGAATTCTCCAGGATCGCGATCGAGACCGCGGCGAGGAACGGCAGGCTCTGCAGCACCAGCACGCCGGCGAAGATGTAAATCTCATGGACCTGCTTGAAGCCGTTCGTGGCGACGAGGACGGCGGCGCCGACCAGCAGGAGGACGCCGATCACCGCTTCCCAGAACGCCTGGAATTCGATCGACATCCGCGACAGCCCACCCTTGGACGTGCGCGCGAAGGCCAGGTGTTCGGTGATCAGCCCCTGCGCCACGGCGCGCGACACCGTCCATTGCACGCTCATCGCTGCGATCATGGCGCCCAGCAACTGGCCGGCCTTCACCTTGACGCGCAGCCGGTACAGCGCGACGAAATGCACGAGCGAGACGATGAAGGACGCGATGATCGGCAGCGTCAGGATCCTGTCGGGGATGGCGATATCGGCAAAGGCGACGATCGGCACCCAGATCAAATTGAGGATCGCGACCAGCACGCCGAGGCTCTCGGCGCCCAGCCAGTTCAGCCAGCCCAGCGAAAATTCGCGGCGCTGGTCGGGCGAGAGCCGGCTCGCGCCGGGCAGGAAACGCCGCCAGTGCTTTTTCACGATCTGGAAGCCGCCATAGGCCCAGCGGTGGCGCTGCTTCTTGAAGGCTTCGTAGGTGTCGGGCAACAGGCCTTCGCCGTAACGCTGGTTGGTGTAATGCGTCAGCCAGCCGCGCTCGATGATGGCAAGCCCGAGATCGGTGTCCTCGCAGATGGTATCGCTGGACCAGCCGCCGGCCATGTCCATCGCGGCGCGGCGGATCAGGCACATCGTGCCGTGCACGATGATGGCGTTGTGCTCATTGCGTTGGACCATGCCGATGTCGAAGAAGCCGGCATATTCGCCATTCATGATGTAGTGCATCAGCGAGCGGTCGCCGTCGCGATGCTCCTGCGGCGCCTGCACCAGGCCGACGCGCGGGTCGGCGAAGACGGGCACGAGGTCTTTCAGCCAGTCAGGATGCACGACATAGTCTGCATCGATGATGCCGATGATCTCGGCGTCCGCCGCGGTGCGATCCATGGCGATGCGCAAGGCACCGGCCTTGAAACCCTGGACCTTCTCGGCATTGATGAACTTGAAACGCTCGCCTAGCGCGCGGCAGTGATCCTGGATCGGCTGCCAGAACGCCGGGTCGGGCGTGTTGTTGATGATGCAGACGCATTCGAAATTGGGATAGTCGAGCCGCGACACGGCATCGAGCGTCTGCTTCAGCATCTCCACCGGCTCGTAATAGGCGGGGATGTGGATCGAAACCTTGGGGAAGGCGACCTGCTCGCCGATCGTGGCGGGCGCGACCGGCGCGCTCTTCGTGATGAGCCGCTGCGGGCCGCGTCCGAAGGCGACATCGGCGATCTCCTCGATCCGCGCCATCGCGATCAGGACTAGCGGAACCAGCAGGATCAGGCCGAGCGTCAGCGCGAACGCCGAGCCGAAGACGAAATAATGCCCGGCCCAATAGGCGAAGACAGTCGCAACCCAGGCGCCCACGGCGTTGGCGGCAGCCGACAGCAGCAGCGCCTGCATCACCGTCGGGCGTTCCAGGCGCAGGATCGGCAGTGACATCAGGACGCCGAAGAGGAGGGCGATCAGCGCGAGCTTCCAGTAGTTCTCGTTCACGATCGGCCCGGTCCAGGCGAATTTCGGCTCGCGGGAGGCATTCAGGATGCCCCAATAGGGGCCGACACCACCTTCGAAGAATTTCCAGGGCTGATCGATCGCCTCGACGATGTTGTAGTCCATGCCGACAGCTTCGGCGCGCGTGACGAAATTGCGCAACACGGAGGCCTGCTCGAATGGGCCGGGCTCGGCATTCCGGAGATTGTAGCCCGCGCTCGGCCAGCCGAATTCGGCGATCACGATCCGCTTGCCCGGGAACTGGTCGCGAAGGAGCTGGAACATGGCGACCGCCTGATCGACCGCCTGCTGGGCGGTGAAGTTCTCCCAGTACGGCAGGACGTGGGCGGCGATGAAATCGACGGAATTGGCGAGCTGCGGATAGTCGCGCCAGATGTTCCAGATTTCGCCTGTGGTGACGGGCACATTGACCGATTTCTTGACACGCTTGATCAGCTCGATCAGGTCCTCGATCTTCTGCTCGCCGCGGTAGATCACCTCGTTTCCGACCACGACGCCGATAACGTTGCTATTGCGCCGGGCGAGGTTGATCGCAGCGTCGATCTCACGCTCATTGCGCTCGGAATTCTTGTCGATCCAGGCGCCGACCATGACCTTCAAGCCGAATTCGGCTGCGATCGGCGGAACCAGTTCGACGCCGCCCGTCGACGAGTACAGGCGAATCGCGCGCGTCATCGTCGACAGCTTCTTCAGGTCGGCGCGAATCTTCTCGGTCTGCGGGATATTGTCGACGTCGGGATGCGCGTTACCCTGGAACGGCGCATAGGAGACGCTCGGCAGCATGCCACGGAAGTCAGGAGCCTGCTGTTTTTCCTGGAGAAGGCCCCAGAGCGCGGCATGCGCAGCGGTAACAAGCAACAGAACGGCGGCGACAGCGCGCATCGCGGCTAAACCATGCGGGGCCTGCTAGGAAAGGAGAAAGCGAACCCGTCCCCTAGGTTCGACCGACATGACGGCAAATTGAAGATAATCCTGCCACGCGATTCCACAACTGATATGACCGCATGGCGTTTTGAGGGCGCCACGCGGCTCAAAGCAGGGAAATCGCGATCGTTCCAAGTTGAAGCTGGTTATTTTGGAGCCGGCGAGGGCGAAGCCGACGGCGATGGAGAAGGTGAGGCGGCCGGCGCCGGCGCGGCGTTGCCTGCGGTCGCGGGCGATGCTTGCGGGTTGGGCGCTGCCGCCGCGGCTGCAGCCGCCGGCGGCTGGGCGCCGGGGTTGATCCAGCAGGCATGGATGCGGCCGTCGAGGCTGCGCGGCACCTTGTCGTCGATCGTGGCGCCGAACCGGGTGAGGCAGCGGAAGGTCGCTTGCACATGACCGCCGGGGCAGCCGAAGCGGTCATAAAGGTCGAGGTGGCGGAAGGCGGTGTCGAGGTCGTCGAGCCACATCAGCCGGACCACGCGCCGGCCGAGCCAGACGCACTCCGGGTTTCCGGCTGGGCCGTTGATCGCTTGCGTGGCCTCGACGAATTCGTCGGTCTTGCGCTGGTTCTCCTTGGTGGCGTCGGACGGACTCGTCCCCTGCTTCGACTGCTCCTGCGGATTCGGGGTGCCGCTTTGGGAGAAAGCGGCACCGGTACCGATCAGAAGCGCGAGGCCGGCAGTGGCGAAATGGCGCAAGACCGCGATTTTGAACTGAAGCACCCGTCGACCCATACCTTCCCCGATCGATTTCCCGCCCAACAATCATCCCGACGGCCACAGCGTAATGCCGTCCAAATAGGTCTCCAGTGCGGCGGAGACGCTGGCAGAATCCCATGACCGGTATTTCGGATTTTGTCCAGCAAAGTCACAACTTTATCGCAACAGCGCAAAACTGTCGCAGGACAACCTTGGTATTGCCCGACTCGTGGTCTTGGCAGACGCTGCATGACCGGGTAATCGACGGTCCTCCGGAGGATGGAACTGATTTCTCTTCGTACGCCATTGGCGCTTCTCCTCATATCGCTAGGTGTGATTGCGGCCGTGTGGTGGTGGCTCGCCACGCCGATTACGCTGTCGCGCGCGCCGATCGATCCCAATGCAAAACTGCAATGCGTCTCCTATGCGCCGTTCCGCGACACGCAGACGCCGCTGATTCGCACCACGCATATTCCGGCTGAGCAGATCGAGCAGGATTTGGCTGATCTCGCCAAGGTCACCGACTGCGTGCGCACTTATTCGATTGAGAACGGGCTCGACCAGGTGCCGGGCATCGCCGCCAAGGTCGGGCTGAAGGTCATCCAGGGAATCTGGCTCGGCAGCGACCGGCTGAAGAACCAGACGCAGATAGCGGTCGCGGTCGGGCTCGCCAAGCAATATCCGGGCGTGATCACGGCGCTGGTCGTCGGCAACGAAGTGCTGCTGCGCGGGGAGATGACGAGCGTGGATCTCGCGGCTTACGTCCGCGCGGTGAAGGCGCAGGTCCAGGTGCCCGTGACCTATGCCGATGTCTGGGAATTCTGGCTGCGCAACCGTGAGGTCTATGACGCCGTCGATTTCGTCACCATCCATATCCTGCCTTACTGGGAAGACATGCCGGTGCGGGCGAAATTCGCCGCCGCCCACGTCGATGCCATCCGCAAGCGGATGGCGGTGGCGTTCCCGGGCAAGGAGATCCTGATCGGCGAGACCGGCTGGCCGAGCATGGGCAGGATGCGCGAGAGCGCGCTGCCATCGCGCACCAACCAGGCGCGGATCGTCTCCGAAATCCTCGATCTCGCTAAGCGCGAGGGCTTTCGCGTCAACCTGATCGAAGCCTACGACCAGCCCTGGAAGCGCCAGCTTGAGGGCACTGTCGGCGGCTATTGGGGGCTGTTCGACAGCGTCAATCGGGTGGTGAAGTATCCGCCCGGGATTGCCATCAGCAATTATCCGCTGTGGAAATGGTACATGGGCGCTGGCCTTGGGCTGGGCTTCATCACCTTCCTGGTGGCCTGGCTGACGGTCCGGCGGCGGCCATGGGCGCCGAGGATCATGTCTTGGATCGCGGTCGGCATTTCCGCGACCAGTGCCGGAGTCCTGCTCGGGGTCGCCATCGACAAGATGATCTATGAGAGCTACGGGACCGGCGGCTGGGTGCAATGGGGGACCCTGCTTGCAGCTGCCACTCTGGCGCCGATCCTGTCGGCGCATGCGCTGATGGCGGGGAAGTCGCTGCCGACCTTCCTGGATCTGCTCGGGCCGCGCCAATACCGGCAGGGCACGCTGCTCACCGCGCTGCTCGGCCTTTCGTTGATCGTGACGACCGTGATCGGGGCGGAGACCGCGCTCGGCTTCACCTTCGACCCGCGCTACAAGGACTTTCCGTTCGCCTCGCTCACGATGGCCGTGGTGCCGTTTGCGCTGCTGATGCTGCTCAACCGGCCGCAGGCGGGGGTAAGGCCGATCGCGGAGGCGGTATTCGCCGGGCTTCTGCTGGTCGGGGCCGGCTATACCTTCCTCAATGAGGGCACCGACAACTGGCAGTCGGTCTGGACCTGCGCGATGTATGTGTTGCTGGCGCTTACGCTGTGGCGGGCGCGGGTCGCGCAAAGCCCAAAATGAGCAGGCCGATCGCGATCCCCGACAGCGCGACGTTGTAGAGCACGATCCCGAGCCCCGCCGCGATCAGCCCGCCGGTCATCAAGACGATCGACGGCCGCATCACGTGCAGCGTGGCGATGACGAGCGCGACGATGCCGAACACCGAGTTCCTGAACAGGGTCGTCGCCAGCACCCGCATCTTGCAGGTCATGGTCTGCAGGCCGGCATCGCAAGCGAGCGCGACGGTCGAGAATTCGATCACGAGATAGCGCAGGTAAAGCGCGTAACCGACGGTGAGGAAACCGACGATCAGCAGGAACTGCACTTGATAGGGCGTGAGGCGAAACGGGGTCTTTGTCATCGCGCGAATATGGTCGGTAAAGGGGAGGAGGACAAGCCGCCTCAGGCGGCGTGAAAGCGGGTGAAAATATGGCCGCAATGTCTTGCGGTCACGCCATTATTGCTCCTTGCGACCGAACAGCGAGGTGATCGTCGAGACCGCCGACGGCGGCGGCTCCGGCTTCTTCGGCGGCTCCTCGACCACCACTGGCGCTGCGGCGCGTTTCGGCGCGACGTGCCGGCGTATGACGGGCTTGTTGGGCGCTGTGGCAGCTGGCGGCGGCTCGTCCTTGAGCGTCAGGCGCTGGCCGTCGAAAATAGCGGTTTCGCAGGTCCGGCCATTCTCGGCGAGCACTGCGCAAATCTTCGCCGCGGCGCCGGCGTCGCGCAAGGGACCGGCGACCAGGCGAAGCTGCATGCCGAGCCCATTGGTACCTTCCTTGATGACGATGATCGGGCGCAGGTTAAACAGCGGTGCGTTCGAGCGTGATTTCAACAGGCCCCGCCACAGCGCGCGTAGCCCCGGCACCGAATTGGCAGTGCCAAGATCGACGCCGAACTCGGTACGCTGCACCTCGGCCTTCGGGGCACTGGCGTCCTCTTTCGCCTTCTCCCCGTCACCGGCGGCAAGCGCGGCGGCGACCACCTCGGGCATGGGGCTGGCAGTTACGGCGGCTGCGGGCTTGGCCGGCTCGACCGGCCTGCTCGCGGCCGGATCGGGCGGCCCGATCATCGATTTCGCAGTGACGAGTGGCATCGCAGGAAGCGCCGCTATCGCGGCGTTGACCGGGGTCGGCTTGTCGGCTGGCACAGTGGCGGCCGGGGCCGTGTCGGCAGCCGCGACCGGCGGTTTCTCCGCTGGCGGCTTCTCGGCAGGTGCGGCCGTCAGCTTGTTCGAAGCCATCACCGGGGGCTTTTCGGCGGCGGGTTTCTCAGGCGCGGCTGGAGCGGATGCCGTCGCCGCGACTGGGGCCACGACCGGGGCGGGGCGTGGAGCAGGCTGCGCGGCCGGCACTTGCACCGGCGCTGGAGATGGCGAGGAAGCCGGCTGCGGCGCGGCCGCGGTGCTCTGCTTCGCGATCGCGCCGGTAGCGGAGTCCAGTCCTTGCTCCAGCATGGTGACGCGGGCGTAGAGGCGGTCGCGGTCGGAGTTGAGCGTCTCGATCGCGGACGCAAGCCGCCGCGCCTCGTTCTGGCTCTCCTTGGTCAGCACCTGGATCTCTTGCGCCTGTCGCGCCACCTCTGCAACGGCGACCTGGTCGCGCCGCCACCCGAGCGAGGATTGGTTGGCCAGGATCGCCAGTGTGACGGCGCCAACCGCGGCAAAACCCCAGGAGCCGAGACGCCACAGGGTACGGCGGTCGAATTCGTCTTCCTCGGCAAGGAAGCCGGTAAACAAACCGCCGGTGCTTTCCGCGCCGAGATCGCCAGCCAGATTGTCAGGATATTTGGCCAAAACCCCCTTGGCCCTCCTCAAGGCCCGCCGAATCACGCCTGAAAGATTAACAGGAAATGCGCGGGGAACCTGAATCCGTAACCAGCCCGGGAGGCGAATAGGTTTCCTCTCCTCGGGAAACCAATTAAGACGGCCCAGAGCATGATCCGGAAAAGCGGAGACCGGTTTTCCCTCGCGACAAACGCGAAGCGTTTGCGCGGAGATCACGCTCAAACAACAGAATCTAGCGCGATCGGCGCATGATGTTTGAGGGTTCTTTATGACTGCTCGATCCAGCCTGACGGTGGTGCTCGCGGCCGGCGAGGGCACGCGCATGCGATCCTCGCTGCCGAAGGTCCTGCATCCCGTCGCCGGCCAGTCGCTGCTTTCGCACGTGCTCCGCGCTGCGCCGAATGGGGCGGGCGCTTCGGTGGCGGTCGTGGTCGGACCCGACCACCAGGCGGTCGCGGATGAAGCGCGGCGAATCCGTTCCGATGCCGAGACCTACGTGCAGCGCGAACGGCTCGGCACCGCGCATGCGGTGCTGGCGGCGCGGGAGGCCATCGCCGACGGCGCCGACGATCTGCTGATCGCGTTCGGCGACACGCCGCTGATCTCAGCCGAAACCTTCGAGCGACTGCGCGCGCCGCTAAAGAATGGCGCTGTGCTCGCGGTCCTCGGCTTCCGCGCCGCCGATCCCACCGGCTACGGACGGCTGGTGGTCGAGAACGGCAAGCTCGCGGCGATCCGCGAGCAGGCCGATGCCAGCGACGAGGAGCGCAAGATCACGCTGTGCAATGCCGGCGTGATGGCGTTCGCCGGGCGCAAGGCGCTCGGCATCCTCGATGAGATCGGCAATGCCAACAGCAAAGGCGAATATTATCTGACCGATGCCATCACCATTGTGCGCAGACAAGGATTGGAGGCCGTCGTGATCGAGACCAGCGAAGACGAAGTGCGCGGCATCAACACCAAGGCGCAGCTTGCAGAGGCCGAAGCGGTGCTGCAGGCGCGGTTGCGCAAGGCTGCGATGGAGGCAGGCGTGACGCTGATCGCGCCGGAGACGGTCTATCTCGCCGCCGACACCAAGTTCGGCAGCGACGTCACCATCGAGCCGTTCGTGGTGATCGGCCCCGGCGTCACCATCGGCGACGGCGCGGTGATCCACTCGTTCTCGCATATCGTCGAGGCCACCATCGGCAAGAAGGTCTCGATCGGTCCCTATGCGCGCCTGCGGCCCGGCACCTCGCTTGGTGACGGCTCGCGGATCGGAAATTTCGTGGAGACCAAGGCCGCGATCCTGGAGGAGGGCGTCAAGGTCAACCATCTCTCTTATGTTGGCGACGCCCATGTCGGCGCCAATTCCAATCTCGGCGCCGGCACCATCACCTGCAATTATGACGGCTTCCTCAAGCACAAGACCGTGATCGGCAAGGGCGCCTTCATCGGCACCAATTCCTCGCTGGTCGCACCCGTGAAGATCGGCGCCGGCGCCTATATCGGCTCGGGCTCCGTCATCACCAAGGACGTGCCGGACGATGCAATGGCCGTCGAACGCAGCCCGCAAACCGTCCGCGAAGGCGGCGCCGCGCGCTATCGCGAGATGAAGATGAAGGCGAAGGCCGCGAAGGGAAGCTGACGCCGTTGTCAAACAGCTCTCCGCTGTCATCGTCTAGCACACCCGCTGTCATTCCGGGCTCGATGCTATCGCATCGCCCCGGAATGACGCGGTGGTTTGTGGCGAGAACGGAAGAAGGGTGGTAGGTTCTTGCTCACCCGTTAATCTTCTCTTTAACACTGTCTCAATCCGCAATAATTATTGAGTTTGTTGCTGCCCGCGTTTCCCGTTAAGGGAGCGTGTCGTCGGTTTGGCAAATTTTCGGCGATTTGGGGATTTTCATCCGCATGTGCGGCATTATCGGCATTCTCGGACAGGCACCGGTTGCGGAGCAACTGGTGGACTCGCTGAAGCGGCTCGAATATCGCGGCTATGACTCCGCAGGCGTCGCCACGCTGGAGGGCGACGATCTGGTGCGGCGGCGTGCGGAAGGAAAGCTGAAGAACCTGGAAGCGCGGCTGCGCGCCGAGCCGCTTCAAGGCCACACCGGCATCGGGCATACGCGCTGGGCGACGCATGGCCGGCCGACCGAGGGCAACGCGCATCCGCATGCGACAGAGAACGTCGCTGTCGTCCACAACGGCATCATAGAGAATTTTCGCGAATTGCGAGAGGCGCTCGAGAAACAGGGCGCGAAATTCTCAAGCGAAACCGACACCGAGGTCGTCGCCCATCTCGTCAATTCCTGCCTCTTGAAGGGCCATTCGCCGCAGGAAGCGGTGAAGGCGTCGCTGCCGCAGCTCCGCGGCGCGTTCGCGCTGGCGTTCCTGTTCAAGGGCCACAATGACCTCCTGATCGGTGCCCGCAAGGGCTCGCCGCTGGCGGTTGGGCATGGCGACGGCGAGATGTATCTGGGATCGGATGCGATCGCGCTGGCGCCGTTCACGGATACGATCAGTTATCTCGAGGACGGCGACTGGGTGGTGCTGTCGCGCGAGGTCGGCGTGATCTATGACGAGCATGGCGCGGTCGCCAACCGCGACGTGCTGAAATCCGGCGCATCAGCATTCCTCGTCGACAAGGCGAACTACCGCCACTTCATGGCCAAGGAGATCCACGAGCAGCCGGAAGTGGTCGGCCACACGCTCGCCCGCTATGTCGACATGGCGACCGAGCGGGTCATCTTGCCGGTCAAGCTGCCGTTCGACTTCAACGATATCCAGCGCGTCTCCATCACCGCCTGCGGCACAGCGAACTATGCGGGCTATGTCGGAAAATACTGGCTGGAGCGGTTCTCCCGCCTGCCGGTCGAGATCGATATCGCTTCCGAATTCCGCTACCGCGAGGCGCCTTTGCGCAAGGGAGACCTTGCGATCTTCATCTCGCAATCCGGCGAGACTGCCGACACGCTGGCCGCGTTGCGTTACGCGAAAGAGCAGGGCGCGCACACGGTTTCGGTGGTGAACGTGCCGACCTCGACGATCGCGCGCGAGAGCGAGACCGTGCTGCAGACACTGGCGGGTCCCGAGATCGGCGTCGCCTCGACCAAGGCCTTCACCTGCCAGCTCATGGTGCTGGCGTCGCTCGCGGTCGCCGCCGGCAAGGCGCGCGGCGAACTGTCCGATGCGGATGAAGCCAAGCTCGTGCACGGGCTGATCGAGATTCCCCGCCTGATCGCGGCGGCGCTGACCACGGAGCCGCAGATCGAGAAGCTCGCGCGCGAAATCTCCAAGTCGCGCGACGTGCTCTATCTCGGCCGCGGCACCAGCTATCCGCTCGCGCTCGAGGGCGCGCTGAAGCTGAAGGAAATCTCCTACATCCATGCCGAAGGCTATGCCGCCGGCGAGCTCAAGCACGGCCCGATCGCGCTGATCGACGAGAACGTGCCGGTTGTGGTGATCGCACCTTTCGACAAGGTGTTCGAGAAGACCGTCTCCAACATGCAGGAAGTGGCCGCCCGTGGCGGCAACATCATCCTGATGACCGACACCAAGGGCGCGGCGGAGGCGACCGTCGATTCCCTGGTCACGATCGTGCTGCCGGACATGGCGGCGGCCTTTACGCCGATAGTCTATGCCATTCCGGTGCAGCTTCTCGCCTATCATACCGCCGTCGTCATGGGCACGGACGTCGACCAGCCCCGCAACCTCGCCAAGTCGGTTACGGTCGAATAGCCGCAACCGCTTGGATTACGTTGGCTCTTCAAAAACCTGCTAGGATGGCTTAGCTGGCAGATTCTGGCTGCGCCTTGCGACCTGGAACCATAATGAAACCCGACAATTCGCCTCCAATCCTGCCCTCGGAACACCCCTCGCCAGACGGCCCGCGCGGCCTGATGGCCCGCTTCCGAAACTACTTCCTGACCGGGCTGATCGTCACGGGGCCGGTGGCGATCACCCTTTATCTGACCTGGTGGTTCGTTACCTGGGTCGACGGCCTGGTGCGGCCGTTCGTGCCTTCCGACTATCGTCCCGAAACCTACCTGCCGTTCGGTGTGCCCGGTTCCGGGCTGGTTGTCGCGGTGATCGCGCTGACGCTGCTCGGCTTCCTCACCGCCAACCTGATCGGGCGGACGCTGGTTGATCTCGGCGAGCGACTGTTGGGCCGGATTCCAGCCGTGCGCGCGATCTATCGCGGCCTGAAGCAGGTGTTCGAGACGCTGTTCTCGGGCAACGGATCGAGCTTCCGCCGCGTCGGCCTGGTCGAATTTCCCTCGCCGGGCATGTGGTCGATCGTCCTGATCTCGCAGTCGCCGAGCGCCAACATCGCGGCGAGCCTTCCCGGGCAGGAGGAGCACATCTCGGTATTCCTGCCGTGCTCGCCGAACCCGACCACCGGCTTCTTCTTCTACGTGCCGAAGAGCAAGATCATCGAGGTCGAGATGAGCACCGAGGACGCCGCGACATTGATCATGTCCGCCGGCGTCGTGCAGCCGGGCGCCGGCGATGCAAAGAGCATGGCCGCGCTCGCCGGCGTGGCCAACGCCGCCCGCATCGCCAATTCCGCCTCCTCGCTGCAGCCAAAGTCCGCGCCTGCAAAAGTGGAATAGGGGCTCTCCCGATTTTGAAGGTGAGGCGAACTCGTGTTCGCCGCCGGATCGTTCTACAAGTGCGATCTCGCAAGAACCCTTCAGGATCCATCATGTCCAATACGATCGCGATCCTCGCGCCGGGCGCCATGGGCAGCGCGGTGGCGCAACGCCTGGCTGAACATGGCGCACGCGTCCTGACTTCGCTCGCCGGCCGGAGTGAAGCCAGCGCCAAACGGGCGGCTGCCGCCGGCATGGTGGCAGCCGACGACGCCGATATCGCCAGTGCCGACATCATCCTTTCGATCGTGCCGCCCGCAGAGGCGATCGTGCTGGCAGAAAAGCTGGCCGCCGGCATCGTCAAATGCCGGACGACACCTGTCGTCGTCGATTGCAACGCCGTCAATGTCGAGACGGTGCAGAAAGTCGGCGATATCATCGCTGCGTCCGGCGCGCGCTTCGTCGACGGCGCCATCATCGGCTTGCCGCCTAAACCAGGCTCAACCGGGCCGGCGTTTTATGTCTCGGGCGAGCATGCGCAGGATGTCGCTGTGCTGAAGCAGCTCGGCCTCGACCTGCGCATCATCGAAGGGCCGGTCGGCGCAGCTTCCGCGCTGAAGATGTCGTATGCTGGGATCAACAAGGGACTGACAGCCGTCGGCGCCGCCATGGTGCTGGCGGCCACGCGCGCGGGCGCCGCTACCGCGTTGCGCGACGAACTGGCGCAGAGCCAACCGCACATCCTGGCGCGGCTCGGGGTCGCGCTGCCAGACATGGTGCCGAAGGCGTATCGCTGGGTCGCCGAGATGCGCGAGATCGCGGCTTTCCTTGGTCCGGACCATCCCGCCAGTCTCGTCTATGAGGGATTCGCCAGGCTGTTCGAGCATATCGCCGCGGATGCCGACGGCGCGGGCGAGAACGTTGCGAAGCTGAAAGCGTTCGCCGAGAGCTGCACGGAGAAGGCGTAAGGCGCACCGCCGTCATTGCGAGGAGCGAAGCGACGAAGCAATCCATCTCTCGGCATTTGCGGTGGCAATGGATTGCTTCGCTGCGCTCGCAATGACGCATCACCCCGCGCCGATCAGCGGGATCGCTTCGTCGCGTTCGAACAGATAGAGCAGGCAGCGCAATGCCTCGCCACGCTCGCCTTTCAGCTTCGGATTATCCTTCATGATGCGCAGCGCCTCTTCGCGGGCCTGTGCGATGAGCTGGCCGTGCACCTCGGGCCGCGCGATGCGGTAGCCGGGAAGGCCGCTCTGGCGGATGCCGAGCACGTCGCCTTCGCCGCGCAGCTTCAGGTCTTCCTCGGCGATGCGGAATCCGTCGGTGGTTTCGCGGATCACTTTCAGCCGCGCCTTTGCGATTTCGCCGAGCGGCTCCTGGTAGAGCAGGAGGCAGGTTGAAGCTTCGGAGCCGCGTCCGATCCGGCCGCGCAGTTGATGCAATTGCGCAAGCCCAAAACGTTCGGCGTTCTCGATTACCATGATGGTCGCAGCCGGCACGTCGACGCCGACTTCGACCACGGTGGTGGCGACCAGGAGCGCGATCTCGTGCGCGGCGAACTGCGCCATCACCGCGTCCTTCTCCGCGCCCTTCATCTGGCCGTGGACGAGGCCGACGCTGTCGCCGAAGCGCTTCTGCAGGCTCTCGAACCGCTTGGTCGCGTTGGTCAGGTGTTCGGTGCCCTCGGCTTCGGATTCCTCCACCAGCGGGCAGATCCAATAGACCAGCTTGCCCGCGTTCAGCGCGCGGCCGACGGCGTCGATGACCTCGCTGATGCGGCTTGCCGGCACCGCGCGGGTATCGATCGGCTGGCGGCCGGCCGGCTTCTCGCGCAGCTCGGAGATGTCCATGTCGCCGAAATAGGTCAGCACCAGCGTGCGCGGGATCGGCGTGGCGCTCAGCACCAGGACGTCGACGGCTTCTCCTTTCGACGTCAGCGCCAGCCGTTCGCGAACGCCGAAGCGATGCTGCTCGTCGACGATCGCGAGCGCGAGCGACTTGAAGATCACGTCGTCCTGGATCAGCGCATGGGTGCCGACCAAAAGGTCGATCTCGCCGGCCTCAAGCCGGGCGAGCAATTCGCGGCGCTCCTTGCCCTTCTCGCGGCCGGTGAGGATGGCGACACGAAGACCGGCGCGCTCGGCGAGCGGGGCGATGGTCTTGATGTGCTGGCGCGCCAGGATTTCGGTTGGGGCCATCAGCGCGGCCTGCTTGCCGACCTCGGCGACGGCGGCGGCCGCGAGCAGGGCCACCACCGTCTTGCCGGAGCCGACGTCGCCTTGCAGCAGGCGCAGCATGCGTAACGGCTGGCGTAGATCTTCCGCGATCGCCGCCATCGCGGCGCGCTGCGATGCGGTGAGCGCGTAGGGCAGCGCGTCGATGATCCTGTTGCGGAGATGGCCGTCGCCGGCATTGCGGTCGCCGGCAGGCCGGCGGAGCTGGGCGCGGATCAGCGCCAGCGCCAATTGACCGGCGAGCAGTTCGTCGAAGGCAAGGCGGGACCAGAACGGGCCGTCAGGCAGGATGTCGGTGAGCTCGACCGGCACGTGGACACGCTGCAGCGCTTCCGCGATCGGCGGAAAGCTGCAGCGGCGCAGCACCTCTGGGCTGATCCACTCCGGCAATGAGGGAAGTTTCTGCAGGGCCTGCGCGATGGCCCGTCGGAGCGAGCCGACCGCAAGTCCCTCGGTCAGCGGATAGACTGGATCGATGCCGGAGAGCTTTGCAAAGCCTTCTTCGTCGACGACGCGGTCGGGATGAACGATCTGGGGGATGCCGTCGTACATCTGCAATGTGCCGGACACGTAGCGCTTGGCACCGACGGGAAGCAGCTTTTCGACATAGCCCGGCTGGGCGCGGAAGAAGGTAAGCACCACGTCGCCGGTGTCGTCGCTGGTATAGACGAGATAGGGCGCGCGCGCATTGCGCGGCGGGGGCGGGCGATGGCGGTCGACTGTGACCTCAAGCGTCGCCACCATGCCCGGAACCGCGTCGCGGATCTTCGGCCGCGCGCGGCGGTCGATCACGCTTGCGGGCAGATGCAGTAGGAGATCGACCAGCCGCGGCGTCTCGCTGCGGTTGAGCAAATAGCGCAACAGTTTGTCCTGCTTCGGCCCGACGCCCGACAGGCTCGTGACCGGTGCAAACAGGGGATTGAGCAGAGCAGGGCGCATGGCAGCATCCGTCATCAGGCAGCCGTGTGCCGTCAAGCCCGGCGATGATGCAACAGTTGATAAATCCGGGAACAAGAAGGGCTGACATCGGTCATCTCAGTCGCTATATCACCCCCGCCCGGCACGTCCGGGCTTTTGGCGTTTGGATGGATTTGCGACATGACGGGAACGACACGGTCGAGCGGCGGGCTCGACAACCGCCGCAAGCGGCTATTGTTTCGCTGCTGGCATCGTGGCACCCGCGAGATGGACCTGATCCTCGGCCGCTTCGCGGACGCCGAAATCGGCAATCTCTCGGACGCCGAACTGTCCGAACTGGAGCACCTGCTCGAGGTGCCCGATCCCGACCTCTATGCCGCGCTGACCGGCGACAAGACGCCTGAAGGAGCGGGCGCGCTGTTTGCCCGTATCAAGGCGTTTCGCGCGGTGGAACACGACGCATGAAGCAACAAGTCAAATCACCAGCCGCATTGCTGGCCCCCGGCCGCGCGGTGACCTTTGCCAATGTCGCCGAGGGTGCCGAGGGATTGGTTATCGCCGATCTCGCGCGCGCGATCGCAGCAAAGCCGAAGCGGCCGGCGGTCAGCCTTGCCGTGGTGTGCCGCGACGGGCCGCGGATGCAGCAGCTCGCCCGCGCGCTGGAGTTCTTCGCGCCCGATCTTGGGGTGATGCAGTTCCCGGCCTGGGACTGCCAGCCCTACGACCGCGTCTCACCGCATGGCGGCATCCTGGCGCAGCGCCTGACCACGCTGGCGCGGTTGTCGCGGCTCACGGGCAGCGACAAGCCGTTGATCGTGCTGACTACGGTGAATGCCGTCACACAGCGCGTGCCGGCGCGCGAAATCGTGGCAGCACAGGCGCTGTCGGTTGCGCCGGGCCATGTGGTGGCGATGGATTCGATCGTCGCCTGGCTCGAGCACAATGGCTATACGCGCTCCTCCACCGTGCGCGAGCCCGGCGAATATGCGGTGCGCGGCGGCATCCTCGATTTATTTCCCGCCGGGCTCGACCAGCCGGTGCGATTCGATTTCTTCGGCGATTCGCTGGAGTCGATCCGCACCTTCGATGCCGAGACCCAGCGCACGCTCCTGGACATGCGCGGGCTCGATCTCGTTCCGGTGTCCGAATTCCAGCTCACCACGGAAACCATCCGCCGCTTCCGCATGGGATATGTCGCCGCGTTCGGTGCACCGGAGCGCGACGATGCGCTCTATGAAGCCGTCACCGAAGGGCGCCGCCATCCCGGCATGGAGCACTGGCTGCCGCTGTTCCAGGAGCGGATGGATACGCTGTTTGACTATCTCGACGACGCGCCTGTTGCGATCGAGCCGCAAAGCGAGGACGCCGCGCGCGAGCGCTTCAAGCAGATTGTCGATTACTATGATGCACGTCGTGAGGCGATGGAGCATCCCGGTGGCGGCGCGATCTACAAGCCCTTGCCGCCGGACCGGCTGTATCTCACCGAAGCGGAATGGACGCAGCGCCTGAGCGACGGCGCGCTGGCGCGGCTAACGCCGTTTGCTGTCCCTGAGGGCAGCGCAGAAGTGTTCGACGCGCGCGCGCGGCAGGGCCGCAACTTCGCGCCGGAACGCGCCGATACGTCCGTCAACGTGTTTCAAGCCGTCGTCGCTCATGTGCAGGCGTTGCAGGCGCAGCGCAAGAAGGTCGTGATCGCGCTGTGGAGCGAGGGCTCGCGCGACCGCATGGGCTCGATGCTGCAGGACCACAAGCTCCTCAACCTCACTAACGTCAACACCTGGCGCATGGTGCAGGCGACGCCGCGCAACGAGGCGATGCTCGCCGTGCTCGGCATGGAAAGCGGCTTCGAGACCGACGACGTCGCCGTCATCAGCGAGCAGGACATCCTGGGCGACCGCCTGGTGCGGCCACGCAAGGCGCACCGCAAGCTCGACAACTTCATTTCTGAGGTCACGAGCCTGTCGGCCGGCGATCTCGTCGTCCATGTCGAGCACGGCATCGGCCGCTTCGTCGGCCTGCAGACGCTGGAAGTTTCCGGCGCGCCGCATGATTGTCTCGAGCTGCATTATGCGGCGGAGACAAAACTGTTCCTGCCGGTCGAGAACATCGAGCTGCTGTCGCGCTACGGCTCCGACAGCGCCAATGTCGAGCTGGATCGCCTCGGCGGCACCGGCTGGCAGGCGCGCAAGGCGAAACTCAAGAACCGCATCCGCGAGATCGCGGGTGAGCTGATCAAGATCGCGGCCGAACGGATGCTGCACGAAGCGCCGAAGATGCCGGTGCAGCCGCATGTCTATGACGAGTTCTGCGCGCGCTTCCCCTATGAGGAGACCGAGGACCAGCTCGGCGCGATCACCTCGACGCTGAAGGACCTGGAGAGCGGCCGTCCGATGGACCGGCTGATCTGCGGCGACGTCGGCTTCGGCAAGACGGAAGTGGCGCTGCGTGCGGCGTTCGCGGTCGCACTCGACGGCAAGCAGGTCGCGGTCGTCGTGCCGACCACGCTGCTCGCACGCCAGCACAGCAAGACCTTTGCCGAGCGCTTCCGCGGCTTCCCGGTCAATGTCGCGCAGGCCTCGCGGCTGATCCCGGCGAAGGAGCTGACGCAGGTCAAGAAGGGCCTTACCGACGGCAGCGTCGATGTCGTCGTCGGCACCCACGCGTTGCTCGGCAAGTCGATCAAGTTCAAGGACCTGGGCCTTCTCATCGTCGACGAGGAGCAGCATTTCGGCGTCGGCCACAAGGAGCGGCTGAAACAGTTGCGGGCGCAGGTGCACGTGCTGACGCTTTCCGCGACACCGATCCCGCGGACGCTGCAACTGGCACTGACCGGCGTGCGCGATCTCTCGATCATTGCTTCGCCCCCGGTCGACCGGCTCGCGGTGCGCACCTTCGTCGCACCGCATGACCCGCTGATGATCCGCGAGGCGCTGCTCCGCGAGCGTTACCGTGGCGGGCAGGCGTTCTACGTGGTGCCGCGGATTGAGGATCTCGCTGGTGTCAAGGATTTCCTCGACAAGAACGTGCCGGAGATGAAGGTCGCGGTGGCGCACGGCCAGATGCCGCCAACCGTGATCGAGGACATCATCTCCGCGTTCTACGACGGCAAATACGATATCCTGCTGTCCACCACGATTGTGGAGTCCGGGCTGGATATTCCGAATGCCAACACGCTGATTGTGCACCGTGCCGACATGTTCGGGCTTGCCCAGCTTTATCAGCTTCGCGGCCGGGTCGGTCGCGCGAAGCTGCGTGCCTACGCGCTGTTCACGCTGCCGGCGCAGCAGAAGATCACGCCACAGGCGGAACGGCGGCTGAAGGTGCTGCAATCGCTGGAAACGCTGGGTGCGGGCTTCCAGCTCGCGTCCCACGACCTCGACATCCGCGGCGCCGGCAATCTTCTGGGCGAGGAGCAATCCGGTCACATCAAGGAAGTCGGCTTCGAACTCTATCAGTCGATGCTGGAAGAGGCGATCGTCAACCTGAAGGCCGGCATTGCCGAGCCCGCCGCCGACCGCTGGTCGCCGCAGATCACGATCGGCATGCCGGTGCTCATTCCCGAGGATTACGTCAACGATCTCGCGGTGCGACTGTCGCTGTATCGTCGGCTGGCCGATCTCGACACCGAGGATGAAATCGACAATTTCGCGGCCGAGATGCGCGACCGCTTCGGCGTGCTGCCGGATGAGGTGCGCTATCTCTTCAAGGTCGCGACGATCAAGGCCTATTGCCGCCGCGCCAATGTCGAGAAGGTCGATGCCGGTCCGAAGGGTGCCGTGATCTCCTTCCGCGACAATGCCTTTGCCCAGCCCGACCGCCTGGTCGCCTTCATCCGCCAGCATGGCCAGGCCGCCAAGGTGCGGCCCGACATGAAGGTCGTGTTCTTCCAGGAATGGAAGACTCCGGAAGAACGCCTTGCCGGGACAACGGAAATCCTGCGGCAACTTGCCAATCTCGCCGAGAACAAGAAGGCAGCGTAAGCTTGCCTTCCTGAGCACGGGATGCCGGCAGCACAGGCGCTGCCGATCCCGATGTTTTGAGACAATGGCGCCCTGTTAATATTACTGCTTAACTACCAGTTAAGTATGTGTTTGCCGGCACGAAAGCGCATGGCTTAGCGTGCGCCGGGTGCGGCTTAGTAACCGGCGAGTTGGTGCGTAATGAGCTATCGAATCTGTGGCGCGTTGATCGCGTCCGTTGGCGCCGCAGCGCTCCTGTTCGCTGCAAACGATGTATCCGCGAGGTCTGGAGCAGCGCCGCGCGCAGGGATTGCTTCGGCGCCATCGGTTGCGCGTCCATCCGTCGGCCCTTCGTTTCGGCCGCATCGGAGAGGCTTTGTCGGCGGTTTCTGGCCGGGTGCCGCGGGCTATCCCTACGCGCCATCGGCCCGCGAAGCCATCGCCGAGATTCCGCAATCTGTCTCGGGCGATTTCCGTTACACCTACACCTATGACGTTCCCTGGGACTGGGCTCATCGCTACCCGCCAATGGTCGTGCCCTCCGACCGGCCCTATGTGTCGAGCTGTCCCTCCGAGAGCGTGACGGTCCCTGGGCGTGGCGGCAAAGAACACAGCGTCAACATCACGCGTTGCTACTAGGTCTGATCTATCAGTCCCACCAAAACACCCAGGATCTATCCGCACGCAGCCGCGCGGCCGCTCGCTCGAGGTATTCGGGGTCAAATTCAAAGCTGTCGGGCGAAAAGACATAATGCTCTTTGAGCAGGGAGACGGCTGACGCATGGTCCTGCGGCGGACGCGGCACATTGAACTCCAGCAGGTCGGGACCCATGGCCACCAGTTCGCTCCCGTAGGCTTGTCGCCAGTGGCGCGCCACGGCGACAATCATCTCCGGGCTCGGCGTGCTGTTCCATCCGCCCCACTGGAAATAGGCAGGAAGTTCGTCAGGTGATGCGGCCGGAACGCAAACGATAAAGCCGTTCTGACCTCCTAACTCCTTCGCCGCGGCGAAGGCTTCATCCACTGTCGACCCGCTGACCAGATCGTAAGGGTATCCGAGGTCTGAAAGCGCCTTCTGCCAACGCGTGATCTCTTGATCCGCCGCAGCGCCTCGAACCGAGGCATTCCGCAATCCGTTGATCCAGTCGAGAATTCCCACGGCGCCGTCTCGTCCTTTCCAAATCCATGTTGACTACACCAGTGGTGCTGCGCCACGTCAACAACCACCAGGCAGCGTCGGCAGAAGGCCTGACGAGCCCGGTGCAGCCGGGCCATCAAGATACCGTGCGGTCAGCCTCGTCGTATGGACGCACAAGTCTCGCCGCAATATCGTCATGAATGGCAGCGTAGCGATCGCTTCGGATGCATTCGCTACAGAAGAAAAATCGAATCCAACATTGCAAGAGTCGCCGTTCTTGCTGTCCAAACTTGCAATCTCTACCATCTGCCGAAAAGGAGGTCTTGAGATCGGCCGCCCGCCGGGCGCTGTTCCGGTGCACCGTCACGATGCCGCGCGATGCGCCTCGTCATGTAGCCGAGCGAGCAGCGATCTTGCGGTGTCGTTCGGCAGCAGCGTGGCGATGCTCACGCTCGGCTCGGTGCGAATATCGCGGTTGCCGTGGCTGGTGTGGCACATGACGCTGGAGAGGCGACGCGCGATGGCATGGGCGTTGCGCAGGTCGGCCCCGGCGAACACGACGATAACCGACCCGTCTTCCTGGGCCGCACCAAAATCCATCTGACGCATCAAGCGGCTGATGATGCGCGCGCCGTCGAACTGGGCGCGGGGATGGGCGGGATCGAAGGCAAAGCGTGCCACGCTCAAGGCGCCGCCATGTTCGATGGTCTGATGGACGGCGGTAGCGAAATCGCGCTCAAAGGCAGTGCAGGTGAGGAGGCCGGTGCGCGCATCGATCAGGCCTTCGGCGTCGATTGCGCGCAGTGTCCGGCTCAGATGCACTTGGAACGCGTGCTGGCGCACCAAGGGCAGTGCGATCGCCGCGACGTCGGCCGGTTCGCCGGCAACCAGTTCGAGATGCGGCAGCTCGTAGTGCGGGGCGAGCCCGCCGGGCGTCACCACGACCGGCAGATTGCGGAAGCGGCCGTCTTCGGCCAGTACCGTCAGGAAAGCATCGATCACCCGCAGCGTAAAACCTTCGCCGAGCACGATGCCGTCGACGTCGCGGGAGTTGAGATGCTTGGCGGCCGCCTCGATGCTGAGCGCTCCGACCACGCCACAGCGCTCGCCGAGCACGACCGAGAGCGCCGGGTAGGCGCCTCCGCGGCCGATCAGGAGCACCGTCGCGTCGCGGCTGGTGTCGATATCCGAAAGCAGGATCGGCGAGGGCGGCACCAGCCGGCGCATCACGGTCGAATGCAGCGAGCGGATGCGCAGCACCGCGTTGAGACGCGCGAGCAGGCGGTTCGGATAGCTCTCGGCGTGAAAGAAAGGAATGGCATGGTCGGGCAGCGCTGCCTCGGGATCGATGGCGATCAGCGGCAGGTAGGGTTGGCGCGACGCGACCGCCACTGCCAATTCGGCAAGGCCCGCCGCGTCTGCCGCCGAGGCCGCCGCGATCACGGCGGCAGGCTGTACCTGGGCGACTGCGCGCGCGGCGTCGCGCCAGGTGGTCTCGACCACCGGAAACAGCCTGGCCTCATCGAGCGCGCGTGCAAAGGCTGGCCGACCCGTGGTCGACGCAATCAGGATTGGGCCTTGCTGAGGCATTCGGTAACTCGGATCGGGCGCAAGCTCTGGTCGCGATGCTAGTTGCCGCCGCTTAATGCGGCGTCAACGCTGTGCGTGCGGTTTGCTCAGATGCCGCCGGTCCGATCGCGAAAGGCTTCGACCATCAATGGGTTGAGGCCGAGTTCTGTCATGGCGTTGCGGGCACGCGCATTGTCTTGGGTGCGCCCGGCGAGGCGATGGCCGGCGAGGCGGTCGGGCAGAGCGGTGAGCAGCGCGCCCTGGCCGAGGCGGCGCGACCATTCCTGCAGATCGTTGGCGAGGAAGCGGTAGCCACCCACCGCCATGATGCCGGAGGGCGGCGCGGTGATATTGATGGCGCCGGTCGAACGATCGAGCCGCGCTGCATATTCGGTGTCGACGTAATCGCGTGGCGGCGGGGCGATCAGCGAATCGTTCGGCTGTTGCGGCGGTGCGTAGGCCGCCGCGGGCACCATCGGCCCGCGCAGCCCCAGCGTTCCCGCTGGCGTCAGCAGGATCTCGCCGGCAATGGAGGAGCCCGCGACGTCTCGCGGCGCGCCATGCGGACCGAACCTAATCGGCGCGGGCAAGCCATCCTCGGCGGTCCGGCGTGCGCCGAACAGGCCGGCTTCGCCAAACAGATAGACGTCCGTCAGCGTCGTGCGTTGCGCGGTCCAGGACGCGCTGGAGGCGACCTGTTCGGGTGCTCGCCACAGCCCGATCACGTTCCGCAAACTCGGCATGTTGGCGTCGAGGTCCAATTCAGCCAACCGCAACGCCAGAGGCGCAGGCGCAATCAGCGTGTCGCAGGCTTGGTCATTGATCTGGGTCTGCAGCACCTCTTCGTCGAACGGGTGATGCAGCACCAAAGTGCCGCCGGTGAGCAGCCAGACTGCAAGCGAAGAAACCAGCCCCGCGAAAGACATCGGGGCAAAAGTTGACATGATGGTTGCGCCCTGTGGCACGTCGCTCTCTAGCGACATCGCAAGTCCGCCCGCGATCAGGGCGAAATGCGCGCGCGGTACGGGCCGGAAGCCATCGGCAGTCACATCGAAGGAGATCAGCGAGGCTTTGCGGCCGTCCTGGATCACCGTCCGCGTGGTCGCGGATTCACGGAGGATGGCCTGGTCGAGCGAGGCCATACCTTCGGGAAGGTCGTCGCCGAAACCACAGACATGGCGGATCGAGAACGCCTCAGCGGCCGCGTTCATCGCAAGATCGGCATAGAGAACGCCGTCGATCCGCCTTGTCGTCACGATCGCCCGCGCCGCGGTGCGGTTCAATGCAGCGGTCAGCTCGGCGTGCCGCCAGAGCAGCGGCATGGGTGCGACCACCAGACCGCAGCGATGGGCGGCCAGCACCGTCAGAGCGAACTCGACCGTGTTCGGCAATTGCACGGCCAGCACGGAGTTGGCCGGCAACCCCGCTTCAATGAAATGCGCCGCTATCGCCGAGATCGCGCGGTCGGCCTGCGCATAGGTCAGCCGCTTACGCGTCTGGCCGGTGATGCGCTGCTTGTTGAGCGGATCGACCAGCGCCAGCGCCTCCGGCTGCCGGGCCAGCACGCGCTTGAACAGGGAATCGAGCGTGGGCGAAGCGGACTGAGTCACGGGTTCAACGTCGGTTGCATCACGTCGCCTAGGGCTACTTCGATTGCGGCTCTGGCCTCTGCCACCAGGTTTCCGGCAAGTAGCCGGTCAGGGCAGTGCTCTCTGGCCGTTCTATCCGATTCCAGCGCGCAATCCATTGCTCCGCGACGTTAAACAGGGGAATAGCGTAGAAGCCTGACATCAGAGTGCGGTCCAGCGCTCGCACGGCCGCGACGAAGGCAGGGCGCTCCCGCGCCTCCAAGAGCGCGGCGATCAGGGTGTCGATCGCGGGATCTTTGGCGCCCATGTAATTCCTGGTGCCGGTAATATCGGCGGCCTGGCTGCCCCAATAGAACGACTGCTCGTTGCCGGGCGACAGCGATTGATCCCAGCGGTTCTGGATCATGTCGAACTCGTAGCCGAGCCGGCGCTGGTCGAACTGCACCGGATCGACGGCGCGCACGCGCGCCTCGATGCCGGCGCGCTTGAGGTCGCGCTGGTAGGCGAGTGCGATCCGTTCCTGGTCGCGGGTCGTCACCAGGATTTCGAAGGCAAACGGCGCCTTGGTCGTGCGGTTGCGCAAGACGGTGCCGTCGAGCTCGTAGCCGGCCTCCGAGAGAAGCGCCAGCGCGCTGCGCAGTGCGGTGCGATCGCGGCCCGAGCCGTCGCTGACCGGCAGGTGATAACTGCCGTCGAGAATGCCCGGTGCAATATGCGCGCCCACCCGCCGCAGCAATTCTCGCTCGCGCGAGTCGGCAGGGCGGCCATAGGCTGACAGTTCCGAGCCGGCGAAGAAGCTGCCGCTGCGGGCATAGAGGCCAAAGAAGTAGTTACGGTTGATCCATTCGAAATCGAACAGGAGCGTCAGCGCCTTCCGCACGCGGACGTCTGCAAACAGCGCACGGCGGGTGTTGAACACCAGGAATTCGGAAGGTTGCGGCAGCCCGGTCTTGATGGTGTCGCGGATCACTTCGCCGTTGCGGGCGGCGGGAAAATCATAGCCGTCGTGCCAGCGCAGGGGCTCGGCCTCGACGCGAAAATCGTAGAGGCCGCGCTTGAAAGCCTCGAACTGGCCATTGGCCTCGCGGTAGAAATCCAGCCGGATCTCGTCGAAATTATAGAGACCGCGATTGACCGGAAGGTCACGGCCCCAATAATCCGGATTGCGCACCAGCATGACGCTTGCGCCGGGCTTCACCGCGCCGATGCGATAGGGGCCGGAGCCGATCGGCCGCTTCATCGTGGTGTCCTCGAAAGTAGCGGGATCTACCGCGTGTTTCGGCAACACCGGCATCAGTCCGAGGATCAGCGGCAGTTCACGGTCATCGGCGCCGCGGAGGTCGAAGCGCACCGTGAGCGGGTCGGGAGAATCGGCTTTCGCGACCTTGGCATAATATTGTCGGTGGTTGGGACGGCCGTGGTCGCGCAACAGCGCCCAGGAGAACAGCACGTCCTCGGCCGTGACGGGCTTGCCGTCGGAGAAGCGGGCGCGGGGATCGAGATGGAAGGTGACGTAGCTCCTTGCATCGTCGGTCTCGACCGTCTTGGCGAGCAGGCCGTAGAGCGTGAACGGCTCGTCATTGCCACGCGCGAGCAGGCTCTCGACGACGAAGCCCCTGATCTGCTGCACGGCCAGACCACGCACGATCAGGGGGTTGAGGCTGTCGAACGTTCCAAGGATGCCCCAGGTCAGCCGCCCGCCCTTGGGCGCATCGGGGTTGGCGTAGGGCATGTGGGTGAAATCGGCCGGCAGCGCCGGCGCGCCGTGCATCGCGATGGCGTAGCTTTCCGCCGCCCGCGCCGGGGCGTTACCGATCCAGGCGAAGGCGATACTGAGACCCAGCGCGGCAAGCCCGCCACGCCCTAATGCAACCCAGGAAACGCGTGCAGCAACGCGTCGATCTGATTCGCGAAATTTCACGGAACGAGCTTTAGCACAGGAGCTTGCAACTCGCCGTGACGTTGGGCAAATATGCTTGTCGGCATTGATCTTTTCGTCTGCCGCTGTATTGAAGGCGTGCAATTGAACAAGGCGGCAACGCCTGTCACGTATCCGCCTCAATTGACTAGGAGACAGCCGCCCCAAACGGCTAGGTGTCGGTGCCTGCAGCGGTTTCGGGCGCCGCCGTTGAGAAAGGGTTTTCCGCAATGAATTTCCGTATCTTGGCCGCGTCGGCCCGGCCGCGTGGGCGAATTTTCGCCGCCTTGGCAGCGACGGCCCTGTCCGCCGCAGTGCTGGTTCCCGAGGCGGGTGCCCAGCAGCCGGCGGCGCCGAAAGCGGCGCCCAAGGCGACGCCGAAGGCCGCGCCCAAGGCGCCGGCGGCCCAGGCTCAGCCGCCCGCCCAGGGCGCTCCCGGTGCGCAAGCCCAGCCGCAGCAGCCGCCCCAGGAGCAGCAGCAGGTCCAGCTCATCTACGCGCCCTGGACCAAGTTCTGCCTCAAGGGCCAGGATGCCAACGCCAAGCAGGTCTGCTTCACGGGCAAGGACGGCCGTATCGAGTCCGGCCAGCCGGTGATCGCAGCCGTGATCATCGAGCCGGAAGGGGAGCCGAAGAAGATCCTGCGCGTGACGCTGCCGCTCGGCATGCAGCTCGTGCACGGCACCCGCATCATCGTCGACAACAACCCGCCGCAGCAGGCGCCCTATGTGATCTGCTTCGCCAATGGTTGCATGTCGGACTATGAAGCGACCCCCGAACTCCTCAACAACCTGAAGAAGGGCCAGAACCTGGTGGTGCAGGCGATCAACGCCAACGGTGCGCCGCTGACGTTGCCGCTGCCGCTCGTCAACGAGTTCGCCAAGGCCTATGACGGCCCGCCGACCGATCCGAAGGTGTTCGAGGAAAATCAGAAGAAGCTGCAGGAAGAGCTGCAGAAGCGCGCTGAAGAGGCCCGCAAGAAGCTCGAGGCGAATCCGTCCGCAACGGGTGTCTCCAGCCCGCCTCCGGCGGCGAAGTAGCGGCAGGTTTCTCGTAACAAATCAAAGGCGCTCCGGACGGGGCGCCTTCTTTCTTACGGGAGAGATCTGATCGGCGCTGCGATGATGCGGTGCGGCATCCGCATCGCGAGAGAGCTAGTTCAGCGAGGGATTGCGCGGACGGTAGCCGCCGGACTTGTCCTGGACGAAGATCTCGGCGACCTGGGAGTGCCGGATCGGTTCGCCGGAATCGTCGGGCAGCAGGTTCTGCTCGGAGACGTAGGCCACGTATTCGGTCTCCGCGTTTTCCGCGAGCAGGTGATAAAAGGGCTGATCCTTGTGCGGCCGCACCTCTTCGGGGATCGACAGCCACCATTCCTCGGTGTTGTTGAATTCCGGATCGATGTCAAAGATCACGCCGCGGAAGGAAAATACCCGGTGGCGGACGATCTGCCCAATCTGGAACTTGGCGGTACGCGCTTTTATCATAGCTCGTCGATAGACCATGATGGCGGCGGATGCTAGGGGCAAGCGCGCGAATTAACTTCGCGCTTCCTGCCGGAATTTCCGGCATTTCCCCTGAAAAATCCCCAAAAAGACGCCTTCCGTGGTCGATATCCTCAATCTCGCGCTGCCTTACTTTGGGCTGATCTTCATCGGTTTCGCCTGCGGCAAAGCCAAGAGCCTGCCTGAATCAGGGCTTGCCTGGATGAATTTCTTCCTGCTCTACGTCTCGCTGCCGGCGCTTCTGTTCAGCATCATGTCGAAGACGCCGTTCTCAGAGCTCAACAACCCGCCGTTCCTGGTTGCGACCACCCTCGGAACCGTGATCGCCTTTTTCCTGGCGATGCTGATCGCCAAGCTGTTGGGGCGGCTGTCGCTGCGCGAGGCGACGCTTGCGGGACTCTCCGGCGCCTATGGCAATATCGGCTATATGGGCCCGGGCCTGGCGCTCGCGGTGTTGGGGCCGAAGGCTGCGGCGCCGACCGCGCTGATCTTCTGCTGTGACAGCATCTTCCTGTTCTCGATCGTGCCGCTTTTGATCGAACTGACGGACCGCGACCATCCCTCGCTCCTGCACGCGCTCCGGGTGGTGGTGCGTCAGATCGTGCTGAACCCGCTGATCATGGCGGCGTGCTTCGGCGCGCTTGCCGCGGCGCTGCACCTGCGCTTTCCGGTTGCACTGGATAATACGCTATTGTTCCTGCAGAACGCCGCGGCGCCGGTGGCGCTGTTCGTGCTCGGCGTCACGGTCGCGCTGCGGCCGCTCGATCGGATTCCGTGGGACGTGCCGGGCATGATTGCCGTCAAGCTTCTGGTCCATCCGTTGCTTGCTCTTGGACTGATGCTGGCGTTCGGCCCCTTCACGCAGCCTTGGGCGGCGACGGCGGTGCTGATGGCGTCACTGCCGCCGGCGCTGAACGTGTTCGTGATCGCCCAACAGAACGACACCTGGGTCAAGCCGGCCTCGGTCGCCGTGCTGGTGGGCACGTTTGCCTCAGTCGTCACGCTGACCAGCGTGATGTGGGTGCTGCAGAGCGGACGGCTGAGTTTTCCCTAAAGAGCTTCGCGCCGCCACGAGGGCGCGAGTCCCTCACGCATGGCGAGCCGCCGAAGCGGGCCGATCGATCCGATCAGATGCAGGCCCGCGGCGCGCATTGACTGCATGGGGAGGAAATCGCTGAGCAGCGAGCGGTTGGCGAGATCGATGAGAAAGGTCCGGCTCATGACATCGCTCCGCCGCGCCGACTGGTAGCGTGCCAATACCTGCGACGAGCCGGGATCCTCGCCATGCGCGAGCGCTTCGCCGGCGAGTTTGGCGATATCCGTGGCGTCTCGCAACCCAAGGTTGAGACCCTGCGCGCCGATCGGCGGCACGACATGAGCGGATTCGCCAACCAGCGCGATCCGGTTCCGGGCGAATTGCCGGGGCTGTTCGATTGCCAGCGGAAATACATTACGCCCCGGCTCGACCTCGACACGGCCGAAAATCGAGTGCGACCGCTTCTCGGCGGCCTCAGACAGTTCCGCATCAGCGAGCGCCATCAGCCGCCCGGCTTCCGCGCGCGAGGAAACCCAGACCACGCTGCAGCGGTTGCCGGGCAGGGGCACGAACACGACGGGTCCGTGCTGCGTGTGGAATTCGGTCGAGATGTTTTTGTGCGGGTGCGAGTGGATGATGTTGAAGGTCAGGGCCGACTGCTTCAGCTCGCGATGGCTCATGTCGATGCCGGCGGCCTCACGCGACTGCGACTGCCGGCCGTCCGCGCCGATCACCAGCCGCGCCGCCAGCGGCTCGCCGCGGCCGCTCCGGATCGTGACGATGGCTTCTTCCGGATTGATGATCTCGGCCTCGTCGTCGAAGCGCGCAAGACCGGGTAGTTCCGCCGCACGTTGTTCCAACGCCGCAATCAACGAGCGGTTGTCGACGTTGAAGCCGAATTGCTCGAGGCCGATCTCATCCGCGGAGAACCTGACTTCGGGCGCGCGGATCAGCCGCCCGGTGTCGTCGACCAGCCGCATCACCTTCAGCGCCGCGGCCTTGTCGGCCAGGCGCCGCCAGACATCCAGCCGTTCGAGCAGGTCGACGGAGGCGCCGAGCAGCGCCGTGGTGCGGTTGTCTGCATAGGGGGCGCGGCGGGCGAGCAGGGCGGTCTTCGCCCCGGCATCCGCAAGCGCGATTGCGGCGGTCAGCCCTGCGGGGCCGCCGCCGATGACCACTGCGTCATAGACATGAGAAGCATCGCTCATATCGGGACATTTGACGGGATCGGCAGCATTTTCAAGCCATCAAATTCGCTAAAATCTTTCCACCGGTTTGCGCGGCGGAACGCCGCAAGCGCGGATATGCAAACATAGGCGATTCCTGATAGCACTTCCCGGCGATGGAGATGGATCAGACCAGCCAGCCAGCTACGTTTCCGGCATCGCTGCGAATGCGGATGGCGGCATTCTCTGTCCATATCTTCACCGCAATGGGCGCCGGCGTCGCGTTGCTCGCGCTGATGGAGGCCGTGCGCGAGCACTGGGCCAATATGTTCGGCTGGCTCGGGGTGGCGCTGGTCATCGATGCGATCGACGGCCCGATCGCGCGCAGGCTCGACGTGGTCCGGCTGCAGCCGAACTGGTCCGGCGAGGTGCTCGACCTCGTCGTCGATTTCGTCACCTATGTTTTCGTTCCCGCCTACGCGATCACCGCGAGCCATTTGCTACTGCCACTGGCGGCTCCGATCCTCGGCATCGGCATCGTGATCTCGAGCGCGCTGTATTTTGCGGACCGCAGGATGAAGGCCGCCGACAATCATTTCCGCGGCTTTCCCGGCTTGTGGAACGCGGCGGCATTCTATCTGTTCCTGCTGCATCTGCCGCCGGTGTGGTCGAGCCTTGCCGTGGCGATCCTGATCGCGCTCACCTTCGCGCCGTTCCACGTGCTGCATCCGGTGCGTGTGGCGCGGCTGCGCTGGCTGACGCTGTGGCTGATGGCCGCCGGAGCGGTGCTTGCGCTATACACGCTCGCCCGCGACTTCGATGTCGGCGCGCCGATCATCGTCGCGCTCTGCGCGATCGCCGCCTATGTCGTCGGCAGCGACGCCATCATCCGGTTGATGAGGTCGCTGAGAACATGATCGAACTGTTGGCCAGCCCGGAAGCGTGGGCGGCGCTGGTCACATTGACCGCGCTGGAGATCGTGCTCGGCATCGACAACGTGATCTTCCTGTCGGTACTGGTCTCCCGCATCCCGCCGCAACAGGCGAGACGCGCGCGGCAGATCGGATTGTTCCTGGCGCTCGTGTTCCGCATCCTGCTGCTCAGCCTGCTGGTGTGGCTGATCGGCTTGACGGAGCCGGTGATCACGGTAAGGGGGTTCGCGCTGTCCTGGCGCGACATCATCTTGATCGGCGGCGGGCTTTTCCTGATCGCAAAGGCGACGCATGAGATCCATGGTGAAGTCGAAGCGCGGGAGGGCGAGGAACAGGCGACGCCCGGCGGCGGCAGCGCCTTCTTCTGGGTGATCGTCCAGATCATCATCGTCGACATGGTGTTCTCGCTGGACTCGATCATTACGGCGATCGGCATGGCGCAGGATTTGGAGATCATGATCGCGGCTGTCGTGATCGCCTGCATCGTCATGTACGTCTCGTCAGGTCCGGTGGCGCGTTTCGTCGCGGAGTATCCGACCACCAAGATGCTGGCGCTGGCATTCCTGGTGCTGATCGGCGTGGCCCTGGTCGCCGATGGTTTCCACTTCCACATCCCCCGCGGCTACATCTATTTCGCGATGGCGTTCGCCGCCGCGGTGGAGATGTTCAACGTGCTGGCGAGGCGCAACCGGAGGAAGGTGGTCAGGTAGCCGATCTGGCCCGCGAGTTGACAACGGGGCGCTGATGGCTTTCGGTTCGGGGCCAGCGAGATAGTTGAGGGGAGAGCCCGACATGACCAAGGCCGTGCGCGTGCACAAGGTGGGAGGCCCGGAAGTCCTCACTTACGAGGGTGTCGAGGTGCCGGCGCCGGCGGCGGGCGAGGTGCGGATTCGCCAGCACGCGATCGGGCTCAATTTCATCGACGTCTATTTCCGCACCGGCCTCTACAAGGCGCCCGGCCTTCCCTTCATCGCCGGTAACGAGGCGGCAGGCGAGGTGGTTGCGGTCGGTCCCGGCGTGACCAATTTCCATCCCGGCGACCGCGTAGCCTATTATTTCAATCTCGGCGGCTATACCACCGAGCGCGTCATCCCCGCCGACAAGGTGGTGAAGCTGCCCGACCACATCACCTATGAGCAGGGCGCGGTGCTGATGCTGAAGGGGCTGACGGTCTGGTATCTCCTGCACAAGACCTTCAAGGTGGAGCCGCACCACCGTGTACTGATTCATGCGGCCGCCGGCGGCATCGGATTGCTCGCCTGCCAATGGGCCCGCGCGATGGGCGCCCACGTGATCGGCACCGTCGGCTCGAAGGCGAAGGCCGATCTCGCGCTCGCCAACGGCTGCGATCACGTCATCCTTTACAATGAGGAGGATTTTGTCGCGCGGGTGAAGCAGATCAGCCGCGGCGAGCTCTGCGACGTCGTCTATGACGGCGTCGGCAAGACCACCTTCCCGGGCTCACTGTCGTGCCTGAAGCCGCGCGGCCTGTTCGTGAGCTTCGGCAACGCGTCCGGCCCAGTGCCGCCGTTCGCGCTCGCCGAACTCAACAATCACGGCTCGCTGTTTGCGACCCGGCCGAAGCTCAACGACTATGTCGCCACCCGCAATGAATTGCTCGAAGGCGCCGACACGCTCTTTGCCGCCGTGATCAACGGCAAGCTGCACGTCCCGATCAATCATGCTTACGCGTTGAAGGATGCCGCGCGTGCGCATATCGATCTGGAGAGCCGCGCGACCACGGGGGCGTCGATCCTGAGGCCGTAATCCGTCATTGCTAGCCACCGGGTCGGCGCGCAGCGCCGCCCGATGACAGGCTCCGCGAAGCAATCCATCCCTCCCCACGTGCGGACAGAACGGATTGCTTCGTCGCTTCGCTCCTCGCAATGACGGCGAGACGGTTACGCCACCCGACGCGCAGCACCTGCTTGCGTCAGGATCGCGTCCAAGCCCTCGATCATCTCGGCGATCTCAGCCCGCGACACGTTGAGCGCGGGCATGAAGCGCAGCGCGTCGGGTTGCGGCGAGTTGATCAACAGGCCCTTCGAGAACGCCTGCGCCACGATCGCGGCGCCGATCGGCAGTTTCAGATCGAGCGCCAGGAGCAGTCCACGGCCTCTGATGTCGCCGAGGCCGTGCCGGGCCGAGAGCCGCTGCAACTCGCTCTCCAGGAACAAGCCGGTGTCGGCGACGGACTTCAGGAATTCCGGTTTGCTGACCTCCTCGAGCACGGCAAGCCCCGCCGCGCACATCAGCGGATTGCCGTTAAAGGTGCCGCCCTGGTCGCCATGCTCGAAGCAGGCCGCGCGTTCGGTCGCAAGCAGGGCGGCGAGCGGCACGCCGCTGCCGATGCCTTTGCCGAGCGCCATGATGTCAGGCGCAATCCCGGCATGCTCGTGGTGGAAGAGCTTTCCGGTGCGGCCTATGCCGGTCTGGATCTCGTCGACGATCAGGAGCAGGCCGTGCTCGCTGGTCAGCGCGCGCAGTTCTTTCAGGAATTGATCGGTCGCGGGCCAGACGCCGGCCTCGCCCTGGATCGGCTCCAGCATCACGCCAACGGTGTTCGATGAAATCAACTCCTTCACCGATGCGATGTCATTGAGCCGCGCTTTGCGGAAACCCGGCACTTTCGGTTCGAACAGGGGTTCGAACGCCTTCTTGCCGGAGGCTGACATGGTCGCCAGCGTACGGCCGTGAAAACCGCCCTCGAAGGTGATGATCTCGAAGGCGCCGTTTCTGTGTTTTGTCCCATATTTGCGCGCGAGCTTGATCGCGCCTTCATTGGCTTCCGCGCCGGAGTTGGCGAAGAACACCTGGTCGAAGCAGCTCTTCTCGACGAGTGCATTGGCAAGCTTGAGGCTCGGTTCGTTGTAGAAGGCCGGGCTCGGGGTCAGGAGACACTTGGCCTGTGCGGCGAGTGCTTCCGCGACCGCAGGCGGCGAATGACCGAGACTGTTGACCGCCCAGCCCTGCACGAAATCGAGATAGCGCTTGCCACTATCATTCCAGAGGTAGGAGCCTTCGCCGCGGACAAACACGGTCTTCGGGCGCGCGGTGATGTCCATCAGCGCATGATACGGATGGATGGCGTTGGGCATGTCAGGCTCCTTGATTGGTTGGGATCAAAAGGCAGGCGGAAAAGCAAGAAGGCCGCACTTTTGGGGTGCGGCCTTCTCGAAAACCTCGGCTGAACTAGCTAGTCAGCGCTGGCGTCGGACATGGCGCAACCCATCATCGTCGCGGGTGCGACGACGGAAAGTGGCGCGGCGGTTGGTCCGGTTCAGCTTCATGGCGATGGGCCATACAGCCCAAGGGCAGGGAATGTCAAGTCGCGCGCGGCGCCTCTTCAGTGTCCTCCTCGCCCCAATCGGCGTCGGCGATGGACGTGTCGATCAACTCGCCGCGGAGCAGGGCAAGCGGCGATTTGTAGTACAGCGCGATGTTGTGGAATGGATCGGTCAGGACCTTGCATACCCATATCAGCCCCGTCGGCACGTCCGTGATGACGAACAGTTGCACCATGCGCGCGAGCCCGCCGGCGATGCCGATCACGAGCCAGACGGCGCCGACATGACGGACGAAATCGAGCCTGGTGGCCGGCGGCGAGAACAGGCCGAACAGCGTCGGAAAGGCGAACAGCGTGACCGGCGCGAGGCCCCAGACAACGAGCAGGACGATCTTGCGGCTCTGATTGTAGCCGACCTTGATCGCTTCCTTGTATTCGTTTGAGACCTTGTTCACGGCGTCGTAGCCGTTGGGTTCGAAAAAGAAGTGCCCGGTCTGCCGCGTCAACATCGCAAGCCAGCCCACGAGGCCGGCCAGCGCAGGATCGGTGAACAATAGCCCATAGCAGACCAGGAATATGACGGCGCTGATCAGGTGCAGCGTCTGATTGATGCGGCTCTGGTGATAGTAGCGGTAATCGTCCCAACGTTGCGTGCGCAGTGTGTCCGAGAAGCGGCTCATCATTCACCCCTTAGATTGGAAGGTACGTGAGCCATACGGCGAGTCCGTGAACGAAGCATAACATCTTAAAGTTGTTACAATATGTAGTACGTATCGGTGATTGAGGCGCGCAAAAGCGCGTTCGCAGACTGCGAAAGCGACGCCATTCCCTGCCGCGACGGTAGCGGTAGGATTCTCTGAATTTTGAATATCGTTTGGCGGACGTCGGACCGGCATTGCGCTGGATCAAAACGTCCGAAATGGCCGCAACGACTGGCGCTACGGAGGCGGCTCAGAATCCGGCGACGCTGCCGTGCAGGTCGTATTCGTCCGAGCGCTCGATCTTCGCGGTGACGATCTCGCCGACCTTGAGCGGTCGGCGGCTTACGAGATAGACCGCGCCGTCAATCTCCGGCGCATCGGCCTTCGAGCGGCCTCGTGCCACCGTTGGGCCGACTTCGTCGATGATGACCTGCTGGCGCGTGCCGACCTTGCGCTTCAGCTGGCGCGCGGAGATCTTCTGCTGGCGGGCCATCAGCGCGTTGTAGCGCTCCTGCTTGATCTCATCCGGCACGGCGCCGGGAAGCGCGTTCGAGCTGGCCCCGGCAACAGGCTCGTATTTGAAACAGCCGACGCGGTCGATCTCGGCTTCCTCGAGCCAATCGAGCAGGTACGCAAAATCGGAATCGGTCTCGCCGGGGAAGCCGACGATGAAGGTCGAGCGCAGGGTGAGCTCCGGGCACTGTTCGCGCCATTGCTTGATCCGCGCCAGCGTCTTGTCCTGCGCGGCGGGCCGCTTCATGGCTTTGAGGACATCCGGGCTCGCATGCTGGAAGGGGATGTCGAGATAGGGCAGGACCTTGCCCTCGGTCATCAGCCCGATCACCTCGTCGACATGCGGGTAGGGGTAGACATATTGCAGCCGCACCCAGGCGCCGAGTTCGCCGAGTTCCTTTGCGAGATCGAAGAATTTGGCGCGCACCGCGCGATCCTGCCATGGGCTCTCGGCATATTTCAGGTCGACGCCATAGGCCGACGTATCCTGCGAGATGACCAGCAGTTCCTTCACGCCGGCCTTCACCAGCCGCTCGGCCTCGCGCAGCACGTCGTTGGCGGGCCGCGACACCAGGTCGCCGCGCAGTTTCGGAATGATGCAGAAGGTGCAGCGGTTGTTGCAGCCCTCGGAGATCTTCAGATAGGCGTAGTGGCGCGGCGTCAGCTTGACGCCCTGGGGCGGCACCAGGTCGAGGTGCGGGTTGTGCACCGGCGGCAGCGCGCGGTGCACGGCGTCGAGCACGCTCTCATATTGCTGCGGCCCCGTGATCGAGAGCACGCCGGGATAGGCGCTCTCGATCTGCTCGGGTTCCGCGCCCATGCAGCCGGTCACGATCACCTTGCCGTTCTCGGCCATGGCCTCGCCGATCGCCGAGAGTGATTCCTCCTTGGCGCTGTCGAGGAAGCCGCAGGTGTTGACGATCACGACATCGGCGCCGTCGTGCTTGCGCGCGAGTTCATAGCCTTCGGCACGCAGGCGCGTGATGATCCGCTCGGAATCCACCAAGGCCTTCGGACATCCCAGCGAGACAAAGCTGATTTTTGGCGCGGCCGCCTGTTGCATAGTCAAATCTGCCTGATTGATTGGCAGGAGTTAGTCCCAATTGCCCACAATTACAAGGCTTTGAGCTGGCTTCCGTCGTGCTATGGATAGCTTCAGAGAACACGAGTAAGCGATGGCCGCCGAGTCGTCTCCGAAAATCGTCATCGTCGATGAAAGCCCGATCCGCGCCGCGATCCTGGAGGAAGGCCTCCGGGAGGCGGGTTATACCAGCGTTGTGCATATCAGCGAGATGCACAGCCTGCTGGCGCGGATCTATGCCGTCGACCCCGACATCATCGTGATCGACCTGGAGAACCCCAGCCGCGACGTGCTGGAACAGATGTTCCAGGTCAGCCGGGCGGTGCGCCGGCCGATCGCCATGTTCGTCGACCAGAGCGACGCCGCCTCGATCGAGGCCTCCGTCGAGGCAGGTGTGTCGGCCTATATCGTCGACGGCCTGAAAAAGGAGCGTATCAAGCCGATCCTCGACCTCTGCGTGTCCCGCTTCAACGCATTCGCGCGGCTGCAGGACGAACTGGACCGCGCCAAGCACGCGCTGGAAGAGCGCAAGGTGATCGACCGCGCCAAGGGCATCCTGATGAAATTGAAGGGCCTCACCGAAGACGAGGCCTATGTGCTGCTGCGCTCCACGGCGATGCGCGAAAAAAAGAAAATCGGCGAGATCGCGCAGTCGATCCTGACCGCGTCGGAGTTGCTCAAATGACCACACCGCTTCGGATCGGTTTCATTCCGCTGGTCGACGCCGCCGCACTGATCGTCGCCGCCGACAAGGGCTTTGCCGCCGCCGAGGGGCTCGACATCACCCTGGTGCGGGAAGTGTCGTGGTCGAACGTCCGCGACAAGCTCAATATCGGCCTGTTCGATGCCGCGCATCTGCTGGCGCCGGTCGCGATCGCGTCCAGCCTGGGCCTCGGCCACGTCAAGGTGCCGATCGTGGCGCCCTTCAATCTCGGCCTCAACGGCAACGCGATCACGGTCTCGCCGTCGCTGCATGCTGACATCATGAAGGAGATCGACGGCGACCGTTTCGATCCAATGGCGACAGCGCTTGCGCTTTCGCGCGTGGTTGCCAAGCGGCGCAAGAGCGGAGCCGAGCCGCTGATCTTCGGCATGACGTTTCCGTTCTCGACCCACAATTACCAGTTGCGGTTCTGGATGGCGGCGGGCGGCGTCGACCCCGACGAGGACGTGCGGCTCGTGGTGCTGCCGCCGCCTTACATGGTCGACAGCCTGGCCAACGGCCATGTCGATGCGTTCTGCGTCGGCGCGCCCTGGAACTCGATCGCGGTCGATCTTGGCATCGGCCACATCCTGCATTTCGTTTCCGACATCCTGGTCGCCGCGGCCGAGAAGGTGCTGGCGATCAGGCAGAATTGGGCGGAGAAGAGCCCGGACATGGTCGCCGCATTGGTGCGGGCGCATCTGCGCGCCGCCGAGTTCATCGAGCAGCCGGACAACCGTGCCGAAGCCGCCGCGATCCTGGCGCAGCCGGAGCGGATCGGCGTCGACGCCGAGGTGATCCAGCGCACGCTTGACGGCCGGCTCAAGATCTCGCCCGACGGCGCCAAGCGCGAAAGCGAGCGTTACCTGCTGGTGGGCCGGCAGGGCGTGGCGCGGCCCGATCCAGCGCAGGCCGCGTGGCTCTATGCGCAGATGGTGCGGTGGGGGCAGGCGGCGATGAAGCCGGACGCCCTGAAGACGGCCATGGACGTGTTCCGGCCCGGTCTCTACGACGCGGCCGTGGGGCATCATCCGGCACCCGCTGATGCGCCCCAGGCGATCGGCGCTTTCGCCGGGCCGCCCTTCGATCCCGACGATATTCGTGGGCATCTAGCCGCGTTCAAGATCGGTCACTGGAAGCCGTGAAACTGGCGCTGCGATCTTAGGCAGTTGCCACAAGTTGGCTAAGTTTTGAGCGGGCTGCTCGAAAATTCGCAACGAGGCTTACCTCCGGGTTTCCAGGCTGCTCGTCTAATACACTGAAATAGCGCGATATTTTCTTCGGCGACGTCTGGCACGTAAGTTGAATGTTGCAGTGCAGCCAGCCTGTCGCAGATGTCTGCTGGCTCACGTCCAAGATGGATTTCCGCAGCAACGAAGCTGATCGGACCGCTCCCAGGGATCAAGCAAGGCAGTCCTAGGCCAAGCCGGGTTCCGAGCGGTCGCTTTCCACGCCGTTGACGCCACTCGCCGTGGCCGCAGGAGCTTCGTCGCAGACCATGAAAATCGAGCCGCTCTCAGTCGACTTCACCGACGAGCAGAAACGTTACCTCGAAGGCTTTGCCACTGGCCTGCAGATCAGCCGGGTCGGCCGCGGGCTTGGCGGGAGCGCGGCCAAAGCCAATGCCGAGCCGACGGGTCCGGATGCCACGCATATCAAGGCACAGGACAAGGTCGTCGCGTCAGGCAAGAAGCTCGTCGACCAGGAAAAATTCAAACGCGACGAGCATCCCTTCGATGCCTATCCGCGCTTGAAGCAACAGGCGCTCGACAATGCGCCACCGTCGCCCGCTGATAATTTCCGCTGGCGTTATTTCGGCCTGTTCTACGTCGCTCCGGCGCAGGATTCGTATATGTGCCGGTTGCGCATTCCAAACGGCATCCTGAAGCACTGGCAGTTCACTGGCCTTGCCGATCTCGCCGAAGAACTCTGCGGCCCGTACTGCCACGTCACAACGCGCGCAAATTTGCAGGTGCGCGAGATCCCGCCCAAGAATGCGGTGAAACTGATTGAGGGCATCCAGGATCTAGGCCTGTGCTCGCGCGGCTCCGGCGCGGACAATATCCGCAACGTCACGGGCACACCGACCGCGGGCATCGACCCGCAGGAATTGTTGGACACACGCGCTTACGCGCGCGAGTGGCACTACCACATTCTCAACGACCGCTCGCTCTACGGCCTGCCGCGCAAGTTCAACGTCGCCTTCGATGGCGGCGGAAGGATCGCGGTGCTGGAAGAGACCAACGACATCGCCTTCACGGCGGTAGAAGTGCAGGAGGGATTCGGCGTGGAGCCCGGCGTCTGGTTCCGGCTCGGGCTCGGCGGCATCACCGGACACAAGGATTTTGCAAAATACTCGGACATCATTGTCAAGCCGGAGGAGGCGACGAAGGTGGCGGACGCCATCGTCCGCGTCTTCATCGATCTCGGTGACCGCACCAACCGCAACAAGGCGCGGCTGAAATATGTTCTTGATGGGATCGGTCACGACCAGTTCCTGAAGCTCGTCGAGGAGCGGCTGAAGAAACCCTTCAGCCGCGTGCCGGGCGAAGCACTGGCGCCGCGGCCTCCGACGGACCGCATGGCGCATATCGGCGTCCACAAGCAGAAGCAGGAGGGACTGAACTGGATCGGCGTGTCGCTGCCGCTCGGCAAGATCACCTGCAAGCAGATGCGTGGACTGGCCAAGATCGCCCGCGATCTCGGCGACGGCGAGATCCGCCTGACGGTCTGGCAGAACCTGCTGATATCAGGCGTGCGCGACGAGAATGTTGAACTCGCGATCGCCGCGATCAAGACGATGGGGCTCGCGGTCGAGGCCTCGCACATCCGCGCGGGGTTGATTGCCTGCACCGGCAATGCCGGCTGCCGCTTCGCCGCATCGAATACCAAGCGCCATGCTGCCGAGATCGGCGACTGGTGCGAGCCGCGTGTTGCCATGGACAAGCCGGTCAACATCCATGTCACCGGCTGCCATCATTCCTGCGCCCAGCACTATATCAGCGACATCGGCCTGATCGCAGCGAAAGTGGATGTCGGCGAGGATACCGATCCGGTTGAGGGTTATCATCTCTTCACCGGCGGCGGCTTCGGCCCCGACGCCGATGTTGGGCAGGAGGTCTATCACGACCTCAAGGCAGAGGACGCGCCGAAGACGGTCGAGAAGCTCCTGAAGGCCTATCTGGCGCACCGCTCATCATCAGACGAATCCTTCCTTTCCTTCGCGCGCCGCCATGATGGCGAGACGCTGCGCCAGCTTGCCGAGGCATCCGCATGAACCAGATCACGCCTCCACCGAAGCTCGACATCATTCCCGCCAGCGCGCCGTTCTCCGACGCGCAGCGCTCCTGGCTCAACGGCTTCTTTGCGGGACTCCTGTCGCCTGACGCTGCGACGCCGCTGTCGGCGGAGCAGGGAGCGGCCGTTATGCAAGGCCCTGCCGGCGATGGCGATGATGGCGAAGCGCCTTGGCATGACCAGATGATGCCGATCGCGGAGCGCATGAAACTCGCCGAGGGGCGGCCGCTGCGGCGGCGCATGATGGCGGCGATGGCGCAGCAGGATTGCGGGCAGTGCGGCTACAACTGCCATGACTATTCGGAAGCGATCGCCAACAAGAGCGAAGCGCGGATCAACCTCTGCGCCCCCGGCGGCAAGGAAACCGCGCGGATGCTGAAGTCGCTCTATGAGGAACTCGACAAGGCGCCATCAGCGCCACCGGCGGCTGCGGCGCCCGCGCCTGCGGCCACAATGCCCGCCGCCGAACCCGGGCGCTCGCGCGACAATCCAGTGCCCGCAAAGTTTGTCTCGCGGCGACTGCTCAACAAATCCGGCTCCGAGAAGGAGACCTGGCATATCGAGTTCGATCTCTCCGGCTGCGGGCTCGATTATGTCGTGGGCGATTCATTCGGCATCTTTGCGAAGAACGACCTCGGCCTGGTCGACCAGATCATCGCGCTGCTCGGCGCGTCGCACATGACCGAAGTTCGCGGCAAGACCCTGCGCGACGTCCTGCTCAATGATGTCTTGCTGTGCCCGGCGCCGGACTCCCTGTTCGAGCTGATCACCTATCTGACCGGCGGTGCGCAGCGCGAGAAGGCGCGGGCGCTGGCGCAAGGCGAGGATCCCGACGGCGATGCCGCGACGCTCGACGTGATGGCGGTACTGCAGAAATTCCCGAAGGTGCGGCCGCATCCGGAAGCCTTCGTCGAGGCGCTGGAGCCGCTGCAGCCGCGGCTGTATTCGATCTCCTCGTCACACAACGCGACACCCGGGAAATTGTCGCTAACGGTCGACTGCGTGCGCTACGTCATCAACAAGCGCCAGCGGCTTGGGCTGGCCTCAACCTTCCTGGCTGAGCGCGTCAATCCGGGCGACGAGCTGAAGGTCTATGTGCAGAAGGCGCACGGATTCGCGCTGCCGCAGGATGCCAAGACGCCGATCATCATGATCGGACCGGGCACCGGGATCGCACCGTTCCGCGCCTTCCTGCTCGATCGCCGCGCTACCGGCGCGCCTGGCAAGAACTGGCTGTTCTTCGGCCATCAGCGTAGCGACTGCGATTTCTTCTATGCCGACGAGCTCAATGCGATGAAGACGGCAGGCCTGCTCACGCGACTGTCGCTTGCCTGGTCGCGCGACGGCGAGAAGAAGTTCTATGTGCAGGACCGCATGCGCGAGGTCGGCCGCGAGCTCTGGACCTGGCTTGCGGAAGGCGCGCACGTCTATGTCTGCGGCGACGCCAAGCGCATGGCCAAGGATGTCGAACGCGCGCTGGTTGACATTGTCGCCCAGTTCGGCGCCCGCTCGGTGGATGAGGCGATCGCCTTCGTCGCCGACCTCAAGAAGAAGAGCAGGTTCCAGCTCGACGTCTACTGAGCGGCAAATCCGGCCCAAATTCGAGCGAATAATATTCTTCTCCGATCGCGAGGCGGAGAAGTTTTCCCTTCAAGGGAACTGGCTGGAAGCGCCCACATCGCTATTTTTCCGATCGTCTTGCGTTCGACCACGAACGCCATTCCATATGCTGCGGATGTTGCATTGGAGATCGACGATGCGCGAACTATCGGCGGAAACCCGCCTGCATCTTTATACGCGCAGCACGTCACGGAAATCGGGGACGGGTTTCCACATCATTGCGCTCTACAGCGCATTCGCCGTCATCGCGGCGATCGTGTTCGGCACGCTGTCCGTCCATCCGTTTTGATGCGCGGAAATTGTGGGCGGATTACTGCGCTGTCTTGAACGGCGCGACCGTGATCCCGGCATTCTTCAACGCCTGCCGCACGCCACGCGCGATTTCGACAGCCCCGGGCGTGTCGCCGTGGATGCAGACCGTATCGGTGCGCATCTTGATCACCTTGCCGGTGACCGAAACCACCGCGCCGTCCTGCACCATCCGCACCACGCGATCGGCGATCGCCTTGGGATCGTGCAGCACCGCCCCCGGCTTCTTGCGCGAGACCAGATTGCCGTCGTCCTCATAGGCGCGGTCGGCGAACACTTCATGCGCTAGGCGGAGATTGGCTTCCTCGCCGGCGCGCACCAGCTTCGAGTTGGCGAGCACGACGAAGATCAGGTTCGGATCGACCGCCTTGATCGCGCTCGCGATCGCTTTCGCCGTCATGTCGTCTTCGCAGGCGACATTGGAGAGCGCGCCATGCGCCTTCACGTGGGTGACCTTGTGGCCGGCCGCGGTCGCGATCGCCTGCAGCGCGCCGATCTGGTAGGCGACGAGGTTTTCGATCTCGGATGATTTCAGGCCGGGAACCGGCCGGCGGCCAAAGCCATGCAGATCGCGATAGCCCGGATGGGCGCCGATGCTCACGCGGCGCGCCTTTGCCAGATCCACGGTGCGGCGCATGATGTCGGCGTCGCCGGCATGGAAACCGCAGGCGATGTTGACGGAGGTCGCCAGCTCGATCATCGCGGCATCGTTGCCCATCTCCCACGGGCCGAAGCTTTCGCCGAGATCGCAGTTGAGGTCGATCGTTGTTGTCATGGTGCTGTCCCGCTTTGCGTGGGTGGTTCTTGGCTAACTAGTCGCTGATTCCGCGACCTGCCATGTGGCGGCGTCAACGGCATTGACGGCGTGCCCCGCAACATTGGCCGCGCTCAGCGCTTCAAGGTTGAGATCAAGGCTTTCGAGCGGCCGCAGCCGGTCGGGCAGGGTGTGCAACAGTTCGGCAAATTTTCGAGCCTCGGCTTGCGCTTCGGCCATGGTGACCGCCTTGAAGCGGAACGCGCGGCCCGCAGAAATCTGGGCAAAGCGGCCAAAATCGGCGGTGATTACCGTCGCGATCTTGGGATAGCCGCCGCTGGTGCCGCGGTCCGGCATCAGCACGATCGGCTGGCCGTTGCCGGGCACCTGGATGCTGCCGTTCACGGTGCCATCGGAGACGATGTTGTGACCGTGCAGATGCTTGATCACCGGACCCTCGAGCCGGTAGCCCATGCGGTCGCTGGTCGCGGAAACCTTCCACTCGCTGTCCAGGAACAGTTTTTTGCTGTCCTCGGAGAATTCGTCGTCCTGCGGACCGAACAGGATGCGGATCGGCGCGTCCGGTTGTTCGGGCAATTCGATCCGCCGCTCGGCCGCGCCGCTGGCGGATTGTACCTGCAGTTCATCGCCGCTCTGGAGTGGGCGTGGATAGGGGCTGCCGAGGCCCGCGCGTGCGTTCACGGCGAGACTGCCGAACATCGGCTCCCCTGCAATCCCGCCCTCGATCGCGAGGTAGCTGAACGCGCCGCCCTTGGCGAAGCCGAGCGTCAGCGTCTCGCCATCGGCCAGGGTTGCGGAGCTATCAAACGCCACGGGTCGTCCGGCGATGTCAGCGCTGCGCGAGGCGCCTGAGAGCGCAATACGTACCGCGCCGCAGTGCGCGGTGAAGGCCGCGCCAAACGGACCGATCTCCACGGCAGCGGCGAACGGCTCATTGCCGACCAGCGTATTCGCGATCGCCAGCGAGAGGCGATCCATTGCCCCGCTCGGCGTCAGACCATAGCGTTGCGAGCCCGGACGGCCGCCGTCCTGCACGGAACTCGCCGGACCGATCGAGGAGACGATGAGCTTGCTCATGCGGCGACCAGTTCGGCGACGAACTCGCCGGCTTCGGCGGCGCGGTCCTGCTCGGCGAAGGTCTTGGCGTCAACCGGCGTGAAGCTGACGGTGTCGCCCGGCTCGAGCAGGAAGATCGGATCGCGGTGAAGCTGGTAAGTGCGAACCGGGGTGCGGCCGAGCAGGTGCCAGCCGCTGGGTCCGGCGATGCACTGGATCCCGGTCTGTACGCCGCCGATCGAAATCGTGCCGGCAGGCGTCAGCACACGTGGACTCTGGCGGCGCGGCAAGTGCAGGAACTTGTCCAGGCCGCTGAGATAGGACCAGCCGGGGGTGAAACCAATCATGGCGACGCGGTAATCGCCGGCGACATGGCGTCTTACGATTTCGTCGGGCGTCGCGTTGAGGGTCTTGGCGACGTCCTCGAGGTCGATGCCATGTTCGCCCCCGTACGCCACGGGGATGCGCCAGCGCCGCGTTCTTGCGGCGGCCGGATCGGGGCGCTGCGCCAGTCCGAGTAATTGTTCCCCCAACGCTTCGAAGCCGATATGGACAGGGTCATAGTGCACGAGCAGCGAACGATAGGTCGGAACGGTTTCGGTCACGCCGGCGACCGGCACCGCGGCAAGGTTGCGATCGAGCGCCAGCACCCGCCGGTTGGCGGCGTCATCGATGTCACGGCTGAATTCCACCGTGATAGCGCTGTCGCCACTCGGCAATAGGCGTGGGGGGGCTTGGCTCGCGGCCATGGCGTCATTGCTCATCGCGCATCAAGCTAGCGTGTTTCAGAGCGAAGTGGAATTCGGCCTGTGAAAAATCACCAAACAACTTCAATAAATTAAACCACGGGCTGGCGATAAGATAGCGTAATCGGTCTTGTATTCTCGCCCTTGACGCGAGTGCTGCGGCTCGCAAGATGCGCGCGCCAAATCATTCCCACCGGAGCCGATCTTTCAAGATGTCCCTGACTGCAGAAGCCATCGCGACGCTGTCGCACGTGTCCACCGCCACCATCACCACGGTCCTGCTCAAGAAGGGGCTGCGTAACGTCTGGATGCGCGGCACCAAGCCGCTCAGGCCGGGCCAGAAACGGCTGGTCGGACCCGCCTTCACGCTGCGCTTCGTGCCGGCGCGCGAGGATCTGGCGACGCCGGAATCCTGGTCGTCTCCGATCTCGACCCGCACCGCGATCGAGGCGATGCCGGAAGGCTGTATTGCCGTGGTCGATGCCATGGGCGTCAGCGACGCAGGAATCTTCGGCGACATCCTCTGCGCGCGGATGATGAAGCGTGGCGTGAGCGCGCTGATCACCGATGGCGTGGTGCGCGACGTCGAGGGCGTGCTCGGCACGGGACTGCCGGTGTGGTGCAACGGCTTTGCCGCGCCGCCATCCGTCGCCGGATTGACTTTCGTCGGCTGGGGCGAGCCGATCGGCTGCGGCGGGGTGGCGGTGTTCCCGAACGACGTCGTGGTCGCCGATCAGGACGGCGCGGTGCTGATCCCGCAGGCCTTCCTCGACCAAGTGCTGGCCGAAGGGCCGGAGCAGGAACGGATGGAGGCCTGGATCGTCAATGAGGTGAACAATGGCGCGCAACTGCCGGGCCTCTATCCGATGAATGCCGAGACCAAGGCGCGCTACGCCGCGAGCAAGAAATAACTTCAAAAGAGCGAGGTAAGCCTATGGAAATCCATATCGCTGGCATGCGGCCGACCCGTCGCGGGCCGGCCGAATATTTCACCGGCACGGTGCTGCAGGATCCCGTCATCATGGCGCCAGGGCCGGCGCGGCTGAACTCTTCGCGCGTCTCCTTCGAGCCGGGCGCGCGCACCGCCTGGCACACCCATCCGCTCGGCCAGACGCTCTACGTGATCTCGGGCATCGGCCGGGTCCAGGCCGAGGGCGGTCCTGTCAGGGAGATCAGGCCCGGCGACGTGGTCTGGATTCCGCCGAATGAAAGGCATTGGCATGGCGCTTCGCCAACCAACGCTATGACACACATCGCAATGCAAGAAGCGCTCGACGGCGTCTATTCGAACTGGATGGAGCATGTCACCGACGAGCAGTATAACGCGAAGGTCGGCTAGTTCTCCAACTGGATAATCGCGCAGCGCTCCTTCAATGCGCTGCGCTCCGTCCACGCCACCAGGCGGCGAAGCTCAGTTCACCCGCGTCCAGGTCTGGCCGCCGCAGAACATGCCGCCGAAGGCGCAGCCCTGCACGCGCAGCGTGTCGGAGCCCTTCAGCGCGATCGTGGAGTCATAGGTACTGCCGGTGTTCGGATCGAGGATGCGGCCGCTCCATTTGTCCTTGCCGGGCTTCATGTTGATCAGGACCTGCTCGCCGTTCTGGTTCGACGTCTTGTCGACGGCATAGCCGCAGAGATTGGTGCCGCACTGCTCAATGCGGACTTGACCTTCCTTCTCCTCTGTAAGCCACATCCCGATTGGGGAATTGGCCTGCGCTGCCGCCGCGGGCGTCACAGGCTTCGCGACTGGCGCCGGAGCGGCTGTCGCGACTGTCGGGGCTGGCGCTTGAGGTGGAGGCGAAGGAGGCGAGGCGGGCACCGCGGTCTGCTGGCTCTGCGGCGCTGGCGGGCTGGGCGGTGAGGTCTGAGGCATACCCGCGCCATTACTCGGCGCGACGGCGGCCGTTGTGGCTTCGGTGGAGGTCGCTGCCGCAGGCGGCGCAGCAGGACCGGGCGCCGGAGCTGGCGCGGATTGTGAATCGGTCTTGGCTTCCTGGTTCGACTTCTGCTTGCGAGTGCCTTCCTCGCTCTTGGCGCGCTTGGACTTGTGGCCGGTATTATCGTAGACGCCGGGGATCGAGACGGTGCCGCGATCGGGGTCGATGCGGATGGTGCGGCCGCCATATTCGAAGGTGTACTGGGCGTGCGCTGCAGTGCTCGCAAGCAAAAGCGCAGCGATAGCCAGAAGCTTCTTCATGATGACCTCCTGAGCAGGAATCCCCGGTCAGCGAAACTACACATCAGCAACCTGATGCAACGTGACCTGGATCACTTTCAAAACGTAAGTCGTGTACTAGCGGCTTTGGTTCAAACGGCTGGCCGCCAGTCTAGTTAGAGCTCGTCAGGTGGTCAATTTTCCTGGCTTTTGCCGCCGGTCGGATCATTCGAACCAGGCGGCATAGATGCGTTTGAACGTGCCGTCCTTCATCGCGATGTCCAGCCATTGATCCACGAAGAACTTCAGCGTGACGTCGCGCTGCAGCCAGTAGGCCTTTTCGGCAAAGTCGAACGGCTGATCGGGATGCACAGCGCAGAGCACGCCGGGATGCTGTTTCTGCTGGTAGCGCGTCTCGGACGCATCCGTCATCATCAGGTCGGCATCGCCCTTGACGATCTCGTCAAAAATCCTGGTGTTGTCGTTGAAGACCTTGATCTTGGCGTTCTTCATATGCGCCCGCGCGAAGCGCTCATTGGTGCCGCCGGGATTGACGATGACGCGCGTGCCGGCATGGTCGATCTCGGCGACCGTCTGGTACTTGTTGACGTCCGTGCAGCGCGTGATCGGCGTCTTGCCTTCGCGCATGACGGGGATCGAGAAGAACCCCTTCTTCTGGCGATCGAGCGTGATCGAGACGCCACCCATCGCAATGTCGAAGCGATCGGCTTCCAAATCGTTCGTCATCTGTGGCCAGGCTGTCTTGACATATTCCACCTTGACGCCGAGCGCCTTGCCAAGCGCTTCCGCCATGTCGACATCGAATCCCCTGAAGGCGGAAGTCGTCTTGTCGACAAAGCTGAACGGCGCGTAATCGCCGGTCATGCCGACCCGCAGCGTGCCGCGCCGGATGATGTTGTCGAGCCGGGACGGCGCCCCTTGCTGGGCATGGGCGGGAGCCATCATCAGCATGGCGGCCGCAAGGCCGACGAATGCCCGCAACATCAATCTTTCCTCCATCGATTGCTTCGATGCTAATTTGTTGCAACGGCTTTAGATGAGATGTGCGCGTCGAACCAGTCAAAGGAAGTAAAATCGTGACAATCTCGGTTTACGAAGCATCGGTCGGCGTATTCGTGCCGTATCTTGGCAATCTTTCCGGGCTGCTCGATCACGCCTCCGCCTACGCACGAAACATCGATCCTGCCGTGCTGCTCGGCATGCGGCTCTATCCGAACATGTACAGTTTCAGACAGCAGGTCGGGGAAGCCAACCGTCATGCGATCGCCTGCTGCGCGCTGCTCGCCGGGCAGGAGCCAATCAGATTCAGCGATATCGAACCTGATCTTGACGAACTCAAGCGCAGGATCGCGGCCGCGATCGATTTCGTCCAAAGCCTGCCGCGTGCTGCGATCGACGAGGCCGGCGACAAGGAGGTGGTGTTCACGTTCAAGAGCGGCGCGCAGCGCAAATTCACCGGACGATCGCTGCTGCTGAGCTTCAGCGTACCGCAATTCTTCTTTCACGTTACAACCGCCTACGACATCCTGCGGCACGCCGGCGTTGATCTCGTTAAGAAGGACTTCCTGGGGCCGCCAAGACCGGCGTAGCTGCGAAGTTAGATCTCGCCGCCTTCCTCGCGGACCAGGCTGGCGACAGCGGCACGGCTGGACATTTCCTGCTTCAAGACCTCGAAGCGCTGATGTGCGTCGGCCTCGCGGTCGTCGACGAACTTGATCGCGGCCTCCCGATCCATCGGGCCGCTCACCATGGCCTTCGAATTCTCGCCGATGGTCTCGTCGACATAGTACTGGCCATCCTGCTCACGCACCGTCCACTTGAAGCGGAGGGCGGCCATCGGGCCAGGGCCGACCTTGGAATAGCCATTCGCCTCCAGCGGCGGAGGCCTCGCGGGCGTGTCTTCGACGGTCTCCGGCTCGGCCTGCGGCTTCTCGATCGGTGGCGGCGCTTGCTGCTCGTCCAAAATGCTGGCGATGGCCGCAAGCGCATTGTCAGTAGGATCGCTCTGGCTCAAAATCTTTTTCCTTGGAAGTTGGTTGGCAAAGATGGCTGCCGACGCTTCCCATTTACTCAACCCGGAATGAGGCTGAGATTTGGCCCCGTGGCAGCTTTTCCCCTACGCGCATACTGGTGGGCGCTTGTCCTTCCAGGGCTGCGCCTGCTCGAGCTGGCCGGCCAGGCGGAACAGCGTTGCCTCGTCGCCAAGCTTGGCCGCAAACATCATGCCGAGCGGCAGGCCGTCCTTGCTCCAGGCGAGCGGCACCGACATCGCGGGCTGTCCGGACATGTTGAACATCGAGGTACCCGGCATATAGCGCCGCAGGATCGGCCCGATATGCGACAGGTCCTCGGACATGGTGTTGATCTCGCCAAGCCGGATCGGTGGCGTGCACAGCGTTGGACTTAAGAACACGTCGCAGCCCTCGAAGAAGATCGCAAGGCTGCGCGAGATCTGGAACGCCGCGAGCTGCATGGCGATGTAGTCCGCAGACGCGATGGTCTGCGCATTGTGGGCGCTTGCGAGCGACAGCATTTCAAGATCGTCACGTGTCACTGCGCGACCGATGCGTTGCTCGATGGTGCGCACCGCGACTGCCGTGTTCGCGCTCACGATGGCGGTCATCACGACGGTGGGGTCGGCGGGAAGGATGGGGGAGCGCTCCTCGACGTGATGGCCGAGGTCGGCGAGCAGTATTGCGGTGTCGCGAACGGCCGCGGCGACCTCCGGGTCGATCGCATCCCCATAGGGCGATTTGTCCGTGAAGGAGACGCGAAGCTTGCCGGGGTCGCGGCCGACCTCCTGTGAGAATGGCCGCACCGGCGGCGGCGCGACATAGAGGCTCCACGGCTCCGGACCATGGATCGCGTCCATCATCACGGCGCTGTCGCGCACGCTGATGCTGACGACATGCGCGGTCGAAAAGCCGCTCCAGCCCTCGCCGCGATCGGGACCGACCGGGTTGCGGGCCCGGCTTGGCTTCATGCCGAACACGCCGCAGGCGGAAGCAGGGATGCGGATCGAGCCGCCGCCGTCGCTGGCATGCGCCACGGGCAGGATGCGTGCGGCGACAACGGCAGCGGCGCCGCCGGAGGACCCGCCCGAGGAATGCGCGAGGTTCCAGGGATTGCGGGTGGGCCCGAACAGGCGAGTCTCCGTGGTCGGCATCAGCCCGAATTCCGGGCTCGAGGTCTTGCCGAAAATGGTCACGCCGGCGTCGAGGAAGCGCCGGGTGAGGGTGCTGCTGTGATCGGCAACAAAATCCCGATTGACGCTGGCACCCGAGGTTGTGCGGGTTCCCTGCAGGAGATCGAGGTCTTTCAGAAGGAATGGTACCCCCGTGAACGGTCCGTCCGGTAACCCCCTCTCGATCTGTTGCTCGGCATAGTTGTAGTGCTTGACGACAACGGCGTTGATCTCGGGATCAACCTTGGTCGTGCGGTCGATCGCCTCGTCGAGCAATTCGCGCGCAGTGACCTCTTTGTTGCGGACCAGCTCGGCGAGGCCCACCGCATCGTAGTTGCCGAATTCCTTGAAAGCCATATTCCACACCTAGAGCCGAACGGCGCATCTTCGACGCGTTTCGTCTCTATCCCTCTTGTTTGGAGCCTGACCTGTCGGAGGACCAGTATCCACCGGGTCATGCACTGATGACAGGCCGATCGTTGTCGGCCCATCCGAAGATAGACGGTTCTATCGGATTAGTTGAGCACGTCCTGGTTGATCACGTTGTGCCGCAGCGGGGCGCCGTCCAGGACGCTCAGGATGTTGCGCGCGGTCTGCTCGCTCATCCGGTCGACAGCCTCGACGGTGACGCCGGCAACGTGTGGCGCCATGATGACGTTCGGCAGGCTGTGCAGGGGCTGACCGACCGGCGGCGGCTCCTGCTCGAACACGTCAAGGCCGGCGCCGGCGAGTCTTTCGGACACCAGCGCATCATAGAGCGCCGCTTCGTCGACGAGGCCACCGCGCGCGGTGTTGATCAGATAGGCGGTCGGTTTCATCCGCCGCAGGCGCGCGGCATTGAACATGCCGATCGTCTCCGGTGTCCTCGGACAATGGATGGTGACGAAATCGGCACGCGGCAGCGCTGCGTCGAGATCCGGCACCGCTTCGCAGCCGGCGGCCGCGATTTCGCTGGCCGGCTTGTAGGGATCGTAAACCAGCACCTGCATTTCCATCGCGAGGCACCGTTTGGCGGTGCGGGTGCCGATGCGGCCGAAGCCAACGATCAACACCGTCTTGCCGTAGAGATCGAAAGGCAGCACGCCGAGCCGGTTCGCCCAGGTGCCGTCCTTGACGACGGCATGCATTTCCTGCGCGCGCTTGGCCAGCGTCAGCATCATGAACAGGGCGTGTTCGGCCACCGACGGCGAGTTCGCCGTGCCAGCCACCATCAGGGGCACCTTGCGGCGCGAGAGTGCGGGGACGTCGACCGCGTCGTAACCGACGCCGATCCGCGTCACCACCTTCATGTCTCCGGACGCTTCGAGCTCCGGCTCGCCGAAACGGGTGGCGCCAAGCGCCACACCATGCACTGGCGCATGCTGTCTCAGCAAGGCCTCGAAATCCTTGGCGGAGATCAGGTTGGGAAATTCGACGAGTTCGATGTCGTCCCGTTCGTTGAGGAGAGCCCGTGCCCCTGGCGAGAGTGTTTGGGTGACGAAAATCTTCTTCTTGTTGGTGGCCATTTCCTGCCCTTAGCTATTGCGTAATACGCCGTCAAAGGACGACGCCCGTCACCTCGTTTAGCAAATGCATGTTGTTGAGGTCCACAGCCAAGCGGAGCGGGGCGCCATCCTGCGCGCCGGCATTGGGATTGACCCGGCCGCAGACCTGGCTGCCCTCGAGGGTGAAATAGACCAGGGTCTCCATGCCCATCGGCTCGGTGACGTCGAGCACGGTGTCGAACGGCTCGACCCCGGGCGCCAGATGCTGCCTGGCTTCGATGATGTGTTCCGGCCTGATTCCGAGCAGCAGCTTGTCGGTGCGCGGCACCGCCTGGTAGCGGGCGGCTCGGACCGGCGGCATTGGAAAGGCAAGACGGTCGGTCAGGCGCAGATGCAGGCGGCCACCGACATCCTCGAGCCGGCAGGGCACGAAGTTCATCGCCGGCGAGCCGATGAAGCTGGCGACGAAACGGGTCGCCGGCTTGTGGTAAAGCTCGTTCGGCGTGCCGATCTGCTCGATGCGGCCGTGGTTCATCACCACCACGCGGTCGGCGAGCGTCATCGCCTCGACCTGATCGTGGGTCACGTAGACCGTGGTGGTGCGGACCTTCTGGTGCACCTTCTTGATCTCGATCCGCATCTGCACACGCAATTTAGCGTCGAGGTTCGACAGCGGTTCGTCGAACAGGAACACCTTGGGATTGCGCACGATGGCGCGGCCCATGGCGACGCGTTGGCGCTGGCCGCCGGAGAGTTGCTTCGGCTTGCGGTCGATCAGGTCGGTGATGTCGAGCATGCGCGCGGCTTCCGCCACCCGGCTCTTGATCTCGGCCTTGGGATAGTGCTTCAGCCGCAGCCCGAACGACATGTTCTCGGCCACCGTCATATGCGGATAGAGCGCGTAGTTCTGGAACACCATCGCGATGTCGCGGTCTTTCGGCGGTACGTCGTTGACGATGTCACCGCCGATCGTGATGTCGCCATCCGAGATGTCTTCCAGCCCAGCGATCATGCGCAACGTGGTCGACTTGCCACAGCCGGAGGGACCGACCAGCACCACGAACTCATGGTCGGCGATGTCGAGATCGATGCCGCGCACCGCCTCGACTTCGTCATAACGCTTCACAACCTTTCGCAGCGAAACTTCAGCCATGAGTTCAACCCTTTGTCGCGCCGGCGGTCAGGCCGGCAATGTAGTAGTCCATCAGGAAGGCGTAGATGATCAGCGGTGGCGCGGCGCCGAGCAGCGCCCCGGTCATGATCTGTCCCCAGTTGAACACGTCGCCCTTGATCAGCGTGGTGATGATGCCGACCGGCAGCACCAGTTGATCCGTCGACGTGGTAAACACCATCGGATAGAGGAACTGCGCCCATGACACCGTGAAGGCGAAGATGGTCGCGGCGATCAGGCCAGGCAGCGCCACCGGGATGAAGATCCGGGTCAGCGTCTGAAACCAGGAGGCGCCGTCGATGATCGCGGCCTCATCGAGCTCCTTCGGGATCGAGGCAAAATAGCCGATCATGATCCAGGTGCAGAACGGCACCGTCAGCGTCGGATAGATGAACAGCAGAACGTACCAGCGGTTGATTAGCTGGATGCCTGTCCAGTCGCCGATCAGCGCAAACGTCTTGAACAGGGGAATAAAGAGAAGGCTGTCGGGAATGAGGTAGGTCAGGAATACGCCGGTCGCGAGCGTCGCCGAACCCCAGAATTTCATCCGTGCAAGCGCGAAGGCTGCCGGCACGCTGATCAGCATGGTGATGGTCACGACGATGATCGAGACCCAGGCCGAATTCCAGAAAAAGCGCAGAAACTGGTTCGAGGTCAGAAGCTGGATGTAGTTCTCCAGCGTCGGATGGTAAACCCACCACGGATTGGTCGCCGCCGAAATCTCCGCGCTGCTCTTGAGCGAGGTGATCAGCATGTAAAGCGGCGGCGTCAGCGAGAAAATCGCGAACACAGTGAGGAAGAAATACGACCAGCGCAGCGCCCAGGCGCGGTCGCGGCTCATGCTGCCATATTTGACCTTGCGGCGAGGGCCGGCCTTGTCAATCGTGAGCGTGCTCATCAGGCTTCGTTCCCGCGTTTGGAGATGTCGCGCAGGATGAAGATCGCTGCGACGGCTAGGATCGGGACCATGAATAGTGAGACACTGGCGCCAAGTGGGATGTCGCTGCCCTCTATGCCGACGCGGAACGCCCAGGTTGCGAAGATGTGGGTGTGGTCGAGTGGGCCGCCGGCTGTCAGGATCCGCACGATATCGAAATTGGCGAAGGTGACGATCAGCGAGAACAGTGTCGTGATCGCGATGATGTTGCGCATCATGGGCAGCGTCACGTACCAGATGCGCTGCCACCAATTGGCGCCGTCGATTGCGGCCGCCTCATAGAGCTGATCGGGCACGGATTTCAGCGCCGCCAGATACATGATCATGAAGAACGGCGCGCCATACCAGACATTGACCAGGATGACCGAGAAGCGCGCCCACATGGCATCGCCGGTCCACGGGATCGGCCCGATGCCGAAGAAGGATAGCGTGTAGTTGAAGGCGCTGTAGGACGGATCGAACAGCCACAGCCAGGCGAGCGTGCTCATCGCCGGCGGGATCACCCAGGGCACGAGCAACATGCCGCGCCATCTGCGCTGCTTGTTGGCGGGAACGTTGTGCACGAAATGCGCGACGATGAAGCCGATCAGTGCTTTGAAGATCACCGCCGAGATCGCGAAGATGCAGGACTGCTTCACGACCAGCCAGAACGTATCGCGCTTGAACAGGAATTCGAAATTGCCCAAGCCGATGAATTTCGTCATCGACTTGTTCAGCGTCGCCAGATGCAGCGAGTAGAGGGCAGGATAGACCACAAGCAGGGCGACCAGCAGGATCAGCGGTAGCGCCATCAGGAATGCCACAGTCGATTTCCGCTTGAGCGCGTAGTGCAGGCTTGACCGCTTGCCAACGCTTGGCCGGTGGGCGACGCGCCTTTCCTGAAATACGACATCAGCCATGACTATGTTCCTTGTAAGCTGGTCCCGCCGCGCAAGGGCGCGGGCCGATTCCCGATCGCGCAGGCGTAGGGGCGAACGCGCCGGACGGCCCACGCGGTGAGCCGTCCGGCAGCATCGTTCCGCTTAGCTCCGCATGAAGCCCTCGCACTCGCCTTCGGCCCAGGCGAGCGTGCTTTCCATCTTCTCGCCCTGCGAGTAGCGGAGCGCCATCTTCGTCAGCGTCGCCTGTGTGTAGATCTGCTGTGCCACCTTGGGCGGCGCCGGCGAAGCCGCGATCGACAGCTTCTGATGGTTGTAGGGGTTCGGATAGTGATAGAGCGTGCCCTTCGGCGGCCCTTCTTCCGCCCACGTCTTCAAGGTGGTCAGTTTCTCATACGCCGGCAGATCGTAGCCACCGCTCGCCGCGACGAGCTTCTCGATCGACGACGGTTGCGACAGATGCGTGAGCAGGCTCTTGGCCGCCGCCTTGTTCTTGGAGAAACTCCAGGTGAGCCAGAAGAACGGCAGATAAGGCGCGAACCGGCCCTTCGGCCCAGCCGCGAATCCGTGCGTCCAGCACTGCTCGGCAACTTGTGGCGCATCGCGCTTGGCGACAGCCCAGGCGCTTGGCGGATTCATGATCAGTGCGCCCCGGCCGGACACCAACCACTTGTTGTTCGAAGCATCGTCCCAGGCCGCCGCATCCGGCGGCAGGAAGGCGATGAGCTTCTTGTAGTACTCAAGCGCTTGCCGAACAGCGTCGGTCTTCACGGTCAGGTTGCCTTTGGCGTCGACGAGTTCTGCGCCGAACGAGTTGAAGATCGCACCCGCGGCATCGACGCTGTCGCTGGTTTCGCCGAGACCGATGCCAAAGGGATGGCCGGCCTTATGGCAGGCCTCCGCCGCTTTGAGGAACGTATCCAATGTCCAGTTGTCGGCTTTCGGCGGACTGCCAGCCGGGTACATCGCCTGCACGTCGATATTGGCGTGTTTCTTCATCAGGTCGATGCGGGAGCAGGGCCCCTTGATCTGGCTGCCGATGCAGGCGGGAACTCCGAGCCACTTGCCCTTGGCCTGGCCGAGATAATTGACGGTGTCGTTCACGGCGCCGTTCTGTTTGATGATCGGTTCCATGATATCGTTGACGGGTTCAAGCAGCTCGGCGTAGGCATGCGCCTGCCAGGTCGCCTGGGCCAGAATATCATGGCCGGACCGGGCCTGGGCTTCGGCTGCCATCGTCAGGAGAGTCTTGTTGCCCTGGCTCGTGATGTAATCGATCTGAACTTCGACCTTTTCCTTCTCGGCCCATTCATTGACGAGAGCCGTCGAGGTCTTGTTGGCCCCGGGGACCCAGTGATCCCAGAAACCAATCGCGAGCTTGCCCGCTGCATGGGCGCCGCGGATGTAAGGAGCCGTAATCAGCGCTGCCGATGACAGCGCCGTAGCCGCAACAAATTCTCGTCGAGAAAGCTTCTTCCGTGACATGGCGTTCCCTCCCTGGTGAGCCGACGGTCAAAGACTTGCGAAATCTCGTTTTTGTTTTTTTGCTCGCCGCATTCGAGGCGGCGGGGCGATTTCCTCGAACGAGATCAGAGCAGAATTGTTGGCGCCTGTCGAGAAACCAGGTGCGCGCTTTCCTAGAACTAACGTTGTGTACAAATTGCAGGCAGTCAGGCCTGTTAATCTTCGCGCTATGCCTGCCGCAGGACGCCGGCAGGCATCTTTTTGCGGCGCACGCGAGCGGCTGCGGAGCCGCGAAGCGGGCGATCCAAGTGGCCCCTCGCGGCTTTTCGTCGTCGGATCGAAGGGTCGCGACAGGTAGACCTGCTCGCGGCGAGAACGATAAGGTCCGGATCTGCGGCCCTTCAGCTGCAATCGAACGTCAGACCGGTAACCCACGATCGATCATGGAGACTCCGATCATGCCAAGCCTGGTATCGAAGCTGCGTGCGCGCTTGAGGCTATGCGCCGCGCTGGCGGTGGCTGCCATCCTGTGCGTCAACTCGTCGCCGCGCGCCAACGCGCAGGGGTTGGTTCAGGGAGTCCAGCAGGGCGCCCGCGAAGGCAGCAAAGCGGCCGGGCCGGTCGGTGGCGTCTTGGGCGGTGCAATCGGAGGCGTGGTTGGCGTGGTCACGGGGGTGACCGGCGTGCTCACCGGCACCAACCGCAACCCGGCGCCGGCCGACAAGCAAGGCGCTCCGGCCAAGAGCAGCAAGGCTGCAAAGGCCAGCAAGGACAAGACCGCCAAGCAGCCGCAGATGCTGACCCAAACGAACGCGCCGCAGCTCACGGCCGAACAGATTGTTGTCAACAGCGACGCCAATATCGAGCGGATCAAGAAGGAGCTGAACCTCACGCCCGAGCAGGAGAAGTATTGGGGGGCTTTCAATAGTGCGATGCACTATCTCGGCCACAACGGGGCCGATCGCGTGAACCTGCGCATTGCCCGTGCCCAGCGCGACCCGCCGGACGATGTCATCGAACAGATGCGCAACGAGGCCCAGTTCCTCAACGACCGCGCGGTCGACCAGCGCAACGTCGCCGATGCCGCCGAGCCGCTCTATGCAAGCCTCGACGACAAGCAGAAGCAGATCTTCATCAACGAAATGGTCCGCCTCAGCCACGAACGCGGACTGGATTGAGCGGCCGCCACCACGAATAGCCGGGTAACCATGCCCTGGGGTAGGTTGAAGGCGTGGCACCCGGCTATCCTGCCGCAGCGGCGCGGCCGCTCCAATCGTCATGCAAAGTTGAAGAAACCTCGACTGATTCAGGCCGGACTTATGGCTGATTGAAGGTCTTGTCGGGAACCCGTTGGCGCGGCGCTATAAAATGGCATCGGCCAGCGTGGGGCTGGCCGATGAGGGGGGTGGCGGGCTTACACCTGAAGAGCTTCCCTCAGGCCTTGGCGAAGTTGAGTTCCACGCCCACCCCGTCCGGGTCGTAGAGGAAGAACTGGGTATCGCCGGTCCGTGGCACGATGCTTTCGCGGAATTGAACCTTGTGCTCCCGCAGGCGCCTGCGCACGCCATCGACGTCGGTGGCGGAAAAGGCGATGTGGTCGAGTCGGCCCGTGTCCTCGTATTTCTTTTCGGTGCCGCGGACCACGATGCCTTCGCGCGGCTTGCGGGTGCCCATCAGGTGCACGGTGGCGAGGCCGCCGGAGTATAGCCAGTAGCCGGGGAAATCGAGCGGCGGGCGCTCGCCGTTCTCCAGACCCAGCACGTCGCAATAGAAATTCTTGGTCTTCTCGAGGTCCTGGGGTTCGATCGTGTAGTGCTGCAGTGGACCAAGCGGCATGGTGTTCTCCTTGGAAGCTATAGCGTTTTCGAGCAAAGTGGATACCGGTTCGCGTGAAGAAAACGCGTCAAAACAAGAATCCAGAGCTTCGGTTCTGATTCGAATCAGAACCGAAGCTCTAGACGAAGGTGAGGTCGCAGTCGGCACCCATCATCCAGGCGCCGACGGTTTCGAAATGGCTGAGCCGGCCCTGCAACTGCTGGGTCACAGTGTGGATGTCGCGGAAGCGGCGCTCCAGCGGATGCCCGTCGAAGATCGCGGTGGCGCCCGCGGCATTGTAGGCGAAGTCGACGGCCTCGCGCGCCTTGTGGATGGCGTGGGTGGCGGCCATGCGAATGGTGATCCGCTGCTCGATCGTAATGTCGTTGCCGGCGACGAGGTCCTTCCAGATGTCGGCCATCGACTGCAGCACGAAGCCGCGCGCGGCGCGCAGATGGACTTCGGCCTGGGCCAGGCCGGACTGCACCACGGCGTTGTCGCGCAGCGGGCTCTTGGCGCCGCGCGGTACCTTGTTGCGCGCCATGTCGACGAAATTATCGAGCGCGCCGCGGGCGATGCCGCAAGCGACGCCGGCAAAACCGACCTGGTAGCAGGTGCCAGAACCCATCCGGTAGAGCGGGCCGTCCTCGCGGCGTTCGCGGTCGAATTCGCGGGTGATCGAATGGTCCGCGCGGACGAAGAAGTCGTTCAGCGTGAACTGGTCGCTCGCGGTGCCGCGCAGCCCGACCGTATTCCAGATGTCGGTCCATTCGACGTCCTCGGTCCGCACCAGCATGGTGCGCTCGATCTGCGAGGCGTTGGCGTCGCGTTTCGGCATGCCATCGGCTGCATAGATCGGGCAATGCGCGCCCAGCCAGGTGGCGTGCCGTCCGCCGGACGCGAACGACCAGGTGCCGGTGACCCGGTAGCCACCTTCGCATTCGACCGCCTTCACCTTCGGACCTGGACCCCAGGCCAGCACCGCCCGGGGATCGCTGAACACCGCATGTGCGACCGGCAGGTCGAGATAGGCGGCCGCCATTGCGCAACCGCCGGCCTGGCTCAGGCACCACGCCGTCGAGGCATCAGCCTGGGCGATGATCTCCATGACTTGGAAGAAGGTGAGGGGATCGGTCTCGATCCCCTGTGATGATTGCGGCAGCAACAGGCGAAACAGCCCGTAATCATGGAGCTGGTCAAGCAGAGGAGATGGCAACCGACGCGTTTGCTCGATCTCGTTTGCGGCCGCTGCGACCAGCGGCTGGACAGCTTTCGCGCGGGCGATCACGGCTGGATCGCCCGCGAGTTCAGCAGACGTCGCGATCATCGCTCAAGGCTCCTAGGCTTGGCGAACCGACGCGGCGGCCGCCACGTCGGCGCCGGCCGTCAGCTCCCGATCGATCTGTTCGATCGACTTGCCCCTGGTCTCGATGCCGAGGAAATAATAGACCAGACCGGCCATCAGGAACCAGCAGCCGAGATAGACAAAGGCGGTCGGGATTTGTGTCAGCGGCACATCAGGCTTCAGGTAGTTGTTTGAGCCGACGATCAGCGCAAGGCCGACCGGACCGATGATCTTGCCGATGCCACCGAAGCCATAGGCCGAGCCCATGCCGGTGGTGCGCAGATGCGAGGGCCAGACCTCTGCCGCATAGGGCCCGACAATGGCAAAGCCGCCATCGGCGAAGAAGAATGCCAGGGTCAAGATCAGCCAGAACGCCGAGACGCCGAACAGCGTGGCGTCGTAATGATAGCCAGCGATGATCGTCAGCGCGCCCGCGCCGAAGCCGAGCAGGCCGCCGGCGGTCCGCCGTCCCAGGAGCTCCGAGAAATAGGAGAAGGAGATGCGGCCGAGGAAGCCCGAGAGGCTGAGCAGGATCATCATCCTGGCGGCTTCCTGTGGCGTCGCCTTCAGGATCAACACGAACAGCGCCGGCGCCCACAGGGTGACGCCGTAGACGCCGGTCTGGGCGCCGGCATTGCCGAGCCAGGAGACGATCAGGCTGCGCGGATATTTGAAGAGATCTAGCCAGCTCGTCTTGATGACCGGGCCGGCATCGGCCGCCGTCGGCAGCGGGAGAGAGGACGGCTCCACCTGGAGCGCCCAGGCCAGCGACTTGCGCGCTTCCTCGTAGCGGCCCTGGCGGCACAGCCAGCGCGGGCTCTCGGGAACCCAGAGCCGGACAAGCAGCACGAGCAGGGATGGCAGCAGGCCGATCGCAAACAACAGCCGCCACTGGTCTGAGCCCATGAAGGCACCAAGGATGGCGCCAAGTCCGACGCCGAGCGGGATCACGCAGGTGACGAGGCCGCCGATCCAGCCACGCTTGTGCGAAGGCATGAACTCCTGCACCAGCGGCAGGTCCACGCAATAGAGACCGCCGACGCCGGTGCCGACGAAGAAGCGCATGATCGTGAGATAGATCCAACCGTTGTCAGGCGTGAAATAGAGCAGGCCCGTGGCGATAGAGAAGTTGAGCACGGTGCCGACGAACACGATACGGCGCCCGACGCGGTCGGCGAGCCATCCCCAGACGTAGGCTCCGATGATTGCGCCGATACCGGAACTCATCAGCACGGTCGCCGATTGTCCGAAGGTGAGTTTCCACGGCCCGATCAGGAAGGCGAGCACGAATCCGATCAGGAAATAATCGAAGAATTCCAGCGCGTCGCCGATGATGGCAGCCGAAAGGATCTTGATCTGGTTGCCGGTCAGACGCCTCCGGCGATCGAGAATCTCGAACATGGCGTTTCCCCTTGGCGCCTGTTCAATTGGTTCAAGCGGGCGTCGCGCCCATCGCCCCGCCTATGGTTAACAAGGCTATCCTTGAGCCGCGGCGAACGACAAGCCCACCAACACGCGGGGCACGTCTGCGTTGTAACGATGAGGTGATGTATCCCGCTTTGCACAATCGCATTTGCGAGAGTAGACAGTTTCAGCGCTTGAGCAGGGTCTTGAGCTTCGCGTCCAGCTCCTCATAGGACATCGCTCCCTTCCATCGCTCGCCATTGACGAAGAAGGTTGGCGTCGCGTCGACCTTGAGCGTCTCCATTGCGTAGCGCTGGTCGGCAGCGATCTTGTCGAGCAGCGCCTGGTCGGTCTCGCAGGTTTCGACGTCCTGCTCGCTCATCCCGTTGAGCTTGCCGATCAGGATCAGCGTTTCCTTCGTTCGATCCATCAGGCCGGCCTGCTGCTTGAACATCGTCTCGATGACGGCGAAATGCTTTTCCGCATCGTCCTTGCCGATACAACGCACCAGCATCGAGGCGGCCGCTGCCTTGATGTCGAGCGGGAATTCGCGAAACACGAAGCGGACCTTGCCGGTGTCGATATATTTCGAACGGAGCATCGGAAATACGTTCTCGCCGAATGCGGCGCAGTGCGGACAGCTCATCGAGGCATATTCGGTGATCGTCACCGGCGCTTTCGGCGAGCCGATTGCGATGTCAGGCAATGATACGGGCTTGGTGACAGCGGCGGTCGCGCTTTGTGCCTTCGCGTCGCGATAGGCCTTCGGGAAAGGGAAAGCAAGCAGGATACCCAAGGCGAGGGCGGCGGTAGCGGCACGACTGAGAAGACGCAAAGAAGCACTCCGAGAACGAATGTCTTATTCCGATGGCCAGCTCCGTCCGATACTTAGGCACTCCGGTCCCCTGGAACCAGACCGGATTTGCAGGCGTCAATATTTCTTCATCTCGAAAGCAAAGCCGACCCATAACGCTACCGAGACCAAGCCAAGTGCGCCGAGCAGGACAAACGTAGGCGGATAGCCGATCCATTGCGCGATCCAACCGCCGAGGGCAGGGCTCAGCGAAGCGCCGACACCTTGAACGGTAATCACTGCACCCTGTCCGAGATTGATGCGGTCCCGTTCAGCGAGCGCGCGACCATTCCAGGGACGGCGACGCTCTGCAGGCCGGTCCCGATGCCATCAAGAATCTGCACGGGGAGCACGCCCCACCAGCCTGTGAGGAAGAACGCCAGGATGCCGCGCACCGGCAGCACCAGGAAGGACGCGAGAAGCACCGGCCAATAGCTGCGGCTTTCCGCCGCGCGCATGCCGACGATCGAGGTCACGATCATGACGGCCTGCGCGATCACGATCGTCGTCGCCACGAAATCCGGGCCGTTGGCATGGCCGCCGGCAACCGCGGCCAATCCATAGAGCGGAATGATCGCGGCATTGCCGAGATGGAAGGCGGCCAGCGCCAACGCGAGCACGAGCAGCGGTTTGTGCCTGGCCAGGACGGTGAAGCCGCTTGGCTGGCTCTCCGGATCATGCTCTCTCGCGCCGCGCGCGGCGTTGTTGTCGATGGCATCAGGTGGGATCAGGAGAACGCAGGCGATCGCAATGGCGCCGAAGATCGCCGCCAGCAGGAATACGGCCGTGTAGCCGTATTTCCAGCCAAGATAGCCCGATGCCGCTGCTCCGACCATATTGCCGGCATGGTTGAAGGCCTGGTTACGACCGTTCTGCCGGTTGAAGCCCTTCTGTCTGACGATGCCGAGCGTGATGCCGGTGACGGCGGGAATGATGGCGGCGCCGGCAAGCGAGGTCGCGATTTGCGATGCGGCGACGGTCCAGAAATTCTGCGAGACGAGAATCAGCGCTGATGCGGTGACAACGGCGACGCCCGGCACGATCACCCAGGCGCGCTTGTGACGGCTTGCATCGATGAAGCCGCCGATCGGGGTCGTGATCAGCATGCCCGCGACGTTACCTATCGTCATCGCGGTCCCGATCCAGCCGCTGGCCCAGCCATGTGCCTGCAGGAAGACGCCGACGAACGGCCCGATGCCGGACTGCATGTCCGCCATGAAGAAGTTCAGAGCGAGCAGAGGCCACAGCCGCGCCGCGTTGCCTGACCGCTCCTTCTTCATGCTGACACGCATGGCAAGTAGACTCACGGCTAGTTAAGCGATCACCAGATGATTCTCAGTGACCGGCGGCGGACTTCCGCTGCGGCGTCGGAACAAAGCGCGGGATCATGAATTTGAAGGCGATGGTTCAAATCGACGTTCTTGAAAAACCGATAGAGCGTATCAAGGAAACCTGCGTGATGATGGGCATCACGGAGAAGTTCGACCGCGCGCTTCCGGAGCTTGAGACGTTCCTGGAAGGCGAAGTGGCAAAGGGAGAAACCCGTGAGACGCGGCTGACTTACGAGGGGCTCTGCTACCTGAAGCACATCTTCTCGAGGAAATAGTCGCGTCGCTGCATACGGGAATGTTCTCACGGCGGGTCATCGGAAGACGGTCTCGGCATGCCTCCAGAGCCGTCGCAAGAGGTTTCAGATTTGCCGTCAACGTGGCGCAGTGGGGATCGTTCCTGATCGCCGTCCAGACGATCGCGCGGTTGGACTAGGGTCTGTTGGGATTCATCGGGAGTTTATCACGGCCGCGACCAGATGGATCATGGAGGCGAAGCTTTGATCGGTCTTTTCGGCGCGCATGGCGATGCGTTTGAACTCCTTGAGCTTGCCGAAGAAGTTCTCGATGAGATGCCGCCATTTGTACATCTCCTCGTCGATGGTGAGAGGCTTGGCGCGGCGCGGATGCTGGGAGATGACGACCTTGGCGCCGCGCGCATCGAGTTCGGCGATGATGGCGTTGCTGTCGAACGCCTTGTCGGCGATCAGCGCGTCGAAGGCCAATCCC
>NZ_JAGKJI010000030.1:0-65000 GCF_020329485.1 Bradyrhizobium cenepequi
CCGCGCGCCGGTCGAGCAGGTCTTCGCGCGTCTCAAGGGCGTCTACCGCTGGGCGCGCGCCCGCTATCTGGGCCTGAGACGCAACCAGACGCATCTGCGTCTTATCTGCCTCGCCATGAACCTCAAACGATGGGCGGTGCTGCAGCCCGTGGGAGCTGCGGCGTGACCGCCACCGCCCGCTGCCATCGGACGGCCCTGAAAACGCGGCCCTCAACCCTCGCGTACCGCCTGAGGCAGCGCAAAAAAATGCCTGACATCGGCTGCCACTCCCGCTCAGCCAATTAAGCAAAGCTCTCGCAAGCGGGAGAGGGAGCGCACCATCGTCCGTTATGCTCTAGATCCAGCCCTGGAGTTCGCGTAGCACGAGCTGGCGGATCACGTCCATGCCGGGCTCGCTGTCGTTCAGGCAGGGGATCGCGGCAAACTGCTCGCCGCCATTCTGCTTGAAGATGTGCGCGTTCTCCTGGGCGATCTCTTCCAGAGTCTCCAGGCAGTCGGCGGAAAAGCCGGGCGTGACGACGGCAATTCGCCGCACGCCGTCGCTGGCGAGCTTTTCGACGGTCTTGTCGGTATAGGGCTGCAGCCAGACGTCGTTGCCGAAGCGGGACTGGAACGTCATCATCAGCTTCGAGGCATCAAGCCCTAAGCGCCTGCGCAGGCTTTCCGTCGTTGCGACACAGTGGGAGAAATAGGGATCGCCCTGGTCGACATATTTCTGCGGCATGCCGTGGAAGGACGCCACGATCAATTCCGGCTCGAACGGCAGTGTCGCCAGATGCGCATTGATCGATACCGCCAGCGCCTCGATATAGACAGGATCGTCATAGTACGGCGACGATATCCGCAAGGTCGGCTGTGCGCGCAGGCTGGTGAGCACACGGAACGCCTCGTCGCAAACGGTCGCCGACGTCGCGGCCGAATATTGCGGATAGAGCGGCACCACCAACACCCGGTTGCAGCCTTGCGCCGTCAACGCCTCGACCCGCTCGCGGATCGAGGGATTGCCGTAGCGCATCGCCCAATCGACGACGACATGGTCTTCTCCGATCGCCGCCGCGAGCTTTTCCGCCTGCGAGCGCGTGATCGTCTTCAGCGGCGACTCGTTCTTCTCGGTATTCCAGATCTTCTGGTAGTCGAGCGCCTTGGTGCGGGGACGCGTGCGCAGGATGATGCCGTTGAGGATCAGCTTCCACACCAGCCCCTGATCCTCGATCACACGGGGATCGGACAGGAATTCCCTAAGGTAGACGCGGACGCCCTGGGCATCGGCGGTGTCGGGCGTGCCGAGATTGACCAGCAGCACGCCGATGCGATCCGGCTTGGCTTGCGCTGCCGGCGTCGTGTTTCCGACTGGGGCGACCACGGTCATGACCAGAACGGCTTCGCGCGTTGCCCCAATCTTGTCAAGACAACCGCGCGTTAGATAGGCTCCCGGCGCAACGCGGGGAGAAGCCATGACGGTTGCCGAATGGTGCGTGTTCGGAACGCTGATGCTGTATTTGTTGACGATCGCAGCCGCCAAGTGGACCGCGATCGGCCGCTTCGACAATTCGAACCCGCGCGATCCAGCTTTCTATGACGACCCGATCCGCGCCCGCGCACTTGGCGCCCACCAGAACGGGATCGAGGCCTTTCCGTTCTTTGCGGTCGCCGTGCTGCTGGCCGAATTCCGCTTGGGCCCCTTACGGCTGATCGATGAGCTCGCGGTGTTGTTCCTGATCGTGCGCATCGCCTATGTCTTCACCTATCTCGGCAACCGCCCGACCTTGCGCTCGATCCTCTGGACCATCGGTTTTGCGATCAACGTCGCGATCTTCTTCCTGCCGGCGATCCGGGGGTATTTGACGGCGTGAGTTCTCGCCTGCCTTCTCCCTCTCCCCGTTCTTACGGGGAGAGGGTTGGGGTGAGGGGCTCTCGCCGCGAAAAAAGTGAAAGTTGTGTTCGCGGAGAGAACCCTCACCCGGCGCTACGCGCCGACCTCTCCCGCACGCGGGGGAGGTGACATCACAGGCACGTGACGCGTTCGGCGGCGAGGTAGCCGAACAACAGGCCGAGCCCGAACAGCAGCACCAGGCCGGCCGCGCCGAATTCGATGCCGCGCATGAAGAGCACGCCGCTGCCATCGCGTCCGGCACTCAGGCGTTGCGCAACGCCGCGGGCGGAGACGGCGACGATCGCAATGGCGGCCACCGTGATCGCGGTGCCGAGCCCCATCACGAAGGTGGCGGCGATGCCGGCCCAGAACAGCCCCTGGGCCAGCGCGAACACCAGCACCAGGATCGCGCCCGAGCAAGGCCGGATGCCAACGGTGACGATCGCGCTCAGGCCGCGCCGCCAGCCGCCAGGGCCGGCGAGCTCGCTCGGCTCCGGGCCATGCGAGTGGCCGCAATGCTCGTCATGGACATGCGCATGATCATGCTGGTGGCCGTGGTGATGATCATGATCGTGGTCATGATCATGGTGATGATCGCGGTGATGGTGGTGGTCGTGATCATGGTGGTGCGGAACGCCGGCCAAGGCGGGCTGCGGCAAGCGCACCTGCAGCGCGCGGAAGAATCCGCCGCCCTTGCTCCAGACCAGCCGCGCGCCGAATGCCGCGATCAGGGCATAGCTGACGATCTCGATCGCCTTCTCTGCCCCGCACATGGTCTTGGCGGTGGCGTTGAACACCCAGGCGAAGACGCCGACGATCACCACCGCGACCAGCGACTGCATCAGGGCCGATGCAAACGACAGCGCAATGCCGCGCCATGCCGTTTCCCGGTTCGCAACCAGATAGGAGGAGATCACCGCCTTGCCATGGCCGGGACCGGCGGCATGGAAAATCCCATAGGCGAAGGAGACCCCAAGCAGCGTCCAGACCGCATAGCCATCAGTCTTGGCGGCACGGATGGTCGCAGAAATCTCGCGGTAGAATTCCGACTGCCTGGCGAGCAGCCAGCCGACGATGCCGCCGACCCGCGGCTCGGCCGCCGGCCGCGGACCGCCAAACGGATTTTGCGCTGATAGCGCATGCAGCGCGGCATCGGCCAGCACGAAGGCTGCGAGCGCCACGACGGTAATCGCGAGCCCCCGTGCGAAGGACGATTGCTGCTTCATGGGCACTCCACCACGATCTTGTTGGCGAACATCGCGCCGAAGTTGGCGCTGTCGCCGTTCAGGAAGTTCTGCTCCCCGAGCTGTTGCGCGCTCGCGGTGCCGTCATTCGGCCGCTGGAACTGCATCTTGCAGTCGGCCGGCGCGCCGACCAGCTTGACCGGGTCCTTGTCGGCATATTTGAAGTCGATGAAGAAGGCGGGATCGAACACTTCGAGCGCGAGCTGCCTGGTCTTGAACGGCGTCTTCGCCGGCAGCGTGAAGTGCAGCGTCAACTCCGTGTTCTTGTATTCAAGGAAATAGTCGACCGGCTCGGCGAATTTCTGCTTCTTGCCGTCGGCCTTGGCGAAGGTGAAATACGCGAATTCCTTCAGCGACTCGACATTGGTCTGCGCGAGCGGCGCCAGCTCTTCGCGGGTGTAGGCGCCCTTGGTCTTGGCCTCGATGCCCTGCAGCGCATAGGTCGAGAACATGTCATCGAAGGTCCAGGCGTGGCGGACGCCGGTGATGGTGCCGTCGGGCGCATAGATCAACTCGCTCCGGGCGGTGATCCAGACATGCGGATGGGCTTCGGCGGCCGCCGCGCCGAGCATCGCTGCTCCGGCGACCAGCAGACCAAGCCATTTGCGGGAAATGCGCCTCACCTCAGGCGGCCTCGGCCGGCTCAAGCAAGCCGCGCCGGCGGAGCAGCGCATCCGGCTCCGGCTCGCGGCCGCGGAAGGCGACGTAAGCCTCCTCCGGATCGCGTGAGCCGCCCGACGAATAGATGTCGTCGAGCAGGCGCTTGGCGGTCGCGGCATCGAAGATGTCGCCCGCCTCCTCGAAGGCGCCGAAGGCATCCGCGTCCATCACCTCCGACCACATGTAGCTGTAATAGCCGGCGGCATAGTGATCGCCGGAGAAAATGTGGCCGAACTGGGTCGGCCGGTGCCGCAGCACGATCTCGGCGGGCATGCCGATCTTTTCCAGCTCCTGTTTCTCGAAAGCCCGGACGTCGCGGCTGGCTGCGGCCGGCTGGGTGTGGAATTCGAGGTCAATCAGCGCCGAGGAAACGAACTCCACGGTGGCAAAACCCTGGTTGAACTTCCGCGCGGCGAGGAAGCGCTGCAGGAGATCCTCCGGCAGCGGCTCGCCGGTCTGGTAGTGCCGTGCGAAGCGCTGCAGCACCTCCGGCCGTTCCTGCCAGTGTTCGTAGAGCTGCGAGGGCAGCTCGACGAAATCGGTGAACACCGAGGTGCCTGACAGCGAGGGATAGGTCACGTTGGACAGCATGCCGTGCAGGCCGTGGCCGAATTCGTGGAACAGGGTGCGGGCGTCATCAGGCGACAGCAGCGCGGCCTCGCCGTCCGCGCCCTTGGCGAAATTGCAGACATTGATGACGAGCGGGGCAACCGCGCCGTCGAGCTTCTGCTGGTCGCGCAGCGAGGTCATCCAGGCGCCGGAACGCTTCGAGGACCGGGCAAAGTAGTCGCCATAGAACAGCGCTTTGTGCTTGCCGTCGCGGTCCTTCACGTCCCAGACCCGCACGTCCGGGTGCCAGACCGGGACGTCCTTGCGCTCTTCGAAGGTGACGCCAAACAGGCGGGTGGCGCAGTCGAAGGCGGCCTCGATCATGTGGTCGAGCACGAGATACGGCTTGATCGCGGCGTCATCGAAATTGGCGCTGATCTGCCGGAGCTTCTCGGCGTAGTAGCGCCAGTCCCAGGGCGCCAGGGTGAAATTGCCGCGCTCCTCCGCGATCAGCCCCTGCAGCGCGTCGCGGTCGGCGAGCGCCCGCGCCCGGGCCGGCTTCCAGACCCGCTCCAACAGGTTGCGCACGGCGTCCGGCGTCTTGGCCATGGAGTCCTCGAGCCGGTAGGCGGCGTAATTCGAAAAGCCCATGATCTTGGCGGCTTCCTCACGCAGCGCCAGGATCTCGACGATGGTCTCGTTGTTGTCGTTGGCGTTGCCATTGTCGCCGCGCGCGACAAAAGCCTTGAAGACCTTTTCGCGCAGGTCGCGTCGCGCGGACGTCTTCAGAAACGGCTCGACGGAGGAGCGCGACAGCGTCACGATCGCCTTGCCGACCATTCCGCGCTCCTCCGCCGCAGCCTTGGCCGCGGCAACAAAGCTGTCGGACAGGCCGGCGCCGTCGTCCTCGCCGAGTTCCATGAACCAGTCCTGCTCGTCGCCGAGCAGATGGTGGCTGAAGGTGGTGCCGAGATGGGCGAGCCGCTCGTTGATCTCTGCCATCCGCTGCTTTGCGGCGTCGTCGAGGCCGGCGCCGGCGCGGCGGAAGCGGGTATAGGTGCGTTCCAGGAGCCTGAGCTGCTCGCCGCTCAGGCCGAGCGAGGCGCGGTTCTGGCGCAACAGCGCGATGCGGCCGAATAGCACAGCGTTCATCATGATCGGGTTCCAGTGCCGCGCCATACGCAAGGAGACTTCCTTGTCGATCTCCAGGATCGCCGGGTTGGAATGCGCCGACACCAGGTCGTAGAACACCGCCGAGACCTTGGAGAGCAGCTTGCCTGAGCGCTCCAGCGCGATGATGGTGTTGGCGAAGTCCGGCGCCGCCGGATCATGAACGATCGCGGCAATCTCGGCGGAGTGATCGACAAAGGCCTGCTCGAAGGCCGGCAGGAAGTGCTCGGGCTGGATCTCGTCGAAGGGCGGCGTCTCGAACGAGGTCTGCCAGCCCTGCAGAAGCGGATTGGCCGAACCTTCCGGGGCGGCTGAAACGTGCGAGGTTGCCGACATGCGAAATCCCATTTTTGTCCAACATATTGCGGCAATCTATACCATGCGATGCGGCAATTTTGGGCCTTTTGCGCTTGATCGCAGGACCCATTTCAGGGACATTGCGCCCCTCAAAAAGGACCTTCTTCCATGAACATCCAGCCCTCCTCCACCGGCAACCGCGCGATCGCCTGGCCGAGCGTGATCACCGTGATCAGCGCGGCGATCCTGATCGGCGCGGAGGTGTTCGGTGCGGCGTTCGCTGGCGGCTGGGCGCTCGCGATCCTGCTTGGGCTCGAGGACACCGGCGCACACATCCTGCAAGCGGTGCTGTTCGCACTCGGCGTCCTCGTGATGATCGCGTTCATCCGCGCGGCGCAACGCATCGAGCCGTTCACGCGCCGCGCCTGAGGCACGACTGCGAAAACACTGTGGCAGAAGGCTGTAAACGCGCAACCGACTGTTAGGTTCTCTTAACGTCCGTTCATGTTCGGCGTCGCCTGCGCGCGCAGTGACAAACAATCGCAAGCTCGCGTTAGGGAAATCTGCGCTCATCCCAAAAAAATTCTTGCGCAGCTAAGTCAAAACACTTATTTCCAGCCTTGCCCAATTTCGCACGTGCCTGTGGTCGTGTGTCAGTCGGTAGGTATCCGGACAAGAGGCCGGACAGCCGCCAAGGGATGAAGAACCGAGGGTCGCCTCTAGATGCGGCCAGCATCTCTCTCAAGGGATGCCGATGAAGGTCTCTCCATCTCTTGCAACCGTGACTGGCAGCCGGAGGCGAACCGGCGCACCTCGCTCTCAACGGGGGACGCGACTTAAAGCAACGACGGAGCGGGCTTTTTTGGTCTCTACCGGCAGTCCAACGCCGGCGCGGGCTACTGAAAAGGCTTGTCCTTCATTGCCAGGTGAGCGGGCGGGAAATCTCCCAACCAATCCACGGCAGCACAGTCTGGTTTGAGTTTTTTGGCTTCGTTGCGCCTCCATCGCGCAATGCGGCCAGAGCGCTCCTATCGGACGTCTTGTTTTCGAAATGCGGCCCCGTCGCTGGGGTCGTTTGGGAGAGTGCCATGACCGAGCGCATCCAGGAATTCCTGCGTCACCGCCGCAGCGAGGGCCTCGACACCGAGCCGTGCCTCGTCGTCGACCTCGAAATCGTGCGCGACAACTACCAGAGCTTCGCGAAGGCGTTGCCGGACAGCCGCGTGTTCTACGCGGTGAAGGCCAACCCGGCACCGGAAGTGCTGTCGCTGCTCGCCTCGCTGGGCTCCTGCTTCGATACCGCAACCGTTGCCGAGATCGAGATGGCGCTGGCCGCAGGCGCGACGCCGGATCGTATCTCCTATGGCAACACGATCAAGAAGGAGCGCGACATCGCGCGCGCCTTTGCGCTCGGCATTCGCCTGTTCGCGGTCGACTGCGCCGCCGAGGTCGCGAAGGTCGCCCGTGCCGCTCCCGGCGCCAAGGTGTTCTGCCGCATCCTCTACGACTGCGCCGGCGCCGAATGGCCGCTGTCGCGCAAGTTCGGCTGCGACCCGGAGATGGCGGTCGACGTGCTCGACCTCGCCAAGCGGCTGGGGCTGGAGCCGGTCGGCATCTCCTTCCATGTCGGCTCGCAGCAGCGCAAGGTGAAGGCGTGGGACCGGGCGCTGGCGATGGCCTCGACCGTGTTCCGCGACTGCGCCGAGCGCGGGATCAACCTGTCCATGGTCAACATGGGCGGCGGCTTCCCGACCAAGTACCTGAAGGACGTTCCTCCGGTCGTGCAGTACGGCCGGTCGATCTTCCGCGCGCTGCGCAAGCATTTCGGCAACCAGATCCCGGAGACGATCATCGAGCCGGGCCGCGGCATGGTCGGCAATGCCGGCGTCATCGAGACCGAAGTCGTTCTGATCTCCAGGAAGAGCGACGAGGACGAGGTGCGCTGGGTCTATCTCGACATCGGCAAGTTCGGCGGTCTCGCCGAGACAATGGACGAGTCGATCCGCTACGCGATCCGCACCCCGCATGACGGGGCGGACATGACGCCGTGCGTGCTCGCTGGCCCGACCTGCGACTCCGCCGACGTGCTGTACGAGAAGCTGCCGTATCCGCTTCCGGTGACGCTCGAGATCGGCGACAAGCTGCTGATCGAAGGCACCGGCGCCTATACGTCGACCTACTCGTCGGTGGCCTTCAACGGCATCCCGCCGCTGAAGACCTACCACATCTGAGGTCTCTCACCTCTCCCGCTCGCGGGAGAGGGAGCAAGAGAACCGGGAGCCGGCCAGCCGGCTCCCTCCCCGCTGTTTGCGAATTCTGAACGACGCTTCCACCGGTGTGCCCCGCCGTTGGAAGCGGGGACTGACGTGCCATGACTGCTTTGCGGACGACCACCATTGCCCTCATGCCGAGCGCCGCTCCGTTCGTGATCCGTGCGGAACGTTCCTCGGACGCCCGGACGCGTGAAATGCTGCTGGATGCCTGCTTTGGCGAAAACCGCCATCAGCGCACATGCCAGCGCCTGCGCGACGGACGTGCGCCCGCCGAAGGCCTTGCCCTGTCGGCGGTCGCGAGCGGCCGGCTGGTCGGTACCGTGCGGTTGTGGCACGTCAGCGCCGGGGGCAGACCTGCGCTGATGCTGGGGCCGCTGGCGGTGGATTCCACCTGCCGCGGCCTCGGCGTCGGCGCCGCGCTGATGGATCGCGCGCTCGAGCTCGCACGCACGCGCGGCCATGGCGCGGTGATCCTGCTGGGCGACGCGCCCTATTACGCCCGCTTCGGCTTCTCGCCCGAGAAGATGAGCGACGTGGCGCTGCCCGGCCCGTTCGAGCGCGACCGGCTGCTCGGCCTCGAACTCGCCGAGGGCGCACTCGACGGCGCCTGCGGCATGATCACCGCGACCGGCGCATTGCTGCTCAAACGCAAGGCACGCGCGAAGACATTGCGCGCCGTGCCGCAGGCCGCGTGACGGTTGCGATCATGGCCGAGACCCTTCCCGCAACCGACGTCGCGCGTCCACGTCTGCGCAGCGTCATCACCACCATCGTCCTGATCCTGATCTCGGTCATGATCGTCAGGGACATCTTCGTGCGCCGCTGGAGCTCGCCGTCCGCTCCAGCGGCCGACACGACCCAGCACTCCCGCTGACCCGCGAAACCAGAACCGAGGTTTGCGCGGCCGGGAAAATCCCGTAAACCGCGCAGGCACCCGGATATCGCGCAACGCTCAGATAGGAGATCTTGAAATGTCCCGCCGCCTGATCTCGACCGGCTCGCCTTTCGAGAAGACCGCCGGCTACAGCCGCGCCGTGATCGACGGCGATTTCGCCTTCGTTGCCGGCACCACCGGCTATGACTACACCACGATGACAATGCCTGATGATGTCACGAGCCAGTCACGGAACTGTTTCAAGACCATCGAGGCCGCCCTCAAGGAAGGCGGCTTCGCGCTGACCGACATCGTCCGCGCGACCTATTACCTGACGGACGCGAAGGACGCGGAAGCCCACTTCGCGGTTTGCGGCGAGTTTCTCGGCGATATTCGCCCAGCGGGCACGCTCTTGATCGTCGCGGGACTCTTGAAGCCCGAGATGAAGGTCGAGATCGAAGTCACCGCGAAGCGACGCACCGCCTGAATCCACCAAAACCTGTCCACCCGCTCGAGCCAATCTCCTGGAGATATTAGATGAGCCCCTCCTCGCAGATCCACGCAAAGATTTCCGGCCCCATTGTCATGATCGGCTTCGGCTCGATCGGCAAAGGCACGCTGCCCCTGATCGAGCGGCATTTCGACTATGACAAGTCGCGCTTCGTCATCATCGATCCGCATGAGGACGGCGAACTCGCCAAGAAGCATGGCGTGCGCTTCATCAAGGACGGCGTCACCCGCGACAATTACCGCGAACTCTTGGTGCCGCTCTTGACCGCCGGCGGCGGTCAGGGCTTTTGCGTCAACCTCTCGGTCGACACCTCCTCGGTCGACATCATGACGCTGTGCCGTGAGATCGGCGCGCTCTACATCGACACCGTGATCGAGCCGTGGGCCGGCTTCTATTTCGACAAGAGCCTAGGCATCGAAGCGCGCTCTAACTATGCGCTGCGCGAGACGCTGCTCGCCGCCAAGCGCAAGAGCCCGGGCGGGACCACCGCGGTCTCGACCTGCGGCGCCAATCCCGGCATGGTGTCCTGGTTCGTCAAGCAGGCGCTGCTCGACATCGCCCGCGACACCGGCGTCGAGTTCAACGAGCCGAAGAGCCGCGAGGGCTGGGGCCAGCTCGCCCACACGCTCGGCGTCAAGGGCATCCATATCGCCGAGCGCGACACCCAGCGCTCGAAGAAGCCGAAGCCGATGAACGTCTTCGTCAATACCTGGTCGGTCGAGGGCTTCGTCTCCGAGGGCCTGCAGCCGGCCGAGCTCGGCTGGGGCACCAATGAGAAATGGATGCCGGAGAACGGCCGCACGCACGCGCATGGCTGCCAGGCCGCGATCTACCTGCAGCAGCCCGGCGCCAACACCCGCGTGCGTTCCTGGTGCCCAACGCCCGGCGCGCAATACGGCTTCCTCGTCACTCATAACGAGTCGATCTCGATCGCGGACTATTTCACGGTGCGCGACGGCGAGAAGGTGATCTATCGCCCGACCTGCCACTACGCCTACCACCCGGCGAACGATGCCGTGCTGTCGCTGCACGAGATGTTCGGCGCGGCCGGCAAGATGCAGCCGAGATGGCACATCCTGGATGAGAATGAGATCGAGGACGGCATCGACGAGCTCGGCGTGCTGCTCTACGGCCACGCCAAGAACGCCTATTGGTACGGCTCGCAGCTCTCGATCGAGGAGACCCGCCGCATCGCGCCCTACCAGAACGCCACCGGCATGCAGGTGTCGTCAGCCGTGCTCGCCGGCATGGTCTGGGCGTTGGAAAATCCGGAAGCCGGCATCGTCGAAGCCGACGAGATGGACTTCCATCGCTGCCTGCAAATCCAGCGGCCCTATCTCGGCCCGGTGAAGGGTTTTTATACCGACTGGACCCCGCTCATCGACCGGCCCGGCCTGTTCCCGGAGGATATCGACACGTCCGATCCCTGGCAGTTCCGAAATATCCTGGTGCGCTGACGCGCGCTCGCCTTTCGTCATTCCGGGATGACCCGAAGGGTCAGGCCCGGAATCCATGTCGCCGCCCGCGCCTGTGGCCCGATGGATTGCGGGCTCGCGCTTGCGCGCGCCCCGGAATGACCATGGGCACGACTACTTCTGCTGAACCGGCGACGCGGGCTGTGCACCGGCCTTCTGCGCGTCCGGGTCAGGACGCGCGAGTTCGGACGCCGGGGTCGTCGGACGCTCGCCGCCCGACTTTGATTCGGCGGGTTTCGGCTCGGGCTGCGAAGAGTGCATGGCGGGCGTCGCCTGATAGCATCGGGCTGCGCTTTCTTTCTCAAGAAGAATCACAACAATTCCCGTTCCTTCACTGTGAGTCACGGAAGGAGCAAGAACCTTAGCGTATTGGTCTACTTCGGCCATGACTTCACGGCCCAAGTTCTCGTTTCCGCTGCCCACAGCCGCGCGAAAACGAGCGGATGATCGGGAGATAGGAAGCGAATGCTGTCGATCTGAAGTAATCAGCATCACAGCACGCTGCATGTCAGACCCCAAATCCATGTCGCAGCCGCGACTGTGATCCGGCGGATTCTCCGACGTGACAGAGCCTATTTCTTCTGCTGAACGGGCGGCGCGGTCTTTTCCGCCGGCGCGGGTGGGAGCACAGGCTGCGCACCGGTCTTCTGCGCGTCCGGGTCAGGACGCGCAGGTTCGGGGGGCGGCGTGGTCGGACGCTCACCGCCGGGCTTGGATTCGGCGGGTTTCGTCTGCGGCTCGGGCGGGGAAGACTGCGTTGGCGGCGTCGCCTGCGCCACGTCCTGGGATTGGCGCGCGGCAATCGCGGCCAGCGAAAGGCCGGAAATCGCAAGTCCGCTCACAAACAGAACGGATGCGATCAGAAGATCGTTCCGGAAAGCGCGCTGCTTATCGGTCGTCATCTCGTTCTACCCGCTTCATTGTCCGCGGGGTCAACGATCCTGGCGAGGGCTGGTTCCGCGCGCAGGGGCGGCTGGAACCGTGCCTGCTAGACGTGTGGTCACCAGATCGGAACGCTGCGCGGATCAGGACGCGTTTGATGCCCGCTGATCCTCTAACAGGAGCGCGAAAACGGAAATCGCTGGAGATCCAGGTCGGGCCAATCGGCAAATAGTTAAAGGCTGAACGGAGTGCGATAGCTTGAGAGGTTGGCGGTCCAATCGCGCTTGTTCTCAGCGACCGACAGATTGCAAACGGTATGCGCCGGGTGCACCCTAACCCGCGATAACCGTCCTTCTCGAGCATCCAATGATTGGATTCACACGGCCGCCCTGCGATGTCGGGGTCATCGAGGCGACACCGGCTTTTGACGCGGCCCTATCCGAGAAAGGCAAGCGGCTTACGCTGGCGGCGACCGTAGTCGGATCGAGCATGGCCCTCCTGGACGGCTCAGTCGTGAACATCGCGCTACCCACAATCCAGCAGGCGCTGCATGCGGATGCGGCAGCGACACAGTGGATCGTCAACGCCTACCTGCTGCTGCTCGGCGCGCTCGTGCTGATCGGTGGCTCGGCTGCCGACCTTTACGGCCGACGTCGGATGTTTGTTTTGGGCATCGCGGTCTTCACCGCCGCCTCCATCGTTTGCGGGCTCTCGCCGAACATTATGGTGCTTAACGTCAGCCGCGCGGTTCAGGGCTTTGGCGCCGCTCTCTTAACGCCAGCCAGTCTGGCAATGTTAGGGGCGGCCTTCAGCGAGCAGGAGCGGAGTCAGGCGATCGGTATATGGGCGGGCGCAGGTGCACTGATGATGGCGGCGGGTCCGTTGCTGGGTGGCTGGCTGGTCGATCAGGTATCGTGGCGGGCAATCTTCCTCCTCAATATCCCGCTCGCCATTGCCGCAGCTGGACTTGCGCTTCGCTTCGGCTGCGAAAGCAGCGATCGCCGGGCGAAGCAACTCGACTGGAGTGGCGCCGCCTCAGTCGCGATCGGCCTTGCTGCGATTACGTGGTCTCTGAGCTCCATTCCGGAGTTGGGATTTCGCGACAAAACAGTGCTGGCTGGCCTGGGAGCGGGAACCGCTTTCCTGGCGTTGTTCGTCGTGATCGAAGCCCGTCTCCATGAGCGGGCGATGATGCCGCTGTCGCTCTATCGATCACGCGATTTTTCAGCAACGAATGCGTTGACGCTGTTACTCTATTTTGCGCTCGGAGGTGCGCTCTATTATCTGCCGTTCGGCCTGATTCGCCTCGGTGGCTACTCCGCGACACAAGCCGGCGCGGCATTGCTGCCTTTTGCCCTGATAATGGGATTCGGGGCATCATTCGCCGGCACCATTGCCGACCGTTTGGGGCCGCGGCTGCTGCTCACTGTCGGGCCCATCGTCGCGGCCTGCGGATTGGCGATGCTTGCTTTTGTCGATCTCAGGCAACCTTACTGGATTGGCGTGTTTCCGCCGATGTTCCTGCTCGGCGTGGGAATGGCAATTACGGTTCCGCCGCTAACGTCGACCGTGATGGGCGCCGCCGGCAAAGCCCATGCCGGCATTGCTTCGGGCATCAACAATGCGGTCGCTCGAGTCGGCGGCCTGCTCGCGGTTGCAGCGCTCGGGGCGGTGCTTTTTGCAAACTTCTTGCATCACCTTGCCGGAACGACGCCTTCGCAAGCCAATGAGGTCCTGAATGCCCTGATGTCGGGGCAGCCCGATGCTGATGCGGGGGCAATAGCCGCATTCGAGCGCGCGCTACGCGCGATCATGCTGGTGCCCGCAAGTTGCGCGGCACTTGCCGGCCTTGCAGGCTGGGTGTGGATCGAGCCGCGCCGCGTGCGCGCAACCAACTGAGACCCATGCGATGCCAAGGCTTTGGGCTGGCTGTAGACCATTCTGGACGTCGGCTGGACCTTGAGGTAATTCCGGGAGCCAGGCCACCGCGGACGCGGTCCGGAAGGCGCCTTGCCCTGCCCAATCGACTTGCAATCTAAGTGAGTGAGAGCACATCATGAAACGCCGTACGTTCCTCAAAGGCAGCGCCGTGGCCGGCGCGGCGACGCTGGTTGCGGCCCCTGCGGTTGCGCAGTCGATGCCCGAGATCAAGTGGCGCCTGACGTCGAGCTTCCCGAAGTCGCTCGATACCATCTACGGCACGGCGCAGACCTTTGCGAAATACGTGGCAGAGGCCACCGACAACAAGTTTCAGATCCAGACTTTTGCGGCCGGCGAGATCGTGCCCGGTTTGCAGGCGCTTGATGCCGTGAGCGTCGCCTCCGTCGAGATCGCGCAGACGCCGCTCTATTTCTACATCGGCAAGGAGCCGGCGCTTGCCTATGCGACGGGCGCGCCTTTCGGCATGAACCATCGCCATCAACATTCCTGGTGGTCATTCGGCGGTGGTGCCGAACTCTGCAACGAAGCCCTGAAACCTTTCAAGGCACATGCGATTCTGTGCGGCAACTCCGGCACGCAAATGGGCGGCTGGTTTCGCAAGGAGATCAAGACGGTCGATGACCTCAAAGGCCTCAAGTTCCGCATCGCGGGCATGGGCGGTCATGTGCTCGCAAGGCTCGGCGTCGTGCCGCAACAGATCGCTGGCGGTGATGTATATCCAGCACTCGAGAAGGGGACGATCGATGCCGCCGAGTTCGTCGGTCCCTATGATGATGAGAAGCTCGGCTTCCAAAAGGTAGCGAAATACTACTATTTCCCCGGCTGGTGGGAAGGCGGAGCCATGTTGCACATGGTCGTGAACGACGAGAAGTGGAATGGCCTTCCCAAGCAATACCAGTCGATCCTCACCCAGGCCGGTGCGGCAGCGGGCGCGTGGATGATCGAGAAATACGACAGCGTGAACCCTGCGGCCTTGAAACGGCTTGTCGCGAATGGGGCGGAGCTGCGCGCATTCCCGCAACCGGTGATGGACGCGAGCTACAAAGCCACGCAAGACCATCTGAACGAGATTGCCGAGAAGAGCCCGCTCTTCAAGAAAACAAAAGAGAGCCACGACGCGTACATGAAGGAGGTGCTCTTCTACACGCAGATCGCGGAAAACTATTACGACAACTACCTGCTCAGCAAAATGCGCAAGGGCTGATGTCGCGCGATCGGGAGAGCCGAACAGCTAAAGCGCGATGAGATGAAGATGAATCATCATCGCGCTTTAGCTTATTGTTTGAGCATGATCTCCGCGCAAACGCTTCGCGTTTGTCGCGAGGGAAAACCGCTTCACACTTTTCCGGATCATGCTCTAGTTGGCTCCAGGCGGGGAGGGAGATCGACAGCCCGAAGCATCCCAATCCGCTATGGTGCGGCAGAATGGCGAGCTTGACTTGGCTGCGGCCAGGACAAGCTTCGCTGCTCCGCGAGCATCGGAGAGAAATCAATTTATTGTCGTCTCAGCCGCGATCAGCTCTTTTCCCTCCGTGGTCCTGATCGTCAACTGCACCTGTTCGCCGCTGGCCCCGGCAGGAACCGTCACCGATATGCGATTTCCATTTTTCGGATCGGCTTTCACGACTTCGTTGAACATTGCGATGTCGCCGCGTTTCAACGTTACGCGCAACGGCGTGACCGGTTCGATGCTGAAGAACTGAAGAGTCACACCAGACGCCTTGGCCGAGAGATTGATCAGGATATTCTCATTTGCATGCGTCACGTTACTCATGCCGACAGTCGGACTGTAGGTTTCCGGAATCGAGACCTCGCCGAGCGCGGGAAAGTCAGCGCTATGGAAGAACTGATCTGACACGCCCGCCCACAATTCGATGTACGGTCGCCACTCGTTCGGCTCCTTGCGGGGATCGGTTTCGCCAGTGAACGAGTGAAATCCCCACGTCCACATTTTCAAGCCTCGCGTGAGGGTATTGTCCGCGATGCGAATAATGCCTTCTTCGTTGTCATGGTTGATCACGCCCCAGAAATTCCTGCCCTGCATATCGGGCGCCGCGTAGGCGATGCCCATCGTCGGCCAGTTCTTGAAGTAGCGCAGGTTTTCGAAGCGCCGCCTGCCCATGCCCGCGCTCTCGTCGCCCTCTGCCAGGCTGGCCGACCAGCCCGGCGTGCTGTAAGTCCGGATCGGCGCGATGATTTCGGCGCCGGCGGTCGTTTTAGGGGCTTTCGGATCCGATCCCGGCGCGAGCGTCGTGCAGGTCCAGTACTCGTATTGGATCGCCTTGTCGTACGGGTTCTTCAGCACCACACGCGCATCGAGTGCGGCCCGATCGGCTTTCAGCGTGACATAATATGTCGCTTCGATGCCGGTTGAACCCCTGAATTTGTCAGGTCGCGCGGAATAATCGAAATTGTCTTTAAGCGACATCGCGACCGTCACTTCGTCGGCGCGCTCCTTCACCACCTCAAAAGCCCACGGCTTCAGCCACGTCTTGCCGTGCTCGGCATCCGGGAATGTGGGGAAGATGCCGCCATACACCATCAGCCAGTCGTAGTAGAAATTTCCGGCCTTGATTCCATAGGGCACACCGACATCCGTGCGATAAAGTTCTTCGTGGCCGGCCGGCTTGTAAATGATGGAAAGAATGCGCCCGCCGAATTCGGGCACGAGTGTAACCTTCAGATATCGATTCTCGAGCACGTGGGACCTGAACGTACGATCGACAATCGTGGCCTTGTCGAGCGACCCGCTGAGAAATCCGTTCTCCGCGTCGGTCGCATATTTGACGGTGCTCCACGTAATCGTGGACTCGCTGAGAGACACGCTATCGTGCACCAGCGAGCCTGCATGCACGACGTGAAACGCACAGAGCGCCGAAAGTACTGCCATTCCGAAACAAACGAGGGTACGCGAGGGAAGCTCAACCGGCATCTACGTCGCCTTTGAATGAGCAGGAGCGAGAATTCTAGTACGCGTCGCCCATCATTGAAATCGAAACGGAACGCCAGCACCGCAATGGGTGAAAAGCGACCATGCTCCTGTTGAGCGGAAGGTTTGCGCCTAGGCTCTTTATTTGAGCATGATCTTTTCGGAAAACCGGTCTCCACTTTTCCGGATCATGCTCTAGTGCCCAGGAGATGACGTCAGCGCCCTTATGAGCCCACGCCCTAATCGGCTGTGTTGACTTCCCAGGTGGCGTGGCGGACGCCCGCCTGACGCTGCAGGTCGACGACGACGGCATTCAGCTCGTTGGGTTTGACTGACGTGCTCACCAACGTCGCCACGATCTCCAGGAGATCGTCACCGGTCTCCTGGACCTCGACATCGGCAACCGGGTAGCTTGCGGCCTCGAGCTTTTCCACCAATTGGTCGCGCATGGCGGGTAAGGCCTCTGTGGAGACCGCGAGCTTGAAATAGTAGGTCGCCTCGGACGCCCGCTCGTCGAGCGGGATGCGATTGATTGCATTCACCAGCGGCCGCAGTAGCGTGTTGCCGGCGAGGATGAACACGGTGAGCGCCGCGGCTTGCGCCTCCATATCGGCGCCGGCGCAGGAGCCGACCGCGGCCGACGCCCACAAGGTCGCCGCCGTGTTGAGCCCGCGCACGTCGATGCCCTGCTTCATGATGACGCCGGCGCCGAGGAAGCCGATGCCGGAGACGACATAGGCGATCACCCGCACGGCGCCGTCCGCGCCCGACAGGCGCATCGCGAGGTCGACGAAGGCGGCAGCACCGACCGCGACCAGCACGTTGGTGCGCAGCCCCGCGGTGCGCTGGCGATATTGCCGCTCGGCGCCGATCAGCGTGCCCAGCACGAAGGCTGCGGTCAGGCTCACCAGCGTGTCGAAGAAATCAGCGAGTTGGAAGGTCGTCAGAAACCGCATGGCCCCTCAATACGGCTTGGACACGACAGGTGATTAAAACTGCAACAGGCCCCCGTCGCCGTCTTCGTCCGCGAATGCCAATAGCGTACCTTTGGCGTTCCAGGCCAGCGCGGAAATCGGCGCGCCCTTGTTTTGACGGAGCAGGATCTCGGCGCCGTCCTCCATCCGCACCATCAGCACGGTGCCATCACCATAGCCGGCGGCCAGGATGTCGTCCTTCGGATGGCAGGCGACGACCGAAACGCGCGCCTGCAGCGGTGCCAGCATCGCCGGCTGCTTGCCCATCGGGCCGTCCTTGGAGGTGAAGGGCCAGATGATGACGGTGTCGGCGCCAGAGGTGGCAAGCCCCTTGCCGCCAGCGCTCCACGACATCGACCGCACGCGGCCGGGATAGCCGCTCATGCGCATGTGCCTGTTGTCGGCGAGCCGCCAGCCATGCATCGCCGGTTCGTGCATCGCAGTGACCAGGAATTTGTTGTCCGGACTGAAAGTGACGGCGTGATGCGAGCCCGCCCATTCCAGGAATTCCGGCTTGGCCGCCATGTTTGGAAACCACAGCGTCGCGCCGCCATAATGCGCTATCGCGAGCCGCAAGCCCTTTGGCGCAAAAGCAAGACCGCCGACCGTTGACGGCGCATCGAAGGATTTTTCCTCGCCCTTGGCGGAACGAACGAAGGCGGTCTTGCCCACCGACCATGCCACCGCGCCATCGGGATGGAGCGCCACGGTATCGATCCACCGCCGCTTCGGGTCCGTCGCCAATGTCGAAACCTCGCCCTTGGCGTTGAGCGCGACCAGCTTGCCGTCGTCACCGCCCATGACGATCCGCTCGCTATCGCAGACGGAGCAGAGGATCGCGCCGCCGTGCACTGGCGTCTGCGAGACTTCGCCCTTCCCGCTGACGACAGCGACATTCTCCTCGGCGCCGACGAAGTGAGCGGTGTCGCCGAGGAAATGCACTGACGTGACGGCCATGCCGAGCGGCACTGGCCGTACCTGGTCGGTCATCGAGGCGATTGAGGGCAGTTCGCCCGGATCGAACTCGCTCATCACGAGACGATGCAGCGCTCAAAGCCGTCGCGGATCGCCTGCTCCGGCAATTCGCGGCCGATGAAGACCAGCCGGCTCTCGCGCGGCTCGCCCTCCTTCCACTTCCGCTGATGGTCGCCTTCCAACATCATATGGACACCCTGGAACACGTAGCGGTCGTCATCGCCGGCGAAAGAGAGGATGCCCTTGGAGCGCAGGATCTTCTGGCCCTCGGTGGCGACCAGGTTCTGCAGCCACGGCATGAATTTCGTGGGGTCGAGCGCCTTGTCCGTGCGCAGCGACAGCGATTGCATGTCCTCGTCGTGATAGTGCTTCAGGCCGTGGCCATGATCATGGTGGTGATGGTCGTGGGCATGGTGGTGATGATCGTGGTCATGGTCATGATCATGCTCGTCGGCCTCCAAAAAGTCCGGCTCGATGTCGAGGATGCGGTCGAGGTCGAAGGCGCCGCGCTCCAGCACGTCGGCGAGTTCCACCTTGCAGCGCTCGGTCCGATGCAGCTTGGCATAGGGGTTGATGCCGCGGATGCGGGCCTCGACCTCGGCGAGCTCCGGCTTCGACACCAGGTCGGTCTTGTTCAGCACGATGACGTCGGCGAAGGCGATCTGGTTCTTGGCCTCGGGCGCGTCCTTCAGCCGGTCGCTGAGCCATTTGGCGTCGGCCACCGTGACGACGGCATCGAGCCGGGCGTTCTTCTGCACATCCTCGTCGACGAAGAAGGTCTGGGCCACCGGCGCCGGATCGGCGAGACCCGTGGTCTCGACGATGATGGCGTCGAACTTGCCCTTGCGCTTCATCAGCCCGTCCATGATGCGGACGAGATCGCCGCGAACGGTGCAGCAGATGCAGCCGTTGTTCATCTCGAACACTTCCTCGTCCGCGCCGATGATCAGGTCGTTGTCGATGCCGATCTCGCCGAATTCGTTGACGATGACGGCGTATTTCTTGCCGTGGTTCTCGGACAGGATGCGGTTGAGCAGCGTGGTCTTGCCGGCGCCGAGATAGCCCGTCAGTACGGTCACAGGGATCTTTTGCGAAGAAGGTTCTGGCATGGCAACTCCGGGGGCGGAACTAAAGAATGCGCTGCCCGGGCCGGCAGGGAGGGCCCCCGCCCTAGTGGCTGAGCGCGCTGGTCAGGGCCTTTATATTGTGCCTGACCATCGCAATGTAAGTGGGTGCTTCGCCCTTTTCGGCAGTGAGACTGTCCGAATAGAGGGTCCCGCCGACCCTGGCCTCGGTCTCATCCGCGATCCGCCGGATCAGGCGCGGATCGCTGATATTTTCGAGAAAAATCGCGGGAATTTTCGCTGTCTTGATCTGGGTGATGATGGCTGCGATGTCGCGGGCGCTGGGCTCGGATTCGGTCGAGACCCCCGCCGGGGCGATGACCTCGATGCCGTAGGCGGCCGCGAAATAGCCGAAGGCACGGTGGGTCGAGATCACCTTGCGGCGCGCTTCCGGGATGGTGGCGATCGCCTGCCGCACTTCCCTGTCCAGCGCGTCGAGCTCTGCCAGATAGTTTTCCGCATTGGCGCGAAAGGCTGCGGCGTCCGTGGGGGCTACGGCTACGAGCGCATCGCGGATATTGGCGGCATAGATCTTCGCATTGGCGACGGACTGCCAGGCATGGGGATCGGGCGCCGAACCGAGCAGGAGCGGCGTAATCCCGTTTGTCGCGGTGATGACGGTCGCCTTGCCACCGGCGGCTTGCACCAGCCGCGGCAGCCAGCCTTCCAGCCCGAACCCATTGATGAAGAGCAGCTTCGCTTCCGCGACCTTCCTGGCGTCGGCCGGCGTCGGCCTGTAGACATGGGCATCACCCTCGGGGCCAACCAGCATCGCCACATTGACGCCGTTGCCGCCGACGTTCCGTACGAAGTCGGCCAGGATCGAGAAGCTCGCGACGACGTTGAGGCGCTCTTGAGCGGAGCGGTCTTGCGCGCGCGCCGGACCGACAAGCGTGACGAGCGCGAGCAGCGCGATCCAGAACCACCGTCGCATCGCCGCTACGCCTCCAGATGCCGGCCGGGGAACATCTGGCGGACCAGACCGCCGACATTGCCGAACAGGAGCGAGGCCAGATAGAGCCCGGCCGCGACCAGGATGATCGCGGGACCGGAGGGAATCCGCGTCTGGAACGACAGCACCAGCCCGGCATAGCCCGAGAGAATCGCGCTTGCGACCGCGATGCAGATCATGCCGGTGATGTCGCGCGACCAGAAGCGCGCGATGCCGGCCGGCAGGATCATCAATCCAACGCCGAGCAACGTGCCGAGCGCATGAAAGCCGTTGACGAGGTTGACCACGACCAGCGCCAGGAACGCCAGATGGGCCGGCGCGCCAGCGCGGCTGACGGTGCGCAGAAACACCGGATCGACGCATTCGATCACCAGCGGCCGGTAGATCACCGCGAGTACGAGCAGCGTGATGGTGGCGTTGAAGGTGATCACCAGCAGCGTCTGGTTGTCCATCGCGAGAATGTCGCCGAACAGCACGTGCAAGAGGTCGATATTGGTGCCCTTGATGGAGACAATGGTGACGCCGAGCGCCAGCGAGACCAGATAGAAGGTGGCGAGCGAGGCGTCTTCCTTCAGCTCTGTGTTGCGCGCAACAAGGCCGGCGAGCAGCGCCACCGCAAATCCCGCGATCAGGCCGCCGATCGTCATCGCGAACAGGTTGAGCCCGGAGAGCAGGAAGCCGATCGCCGCTCCCGGCAGAATCGCATGCGCCATGGCGTCGCCGACCAGGCTCATCCGCCGTAGCATCAGGAACACGCCGATCGGCGCCGCGCCAAGCGAGAGCGCGACCACGGCGGCAAGCGCGCGGCGCATGAACTCGAACTCGGTGAAGGGTGCGATCAGCGCGTCAGTGAGCATGGCTTCACTTCACCTCTCCCGCTTGCGGGAGAGGTCGGCGCGTAGCGCCGGGTGAGGGCTCTCTCCACACGGATAGTCCCTTCGCGGAGACACCCTCACCCCGACCCTCTCCCGCAGGCGGGAGAGGGAGCGCAGCGTCCATCGCGGATACGATTCGATCGGATTTCATCGGGCTTCAGGCGGCGCGCGAGGTATCCACGGCGCAGGCGGCGGCGCGGTCGTCAAAGGCTTCGCACATCCGCATCGCCACCGTCAGATTGTCTGGCGTCAGCACCTCGGCGGTCGGCCCCCATGCCACCGGCCCGCGCGCGAGCAGCAGCGTTTCCGGGAAGTTGGCGCGCACCATGTCGAGGTCGTGCAGCGCCGCGAGCACGGTGCGGCCCTCGGCATGCCAGCGCTTGACCAGCGCCAGCAAGTCGGTGGTGGTCTTGGCGTCGATGGCGTTGAAGGGCTCGTCGAGCACAATCAGCCGCGCATTCTGCAGCAGCACACGCGCGAACAGCATGCGCTGCATCTGCCCGCCGGAGAGCGTGCCGATCGGCCGGTTCTCGAAATCGTTGAGGCCGACGGCGGCGATCGCGGCAAGGACCTTGTCGCGCGCGTCCTTGCCGATGCCGCCGAACAGGCCGATGCCACGCCACAGGCCGGTGCCGACGAAATCGAACACCGAGATCGGAAAGCTGCGGTCGATCTCGGCCGACTGCGGCAGGTAGGCGATATCTCTGTGGTCGAGGCCGCCGAGATGGATCGAGCCGGAGAGCGGCTTCAGGATGCCGGTGATGCCGCGCAAGAGCGTCGACTTGCCGGCCCCGTTCGGGCCGATCACCGCCAGCAGCGCGCCGGAGGCCACTTCGCCGTTGAGATGATGCACCGCCGGGTGGCGGTCGTAGCCGAGCGTGACATTACGGAATTGCAGTTGCGCGGGCACAGCTCACCTCATCGCGAGCAGCACGAAGGCCCACAGGGCCGCACAGATCGCCAGCGCCGCAGCAAGCCGCGCGGCGACCGTCATGCGCAGGATCGACCAGGACGCCGCCTGTGCCGGATGCGGCGCGGCCGGATCGTGGCTGTGGACATGGTCGTGGGCATGTCCGTGGACTTGATGGTGGGTATGGGTATGCGCGTGAGCCATTTGCCCTAAACGTTACATTATAACATTACGCGAGTCCACCTTGGCAGCCGTTCACGGTTTACCGATCGCCATCGCGATGGCCGCAGCCAGGAACGGAAACGGCACCGAGACCGCGGCGCGGAACCAGACGAAGCGGGCCGGCATGAACGGGATCTCCCACAGGATCACGCGCTGGAAGGCGAACAGCGCCCAGGCCACGACATAGGCGATCACCTGGGGCGGGCCGCCGCCGGCCTTCAGCGCCACCGCGCCGATCGAAAAGCCGACCACCGGTCCGCCCGGCGTCGCCGCGCCCGCGATCACGGCGGTCAGTACGCCAAGCCAGCCGCTGTCCGGACCGAGCCAGCCGGTGATGATCTCCTGCGGGATCACGGCGGCGATATAGCCGGACCCGACCACGCCGATCGCGATCCGCGGCATGATGCCCGCAAACTCGAGCGAGCCCTCGCGCAAGGACGACACCAGCACGGAGCGTCCGCGCCGCCAGGCGATGAAGCCGACGCCTGCGACAGACCCCCACAGCAGGATGTCGATCAGGAGCGCGGCGCTCATTCCGGCGCGCCGTTCGGATAGACGCGGGCATAGACGAAGCGGCCAAGGGCACCGGCGAGCACCGGCAGCGGCAGCGAGATCACGATCCGCCACAGCGTGAACTCGGTGCCCATGATCGGCAATTCCCAGGCAACCGCGCGGCCGTAGCCGATCAAGGTCCAGCTCACGACCATCGCGATCGTCGCGCCGAAATCGGCGCCGACGGTGAGCAGGGCCGCCGCCACCGGATAAGCGGTGAAGGGACCGCCCGGCAGGATCGCGCCGAACGCGGTGCCGATCAGAAGGCCCTTCAACCCCGACTTCGGTCCGAGCGAGCGCGAGACTTTTTCGTGCGGCAGAATTTCCGCGATGAACGCGCCCAGCAGGCAGCCCGCGAGCACACGCGGCAGGATGCCTCCGAACAGCGAGAGATCGTGGCTGAGGATCTCGACCACGCCCTCGGCGCCGTCGCGCCGCCACACCAAGCCGGCGCTGACCAGGACCAGCGCGAGGATTGAGATCATCGACCAGCCGATCGGCTTGCGCACGCGGCCGGGAGGCGGCTCGGCCTCCGCGGCGCCACCGGCCGGCGGCGGATCTTTCAGCGGTGCATCTGACAAGGCAATAGGTCTGCGGCGGGTGGAGAATTTTCGTCCTGCTTAGTCCCGTCACAAAGGCCACGCAAACGGAAGCTGGCCATGCATCCATGCGCACGCAGGCTATGGCCATGCGCGGGTGCGACGCTCTCTCGATCCGTCATTCCGGGGCGATGCGACAGCATCGAGCCCGGCATCCATTTCACCGCCCGTGTATGTGGCCCAATGGATTCCAGGCTCGCGCTTTCGCGCGCCCCGACGGAGCGGCTCACGTCAGATGACGCACCAGCGCCAGTCCGGCAAACAGGCCGGCGATCGACAGCGCGACCGAACCGAGCACGTAGAATGCCGCGAGCGCGAGTTCGCCGCGTTCGTAGAGCAGCGCGGTGTCGAGCGAGAAGGCGGAGAAGGTGGTGTAGCCGCCGAGGACGCCGGTCATCAGGAACAACCGCCACAGCTGCGACGCCTCGCCCTTGAACGCGAGATAGCCCGCGATCAAGCCCATCACGGTCGAACCGGTGATGTTGATGATGAAGGTGCCGTAGGGAAAGGCGGTGCCGAAGCCGCGGGCGCAGGCGAGATTGACGAAATGGCGCAGCATCGCACCCAAGCCGCCGCCGAAGAAGACCAGAAAATAGCTTGCTGCCGTTCCCACCACTGCCCCCACTGGTGTGCCGTCGAGAGGGACTGTGCAACCCCTCATCTGAATGATGTGTGCATTCACCCTCCCCTGAAAGGGGAGGGTCGACGCGAATGAAATGAGCGGCGGGGAGGGGTCAGGTCTCTCCGCTGAAAACGGTGCCCGAGTGGAGAGAGCTGACCCCTCCCCGGTTCGCATTCCGCTGCGCTGCATGCGAACTGACCCTCCCCTTTCAGGGGAGGGTGACAATCGCGCGTGATGATGCTGCTAAAGAGCTCACGCCTTGCCGAACAGCTCGTCGACATAGTCCCAGTTGATGAGGTTGTCGACGAACGCCTTCAGATAGTCCGGTCGGCGGTTGCGGTAGTCGATGTAGTAGGAGTGCTCCCAGACGTCGACGCCGAGGATCGGCACCGCGCCATGGACCAGCGGGTTCTCGCCGTTCGGCGTCTTGGAGATTTCGAGCTTGCCGCCCTTGACCTGCAGCCAGGCCCAGCCCGAGCCGAACTGGCCGGCGCCGGCGGCGGCGAAATCGGCCTTGAACTTCTCGAAACCGCCAAGGTCCTCGTTGATCTTCTTCTCCAGCCGACCGGGGAGCTTGCTGCCGCCGCCCTTCGGCTTCATCCACTTCCAGAAATGGATGTGGTTGTAGTGCTGGCCGGCATTGTTGAAGACGGCGGCGTTCTTGTTGTACGAGCCCTTCACGATCTCCTCGAGGGATTTGCCCTCGAATTCGGTCCCTTTGATCGCGTTGTTGCCGTTGGTCACGTAAGCCTGATGATGCTTGTCGTGATGGTACTCCAGCGTTTCCTTCGACATGTAGGGCGCGAGGGCGTCGTGGGCGTAGGGAAGGTCGGGTAGTGTGAAAGTCATGGTGTGATGTCCAACATGATGGGAGACGACACTAACGGAGACCTCTTATAGAAGGTTCCATCACAGTTAAACACCGCATTTTCGGCGCGAGCCATGCAGGCCGTGCAAGCGGTTTGCAAACGTCAGCGCAACGAACCAACTGCAAAATACTGTTGGGAATGAAATGCTTAAGATCAGCCCCAACGGCAGGATGCGGGCCCAGGTGCCTTTCCCCGTTCGTGCAAGTAAGATCACGTCAACGGAACGCAAGGACCCACCAAAGTGAGCATCGAGATCGAAGTCCTCAACGGCGATGCTTCCTGGAAGACGGTCGAAGCGCTGTTTCAGGCGGTCTGGCCGCGCGAAGCGGTCGCGAAATTACCATGGGGCCATATCGAATGGGCTCACGCCGACCTGCGCGTCCTGATCGACGCGCCCGAGGGCGGTGTCGGTTGCCATGTCGGCATTTATTTTCGCACCATCATCTGGAACGGACACCAGATCCATATCGGCGGCATCGGCGGGGTTGCGACCCGCGAGGACTGCCGGCGCCGCGGCTATGCCTCGATCGCGCTCAACGCCGCGGCGGAGACCGTGCGTGCCAATGAAGCGGCTCGCTTCATGCTGCTGTTCTGTGAGCCTCACAATTTCGCGTTCTACCAGGCGCGTGGCTGGCGGCCCTTCGCCGGCGAGGTCTATTGCGAGCAGCCGGGCGAGCGCATCCGCTTCGAGGCGATGGCGCCGTTCGTGTTCGACATCAAACGCGCGCCTGATATGGGGACCATCGACCTATGCGGCCTGCCATGGTGAGCCCTGCATGAGGCCGGCCGCGCAGTGACGCATGGTGCGCATCACGAACTGGGGCAAATGATCGCGCGCGAACGCGCGGAAGTGAGATTGCACAAAACTGATTGGTTGCTATGCAGGCCTGCTTTTTGGGGAACGAATCATGGCTTGCAGATCAGCTCTCATCGCAGCGATGCTGGCGGTATTACTTGGCGCACCGATGGCGTGCGCGCAAAGCGCGGCGGCCGATCCATCCGGGGTCTGGCAGACGCAGGCGGGCGATGCCCGCGTCAAGATCAGCAAATGCGGCGGCGGGATTTGCGGCGTGATCGTCTCCCTGCGCGAGCCGATCGATCCCGCGACCAGCAGGCCACAGTTCGACAACAAGAATCCGAATCCGGCGCTCACCACCCGCCCCATTATCGGGCTGCCGCTGTTCTCGGGCATGCGGCCGGCCGGCGGCAAGTGGACCGGCCAGATCTACAACGCCGATGACGGCGGCACCTATGCGAGCAACATTTCGCTGGCCGGCCCCGACACGCTGCGGGTCGAAGGCTGCGTCGGCGCGCTCTGCGGCGGCGAAACCTGGACGCGGGTGAGACGCTGACTCACTTCTCCTTCCCCCTGAAAGGGGGAAGGTCGGGATGGGGGTCAAGCCACGAGCGCAGGTGCTCGTGGAGAGAGATCCCCACCCGGTTTGCGCTTGCGCGCAAACCGACCTCCCCTTTTCAAGGGGAGGTGGACATCGCCTTCAGCGCCGTCGCGGCGGAGGCGTAGCCACCGCGGGCGCCGTCGATGAAATGCACGTGGTCGCTGCGCATCGCCGACGGCGTGAAGCAGGTCATCATCGCGGCATCCTGCCGGTGCAGGCCGTAACGCACGACGCCGCTGGCCGAGGCCTGCGCGAGGCGTTCGGCGAGCGCCTGCGCCAGTTCCTCGCTGCAGTCGAGGATCATCCGCAAGCCGTCGTCATGTTTGCGGAAGTCGGAATTCTCGACCACCTGCCGCACATAGTCCCTTGGCACGAACTTGCCGATCCTGATGCCGAAGCGCATGATGGTGGTGACCCATAGCGTGACCGCCAGCACCAGAAGGCGCCGCGCGAACAGCGGGCCGCCGCGCTTGGTGCGCGCCTCGAAGTCGAGGCCCTGCGGCGGCCAGCGCAACGCCGGCCCACCCGACGGCACGGGGCGGCCAGCATCCGGGCTCTGTTCGGCGAGAGCTATGACATCCTCGATCGTCCTGCGGAAGGCATCGGGATCGCTGCCCCTCACGGGCGCCACCAGCACGGACAGGATAACACCGCGCGCGGAGGGGATTTCCTCGAACCGGCAGGAGAGCCCGCTGAGATCGGGCTGCGTGCCCGGTGACGCCGGCGCGACAGCGAATTCACCCCGCTTCATCGCGGCTTCCGCGAAGCCAAGCCCGCCGCCGGAGAACATCGCATAAGAGAGATTGGCCGACGGCCCGAAGCGCGCGACGCGGACGTCAAGGCCTTGCGCACGGATTGCTTCCATCGGCACCAGCGCCACGCGCATGATGAGATCGAGATCGTCCCTCACCCAGGTCGCGGTCGCCGCCAGCGCCGCGCGCGCGGCGTCGAGATCGGCGGGCGCGACCGCAAAGCTCGCGCCGTCGCCGCCGAACACGAAGGGGAATTCGCGCCCCTGGAGTGCATTGGTGACGGCAGCGATAACAGACGCACCCGCCATGTTGACGGACTTGTAGCGCTGCGCGGCAATCGCCTTGGTCGATTCCACGATGTCGGCGACGCCGATGGTCCAATCGTCAGGCAAAGGTGAATACAGCGACGGCTCCATCAGGCGCGCAAAGCCGCGGAACACCGGGATGCCGCCGTAGAAGATCTCGCTGCCGCCTGCCGCCACCATCGATCACTCAGTTGCCGGAGACTGTCTAGCAGATACGGACGCGTTTGGGATCGGTTGCATGTGGCCCGTAACCGTCATTGCGAGGAGCGATAGCGACGAAGCAATCCATTTCTCCGCTTGCGGCACGATGGATTGCTTCGCTCCGCTCGCAATGACGGATGCGGATCGTGGTTATCCCTTCGCCAGCCCGCGCAGCACGAGTTGGTTGAGACGGCTTGCGAAGGCGGCTGGATCTTCCGGCAATTCGCCCTCGAGGATCTGGGCCTGTTCGAGCAGGAGCAGCGACAGATCCTTCGCCGCGTCTTTTTTGCGTGCGATCGCGGCCACTAGGGGATGGCGCAGATTGACCTCGAGGATCGGCTTTGTCATCGCGCCGCGGTTTTGTTGCGCGAGGAGGCGCTCCAGCATGCGGTCGCGGCCGCCACCGACCAGGCACGACGCGCTCGAGGTGAGCCGCTGCGAGGCGCGGACGTCGGCGACGCGCTCGCCGAGCGCCTCCTTGATCGCCGCAATCGTCGTGGCCTCATCCGCCGCCGGCTCGTCCTCCTTCTCGTCAATGGACGGGATCAGGCTGAAATCGACGTCGCCCTGGCTCAGCGACTTCAGCGGCTTGCCGCCGAAATCGATCGGCGCCGAGGTCCAGAACGCATCCACGGGATCGGTCAGGAGCAGCACCTCGACGCCGCGAGCTTTCGCCGCCTCTAACTTCGGGTTCGACTTCAACCGTTCGATGCTGTCGCCGGTGAGATAATAGATGTCGGTCTGGTTCGGCCTGATGGCCTCGACATATTGCTTGAGCGAGCGGTTTTCGCCCGTGGTCGTCGTGAAGCGCGCAATGCCCAACAGTTTCTCGCGCCGTTCGTAATCTTCCCACAGGCCCTCCTTGAGGACCGGGCCGAACGCATCCCATATCTTGGCGAACGCCTCCGGCTCCTTGTCCGCCAATCGCTCGAATTCGCCGACGACGCGGCCGGTCACGGCGTTACGGATCTGCGTGAGCTGCGGGTTGTTCTGCAGCATCTCGCGCGAGATGTTGAGCGGCAGATCCTCGCTGTCGATCACGCCGCGGATGAAGCGCAGGTACGCCGGCAGAAGATCGGCATCGTCGGCGATGAAGACGCGGCGGACATAGAGCTTCACCCTGCCCTTGCGCGCGGGCTCGAACAGGTCGAACGGCTTCGTCGACGGCGCGAACAACAGCACGGCATAGGACTGCCGGCCCTCGGCGCGATAATGCAGGGTCATTGCCGGCTCGTCGAAGGCGCCGGCGATCGATTTGTAGGCTTCCTTGTAGTCCTCCGCCGACAATTCGGATTTCGACCGCTGCCACAGCGCGCTCGCGGAGTTGATCTGGCGCGGCTCACCCTCCTCCGGCACCAGTTCGATCGGGAACTGGATATTGTCCGAATAGGCGCGGACGATGCGCTCGATCTCGTAGGTCTCGAGATATTTTGCGGCGTCCTTCTTCAGAAGAAGCGCGATCTCGGTGCCACGGGTGACGCGCTTGGCGTCCTCCTCGCTGGCCTGAGCGATCTCGAAGGCGCTGCCGCCCGAGGAGGTCCAGGTCCAAGCCTGGTCGCTTCCAGCGCGACGGCTGATCACGACGATCTTCTCGGCGACCATGAAGGCGGCATAGAAGCCGACGCCAAACTGGCCGATCAGGTTGGTGCCGTCCTTGGCCTCAGTGAGCCGCTCGAGGAACGACTTGGTGCCGGAGCGCGCGATGGTGCCGAGATTATCGATCAGCTCCTGCCGGTCCATGCCGATGCCGCTGTCGATCACAGACAACGTATTGGCCTTCTTGTCCGGCCGGATCCAGATCTTCGGCGGCGCGCCATCGGCGATCAGGTCCGGCGCGGCGATCGCCTCGTAACGCAACTTGTCACAAGCATCGGAGGCATTCGAGATCAGTTCGCGCAGGAAGATATCGGTTTCCGAATAGACCGAATGCACCATCAGCTGCAGGAGCTCGGCAACCTCGGCCTGGAACGGCTGGGATTCAGGGGCGGTCGTGGTGGTCATGGCAAATCGCTTGGCTGACAGGTCAACGAAACGGTGGGAAGCCCCTGATATAGCAATGCTGGTTCGGGCGGCAAGGGACCTGTGCACGGTCGCGGGCCGGGCTGGGAAAGCGTGATCGGCCTGCCTCTGGCGTCATTCGGCGATCGCCGCGAGATAGCGCGTGACGGACGCATCGAACGCCGCCTTCGCCTCACGCTCGATATTGCGTCCCCACCAGGCACCGTAAATGCGATCGAATGAAAGCGGCGCGATCGCCTCCGCGATGCGGCGCACGGCGGCAGCGTTCAGCGGCGTGTAGTTCGGATAGGAATACATGAAGCTGACGTGACGGCGGTCCATCGCCACCTGCGCGATGTCGCCGGTCAGGAGGGCGCCGCGGCCGTCCGCGCCGGCGCGCCAATGCAGCATGGTCGCGCCGGCGAAATGGCCGCCGCCGCGGACCAGCCGAAGATCGTCCGATATCGCGAGCGCCTCGCCTCGCCACGGCACGATCGACGGATGTGGCCGCGTAATCCATGACGCGTCGTCGCCATGGAGATAGACCGGCGCATTGCCGAACGCCTCGCTCCAATCGGCGAGCGCGCCATAATAATGCGGATGCGATATCGCGATCGCCTTCAGCCCACCGCGCGACTTGACGTAGTCGATCGCCTCACGCGTCGCGAGCGGGATGCAATCCCACATCACAAGCGCGTCGCCATCTGGCACCAGCAGCGCGCGCTGGCCGATGGCCAGGCGTGGCTCAACCGCGACGCCAATAAGCCCGAGATCGTCGCGCCAGACGAGATGATAGCGCTTCGTCAGTTCCTCGCGGCTGAGCCAGACCTGTCCGTTCCAGTTCACGAACTGCCGCTCGTCCTCGCAGATCCGGCATGAGGCGGGCGGCGCATCGCTCTCGGGAAGCTGCGCGCCGCATTGTTCGCAAGTCCAGAGGGACATCGGCCTCACTCCATTTGGAAGACACGACGTAGCATGCAATGGAAGCCGCCCAGTTTCCAGGCCATGTACATCCGCTTCCGGTGCGTCTATTCAGCTGGATCCAAAGCGCCCTGGCGAGTGCCGAAAAACAAAAGCCCGCCAGAGGCGGGCTTTCACCTTGATCAATCAGGAACCATCAGTGCTTGGAGCCAAGACTGACGATGACGCCGGTCGGCTCAGGCTCGTGCGGCATCAAATTCGTCAAGGTATCGTCGCTCCAATGGGCGAGGTTCACGATCTTGCCTATCTGGGTGTCCGTCTCGGTGGATTCGCTGGGCTCGAGAACGTTGAGCCCGTTGGTGTCGAGGAAATAGGTGTGATCACCGAACAAGCGGTTCAATTGAGAGACCGCCGGATGATCATCGGGAAGGCAGTGGGCATCGAATTGGCTCAATGCCCGCTCGACCTGCGTTGAGTTCAGTTTCATGTTCCTCGCTCCTCTGGATTGGAGGGTTGCACCGCGCGACGGCCTAAGCAGCACGCGGTCGCCGCGTTCGCGGGACAGCCATCCCGCCAGCACGACGACGCGCTGGAGCTTCACTTGTGCCGTCGCAGGATGATTTTCTTGGAATTGCCATCCTGCCGCCGGCTCTTCGCCGAACACGACCCCTCTCGATCGCAGTTCAACGAACGTGAAGTCCGGGACATTGGGTCCGAGTTCACCGGTTCAACCCCTCACCCGCATTAAATTCGCGAGCTCCGTAAAGGTTCATTCGTCGGGAACAGGATGCAACCTGGCCAATTGATCGAGCGAAAGTTCCGCTTCGCGTTCCGTCAGCGCGAAGCGTACGATGACGTCCTGACGATTGACCTGCCCCCAGAGTCCTTCCGAAGACCACTTTTGTGGCATGGGTCCGCGCGGACCTTCGATCCAGACGAAGTACCACTGCTGCGGCATGACAAGGTTCTCACCCGAAGCGATACGCAACTATAACGCGTTCGATTGCAGGATCGAACCCGGGCGCCTTGATCGAGCGTCACTGGATTGTGGCATGGCCAAGCCTCACATGAACAGCCGCGCGAGGTAAGCCACGCCGCCGACGAGCCCGATCAGCCCGATTGTGATGCAGATCACGATCAGCCCCGCTTGCTCAAACAAACGGTCGCGCATGGCTACAAGGCTCCCGCTCAAGGTGAAACGCGCAATACAGTCAGTGCTCGCGTTCGGCGATCCGGCGTTTGAAATTCGATGGTCTGGCCGACTGACAGGCCGATCAGCGCGGCGCCGACAGGGGTCAGCACCGAAATGCGCTTGCGCGAGATGTCGGCTTCGTGCGGATAGACCAGCACCACCTCCCTCGCCTCGCCGTTGCTATCGTCACGATAACCGACCTGGGAGCCCATCCGGACCACGTCTTGCAAATCTGCGTCGTCAGGTGCGATGCTCGCACGCTCCATCTCGCGCGCGAGGAAGTGTGCCACGCGCGGAAAAAGCTCCATGCTGGAGTTCGCAAGCCCGCTCAGCCGCCGCTTCTCCTCCGTTGTGACGAGGATCGGCGGCAGATCGGGTTCGGTCTTCTTGCTCATTGCTGTCACCTTGGCGTTCATGCAGCGGTAGGCCCTGAATCGTCGTCGATCGCGTCACCTTTCGCGACCACTGGCGCGCGGAACAGCGGCACGACATTCGGCTTGGTTTGCTTGGCGCTTTCGCGCGTGCGCTCGCAGCGGCGATCATCGGATGCGGCGTGGGTCTTTGATGGAGGCAGCACGGCTCGTTCCTTCTGTTCAAGATGAATCGGGCTCCTGCATAGAAGCCACGAACTCAGATATCGATGAGAACAGAATCCGGACGGCTCAATCGGCCGTCCGGCTAAGTGCCTGCGTGCAGGCGGCCGGCATGTAGACAGAAGCGCGCGATGCGCGGATCGATGTCGGGTGCATATGTCATAACGCATCCAACATAACCTCGCATGGCACCGTCGCCATTGCGGCGAAAGCGCGCACAGACGCCATGTAATCGAGGGCAACGCGCATCAAACGTCACCTCCAGCCAGCGCAGCTTGACAATCGAAAACGGCCGCGCTTATGTAATGTTATAACATTACATAATGTTACCTGATGCCCTCTCCCGGGCGAAACTTCCTCAAGCTGCAAAGGCTGTTCGACCTCCATGCAAAAACTGCCCGTCACCGTCTTGTCCGGCTTCCTCGGGGCTGGAAAGACCACTTTGCTGAACCACGTGCTCAACAACCGTCACGGCCTGAAGGTGGCCGTGATTGTGAACGACATGAGCGAGGTGAACATCGATGCGGACCTGGTTCGCGATGGCGGTGCGAATCTTTCCCGGACGAACGAGAAGCTGGTTGAAATGACCAACGGGTGCATCTGCTGCACCCTGCGCGACGACCTGCTGAGAGAAGTGCGAGCACTGGCCGAAAGCGGAAGGTTCGATTATCTGCTGATCGAATCGACCGGCATCTCCGAGCCGCTGCCGATCGCGGCCACATTCGATTTCCGGACCGAGCAGGGCGAGAGTCTGTCCGACATTGCGCGGCTCGACACGATGGTCACGGTCGTCGATGCGGTGAATCTCTTGAAGGACTATTCCTCCACCGATTTCCTTAGCGAGCGCGGCGAAGCCCTCGACAACGACCAGCGCACGCTGGTCGACTTGCTTGTCGAACAGATCGAATTTGCCGATGTCGTCGTGCTGAACAAGGTGGATGACGCAACACCCGCGCAGCGTGATGCCGCCCGCAAGATCATCCGGACGCTCAATCCTGAAGCCGAGATCCTGGAGGCCAATCACGGCAAGGTTCCGTTCGATCGGACCCTCGATACCGGGCGCTTCGATTTCCAGAAGGCGCAACAGCATCCGCTGTGGTTCAGGGAATTGTACGGCTTCGCCGACCATGTGCCGGAGAGCGAGGAATACGGCATCAAGAGCTTCGTCTATCGTGCACGGCGGCCGTTCGAGCCCATGAAATTTCATCACTTCCTTCATGACGCCTGGCCAGGTGTCATTCGCGCCAAGGGGCATTTCTGGATTGCCACGCGTCCGCAGTGGGTCGGCGAAATGAGCCAGGCGGGCGCCATCACCAAGACCGAGGCCCTGGGATTCTGGTGGGCGGCGATCCCGCGCGAACGATGGCCCCGGGATGCCGAGTGGCAACGAATGTTGAAGAAGAGCTGGAACGATCTCTATGGCGACCGTCGCCAAGAACTCGTCTTCATCGGCACGAACATGGATGAGGCCGCCATCCGTGCACGCCTCGATGCCTGCCTCGTCAAAGGAAAGCCCGGCATGAATACGCAGGCCTGGCCAGCCTGACCGATCCGTTTCCTGCCTGGAAGCACGCCAACGAAGCGGCCTGACCCAGCTTCGTTGCAATACGGTTTTCAGACAGGTCGGACCGTCCCGAAACGCCGTTCGCGAGCCAATAGCTCGCGTTTGCGCTTGACGCCCCAGCGATAGCCGGAAATCGCGCCGTCCTTCTTGACGACGCGATGGCACGGCACGAGGACCGCGACAGGATTGCAGGCGATCGCCTCGGTCACATCGCGTGCGTCGCGGGTACCTAGTTTGGCCGCCAGGGCGCCGTAATTGGTCGTCTCGCCGACGGGTATTGCACGCAGCATCGACCAGACTTCGATTTCATACGGCGTCCCGCGCAAGTCGAGCGGAATCGCGGGATCGAAACCTGGCGCTTCGATCGCGCGTTGCACCTTCTCCAGGACATCGGTCAATTCGTGCTCGCTGCCGATGATGTCGGCCTCCGGAAAGCGGCCGCGCAATGCGTCCTCCGCCCTAGAGCGGTTCGAGCTGAATTCGAGGGCCACAAGCCCCTTGCCGGACATGGCCACCAAGAAGTCGCCGAGGGAACTGTTGCCCCATGCAAAGCGGATGATCTCGCGCATCTTGCGCTCCTTTTGAATTTGTCTGCGGCGAGATTAAGAGCCGGCGATGGCGCGGCCGATCCGGTCCTTGCTTTCAAATCGAAAAACGGCGGAGCGGCAGAACTCAGGCGTCGCCAATCAGTTTGTGATGCGAGAAGTCGATGACCTGCGCGGCTCCTGCTGCCGAAGGCGCATCGCGCTGGATCTTGTTCTCGGGAAGCTCCCTGAACTGCCGCGCCATGGCGCGCCGGCCTGTCGGATCCTGCTCTTCGAGGCGTTCAGTGTCAGTTATGTCGATCGCAACGATCTGGTCGATGGCATCTCTTATTTGCGGCTGTTCCGTAAGCGGCTGCATGGCCAGGCACGGATGGTCTGGAGTGGCTGTAGCGACGTTCGCCAGCTTTTTGAGCGGCGACCGCAAGTGAGCCCAATGCTTAACGATCAGGGACCAATTGCAACCGTCCTTGAGCGCGCCGTTCAGAAGGCCGTTCGACAGGGGATCATGCGGCGCAAATACACCGAGACTGTTCGCGATGTCGATCATATGCAGGCCACCGGGAAGAAGCACCAGGAGGCCGACTTTCTCCTCGCTCATCCTGACTAGCTTCATGGCTTTCTCCATTCGGGCAGGAGTATTATCCGCCGTACCGCTAGGTCGCGTCGTGAAAGATAATCCCGACCGTGTGCCGCATGCCGGAACGCACGCGGCTCACACCGTGGCGAAGGTTCACGCGGTAATTGCCCCTTGATCCCTGCACTGGCCGGTTATGGACCGCAAAGGCCACGGCGTCGCCCTGCCGGAGCGGCACGACCTCAGCGCGGCTCTGCATCCGCGGCCGCTGCTCGGTCAGAACGAACTCGCCACCTGTGAAGTCCGTGGCGGGCTGCGAGAGCAGAATTGCGACCTGGATCGGGAATGCGAGATCGCCGTAGAGATCCTGGTGGAGGCAATTGAAGTCACCCGGGACATACTGCAGCAGAAGTGGCGTCGGGCGCGTCTGGCCGGCGTCGTGGCATTGCTTGAGGAAGGATGCGTGGTCGCCCGGATAGCGCCCGTCAATTCCCATTCGACCGTTCCATTCATTGGCAACGCCCGCAAGGCGCGGATAGAGGGCGGTTCGCAAGGAGCCGACGAGGTCGGGCAATGGGTATTTGAAGTAGCGATACTCGCCCTTGCCGAAGCCGTGCCGCGCCATGTGGATGTGGCTTCGGAAATGGCTCTCGTCGGGATAGAGGCCAGCGATGGCGCGGCACTCCTCCGGCGAAAGCAGCTTCGGCAGGACGGCGCAGCCATAATTGTCGAGTTCGCCTGCGAGCACCTGCCAGTCGTAAGCGGCAATCCGCGCCTCTGCAGACGTAACCGCAGAGGCACGGGAGATGGTGGATGAACGGGCTGTCATGCCATGGCGTCCTTCCTGATCAGTTCGAGCGAAAAGTAATCCGCGACGCGCTGGCCGGAACTCCGATGCTTGCTCTCAAATCGAGAAAGCTTTCATCAGAGCTTCAGCCGGTTCATGCGATGCGGATGACCGCCGTTTGCGCGAGAAGATAGGTCTCGCCGCTGCGAAAGCGGAGCCGAATGTCTCCGTTCTCGAGCATCTGCCATTCGGCATAGCCGTCGGCCACGAGCCGCCGGAAATAGGCCATCACGCGAGCCTTCGCCGGATCGGCGTAAGCGAGACCTACGTGTTTGGCGTCGGCGATGTTCATGTGCCCTGCGCGGATTCCCGGTCGAGCAGAACGCGCTTGCGTTCGACACCCCAGGCATAGCCCGAGAGCGAGCCATCTTTCCGAACGACGCGATGACAGGGAATGGCAACCGCAAGCTTGTTCGCCGCGCATGCGCCCGCCACCGCGCGCACGGCCTTTGGAGAGCCGATACGCTCAGCGATTTCGGCATAGGAAACGGCTTCGCCCACGGGAATCGCCTGCAGGGCCTGCCACACGCGTTGCTCGAAGGCGGTGCCGCGGACGTCGAGGGGAAGGTCCAGGCCGATCTCCGGCGCTTCAACAAGGCCGACAACCCGGGCAACCAGCGTCTCGTAGTCGCGGTCTGCACCAATGATATGTGCTTTCGGAAAACGATCCTGGAGATTGCGGACCAGCTCGTCCGGATCGTCGCCCAGCAGGATCGCGGCCACGCCCTTCGTGCTCGAGGCGACCAGGATGGCGCCGAGCGAGGTCTGCCCGACAGCGAACTTGATCTCCTCGTTCGTACCCCCGGCGCGGTATTGCGATGGAGTCATGCCGAGCATGTCCGTGGACTTCTCATAGAAGCGCCCGCTGGAATTAAAGCCGGCGTCATAGATCGCCTCGGTGACGCTGTTGCCGGAGGCCAGCCCCTGACGCACTTTGCCTGCACGATGGGCGGCGGCGTATTCCTTCGGTGTCAGCCCGGTGGCCGCCTTGAACACGCGATGGAAATAGCTCGGGCTCCGGCGGATTGCGGCTGCCAATTGCTCCAGTGAAGGCTCTTCTTCGCTCTGCTCGATGATCCGACACACCTTCGCTATCAAGGCCGCGTTTTCGGATTCGGTCGAAAGGCCGTCAGGATTGCAGCGCCTGCAAGGCCGGAAACCTGTCGCCCTGGCGCTTTCCAGGCTGTCGTGGAGCTGCACGTTCCTGGGGTTGGCAATGCGCGAGGGACACGACGGCCGGCAATAGACGCCTGTCGTCGCAACCGAGTACCAGAGATGGCCATCGGCTGTCTTGTCACGCGCGACAATCCGCGCCCATCGAGGATCATCCGCCATCGATGGGGGCGTTGACTTCGGGGTCTTAGCGGGCGTCGCCGTCATCTTCTTTCATGCCCTGTATTGTGCCGGAATCGAGGATGCCGCCAATTCCCGCCGATCACACTCCGATTCTTGTGCCCGAATCCTGGCTGCGGCGCGTAAGTCACGCATTGCCCGATTGTCGGCGACGATACCGGGCAATGCCACCCGATTTCCGCCAGCGGGCGAAACGAGGTCCGCACGGGGCGTGCGGACCTCGTTGGCGGATGCGCAGATGCCTGTTCCGATCAGGCGGCCTTAAGCAACCCGAGCTGGGTCAGCGCGGTCACGCCGTCGTCGAGACCGATCTCCTCGACGATCTTGCCGTCGATCACCTTAAGCACTGTGGTGCCGGTGAAGTGCATCTTGCGGCCCGTTGCAGCCGGCAGACCACCAATCAGGAAGTCGTTGAAGGCTGGCCCCTTGTGGGTGCCGCCGCCTTCCCATTGGCCGACGACATAGTCGCCCTCGGCGATCAGATCCGCCGTGCCCCAGAAACTGAGATCGGGGAATGCAGCACGGAAATCGGTCATGAACGCCTTGATGTCGGCGCGGCCGCGGCGGGGCTCATGCAGCGAGTATTTGAGCAGCATGTCCGGCGCGGCGATCTCGTCGACGACCGCAAGGTTGACGTCCTTGCCCCAGAATTCCGTGAACCAGCGACCGACGACGGCCTTGTTATCTTCTTCCTTGCTCATTGGAATGACTCCTTGTGTCTCGAAGGGGATCACCGAGATCAATCGGTGATCTCGACAAAGACCTACGCTTGACCGAAGGAAACCAAACTCCGATTCTTGCCCTGAAATCGAAAGCGGAGATGGCGCGATGCGGACCAATGTCGCCACCGGCACCGATCAGCCATTCCGCTTTCGCAGTCCGGCAAGCTGAGATGGAAGGAGACCGTAAGTCTTGCGATATATCTCCGCAAAGCGTCCCATATGCGTGAAGCCCCATTTCAGGGCGACCTCATGGACAGGCAGAATGTCGTCCGAAGATGTAAGCTCCAGATGTGCTGCCTCCGCCGCACAATAGAAGCTCGTCTCCATTCGAAACTCTCGAAGCCAACACTCCGCTGATCCTCGAGGCGCTCGAAGCCTGGGGAATTGGTCCTTGGATGGAAACCGTGCGGAGGCATCATGGCGGCACTTACAGACACAGCCTGTTGGTGACCGGCTTTGCCGTTGCGTTCGCGCAGAAGCTAAAGATGCGGTCCAAAGACCAACGACGTATCGCGCACGCGGCGCTGCTGCACGACGTCGGAAAATCGTTCATTCCACCCGATACTCTCGACAAGCCGGGAAAATTGACCGACGACGAGATGGAGCAGATAAAAAAGCATCCCCGATACGGATATGACCTGCTCACGCAACAAGGTGGCTTTCCAGCCGAGATCCTTGACTGCGTGCTTCATCACCACGAACTGCTCGATGGATCGGGTTATCCGGATCAGCTTCGTGCCGCGCAAATCGCAGATCTCGTACGCGTAATCACAATTGCCGATTTTTTCTGCACTGGTGGAAGATCGGCCGTACCGCCGGTCGCTGCCGCCAATGAAGGCGCTCAGCATCATGCAGGACATGGGAAACAAGCTCGACGGTGATCTACTCAACGCGTTCCGCTCCGTCGTCTAGGATGCGGCGTGACATGACCGATGCGAAGGTGCGCCGTAATGGCCCGGGGGAACGCTTGACATCGAAAGGCCCCGCCAGAGGCGGGCCAAAATTATTGAAATCGCTGGAGAAAGCTGACTGCGGGGAGGCGTAACGAATCCGCTGACCTCTCATCGAAGAACGTCTTCGGCGAGCGCACGTGACGGATGACGTGTGTCACCACGCCGATTTTGTGGACGCACGTACATGATGACTGCTTCCGGAAGCTCTGTCTTCACCTTCAGCGCGGCCGCGAGCGCGTCCTCTCCATCCAGGACGACATGGTCCGTTTTTTCTCTTAGCTTAAACCCAACGGTAAACTGCATCCCCAAATCTCCTCTTGTGCCGCTACGGTGTCCCTCGTCATTGCCGTTCTCCTTCGCTGCGAAGCAATAGCAGCTACGCCGTGGGAGCGAAAAATACGACCCGCAGCAGATGCGTGTACTCGGATTCGAACACCATGATACCCACGAACACCAGCACCAGCGCCGGCGGAAGCAGGATGGCATAGGCCAAGGCCAACCGTTCCCAGGCCATGTGCATGAACACGGCGACGATCAGACCGGCCTTCAAGATCATGAACAGCAGAATCAGCGACCATCTGAGATGGCCATGGATGCCAAAGTAGTCGACGAGATAGGAGCAGGCACTAAGGACGAACAGCCATCCCCAGACCACGAGATAGAGTCTGATCGGGTGCTGCTGGCCCTTTGCCTGCGTGGCTCCCGGCGCATGGGCGTGAAGCTGCAGCGAAGGTTGTTGGGCTTCTACATGTATCGCGGCTTCTGTCATGCGCCGACCTCACCAAAGATAGAAAAGGGCAAAAATGAAAACCCACACAAGATCGACGAAGTGCCAGTACAGGCCCGTGATTTCGACGATCTCGTAATAGCCTTTCCGGCTTGTGAAAAAGCCACGCCTTTCGACATCGAAGTCTCCCCGCCAAACCTTTCGTGCGATGGCGATCAGGAAAATCACGCCGATGGTCACGTGGGTGCCGTGAAAGCCGGTGATCATGAAGAAGCTGGCACCGAACTGCGGCGCGCCCCACGGGTTGCCCCAGGGCCGGACACCCTCGATGATCAGCTTGGTCCATTCGAAGGCCTGCATTCCGACAAACGTGGCGCCGAATGCGGCGGTCGCCAGCATCAAGGCTGCCGTTCTGACGCGATCGCGGCGGTAACCGAAATTGACCGCCATCGCCATCGTGCCGCTGCTGCTGATCAGGATGAACGTCATGATGGCAATCAGGATGAGCGGGATATGCGCTCCCCCGATATTGAGCGCAAAGACTTCGCTGGGGTTGGGCCACGGCACTGTGGTGGACATTCGCGCCGTCATGTACGACAGCAGGAAACAGCTGAAGATGAAGGTGTCGCTCAGGAGGAAGATCCACATCATGGCCTTCCCCCAGGAGACATTCTTGAAAGCGCGCTGATCCGAGGACCAGTCGGCGGCGATCCCCCGCCAGCCCGAAAGCCGCGCAGGGGATGCTCCAATGTTTGTCAGTGCAGCTTCCGCCATCGGTCCGCGCCCTCCCTAACTGAGCAACTGGCGACAGATGTCGACGAAATTGTCGGTCCAGCCCGTCAGCACGCCAAGCAAGACCAGCCAGACCAGCAGCAGGAAATGCCAATAGATCGCGCAGAGCTCCACGCTCACGCGCACCTGCGCGACCTCAGCTCCGCGCCACACCTTGGCAGTCGTTCTGCCGAGTGCCACGAGACCGCCCATCAGATGCAACCCATGCGCCGCCGTTATTAGGTAGAAGAAAGAATTGGCCGGGTTGGACGCCACGAAATATCCAGCAGCATTCAGCTGTCGCCACGCCAGAAGCTGCCCAACCAGGAACGTAACGGCGGAGGCTCCCCCACCGACCAAGCCGAGAATTACGCCGTCCATATTGTCGCGGCGCGCGGCGATGTACGCCCATTGCAGCGCGACACTGCTCAACACCAGCACGCCCGTATTGAACCACAGCAGCGCCGGCAGCGGCAGCGTCCGCCAGTCCACCATGTTCATGCGCATGGAGTAAGCGCTGATGAAAAGTGCAAACAGCGAGCCGACGACCGCGAGAAACACCCCTAATCCGATCTTCGCCGCCTGCGGCGACGATCCGCTCTCCTCGCGAAGGTCGACGATCACTCCCTCCTCCAGCCAGGGTTTGGCAGTCAGCCGTTGCTGCGAGAGCCACCATCCCGCAATTGCCGCGACTCCAGCCATGAACAGGATAATGGCGCTCACGGATGGGCCCCCTGCGCCGACAGTCTGGTCGGCGGTTCATTTTGCGGCACGAAGTCCCTGGCGGCGCCGGGTACGCTGTAATCGTAGGCCCAGCGATAGACGATCGGGAGCTCCTTGCCCCAGTTGCCATGCCCCGGCGGGGTCTCTGGTGTCTGCCATTCCAGCGACGTGGCTCCCCAGGGATTGCCGCCCGCCTCTTTGCCTTTGAACAGGCTCCAGATCAGATTGAATATGAAGACAAGCTGGGCAAAGCCGACAATCAGGGCCGCCACGCTCATGAACGCATTGAGATCATGAGCAGATGCCGGGATGAAAGACGTTTCGCCAATGTCGTGATAGCGGCGGGGCATGCCCAAAAGGCCCAGATAGTGCATCGGGAAGAAAACCGCATAGGCACCGAGGAACGTGACCCAGAAGTGGAATCGTCCGAGCACCTCATTGAGCATTCGTCCCGTGACTTTCGGATACCAATGGTAGATCCCGCCGAACACGGCCAAGATCGGTGCAATGCCCATCACCATGTGAAAGTGTGCCACGACAAACATCGTGTCTGACAGCGGAACGTCCACGACCACGTTGCCGAGAAACAGGCCGGTCAGTCCGCCGTTCACGAACGTGATGATGAACGCCAGCGCGAACAGCATCGGGATGGTGAGATGAATATCGCCGCGCCAGAGCGTCAGCACCCAGTTGTAAACCTTGATCGCGGTCGGGATGGCGATGATGAGCGTCGTGGTGGCGAAGAAGAACCCGAAATACGGGTGCATGCCGCTCACATACATGTGGTGCGCCCATACGATGAAGCTGAGAGCGCCGATTGCCACGATGGCCCAGACCATCATGCGATAGCCGAAGATGTTCTTCCGCGCGTGGGTGCTGATCAGATCGGAAATGATGCCGAAGGCCGGCAAGGCGACAATATAGACTTCGGGATGGCCGAAGAACCAGAAAAGGTGCTGGAACAGGATTGGGCTGCCGCCGCCATATTTCGTCAGCTCGCCCATCTCGACGAGTGTCGGCATGAAGAAGCTGGTCCCCAACAGACGGTCGAGCAGCAGCATCACCGAGGCGACGAATAGCGCGGGGAAGGCCAACAACGCCATGACGGTGGCAGTGAAAATGCCCCACACCGTCAACGGCATCCGCATCAACGTCATGCCGCGCGTACGCGCCTGCAGCACCGTCACCACATAGTTGAGCCCGCCCATGGTGAAGCCGATGATGAACAGGATCAGAGAAGCCAGCATGAGAATGATGCCCCAATCCTGCCCGGGGGAGCCGGAGAGAATTGCCTGCGGCGGATAGAGCGTCCAGCCGGCGCCGGTGGGCCCGCCAGGCACGAAGAAGGTCGAGGCCAGCACCAGGACCGCGAGCAGGTAGACCCAATAGCTCAGCATGTTCACATAGGGGAACACCATGTCCCGGGCGCCGACCATGAGCGGGATGAGATAGTTGCCGAACCCTCCAAGGAACAACGCGGTCAGCAGGTAGATCACCATGATCATGCCATGCATGGTGATGAACTGGAGATATTGGTTGGCATCGATGAAGGAGAATGTGCCGGGAAATCCCAGCTGCAGTCGCATCAGCCAAGACAGCACCAGCGCGACCATTCCGATCGCCATTGCTGTGATCGAGTACTGGACGGCGATAACCTTGGCGTCCTGCGAAAAAACGTACCTCGTCCACCAGCTCTTCGGGTGATAGAGCTCGACCTCACCCACTTCGGCGGGCGGGACGCCTGCGACTGTGTCAAACGGGACATCGACCATCGGAATACCCTCCTTGGTCTTCTGTTCAGCGACGAGTTTGGCTCACGAAATCCGGCCTATTCCCGTCGGTGTGTTCATTCGCGACCTGTCTTGTACGCCGCCTTCGATACATTGCCCTGCTCCGACAACCCGGCGAACGTCCGCTGCTTCTCCAGCCACGCGTGATATTCTTTCTCTTCCTCGACGATGACCTTGCTGCGCATTTGCGCGTGCGCGGCACCGCAGAGCTCTGCACAGAGAACATCGAATGTTCCGGTGCGGGTGGGCGTGAACCAGTAATAGGTAACCGAGCCCGGTATCATGTCCATCTTCGCCCGGAACTCAGGCACATAGAAATCATGCAGCACGTCAATTGAGCGGAGCAGCACCTTCACCGGTTTCCCGATCGGCAGGTGCAGATCGTCGTTTTGAATAACGACGTCGTCTTTTCCGTTTGGATCGTCGGGATTCAACCCCATCGGATTGTCGGCACTGACAAGGCGGGCATCGGAGGTCCCAAGCCGGCCGTCTTTTCCAGGAAGCCGGTAGCTCCATTGCCACTGCTGTCCCATGACCTCGACCTCGGTCGCGCCGGCCGGAACGGTGACGAACTGGTGCCAGACGAACAGTCCGGGTGCCAACATCGCCGCAACGCCGATTGCAGTCCCGACGCTGAGCCACCATTCGAGCCGCTTGTTTTCGGGATTGTAGTCCGCCTGCCTTCCTTCCTGATGGCGAAAGCGGAAGACGCAGTAGGCCATGAACCCGACGACCGCGACGAAGACCGCTCCGGTGATCCAGAACGTCAGGGTGATGGTGTGGTCGATGTAGCCCCAGTTTGAGGCAAGTGGCGTCCACCACCACGGGCTGAAAAGGTGAAACACCACCGAGGCGATCGCGACCAAAAGCAGTATGATTGCTACAGCCATCCCTCATGCATCCTTGCCGCTAAAGGCTGCGGATACGAACCGGAGGGCGGAGCTCACGTCTGTCGCGATGGCGGACTCACGTCCGCTGTCGTCGTGCCTCTTACCTCGCCCATTCCACCGGTCGCGACGCCGAGTGCACGCCACGGCCGCAAGTCTCATCGGAGCTGGGGGCGTCGAAAGCAACATGGTACGCGTTGAGCCGGGCGTCAATAGTGGAGGAAGCCGCGGCCTCGTCCCGTGCGTTACCGACGCTGCGCCAACCGGCAATTGTCGCTGGCTCCGCTGGTTTGGCGGTGCAGCGCAACAAAAGGATTGTGCAGACGCACAATTCACCCAACCGTGAGCATTGTTGTCTTGCGCTCATCGCGCTAAGCTTCCTGCACTGGTCGCGACAGGTGTTGTCCGGCAAAGCTCCTTCTGAATTGGTTCGCCGGGCTCGATCGCGATTTTCGCGCATGAGGCGAATGCGCGCGAGTTGAAGGCCGCGCCGTTCCTCCTGCGACCACGAGCAAGGAGACCGGCACCATGGCCACTCAGTATTTTGCAAGACCTCACCTGCAATTCTTCGGCGTCTCCACCGCATATGTCGTTCGCAAGGTCAGCCTTTCCGACTTGCGCGACGCGTTGCGCCTGGGCTGGGAAGATTTCCAGGCCATCCCAACTCACGCTGTCGTCCTGTGCGCAATTTATCCCGTTCTTGGTCTTGTCCTGTTCAGACTAGTCGTTGGCTATTCCGTGCTGCCGCTGCTCTTTCCACTGGCCGCCGGTTTCACGTTGATCGGTCCTTTTGCCGCGCTCGGCCTCTACGAACTCAGCCGTCGCCGCGAGCGAGGCGAGGAAGCCGCCGCATGGCACGCGATGCGCGTGCTGAGTGCACCATCGTTCGGCGCCATTCTCGGACTAGGCGTGCTCCTGCTAGTTCTGTTCGGGGTCTGGATCGCTGCCGCGGACGCCATCTACGTTGCCACGTTCGGCCATGCCGCGGCCGCAAGCATCCCTGATTTCGCAACACGCGTGTTGACGACGCCGGAAGGTTGGTCGCTCATCATCATCGGCTGCGGCGTCGGCTTCCTGTTCGCCGTCGTGTCCCTGTGCGTCAGTGTTGTATCGTTTCCGTTGATGCTGGACAGACATGCCACTGCGATAGACGCCATCCGGACATCGCTGCGGGTCGTGAAGGAGAATCCATTTGTAATGGCCGCATGGGGGCTGATTGTTGCGGCACTCCTGGTGATCGGTTCGCTGCCGCTGTTCCTCGGCCTCGCTGTCGTGCTGCCGGTGCTCGGTCATGCCACCTGGCATCTCTATCGGAAGGTGGTGGAGCCCGACCCGAATCCCGCACACGAGCAGCCCCGCACGCCGATAGGTCACCGCTATGCGGCAGATTTCCCGGCATCCCTCTTCCCGTGGAGTCACGAACGCTAGCCGAAGCAACCACGAACGGTCACACCATCACCGTGTTCGGCGGAACCGGCTTTGTCGGCAGCCGCATCGTTCGCCATCTCTCCAATCACCAATTTCCGGTCCGGATCGCGTCAAGGCATCCGGACCGGGGACACAGGCAGCCTGGTGCTGAGAAGCCGCAGCTTCAATTCGTAGAGGCCAACATTCACGATGCGCGATCAGTCGCCGATGCGCTGATCGGCGCCTACGGCGCCATAAACGCGGTCAGCCTTTATCGCGAGCGCGGGACAGAGACTTTTCACTCCGTTCACGTCGAGGCGGCTCAACGGGTAGCAGCCGAGGCCCACCGGGCTGGAGTCAAACGGCTTGTTCACGTTTCGGGGATCGGCGCCGATGCCGCCGCGCCGTCCCGCTATGTCCGCAAGCGCGGCGAAGGCGAACGGGCGGTCCGCGCAGAATTCCGCGATGCTTATCTCATTCGCCCGGCTGTGATGTTTGGACTGGACGACGCGTTTCTCAACACCATCCTCAACCTCCTTCGTCGGCTTCCGATCTATCCGATGTTCGGCCGCGGCCAGACCAGATTGCAACCGGTCTATGTGGAAGATGTTGCGGAAGCGGTTGCCCGGCTCATGGCGCGAGCCGAGACCCACCCGACCATCTTCGAGTTCGGCGGCCCGACCCCCTACTCTTACGAGCAACTGCTCAGAGCGATCGCCCATCAAGCCGGCTTCGCCCCTCTCCTGATTCCAGTCCCGTTTGTCGTTTGGCATGCGCTGGCATGGGCCTCCGAAATGCTCCCTGCCCCACCCCTTGCTCCTCATCAGGTGGAGCTGATGCAGATCGACACCGTGCCATCACCAAAGATGGCTGGATTTGCCGAGCTTGGCATTTCCCCACATTCGATCGAGGAAATCCTCCAAAGGATGTTATCGGGGGATGAAAGCGGCGCCCCGGCTAATCCGCCTTAGCGGGCTGACCGTTCACACGCAACGTCCGCCCGTGCGTCGAAGAAGCTTCCGACTGTGCGCAGCGTAGTTGCGAGATGATTGAACCTGGGGGCCGGGTCAGACCATTCGGGTCAACTCGGTCGCCAAAAGAAAGCCCCTGCAATTCACTGAAATTGCTGGGGCTCTGCCAACTTGGTTGCGGGGAGGCGCAACCACCGATACCGACATTCGGTTCAAGTTGCGATTTGACTGCGCCGGTGAGGGATCCTTCGCGATCACATGAAGCCCGGGTTGCGCGGTAGATACTGGACCCAGTTGCCGAATTCACGCGACGACATCAGCAACATCGGAAACTTGATGCGCATTCCATGCTCCATCGCGGTGTTGAGAGCCGCCTCGCTTGCGCCAGGCAAGAATGCCGATATCCGCGACGAGCCGCTCTCTGCCGCCAGGCGCATCGCCGTTCTCAACGCAGGAGCGACGGCGCGGGACTCCGTGACGGCGAGCGGTCCGATGTGTCCGCCGGCGTCCACGTAAGCGTAGCCTACCCAATCGCTTCCGTCGTAGAGATTGAACCCTCTCGTCCCGCTATCGTTGATCAGATAGCGGTGATGCTTTTCGCGCGACACGCCAAGAACCCGCTCGTCCGCTTGCGCGAGGCGACGCAGGGTCGAAGCTTCTTCCTCGATCAGCGTGAAGTCGAATTGCGGGCCCTGCAAGCGGCCGATCAAATGCTCTCGCGATGCGCTGACGCTGTAGATCGGAAATCGCGGAAGCAGTCCGTGGCGGATGTAGAGCCCTTGCGAGACCGTGTTGAAGCTGAAGGTGATGAGCACCCTGTTCGAAGCGCCCGATGTCTTGGCGTGCTCCAGAGTGCGCTTGATCAGCTCGTTGCCCACGCTCCGCCCCTGGTGATCGGGCGACACGAACAGCTGCGCCAGAAACCACATGTCACCGCAGACCCAACTCCAGGCGAAGCCGAGGATCCGGCCGTCCTCTTCCGCCACCCACAAGCCGTCGGCATCGTCCTCCAAGGAAAACAACTGAAACCTGGGAGGAGAGGAAACGGCCATGGACCCGAAGCCATGCCGTTCCGTGAGATCGTTGATGCTGGAGACGACGAGGGTGTCTGCGAATTCCAGATCCTGCGCACGTGCCGGCCGGCAAACCACAGACATCGGGCAACTCCGTTGGATGGTTGCGTAACGTTCAAAACCTCGCCGTGCCGGGATCGAGCCCAAGCGCCAGCCGTCCGGCGATAATGTAATTGTTCGGGCTCATCGCGATGTGCTTCGCTGCAGCGTGCACATCGCGGACCGCACGCTCCAGGGCGCAGGTCTCGAAGATGGCGGCCGCGCCCGCGCTGGCCGCCAGCATGTCGGTGATGGACATCGCAGTCTCGGCAGCATGGGCGTTGGCGATCCGAATGGTCGCGCGCGCCTCCACCAGCCGTTCGCCGTCCATCTCGGTCGCAGCCATCAAGCCCCTCATGGCATCGATCAGGAAGGCGCGGGCGGCGCGAAGCATCGCTCTCGTCCGCCCGACCGTCGCCTGAACGGTTTCACGATCGCGCAGCAACGCCCGGGTGCCCAGGCGGCTTTTCCGGCAGGCAAGCTCCGCGAACGAGGCAATGGCGCCCGACGCGATGCCGAGCGGCACCCCGCAGATACTCCACGCGAACACCGATGACGGCGGCATGCGATACAGCAGTCCGGCCTGGGTCGGTTGCAATCCGAGAAAGGGATGGGCGTGAGCGGCTGGCACGAAAATATCCCGTGCCTCGAAATCGCAACTTCCGGTGCCGCGCAGTCCGGACACATGCCAGTTGTCGAGGATCGTCACGTCGCCCCGGCCGGGATAGCAGCAGATGAGGGGCGAGTCCGGATCCTCGGGATTGACGCTGGCCAGCACCATGAATCGGGTCGCGTGATGCGCGCCGCTGCCAAACGGCCAGCGCCCGGAAACGCAATAACCGCCATCGACGGGGATCGCTGTGCCGACCGCACCGGTCGAGCTGGCGACAAAGCTATGCCGGTCGGCAAACCAATCGCGTGCGACGGCCTCACTGAGGTAGCCGCCGATCCGGCTCATGCCGCCGCCGTTGCCGACGAGCCAGCCGACCGAGCCGTCGAGCGCCGAGGCGGCCTCGACGACGCTCATGAACTCGAAGGGAGACAGCTCGGGCCCGCCGAGCGCTTCGGGTAGCCACAGGCGAAACAGGCCTGCATCGGCGAGCGCTGCGAAAACGGCGTCGGGCAAGCGCCGGCCGCCGTCGAACTCGCTGCGTTGCGCAGCGGTCAGCGGGGCTAGCGCCTGGACGGCCTCGAGCAGGCGGCACCCCGGGTCCGAGGCACCGGCAATCACGTCCGCACCGGGACGGGCCACTAGGTCGTCCGTCTCCATCGCATCGCAGGAATCGCGCATTAGGCAGTCCTCGACGTTTTCTTAGGCCGGCGCAGCATGATCGTCCGTTTCCGGGCGGTCCTGAATCCGTTCCGAAAAAGTTGCAAAAAATGTAATCTCCAAGCCATGACGATCCACGAATTCGGTTCCTACCGCCTCGACGCGGAGGCCGAGATGCTCTTTCAAGAGTCCGAACCGATCGCGCTCGGACGGCGCGCGGTGATGCTGCTTCGGCTGCTTGTCGAACGGGCCGGAACGCCAGTTTCCAAGGACGCACTGATGCAGGCGGCATGGCCGGGGCTTGCCGTCGAGGAGAGCAATCTGACGGTGCAGATCGCCGCCCTGCGGCGGATATTTGCCGAGGTCGACGGGGGCGCGACCTGGATCGAGACGCTGCCGCGCCGCGGCTACCGTTATGTCGGGCCGCCGGTGGTCACCGCCGAATCCGGTGCCGACCTGCCCACGTCACCGGCACATGCAGCGTCCGATAGGCCGTCGCTCGCGGTGCTTCCGTTTTCCAATCTCAGCGGAGATCCCGCGCAGGATTATTTTTCCGACGGGATCACGGGAGACATCATCGCCGAATTGTCGCGGTTCAGGTCGCTGTTCGTCGTCGCCCGCCACTCCAGCTTCGCCTACAGGGGCAGGTCGGCCGAGATCAAACGGGTCGGCCGCGAGCTCGGCGTCCGGTACGTGGCCGAAGGGAGTGTGCGCAAGATCGGCAGCCGGGTGCGAGTGACCGTCCAGCTTCTCGATGCCGGGAGCGGTTATAATCTCTGGACCGAACGCTACGACCGTGAACTCGAAAACATCTTCTCCCTGCAGGACGAGATCGTCCGGGCGATCGTCGCGGCCCTGCCGGGCCGACTGGAGGACGCTGGCCGCGAGACCGCCAGACGCAAGCGGACTTCGAGCATTACCGCTTATGATTTGGTTCTGCTGGGGAACGCGCGGTGGCGTCAGTTGACCATGAAGGGTATGGCGGAGGCCAGGGAGTATTTCCGGAACGCCGTCGCGCTTGACCCCCAATATGCCCGCGCCCACGTCAACATCGCCTGGACGATCGTCTGCGACGTGTTTCTCGAATCACCCGCCACCGCGACATTGGACGAGGCGCTTCGCGAGATCGAAACCGCGCTCGATATCGACGACGGCGACGCCTGGTCTCATGGCGTCTTCGCGCAGCTGCTGTTCCTGCGAAACGAGGACGCCAAGGCCGAAATCCATTTCAGCCGGGCTCTCGCGCTCAATCCAAACGACGCCGATGTCGCCGCCGTTTTCGCCAATATCCTGGTCTACTGGGGGCGGTGGCGCGAGGCGCTCACACGGATCGGGGCGGCCAAACGGCTCAACCCCTTTCCGCCCAACCTGTACCATTGGTATCACGCGCTCGCGCTTTATTCGGGGCACGAGTACGAGCGGGCGGTCAAAGCGTTGATGGAGGCGCGATCCCTCGATAGGTGGTCGCACGGACTCCTTGCGGCCTGCTATGCGCAGATGGGCCGGCTCGGCGAGGCGCGGTTTGAAGCGGAGGCATTCGTGAGGGAACGCTCTCGTGAACTGAACGAGAATGGTGACGCCTTACCCGCGAACACGCTTGATCTTGCTCAGGCGCGAGCCGGAAGGTACAGGGATCCCGCCGACCGCGAACACTTCCTCGATGGGTTACGCAGGGCAGGTCTAACCGGCTGATACGGCACGCTGCCGTTTTCCTTTCGAGACATAAGCTGCAGCCTGCTGCTTCGAACTCCTGACCCGCTGTTTCGAGCTTCTAGGTGCAATATAAAAACAACGGCGATTCCATTGTTTGTCACGCCGCATCGATCCTGATGAAATTCGGCGATGGTATTAGGACCGCCTCGTTGACGTGAAAAAAGGCGCAATCATTCGCCACCCGCGCTTACACCAATTACAATTGGTGGGTGGGCGATTTGAACCTACAATCAAGTGGTTGATATTGTTGGGATGATTCCAACGCCAAAACAAAACCCCAACAATCTACCGAGATTGCTGGGGTTTTGTCGAACTTGGTTGCGGGGATAGGATTTGAACCTATGACCTTCAGGTTATGAGCCTGACGAGCTACCGGGCTGCTCCACCCCGCGTTAAACTGAATATCCGCCTTGCATGGAGAGAGGCCGAACGTAAAGCGGACAACGCTTGAAGAGGCGCCGCTCGATCCGTTCGAAGACTTCCTGAGAAGGCGACCCGGGGCCGAGGGCAACCCGGGCGCGAGGCGTATGTATCAATGCTCATCCGCTTTGGAAAGCCCTTCGACACAGGTTTTTTGAGGTTTTGTGACGGCCAAATGGACCGGATTCGCGCGAAACCGGCCTTGGGAACCAATCTTGCCAGAAAGGCCGCAAAAGTGGAGGCACAGCAGGCTGGAAGGTTCAATTCAGCAAGAATCCGCCGTCGACCGTCACCACGCTGCCGGCCATGTACCGCGAGGCTTTTGAGGCCAGCAGCAGGATCGCGCCATCGAGATCGGATTCGGCGCCGACCCGGCGCTGCGGAATCCGCTTGGTCAGTTTCTCACCTGCCGGAGTCGCCCAGAAATCGTGGTTCATCTCGGTGTCGATATAGCCGGGGGCCAGCGCGTTGACGCGGATGTTGTTGCCGGCGAGCTCCAGTGCCATCACCTTGGTAGCTTGGATGATGCCGGCCTTCGAGACCGTGTAGGGCGAGAGGAATTTCATCACGCCGAGGCCGAGCACGGAGGCGATGTTGACGATGTTGCCTTCCTGCTTGCGCGCGATCATGCGCCGCGCCAGTTCGGTCGCCAGGAAATAGGCGCCCTTGAGATTGGCGTTGATCACGGCATCCCAATCCGCCTCGGTCTGCTCGGTCGACAGTTTCTCGATGGCGATGCCGGCGTTGTTGATCAGCACGCTGACCGGGCCGAATGCGGCTTCGGCGACGTCCAGTGCCTTGCCGATGCCGGTGATGTCAGTGACGTCCATCTGCACCGCGGCGGCGCGGCCGCCCTTCCCCCTGATCTCCTCCTCCAGGCTCTTCAGCTTGCCGGTGTGACGCGCCGCCAGGACGACGGCCGCGCCATGCGCGGAAAGGACGCGGGCGAATTGCCGCCCGAGCCCCTGGCTCGCGCCCGTGATCAAGATGGTTTCCTGGCTGACATCGAACAGATCGGACATGCTGTGCTTCCCAAACTTTGATATGCGCACATTGATACCTACGATTTCGGCCGGCGCAACGCCGCAGGACTTATCAGGCCGCGCGGCGTTGGCTAAACTGGCCGCATCGAACCTTTCAGAAACTCACCTGACATCACGGGAGTGAAACAGTGGATCTTGGGATCAAAGGCCGCCGTGCCATCGTCTGCGCTTCAAGCAAGGGTCTGGGCCGCGCTTGCGCCATCGCGCTCGCCAATGAGGGCGTCCACGTCACGTTGACGGCGCGCGGCGCCGAAGCGCTGAAGAAGACGGCGGATGAGATCCGCAAGGCGAACCCTGCTATCACTGTCACCGAGATCGTCGGCGACATCACGACGCCCGCGGGCCGCGAGGCCGTGCTGAAGGCCTGCCCCGATCCGGACATCCTGATCAACAATGCCGGCGGCCCGCCGCCTGGCGATTTCCGCAACTGGACCCGCGACGACTGGATCAAGGCGATCGACGCCAACATGCTGACCCCGATCGAGCTGATCAAGGCCACCGTCGACGGCATGATGGCACGGAAATTCGGCCGCATCGTCAACATCACCTCGGCCGCGGTGAAGGCGCCGATCGAGATCCTTGGGCTTTCCAACGGCGCGCGTGCCGGCCTCACCGGTTTCATCGCCGGCCTTTCGCGCAAGACCGTCATCAACAACGTCACCATCAATGCGCTGCTGCCAGGGCCGTTTGAGACCGACCGCCTGCTGGGCACAGCGAAAGCTGAAGCCGACAAGCGCGGCATCACGCCCCAGCAACTGCTGGCCGAGCGCGCCAAGCTCAATCCCGCCGGCCGCTTCGGCGATCCCGAGGAGTTCGGTTACGCCTGCGCGTTCCTGTGCGGCGCCAAGGCCGGCTTCATCACAGGCCAGAACATCCTGCTCGACGGCGGCGCCTTCCCAGGTACGCTGTGAAGATGGTCACGCTGTGAGAGCGGTCTGGTACGAGCGGACCGGGCCGGCGGCGGAGGTCCTGACCTTTGGCGAGATGCCGACGCCGGCGGCAGCCGCGGGCGAGGTGCGGATCCGCCTGGAAGCCTCCGGCGTCAATCCCGCCGATGTCGGCCGCCGCGGCGGCAATTATCGGGCGATGGAATATCCGCGCGTGATCCCGAACAGCGACGGCGCAGGGATCGTCGATCAGATCGGCGACGGCGTGAAGCGGTTCAAGGTCGGTGACCGGGTCTGGCTGTTCAACGGCCAGCGCAACGGCCGCGCCTTTGGCACCGCCGCGGAATATATCGCCCTCGCCGAGCACCTCGTGATGCCGCTGCCGGATGATCTCTCATTCGCGGAAGGCGCCACCCTCGGCATCCCCTGCATGACCGCATGGTGCTGCCTGTTTGCGGATGGACCGATCATGGGCAAGACGGTGCTGGTCACCGGTGGCGCCGGTGCAGTCGGCCACTACGCTGTACAACTGGCGAAATGGGGCGGCGCCGAGGTGATCGCGACTGTCAGTTCATCGTTCAAGGCCGAGCAGGCGCGGCGCGCGGGCGCCGATCTCGTGATCAACTACAAAGAGGAAGACGTCGTTGCGAAGGCGATGGCGTTCACCCATCAGCGTGGCGTCGACCGCATGGTCGATGTCGATTTCGGCGGCAATCTTGCAACCACGCTAAAGCTGATGGCGGTCAATTCCACGATCGCGGTCTACGCCACCAACGGCAATCGCAACCCGATCGTGCCGATGCGCGAATTGATGGAGAAGTGCATCGCCTTGCGCGCCCTGGTGCTGTTCGCGCTGCCGCCACCGCTGCTCGCCGCGGCGCAGGCCGACATCACCAAATGGCTCGCGGCCGCATCGCGCCTTCATAACATCGCCGGGCAATTTGCACTGTCGCAGACGGCGCAGGCTCACCTGGCGGTCGAAAAGGGCGATAAGCTCGGCACGGTTATTGTTGATTGCGCTCGTTGACCGAACGCTCGCTCTCGCTGGAGGAATCGGCTGAGGTATGCTCGCCATCCCATGGACGGCCGAACGCTTCCAGACCTTCCGCCAACAAATCGCCCAGCATGGGCTCGCCGAGCAGATAGCGCGCGGTACGATCGTTATATTGATCGGCGGCCTCTCGCCGCAGCTCGTCCCATTCCTCGATCCGACGATCGCCACGGCCAAGCCGCATCAGGGCGACGAGATCGATCTGCTCGTCTTCGGAAAGCGCGCGGATGAAGCCCCTGATTTCCCGCTCGACCGGGTCGCGACCATTGTCTTCCAGCACATCGACCATCTCGTCATCGGCGGCATTCGAGCCGGAGTCCGGGTCCGACGCCGCTTCCTTGACATCGAATTCCCGCGCTTTCTCGATCAAAAAGCCGACTTTATCGGTCGATATTGACAGTTCCGGCATTACGCGCGCTCCTGCTTTATCGATCCGATAACGCCGGATCGTGCGGGATGATCCATTGCGCGGGCCAGCGGAAACCAGCATCTTCCGCGGTAACAAAGCGTCACAAAAAGAAGGAAGCGGCGGATGGCGTGGAAAGTAGGCGGGGTCAAGATCACGAAGGTCGTCGAATTGGAGACGGTCGGGCATACCCGCTTCATCCTGCCGCTCGCGACCTCTGAAGAAATCCAGAAGCTGCCCTGGCTCATTCCCCATTTCGCCACTGACGAAGGCCGGCTGAAAATGTCGATCCATTCGCTGTTGTTGGAGACGCCGACGCGGCGGATTATTGTCGATACCGGGCTCGGCAATGACAAGCAGGGCCGCAACGTGCCCACCTGGAACAACCGCAAGCATCCCTTCCTGGAGACCCTGACAGCGGCGGGCTTTCCGCCTGAGAGCATCGACACCGTGCTGTGCACGCACCTGCATGTCGACCACGTCGGCTGGAACACGAAGCTCGTCGACGGCCGATGGGTGCCGACCTTCCCCAAGGCCCGCTACGTGTTCGGCCGGACCGAATTCGAGCATTGGCGCGACCACGGCAAATCGCCCGATCACATCGCGGTGTTTACCGATTCCGTGGAGCCCATCGCGGATGCCGACCGGGCGGACCTCGTGCCGTCCGACCATCGCCTGACGGACGAGATCATGCTGATCCCGACGCCCGGCCACAGCCCGGGTCATATGAGCATCCATATCCGCTCCGACGGCGAGGAAGGGCTGCTCACCGGAGACGTCGCCCATCATCCCTGCCAGATGGCCCATCTGGACTGGTCCTCGACGGCGGATTCAGACCCCGAGCAGTCGGTGGTGACGCGGCGCGAATTATTCTCCCGCTTCGCCGATACGCCGACGCTAGTGATCGGCGGCCATTTCAATGCCGGGCACATCAAACGCGAGGGAGATGCCTTCAAGTTCACCGCGCTTGGATAGCTTGCTGCAATCAGGGTGTGCAGAGCACTAACGCGCCTGTGCCCGCCCTACCCTGCGCTTTCGGCAGTTGAATTTCGCCCCGCGCTGTTCCATGAAGCGTCGCAAGTCCGTAAGCCCCAAGAAACCCGTTTAGGGAGTGATCAAAAATGAAGCTTGTTCGTTACGGCGCGAAGGGTGAGGAAAAGCCCGGCCTGATCGATAAATCCGGCCAACTGCGCGACCTGTCGGCGCATGTGAAGGACCTCACCGGCGAGGCCTATTCGCCACAATCCCTCGCCAAGCTTGCCGCGCTCGATCCGTCCAAGCTGCCAGTAGTTCCCGGCAACCCGCGCCTCGCCGCGCCGGTCACCGGCATCTCGAAATTCGTCGCCATCGGGCTGAACTACACCGACCATGCCAAGGAAACCGGCAACCCCATTCCCTCCGAGCCGATCTTCTTCCTGAAGGCCAACACCGCCCTCTCCGGCCCGAACGATCCGGTGGAAAAGCCGCGCGGTTCGACCAAGCTCGATTGGGAAGTCGAGATCGCCGCCATCATCGGCACCCGCGCCAAATACGTCTCCGAGGCCGATGCGCTCAATCATATCGCCGGCTACTGCATCTGCAACGACGTCTCCGAGCGCAATTTCCAGATCGAGCGCCTGGGCCAATGGACCAAGGGCAAATCGCACGACACCTTCGGCCCGCTCGGACCCTGGCTCGTCACCAGGGACGAGATTCCGAACGTGCAGAGCCTTTCGATGTGGCTCGATGTCAACGGCCAGCGCCGGCAGACCGGCTCGACCTCGACCATGATCTTCTCGATGGCGAAGTGCATCTCCTACGTCTCGCAATTCATGACGCTCTTGCCCGGCGACATCGTCACGACCGGCACCCCGCCCGGCGTCGGCACCGGCATGAAGCCGCCGCAATACCTCAATGTCGGTGACGTCGTGACGCTCGGCATCGAAAGCCTCGGCGAGCAGCGCCAGGAGATCGTCGCGGCGTAACAGCCGCTCTCTCCACGTCATTGCGAGCGCAAGCGAAGCAATCCATGGCGCCACTTGCTGAGACATGGATTGCTTCGTCGCTACGCTCCTCGCAATGACCACGTAGCCGCGTAGGGTGGGCAAAGCGAAGCGTGCCCACCATTCCAGACCTTGCACGTGATGGCGGGCGCGCTTCGCTTTGCCCACCCTACGACTGAAGAGGCATTCCCATGAAGCTCACCTTCTCGCCCGCCTCGCCATTTGCCCGCAAGGTGCGGATCGCCGCGACTGAGACTGGACTGATCGACAAGATCGAACTGGTCCCCACCACGGTCGCACCGGGTACGGCGAATGACACCTATACGCGCGACGTCAATCCGCTGAAGAAGCTGCCAGTGTTGATCCTCGATGACGGCGACGTCATCCTGGATTCCTACGTCATCGTCGAATATCTCGACGATCTCGCCGGCGGCGGAAAATTGATTCCGGCATCCGGACCGGCGCGCTGGAAGGCGAAGACCGACCATTCGCTGCTGCAGGGCATGCTCGATTCCATGCTGTTGTGCCGCTACGAGAAGATGGCGCGGCCGCAGGGCTCGCAGTGGCAAGCCTGGTATGACGACCACTGGAATCGGGCCTGGGCCGGCATGGCGCGGTTCGAGCAGCGGGAGGATGTGCTCTCCGGCCCGTTCAATGTCGCGCAGATCGGACTGGTTTGCGTGCTCGGCTATGCCGATTTCCGCTTCCCCGACTGCGGCTGGCGCAAGGCCTATCCGAAACTTGATGCGTTTAACCAGAAGATGCTGGAGCGGCCGTCGGTCAAGATCTCTGTGCCGCCGCCAGCGTGAAGCGGAGCCTGCCATGAGCCTCACCTTCTCGATCGGAGACCTCACCATCCATCGCATCATCGAGCAGGAGACGACCTTCCTGCCGGCGCTGGACATGCTGCCCGGTCTGACGCCGGACGTGCTGGCCGAGAACCGGGCCTGGATGCGCGAGGCCAACGCGCTCGATGATAGCGACGTGCTGCTGCTGTGCTTCCAGTCCTATGTCGTGAAGACGCCGCATCACACCATCCTGATCGACAGCTGCATCGGCAACGACAAGCCGCGCCCGCAGCGGCCGAAATGGAACATGAAGACCGATGACACCTATATGCGCGGGCTCGCCGCGGCTGGGTTCTCGGTCGAGGACATCGACTATGTGATGTGCACGCATCTGCATGTCGACCATGTCGGCTGGAACACGCGATTGGAAAACGGCCGCTGGGTGCCGACCTTCCCGAAGGCGCGCTACGTCTTCGCCAAAGGCGAGTTCGATTACTGGACCGCGCAGAACGAGAAGGCTGCGGTGCCGCCCTTCGTCGACAGCGTGCTGCCGATCGTGGAGGCAAAGCGCGAGGCGATCGTGAACCATGATTTTGCGATCGGCGATCACGCGCGCATCCTGTCGACGCCCGGGCATACGCCGGGCCATGTCGCCTTCACCCTTGGGCGCGGCAAGGACGACGCCGTGTTCTCCGGTGATCTCATGCACTCGCCGTTGCAGACGCGCTATCCCGAACTGTCGGCGAAGTTCGACGTCGATCAGCCGCAGGCGGCGCGGACGCGGCGGAATTTCCTGGAGCGCTATTGCGACACTGCCACGCTCTGCTGCACCGCGCATTTCCCCTCGCCCTCGGTCGGCAAGATAAGGCGCAGAGGTGACGGGTTTTCGTGCGAGGCGACCGCGTAGCTCTCATCTTTACCTCTCCCATAGGGAGAGGTCGGATCGCGCCAGCGATCCGGGTGAGGGGTTTTGCTCGATCGAGGGACCGTAACCCCTCACCCGCGCCTTTGGCGCGACCTCTCCCTTCGGGAGGTAGTCGGAGTTCGCTGCACCGTCGGAACTCAATCAAACAAGCTCGGCGTGTGGTTGACGATCGCGCCCTCGATCTCGAGAATCTTCAGCTTCGTCACCACACCGCCATTCGCGGAAAAGCCGCCAGGCTTGTTGCCGGCCGCGAGCACGCGATGGCAAGGTACGACGATCGGGCACGGATTGCGGCCGAGCGCCTGGCCGACGTCCCGCGACAGCTCGATGCCGCCGAGTTGCTTGGCGATCTCGCCATAGGTCATGGTCCTGCCCGGCGGAATCCTGCGCGCAATGTCGTAGACGCCGCGGTTGAACTCCGGCACGTCGTCAAGATCAAGCACGACATCGGCAAGATCGTTCGGCTTGCCCTTGAGCAGTTCGGTCATGCGCTCGATCGCGCTTCTCACGTCCGCCGGCGGTGTGGCTTCAGTCACCTCGCCGCTCCGCTGCTGGATGCGCTTGCGGGTCTTTTCCTCGGTTCCCATCGGCAGTTGCACGCCGGTGATGCCGTGCTCACCCCACACGACGCCGCAAGCGCCGATCGCGGTGTCGAAGATCGCAAAATGCTGGCCGGTCATGGCTTGCTCCATATCCGCTTTGCTCCATGTAGGAGCTTGATCCTTGTCGCGAAATCTAGGCTTGGCGAATATTGCTAACCACCCGAATCCTGACCGGAACCCGAGACATCGGCAATACCGGATTCGGCGGCATCCACCTGAAAAAGCGAGGCTTCCGCCCTGCGTTTTCTGGCATGGGCAGCGCTTCCCTTCCGTGGAATCATGAGCCGTATCTTCAGCTTCCACGAGCGTTCGCATGCAAACTGTTAGCGTCAATGGATACGACATGGCCTATCTCGAGGTGGGCGAAGGCCCGCCATTGGTTTGCGTGCACGGCTCGCTCTGCGATTTCCGCATCTGGTCGGCGACGCTAGGCCCGCTCACGCGCACACACCGCGTGATCGCGGTCAGCCTGCGACATTTCTTCCCCGACCGCTGGGATGGCATCGGCGACACCTATTCGATTGCCCAGCACGTCGAAGACGTCATCGCCTTCATCGAGCAGCTTGAGCCGAAACCGGTCGACCTGATGGGGCATTCGCGCGGCGGACACGTCTCCTTCCGTGTTGCGCAACGGCGTCCCGATCTGCTCCGCAAGCTGATCCTGGCCGAGCCCGGCGGCGAGCTTGACGCAACGCTCGATCCCGAATTCAAACCCGGTCCCTCGCCGCTGGCGGCGCGGATCGCGGCTTCGGCCGAGGTGATTGCCCGGGGCGACATCGATGGCGGCCTGCAGATCTTCATCGATGCGCTGGAAGGTCCCGGCGCCTGGAAGCGACTGCCGGCGGCCGTGAAAGAGCCGTTGCGCGACAACGCGACGACGCTGATCGGCCAGACGCGCGACAAGCGTCCGCCATTCTCGAAGGCGGACGCCGAGGCGATCCGCACGCCGACGCTGTTCATCGGCGGCGCCAACACCAAGGGAGCGCTGCCGAAGGTGCTGCACACGCTGGCAGCCCATGTGAAGGGCGCGCGCACCGAGATCATCCCGGGCACGACCCATCCGATGTTCGAGCAGGCTCCGCAGCGTTATTGCGAGATCGTGCTGGATTTTTTGGCGGGGTCATAAGCCAGAGCAAGAAGCGTCGCCCGGATGGAGCGTGCGCTCCATCCGGGCGAAGGGTCGCGGCGATCACACCTTCCATGCGCCGACCGGTTGGCGGACGGCGACGTTAAGGCGATTCCAGACGTTGATGACGGCGATCGCAAGGATCAGGGACGCCAGTTCCTTTTCGTTGAAATGCTTGTCGGCTTCGTGCCAGATCGCATCCGGCACCCCCTCCTCGCGGTCGCTCAGCCGGGTCAGCGATTCCGTCAGCGCAAGCGCGGCGCGCTCGGCGTCGGTGAAGTAGGGCGCGTCGTGCCAGGCGGCGACGCAGAACAGCCGCTCGTCGGTTTCGCCTGCCCTCTTCGCGAGTTTCGGATGCATGTCGACACAGACGCTGCAGCCGTTGATCTGGCTGGCACGCAGGTGCACGAGTTCGAGCAGTTTCTCCGGCAGGCTGCCGTGCGGCAGGTTGCTGAGCGTCTGCATCGTCGTCATGGCCTCAGGAATGACCATCACCGGGTGGTTCATGCGGGCTTGCATCATTGGTTCTCCTTAACCGTTGCCTTTGACGCGGTCCGGCCGATTTGCTGTCACATCGACTGGATTTGCTTCGTCATGGCCATGACGGATCCGAGGTGAAGAGTGTGACCGATGGACGAGAAAAACTTTCGGGCCGCCCAATTCGAGGCCAACCGGGCCCATCTGCGCGCGGTGGCCTACCGCATGCTTGGCTCGACGAGCGAGGTCGACGACGCCGTGCAGGAGACCTGGCTGCGGCTGAGCCGCACCGATGCCTCCGCAGTCGACAATCTGGCAGGCTGGCTGACCACCGTGATCGCCCGCGTCTGCCTCGACATGCTGCGCGCGCGCAAATCCCGCCGCGAGGAACCTATGGGGCCGCACGTGCCCGAGCCGGCCGCGCACGATACGCATGAGCGCGACGCCGAGGTGGCCGATTCCGTCGGGGCGGCGCTGCTGGTGGTCCTCAATACGCTCGCGCCCGCCGAACGGCTGGCTTTCGTACTGCACGACATGTTCGCCGTTCCCTTCGAGGAGATCGCGCCGATTGTCGGCCGCACGCCGGCGGCGGCGCGCCAGCTCGCAAGCCGTGCCCGGCGCCGCGTGCAGGGCTCGCGCGAGCCAGCCGATATCGATGCGGCGCGGCAACGCAGGATCGTCGAGGCATTCCTGGTAGCCTCGCGCGACGGCGATTTCGAAGGCCTGCTCGCGGTGCTTGATCCCAATGTCGTGTTCCGCGCCGACGAAGCGGCGCAGCGATTGGGATCGCTGGCGGAAATCCGCGGCGCGACCGCTGTCGCCGAAACCTTCAGGGGACGTGCGCAGACTGCAAGGCCGGCGCTGGTCGATGGCCGTCCGGCGCTGGCGGTCATTCTCGGTGGGCAACTGCGGATCCTGCTGCAGTTCACCATTGTTGGCGAGACGATCACGGCATTCGAGGCCATTGCCGATGCCGAGCGGATCGCGGCATTCGACGTCGAGGTGCTCCAGAGCAGTTAGCGCGGGGGCGGCCAGGTTCGCCTTGACCGCGTCTCAGGCCGAGAGTAGCCTTTCCGAATACGGAATTCCGTATTCCAAAGGGAACGCCCGGCATGCTGCCGCTCGAGCCGCTACCCAACCTGATCGACCAGGTCTATGCGCGGATCCTGGAGGCGATCATCGACCGCACGCTGCCGCCCGGGCAGCGCATTACCCAGAACGAGCTTGCCGAGAAGCTTGGCGTGTCGCGCCAGCCGGTGTCGCACGCCCTGCATCTGCTGCACCGCCAGGGATTGGTCGCCGAAAGCGGCCGCCGCGGCTTCGAAGTGACCCAACTCGATCCGCAGCGCATTCGCCAGCTCTACGAGGTCCGCGGCGCGATCGACGCGCTGGCGGCGCGGCTCGCCGCCGGGCGCAGCAGGACCGATGTTTCCTGCCGTGGACGGCTCGAGGCGGCGCTCACCGCCGGACGCGCGATCGACGCGCACACCCCGCTCGCAGAACTGATCGCGCGCGATGTCGACTTCCACAGCGCGATCTATGTGCTGTCAGGCAATCCCGCGATCGAGGAGATGATCGCGCCGCAATGGGCGCATATGCGCCGCTCGATGGCGACCGTACTTGCCGAGCTCGACTATCGCGAGAGCGCCTGGGCCGAACATGAGCAGATCGCCGCTTATGTCCTTGACGGCAACGCGAAAGCGGCCGAGGCCGCCGCACTCGCGCATGCGCAGACCGCAGGACGGATGACCGAGGAGAGATTGAGAGTCGCCACCATCGCGGCATGACGACTGAAAGATGAAAGAAAACCAAAAGGAGGAAGCACCATGAAACTGACGCCAGAGCAGATCGAATTCTTCAACCGCGAGGGCTGGCTGTTCCTGCCCGAATTGTTCAGCCAGGAAGAGGTGGATTTCCTCGCGCGCGAGGCGGTGAGTATCTACGACGCCAACCGTCCCGAGGTGTGGCGCGAGAAGAGCGGCGCCCCGCGCACCGCCTTTGCCGCGCATCTCTACAACGAGGCCTTCGGGGCCCTCGGCGCGCATCCGCGCATGATCGAGCCGGTCGAGCAGATCTTCGGCGAGAAGGTCTACATGCACCAGTTCAAGATCAATGCGAAAGCGGCCTTCACCGGCGACGTCTGGCAGTGGCACCAGGATTACGGCACCTGGAAGCGTGACGATGGCATGCCGGAGTCGCGGGCGATGAACATCGCGATCTTCCTCGATGAGGTGATGCCGATCAACGGCCCCTTGATGCTGGTGCCGAAGAGCCATCACGCCGGCGACCTCAAGGCCGCCCATGACCTTCAGACCACCTCCTATCCGTTGTGGACGCTGGACGAGGAGACTGTGACGCGCCTGGTGAAGGAAGGCGGCATCGTCGCGCCGACCGGCAAGGCCGGTGGCATGCTGATGTTCCACGGCAATCTCGTGCATGGCTCGGCCGGCAACATCACGCCCTATCCGCGCAAGATCGTGTATCTGACGCTGAACGCGGTCTCGAACTACATCCGCACCCCGACGCGGCCGGAGTATATCGCCCATCGCGATTTCGCGCCGATCCAGACGGTCGAGGACGGCGCGCTGGTCCGATTGGCGCGTGCACCGCGGCAGGCGGCGGAGTAATCTCTCTCGCTGTCATTCCGGGGCGCGACGAAGTCGCGAGCCCGGAATCCATCGGGCCGCATACGCGCAAGCGGAGAAATGGATTCCGGGCTCGACGCGGAGCCTGTCATCGGGCCGCGCTTTGCGCGGACCCGGTGGCGTCGCCCAGGAATGACCAAGCCAATTAGCATCGGATTCCCCCCATGAACCTCCACCACCTCCTCAAAGCCCGCGCCGCCGCCGGCAAGCCGGTTAGCGTAGCGCTGATCGGGGCCGGAAAATTCGGCTCGATGTTCCTGTCGCAGGTGCCGCACACGCCGGGATTGGAGGTGCCGGTCATTGTCGATCTCGACCGCGAGCGCGCGCGCGAGGCGTGCCGCACCGTCGGCTGGGACGAGGCACGGATCAAGGCCACCACCTTCACCGACGACGGCGCGCGGGCAATTGCGGGCGGCGCGATGGACGTGGTGGTGGAAGCAACCGGCAATCCCGCGGTCGGCATCAAACATGCGCGCGCGGCGATCGCGGCCGGCAAGCACGTGGTCATGGTTAATGTCGAGGCCGACGTGCTGGCGGGCCCGCTGCTCGCAGAAGAAGCGCGCAAGGCGGGCGTGGTCTATTCGCTCGCCTATGGCGACCAGCCGGCCCTGACGGCGGAGATGGTGGATTGGGCACGCGCCACCGGTTTTCGCGTCGTCGCCGCCGGCAAGGGCACGAAGTATCTGCCGGCCTATCATGACGTGACGCCGGAAGGCGTCTGGGGCCACTACGGCCTCACTGCCGGCGAGGCGCAATCCGCCGGCATGAATCCGCAGATGTTCAACTCCTTCCTCGACGGCACCAAGTCCGCGATCGAGATGGCGGCGATTGCCAACGTCACCGGCCTCGACGTGCCCTCCGATGGCCTTCTGTTCCCGCCCTGCGGCGTCGACGATCTCCCGCACATCTTGCGGCCGTGCGAGAAAGGCGGTGTGCTGGAGAAATCGGGCGTGGTGGAAGTGGTGTCGTCGATCGAGCGCGACGGCCGTCCGGTCTTCCGCGACCTGCGCTGGGGCGTCTATGTCGTGCTGGAGGCGCCGAACGATTATGCGGCCGACTGCTTCAAGCAATATGGGCTGAAGACCGACGCCTCAGGCCGCTATGCGGCGATGTACAAGCCCTATCATTTGATCGGACTGGAGCTGAACATCTCGGTGCTATCGGCAGCGTTGCGCTATGAGCCGACCGGCGAGCCGCACGGCTTTCGCGGCGACGTCGCCGCGGTTGCCAAGCGCGATCTGCGCGCAGGCGAAGAGCTCGACGGCGAAGGCGGCTATACGGTGTGGGGGAAGCTGATGCCGGCACAAGCGAGTCTTACCGCCGGCGCGCTGCCGATCGGGCTCGCTCATCGCGTGAAGCTGAAGAACAATGTCGCGCATGGCGCAGTGGTGCGCTGGAGCGATGTCGAGATCGACGCTGGTAGCGAGACGGTCAAGATACGCAAGGCGATGGAAGCTGCGTTCGGCGGGAGTAAGGCGACAGGTGTCGAGCGCGTGCCTGCCTGAAGATTGAGCGCGCGCTTCGCATCTGCGATAGAGCATAGCGCTTGATTATCGCAGCCCGAACGGTCATGCTCCCTGACGGAACCGGAAGTTTCGGAATTCCAACAACAAGAGCCTGTTGAAGGCCTGCGAACCTAATCACCACAATCCAGCGTCGGTCACCGACGAAGCCAAAAACGACACTCAAGATCGTTGTCCCTCGTCGAGGTATCGACATCAGCTAGAGGGGAAACGCAATGAAACGTCGTGAATTCTTGAAGGCAGGCGGCATCTCGCTCGCCGCGAGCGCTATTGCTGCGCCCGCGGTCGCGCAATCGATGCCTGAAGTGAAATGGCGCCTGACGGCGAGTTGGCCGAAGGCGCTCGATACGCTCTATGGCGGATGCGAATTCTTCTGCAAGCGCGTGGCCGAGATCACCGATAACCGATTCCAGATCCAGCCCTTCGCGGCCGGCGAAATCGTGCCCGGCCTGCAGGTGCTCGATGCCGTGTCGAACGGCACGGTC
>NZ_JAGKJI010000030.1:70000-87863 GCF_020329485.1 Bradyrhizobium cenepequi
AGCGCCAAGGCATCCACCGAACACCCTTAAGGCACTTGATTGCTCTCATTATCAATGTCCACACACTCGGCAGAATGTATGCCGCCCAATCGCATTGAGACCGAAATCTCAAGGCGCGCACCCTCGATGAATGCTGCTTGCGCGGCTGGACATTGACTAGAAAGACCAGCTTGCTTCGTAAGATCGAACCAATAGCGAGGCGGTCAAGCTTCGCTAACGAGGATCATTTACAACCCGCTTCATCTTGCGATGAGCGAGCGCCGAAATGATCCCGGAGATAGTGAATGAGCACCCGCGAATTGCTCCGCAGATCCCAAACTTGGATCGATCTCCTCTTTACGATGTCAGATAACACGCACATCGCGTCCATCCGGACTGCGTGTGCGAATTGATGTTTCGCGGACGATTTAAGTCAATCAACGGTCAGCCCGTCTTCGCTCTAACGAGCTTCGGCGTGGCAGCCTTCGCTTCGATCGGGCTTGCCTAGCCGTAGCTGGCATCAGCCAGCGAAGGCTGGTGGAGCCAGACGGGATCGAACCGACGACCTCATGCTTGCAAAGCACGCGCTCTCCCAGCTGAGCTATGGCCCCGTACCAGAAGACGAATGCCTTGGGCTGGATAAAAGAGACGCATGCGCTCGATCAAAGTGGTGGGCCTGGGAAGACTTGAACTTCCGACCTCACGCTTATCAAGCGCGCGCTCTAACCAACTGAGCTACAAGCCCCTGACGCTTATCCCTTTTGAGGATCGGAGCCCGCTCGCGCGCAGCCGGCTCGCGCCGATGCATCGCACAGCGCTCAAGCCCCTGGCGCGTGTTCGTCCGCGAAGAAAGAGAAACGAAGACGGCGAGGTCCCGCCAATGGAGCTCAAGCGATCTGGCGATCGATTGGCCCCGAGATGTTTCTAAAACGATCCGATAGTGAGCGTGAGCTCTCTGAAGGATCATCCTTAGAAAGGAGGTGATCCAGCCGCAGGTTCCCCTACGGCTACCTTGTTACGACTTCACCCCAGTCGCTGACCCTACCGTGGCCGGCTGCCCCCTTTCGGTTAGCGCACCGTCTTCAGGTAAAACCAACTCCCATGGTGTGACGGGCGGTGTGTACAAGGCCCGGGAACGTATTCACCGTGGCGTGCTGATCCACGATTACTAGCGATTCCAACTTCATGGGCTCGAGTTGCAGAGCCCAATCCGAACTGAGACGGCTTTTTGAGATTTGCTAGGACTTGCGTCTTCGCTTCCCATTGTCACCGCCATTGTAGCACGTGTGTAGCCCAGCCCGTAAGGGCCATGAGGACTTGACGTCATCCCCACCTTCCTCGCGGCTTATCACCGGCAGTCTCCTTAGAGTGCTCAACTAAATGGTAGCAACTAAGGACGGGGGTTGCGCTCGTTGCGGGACTTAACCCAACATCTCACGACACGAGCTGACGACAGCCATGCAGCACCTGTCTCCGGTCCAGCCGAACTGAAGAACTCCGTCTCTGGAGTCCGCGACCGGGATGTCAAGGGCTGGTAAGGTTCTGCGCGTTGCGTCGAATTAAACCACATGCTCCACCGCTTGTGCGGGCCCCCGTCAATTCCTTTGAGTTTTAATCTTGCGACCGTACTCCCCAGGCGGAATGCTTAAAGCGTTAGCTGCGCCACTAGTGAGTAAACCCACTAACGGCTGGCATTCATCGTTTACGGCGTGGACTACCAGGGTATCTAATCCTGTTTGCTCCCCACGCTTTCGTGCCTCAGCGTCAGTACCGGGCCAGTGAGCCGCCTTCGCCACTGGTGTTCTTGCGAATATCTACGAATTTCACCTCTACACTCGCAGTTCCACTCACCTCTCCCGGACTCAAGATCTTCAGTATCAAAGGCAGTTCTGGAGTTGAGCTCCAGGATTTCACCCCTGACTTAAAGACCCGCCTACGCACCCTTTACGCCCAGTGATTCCGAGCAACGCTAGCCCCCTTCGTATTACCGCGGCTGCTGGCACGAAGTTAGCCGGGGCTTATTCTTGCGGTACCGTCATTATCTTCCCGCACAAAAGAGCTTTACAACCCTAGGGCCTTCATCACTCACGCGGCATGGCTGGATCAGGCTTGCGCCCATTGTCCAATATTCCCCACTGCTGCCTCCCGTAGGAGTTTGGGCCGTGTCTCAGTCCCAATGTGGCTGATCATCCTCTCAGACCAGCTACTGATCGTCGCCTTGGTGAGCCATTACCTCACCAACTAGCTAATCAGACGCGGGCCGATCTTTCGGCGATAAATCTTTCCCCGTAAGGGCTTATCCGGTATTAGCACAAGTTTCCCTGTGTTGTTCCGAACCAAAAGGTACGTTCCCACGCGTTACTCACCCGTCTGCCGCTGACGTATTGCTACGCCCGCTCGACTTGCATGTGTTAAGCCTGCCGCCAGCGTTCGCTCTGAGCCAGGATCAAACTCTCAAGTTGGACTTGAAACTTTGAACCGGCTGATCACAACGTTTGACGAGGTCCACACCTAAATCGCGCAGCGATTCACATCGCTGGCGACCTGACCTCAATGAAGAGGCCATGGTGTAACCTTATTCAAAACGTGTACCGCCGAAGTCTTTCGTCCGGTCCCGATCGGGAAAACCGAGGTTTTCTGAGATCGAGACCCGCAAGGACTCCGCCGTCCACGTTTCTCTTTCTTCATCTTTACTTGTCAAACAGCCCGAGGTCCGAGGACCTCTCACCCTTAGGAGGGTTCCGACCCCCTCAACTCGACGGCAAATCCCCAACCGATTTAACTCGGTTGTTGAGTCACTCATCAAAGTGAGGAGCATCAAGGGCGCGAAAGCTTGCCTTGGCCTCTCGGGCCAATGCAGCGCCGCGCTCAGTGGCCGCCTTATAGGCCGGCCCAATCCGGCTTGTCAACGGCCATTGTCAACAAATCGTCGCATCAGGTGCAGAATTTTCTTCTCCGCAAAAGTCCTCGATTTTTCGGGACTTTACGCCGTACTTGAGCCACAATCCTGCGACGTTCTGACGATAAAGATATGCAATGAATCGCCGGATGCCAGTGGGGGCTGCCGGCGGTTTTCTACCAAGGGACTGACGATTTCTGATGAACCGTCGCCAGTTCCACGCGGCCGAGCAACATCGAGAGATTTACACATCGTTGACGTTCGAAATTGTGGTTGGCCATCGGCCTTCGATAATTCGCGAATGTTGCTGCATGTGACGCGCCGTACTGCCGGATTGCCCTGCTAGGGCGAATGCGGGCGCAAGGGAGTGCGGAAGTCTCGTCGTATGTTGATGGAAGTTGGGGGGACACAGGCTTGAGCCAACGGGCGTCACGCGGGAGCGGCTTTGGACGCGAGACCGGGATGATCGATCTCGGTCACGAGCCGCCGCTGTCGGTCGATGGCTCGGAGGCTGCGGTGATCGACCGCCGCCGTGTTTCCGTACAGTGGTTCAGCGGCACGATCCTCACCGGCCTATGCGGCGCGGCCCTGATCGGCGGCGCCGTCTTTGCGTCACTCGACGGCGAGATGACCTTTGCCAAGCTCCCGGAGCGAGTCGAGGGCGCGCTGCGCGGTGCGATCAGCGCCAATGACCGCGGCGCCACGCTGCACAAGAGCGACCGCCTGCCGCCGCCATCGGAATCAAGCGCCTCGCGCAATGTCGTGCGGGTATCGACGGTGACCCGCGTCGGCAACCGTGACGTGATGCGGGTGCGGCCGTACGTCCGCATCTCCGGCAACCTGTCGATGGCGACAAGCGATCTTTCGGCCAAGATCCCGCCGTTCAACGCCCAGCGCATGCTGACCGATGTCAATCAGCCTGCGGCGGCCGACGACCCGAACAACCCTGAAGCCGTGGAGCCTGACGCCGAGGTCTCCTTCGTCACCAAGGATCTGGGGCAGGTGCTGCCGAAGGCGAAGATCGCCGCCGTGGTGGCTCTCGACGAGATCCTGATGCGGGTGCGTGATGCCGCCAACTGGCGCGGCAATAACGGCGGCGTCCGCTATACGCTGGCCAACGCCACCGCGGACGTCGGTGGCGCGCAGCCCGACCTCAAGCTGGCCTATGCCACCGAAGGCAACGTTTCCGATCCCTATGCCGGCTTCGAGACCCGCGTGGTGCCGGAAAACGTCACGCTGCTGCCGAAGACCAAGGAGCAGGTCACCGGCGGCAATCCGATCGGAGAACGGGTGCATATCGTCAAGAAGGGCGACACCGTCACCTCCGTGCTGCGCGACATGGGCGCAACAGCCGACGAGGCCAAGGCCATCGCGGCGACGCTGGGCGCCCGCGGTCGCGATGGCGGCCTGAGGGAAGGCCAGAGGTTGCGCATCCTGATGGCGCCGGCAAATCCGGGAGGACGGCTGCAGCCCTATCGCGTGATCGTCGCCAACGACACCCAGGTCGAAGCGGTGGCAGCCCTCTCGGACATCGGCAAATATGTCGCCGTCGACGTGCAGAGCATGAACACCGTGTCCGAGACCGCTGAGAACAGCGACGATGACGACGAGGATGATGGCAGCGGCGTAAGGCTCTACCAGAGCATCTACGAGACCGCCCTGCGCAACAAGGTGCCGCAGAACGTCATCGAGGACATGGTCCGCATCTATTCCTATGACGTCGACTTCCAGCGCAAGGTACAGCCCGGCGATTCCTTCGACGTCTACTACGCCGGCGAGGACGAAGGCGCTGTCATCACCGAAAAGACCGAGGTGCTGTACGCCGCGCTCACGGTCGGCGGCGAAACCAAGAAGTACTACCGGTTCCAGACACCCGACGATTCGGTGGTCGACTATTACGACGAGACCGGCAAGAGCGCGAAGAAGTTCCTGGTGCGCAAGCCCGTCAACAACGCGATCATGCGCTCCGGCTTCGGCGGCCGCCGCCATCCGATCCTCGGCTACGTCAAGATGCACACCGGCGTCGACTGGGCGGCCCCCTACGGCACCCCGATCTTCGCTTCGGGCAACGGCATGGTCGAAAAGGTCGGCTGGGAGGGCGGCTACGGCAAGTATGTCCGCATCAAGCACAACAACGGCTATGAGACCGCCTACGGCCACATGTCCGCCTTCGCCAAGGGCATGGAGTCCGGCAAGCGCGTACGCCAGGGCCAGGTGATCGGCTTTATCGGGTCGACCGGCATGTCGACCGGCGCCCACGTTCACTACGAAATCCTGGTCAACGGCCGTTTCGTCGACCCGATGCGCGTGAAGCTGCCGCGCGGGCGCTCGCTCGAGGGCCCGATGCTGGCAAACTTCGAGAAGGAACGCGACCGGATCGATGCCCAGATGTCCAGCCGCGGCAGCTCCCGCGTCGTCTCCGACGCCACCGGCTCGACCGGATCGCGGCCGGTCAGCAACCGCTGACTTCCTCTGCGGCGCTACGGCGTGCGACCATTGTCGGGACATCGCAGCTGAAGTGCTACGAAGTCGCATTTGCGATCAGGAAGACGATTCCAAGCGCCGTAAGACCGAACGCGACGGCCGCGAACGGCAATAGCGCGTCGATGGCGGCATGCGTGCTGCGGAGCTTGCTGCCCCAGACCGCGAAATCGCCAGCTCTCCAATCGTGGAATGAGGTCCGACCGAGATGCCCGTGATCCGGCATCCCGTGCTTTTTCCAGAGCAGAGACATCGACCACGGAACCAGGACCGCGATCAGGAAGAACAGGCTGACTATGCCCAAGGGTAGCCGGATGTCGCTCTGTCGATCGAACAATATCCACGCAGCCAGAGCAAACCACGCAACAAGGCCGACCACGGCCCCGTAGACGATCGGATGAAGCTGATCAAACGTGGATCTGTTATTGCCAACAAGTTCCCTGCTCATGAAGGATTACCCTTCTGCTATGGGGATTGTCGGCCGGTGCAGTTCGAAGCGCGGTCACCCGACGGGCGGCAAGCCGCACATCGTCTGGCCGGTCTTTGAGGGCCAACCGCCGGCCCGTATCACTGTTCCATGAAATTTCGGCAAGCCACCGGGAACCGACGTGGCGATCCTACGGTTGATTAGCATGTGAAACCTCCAATGGAGGATGTCATGGAGAATTGGACGAACGCGAAATTGTGCGACGTCGCAAATCTGGTCCTTGGCGCGATCCTGTTGCTGTCGCCCTGGCTGTTCGGCTTCGAAGCCGGAACCGTCTCCACCAACGCCTACATCACCGGCATCGTCATCGCGATCCTTGCGATCGCGGCCCTGGCGGCATTTGCGGTGTGGGAGGAGTGGCTGAACCTGATTGTCGGATTGTGGGCCCTGGTCTCACCCTGGATATTGGGCTTCCAGGGAACCACCGCGATGACGGTCCATGTGGTGATCGGCGCGGCGGTGGCGATCCTCGCTGCGATCGAGCTCTGGATGATGTCCCAGCAACCGCCACGGTTGACCACAAACCGTTGATCACAGGCTGTCTCACTTTGGTCCCCGCCTGCCATAGCGGCGGGCGGAGGACCTTGTTACGCGTAGAGGGGTGCCGGGCATGAGGCACATCACACGGAATGACGTTGTGAAGGCGGTCGGCCAGATCGACGATGTCACCATTGCGAAGATCATCGCGACCGGCGCGACCGTCGACGAATTGGCCGAAGCACAGGCCTGGCTCGCCAATGACGAGCCGCTGATGAACGCGGGCAAGCCGCTTGCGACCGGCCGCGCCCGCGAGCTCGTGGATATCCTCTCGGAGCTTGAGCCCAGCGACGAGGAGGACAATGTCGGGCCGGCGGTCACGCAGGAATAGAGCTCCCCAAACTCAAAACCCTCTCCGCAAATCGCGGAGAGGGCTTTAGTCGTTTCATGACCTAGTTCAGCTTGCGCTTCGGCACCGCCGTCTCGAACTGGGCGATCTCGGCGGTCTGCGGCGCCTTGCCATTGAAGGTCAACACATTGCCTTCGGCCGAGATCGTGACCTGGTCGCCGTCCTTGATATCGCCAGCCAGGATCATCTCGGCGAGCGGATCCTGCAGGTTGCGCTGGATCACCCGCTTCAGCGGGCGAGCGCCATAGGCCGGATCCCAGCCCTTGGCCGCCAGCCAATCGCGCGCTGCTGCATCCAGCGTGAGCGTGATCTTGCGATCCTCCAGGAGCCTCTGCAGGCGGGCGAACTGGATCTCGACGATCCGGCCCATCTCGCTCTTCTGCAGCCGATGGAACAGGATGATCTCGTCGACGCGGTTGAGGAATTCGGGGCGGAAATGCGCCCGCACCATCCCCATCACCTGCTCGCGCACCTCGGACGTATCCTCGCCTTCCGGCTGGTTCACCAGGAATTCCGAACCAAGGTTCGAGGTCATGATGATCAGCGTGTTCCGGAAATCGACCGTGCGGCCCTGACCGTCGGTCAGGCGACCGTCGTCGAGCACCTGCAACAGCACGTTGAAGACGTCAGGATGCGCCTTCTCGATCTCGTCGAACAATACGACTTGATAAGGCCGCCGCCGCACCGCTTCGGTGAGCGCACCGCCCTCGTCATAGCCGACATAGCCCGGAGGCGCGCCGATCAGCCGCGAGACCGAGTGCTTCTCCATGTACTCGGACATGTCGAGGCGGACCATCGCGGTCTCGTCGTTGAACAGGTACTCTGCCAATGCCTTGGTCAGCTCGGTCTTGCCGACACCAGTGGGGCCCAGGAACATGAACGAGCCCATCGGCCGGTTCGGGTCCTGCAGGCCTGCGCGCGAACGGCGCACGGCGGTCGCCACGGCCCGCACCGCCTCGGCCTGGCCGACGACGCGCTTGCCGAGAGAATCCTCCATCTTCAGGAGCTTCTCCTTCTCGCCTTCCAGCATCCGGTCGACCGGAACGCCTGTCCAGCGGGACACCACCTGCGCGATGTGGTTGGCGGTGACCGCCTCCTCCACCGTCGCGCCCTGGTTCTCGCTGGCCTCGATGTCAGCGAGCTGCTTCTCCAGCGCCGGAATCTTGCCATAGGCCAGCTCACCCGCCCGCTGGAATTCGCCACGGCGCTGCGCATTGGCCAATTCGACGCGCAGCGCATCGAGTTCGGCCTTCAGCTTTTGCGCATTGGAGAGCTTGTTCTTCTCCGCGCTCCAGCGCGCCGTCAGCGCGTTCGATTTCTCCTCAAGCTCGGCGAGTTCCTTCTCCAGCGCCTGCAGGCGGCTTTTCGAGCCGAGATCGCTCTCTTTCTTCAGCGCCTCCTGCTCGATCTTGAGACGGATGATCTCGCGGTCCAGCGTGTCGAGCTCTTCCGGCTTGGAATCGACCTGCATCTTCAGCCGCGCCGCCGCCTCGTCCATCAGGTCGATGGCCTTGTCCGGCAGGAAGCGGTCGGTGATGTAGCGGTTGGACAGCGTCGCGGCCGCCACCAGCGCGGAATCGGCGATCCGCACGCCGTGGTGCTGCTCATACTTGTCCTTCAGGCCGCGCAGGATCGAGATGGTGTCCTCGACCGACGGCTCACTGACGAAGATCGGCTGGAAGCGGCGGGCGAGCGCGGCGTCCTTCTCGACGTGCTTCTGGTACTCATCGAGCGTGGTCGCGCCGATGCAGTGCAGCTCACCGCGGGCCAGCGCGGGCTTCAAGAGGTTGGACGCGTCCATCGCGCCGTCAGCCTTGCCGGCGCCGATCAGCGTGTGCATCTCGTCGATGAACAGGATGAAGGTTCCCTCGGTCGAGGTCACCTCCTGCAGCACGGCCTTCAGCCGCTCCTCGAACTCGCCGCGGTATTTCGCGCCCGCGATCAACGCGCCAAGGTCGAGCGACAAGAGCTTCTTGTCCTTCAGGCTCTCCGGCACATCGCCGTTGACGATGCGCAGCGCCAGGCCCTCGACGATGGCAGTCTTGCCGACGCCGGGCTCGCCGATCAGCACGGGATTGTTCTTGGTGCGGCGGGACAACACCTGGATCGTGCGACGAATTTCCTCGTCGCGGCCGATCACCGGATCGAGCTTGCCGTCGCGTGCGGCCTGGGTCAGATCGCGCGCATATTTCTTCAGCGCGTCATAGGCGTTCTCGGCGGTGGCGCTATCGGCGGTCCGGCCTTTGCGCAGCGACTCGATCGCCGCATTCAGGTTCTGCGGGGTGATGCCGCCCTTGCTCAGGATCGAGCCGGCCTCGCTGTTCTTCTCGAGCGCTAAGCCCAGCAGGAGTCGCTCGACGGTGACGAAGCTGTCGCCGGCCTTGTCGGCAGCCTTTTCGGCCGCATCGAACGCCCGCGCCAGTTCGGGTGAAAGGTAGACCTGCCCCGCGCCGCTGCCCGACACTTTCGGCAGCTTGCCGAGCGCATCCTCGGTTGCCTTGAGGATGGCGCGGGAATTGCCGCCGGCGCGATCGATCAGGCCGCCGGCAAGGCCTTCGCTATCATCCAGCAGAACTTTTAGCAGATGCAGCGGCGAGAACTGCTGGTGCCCCTCGCGCACGGCAAGCGACTGCGCCGACTGGATGAAGCCGCGCGCCCGCTCGGTGTATTTCTCGATATTCATCGTTTTGCTTTCCCTCGGCCTGCTCTCCCAGCCCCGTAGGCACCGCAAAGAGCATCTTCATTGGGTTTCAGCCCGGCCGTGTTGACGTCGGTCAAACCGGCCGGTGGTCGTCGCCCTCGTTTCAGGCTTGATGCAAATGTGGGCATTGGGTTCCGAAACGGAAGAGCTTTCCGCAATGATTTCGTAAGGTCGGGTGGCCCGATCGATGAAAATCTCCTAGATCATAATCCGATTAGACGAAATCGGATCATGATCTCATCTCTTTGTTTGAGCATGATCTTTTCGGAAAACCGGTTTCCACTTTTCCGGATCATGCTCTAAAAGGCCTAATGTCCTCCGCCTCCTCCGCACAGATCGCCGGCATCTACCGTTATCCCGTCAAAGGCCTGACGCCTGAGGCGCTGCCGCGGGCCGACCTCAAAGCCGGCCAGACCCTGCTGTCCGACCGTCGCTACGCCATCGAGAACGGCCCGAGCGGCTTCGATCCCGAACAGCCCAAATGGCTGCCAAAGCCGCATTTCCTGATGCTGCAGCGGGACGAGTGGCTGGTGCCGCTGCGCGCCGAATTCGACGACGGCAGCCACGTCCTGACCCTGTGCCGGAACGGCGAGATCATGGCCCAGGGCGACCTCGAAACCGCCGACGGACGCGCCGCGATCGAGCAGTATTTCGCGCTCCACCATGCCGGCCAGATCAAGGGGCCGCCAAAGCTCCTGACCAGCCCCGGCCACAGCTTTTCCGACGTCGCCCGCAAGGTGGTCTCGATCATCAACCTCAACAGCTTGCGCGCGATCGAGGACATCGTCGGCCGTTCCGTGCATCCACTGCGCTTCCGCGCCAACCTCTATGTCGAGGGCTGGCCGGCCTGGCATGAATTCGAGCTGCTCGACCAGACAATCGAGATCGGCAGCGCGCGGGCCAAGATCGTGAAGCGCATCACCCGTTGCGCCGCCGTCAATGTCGATCCCGACACCGGGGTCCGCGACCTCAGCATCCCGCACACGCTGATGCAGCGCCTCGGCCACAACGAATGCGGCGTCTATGCCGAGGTGGTGGCGGACGGTGCTGTGGCGGTCGGGGATGCGATCGCGGCCGAGCAGCCGGAGCTGTTGTAAGGCGAAGCTGTCGTAGGATGGGTAGAGCGAAAGCGAAACCCATCGCGATGGAGCAAACCGCGCGATGATGGGTTTCGCGGCGCGCTATCCATCCCGCGATGTCGTCCCTGCGAACGCACGCCTTCGCGGGGACCCATAACCACAGGCAGTTGTTGTGGTGCGAGCAAGCGGTTGCGGCGGAGCACATCACAAAGTTCTGTGGTTATGGGTCCCGGGTCAAGCCCGGGACGACGCGGGAAAGAGCTGACTCAACTTTCAAACAGCGGAGGGGATGTGAGTCCGCATTCTCGCGGCATGATCTGCCCGAGCTTTGCGTCACTTTCCACCCTCTCATTGAGCAGAGGGCGCAGGGAAAGCCGGGTGCCGGCTGCACCCGTGGGCCCCGTGCAACAAAAAGCACGGGGGTAGGACCACAGGTCAACCGGAGCAACACCGGCTTTCCCTGCGCAGTGGTTTACGGCTTACTTCGTGCTCTCCCCGGTGACCGGGCTTTCTTGCCACCGTCGCCTCACAGATCATCTCTGCAAGACTTAGCGCCAGCGTCGGGGCGCCAGAACCACACGACTTCGCCGTCCGCTGATGCCACGCTCGTCAGTCGCAACACCCGCGTCCACCGCATCTCACCGCAACGTTCGTGACGATCGCGACCCGCCCCTCATTCGCGCTGAGACGCGCGGAGTTAAATCACTGATTTGCCCGACGGCGGAAGCGGAATGTTTTTCGCGCGAGGACTGGACGGGGCAAATCAGTATGAAATCACTAGCGAATTTTTCTCCGCCGTCATTCCGGGGCGCGACGAAGTCGCGAGCCCGGAATCCATTCGTCCACTTGCGTACGGAGCGAAATGGATTCCGGGCTCGCGCTGCGCGCGCCCCGGAATGACGGAGAGAGTGAGGAGCCCGCGGCCCATCCCTCGAGACGCCGCTTGCGCGGCTCCTCGGGATGAGGTCGATATGTGGCGGCCTTCCCACCGTCACGCCCCGGAGACACCTCATGCGCACCCATTCCATCGCCGCCATTCCTGCTGACGGTATCGGCCCCGAGGTGATCTCGTCGGGCATTCGTGTGCTCGAGGCGCTGGCGCAACGCTCCGGCGATGTCGCCTTTCAGTTCAAGACGTTCGACTGGGGCTCGGACTATTACAAGAAGCACGGCGTCATGATGCCGGCAGACGGACTCAATGAGTTGAAGACGTTCGATGCGATCTATTTCGGCGCGGTCGGGGCGCCCGATGTGCCCGACCACATCACGCTGTGGGGCCTGCGGCTGCCGATCTGCCAGGGCTTTGACCAATACGCCAATGTGCGGCCGACAAAGATCCTGCCCGGCGTCGCCTCGCCGCTCCGCAATGTCGGCGTCGGAGATCTCGACTGGGTGATCGTGCGCGAGAATTCGGAAGGCGAATATGCCGGCGCCGGCGGACGCGCGCATAAGGGCCTGCCCGAAGAGGTCGGCACCGAAGTCGCGATCTTCACCCGCGTCGGCGTCACCCGCATCATGCGCTATGCCTTCCGGCTCGCGCAGTCGCGGCCACGCAAATTTCTCACCGTGGTGACGAAATCGAACGCGCAGCGCCACGGCATGGTGATGTGGGACGAGATCGCCGCCGAAGTGGCGCGGCAATTCCCCGACGTCACCTGGGACAAGATGCTGGTCGACGCCATGACGGTGCGGATGACGCTGAACCCGAAAAGCCTCGACACCATCGTGGCGACCAACCTGCACGCGGACATCCTGTCCGATCTTGCCGGCGCGCTCGCCGGCAGCCTCGGCGTCGCACCGACAGGCAATATCGACCCGGAGCGCCGGTTCCCCTCGATGTTCGAGCCAATCCACGGCTCGGCCTTCGACATCACCGGCAAGGGTATCGCCAATCCGGTCGCGACCTTCTGGACCGGCGCGCGAATGCTGGAGCATCTCGGCGAAAAGGAAGCGGCCACGCGACTGATGGCGGCGGTGGAGCGCGTCTGCGCCGCCGGCGTGCTGACACCTGATGTCGGCGGCAAGGCGACGACGAAAGAGGTGACCGACGCCGTGATCGACGCGATTCATGGGACCAATGTGTGAGGCGAACTTTTCTCCCTCTCCCGGTTCTTACGGGGAGAGGGCGGGGTGAGGGGCTTTATCCGCGAGCTCCGACGGTTGCAGCGAGCCTGCGGAGACTCCCCCTCACCCGGATCGCATCTCCGATGCGATCCGGCCTCTCCCCGCAAGCGGGGCGAGGCAAAGGAAAGCGGCGCTCTACCGCGGCCTAGTCAGCCGGGCTACGATCGGCTTGAGTAGTTGCGGCGCGAGATAGATCGGGAATTGCGATAGCGCGAAATAGAGCCAGGTCAGGCCCGGCAGCACGCCGTCGGTGGCGGCGACCATCAGGCCCATGTTCCGCTGCGACACCATCAATGCCAGGGCCAGCGCCCGCTCCATGCCGAAGCGACGAAACACCAGCATGGTGCCGGCGAGCAGCGCGAAGAACACCGCAAAGGCGAGCAGCGTCAGCCCGAGCGCCTGCAGCGGTTCACGCCAGAAGCTCGGCGCGACCGGTCCCATGACCGCGCAAACGAACACCAGCAGGATCAGGATATTCAGGCCGTCGATCGGCGCCTTGTGGCGCTCGATCGTCGCAAGCCCGAACAGCCACCGGATGATCGCGGCCACCGCGAGCGCACCGGCCAGGATCAGGAACAGTTTCGCGCCGAGCGCGAACGGCGACAATGTCAACGCCGAACCGAACAAGAGGTAGGCGAACGGTGGCGCGGTGAGCGGCACCAGCGCGGTGCCGGTCACGAGCGTGATCAGGACCAGCGTGGCGTCCAGCCCCATCAGCGCGGCGAGCGAGGGCGCGGCCATCATCGGCGAAGCCACGGCCTGCAGCATCAAGCCCAGGAACAGATCCGGCGAAGCTGTGTGCAGACCCGTCGCGAGCCAGAGGACGCCCGTCATCGCCGGGACCGCCAGCAGCGTCCAGGTCGTCGCGGCGACGACGATCGCGGGCCGGCGCAGATAGAGCCGCAGTGCGGAGAGATCGACGCGCATGAACGAAATGCAGAGCAGGAGAAAGACGGCTTCCGTAACGAAAGGTCGCAAGGCCTCGCCAAGCGGCGGGATCGCGATGCCGATGAACACCAGTGCGGCGACGGCGCGCGTGCCCTGGCGGCCAAGCCATGCGAACGACCGGACGATAGCGGCGAGGGTAGCAGTCAACGCAACAGGCATCGGCGTTCTCCTGATGGAGCCGCAGCACGGAGACACCTGTTGCGAGAAGAACATGCGTCCGCCGGACCGCGGCGGCACTCGTTCATGTTTTGCAGATGAGACAAGACGACGTGCCGCTCCTTATGAGGAGCGCCACCAGCGCGACGCGGTGAAGGTCAGGCAATCGTCCACGCGGCTTGATTGGCATTGGCGGACGCTGTTGGCAAGAGGCCGATCGGCTGATGGCTCTTCAACCGCGGACGCGGAGTTCACCTCGCCCCCAGCGGGGGGAGAGGTCGGCGCGCAGCGCCGGGTGAGGGGGTCTCCACACGGGCGCAAGCGGAGGCACCCCCTCACCCGAAATCCAAGCTACGCTTGGATTTCGGCCTCTCCCCGGAGGGGCGAGGCGGGTCCGAATTCGCGGCTGCTTCAAAAACCAAACCGCCCGTCTGCTTTCGCAAACGGGCGGCTCAGGCCATCAGGTTTTATGGGGGCACATCCCCTGAGGGCAAACTCTTGAAAGCGAGACTCAACCCTGATGCGGCGGCTGCTGCGGCTCGTCGTTCGGCGGAGTCGGACGCTGGCGATGCTGGTTCATGAAGGCGTCGAACTCTTCCTTGTCCTTGGCGTGGCGCAGGCGGCTCAGGAATTCCTTGAACTCCTTCTGCTCCTCTTCGAGGCGCTGCAGCGTCTCGGTGCGATATTCGTCGAAGGCGCGATTGCCGCTCGAGGGCGGACCGAAGCCAAAGCCGAAGCCGCGGCGGTCCATGCGGTCGCGCATGCGGTCCATCTTGTACTGCATCCGCTCCATCCTGTTCTGCCAGCGATCGCGATCGTGGTGACTCCAGCAACCCATTTTTCTGCTCCCGAGTGTGTAAAAGAGAAGGGCAAGCCCGATCGGCCACCAGATGATGAAGCCAAGAATGGTCACCGCGATCCAGCCGGGGTGCCATGGGCTTTCAAACATGCGTGGGCGGTAGGGTTCTTCCACGGGGCCGCGCCATCGATTGACATCTGCGGTGTAGGCCATTTCCGTCTCCATCACGGCATCACGCCGTTGTGAATGTAAATAACATTTACATACTTGGCCGATCCATTCCGAAAGTCAAGCGGACCCCGAGGGGGTGCGACAAAATTATCTCGGCAATTTTATTTCGGCTTGCCCCAAGGGCCCGCGGGCTTTTCGTCTACCGGGTCGGGCTTGCGCTCCGTGGGGAAGCCGAGGCCGCGCAGATAGATCAGCACTTCGGCTTCCAGCAGTTCTTCGGGCGACATCGGCAATTTGCGGCGCGCGGCATCGCCGCGGCCGAACAGCGAAGCGACACCGTGCGACATCGCCCAGATGTGCAGCGCCATCATCATCGCCGGCGGACGCGGCACGCCGGGCGGCGCCAGCGCCGCGAGCCGCTCGGCGGCGGCACGAATGACCGCAAAAGCGCGCTCGCTTGCCGCCATCAAAGCGGGCGTAGTCTCGACAGGAACGCCGGATTCGAACATCGCGGAATAGAACGCCGGCTCCTCGCGGGCGAAGGCGAGATAGGCCTTGCCGACGCGCTCGAACGCGGTGATCGTGTCCGGACGGCCGTCGTCCCAGGCCTGCGTCAGGAGCTGTTCGAACTGCTCGAAGCCGCGCTGGGCGATGCTCGACAACAGCTCGTCACGGTCGCGGAAATGCCGATAGGGTGCCGCGGGGCTGACGCCGGCCATGCGCGCGGCATCGGCGAAGGTGAAGCCGGCCGGCCCCTTCTGCGTGATCAAATCGAGCGCCGCCTGCAGCAACGCCTCTTTGAGATTGCCGTGATGATAGCCGCGCTCGCCGCGGCGCTGATCCTTGCGCCAGCTCATGTGAAAAGGTCTTACATGAGGTGGATGCAAAGGTCACTAGCACCGCGGCGCGGCGTTCATCAAGATTAACGGCGAAATGCCGTCCACGAACGCCTGCACCCACGGCCTGACCCCATCCCGACCTTTCCCCTTTCAGGGGGGAGGAGAAGAGTGGAATCGCGCCCCGCGCTCACTTCACCTCCCCTTGAAAAGGGGAGGTCGGTTTGCGCGTGCACGCGCAAACCGGGTGGGGATCATCTCTCTCCACACGCACAGCTGCGCCCGCGGCTTGACCCCCCATCCCGACCTTCCCCCTTTCAGGGGGAAGGGGAACAGCGTTCTTCGCAGAGACAGTCGAACCGATTTCTTGGCTCCGGCTAGCCGCCCGGAATCGGCAGCACCGGCATGATCTCCACCCGCTCGCCGGGGAAAATCGCGAAATGCGGGTGGTTCTCGAACAGCTTCGCGGCGGCCTCATGCGAACTGGCGCGCAGCACGGTGAAGCCGCTCAGTTCGTTGCTGATGTCGGCGATGCCGCTGGCATCGACTTTCTTGGTCTTGCCCAGCGGGCCGCCCATGCCAACGATCACATCCTGATGCTTTTCGACCCAAGCCTTCCAGGCCGCGATCCCCTGCTGCTCCTTGGCGCGCCGCTCGACCTCGGGCAGCGCGTGCCAGGCCTTCATTTTGGGATTGTTCATGCTGCCGACGAAGACAGCGAGATAGGTATCATTCGTGCTCATGGGCTTCTCCTTGCGTTGAATTGACGATCGATGCGGCTTAGCGGAGGGCTTTCCCCCAGCCCTGCTGCATGTCTTCGAAGCCGGCAGCCGCCTTCTGCACTTCTTCCGAGAAATCGCTCATTTCCTGCACCTGGCGGATCTCGATGATCTCGTTCTCGCTGGCCGGGCACTGCTTCGCCCACTCGATCGCCTCCGCGCGCGAGGCGACGTTGATCATCCAGTAGCCGCCGAGCACTTCCTTCGATTCCGTGAAGGGTCCATCGGTGACCACGGGCTTGCCGGTGGCGAAGGAGACGCGGGCGCCCGCCGACGGCGGATGCAGTCCGTCCAGCGCGATCAAGACGCCGGCATCCTTCAGTGCCTGGTTGTATTTCATCATCGCCGCGACGCGTTCGGGATCGAGGTCGATCTTGGGCGGCGCGGTCTCGTAGCCGAGCGGGATCATCAGCATCATGAATCGCATGGGTGTTTCCTTGTGGTTGGGAGGAGCTTCATTCTCTCCGTCGTCATTCCAGGGCATCCGAAGGATGAGCCCGGAATCCATTTCTCTGCTTGCGTATGCGGCCCGATGGATTCTCCGATGTGCAATTGCACATCGTAGCTCACGCTTCGCGCGTCCCGGAATGACGAGGAGCCGGTTACCTTGTGGCGACCTCAGCGCGCAGGCGCTCTTCCTGCTCGCGCAGTTCGGGGGTCAATGCCTCGCCGAAATCCTCGGCGGAGAACACCTGCCGGATCTCGATCTCGCCGTCCTCGAACGGGGCGCGCTTCATCCAGTCGATCGCTTCGTCGAGCGAGTTGGTCTCGATCAGCCAGAAGCCGGCGATGAGATCGTTGCTCAGGGCGAACGGGCCGTGGCTGACGCTGGGCTGCCCATTGCCATAGCGCACCCGCGCGCCCTTCGTGGTCGGATGCAGGCCCTCGCCGGCCTGCATGACGCCGGCTTTGACCATCTCCTCGTTGAACCTGCCCATCGCGGCCAGGAGTTCCGTCGAGGGCATCACGCCGGCTTCGCTGTCCCGGCTGGCCTTCACTATCACCATGAATCGCATCGTCTTGCGCTCCGTTAGGTCACTAATCGATCACTTGTCTTCGGCACTTTGGGCCGATCGCATGGGGCATTCGCAGATAAGACGAACGGGGTTTTGCCAGACCGACAGGTCCGACAAAATTATTCTGGAGGTAATTGCGGCAATTGGGTGTGGGCGGATTTCGTAGGGTGGGCAAAGCGCAGCGTGCCCACCTTCAAGCACTCCGCAAGAATGGTGGGCACGCTGCGCTTTGCCCACCCTTGTATTAGCGCGTTGGAGTAGAGTGAGATCGTTCCGTGAGGAATGGCCCAGCCCGGGTGGCCGCCCGAGCTGGGCTGCCGATCGATCGGATCGCTGCCCACCGAAGCCTTGAGGCTGCCTTGTAGCAAGATCGCGGTCGGCGCTTCATCGGGACCCGAATGGTTGAACGAACTTCAGGTTCGCATCACAAGGGAGGGTCGACGAAGATGGCCAAGCCTATCACAATCTGCGCCGGGATCGATACCGGCAAACGGAAGCTGGACGTGGCGCTCGACGGCAGCT
>NZ_JAGKJI010000004.1 GCF_020329485.1 Bradyrhizobium cenepequi
CCGAGGTCGAGGCGATCAGCGCGCCGTTCTGTTCGATCGTGCGGCCCGCCAGCGTGATGTCGCCCTGCGCGCTGGAAACCATGCCGTCATTGCGGACCAGTCCCGCGAGACTCCCGGCACGAAACACTGGCGCGATCTCGTTGCCGCGGGTGGTCGATGCGACGTTCTGGTCGGTGCCATAGCCGCGCCGCAGCACGAAGTCATCGCCTGCGGCAAACTGGGCCTGGCCGTTGGGCGTCGTGATCGCGCCGGCATTGACGACCTGCCCGCCCATCAGCAGCACGAACCCGCCGCCGGATGTGACGGACGCCGGCGCATGGGTCTGGATCTGGGCGCCCGCTTCCACGCTGACGACACCACCCCCGGAACCATTGCCGAGCAGCGCGGCCGCATCGGTGAAGCTTGGCGTCCAGGTCGAGCCGGTCTGGGTCGAATAGATGCCGCGCAGGAATTGGTCGTTCGAGATCTTCGCGGTCGAGGCGATCAGCGCGCCGACATTGACCTGGCTGCCGCCGCCAAAGATGATGCCGTTCGGATTGATCAGATAGACCTGCCCGTCCGCGTTGATCGCGCCCAGGATCTGGCTCGGCGCCCCGCTCGCCGTGATCCGGTTCAGCGCCACCCAGTCGGCATTGCCCTGCTGGTTGAAGTTGACCGTGGTCTGCGCGCCGACGTTGAAGGTCTGCCAGTTCAGGATCGCCTGCGGCGCGGTCTGCTGGATGCCGACCACCGTCTGTCCGCCGCCGGCAGCCTCCGTCGGCGCATTGGCCCCGCTCCAGCCCGCCGCCATGTCCGGCATCAGGCCGCCCGGCCTAAGCCCGTTCGGAATATTGAGGTTCAACCGCGCGGAATGCGGCACACCCTGCGCCGCCGCACGCGCCGCATCCTGCAAGCTCCGCATCGCCTGCAACGCCTGCGTCGCGCGAGTGAGCGATTGCTGCGCCTGCCGCGCCGCCTGCGCCGCCTGCTGCGCATTCGCGACCGCATCGTTGACCGCCGTCAGCGGCGCACTCACCGAGTTGCCGCCGAGCGGACGCGCAGCGGCTCCCTCGATACCTCCCAGCGCAAGCGCCAACATGCTGGTTCCGGTCAACAGCGCCTTGCGCACGACGCGGCGCGACGTGACCAGCGGAGGGAGTTGCGGGTCCGGCAAAGAGATGCGGCGCGGGCGGCTGCCATTGCGATGAACCTGCATTCTAGCTCCCCTTTCGCAAGACGTGCGCCGTTGCTGCGAGCGCGCAGCTCTGACCTTCGGCTAGCGACATGCAATTGACCCCGATGTCGCGGCTGCGACGATCTTGAGCTCGAAGAGCAAGCCGGACCGCGACGGCCGAACAGCTCCCTATTCGTTGACGACTGGGCAGGCCGCCATCAGAACCGGGGCGGAGAAATTTTTCGAACCGGGGTGAAATTTCCTGAGGCGGCTCTGGAAGGAGAGATCATCCCACCAGAACGAGACCACCCGGCAACTGCCTGACAGCAACCGCAAAGGCCTGCTGAAGATAAACGAGCACGTTTTCGAGCCGATTCAGCTGAAAGCTCGCGTCGATCAGGCGCTCTCCGAGATGGCGGTTGACGAGAACGATCCGCCCGGACCGATAGCGGTTGACTTCGGAAATGACATCCGACAAGGGTGCCTTGCGAAACACGAGCCGCCCTTCCTGCCAGGCAATGGCCGTTACGGGATCGACACGTTCCGTCGCGCCGATGCCGAAGCGGTCGTAGATGACTTTCTGGTTCGGCTCGAGAACGACAGCCTGCTCCTCACGTTCGACCTTGACGCGGCCATCCAGGCAAATCACCGCCACGCGATCGCCGGCGTCGTGACGCACGTCGAACTTTGCGCGGGCGGCCACGATACGTCCTCCGCCTGCAACGACGGTGCAGGATTTGTCCGCTTTCGGCGCGGCTGCGATGATCGCCTCGCCTCTGATCAGTTCGATCCCCGCCTCGCTCCCAGCGGCCAGCGCCAAGCTGCTCCGCGTATTGAGGTCGACCGAGACGCCTTCGGCGACGTCGAGTCGGCGCCGCTCACCGGGCGCGGTGCGAACGTCCGCTCTCAGTTCGGCCAATGAAGGCCAGAGCCCTAGCGGGGGATGGATGGCGACGTAGGCTGCGCATGCGGCTGATGCCGCGACGGCACCTGTCAGGAACGCCCGCCGCGCGAGAACCGGCGTTGAAGTTGCCGCAGGACGCGCAATATGCGGCCGTTCCGCCTGCGCGGCGACTTCGCCAAGCCTGTCCCAGACCCGTGCCGCCCTGGCATAGGCCCTGGCGTGCGACGGATCCTGTCGGCACCATGCCTTCAACGCCTCCGCGTCAGCCTGCGTCGCGGTCCCGGATGACAGCAGCGACAGCCAGGCCATGGCTTCCCGCTGCAGCCGCTCTGGATTGGCCGGCTGCGATTGTCGGTTGTTGTCTGGCGGATTCTCCACGTTTCCCATGACGCCTTGTGACATGCCTCTATTCACTAGACGATTTGGGAGGATGCGAACCGAACCGCGTAATCAGAGTTCTTTGAAGCTGATCGGCGCAATATTCCAGTGCTCGCCGCAGGTCCTTGTCGACCATCCGTTCCGAGATGCCAAAGCGCTTGGCGAGCTCGGCATGAGGTGTTCCATCGACGCGCACGCCGATCAGGATCGCGCGCTGGCGCGGTGTGAGCGCGTCAAAGGCGCGAACGAGCGCGGCGAATTCGGCGCGAGCCTCCATGTCCTGTTCAGCATCGATGGCCGCGTCGGCATAGTGGTATAACGCGTCGACTTCGGAATAACTCAAGCGACGATCTTCGGACCGGCGCTTGTCATGGGCAATGTTCAAGGCCACACGGACGATATAGTCATGTGGCCGCAAAAATAGCGTTCCGTCTCTCCCGTCCAGCCGCAGATAGGCCTCGTGCAACGCCTCGCTTGCGAGTTCCTCCGAACCTAGACGACGCACGAGGCGACGCCTAAGCTCGGCGTAACCGGCGACCAGCAACTGCCGGAGCGAAGAACGGGATGAGTTTGTCATTCGAAGCAGTCAGATGCAGCCGGACGTCTGGATTGCAGAGCCCCCATCGTCGGATCAGTTCGCCTCATTCTCTTGCCGCACCTTGCGACTGGCAATCTCTTGTATGTTCAGGCGACCTCGGCAATATGACAAAGGTCACCGGTTGCTCGAGACCGGGTGGCGGAGCTTCTCCCACCGCGACGCGGCCGATCCGTGCCGCGAGGTTCGATGCAGCCTGGTCCTCGGCATCCGCCCCGAGAACGCGAGCGTTCACGATATCACCGGCGGGCCCGATCCAGATCGCGATCGCGGCGCGGTATTGCCCGGGAGCTGTCTCAGGCGATCTACACAAGGCACGCTTCAGCGCGACCTGAAGCGCCGCGAAGAAGCGATTGCGAGCCGGATCGGCAGACCATACCGGCATCTGGCCGATTGGCGGCTCCTGAGCCGCGGGAGCAACCAGCGTATAGCCCTGATCGGCCGCACGACGGATGTACAGCCCGGTCGGCCGCAGCAACGCACGCAATGCCTCTTCGAAGGTGTACACGCCCTGCACGGGCGCCGATTTCTGGCCGGCCGCCAGGGCGTGATCGATAAACACTTCAACGCCGGTTATGGCCGCATAAGACATCAATGCGTCTTCGAGCGGCTGAGAGGGTATATCGAATTGCGCCGAATCGGCAGTCACCCCGACCTCACGTGCGAAGCGCTCTTCGGCGGCATGCACGGCGCTCAACGCGGGAAACAACATCCATGCTGCGATAACTGCAGGACGAACATTCGAGCTCGCAAACTTATCGCCTAACCATTGCAGCATCTGTTGTTCGTCACGCCGAACCAGTCGTCGGAAAAATCGGAAATCATAGGCAACTAGACGGCAAATATTACGATTTAACGACGCGTTGCACGTGAGCTTCTTCAACGCCCCGGATATTCGCCAAGCTCGAGGCTCAAATCCTCGCATTCCCTCGGCGCGTTGATTCCACTGATGTTTCTCGAAGATGAAGCGCGAAGTCCGCCTTGCCTCTGAAAGGGTCTGCCTATGGAGGAAGAGGGAAGGTCACTGGCCGGTTTTGAAATACCCTTGTGACCCTAAGATCCGCCCAGCACAGTTGCGCGATGCGCTCGCAGCGCTGCGAGTTGTTGAGCGTAGGGTCGAGAAAGATGAGTGGCGCTCCCTAGGGAAGCGAAACAAAACAATGAATTCAGTGCCTTACGGAATTATTTGGGCAGGAAGTGTCTGATTGTTTTTCAAGGCGTTTCAGAATTGCGACCCAAACTTGAACAAGGAGAAAGTTCGCCCCTTACAGGAGCCGTCGAAATGACCGTTGCTCGAGAACAGCGACTCACACGCGATCTTTCCTGATGTTGCTTGAGAACCTTGCTTGTGGACCGTCGGGGTTCGAGTCGCTGGTCTGCTACATCGCTAAACCCACTATTTCGGAAGCCCTATTTTGCTACCGGCGAGCAGCGTAACTCGGCATTTCATATTTTGATAATCCGCCATACACCGCCGTTCGTGCGCGATTCATCGTTTCGTAAAGTGGCCCGCAGGTAGGTTCATATCCCGGACCTGCAACCATCTCAAATTGCTGTTTCAGGCGGTAGCCTGCCCCATGAGCTTTGCCCTCCGAAGGCGAAGGCCACACGTTCGAATCGTGTCGGATGCGCCAATATCATTGGCGCGCGGTGTCGATTGTCTAAAAATACGAAGTATCGCGGACCCATCAAGCATCGCTGCCTCCATCTGGCAATCAGCATCGGCGGAGTAACCTCCCCAGCTGACCAAGCGCCGGCGGCAATATCCTAACGAGTAAGGGGCGAGGGCAACTGCGTAGAAACCTGCTCCAGCCAGAACAACCTCGCGCATAACAAAACCGAGGTGTATTCTTGGATCAGGTTCGATTACAACAAGGAGGACGCGGGATCGACGCACCGCCAAAAGAGGTACTAATGGCACCGCGCTATTGACCACGGCAGCGACCTGCGGAGGTTTGCCTTCACTCGATGGTGAACGTTCCTAGTCAATGCGAAGAAACGCATCGGCCGGTGTGTTTCAGTTTTTGTCGCTACGAACCTTGCTGGCGCGATGTCCGGGGTCGGAGCCGAGGGTGAGGAACGGGCGTCCATCCCTTGCCAGATTCAACGACTCTATGCAGATCTGCAGCGGATGATCCTGGATCGTCAGGATGCTGTGGCCTCCCCGACCCGGACAATGCGCATGCTCGGGCCGGGACGGCGCGGAGAGCGGGAAATCGCCCGCCTTTCCATTCAATCTCTTGGCCGTCGACGATGCTGCGCCCGAAACCCTTGAAGTGATAATTTGTGGCGAGCTGTGCTCGTGGCCGCGGTGCGATTAGCCACTGGGCTTAAAGGCCCGGCACTCTCGCCGAGATCCTGAAGCGGGTACTCCGACGGAATCTCAAGTACAATCCTGCCTGCATAGCGATCCGAAGAAAAATCGTCGCCGAGTGCCGATTTACCTTGGCGGCCGTCAAGCGCTAAACGGCGAGGACTTGCATGACGCGATAGCAACACCTCCGACTGCCGTCGGCAACGGCTGGGGCCGGTAGCCAGCCGGCGCCTATTCTGGGATCAGCACTTCGACGTGGTCACCAACAACCCTGGTCCGGAAGATTTCGAGGTCTACTTCGGCCGGGCTGGTCAGCACTTTGCCCGTTCGGACATCGAAACGCGCGTTGTGCAGCGGACACTCGATCTCGCAGCCGTCCATGAAGCCGTCGGTCAGCAATGCTGAAGCATGGGTGCAGATATTCGACGTCGCGTAGTAGCTACCGTCGACCAGGTAAATCGCAATTTCATGCGGCCCCAGGCTGCATGCAGCTGGCTCGTCGACCTTGACGTCCGTAACCGCCACCGCGGCCTGCCATGTACCATCCGCCCGATCGTCGGTCATATCGCCCCCTAGATACTGTAGAAATCGACGACCGTTGGAATGCAGTCATTCATGATGACGATCTTCTTGCGCGCGATCCGATAGCTATCGGCGTTGCGCACCAGGCGATGCTCGTAGGTTCCGAAGTGCAGATGTTGCCGCCGTGTTCGCGGATCGAACACATGAGTGGTCCAGGACGACCGTGCATCGACACTGAGTTCGTCGCGCTCCGTCAGCACGATGTTCGAGATCACATGCAGGGTGCGTGGCAGCGGCAGCGCGGTGATCGATTTACGTGACTGGATACGCCCGATCCGCTCGCGCAGTTGCGCCCGGGAGGTGTGATAGATATAGGACACCTGGGTGTCGGGATCGGCCACCAGCTCATATTCATCGAGCCATGATGGCACCCAATAGTGGGCATCATCCAGATAGAGATCGGCCCAAGTCTCCCAGGTCTTGTCGTCCAGGTGCTGCGCTTCGACGAACAGCAGCCTTTCCACATCCGCCAAACAGTGCGACGCGGTCGACGGACGATCGGGTGATCCACGATCAAGCATCTGCCGCCTCCATCGCGCCACCCTCCAGCAGCCGCCGCCATTCCCGGTAACCGGGGTGAAAGTTGGTTTCGCCGCCAAATCCGGACCCGCCGAACGCGTCATCGATCGGCGCGATGCCGAGCTCACGCGCATGATCGCCGCGCGTGCCCTGCCCCCGGTCGAGGCCCCGCAAATGCCCCAACGTGTGGCCGGCCCGCGCCGCATAGCCGGTCTGGCAGAATTCGTACATGACGTTGTCGTCGGAGGTGGCAAGACCGCTGGGATTGAAGAAATCCTCATAGGCCCGAATCCGGAACCTGCGCGCCTCCGCACTCTCTCCGACCGGCGCCAGGCAGTGCGACGTCATCTCGGTCTTGTCCACTGCCAGCGGCCGCCAGGTGCGCAGCTGCGCCGAGCTGATATCGATGATCTGCAGATTGGGAAAGATCGTCAGGTTGCGCTGGCGCAACATCCATTTCAACCTGATGTCGCCGACGCGCGACCTCACCTCGGCGAGCCCGGCCGGATCGGACGCCAGCGCGCGGCCGTAGCGCACCTGCTTCTTGATCGACCAGTTGACGGCGTGACCGTTCCTGAAATTGAAGCTGCCCTGGCCTTCGACCTCGTCCGCCAGCTCGGTCGTAAATCCGGTGGCATCGCCGGACCTGGCGCGCTGCGCCAGAATGTCGACGTAAGAGCTGTGTGTGGAGTTGAAGTGATAGTAATCGAGACCGTTCTCGAACTGCAGTTTCCAGTTGGCATCGAAGGTGTAGGTTATATCGCCCGGAACGAATTCGAGCTGTCCGACCGGGCTCTGGTCGGCGACCAGATCGATGAAGGTGCGGGCATCGTCGAGGTAGTCGTACAGCGACGGCACATCGGCCGATAGGCTCGCAAAGATCAGGCCGCGATAGCTCTCCAGCCGGGCAACGGGGAGCAGGTTGCGGTCGGCCTGATCGAAGCCCGCCGGGTACTGACCATCCGCCTTGTCGGTGACGGCGGTGTTTCGGCCGGCACTGTCATAGGCCCAGCCGTGATAGCGGCAGACATGAAACTTCTGCCGGCCACGCTTGAACGGACAGACCATGGTGGCGCGGTGGCGGCAGGTGTTGAGAAAGCAGCCGATCCGGCCCTCGCCGTCGCGCATCAACAGCACCGGCTGGCGGCCGATGAAGGTGGTGATGTAATCGTGCGGGCGTGGAATCTGGGTCTCAAGCCCAACGAACGACCACGTCGCCTCAAAGACGCGCGTCATCTCCAGCTCGAAGACGTCAGGGTCAGTGAACGCGTCGCGGGATACGTGAAAAGCCTTGTCAGACGGCCGGTCGTCGATCAGCCGTTCCCGAGGATGGTGGATGTTCATAGGCCGCTCCTCTCCCGAATCTGTCAGTTCAGGTGAATATTGGCGCTGGAGGCGATCGTCCTCCATTTGCCGATTTCGCCGGCGACGAAGCGATCGAATTCCTCCGGCGTCGAGCCGACCGGCTGCATGCCGAAGGTTTCCGCCTTGGCGGCGAACACCGGTGACTTCACGAACGCGATCAGATCGTCGGACAACCTCTTGACCAACGTATCGGGCGTTTTCGCCGTGACCACCAATCCGAACATCGAGTTTGCCTCGTAGCCCGGATAGGTCTCGCCGATGCAGGCGTATTGCGGCGCGTTCGGAATGCGCGTTGCGTTGGTGACGCCAAGCACCTTGATGGTCTTCTCCTGCACATGCTGTTGCACCGAGTGCCAGACGTCGAACATCAGAGGAACACGGTTGGCCAGCACGTCGGTGAGTGCATTGGCACTGCCGTTGTAGGGTACATGCAGCATCTTGACGTCCGCTACCTTCTGCAAAAGCTCCGCCGCCATGTGCGTCGCAGTGGCGGCGCCCGGTGTGGCATAGGCCAGCGGCTCGGTCTGTGCGCGGGCGGTCCGCACCAAACCTGGAATATCATCGGCCGGGAACGAGGCATTGGCGACGACCACCAAGTGCGCTTCGGCCAGCTGGGTGAGCCCGCGCAGATCGCGGAGCGTATCGAACGGCATCTGGTCGCGCACCGCCGGATTGATGACGTGGGCGGTGATGACGACCCCGATGGTATGGCCGTCGGGCGCCGATTTGGCCACCAGGTCGGTCCCGATCAAGGTGCCGGCGCCGGGCTTGTTCTCGACAATCACCGGCACCGACCATTTCGCCGCCATCGCATCGCTAATGACGCGGGCGACGACATCGGTCGGCCCTCCGGCCGTGAACGGGACGATGATGCGCACGTTGTGCGAGGGAAACTTGTCCTGCGCCAATGCCGTCGCGGCAGGGCGCATGACGGCAAACGCGGACGTTGCGGCGAGAAACCGCCGGCGGTCGATCATGTTGTCCTCCCTCGGACCCTTCGTTGGCCTTGCAGCCTTTTTGATGCTTGCACGACGCGTGCGGGGAAACGCACTTTGCCGGACGCCCGATCGACTATAGTTGTTTTTACACCTATTGCAATGACGGATACGGCGCCAAACCTGGGCGATCCGTGCTTAATGACGGCCGGATTCGCAAAGGGATCGGCATGGCGCAAACCAAGAAGACGGAGATCGCGGGCACCCCGCAGGGGCTGCGCGCCTCGGCATCGCAGGCCATCGACTTCGAACGCTACGTTCCGACAGTGGTGTCGCGGCTGTCGGTAAAGCTGCGGGCATCGGCCAAGATCTTTTTCCAGGAAAGCTACGGCATCACCCTGCTCGACTGGCGCATCATTTCATTTCTGGCCGCGGAGGGGCCGTCCAGCGCGTACGACATCTGGACGCTTGGAAGCCTGGAAAAGGCCGCCGTGAGCCGGGCACTGAGAGGTCTCGTCGATCGCGGCATCATCGTTGTCCGCAACGATCGCAAAAGTGCCCGCCGTCGCTCCGTTGTGTCTCTGACAAAGGCCGGACGCAGACTTCATGATCGGACGTTTGATGAAATCATTGTTCGGCATCAGCGCCTGGTCGGCGACCTGACTCGAGATCAGATCGAGACGTTCATCTGGACGGCGCAGCACCTTGAAGGACGGATCGCCTTAATGGAACGAGAGATCGGCCCGCCATTATCGGACTACGATCCGACCAAGATCGTTAATTCTTTAGATCAGACGTAGCTGGACATCGCACGAAACAACGTGCGTAACCATTCGGTCGACTGAAGACGCTCCAAATCGAATACACGCAAGTCCCAGCACGCCGCGAATGCGAGCCGTATCCCTGCCCGAAAGCCATGAACATGAGACGCGAACGATCGAGCAATCAAGGCACTCCCGCCCTCAAAAGGCGGCCCGCTCCCGGTGCCCGGGCGCGGACCGACGAACAGAAAAAAGATGTCAGGGAAAACCTTATTGCCGTCGGACGGCACTTGTTCGCTGTTGAGGATCCTTCGACAGTCTCTCTGCGCAAGATCGCCGTCAAAACGGGTTATTCGCCTGGGACAATCTACAAGTACTTCAGAGACCAGCACGAGCTATTCATCGCCATACGTGAGCAGGACATGTCTCGCGTCGTGGACAATCTGGAGAAGATGGCCGAACGGGTTGCTGATCCAAAAGAGCGTTTGAGAGGGGTCTTTGTCGCGGCCGTCCGGCACTGGCTAAAATATCCAGAGGAATTTAGAGTTCTGTTCTCAATTCGCCCGGAACAATCCAGCAAGCCCGATCGCCAACCGTTCGGCAAGTCGGCGGTTGTGCTGCGTTCCTACTCGCTATATCGGCGGCTTGTCGACGATCTGTTCGCTACCTATCCCGTCCCACCATGTGCTCCACGGTTGGCAACCGACACCTTAATCGCCGCAACACATGGTATCATCGCTTTTACCTTGCATACACACACGCTCGAATGGTCGAACCCCATCAGGATGTCGGAGCAAGTCCTAGATGCGCTGCTGGTGACTTGGTCTAAATCCGATACGTGATGCGTATTGCCTGTCTTACATTTAGACTAACCGCCTGATGATTTGGTCGACCAGCTCGTCCTCTCCGATCGCATCGGTAAAGTGCGCGACATAGCGGCCATCAGGACCGATCAGATAGGTGAACGCCGTATGAGGCATCTGATATCCGGTCGCATCATCCGGATCAGTAGTGCGCTTGACGAAGACCTTGTATAGCGCTTTGACCTGCTCGATATTCTCGCGTGAGCCGCTCAAGCCAATGAAATGCGGATAATTTTCTTCCAGAAACGCCTTCATGACTTCGGGCGTGTCGCGATCGGGATCGATGGTGACGTAGAGTGGCTGGAGGCGCGAGGACAACGGCCCGAGCCGATCGATGACCTTCGAAAGACGCGCCAGCGCACCCGGGCAGACAACGCGGCAATGAGTGAAGCCGAAAAACAGCAACATGAATTGTTCACGATAGCTGCAATCGGATACGGAACGACCGTGATGATCGATCAGCTCGAAAGAGCCGCCGAGCCGAACTGCCTTTTTGCCGGATGTGCCGCCACAGAAGTCAGACATCATCGAACTCTATAACGAGCATTGTCGGCCTCTCCATTCGCAGGTCCACCGCAATAATCTGGTCGCATGCGAAAACGTGCACCGCGCCCGCGTTCGACAAGGCCCCGTCGCGACAGGCAGCAATCGCCACGCCATCCACGAAAAGCGCCCAGTCTGCCTCAACCCGTACAGGTCCTATTTCCAAGCGAACCTGCAAGGAGCGGCCGTCACGCGGCTGGAGCGTCAGAACCAAGAGCTTGGCTTTCTCGTCGTACACGGCACGCGCTACATCTACTCCACTCGTGGTTCGCTGCAACGCTGGGCTCGCGAAATGCTCGGCGCGCCAAGGCTTATTGTACATCGCCCACAATCCGTCGGGTACGTTGAGCCGGGAGTAGGCCAGCATCGCGTTGCCGGTTAGCCGGTCCATCCGGATGAGGTTGCCTCCCTGATCGTAGGCCTGATCGTTCCGCGGATAGTAGAGCCCGCCTTCGCTCCATGTCGGCGACATATAGCGGTCGGCATGCGCCAGCATGCGACCGAGATCGGTATCGCCCATTTCTGAGAGCAACATCGCGACATACCCGAAATCCGGCATTGGCCAAGGATAGGCGCGATCTTCGATGCCGTCGATCGAGAGACGGTTGACGAGTGCCTCGCGCACCCGCGGCACAACGGAATTCGGGTGGAGCGAGACTAGACCATCGTCGCCGTATTTGAGGACTCCATGCAACTGATCGCGATAAATGCCGTGCACAAAATCGCGGTTCCAGGTGTTCATTATCGCGCCGCCCCACGCCGTCCAGCCGACGCTTTTCGGTGGCACGAAATCATCCTGCTCGACGCGCCACCAACCATGAAACCAGCCCTCGGCCGACAACATGCCTTTCTTGTCCCAAGCGGTACGGTAGCTTCGCGTCGCTTCTTCGGCCACCGATGTACCTTTTCGCAGATCGGCAAAGCGGAAGCCGAGCATCGGAAATTGATTGCAGACGATGAAGACGCAGTTCGGCTCGCAGGCGACGCCAAGCCAGCCGTTCTCCACCATCTGCCAGTAGATCACTTCGTTCAGCGAAGTGCGGGTGTATTCGTATCTTTCCGGGCCCATACCCCAAAAGATCGGATTGTGCAGAAATGTCAGAGCGCCCGGTTGGTCATGAACGTCGTCATTGAAGAGCATGGCGTACATGCCCACCATCGCTGACAGATGCCCGCTGTACATGATGTTTTCGCGCACCACCGGATCGGTCCACCCCTTGCGCAGTTCTTTGATGCCCGGGTTGACGTAGGGACCGGACTGGCTGGTGTCTTTCCAGTAGCTCCAGACCTCGCGTCTGAGCATCTTGCGGATCAGGTTGCCGAAGGTTTCGCGGAATACGGCCGGCGCGGCCGGCAAGCGATGGTAATGCGCGAGGCCTAGAGCGTAGGCCATTTGCGCAAGTTGGTAACGGTAGGAATCGAGCCACTCTTGCCCCGGATCCGGGATACCCATCTTCGACCATTCGCCGTCCGGCTGCGCGGCAAGGTTTTCGATATGGCGTAGATGCCCGATCTGGATGGAATCCAGAATGGGAAACCTCGAGACGTCGACTGCTGCGGGAGTGGTGTCCCCGAGCTCGGATACGGCCATCGCATTTCCTCCTTTGCCTAGAGAACCGGGACGGGATCACATGCCGAGGTAGGCTCGCTTGACGTCTTCGCTCTGCAGGAGCTCGGGGCCCGTGCCTGCCTTGACGATCCGGCCAGTCTCCATCACGTAGCCGAAATCGGCGATCGCGAGAGCCGCGCGGGCATTCTGCTCGACCAACAGGATCGTGATGCCTTGCTGCCGTAACCGATCCACCACGCGCAGGATTTCCGCTGCCAGAAGCGGTGCGAGACCGAGCGAGGGCTCGTCGAGCAGCAGTAGCTTTGGTTCGCCCATCAGTGCACGCGCGATAGCCAACATCTGCTGCTGACCGCCGGATAGCGTTCCGGCCGAAAGCTTCCGCTTCTCTTTCAGCACGGGAAACAGAACATAAGCCTGATCGATGCGCTCGTTCAAATCGGCGCTCTGGCGACGATACGCGCCAAGTCTGATGTTGTCCTCGACCGACATCGGGCCGAATACCTGCCGTCCCTCGGGGGCCTGGCAGATCCCAAGCGCGACCCGTCTGTGGGGAGCCAAACGAGAGATGTCCGTGCCGTCGAAACCGATCGTGCCTTCGCTCTGGCGATGAACTCCCGACAGCACGCGCAAGAGCGTGGTCTTGCCGGCGCCGTTCGCGCCTACCAGCGCGACCAGTTGTCCCTTGGCGACGGCAAAATCAATTCCGTGCAGTGCTTCGATGGGACCGTAGCGCACCTTGAGGCCTTTCACCTCCAGTAGCGCCCTCGCGTCGGGCGCGAGCGGCATAGGGGCAGCTTGTTCGGCCAACCTCATGCGGCGACCCCTAGATAGGCGGCGATCACCTGTGGGTCGGCACGGACGACCTCGGGCGTTCCTTCCGCAAGCTTCTTACCGTAGTCGAGTACAAGGATGCGTGTTGAGACCTGCATCACAAGTTTCATATCGTGCTCGACGAGCAGGACGGTCACGCCGGCCTTGGCAATGTGCTCGATGAGCTTACGGATTTCGTCGGTCTCGCTGTGATTCAGTCCAGCCGCGGGTTCGTCGAGCAGCAGGATCTTCGGTTTCGCCGCTAGGGCGCGTGCGATCTCGAGGCGTTTCAGAGCTCCGTAGGGCATCTGGGATGCCTGCGCGGTCCTGTATTGCGACAGACCGACATAGGCCATCAACGCCGCGGCCTCTTCCCGCAATGCGGCGTCTGCCTTGCGAATATGCGGCAGGTGCAGCAGCCCCGCGAAAAATCCCGAATCTACCCGGGTTTGGCCACCCACCATGACGTTGGAGATGGCATCCATATTCATGCAGACTTGGATGTTCTGAAACGTCCGGCTGAGGCCCAGACGCGCCAACCGGTCGGGCGAAAATCCGGTGACTGTTTCGTCCATCATGGTGATTACGCCGGCGCTCGGTGCGTAGATGCCGGATAACAAGTTTATCAGCGTGGTCTTGCCGGCGCCGTTCGGGCCGATGATGGCGTGAATCGATCCTGCCTCGACCGTGAACGAAAGGTCGTCGACCGCCGCTACGCCCCCGAAGTGCTTCGACAAGCGGCTTACTTCCAGCGCGCTCATGACCGTAGTCTCGTCAGTCGATTGGACAACGTCGGTACCAGGCCGTTTGGCATGAAGATCATGGTTACGATCAGAATGATGCCGAATACGATGGTTTCGCCGTCCTCGAATGTCGAGAGCACTTGAGGCAAGAGGGTGAGCAATGCGGCTCCGACCAGAGAGCCCGGAATGGACGCCATGCCTCCAACGATCACCATCGTCATCAAGATGATGGAGCGCACGAAGCCCGCGGTGTCGGGCGTGGCAAATTCGAGATAATGCGCCTCCAAGCTACCCATGACGCTCGCGACGATCGCCGAGAGTACGAATACCTTCACTTTAACGCCGGCGACATCGACGCCTGCAATGCGGGCGGCGACCTCGGATCCGTGGATGGCCTGTAGCGCCCGGCCCGCCGGCGAGTCGACCAGGTTGCTCGCCGTCCAGACCGCGGCTAGCAGCAGAATCGACAGCAGCGCATACCAGTTGCGGTCCCCGCTCAACGTCCAAGACCCGATTGTGAAAGCGGGCACGGACATGCCGTCCGAGCCGCCGGTGTAGTGCATCTCGTTGTTGAGGGCGATTGCAATGATGATGCCCATACCGAGCGTGGCCATCGCCAGATGGTGACCTTTCAGGGTCAGTATCGGTCGCGCGATCACGAACGCCAGAAGTCCGGTGCCGGCTGCGCCCGCGACGAGTGCGACGAGCGGCGGCCAGTTGAAGTGCGTCGTCAGGACCGCCGAAGCGTAGGTCCCGAGCCCAATGAAGCCCGCGTGTCCGAGGCTGATTTGACCGGTGTAGCCGAATAGCAGGTTGAGTCCGATCACCACGACCGCGTTGATGAGGACACGAACGGCGAGATCGTACGCGAAAGCATTGGGCGACAGCAGAGGAAATGCCGCCAGACCGATGGCCAGCAGCACCAGACCGAGGGTTCGGGGTGCGATCGTCATACTCGGTGCGATGACTTGGCGCCGAACAGGCCGTGCGGAGCTACCACGAACAGAAGGATGATCAGGATGAAGGCGACCGCGTCCTTGTAGGCCGATGAAACATAGGCCGCCGTCATGGCTTCGATGATCCCCAGGACCAGTCCGCCGATCACGGCGCCTAGGGCACTACCCAGCCCGCCGAGCGCTGCGGCAACAAAGCCCTTAAGGCCAAGCATGGTACCAGCGTCGTAGCTCGTGAAGGTGATCGGTGCCAGCAGCACGCCGCCGATGGCTCCGAGCGCCGCCGATAATGCGAAAGAAAACGTCAGGATACCCATGGTGTTGATGCCGACCAGTTGGGCAGCGAGACGATTATGCGAGGTCGCGACCAGCGCCTTGCCGTGCATGGTGGCATTGAAATACCAGAACAGCACGAGCACGATGACGAGCGCCAGCCCCATGATCCAGATCGCTTGGGGGACCAACGCCGCGCCGAGAATGTGCAGGGGGCGCTCGTCCGAAAGACCCGGTAGCGCATGATTTCCCTTGCCGAGACTGATCTGAACCGCGCCGCGGATGACTTGGCCGGCACCGAGAGTAATGATGATCAATGAGGTCATCGACGTGGTCTTGGCCGGCTCGACGGCGAACTTAGCCATGGTCACGCCGACCAGGGTCGTGAAGGCGATGGCCAGTGCGAGAGCGAGCAGCAATGGCACGCCCGCGGCGACGAGCGCCGAGGCGGTCATCGCACCCAGCATGATGAATTCGCCCTGGGCGAAGTTGATCATGCCGCTCGCGCTGTAGACCAGCGTATAGCCGAGCGCGGCCAACGCGTAGGTTGCACCTACCGTAAGTCCTGCAAACAGGAACTGTAGGAATTGCGACAGCATCGTTTCCTCTCACTGCGCGTCCGGTTGACCCGAGCGTCACACGCTGCCCCTATTGGAGCGGAACGAACTTGTTGTTCTTCACCACGTACATCCGCAACGACTCGATTGCCAATCCCTGATGATCTGTCGGTGACATCGTAAACACGCCGTTGAGCCCTGGGAGATTCTTCGTCTCCTCGATCGCTTGCCGCATCTTGGCTTTATCCGTGGTCCCTGCGCGACGGATCGCATCCACCGCGATGACCGCGGCGTCATAGGAGTTGCCGGCGAACGGGGAAGCCGTCTCATGGTACGCATCCCTGTAGCTGTTGTAGAAGTCGTCGATCACCTTTTTCTGCAGATCGTTCGCTGGAACCATATCTGGGACGACGAAGATCGCGGTCGGCGTACGAACCCCTTCGGAGGCCGCGCCCGTCAATTTGAGGAACTCCTGATTGACGACCGCGTGGGGCAGAAATAGCGGAAGCTTGATGTCGAGCCGGGCATAGTTTTTGACGGCCATCGAAGGGCTGGTCCCGGCTCCACAAAAGATCAGAATCGCCTGCACGCCGGGCGCATCCTTGATCGTTGTCAATTGCGGCGTGACGTCGGTGTCTTTTGGACCGTACTTCTCGTCGGCAACGATCGAGATACCGTACTCCGGCGCCGCCTCCATGATCTCCTTGCGCCCCGACTGGCCGAAACCGGCAGTTTCCGATAACAGGCCTATCCTGCTGTATCCCTGTTGCTTCATGTCCTGCAGGATTCGCTTCGCCACTTGGCGATCGGTATGCGGCGTCTTGAATACCCATTTCTTCACGGGAACGACGATCGCCAGGCCGCCGCCGACCGAAATGTAGGGTATCTCGGCCCGCTCCGCCAACGGTATCATCGCCATCGCCGATGGTGTGACCGTTCCCCCGATGATCAGATCGACGTGGTCCGATTCGATCAACCGCTTGGTCATGGTGCTTGCGCGTGCCGGTTCCGACGCATCGTCGTACGATACCAGTTCGATCCTCCGTCCGAGCACACCGCCGGCGTCATTGATCTTCCTGATGTAGAGTTCGACGGCTTTTTGCTCGGGATCGCCGATGAATCCGACCACGCCGGTGGTCGATAGCAGCAAGCCGATCTTGATCGGGTCTTCCGCTGCGGACGCCGGAAGCGGACTTGCGGCAATGACAGCTGCCACCAACAAGCTCTTCGCACCTAGATTCATTTTCAATCTCCCTAGACAACCGACCGGTCTGCGCCGGCTTCAGTTTGCGATGGCAAAGTGTATTTTGATGCGGCCGGGATCGGCATCGCCCGCGACAAGCTCCGAGAAGATCCGCGCGCATTGTTCAAACGGAAACTTCGCGATCCAGCGCGTGTCTAGGCTGACGGCAAGATCGATCGATTCGCGGAACTCGTCGGGCGTGTATGCGAAAGATCCGCGAATGGTTCGCTCGCCGGCGACGACCGGACCTCCTGCGACGGCGAATTCGGGTGCATGCAGGCCGACGAGCACAGCCGTGCCGCCGACCCGCACGTTTTCGACGGCATTGCGTCGCGTTGCCACCGCGCCCACCGTATCGAACACGACCTCGTAGGTTGCGTTTGCCGTTTCCGCGACGCAGTCGGCGCCGCATGCCAGTGCCAGCATCCTGCGCTCGGGTGTGATGTCGGTTACCGTTATATTGCCGATGCCATTTGCCTTGAGGACATGGAGGAGCGACATGCCGATTGGCCCGGCCCCGAGGATGGCTACGTTCTCGCTGGGCATCGGCGACAGCCGCCACGCATGAAGGGCGGTTGCGATCGGTTCGACCATCGCCGCGCGCGTCAGATCGAGATTGTTTGCCTCCGAAAGATTGCGCTTCGGCACCGAGACGCGCTCGGCGAACGCGCCGGGCCTGTGAACCCCGAGAACTTGCCGTTTTTCACACAGATGCGGGTGCCCTTCGCAGCAGGCGCGACACTCGCCACAGGACAGGATGGGATTGGCGACCACGAGCGCGCCGTCCCGTTCACGGCGGCCCACGAATTCATGGCCTATCGTCATGCCTACGGGGATCGGCGGCCGACCATTTCTCACGGCACCGAGATCGGTCCCGCAAATGCCGGCCGCGAGCACAGTTACGATGTCCTCGCCGTCCGAAGTCTGAGGCGCGGACACGTCGGTCCACCGCACCGCCCGATCGCCCGCGTAGACAAGCGCTTTCATGCCGCACCACGCGGTGCGACGGGTGCGGTACGCGACGCTAGGCTCGGATAGCGCCGGTTCAGCGCGCCTCCGTCCACGTAAATCGTGTCGCCGGTGATATAGCTTGCTTCGTCGGACACCAGAAACGCGACCAACGCGGCGACTTCTTCCGGCCGACCTGGCCGGCTAAGCAGAATGTTGTCGATGAATTCGGCGCGAGCATTGGGCATCGCCAGCAGCCGCTTGACCATTGGCGTCTCGGTCAGCCCAGGACCGACGCCAACGACGCGAATATTATGTGCGGCGAACTCCATTGCTGCGACCCGCGTCAGCATCGCAGCCCCGGCCTTGGAAGCGCAATAGGCTGAAAGTCCCTCCCCCGGCTGCTCCGCGTTTGTCGAGATGAAATTGACGATCACCCCGCCGCGCTCCTTCATCCGCAGCGCCTGATGCTTGCAGCAGAGGAACAGCCCGGCGAGATTGATATTTTGGACGCGCTGCCACTGCTCGAGCGATTGATCGAGCAGCGGCACACTGATGCCGATCCCGGCAGCGTTGACACCGATGTCGGTCTTGCCGAAGAACTTCTCCACCGACTCGATTGCCTGGATGATATCCGGCTCGTTGACGACGTCGGCGGCAAGAGCGAGCGAAGGCCCCGGCAGCGTTGCAACTGTAGCCTCAGCAGCGTGGAGATCGCGATCGACGACGGCGATCCGCGCGCCATCGCGGGATAAACGCTGCGCGACCGCCTGGCCCATGCCAGACCCTCCGCCAACCACGATTGCGACTCTGCCGTCGAGACTGCGCTTTAACTCTGGCACGCTCACACCTCCAGCACGTCGGCGTAGGGCACCCGAGCCTTGCCCTCCGGGCTGCGCAAGCTCTCCGCCGCCAACCCCATGAAGCGCTGAGTAATCGGATTCATCACCGGCTTGGTCATGACGTTGACGCAGGCCGGACGGTTCGATTCTAGGGCACGCTTTAGCGCGGGTCCGAGTTCCTCGAAGGACGCGACGTATTCCGCGTGGGCGCCGAACCCGGAGGCTGCGACGTCGTAACGCGTCGCGGCGAGATCGGAGGCGACGCGCTTGCCGGGGCCGTAGATCAGGTCCTGACCATGGGCCGACATGCCCCATTGTTGGTCGTTGTTGACGACCACGACCACTGGAAGATTGTGGCGAACCATCGTATCGAATTCGGCGAAGTTGAAGCCGATGGCGCCGTCGCCGGAGAAGCAGATTACGCGCTTGTCTGGATGCGCGGTCTGCGCCCCGACAGCGAGCGGCAGGCCCTCACCCATGATCCCCATATAGCCGTGACCGAGCCAGCGATCCGGCTTGAGGCTTGCGGCGAAGCCATCGAACCATGCCGGTGTTTCGCCGCCGTCAAGCACCAAGATCGCGTCGGCCGGCACCGACGACGCCAGCGTCGAAGCAACCAGCCCCGGCGTCAGTCCATCGGCCGCGCTTGGCGCCGGTGGTTTCGGCGCATCGTCGCCGCGAAGACCGCTGACCCAGGCGCTGCGATCCGACCAAGGACCATTTCCCGCCTGTGCGATCAATGCCGCCAGCATTTCGCGGCAATCGGACACCACGCCGAGTTCAACATCGCGGACCCGGCCGATTTCCTCGGCAGATATATCGACCTGAATGATCTTCGCGTCCCTCGGGATGACCGACTTCCGCCGTCCCCCGGTATAGAGCCCGAGCCGCGCACCGAGCAGCAACACCACGTCCGGCGCGCCCGCACCGCGGCCGACGGCTGAGCCCAGCGCACCGAACCCGCGCGCCCATAGCGGATGATCGGTCGGCAGCGAGCCGCGCGATTTGTTGTTGGTCATCACGGGAATACCGGACAGTTCGGCAAAGCGGTTCAGAAGGTCGGAGCCGGCGGAATAAGCCACTCCGCCTCCAGCAAGAATGACCGGGCGCTGCGCTCCGCGGAGAAGTTCGAGCGCAGCCGTAACAGCCGAAGGCGCCGGCGCTGGCGGCAACACGCGCATCGCGCTGGGATAGACGATATCGCCCTCTTCGAGGAGCGCGTAGAGCACGTCGCTTGGAAGATCGAGGTAGACCGGGCCGGGTCGCCCCTCTCTGGCAATGTGAAACGCTCGTCCGACGAGATCCGGTAGACGCTCGACATGGCTCACGCGATGTGCCCATTTGGTAATGCCGCCCATCACCGAGAGCTGGTCATACCCGCTATTGACTGGCAATGCATCGTAGTCCCGCAGCGGTGGCCCGCCGCCGATGAATACGCTGCCGATACAATCGGCATAGGCATTTGCGATCGCCGTAACCACGTTGGTGACCCCGCCACCGGCTGTGACTATGGCGACGCCGACTTTGCCGGTCGTGCGCGCGTAGCCGGTCGCGGCGATGCCCGCGGCCTGCTCGTGCCGGTGATCGATGATACGAAATCCTTCGGCGACGGCCGCCTGATAGATGCAGTCAAGATGACCGCCGTGTAGCGTGAAGATCGTGTCGACGCCAAACCGCTTCAGCGTCGCGACCAGCGCCTGGCCACCGTCGATGCGAGCCACAATAAGCCTCCCTGCCGCTTGTTGGACGATCCGAACCGTCGTATTCGACCGTATGTGAACGCGTTCATTAATGCAAGCACTTTGATGAACGCGTTTATTTATCGCAGAAGATGTGTGAATTACACTGAGCGTCGCGTTGGATAGGCAGGAGATTGAATGGCAAAGAGAGCGGCTCAGGTGCTTGCGCGAAAAGAGAAAACTGCCCGACCGGCGCGTGCCCGGGCGCATTCCGTGCAGGCGAAAAGCGAAGTGCGAGCGGCCTTCATTGCGGCCGGACGACGACTGCTGGCCGCAAAAGGTTCAAAGCAAGCCTCGTTGCGTGGCATTGCCGCCGCTGCGGGATATTCCCCGGGTACGATCTACCAGTACTTTGGTGATCATCGCGCCCTGCTGCTCGCCATTCGAGAAGAGGACATGTTGACCGCAATTATTGCTTTCGAGAAAATTGCCGAGAGCGAGCGTGATCCCGAGCAGCGCGTGCTTCATGTGTTCCTGGGCGTCGCGCAATACTGGATTGGTAATTTCGACCACTATCAAACGCTATTCTCGCTGTCGCCTTATAAGCTCGCGGTCAAGGATGACGCCGGCATTCCCTTCGGCCGGTCTCCAATTGTCACCCGCTCCTACTCGCTCTACGATCGGATCGTCCGCGATCTGTTCGCGACCTACGAGCGTGAACCGGTAGACGCCAAACTTGCCGTCGATAGCCTGATCGCGGCCGTGCACGGCATGGTCTCATTTCCCATGTACACGCGCACGATGGACTGGAGCAATCCGAGGACGATGATCGAGGTGGTGATTAGATCTATGTTGTCCTCGTGGAGGACACTCGGCAGTTCAAACGCTGAGACACCAATCGCGTGAAGAGCCCGAAAGGCGCTTAGTCTGGGAGGAAACGCACCAACGAACGACATCTTTCTGTTCTGTCGTCTCGGGCTGGGCGGCCAAGTATTGGACCACTACATCGGCCCAGCTGCATGTACACCAAGCCTTCAGGCCGAACGCATGAGATCAGCGAAAGCCAATAGTCATTTGCCGAAGAAAGTCGCGTGGAAAGCGGGAGCACATCCGAAGTGGCTGCGATGTGTATCTCGTCCATTCCCGGATCCCTGCTGCCGCCTTTCCCGCTGCGTAGCTGCAGCGCGGGCTCGGGCTAGTCTGTCGGCGGCGACCCCCCCGCGTCTGTTGACGGCCTGCCCCTCGTTCTATCGTCGCTGCCTGCTCACGTTGGCTGTGAAAAGATTTTTCTTGATCTCCCGGTGCACACGTCGTGCACACGCAGCCTTCTAACCGATTGAAAGACTTGAACTCTCGCAATCCATCATTGGGGCGACATTAAATTTCCATTTCATATCAATGACTTAACTGCTTTTCCAGTTCAACCGACCAAGTTTTCATCAGCAGATTCAAAAGCATATCCGCTGGTGCGAATTTCAGACCGTTTTCGGTGAGCCAAAGGTGTGCCAGCGTCTACCATTTCCAATGCAGGCCCTCCATTTGGAGTATTGACCTTTCCTTGCTGTGACGTGCTTTTGCGTCACGTGTTGTTCTCCGAAAGCATGCCCTCAGGCTGGCCCGAGGGGGAGCCCGAACACCAGGAGATTCGAGCAGGCCTCGGCCAGCCCTCGACGCCGCCTTCATCAACCGTACGAATGAAGACGGCAGGGCGGTTCAGCATCGCCCCGAAGGACGTACCAGAGTACCAGAGGGGTCGATGGCGGGTGAATGTGTCTAGATATCTTTCCACATCCGCCGATCGCAGCCGAAACTTGCACCGTCAATAGGCGCGCGCGAAGTCGCCTTCCCGCTTGATATCGGTGAACACCGGAAAGCGCGCCTTCCATTTTGCTCCCTTCGCGGTGGTGAGGTCGTTGAGACGCTTGAGCACGGCAACGCCGTCTTTGCGCAGGCTCGCCGCCACTGCCGCACGGTCCGGAAAATTCTTGAGCACGGCACTGAGCCAGATCGTGCGGCCGGCGAGGAAGCCGCCGGCGCCCGCCGCATAGGCAAACTCCAGCACGCGTTCGAACTTTTCCGGCGCTGCACCACCCGACAGCAGCACCCAGGGAATGCCGCGTTCGCCGCAGATGTCGCCGATCGCGTCAAATTCCTTCTGCGCGGCCAGGGCGGCAGCACCGCCATCGCGGGCCGGCAGGCTGCTTGCGGCAAGCGGGCTTTCCAGCTTCAGGAGGTCGACGCCATATTCCGGCTTGGCAAACTCGCGCACGCTTTCGATCACGAGACCGGGAAGCTTGCCCGGCGACTCCACGTAATCGGCGGTGTGATTGGCGCTGCCGAGGAAAGGATAGATCAGGAGTTCCAGCACGTAGGGAATGTCGTAGCGCGCGCAGTCCTGCCCAATCTCGCGCACGAATCTCCTCTGATGTTCATTTACGGCAGGATCGGCATCAGGCCGATACCAGGCGAGCACCTTAACCGCGTCGCCACCCATGGCACGGATCTTCTCCACGCTCCAATTGGTGATCGCTCGCGACTTGCGGCCGCCCGGCGTCTCCTCGACACGATGCTCCTCCAGCGTCATGATCAGGCCACAGCGCGCCGGCAACAGGTCGATCGCCGCGGGCACCGCGAAATTCGGATCGAACAGCATCGAGCTACAGTGGGGTGCGAGATTCTCGACGAGCAGCCGCTTGGCCGCGGCTACGTCGGCGTATTCGACCTGATCCCGCGTGATGCCCCGTGCCTGCGCGATGGCGTCGAACAGCGGCGGCCGCTGATCCAGCGCCACCATCCGAAAGTGGCCATCGACATCCGCCAGGCGCGCAAGGCCGCGGTTCTTTCCAATCGTTCTCATGGATGGTTCCTCATGAATGCAAGACAATCGTTGATGGAGGGGATCCCGACGCGGCCGCCGGAGTGGCTGCATTTCAGCGCCGCTGCTGCTGCGGCAAATGCCATTGCGTCGTGCACCTCGAGCCCGGCGCCGATCGCAAACGCATAGGCGCCGTGGAAGACGTCGCCGGCACCGGTAGTGTCCACGATATCGACGGTATAAGCGGCCTGCCGATGCAGGCGCCCGTTCTCCCACCAGCTCACTCCGTCGTGGCCCCGCGTAACCGCGATGATGCGGCACCCGAACCGCGCCAAGTCCGCCAGAGCCTCATCGTTCGCGGAACCTGCAAAGGACGCGAGAGCCGGCTCGGAGAAGACCGCATGATCGGTAAGCGGCAGCAACCGTTCGAAAACCTCGCGATCGGCGACGTCGCCATCGAGCACGGTGGGGATGGCAAGCGTGCGCGCCTTGCCAAACAGGACCGCAGCTCCCTCCACCCAACGCGGATCGGCCAGCACCGAAGATGCGCGTGCCACCTCATCCAGTGGAAGCCAATCGGCCGCCTCAGGATAGAGACCGCGAAAGTTCACGATCTGCCGCTCGCCGGTTTTGTCGACCAAGATGCCGGAGACGGACGATCGCCCGTCGGCGAACAATCGGAAATCTTCGACCTCGACGCCTTCGGCGACAAACGCGGATCGCATCTCGTGCCCTGCGGCGTCGTCGCCTCCCCGTCCCCAGAAGGCGGCCGAACCGCCGAGCCGACTCACGGTCACCGCGGCGTTCGCCGCCATGCCGCCGCCGAGCTGCGTGTAGTCCAGGCTTCTGATCTTCTCGCTTTGACCGCTGAAGAGCCGGTCGACGCGCCAGATCTGGTCGAGCGCGGACAAGCCCAGGCATATGACCCGGACGCGTCCGGCCTCGGAGGCGATGTCGGAAAGCGCAGTGCGGTCTCCGATTTTGGCGGGCTGGTTCACCGCAGCACCTGCCCGTTGCGGCTATCGAACAAATGACTCTTCCCGGACTGCGGCCGAAGGCTTAGGCGATCGCCAACTTTCGGGCGCAGCGACGGATCGATCCGCGCAATTGCCGAGGCGCCGGCAAGATCAAAGTGAATCAGCGTATCCGAGCCGAGCGGTTCGACCAGCTTGACGCCAATTTCGATGCCATCAGCTGAATCCGGCACGACAGCGAAATGCTCAGGACGAATTCCGAGCAGGCCCTCGCCGGCCTGCCGCAACCGGTTAGTGCCCTCTCCGTCCAACGGCACCGCCGTACCGACCTCAGAAAGGACAACGCGATCCTCACGCCATGCGACGCGGAAGAAATTCATCGCAGGTGAACCAATGAACCCGGCCACGAATTGGTTGGCCGGCCGCTCGTACACTGTTTCCGGTGTATCGTACTGCTGCACCATGCCGCTTTGCAGCACCACGATACGATCGGCCATGGTCATCGCCTCGATCTGATCATGGGTCACGAACACCATGGTGGTCTTGAGCTCCTGCGCCAGCGCCTTGATCTCGGCACGCACCTGTCCGCGCAGCTTTGCATCGAGGTTGGAGAGCGGTTCGTCGAACAGGAAGGCCTTCGGATTGCGCACGATCGCGCGTCCCATCGCCACACGCTGGCGCTGGCCACCGGACAGTTCCTTCGGCTTTCGGTCGAGATAGTCTTCGATGTGCAGGAGAGCGGCCGCACGCTTCACCCGCGAATCGATTTCCGCCTTCGGCGTTCCCCGCAATTCCAGCGCAAACGACATATTGTCGTAGACGCGCATATGCGGATAGAGCGCATAGTCCTGAAACACCATGGCGATATCGCGCTGCGCCGCCTGCACACCGTTGACACGCTTGTCGCCAATATAGAGATCGCCCGCCGTGATCGGCTCAAGACCTGCGATGATCCGCAGCAAGGTCGACTTGCCGCAGCCGGAAGGACCGACGAACACGACGAACTCGTGATCCGCGATCTCCAGGTTCAAATCCGGAATCACCGTGAAATTGCCGTACCGCTTGACGAGGTTGCGGATCGAGATCGAAGCCATGATCGCTAGTCCAGCGCCAATACCGGCTTGATCAGCTCGCCCCTGGCGAAGCGCGCGAAATTCTCCGGCAGTGCGGAGAGGCCGAATTCGTCATCGACGAGCAGGCGATACTCGTCCTTGTACTGGCGCAATAGCGCGATGTTCGGCTCGAAATCGCCGACTGGGAAATAGAACGTTCGGATCATGTAAAAGTCCTTACGGCGAAACACCTTGCCTTCCTCGATGGTCCAGGGCGCGGCGTTCTCGCCGACCAGCACCAGCGCGCCGCGCGGTAGAATCAGCTCGATCCCGAGATTGCGAGCGGCATGCGCGCCCGAACACTCCATGATGAGCGAAAAGCGCCTTGATGCATCGCCGACCGGATGCGCCTTGGCACCGAAGGACTGCGCGATCTTCAAGCGGACCGCGTTGGGATCGGCGACATGAACATCCTCATAGCCAAGGCTGCGTAGCGCGAGCACCACGCCAAGCCCGACCGGCCCTGCCCCCATCACCAGCACCGGCCCCGCCTCACGAGGCGGCACGACGCGGCTGACAAATCGCACGGCATGGCCCGACGTGCCGATCACGTCGAGCAGGAGTGGCGCAAGACTGTCCTCAATGTCGTCGGGCACCGGCAGCAGGCAGTTCTGCGGCACCGGCACATATTCGGCATAGCCGCCCGGCCGGTTCCAGCCGATCAGGCTCGATACCTCCAGGCACATCTGGGTGTCGCCGCGCTTGCAGGCGGCGCAGCGGTCGCAATGCAGGGGAATATAGACGGCGCAGCGACGGCCATGCAGACGATGGCCGGGCTGTTCGACCACGCCAAAGATCTCGTGGCCAGCGGTGAATTCGGCGCCCTTGTGCCAGAGCTTGAAATCCGAACCGCACAGCGCCGTGCGCAAGACCCGCACCAGAACCTCGTCTGCTCCGACCTCGGGCATCCGCATGGTTTCAATCGTGATGCGCTCGTGACCGTGGAAGACGGCGGCCTGCATGAGCGAATTGGGACGTGGCGATACGTTCATCGAATACCTAACCTTTCACCGCACCAAGCGTCAGCCCGGACACCAGCCAGCGTTGAACCAGCGCAGCGAGAATGAGTGGCGGCAGTGCAATCAGCGTTGCCGCAGCCATCAGCGCGCCCCATTGCGTCGATCCTTCGCCGATGAAGTTGAAGGCGGCTGCGATCAACGTCTTGGTGTCGCCATTCGACAGCACCAGCGCAAACAGGAAGTAGTTCCAGGAGAATACGAAAGCGAGGATCGCTGCGATCGCAACACCGGAGGCCACCAAAGGAAGCGCGATGCGCCAAAGGACCCGCGTGACACTGCAACCGTCGACCTGCGCGGCCTCGAAGACGCTGCGCGGGATGCTGTCGAAGGATGGCAACAGCACCCAGATGACGATCGGCAGAGTGATGACGGCGTGGCTCAGAATGAGCGCCGTGTAGGAGCCGATCATGCCGATCTGCCGGAACATGACATACCACGGCAGCAGAAACAGCGTGCCCGGCGCCATGCGTGCGGCGAGCGTCAGAATGGCAGGCCAGGAAATCCGCGTCCAGGACACGGCAAAGGCGGCGGGGATGCCGAAGAGAAGCCCAAGGCCCGTCGAGCCGACCGTGACGATCAGGCTGTTGATGGCGTAGCTTACGAATGGCGTCGTCTTCGTGAGCTCAATGTAATTCTCCATCGTCGGCGTGAAGATCAGCGTCGGCGGATAAGCGGTGACCTCGAACGAAGGCTTGAATGAGGACAGCACCATCCAAACCGTCGGTGTCATGATGATGATGCCAGCCAGCACGAGCTGCAGCAAATTGAGGCGGCGAATCCAGCGGTCGGTCGTCGGCGCATCCATCATGGCATTACCTACCAGGCCACCGCGCCGCGCAGGCGGTTGAAGGCGAGCACCGCGCCGAATACGATCGCGGTCAGCGTCAGCATCAACGCGCTGGCATAGCCGATATTGAAGAATTCGAAGCCGACCCGGAAGCCGTAGATGTTGAGCGTGTTCGACGCATTGCCGGGGCCACCCTGGGTGGTGATATAAATGATGTCGAAGAAGCGCAGGAGGTCAACGCTTCGCAGGATCGCGGCGGTGACGATCGTCGGCAGCAACAGCGGCAGCGTGATGCGCTGGAAAGTCTTGAACGGCGACGCACCGTCGATCTGCGCGGCCTCATAGACGCTCGGAGGCAGCGACTGCAATCCGCCGAGAACAATCAGCGCCACATAGGGTGTCCACTGCCAGCTATCGATCAGCGCGACGGTCGGAATGACCCAGGTCGGCGACGCCAGCCACTCCGACGGCGGCAGCCCGAAGCATTGCAGGATGTAATTGGCCGCCCCCAGCGACGGATCGAGTATCACAAGCCACATCATGCCCGCCACCACCGGCGGCATCATGAAAGGCGAAATGAACAGCGAGCGCACGATACCCGGCAGGCGCTTGGCATGGAACAGAACCAGCGCCAGCCAAATGCCGAAGACGAGCTGCAGCACCAGCGAGAGCACGTAGAGCGCGATCGTGACCCACAGCCCGTGCCAGAACTCGGTGTCGACAATCAGTTTGGAATAGTTGGCCAAACCCACAAAGGATTGCTTGCCGGTCGACGAGAAGCTCTGGAATCCGAGCCAAATCGTATAGACGACCGGAAACGCGATCATCGCGACCGTGAAGATCACAGCCGGCGCCGATAACGCCGACAGCTCCAGCCTCTGCCGGTCCTGCGTCAAGGTCGCAGCCGCGTCCAACATGCCCGCCTTTCCCTGATCCAATGGGACGCAACCGTGTGATCACGGCCTGCGCCTTGTGCCGTTACTTCTGGGCGATCAATGCGTCGAGGGCCCTGTCGGCATCGGCGCAAGCCTGGTCGACGCTCTTCTGTTTCAGGATCAAATCCTGCACCGCCTGGCCGATGAATTCGCGCGACTCGGGATTTGCGACGATGGGATAGCCGACTTCGGAGGATCCCTTCGTCGCGAGCACGTCGAGCGCAGCCTGCCATTGCTTTCGCACCGGTTCTTCGTCGATCCACTTGCGGTATTCCGGATCGTTTGCGACCGAAGGCCGCGGTGGTGCAATACCCTGCAGAGCCATTTTCTTCTGCACGTCCGGGCTCGTCGCCCATTGCACGAAATACCAGGCCACATCGGGCTGCTTGCTGTACGAGGAGACTGCCATGCCCCAGCCGATCACGGTCGGTACCTGTCCGGCCTCGCCGGCGGGGAACGGCATCAGCGCGGTATCCTTGAGGCGCGCGCCACCCTCCATCACAGTACGCAGTTCATTCGAGGATTCGAACGACATAGCCGCACGACCGCCGCGATAGAGCGCCGAGATCTGCTGGAAGCTGTAGTTGACGACGCCGGGCGGCCCGAAGTCGCGCAAGAGCCGGCTATAGGTGTCGAGCGCCTCCTTACCTTTCGGTGAGCAGAGGTTCGATTTGCCATTGGCGATGTAAGTGCCGCCGATGTTGTGCAGCATGTTGCTGAAGGTGTAGGCGACCGCAGGCTTCAAGCCGCGCGATACGAATGGCGTGACCACGCTGTCGCACGCCTTGATCTTCGCTGCCGCCGCCTCAACATCCTTGATGCTCACCGGTTTCTCGATGCCGCACTTCTTGAAGATGTCGGTACGGTAGTAGAAGATTGGCCCTTCGATGTTCATGGGCATGCTGGTCAGTTTGCTGCCGAAGGTGGCGGCCTTGAGCAACGCCTGACTGAGACCGGACGGATCGTACTCCTTGGCCACATCATTCTTTGCCATTGCTGAGAGATCGGCATACCACCCCGCGGCAGCGAACTGCTCGCCTTCGCGCGACGGCAAGGTCATGAACACATCGACCTCGTCGCTGTGCGCGTTCATCACGGTGACCAGGCGCTGACGCATCTGCTGTTCCTGGTAGCCATCGACCTTGAGGGTCATGCCGGTCAGCTTCTCGAAATCACTCTTATAAGTGAGCAGCGCCTGGGCGACGGGATTGTTATTGGCGAGAAACGTGACGGTCTTGCCCTGAAACTTCTTCCAGTTGAAATCAGCCGCGCGCACCTCCGCGCTGACGACAGCGACGGCGAGAACCGACACGGCCGCGCGCACCGCAAACATCCTGGCGTTCATTGAACTCCCTCCCTGACTCGGCCCGGCCGCTCTTTCCCCGGCAGCGCTTTTCTGAAAACGGTTACATCCTATCCCTTAAGTCCGACCTGTCAAGCAATGGACAATTTGACCAAGTCGCGGCACATTGTCGGAACTGCTGCCACGCTAAAGCCACCCGCATATCAATGTAACGTTACATTCATGGGACTGTTGACCGCCAGATCTGCCAAGCAAGGCATCCGCGCCGTCGCCAAGCGCGCCGGGGTCTCGACCGCATCCGTCTCGCGCGCGATCAACAATCCGGAATCCGTCAGCGCCTCCTTACGGGCGCGCATCGCACAAGCGATTGAAGCTGTCGGCTACATCCCACACGCGCCGGCCCGCATCCTGTCATCTCGCCGCTCGCGTACGCTGGGCGCGATCGTGCCGACCATAGACAATACCATGTTTGCCCGCGGCATCGCGTCGCTGCAAAAATATCTCTCCTCCGTCGGCTACATGCTGTTCTTGACGACCAGCGGCTATGACCTTGATATTGAACTGCAGCAGGCGCGCAATCTCGTCAGCCGCGGCGTGGACGGCCTGGTGCTGCGCGGCGACTGCCATCACGATGCGTTGCGGAAAATGCTTGCGGACAATGCCGTGCCTTTCATCAATGTCGGCATCTATCAGCCTGATCGCCCCTACCCTTGCGTCGGGACGGACAATGAGGCGGCAGCCCATCGCGCGGCAGCGCACGTCATCGAGCTCGGCCATCGCCGCATCGGAATTGTCTCTGCGCTCCAGCGCAACAATGATCGTGCAAGCGCCCGCGTCGCCGGCTTTCGTCGCGCGCTTGCCGAAGCTGACATTGAGTTGCCGTCGAAATGGCATGTCGAGGTTCCCTACACGCTGGACGATGCGCGTGAAGCGGCCCGTTATCTGCTCAGTCTTGGTGAGCGACCGACGGCGGTGGTTTGCGGCAACGACGTCATCGCATATGGCGTGCTGCTGGAGGCCGAGCGTAGCGGATATTCGGTGCCGCGCGAGCTATCCGTCGTTGGCTTTGATGATCTCGACTGGAGCCGGCACTTGCGGCCGAGCCTGACCACCATCCACGTTCCGACAGCGGAAACCTGGCAGCGGGCCGGCGAATATCTGGTCCGGCATCTCGCCGGAGAGCAGACGATCATGCATCATGAAGTCGACTACTCGCTGGTTGTTCGCGAATCGACCGCTCTGCCATCACGATCTCCGAAATGACACAGGTGACATCAATGAATGCTTCCTTCTCGCTGGCACCCGGATTTCATGCAGTTGTGATCGGCGGCGCCGGTGATATCGGCGCGGCGATAGCCAATCTTTTCTGCGATCTCGGCGCGACGGTCAAGGCAACCGGCGTTGATGACAACGACATCGCGCGAACAGTGCTCAAGCCACGGCCCGGACTGCAGATTGCGGCGCTCGACGTCACCAGCGACGAAGCGGTCGCGTCCTTTGCGTTTCGCCACGAGCGGGTCGATGCGCTGATCAACTGCGCCGGCATCCTGGCGCGCGACAAGGAGTACGAGATCGACACCTTCACGAAGGTACTCGATGTCAATCTTGTCGGCACGTTCCGTACCTGCATGGCGTTTCGTTCTGCGCTGGCCAAGAGCAAAGGCGCGATCGTCAACATCGCGTCGATGAATGCGACGCTGGCGCTGCCACGCATACCGGCCTATTGCGCGAGCAAAGGTGGCGTCGTGATGCTGACTAAGGCATTGGCACTCGCCTGGGCGGAAGAAGGCATTCGGGTCAATGCCGTCGCTCCGGGCTACATCGAGACAGCGATCAATGCCGCAGGCCGATCGGATCTCGCTCACTATCAACGCATCGCCGACCGCACTGCCTTCAAGCGATGGGGAAGGCCGGAGGATGTCGCCGGGGCCGTCGCCTTCCTCTGCATGCCAGCCTCGCAATATGCGACCGGCACCGTGGTCGCCGTGGACGGCGGTTTTCTTGCGGGATGAGTCATCGCGCAACGTCCTTCACACACAGGCCCTGCGTTCGCATGGGCGTGATGCAGAGGTCGGCATGACGATCGCCCCCACGCCAAAGCCCACCAAGCAGCCCCAAGCCCCCGGAAACTACCTGCTCCCAGCCGGGCTGCGCAATTTCGTGCGCCACCGCGAAACCGGCCTGGTCCTGGTCGCCATTATGGTCGGGCTGCTCAGCGGAACGCTGGTTGCCTCGATCTCGCACCTGAGCCAGGTCTCCCATTCAATTCTGTTCGACATTCCGCTTGACGCGCATCTGAGCGCCACGGGCGTGATTTCCTGGCAACGCACGTTGCTGATCCCGACACTCGGCGGCGTAATCCTGGCATTGATCGGGCTGTTCTTTGCCGGCCGCATCAAGGGACCGCAACTCGCCGACGCTATCGAGGCCAACGCGCTCTACGGAGGACATGTCTCATTTCGTGGCAGCCTCCTTATCTCGCTGCAGACATTGCTCTCCAACGGCTTCGGCGGATCGGTGGGGCTTGAGGCGGGATATACGCAGATATGTTCGACGTTTGGCTCGCATATCGGCCGACGCCTGGCAGCCCGTCGCAACGACATGCGGCTGCTGGTCGCTTGCGGTGCAGCCGGCGCGATCAGCGCGGCATTTTCAGCGCCGCTAGCCGGGGCCTTCTATGCTTTTGAAGTGGTGCTCGGCGCCTATACGTCCGCAGGACTCGTACCCGTCATCGCGAGCGCGGTCACCTCTTGGCTGGTTGCGCGGCAGTTGACACATCAGTCGTTTCTGATGGTACCGGGCTTCCCCTCTCCGGTTTCCGTGGAGATGATCGCGCAGACCCTCCTGATCGGGGTCATCTGCGCCTTTGCCAGCATCCTGGTCATGCTGGCAGTCGCGTTTTCCGAACGCTGCTTTCAACGTCTGTCAATCTTCAGGGGATTTCTGCGGCCGATTGTCGGCGGAGCGATTCTCGGCTGCCTCGCATTGCTGACGCCCTCCGTGCTGGGCGCCGGTCACGGCGCGATGCAGATCCTGCTGGTCAGCAATCCAACCTGGCTTTTGCTCACCACGACGATCGTGCTCAAGATGCTGGCATCGGCGATATCACTCGGCTCCGGCTTCCGCGGCGGACTTTTCTTTGCATCGCTGCTGCTTGGTGCGCTCATCGGACAGCTCTACAGCATCGTTCTGAGTGGGCCATTCCCGACGCTTGCGCTTCAACCCGGCACGGCAGCAATCGCAGCGCTGGCGGCATTCGGCACCGGCGTGCTCGGAGCCCCCTTCAGCATGGTCTGTCTCGCGCTCGAGATCACCGGCGATTTCTCAGTCACCGTTGGTGCGGTGGTCGCTTCATCGGTATGCGCATTGATCGTGCGCGAACTGTTCGGCTACAGCTTCGCGACCTGGCGGTTCCATCTTCGCGGCGAGTTTATTCGCGGGCCGCAGGATATCGGCTGGGTGCGGGACATGAGTGCCGCATCCCTGATGCGCACCGATTTCGAGCAGGCGCCAACCACGATGCCGATTGCCGAGGCCCAAAAGCTGTTCTCTCCTGTGCAGGTGGGGCAAATCGTGCTGCGCGATCCCAACGGGATGTATGCAGGCATTGTTTCCGCTGCGTCCCTGCATTCGATCGCGACAAAGGATGATCTTCCGCTCGGATCGCTGGCCCAGCAACAAGATGAGTATCTGCTACCGAATGCCTCGATCCGCGACATCCTGAGCACATTTGAGCGCAGCGAGGCCGACGTGCTGGCCGTCATCGATCGGCCCGACCATCGCACGCCAATCGGTACTTTGAGCGAAACCCGTGTCTTGCGCACGTATGGAGAAGAACTGGAGCGCCGGAACCAGGAGCTGTTTTTTCGCTGAGCAGTTCGTCCTATGGCCGAAGATCCATCTCGATCCGGACAAAATCACCGCGGTAAGTGACCTCCCCAAGGTAGATCACGGTGCGATCCGCAGTTGTGAACACGCGGCGAACCTCGGCGACAGGCGAATTCAAGGGTATTCCAAGCAGCTTAGCCGCTTCGATATCCGCCGTTCCGATTGTCAAAGTCTGACGCGCGCTGCTGATCGCGGGGTCGCGGAGATCGCTGAGGATCGGGATCACCGTTTCGTTGCGAAAACGTTTCGGATATCTGCGGAAAATCCTCTCGTCGAGATAGATGGAAATGACGCAGTACGGCTTCTTGTTGCGAGAATGAACACGACGCATGAAGACGTATTTTGTGGCCGGCTTGCCGTCCTCGGGAAACAAAGGCGCATCGGTCCGGCTTTCCGAGATGTTGATGATCTCGGGAGACGTGTCGCGATACATCTCGGCGAGATCGGACAACGTCGTCTCGACCTTGAGCCAGCGGTCCTGTTTAAGCGTCCCGGTGACGAACGTCCCGCGCCCCTGCTGCGCCTCGAGGACACCGGCGCGCGAAAGCAGCTCGACCGCTTGCCTGATCGTAACCCGCGAAACTCCGAATTCAGCCGCCAATTCCTCGTTGGCCGGCAATCGAAACCCCTTCGTCCAGATGCCGCGCGCGATCCGCTGCCGGAAAATATCAGCGATCTGCGCATATTTTGGGACGTGACTGTCGGAACTCAAATCCATCTCGTCCTCCGGAATCAGGGGACCGGATCACGATAAGACAAGGGACGCGCCGCGTTCACCGATCATCAAGCTGGTCGCATTGGTATTAGCCGACGTGATCTGCGGCATCACCGAAGCATCGATCACGCGCAATCTTTCGACCCCGCGCACCCGCAATTGTGGGTCCAGCACCGATAGGTCGTCGTCGCCCATCCGGCAAGTCCCGACACAATGGAAGACCGTACCGCCGGTGTGGCGCGCGAAATCCCAAAGCGCGGCATCGCTGTTGGCGACGTCGCCGGGCACCATTTCGACGTCCCAGAGTGAGCGGAAGGATTTCTGCTGATAGATCTCCCGCAGGATTTTCAGCCCTGCGACGATGGTCTTGCGGTCAAGCTCTTCGGCAAAGTAGTTCGGCTCGATCCGCGGCTGATCGAATGGATCGGTGGAATGAATCGCAAGCCTTCCGCGCGACCGCCCGTGACACTGCCAGACCGAGGCAGTGAAGCCGGAATAGCCGTGTAGAGGATCGCCCGGCTTGTCGACCGACAGCGGCATCACATTGAACTGCACGTCGGGGCGTCCGCCGACCGCATATCTCGTGCAGGCGGCGCCGCCAACTTGGCCCGCTCCGACCGTGAGCGGACCTCTGCCCGCCAATGCCCATTGCAATCCCATCCTCGCAAGCTCAACCGGATTACGGACATGATCGTTGAGCGAAATACGATCCTTGAGCCGCACGATCAGGCGGGCCTGATAGTGATCCTGTAGGTTGCTACCGACCTCGGGCGCATCAGCGACGACGGGGATACCAAGCCTGTGAAGCAAATCGGCTGGGCCGATGCCAGAAAGCTGCAGGATTTGCGGTGATTGCAGCGCGCCGGCAGACAAGATCACCTCGCGCTCGGCGACGGCGCTGTGCGTCTGCCCACCGGTGATCCATTCAACTCCGGTCGCGACACGGCCATCGAACGTCACCTTGCTGACCTGTGCGCGCGTGACGATGGTGAGGTTGCGGCGGTGCGCGATTGGCCGAAGAAACGCCGAAGCCGAACTTGTGCGCCAGTGCCGGCCGATGCCGAGTTGATAGGTACCGACGCCAAGGGTCGTCTCGGCGTTGAAGTCCGGATTGCGCGGCAGCCCGAACTCCACGCCGGCCTCCACCCAGGCGGCCGATGCGCGGTTGTCATTGCGCAGGTCGGAGACCTCGAACTCGCCGAAACCGCCATGATATTGGCTTTCGCCGCCCCGGTAGCGCTCGTAGCGCCGGAAATAAGGCAGCACCTCGCGATAGCTCCAGCCTTTCGCGCCGAGGCGGTGCCAGTCGTCGAAATCTTCGTGCTGCCCCCGGATAAAGATCAGTCCGTTGATCGATGAGGACCCGCCGAGCACGCGGCCGCGTGGCCATATGATCGAGCGGCCGCCGCTGCCTTCGCTCGGTTCGGTCTTGAACAGACGGGAGAAGCGTTCGTTATAGATGGTGCGATAATATCCGACAGGAAGCTTGAGCCAGAAATTCCTGTCCGGTCCGCCGGCCTCCAGTAGCAGCACCCGACAGGAGGGATCGGACGACAGTCGATTTGCAACAACGCATCCGGCCGAGCCCGCGCCGACGATGATATAGTCGTAGCTTCGTCTCGGCATGTCAGAGGGTCCGATATTGTTCAATGGCTGCCAGATCCGGTTCGACACCAAGACCCGGTGCTTCGCCGAGTTCAATCATTCCGTCGACTACATCAGCAACGGGACCGCAGAATCGGTCACGAAGCGGATTGTCGTTGCAGTCGACCTCGAGCAGGCCCTCTCCACCCACGCCGGCAAGAAGGTGCGCCGATGCGAGCAGGCCGATCCCCCCGCCGAGATAATGCGGACAGAAGGTCTTCCCTGATCTCAGAATGTCTCGGGCGAGCCCGATGCAAACTGAGAGGCCGCCCCATTTGGCAATGTCGGGCTGTATTACTCTCAAGACGTCATCGCTCAGGGCTTCGGCAAAGCCTGCCTTACTGGCAATATTCTCGCCTGCTGCGAGCGGAAGCCGAGTGTTGTCGCGCAAGAGCTTCCACTCCTGCCGCGGCCGGTCGGCGCGGATAGGTTCCTCAAGCCAGGCTAGCCCAAATTGCTCAAGCTGCGGCGCAAATTCGATCGCGCTTTCGATCGACCAGCCCTGATTGACATCCGCAGCAAGCGTGCCGTTGCCAATCAGCTGGCGAAGCGCGGCAAGGTTGGCCCGATCGCTCGCGGGATCAAACCCGATCTTGAGTTTCAGTGCCCGATGTCCGCGACTTAGCGCGACTTCGGCCATCTGCGCCGAGCCAATCGGATTGATGCCGCTAGCGTAGACTTTGATTCTGCTGCGCGCGCCGCCAAGCAATTTCCAGAGCGCGATCTTCTGGCGACGCGCAAAAAGATCCCCGACAGCCAGATCAATTCCGGCAATCGATTGCGCGAACGGACCGGCTTCTCCTGACTGCAGCGCCAGCACCGAAGTGCCCACCACCAGCCGATCGAAAATCACCGAAGGGGCACTTGCGGTAAAGCCCGAAATTGCCGGCGCCAGAATTTCATTGACGAGGCGAACACGATGCTCGGCGCCGGGTGCCGGAAAATTGCACCAGACCTCGCCCCAGCCCACATTCCCATCGATGTCCTCGGCGCGAACGAACACCGCAGGCCGGTCGGACATCCGGCCGAACGAAGTGATGACCGGCGTTGCCAGAGGGTACCGGTACCCGAAGGCCTGGATGCTCCGGATCGTGGTTGGCGACGATGTCATGCGAATCCCGCGGCGCCGAATGTGAGAGCGCCCTCTTGTATGGTCATCCTATTTATAATATGACTAACCGAAACATCAACTGCAATCTAGGGCGGAAGGCGTCTGATGGACGGAGCTGGCGTGAGACGCTTTCTGCTTGGACTTGCGCCGTGGGTCGGCGCGGTACTGCTCTGGTACGGTGTCCGCTGGAGCGGGTTCGTCAACGCCTCCCTAATACCCGCCCCGCATCAAGTCGCCGCGAAATTTTTCGAACTGCTGACGCGCGAAAATCTGCTGCTGGACGTCTTCGTCTCGACGCGACGCGTTTTCCTCGGCGTATTATTGGGGATCCTCGCTGCGGTACCCGTCGGATTCCTGCTGGGATGGTATCGACCTGCGCGAACATTTGCTGATCCGATGATCAACTTCTTTCGAGCGCTTCCGCCGATCGCATTGATCCCGCTGGTGATCGTCTATTTCGGCGTCGATGAGGTAGCCAAGCTCGTCATCCTGTTCTACGCCGCGTTCTTTTCCGGCGTGATCGTGATGTATGAGGGCGTATCGCAGATTACGCCGCTCTACATCCGCGTTGCGCAAACACTCGGCGCGAGCCAGATCGAAATCTTCCGCAAGGTCATCATTCCCCTCACCGTGCCGCATATCCTCACCGCGCTCCGTGTGGCGCTCGGCGTTGCCTGGGCGACGCTGGTGGCATCCGAACTGATTGCTGCCCAGCGCGGTCTGGGCGCGATGATCCAGAATGCCTCGACATACTTTCTGCTCGACGTCATCTATGTCGGTATCATCTGTATCGGCCTGATCGCGCTGATCATGGATATGATCCTGCGCAAGATCAGCGCACGACTCCTCGTCTGGCAGGAACGAGCGGTCGCATGAGGAAACGCGCGCAGTTCGACCACGTCTCGCTGGCCTTCGACACACTGAAAGGCCGGCTCAACGTCGTCGAGGACGTCAGCTACGACATCCATGACGGCGATTTCATCGCGGTGATCGGTCCATCCGGTTGCGGCAAGACGACGATGATGAGCATGTTGGCCGGATTCCAGAAGCCAACGACCGGCAAGGTGCTCTTCGACGGCCGTCCCGTCGAGGGGCCAGGTCCGGAGCGAGGTGTCATCTTTCAGGAATATGGCGTGTTCCCGTGGCTGACGGTGAGGCAGAACATCGGTTTTGGCCTTACGCTCAAGGCCAACCACGTTCCGGCTGCGGAGCGTGACGCAATATGCGATCACTATCTGGAGCTCATGGGACTGGCGGATTTCGCCAATTCCTATCCCAAGCATCTGTCCGGCGGCATGCGGCAGCGCCTTGCCATTGCAAGGGCTTACGCCGTCAAACCGCAATTCCTCCTGATGGATGAGCCGTTCGGCGCGCTTGATGCCCAGACCCGCGCAAACATGCAGAACCTCCTGCTTCGCGTGCTGGCAACCGAGGGCAAGACGGTCATGCTGATCACCCACTCCGTGGAGGAAGCGATCTATCTCGCTTCGCGCATAGTGGTGGTGACCGCGCGTCCGGCGCGGATCAAAGAGATCATCGAGGTCCCCTTCCCCTATCCGCGAGACGAAACGATCCAGGAAAGGCCGGAGTTCGGGGAGCTGCGCAGCCACATACGCCAGCTTGTGATGGACGAATATCGTGCGCAGCAGGCGCAGATGCGTCCGGTCTCATTTTCAGAATAACGAGGAGGATGACGCCATGGATCGACGACAATTCCTGACCACGACGACCGGGCTGGTCTTCGGCAGCTTCACCGCGGCCGCCCCCGCAATAGCGCAAGCCAAGACCAAGGTTCGCGTCGGCTATCTGCATACTGTCGCCGTCGATGGCCAGATCTGGACCGGCATGGATCTCGGAAGTTTTGAAAAGCAGGGACTGGATCTGGAGCTTCGGCAGTTCAACACCGGGCTCGAAATCTTTCAGGCACTGATTGGCGGCAGCCTGGACGTCCTCGCGACTGGAGCTGTGCTTTCGAATTTTCCGGCCCGAGGCCAGGGCAAGGTCTTCCTGATCAATGACATCGAGGTCGCGACCGCGCAACTATGGGTCCGTCCGGATCAGGGCATCAAGACCTTCGCAGACCTCAAAGGAAAGCGCATCGCAACGGCGACCGGCACCACCGCTCATGTGTTCCTGGATCGTGCCTTGCGTGCCAACAAGATCGAGCCCAAGGAGGTCGAACTCATCAATCAGACCATGCCCGCAGCGGTCACAGCGTTCGTTTCGGGCGCAGTGCCGGCAGTGGCGCTCTGGGTCCCATTCAACGTGACGGTTCGCGACAAGGTTCCCGGCGCGGTCAAGCTGGCCGACGCTTCCGCCTACTATCCACAAGCCGCAATCATTGGCGGCTGGGCGGCTGCCAATGACTACTACGAGCCGAACAAAGAAACGCTTTCGAAGCTGATCAAAGGCTGGGCTGAAGCTAACGACTACATTGTCGCCAATAGCGCCGAGGCAATGGAAAAGCTGCAAAGAGCTCACTACAGTCAGACGCCGCTCGCCGACATCAACGAGTCATTCAAGGCTCAGAAGATGTTCACGTCGCGGGACTGGAAACGTCTTTACTCGGACGGCACGGTCACTAACTGGCTCCAGCAGTCAACCGACTTCTTCATGGCCAACGCCGGCATCAAGGATTTCACACCGGCATCGAAGTATTTTGATCCGAGTCTTTACCTTAAGACAATCGCCTGAGCCATTCCGTGCGCGACCCAGCTTGCCGAGGCAGTTTCAAGCCCCGCGATTCGCAGCACACGATTATTGCGATAGGGTGATCGGAAAACTCCTGGGCACGCTGCATGAGCCGATCCAAAGCTTCGGGAGGTCCACCCCACAAGCTGAAACCACCACAAACGGCTGCCACTGTTCAGCAGTAGAAGCTCCAGAAAGACACCGATAATCCGGCTGCTGACGATTCAAGTTGAACGCCAGCGGCATTGACCACACGCGCGATCACTTCCTGGGCCTCGTGAAAGCCGATCCCGCTCTCGCGCACCAGGGCATCGTCCAGGTCGGTCATCGTCGAGAAATTCTGCGCGGCATAGCGCAGCATCCGGGGCTCGTTGGGTTGGAGCGTCCGCACCACACCCGTCATCGCGTCCGGCCGGGCTTAAAGCTCGGCCTGATCAGCTGGGGTAGCATGAACCTTGGGTGCGATTCCGCTTTTCATCCGAGGCGGCTGCAGTCGGCTGCCTGCTGGCGATGATCCTGGCGGCGTGCTGCGGGGAGTTCAATTTCGCCATTTTCAATGGAGCCCTGCAGACGACGATCCAGGTTTGCGGCAACATCCTCTTTATCGTCTACACGGCCTGTGCGTTTTCCTATGCGATCAGCTATGCCGGCGTCGGCGAACAGATCACGCAATTCCTGGTCAGCCTGAAATTATCGAAGTTGGAATTCTTCCTGACCCTGTTCGTGCTGTACACGGTCCCGGGTTGCTTGGTGGAGAGCCTTGGCATGATCGTCGTCACGGTACCCTTGCTCTACCCGGTTCTCGTTCAATACGGATCGACCCGATCTGGTTCGGCGTGATCCTGGTGCTGTTCATCGAGATGGGACGGCCTTGGCGGTCCTGATGGATTGGCGATGGATGCGGAGGATAACCTCGCAATCGCCCATGCGGCGCTTGGAACAGTTTGGCTGTTCAGCCGGGTCGGCGAACCGCTCTATCGTATCCGGTCCTGCGAAGGCCTCGCGACCACCAACGTAGCTTATGGGGGCCCCGACAACAGGAACCTCTACATTACCGAATCCGAAAGCGGTTGCGTGCTGATCGCGAAACTTCCAACGCCCGGCCGCGGGATGTACTCGCACGCGTCGCCGGTAAGATGATTCTCATGCGGCTCGCAGAAGACCTCAACCCAGTGCCGAATTCCATTGACGAGTTTCCCGGCCGGCCTCTCCCGCACTTATGTCTGGGATCAGTTGCCTCGACGTTAGATCGGTAGCCGTCGACCCGATTACTCGTCCAGAAGGTCGAGGAAGTCTTCGACCTTTCTAAGCGGCCCTTCGCGCCCTTTGCTGATGTAGACTACCCGATCGCCATCGCGCTGCAACGATCGCCCCCTGGATTTCCGAAGTCGTCCCGGCAAGAATGTCGCGGCTACAGCATCCGGTCCGACATCGAGCCTTACGATTCCTCTTCGCCTGCAGTCGATCCTGAGCCTTGCCGCGGCAAAGAAATCGCGCGCCGCCGGAGGCAATCGACCGAAACGACGGGACGTCTCCTCCTCAAGGTCGTCCAGCTCATCTTCGCTTCGGCATCTCGCGCCGCGGCCGTAGATCTCCAGCCGAACCGCCTCCGATTGCACGTAGCTTGCCGGCAACATGTCTCCGACCGGTAGATTCAGGTCAGGCACCCAGAGGTCGGCCGTTCTATCGTCGGCTTTCTCCGAGGCCAATTTCAGAAGGTGGCTGTAGAGCACGGGTCCGAACACCTGCACATGACCCGACTGCCGTTCGGACAGCAGATCTCCCGCTCCCCTGAGGTCCAGATCCCGTGCACTGATCGCAAAACCCGCACCCGGTCTGTTGAACTCCTCCAGAACGGCCAATCGCTTCTCGGATCGTTCCGAGTCCGAATCGGTCAGCAAATGCGCAAACGCGCGTATCCCGCTGCGGCCCACCCTTCCTCTGAGTTGATGAAGCTGCGCAAGACCGAACTTTTCGGGCCAGCAAACCACGATCGTGTTTGCACGCGGGATATCGAGACCGCTCTCCACGATGTTCGTCGCCAGCAGCACGTCCGCCGCGCCATCGACGAAGCTCATCATTCGATCGTCTATTTCGTCGGCGGGTAACTTGCCATGGAGACAGACGATGCGGAGATCCGGCGCCACCGATTGAACGCGCGCCAGCATCGGATCGAGATCCTGAATTCGCGGACAGATCAAGAAGCTTTGCCCGTGGCGCCTTTGCTCGCGCAGCAATGCCCCGGCAATGGCAGCATCGGAAAGCGGAGCGATCCTGGTAACGACCGGGAGCCGGTGAACGGGCGGAGAGGCAATGACGCTGAGATCCCTGAAGCCGGCGAGACCCGCCGCGAGAGTGCGCGGAATTGGCGTAGCACTCATCCAAAGAGCATGAACATTCTTGGCCAGCCCGGAAAGTCTCGCCTTCTCAGCCGCCCCAAAATGCTGTTCCTCGTCGACCACAACCAGGCCGAGGCCGGCGAACTTGACATCCTTCGAGGCGAGAGCCTGCGTTCCGACCACGACCCTCAATTTTCCACTCTTCAGCCCCTCCTTCACCTCTCTCGTCTCCGCGCCCGAATCGGTCCGCGACAAACTTCCCACTTCGATGCCAAACGGAGCGAAGCGTTTGCGGAAGGTCGCGACATGCTGTCGTGCCAGGACTGTCGTCGGTACCGCGATCGCCACCTGCTTCCCTGACAAGACGACGGCGGCCGCGGCTCGCAACGCCACCTCGGTCTTGCCGAACCCGACATCGCCGCAAATGACCCTGTCCATGGGGTGCCCCGACGCAAGATCATCCAAAACGTTCCGAATCGCTTTCGCTTGATCGACCGTTGTGAAATACGGAAACCGCGCGACGAATTTCTCATAGATGGGACCTGGAGGTACAAGCTTCGGAGCTCGCCGGCGGCGTCGCTGGCTGATATGTTTGGCGAGCTGCTTGCCGGCGACTTGGATTTCGCGCTCCGCCTCGGTACGCCGGGTCCACCAGGTGCTTCCATCCGCTTTGTCGAGGCTCAGCTCGCCGAGTTCCGACGCATATGGCCAGATCATGGCCAAGTCGGCGGGCGGAACGAGAACCGCGTCGTCTCCCGCAAATACAAGCCTGATCATTTCGCGCGACGAGCCGCTCCCCGTCGGCACAGTCTGCAAGCCGTCGAGCAAGGCCAGGCCTCGCTGCAGATGAACGACCACTGTACCCTGCTCCGGTACATCTGCATGTTCGAAAGCCGCACTCCAGCTTCTAGCCATGGGCTGTGGATGATGAGCCCTGCTGCCGAGAACATCGGAAGCCGTCACGACGACAAGGGATTTCCGGCCAGGCAGAACAAACCCTCTATCGAAGTCGGCCAGGATCGCCGCCTCACGGTGGCGTCCCGCCGTCGCTTCGCTCCAGTCAGGAAAGCGCTCCGCCTTGACCCCGCTCATCCGCTCCATCACCCGCAGGTCGTCCTCCTGCGCTGCGACGAAGACCAGTCGCGAACCGGCGCGTCGTGTCTCGTCGACGAACGCGCGGAGCGCCTTCCTGGGTGATGCGACCTGCGAAAAGTCCGGTGTGGGAGCGAATGATGCCTTTTGGGACAATACGCTCATACGCCTAGTCGCCTGCTTCCATTCGCGCCTCCCAAGGTATTCGCGCTCTCTGTCCGTGCGGCCGGCCGCGTCCTCAATCGTGCTAAGCCAGCCATCAGCGTGCGCTGAAACCCCGGCATCCGCGATACACTTGGACCGACCACAATAGTCGAACAGGGTCGAGCGCTTTTTGCGGATACTTCCGAACGCCAGCCGCTCCGACATCGGGTCGATGAGGAGCTCTTTCGTCTCAAAAACGACGCCATGTTCTATCGGATCGAACGCCACGATCCGACGTATCACCCCGCCGGAATGTTCCAGTCTGAACGGGCCAAGCGCGCCGGCAGGAAAAATCTCGAATGTCTTGCCGTGAAATAGCGCGCCGCCGGGATAGTCCGCCTCCTCGCCAAGGTCGTATCCGAGGGCGTCAAGCCGCGCGCGGAGATCTTGTTCAGAGAATGCGGCGCCCACCTTCAAACGCAGGGTGATGCGGGACCAACTCGCTGCCGTAGGCAGGCGCTCCATCACGGCCTCTGCCGTGGACACGAGCAGGATCGGCTTCTCAGGCTTGGCAAGGCGCCTCAAGACCGAGCTTCGTCTACCCGCGATTTCGTGCGACGGCTCCAGCTGATCAAACGGCAGTGTATTCAGTCTTGGAAACACAAGCACATCGCACGACGGATCGAGGGCATGAATGACAGCACCCAGCCGCTCGGCCCTGTTCTCGTTTTCCGAAAGAAAGACAACACCATTGCGGCCAGACTTCCTCCACTGCGCGAGCAGATGGAGGGCCACCATGCCGAGGGGCGATGAAGAAGAGATCGCGGTTCGGGATGAAGGCGTCTTTCGCTTCGTTGCCCTGCCGGCAACGCGCGCTTTGCTGGAACGGCCCACGTTGAATCCGTCGTTGATTCGCGATCAGCTGAGGCTGATGGCGACTGTTGCTTCGACCAGGCCCGCTCCGATGTAGGAACTATGCCCAGGGCTGCGTACATATGCGAATTTCGTCGCGGACGCACGTTTCCAATCTGCGCAGAGATACCGACTTGAATGTTACGCCCAGTGCGGCCGCTTTGCGCGCCAACGGCGGGCGTTGTTCGAGGCGGCTGTACCTGGCGAAGCCTGGGCGCAAGAGTCTTGCGAGCTCAGTCCCTCACGCCAGCGATCTCTCGCATATTGTCAGCGCGGCATAAATTGCAGCACAGTTGGTGGCGTGCTTACGTGCCCCTAAGCCAGGCGTCAAGCGCCGAGATAGGCGCGGAGAGATCAGGATCGTCAGGGATATCGGCGGCGCTGTTTTCGGCAACAATGCGTCCGGAGGCCGGAGATCGCTCGCAAGGCGGTGGTCTTGCCCGCGCCGTTGGCGCCGAGCAAGGCGACGATTTCGCCTTCGTGAACCTGCAAGTTGATCGCGTTCAGCGCGCGCAGCTTGCCGTAGCAGACCTCGAGGTTGCGCGGTGCGTTGACGCTTGGGATGAAAGCTCGATTGTTTGCCCGAAAGCCGTGAGCTGATTTGCTTGACCCATGTCGCGGTGGGGATTCAGTGTTTGCGCCACATGATTTTCGTGGAGCCCTGTTACGCGATATCCCGCGATACGGACCGGCCAGGTCGCTGCGGCGTCATCGTGGTGGACATCTATCGTCACACCACTATGCGCGACGACACCGCCGGTCGCTGTTGCACCGAGAATTTTCGCCAAACGAGACGCGGCAGCTTGCGGATCCGCAGCGGCGCAATAGACGCGGTCGAACGCACGGGCGCCGTTGGGATGCGTGGTCCAGGCGGGGCGACGATAGAGCTCCACATTGTGATATCGGCAGCCATTGAAGGTGACGACGTCATTGACCGGCAGCAGCACGTCGAATTCCGGCCAGACGGACTCAGTGGCGGAGAGCTTCCATTCGCGCCGGACATGAAGCGGCGGGCCGAACGGACAACCGAGCGCGCCGAAATGTGCGTGGGCCCTCTGGACATCACCGAGCGAGAGAACCATCGACTTGATTCCCTCGTCGCCGGACAGCAGCGCCGCCATGGCCGGTGGCAACCGGGCCGCATCGAATACGCTCATCAACTCGATGAAGTTGGCCGAGCCGTCGCTCGCGTCGGGAAACAGGATCAGCCGGTTGACGATGCCCATGGCCTCAATTCGGCTCTCGGGCGTTAGCGTGAAGCCGAGCCGATCGTAAAAGCGGGCAGCCTCGTCGAGATCGCGGACATAGGTGAGCAGATGGTCGATGGCTTTGACGGGGTTTTCGGTCATGGCGTCCCTCCATGGGTTAGAAGCGCATCAACGTGCAGGGTGACGGCATCGACAACGTCGTTCGGCATGTCGCCGTCCGGGTAGAGCAATGGCAGCTCCGTGCAGGCCAGAAGGAGTGCCTCGGCACCGCGACGGCGTAGACCGTCGGCAATATCGTCGATCGTGCGGCGTGCGGCGGGTCTAATCACGCCGCGCGCAAGCTGATGCTCGATAATCGCATCGACCACGCCCTGGTCGGCAGCATCGGGCCGCAAGACACCGGTCACTCCGGCCTGCCCGAGCCGCGCGTCGATGAAGTCCTGGCTGGTGGTGAACCGCGTCGCCAGTACGCCGATGCGTCTGATCCCGCGTCGTTGCAGAAGCATTCCGGCCGGATCGAGGACGTGAATACAGGGAAGGCTCGTACTGGCAGCGACGGATGCAAACACCCGGTGCGCCGTCACGGCTGTGAGCGCCACCAGGCCCGCACCGCCAGCCGCAAGTGTCACGACAGCGCCCATGAGCCGGTCTGCAATCGCCGGCCATTCGTCTTTCAAGGCCATCTGAAACAACGGCGCAAAATCGAGCGTCATGATGAGACTTTCCGGAGTAGAGCGCGGTCCCCGCAAGGCCTCGCTGCGCTCATTCAGCAGACGGTAATATCGCGCGGTTGAATGCCACGTCATTCCGCCGACAAGGCCGATCAGATCGGCGCGACGGGCCCTCATGCGGCAAAGAGCGCGATCACCGGTTCGACCGACGGTGCCGAACGCAGAGCCTTGATCGCCACAATGAGGGCGTCGGCGTCGCGCCAGCTCGACCTTCCGGAAAAGGCGGCACACTGGCGAAACTTCGCGATGAGATCGTCTTGCGTTGGCGGGTTCTCAGGCCAGCCTCGTCCGAACCGCGCCGGGATGATGCGCCTGGTGCCGTCCTTGCCGGAGACCATTGCTTCGCACTGATCGAAATGACCGAACGCAGGTTCTTCCGCGACATCGATACGCTGCGCGAAGCTGACAATGTCTGGCGCAGTCGCAGCACTTGCGGTGAACTCGTCCAGGGTTGCGCGGCCGCGCATGATTGCATTGGCGGCGACGTAGCGGACGTTGAACTGCGCGTCGACTTCGGGTGTCTCCGCGGGCGCGTAGGGACCGCCGCAGATGACGTTCATGGTCGGGGAGATGCGCAGCGCTACATCGGCGATCTGGTCGAATGCAATGTCGCCGCGCGCACGTGCGGCGAGCAATGCTTCGGTCAGCGCCAAGGTCACTCCACAACTTGGGTAGAGCTTGATGCAGGTGGCCTCCTCACCGAGGAAGCGCTCTCCGAGGTTTTCGCCGAGAACCGTCAGATCCGGCTCTGCGGGCCCATAGAGCCGAAAGAAGCCGCATTCACCCGCAAGAGCCCGCTTCGGTCCGGTGATCCCCGATCGAGCCAGGAACACGGCCTCGAGAGCGTGGCGGGCCACGAGCCCCTGACTGATCCTTACGGCAAGCACCTTGTCTTGATAGTGCTGGAAGGTGCCGATACCGAAATCGAAGGCAAGCCCGACGGCGTCGCCCATCTGCGTGCGTGTGAGCCCAAGGAGCCGGCCCGCGATGATGGCGCCCGAAAACAACCCAAGCACGTTGCTGTCGAAGCCTCGATAAAAGAAGCCGTTTGCCTGCGCCGCCCGATTGATCCTCTGGCCCACATCCTGTCCAACGGCCAGGGCGGCAAGTACTGCGTCGCCGCCGGCACCGGACAGTTCGGCCGCAGCGAGAGCGACCGGCACATCCGACGAACTCGGATGCCATCCGGGCGACAGCACATCACAAAAATCGAGGGCTCGCGCTCTCACCGCATTGACGAAAGCCGCTTGCGGCGCTGCAAGTTTTTCGGTTGATCCAATCACCGTCGCCTCGCGCGCGCCGCTCCAGCGCCGTGCAAGCGACAGCGCCACAGGCGTCCCGGCTTGATCATGGCCAGCGACGAGACAGCCAAGATTGTCGAGAACACGGCGCAGTTGGAAATTCATCGTCTCCGTCGGGATTTTTGCTGTCTCGACGGAAAAGGCATGATCCAGAAGTGCATCGAGCGGATCGCTCATTGCTGTTCAATCCCGAGGTCGCGGAAGACGGCCTTGATGGTGGCAATCTCGGTCTCCAGACTGCTGGCAAATTTCTCCGGCGTCGACGCGACAGGCTCGAAGCCGAGCCGTACCATCCTGTCCGAGACTTCCGGACTGCGCACGACCGCCCGCATCTCCTGAGACAACCGGTCGACGATCGGTGGCGGCGTTTGTCCGGGGGCAAATGCGCCGAGCCAGACACCGATCTTGAACACCGGATCGGCGAAGCCAAGCTCGGTCAGGGTCGGCAAGTCGGGCAGCGCCGACGATCTCTTGGTACCGGAGATGGCGAGCGCCTTCAGTGCGCCAGTCTCGATATGCTGCCGCGTATTGGCGATGGATGCGAACGACACCGGAATCTGGCTGCTGAGCAGATCGTTGACGATTGGCGCCTCGCCCCGATAGGGAATGTGCGTCATCCCAAGCTTAAAGTGCCGATTCCATAACGCTTCGCCGGCGAGATGGGCCGATCCGCCGATGCCCCACGAACCGTAAGCGAGCGGGTGGCCGCCGATCTTGACCTGTTCGGCGAATTCCTGCGGCGTGTGGGCCGTGAACTTTCCGCCTGTCACCAGAATCATCGGCGCCAGGAAAGCCTGGGTTATCGGCGCAAAATCCTTTACAGGATCATAGGCGATGGTCTTGAACAGCGCGACATTGTTGACTTGCGTGTCGATGACCGTGAACAGGAGCGTGTAGCCGTCGGGCTGCGCTTTGGCGACCGCGTTCGCGCCAAGCATGCCGCTCGCACCGGTCCGGTTCTCCACGACCACGGGCTGTCCCACACGTCGGGACACCCCCTCGCCAATCAGACGCGCGGTCGCGTCCAGCGGTCCGCCCGCGGCATAGGGCACAATGAAGGTGATGGGGCGGGCCGGATAGGCCTGGCCACGCGCCGGCCCTGCGGCAACCATGCCGACCATCGCGGCGACGAACTGACGACGATCCATCGAGCTCTCCTTGCGGCAAGGGAAAGCTTAGTGGGTTCCGAAAGCGGCGCAGTGCCGAATGTTGCGCAGGTTCAGGCCTTTTGTTGCACGGCTGCGGCCCGTCGAGCCTCGCTCGGCGATTGCCCAAAGCGCCGGCGGAAGGCGGCGGCGAACTTGGACGGGCAAACCCATCCGGCATCGAGTGCGATGTCGGTAACGGTGCGATCGGTCGATCTCAGGGCCAGGAGGGCTTGCTCGAGCCGCTGGTGACGCATGATCCGCGCAGGCGGTTCACCATGTCGCGCCTTGCTGGTTCGCCACAAGGTTGACCGCGCCTGACCCGTCATGTTCTCCACGGCCTTCAGACGGGTGGGGATGGCACACGCGGATCGCCCCGCGAGCATGTGCTCGAACCCCTCCTCGCGGCTCGTGCGCGTCTCGGCCGCCACGCTGCGGAAAACGTGGCTCACGAAGGCACAGGTGAGTTCGGCGCCACGGCCGGCAAGCGCATGCAACATCATCCGTTCACTGGCTTCCCATGGCGCAAAGCCCTCCAGGATCGACTGCTCGCGCCCCGACCACGGCGCATTGACGATTACGCTCCCATCATGGGCGTCGAGGGCCGGCGCCTTTTCATTGTCGAGGTCGAGCTGCAGGTCACGGGCAACACGCATCAAGGCGCCCGGCGTCAACCTGACCTGAAAAAATGAGGCCGGCCCCGCCGGTAAGCCGACGAGGAACCCGCCTCGTTCATTGGACGCGCGCAGGTGAGCGTACCCTGTCCTGAGGTCCAGCGGCATTGAGCGTCGACCGATCGTCTCGCCGGCGATGTTGCCGGCCAGATAGAATGTGAGAAGGAAGCGTGAGCCGGGCTGAAGATGGACGATCGCCGGCCGATCGAGTTTGAACCTTCCAAACACCGCCGAGATTTCGTCATCGATGGCGGTGCGCAGAAAGATGTTCTGCCGGTCTGCCGAACGGTAGATGAAGTCGTCCGTCACGAGCGGCAACGACGGTGCATGAGCCGCCCACCGACCGGACAGGCGCTGGACGAAGGTCGCTTCGCCGACCGCTTGCTTCGACAACTGCATCGCGACCTCTAATAAGGCGGTTGTGCCGTGGCTACCGGACCGCAGCATGGGACTTCGCGGGCATCAGCCTAGCAGGTTCCTACTGCTCCCGGTACCGATCCCGAACAGCAGTGGCAGTCCATTGCTTGGCGCGGGACGTCTGCTTGGTCCGACACCTACGGAAGTAGCTATCCGCCAGCCCATCGCGCTGCCGGGACGAAGGGCCGGCATCGCTACCGCCATTCTGCCTTCGGCTGCGCGGATGTCGGCTTCGGTCCGCGCCAGGCGTAGATCCCGCACGGCGCCTTTGCCGACCGGTGGGGACTGGCGTTCTGTGCTGAAGCCGCATCGGGACTGGCTCCTGGAGCTGCGGCGCAAGGAGAACGATTTGACGCTCGATGCGATCGCCGAGCGCTTGCTTGGCACGTACGGCGTCGAGGCCGAGCAGCGGGGACGTGTCAGATGTCATTCTCCACATCCGCCGATCGCGGCCGAACCTTGCACCGTCAATAGGCGCGCGCGAAGTCGCCTTCCCGCTTGATATTGGCGAACACCAGAAAGCGCGCCTTCCATTTTGCTCCCTTCGCCGTGGTGAGGTCGTTGAAACGCTTGAGCGAACACAGAACTCTACTCCTAACAAGCACAATCAGCTCGTAAGTCGTACGCAACCTCCCCTGCTCTCGCAGGGGAATCGCATATGAATTAGAATTTGGTGGGCGGTCCCTTCGCGGCCCATCTTCGAGACGCCGCTGCGCGGCTCCTCAGGATGAGGTCGGATTTCGCGGCGGAATCTTAGACCCTCATGGTGAGGAGCGCCGCTTGCGGCGCGTCTCGAACCATGAGGCTCGCCTCGTTCACAGCCACCAAACAGCTATATGCGATAGCCCTGCCTGCTCTCGCAACCCAAATCATTGGGTTGTCCAAAGCACGGTGGACCTCACATCAGTCCAAAGAACGACCGCGACACCGTCCTCGCTAGATGTTTCTTGATCTCGCAGTGCACATATCGTGCACACGCCGCCTACTATCCCATCGAGAGAGTTGTACTTTCATTTCAGTCCATCATCGGGGCGACGGAAAACAGCCAGGCGCTTGATCTTCCGTATTTTGCTTCTACTTCAACCGTTTAGCAGTTTTTCACCTGCATCTCGCTCTCTGGTGCCACAATCATGCACGTCGTCGGCGCCGATGTTGCTGACGAACTTGATGATGGCGAATTTGCGCATGCGCAAAAGGGATGCAGGAGCGCGGAACTGCACATAGCTTTGCTTGTTGGATGTTAATGGCCCTGTTCGTTCGCATCCCGGGAACAGGGCCATGTTCATGAGTTCCGCATACGGCGTCGGCCCAGCGCTTGGCGTCCAACCCTTCGTTGGGATCCCGATGATCGATGCACGTCAGAAGACCGCCGCTTCGTCCACGGCACCTCTGGTTATACACGAGGACGACGTCAAGCGCGCCGTAAGTGCCACCGCCATCGGAAACATGATGGAGTGGTTCGATTTCGGCATTTACAGTTACCTTGCCGTCGTACTCGGCAAAGTGTTCTTTCCTGAAAGCGGCAGCAAGGGATTGATTTACAGTCTAGCTGCGTTTGCGTTGGCATTTCTGGTCCGGCCGATCGGCGGCTTCTTCTTCGGAATGCTCGGCGACCAGATCGGTCGCAGGGGAGTCCTCGCCACGACGATTATAATGATGGCGACCGCCACCTTCTCGATTGGCTTGATCCCGAACTATACCTCGATCGGCATCTGGGCGGCGATCCTGCTCTACGTCGCTCGCCTCGTGCAGGGCTTTTCCACCGGCGGCGAATACAGCGGCGCCTCAACGTTCATTACCGAGTTCGCACCCGACCGACAACGCGGCTTCCTGGCATCGTTCCTTGAATTCGGAACGATCACCGGATTTGTCTCTGGTGCGGCGCTGGTCACCGGCCTGACAGTGGCACTCGGTGATGCCGCAATGGTGGCGTGGGGCTGGCGGATTCCGTTCCTTGTTGCCGGCCCGCTTGGCGTCATCGGGCTGTTCCTCCGCTTCCGCCTTTCAGAGACCCCGGCCTTCGCCGAGATCGAAGAGCAGGCGCATGCGCGCTCAGTCGAGAGCAGGCTGCATGAGATCGTCTTTGAGCACAGCCGCGCACTCCTCCTCTGCATGGCCCTCGTGCTCGCTCTCAACGTTACCAACTATCTCGTGCTCACCTATATGCCAAATTACCTGACAGGGACGCTCGGTTACGACAACGCGCATAGCCTCTTTCTCAACGTCCTGACCATGCTGGCGATGCTGGCGGCGATCCCCCTCGTTGGGCGACTCGGGGACCGAGTCGGACGGCGCCCCGTGCTGCTAGCAGCTTGCGGGGGATACTTGGTGCTGTCCTGGCCGGCATTGTGGCTCGTGCAACAGGGCCAGATGGCAACCATCCTGGCAGGACTTCTCATTCTGGGGCTGTGTCAGACACTGTTCATCGGAACAACACCATCGACACTGCCGGCCATGTTCCCGACCTCAATCAGGTACGGCGGAATGTCCATTGCGTACAACGTGTCGGCGAGCCTGTTCGGCGGCACTGCGCCATTGATGGCCGAGACATTGGTCCGCGTCACCGGCAACGACTACATGCCCGCTTACTACGCGATGCTGGCGGCGTTGGTCGGTCTGGTCGCCGTGCTGATGATGCGCGAGACGGCGCAGCAACCATTGGAGGGCTCGGCGCCAACCATTAGTGCCCACGATGCGGAGAAGCAGAAGCATGGCCTGGAACCGGTCAGAGCCGCGGCGAACAGGTGACCTTTTCAGCGGTGCTGTGGCGGTTCGCTCTGATTGCCTTCTCGTAAGCTCTCGTTAGCCGAGATGATAAACACCGCATCTCTATTCGGACGCCGCCCGCAGATCTTTTCGACGACGAGCGGCCGTCCGTATTTCGAGATCGCGTCGTCGTCCCTTACGCTGCATCCTGGAACAGCGGGCCCGAAATCGGTCTAATCGTCTCGACGTCGTTTCGAGCTGCGATGATTTCCGGCCGCGGCTTAGCCGGCCCGAATGGGGCCTGGAGCTTGTTCGATACCGCATTGAAGACAAAGAACGCATTCCAGCGCGGATATGGCGTGATGTTGGTGTTCGACCCGTGGATCGTATTGCAGTCGAAAATGACGACAGTTCCAGCAGGCCCCGTTGGCATAGCTATTCCTCCTTCCGCGAACCTGGACAGGCTCGCCTGGTCGGGCACGCCATATTCCTGCTTCTTGAGCGAGTGCTTGTAGTGATCGCCCGGCGTCTCGCCAACGCAGCTGACAAACGTCTTGTGCGAGCCCGGCATGAACATTGTGGGGCCGTTGACCGGCGTATTTTCCATCAGGAGAACCGACATAGAAAGGGCCCTCATGCGAGGCATGCCGTCCTCCACATGCCAGGTTTCGAAATCGGAGTGCCAATAGAAGTCTTCGCCGTGGAAGCCTTGCTTGAGATTGAGGCGTGACTGATGGATATAGACATCGTCTCCCAGCAGGAATTGCGCGATTGCCGCCAATCGAGCGTCCGTTGCAAGGCGCTGAAAAACATTGCTCTGCTTATGGATTTTGAAAACGGAGCGAACGGTGTCGCCGCCGGGCTCCGTGATGATCGTTTCACCTTCCAATTTATCCGCACCGGTCTGGAGCCGGACCGCTTCAGCCTGAAGCCCTTTAACTTCGGCTGCGGTGAACAGATCCTCTAAAGCAAGGAAGCCGTCCCGTTCATAGGCCATTGCCTGCTCTCGCGTGAGCGGAGAGCGCGGGCTCCACGCGCTGTATACGACCGGGTCCTGCCGGACTATGGCCGCAGGCGTTGTGGATCGACGAGATACATAGAAATCGTTAGTCATGGCTCCACGCTCGATGCTGGTTTCTCTGCAAGTGGATATGCGCCGTTTTCATCGTGCACTTCACGGCCTGTCACAGGTGGATTGAATATGCAGGCCGTTATCATCTCGGTATTGGCGCGCAGCAGATGATCATCGTGTTGGTCGAGCGCGTACATTACGCCCGGCCTAATCTCGAAAATATCGCCAGTTGCGAGATTCTCGATGCTGCCGTCACCGGAGATGCAATAAACGCACTCCACGTGGTTCGTGTAGTGCATCTTGAGCTCGCTGCCCTTGTGAATGGTTGTGATATGGAATGAGAACCCCATCCCGTCGTCCTTCAAGAGAAGGCGTACGCTGTGCCATCCCTCGGAATCGACGCGACGTTCAGTGTCTTTGGCCTCATGGTAACTACGGACGATCACGATCGACTCCTCTCTCTAGGCAGCGACTTCGGCCTTGGTCCTGTCGGCAAGTGCAGCGTGCGCAGCGTCGGCCAGAATATCGAGGCCTTTTTCCAGATCACGCTCGCCAATCGTCAGTGGCGCCAGACATTTGACCACCTCGTTATCGGCACCGCTGGTCTCGACGATGAGACCGTTGTCAAAGCACCGGCGTACGATCTTGTCTGCTACCGCGCCCGACTTCACGTCAAGGCCTCGCATCATGCTGCGGCCCTTTACCCGCGCAATCTTGCCGTTGTACTGGCCAGCAACGGCTTGAAGCCGATCCTTCAGAATCTGGCCTTTGCGGCGCACGGACTTCTCGAATGCATCATCGCGCCAGAACCTCTCAAGTGCGGCCTTCGCAGTCACAAACGCGTGGCAATTGCCGCGGAAGGTCCCGCTGTGTTCGCCGCGCTTCCAGATGTCCAGGTCGCGGCGGAGAAGAGTCAGGGCCATGGGCAGACCATACCCGGACACGGATTTTGCCAGGACGACGATGTCGGGTTTGACCCCGGCGGGCTCGAAACTGAAGAACGTACCCGTCCGGCCGATTCCGGCTTGAACATCGTCAATAATGAAGCACGCACCATGTTTTCGGGCAATTCGCTCAATCTCACGCAGCCATTCGAATGAGGCCGCATTCAGGCCGCCTTCACCCTGGACTGTCTCCACGATAAACGCCGCTGGCGCATCAACGCCGCCCGATGGGTCCGTCAGCATCTTGTCGAGATAGGTCGAGGTGTCGACGTCCCCGCCAAAATATTGGTCGAACGGCATCCGTGTGACATTGTCGAGGCCGACGCCAGATCCGCAGCGATGAAGCGCGTTACCTGTCAGAGCAAGCGCGCCGAGACTGCAGCCATGAAAGCTGTTGGTAAAGGCGATGACGTTACTGCGCCCCGTCGCTTTCCGCGCGATCTTGAGCGCCGCCTCGACTGCGTTGGCGCCCGTTGGACCTGGGAACTGGACAACATAATCAAGGTCACGTCGGTGCAGAATCGTCGTCTCGAACTCTTCAAGAAACGCTTCCTTGCTATCGGTCTCCATATCAAGGCTGTGGGCAAGCCCATCGCGCGCGATGTAGCTCATCAGCGCATCCTTCAAAATTGGATGGTTGTGTCCGTAATTGAGCGATGAGCACCCCGACAGGAAATCCAGATACTCTCTGTTGTCTGAGCCATAGAGATAAGCGCCAGAGGCCCGCACGAATTTTGTCGGAAAACTGAGAGCGTAGCTGCGCACTCTCGATTCTCGCCGCTCAAAGACGGTTGATCGTCGGGTCTTCACATGGCTAGCCGGGTCAAACGACATCGATGCCTTCCTCTCTTCTCTATGTGATTGAGTTTATGCGATTGAACTGGAACCGGGACCACACTCGGTTGCGTCCAACGCGATCCAGGGTCCGATGGTCAGCATGTGCTCAGTCTCGTGTCGTCCGCCAAAATGCGCCTTGCGTCTGAAATACTCCTCGCTTGTCATTGGAACACGCAAAGAGTCGGCGATAGAGCGAAACAATGCCCACGAAGCCTGGTTGTCTGATGTCACGGTGGCCTTTAGTTGCCGTACGCCGCTGGCCGCGTTGCGCGCCAGAAGGACTCTGATCAATGACCTCGCCAAACCGCATTTCCTGGCATCTGGGTGAACAGCTACTTGCCAGATGAATAGCGTTTGGGGTTCCGTGGGCAGGCGATAGCCGGAGATCCACCCATGGACGCGCTCTTCCTCCTCCGCGACGACGCAAGTGTCAGCAAAGTGGGTGCATTGAAGCAGATTGCAATATAGCGAATTGGTATCCAGCGGCGGACAATCGGCGATCAGTTCCCACACCGGGCGCCCATCAACAGCCGTGGGTTTCCGAAATAAGTACCCCCCACTGGCACGATCTTCTCGCAGAGCATCGATAGTTTCCATGAGGTACTAATGAGCTTAGCGCGGTAACGTTTCCTTTCTTCATATGTAAATTGATGATCACACGAACGACACGATGGACGAGTTCAATCCCGCCACTGGTTAGCACTTTCGTCCATCCGGCCGACAAGCCCGTTTCGGCAACTCTCAGTTTCGCGTTTCGCGTCAACAAGGGCGGGAACACGCGCTGGCGCCACCAGCGTTCATTTTAAGTTGAAGCGGTGGAAATAATTGAAGCGGTGGAGCTTGGCCATCCAGCACAACGAACGAGACGCAGAGATGCATTGCGTTTTTGGAACACGGACCGCGATCGGTCGCGGCAAGAGGGAATAAAACGGTATGGAAAATCCTTTGGTCCAGGAGCGTCGAGACGGCAACGACATAAGGCGCGTTCTCGATACTCACTACGTCAGGCTGGCGAATGACTACGATAACTTTCTGTACTACTCGCCGAGGTTCGTACGTGTCCTGAGCTCGAAAATGATCGAGCAATTGCGGCTCAACGAAGACGATACGTTGGTGGATCTTGGGTGCGGCACCTGCATCTATAGTCTCGATATCTTAAAGCAAGTCGCATTAAAGAGACCGGTGATTGGGGTGGATCCCTATGCCGAGATGTTAGCCAAGGTTCCTGACGACGCGCCTATCCGACCGATCGTCATGGACGGCTTTGAATTCTCCAAAGAGGAGGGAATTTACGACAAGATATTGATCAAGGAGACCATTCATCACATCGCTGATCGCAGCAAATTGTTCGCTAATCTCCATGCTCGGCTTGCGCCAGGCGGCGTTCTGCTACTCGTACACGTTCCACCTGACGTGCAATACCCGCTGTTCCAAAAGGCGCTGGAGCGCTGCCGTAGCTGGCATGCCGATCCACATGAGCTCTTTGAGCAACTGCAGCGCGCCGGGTTCCGCGTTCAGTGGAACTCTGTTGACTTTCCGCATGCCATTCCCAAAGAGCGTTACTTCAAGATGGTCGAAGGCTGCTATATGTCCGCACTCACAACACTGAATGAACACGAACTCCACGACGGTCTCGTTGAGATGAAGCTCAAATACAAAGACGTCGAGATCCTCGAGTTCATCGATCATTTTGATTATCTCGCCGCCATCCGAGATTGAGCGGGTACCAAGCACGCCGTGCAATGGAGGGAAAGAAAATGTCGGCCCCATGCAAGTTCGAACGCAGCCTCCTTGACCACGACGAATACGAAACGATCCGCCCCACGCATCATCCCGCTATCTATGACCTCGAGCCGGCTGATCTTGCAGCCATGCGATCCCGCCTGCGCGAGATGCGCGACAAGGAGCGAACGCTCAGCCGACAAAAGCGACGAGAGATGCGAGGAAAAGGCGAAGCTCGCGGCGCGAACTTCCCCGGAATTGCCGAGCGTCCATCACAACGCAAACAGGTCTTTGCCGCAGCGTTGAAACGGGTGAACAGGGAGCTCGAGCGCCTTAACCACCTGGCAGCTCGAACGGCCCATGTCGAAGCGGCTCGAAAGGCGCTCGCGCTGCGTCGAGCCGCTAATTTCATTCCCTATCCCTCTGCCGGATCTACCGCCCACGAAGGCATGGTCCCGCGCTTGAGCACGCGCCGAAGAAGGATCGTCACGGGCACGAGAATCGGACGGGTATCGCAGGCGACGAAGGTGGCTCAGGCAATCCGCGATACGCGAGGTGCATGAATCCGCACGGGCAAGAGCTCGCTGTCATTGGCTGCTTGTGGCTGGTGTTGGAGCAGCGGTGGCGGACTATGGTTTGGAGAGGCGTCGCTTTAGCCGCATGATCTCCTCCGGGGACCAGTCGCGGGCATCCGTCACCTCGATCCAGGCGTCGATGTAGTGCGCCGGAGCGTAGACATGGCCGAACCCGATCGGCGCGTCGGTGGCCCTCAGCATGTCCAACGTCAGTTGAAGAAAGCTTACGATCGGGTACCAGCGCACTTGCGGCGATACGTCCGGGCCGCGCGGCGGCAGCATCCAATCCGGCTGGCGATGGAGGCTGCGATAGTCGAAAAACATCGCCGGGTCGCTCGCATATTGGAGGTAGACGACCCGCATCGGTCCCCACGCGGCATTCGGACCTGAAGCGGGGTCGGCAGCCTCTCCATGCTGGTTCATGAACCGCACGAACGATCCGTCGCGGAAGCGGGGAAGCCAAAAGGGCGATCCCAGATTGCGATGGTCAGTGAACCAGCGCCAGAGCCTGCTCGAATAGGGCGGCCCACTCCAGAGTGCGCCGGCGAACGGGTCGCCCATGACTTCGATCAGGTCCGTCGACTGTTGAGAATTCATGGCGCCAAGACTGATCCCGTGCAGATAGAGCTTTGGCCTTCGATCCTTGGGAAGCGTGATCCAGTATCCGTAGATCTCCCTGAAGAGCGCACGGGCAACATCGGCGCTATAGCCGGGGTCCAGAAGCAGGTATAGCCAACTGGCGAGATAGGAGTATTGTAGGGTGACGCTCGCGACGTCACCGTCATGCAAATATTCGACGCTGTCCATCGCCGCCGGGTCGACCCAACCGGTGCCGGTCGGCGTCACCACGATAAGCACGGATCGCTCGAACCCGCCGACCCGCTTTAGTTCTTCCAGTGCAAGCTTGGCACGCAGTTCCGTTGTCTCAGCCGATCGTAGTCCGACATAGACACGAATTGGCGCTAGCGCTCCCCGGCCAGAGAATGTGCGTATGTCTTCGCGGGTCGGTCCCGAGGAGATGAACTCCCGCCCTGCCCGTCCGAGCTTGTCCCAGGCGAGCAGGGAAGCGCTGCTGCCGGTCTTCAGAGGATCCGTCGGCGGCTCAGTCTCCGGCTCGATCAGCGCATCGTATTCCAGGAAGGACGCGTCGGCGACCTGCAGGGCGGCTCGAACGAGAACTCCATTGATGACCAACCAGAACAGCGCAACCGTAGCAATGATGCCGATGACGTTGGACATCCTCCTTGGCAGGAAGCGGTTGGCTCTTGTCGCCACGAAGTCCAGCGTCAGTCGGAAGACCCCCGCGAGCGCGATGAGGGTTGCGAAAACTGCCAGGGCAATTATGCAGACCTTGAGTGGATGCACCGAATCGACCGGCTCAAGCCCCATCAGCTCACGGATCGAATTCTGCCATCGCGCCGCCTGCCAGAGGGAGATGATCGCAACGATCACGCAACCGATCGCGGCGGCGAGTCTAGCGACGCTCACGACGCGGCCGTTGAGCCGCGCGAGTTCCATGTAAGCCGAAAGCCAACCGCCGAACACGCCGATGGCATATCCAGCCGCCAGAGAAAACCCCGAAAGCACGCCCTGTGTCGAAGAATTCCGCGGCAACAGCGTCGGCGTCAGAGAGGCGGCAAAAAAGAGCAGCCCGAGGAGAACGCCGCCAGCAGAGAATGAATGCCATGACCCTCTCCTCATACGGCCGGACCTCTCGATTCCGGATGAACGTCATCATTGTCCGCAAAGTTCGCGCTTGGGACTCTTGCCAAGCTCGTCCCGGGGAAGCCCGTATTTTCAGGCGGGTCCTGCCGCGACACTATAAGATCTCCTCAAGGCGATGGACGAGGTGATTTCATGCGCTACCTGATGGCAGTTTTATCGGCGGCGAGCTTGATTTGGATTGCCGAAGCTGTTCCCGCAGCGGCAAGGGACTATCGCTATTGCTTGCAGTCCCGATCTACCGGAATTCCGGGTAATTGTTCCTTCCGCACGCGCGCGGCATGTATGGCGGCGGCGTCGGGACGAATGGCCACATGCGCAGTCAATCCACGCGTGGCATTCGGGCGATATCACCGGCGGGGCCGTGTGAACTCCGGCCAATAGTCCCGGCGCATAGTCACGCTCGCGTCATCAGCAGGCAGTCGTAGGCCAGCGAGTTCGAGGCGCGCGGTCGAGCTGTGAGAGGGCCGAACGTTGCGACCGCTGGGCGACCTGGCAGCGTCACCGCTTATGCATCGGCTACGCGAGGTGCTGTGTTGAAGGGCCGAAAGTCGGAGCACTCAAGTTGCGTCAGATTGACATCAACGCCGCAACAGGCACCATCATAAAACAAAATCGTGGCACCCGGAGCGGAAGAACATAGCATCGCGGCGCTGGTCGACAGCGAGAGATCATTCGATTTCGTGCACGCGTTAGAGTTCGTTCGAATCCATCCGTTCGACCCATCACTGCCAAGACACTGCATTCGAGGCGACGCAGCGATGATCCCCCTTCGCCTCGATGATGCCGGACCAGCTCACGGACACGCACATGTTGAGCGCGCATCCGAATCCGGCGAGCGTATCGAGCGCGGAGTCACGGGCCTCTGCCGCTGGCATCCACGACTTCGGCGGCAGCAACGGGACGGCCGACAATTGCTAAAGCGGTGCGAACGGTGCTGTAGCCTGAGCGGCTACGGGAAAGCGACCGCGCGCCGCTCTTCTCTGATCACCACTACCAGCGACGCCAACCCCAGGGTCGCGGGCCCCATGGTCGTGGGCCCCAGCCGGGACGCGGACCCCAGACGGGACGCGCGCCCCAGGCATAGGCGCCGCGCCATCGCGGCCCCCATCCCAGGCGAGGACCCCACACCGGGCGCGGACCCCAGACGGGGCGCCGCCACCAGCAGCGGCCCCATGCGTCGCAGACCCAGCGGACCTGCTCGGCATTGGCCGTTGGGCCCGGCGATCCGGGCGGCCTCTCGAAGGCCGTTCGGCATCGCGGAGGCCGAGCCGGCGGTGAGCGAAAGGCAGCCGAGCGCGGCCAACCCAACAACAGCAGCTTTCAGTTTCATGGCTGTCTCCTTGGTTGGAGACTCCAAAGAACTTTTACAACACCCTTTGGTTGCAGCGTCTGCGTAGGAGCTTACGATTTGATTTCACTTGGATTTGCTGAATATCGGTCCACAAGGCTCGCTGCCCCCGGGGCGATTGCCGCCCGTTGAACTGCTTGGGCCGTCAGGGCGCAACCAGCTTCTTGCGAATTGCATAGCGAACCAGCTCGGCCGTGGATGACATGCCTAGCTTGCGCATGGCCGACGCCCGGTGGGTCTCGACGGTTTTCACACTAAGCTTCAATATGGAACTGATGGCCTTGTTGGTATGTCCCTCCGCAATCAACTGAACTACGTTCTGCTCCCGCGACGTGAGGAGTGTGCCGGACTTGTTTTGCTTGTTAAGCTGGTAATCGGTCAGCAATTTCTCCAACACGACGCTGGTAAAGTAAGGTCGGCCCTCGAGCAGGGCCTCGATTGCTGAAATGAGATGTTTCCTGGCATCCGATTTGAGCAGGAAGCCACGTATCCCGATCAGAAGGGCCTCGGTCAGGATCTCCTCGTTTTCGTGCATGGTGAGGATCAATACTTCCGAACGCAGGCGAAGCGTCTTGACGCGGCGGCTGACTTCCAGTCCGTTCACGAGAGGCATGGAATAGTCGGCAATGATGATGTCCGGTCTCGTTTCCAACGCCAATGCGATTGCCTGCTCGCCGTCGGGCGCTTCTGCAGCTACAATCCAGTTGGAGCGCGTCTCAACGATCGCACGAAGTCCGGAACGTACGACTTCATGGTCATCCGCAATCAGGATGCGTTTCACAGCGTCGTTCCTATACGCTGGGCGCCAGGGCTGTCGGACAGTCAACAGCGATAGCCGACAGCGAGTTCAGAATCATACTGGTTGGCGTTCCAGCGGTTATCCCGCGAAACCCTGGGATTTCGTGGGCAATGTACTGAGGTCAGCTACCCCTGGGTCCACGGCAAAGGCTGAACGACAGAACGATCAGGCGCCGGATCGCCAGCGCCCTGATGCATCATGCTTCCAGCAGCCGGGCACGAACCGCGTAGCGAACCAGGTCTGCCGTCGAGTGGATGTCCAGCTTGCGCATCGCGGCCGCCCGGTGCGCTTCGGCGGTCTTGACGCTAAGGTTCAGAATGGCGCCAATGCCCTTGTTGCTGTAGCCCTCTGCAATGAGCTTGACCACCAATCGCTCCCGCGGCGAGAGCCTGTCTCTATCTCCGGTCGAGCCCTCGTTCGACTCGGACGAACAGCTATCGGTACAAAATGGCTTGTGGACCAAAAGCGACTCGACCGCCGCCAACAGGAGCCTGTTGGCATCCGATTTCAACACGAATCCCCGGGCGCCCGCCTCGAATGCCTGCTGCGCCAGAAGGTCGGAGTTGTGCACCGTGAAGATCAGTACCTCCGTCGGCAGACGATATTCCCTGATCCGCCGCGCGACCTCCACTCCCGTCATGCGCGGCATGGAGAAGTCGACGATCGCGATATGGGGCTGGTTCGCTATCGCCGCGGCAAGGGCCTTGCTGCCGTCGTTGACCTCAGCAACGACTTCCCAGTCGGCACGTTGTTCCAGAACCGCTCGCAGTCCCGACCGTACCGCTTCATGATCATCCGCGATAAGAAAGCGCTTCATGGCAGGAGAGCTCCGACTCCTGTGGCATCGCCTAGCTCAGCCGGCACCGGCGAGCCGAGTTCGACTGCAGACTAGTGGACCCGTTTGCGCGGATCATGATGACGTGGACGGCCTTTGGCCGACTGCGTTTTTCCAGTCGCCGGCCCGCGCGGGAACACTGCGGATAATGTCGTGCCGGGCCGTCCCGTTCCCGGCCCGGAGCGGATCTCGAGGGTGCCTCCGATTTGCTGAAGTCTAACCCTCATCGCTGGGATTCCGACGCCGGGCGGCTCTGCCATCGCTTCGTCGCGGGCTTGGCCGGGTGGCATGCCGCGCCCATCGTCGCTGACCCTTAGTTGGAAGTGGTTGTCGGTTGACTCGATCGCGATCTTGACTTCCGTCGCTCTTGCGTGACGAAAGACATTCGTCAGCGCCTCCTGAACCACCCGCAGCAGTGAACGCTGCGTTTCGTAAGGTAGTCGATCGATCTCGGACGAGATGCTGGCATCGACTCTCAATGATGTGCGCACCGCGAACCCTTCTGCATATCTCTCCAACGCCGCCTTCAACCCGGCAACCGTCAGATTTTGCGGGTGCAGCAGGTAGGCAAAGGCCCGGATTTCTTTGATCGCCTGATCAATCGACGCATCGATATCGTCGCAAAGTCCCTCGGCTTTCGCCGGCTCACTCAAGCTGCTCCGCATCCGCATCACCCCGAGGCTCGCGGCAATCAAATGCTGGCAGGTCGAATCGTGGAGATCGGAGGCAATCCGCTGCTGCATGTCTTCCTGAATGGATACCAGCGTGGCATTCTTGCTTGCATTGCTGTCGGAGAGCGTTCCGAAGTCTTGGGATGACGCTCCTTCCACGACCCGATGGCTACCGATCAACGTGACAATGCTGCCGGTCAGGGAATCGCAAATCGGCGCAACGATCGTCTCGACGATTCGTGGCAATCCTCCAAGAGCGAGCCGATGTCGGATCCGGACCTCGGCGATTCTGGCACGACAAATATCGAGCACCTCATGGACGGACCTTGCATCCTGTTGCCCCATACAGTCGGAAACGGCCATCCCCCGGATGTCTTCCGACGCGATCCCAACAAGAGATTCGAATGCTGGGTTTATGTCCTCATAAACAAAGCGCCCTCCGCATGAAGGGCGCATCACAAAGAGAAGGTCAGAAGCGACCTTCCAATACAGCCGATCGCGCGCGCTCGATGCACCAATGCTTGGCCATCCCTGTGCATTGGTTCGATCCGACCCGCACGTGGGAGCACTATGTTGCTTCACGGTACGCACTCGCCTTCCACGCAGCTCTCGATGCTGAGAGCCGCCCCTTACCTAGGCCAACCTCCCCTACCCGATCGGATATGTAGCCGCATTCTACACCGTCAGGTAGAAAAGCGCCATCGACGTGGAGCAATCTTAGCCTGGAACTCGCGAATTCGTGCTCTAAGCACCGGTTGTGAATGGACGGCAGCGAATAGGTACAACAATGATAAAAATGCGGAGGAGCCATCCGCGAGTTGCACGAGGCCAAGGCTTTTCATAACCGCCATTCATGACCTGCTAACAATTGGCACTAAGTGCATATTCCACACCGGCATGGAAATCGGGTCTTCCTTCAGATCCGCGGGGTGCCGTAGGCAGTCAAGCCGGCGAAGACGCCGACGCCAACTATCGAGATCAACCAGTCAAGTCGAGCCGAGCGCAGCAAGAGGTTGATCAAGCTTGCGACGATGATTCTAATCAATCCCATGAACAAGAAGGTGCCCAGCCCGGATAGGTCACGCCTAGTCGTGTACCCAAGAATGTTGAGCGCCCCGACCTCCTGGGACCTGGTGCCACGCGGGATGCCCGCGATGCGCAGTTTCTGCGGTCAGTTCCTACATAGAATCCCCGATGGGCGAGCGGCAAAGGCACCGATAAGGTCGTAGTCATCGGCCAGCCGGCTTCCGCATTCTCTGCCGCCCTTAGTCAGCGCTATCGACGATGGGCTTCAGGGATCATGGCAGGCGCATCGCACGAGGCCAGGGCCAACATCAACATTGGATTCTGAAGCGATATGGAGGCGATGATGAATATCCGAACTGTACTCGGCGCGCTGGTCGTCGCCTCAGTCACAACCCGTTGTGGCGCCGTCAAGCGTCTCCGTAGCCCAATCGACCGACCAAGGTGCGGCGGCGCCAAAGAGCGCAGCCCAGAATACAAACATGAACCCGCGCAAGCATCGCTATTGGCGTCACCGCGGCGGGCGGCATCCGCACTTTGGCAGCCGTCGGGTTCGCTCCTCCGTGCCCACGCCGACGATGTCGCCGTCGGCCAAGTGAACAGCTTGTCGGATCATTGATCTGTGGAGACAGCGCATTCATGCTTGCGATGGGCGTCGCGGCCCCGGCGATCTCGTGGCTGCAACAGTCGAAATCAAGTCGAGGGGTGACATGCAAACGATACGGCTTCTGGGCGCCCTGTGCATTTCCGCGTTGATCTCCACTACCGCATCGCCCGCGCAAGCAGAGGCATTCAGGGTCGGTCGACTGTTGTGTTCCAGCAGCCCGAGGATCGGATTCCTCGTCGGATCGACGCAGTCACTGCGGTGCGTATTCTACCGACAAGGTTCGTCGCAACGCTACATTTACGCAGGACGGATACGACGTGTCGGTCTTGACCTCGGCGTCACCGGAAGCGGCGTTTTATCCTGGGCCGTCTTTGCCAAGAACTCGCGGATTGGTCCCGGCACGATGCGCGGGAGTTATGTGGGGGCCAGCGCCAATGTTGCGCTGGGTCCTGGGTTTGGCGCAAACGTTCTGATCGGCGGATCCCGCCGAAGCGTTGTCTTGCAGCCGATTTCGGTCGAGCGCGCAATCGGGGTCAATCTCGCGGCGACGGTGACCCATTTGACCCTGGGCGCAAGAGGCCGACGATAACGAACGCCCGAGAGTTCCTGCCGAAAGTAGTTCGGAACATTGCCGACCTCTGACTCAGGGTTTCGTCGGATATCGATGTTGCTGGTCGGAAGCTACGATCCACAGTACGCCCCAATGATCGTCACGCGGATCAAGGCCGTGGCATGACCGATTCAGCGTTGAAGCTCCTGCTTTATGTCTTTGAGTCCACGAGGCGGACCGCATAACGAAAGAGGGAGAAGGACAATGAGCCCTTCAACTCGCCGAGCTTTCCTTGGTCTCGCACAAGGTGCCGTCGCCGTAGCTGCTGTCGGCGCCTTGGGCGTTCATTTCGTCGGGATTGCAGAGGCGATGTCGGTGCCGCCTGACCTCGGTAAGGTCGAGCACCGGCCGCAGCTCGTCACAAAAGCACAGTGGGGGCCGCCGCCTCGTTGGCGTGGACCGCGGCGCCGACCGCGCGGACGCCGGTGGGTCTGCTGGTGGCATCGCGGCCGCCGCCGCTGTGGATGGCGATGAATGTAAGCAGCCGTTCGCGCAAAGGACTCAGGCCGCCCGCCTGGGCGGCCCCACTGACGCCCGGGGTATGAATTCGCTTGGCACCAGCACGTGACGGGCCTCCTGCACGTCGTGGTTTCGGATTCGATCGAGAAGCATGCCGGCAGCGATCCGGCCGATTTCGCCTTGATCCCATCCGATGACAGCGATCGGCGGCGTGACAAGCTCCGCAAGTTCGGAGTGGCCGGACGCAATGACCGAGACATCGTCGGGAATCCGCAAGCCCCTTCCCCGCACCGCGCGCAGCACGCCCGACAGCATGTCGATGCCGCCGGAGATCACTGCCGTCGGTGGATTGCGCTGGCCGACCATCGCCGAGGTGATACGGAAACCCGCGCCGGGCAAGAAACTGCCGGCCTGGATCAGAGATGGATCGGGCTGCAGCCCGCGCGCCGCATAGGCCTCGCGATAACCGCGGATGCGTTCGCTTGCCGGATATAGCCCACGCTCACCCGTGATCAGCGCCACACGGCGATGGCCCAGGTCGAGCAAATGGCCGACGGCGGCGCGCATGCCTCCCGCGTGATCCGCCATGACGGCATCGGCCCACGGCGGCTGAGCGCGATCGATCAACACGATCGGAATGTAGAGCTCGCGCAGGAATGCTTCGAACTCTCCTTCCATCGGTGTATAAGGACCCATCATGACGCCGTCGGCCTGCCGGCTTGACAGCCGGCTGAGCAGTTCGCGCTCACGCTCCTCCCGGCCCTCCGAGTTGGAGATGACCAACGAAAACCCTTCGTCGTCGAGCACGTCGTGCGCCGCCTTCACGAAGCCGGCGAGCTGCGGGATGTTGATCTCGCGCAGGATGCAACCAATCGTATGCGTCGAGCGGATCCGCATGCTGCGCGCCACCGCGTTTGGCGCATAGCCGAGCTCGTCGATCGCGCGCTGGACCTTTCGGCGGACGTCGGGACGAACCGTGGCATTGGCATTCAGGACACGCGAAACGGTGCCCGTCGAAACGCCGGCTGCGGTCGCCACGTCGCGGATCGTCAGCTTGCTTCCACGGCCCACCATCTGCCGATTTGTCATCGTCTCCACCTGAGGTCCGAACTCACTTTAGCGCAAGCGGCGCTGAAGTGAATTCCGCGGCCTCAACCGTCGGACGCACCGATCAGATTTCGAAGGCCCACTGCTCTGCTACCAAAGTATATTGCCCGCCTTCGCGTCGCATATGGCCAAAGCCAGGAAAATGCAAATGCATTCCGCCGATCAGCATATCGTCAGTCACCACCATATCGAAAATCATCTGCCGCGCCTTGGCCGCGGCGTCAGGATCGGTGTCGAACTCCATGGTGACATGCGGGAGCGCCACCTGGATCTCGGGCACATGCACCGTGTCACCCCACACGACCATCGACCGGCCGCCGGAGGAGACAACGTAGGCCGTATGGCCGGGGGTATGACCGGGGATCGGAATCGCGGTAACGCCCGGCAGCACCTCGCCGCCGCGGAAGGTGCGGACTCGGTCGGCAGCCATATAGGGTCTGAGCTGGGTTCGGCCGGCTTCAAAATAGCGGCGGCGGGGTCGCTCTGCTGCCTTTGCCATCGCCTCGTCGTTGAACCAATGATTGACCTCGTTTTCATGCACGATGACCTCGGCATTGGGAAACAGTCTCGTGCCGGTCGCTGCGTCGGTCAGCCCGTTGGAGTGGTCGGGATGGACATGGGTGAGCAGCACGCCATCGACGGAGGCCGCCTCGATGCCTGCTGCCGCAAGGTTGCCCGGCAGGCGACCGCAGGTCGGCCCCATCAGATCGGCGGAGCCGCAATCGATCAGGTAGGTCCGGCCATCCACCCGCAGAGCGAAAGCATTGACCGAGATGCGCGGCGGCGACGTGCGGTGATCGCGCGCGAGAATGGCCTTGGTCTCCTGCTCCGGAATGTTGCGGAAGATCGAGTACCCCATGTCGACGTAACCGTCACTGAGCCCCGTGACCAGCACGTCTCCCAGTCTGCGATGATAGACGCCAGCGACTTGCGTCTCGGGAAACCTCGTCATCGGACACTCTCCTCCCAAAGTCGGGCGACGACCGCGGGATCATCGCGCCTGTGATGCCAGCTTCGGCCGACACGAAGTCCGGTTTTCGACCAAAGTCGAACTTCCATCAGCGCGTAAGCCCAGGCGACCGCGAACACGTCAATCACCGGCGCGCCGGCGATCTCGTGCACGCCGTGACGGACGAGAAGCTCGGCCAGCACACCTTCGGCCGGAATGATCACATCGGCGCCGCGCGCCACCAGGCGTTCGGCTGCGGCGGCAAAATTGGCGATGACAGCAGCCGGGTCGGCATAGGCGGCAGCCAGCGCCGGCTCGTCGAGCGGCGGATCGAGGGCGACGACATCGAGCACGCGTGCGGAAAGCCCGTGCTTGTCGACCGCAACCTTCGTCATCCATTGCACTGCCGGCGCGTTCGACACCAACGCCACGTAGCGTCCGAGCGAGCAACCAACGAGAAGCCCACTCTCCGTGAGCGAGGCGACAGGGATGTCGACGGCGGAACGAATCTCGCGCAAGAACGGCTCGCTGAAGGAGCCGATCACGAATGCCTCATAGCCCTCCCGTTCCGCTTTGATCGCATTATCGATCACGCGGCCGAGAATGCGGTGATAGGCATAGGCATTGCCGAGCACCGCCGTGGCCGACGCTCCGCCATAGCTGCCGGAGGGAAGACCATGCACGACAAGCTCGACGGCGTCGCCGAGGATTTTCGCCGCATGCGCCTCCAGCGCGCGCTTGTAGACCGCCAGATGGTCGAGTTCGTTGACCGACTGATGCCAGATGCGAGGCTTCGCGCCACCGCCGGATCCTGCTGTTGTCATGCGTCGGTCCGATCGCTTGTGAGACGCAGCGAGCGCAACGAGCCGACCTCTTCCAACCGCCACAGCTGCTCGAACAGGTCGCTTGCATGGGCGCGAGCGAACACTCGCGTCGTGCAGTCCAGGAACTTACCCTTCAGCTCCTCGCGGGTGAGTGGCTTCTGCCAGCTTCCCTTGGCATGCACGACGGGTGCGTGTTTCAGCACCTCGCCTGACGCGAGCACAACGCTCACCTGATCCGACGGCGCAAAAGGCTGATCGCCGGGCATGATCTCATCGGTCGTCGTGCAGCGTACCTTGGCGAAGGTGGCGCCGACATCCGATCGTGTAACGAATTCATCGGTCAATTCGGCAAGACCGACCCGGCGCGCGATGAGTGCGGCGGCCATCGCGAATTCCATGCTGAATTTTGCTTCGAGCCCTGTCTGCGGATTGTTGTTGCGCAACATCAGCTTTTGCGTGACGCCGGTGTGAACCCGGATCTCCGTGACGTCATTGGGGTTCAGCTTATGTTGCTCGACCAGGCCGAGCATCGCATCGATCGAGCGATGCGTGGCATAGCAGGTCGGATAGCGCTTCACATTGATTCCAAGCTCGGCGAGCCGCCAATGCCTGCCGATATCGAGCGTGCCGTCCTCGATCTTTGGTGCGCCGGACGGGGAATGGGCGCGCAGGAACCCGGTTCGGTGTTCCAGCACGTCCAGCGAAGCCGTGAATCCCTGGTCCGCCAGCCGTGCGGCGAGCACGCCCGATTGTGCCGTGCGGCCGGCGTGAAGTGATTTCGTCATCGTGCCGAAATTGGCGACAAGGCCCGAGGCCAGCGAGGCCGCGATGGCGATGGCGTGTGCCGTCTTCTCGGGATCGAGCCTGCGCAGGCGGGCGCATGCCGCTGCGGCCGCGAGTGCGCCCATCACCGCGGTCGGATGGAAGCCGCGCTCATGCAGGTGTCCCGGTTCGAGATCTGCAAGCTGGGCCCACAGCTCATAGCCCGCGACATAGGCGGCAACCGCATCGGCACCGTCAGAATCAAGCGACCAGCCCTCGGCAAGGATGGCGGGAACGAGCACGGTGCTCGGATGGCCAGCGAGGGCCACGTCGTCATAGTCGAGCACATGCGCCGCGACGCCGTTGACAAGTGCTGCATCCGGTGCCGCGAGGTTGCGGCCCGAGGGAATTTCTGGCGCCCCGTCGTTCTGCGTGGACGGCGCCAGCATGGCCGAGACGATACGCACCGGCTGCTCGGCTGCGCCTGCGATCATGACGCCGACACAATCGATGATGCCGATCCGTGCGGCCTCTTTGCACCGGTCGGGCAAGTCTGCCGGCCTCAGGCCTGCGACGAACTTTGCGGTCTCGCGAGTGATATTAAGCATGATCGCCTCCTCAGTAGGACCGGGGAAGACCGAGCACGTGCTGCGCCACATAGGCGAGCACCATGTTGGTCGAGATCGGGGCCGTCTGGTAAAGTCTGACCTCGCGCCACTTGCGCTCGACATCGTATTCCTGCGCAAAGGCAAAGCCGCCATGGGTCTGGAACGTCGTATCCGCCGCCTTCCATGTTGCTTCGGAGGCAAGCAGCTTGGCGATATTGGCATCCGCACCGCACGGATGTCCGGCCTGGAATAGGGCCGCAGCGCGTCGCGCCATCATGTCGGCCGCCTCGAGTTCGGCATAGGCGCGCGCCAGCGGAAACTGGACACCCTGGTTCTGCCCGATCGGACGGCCGAACACGCTGCGCTGATTGGCATAGGCGACACCCTTGTTGAGCAACCAGCGCCCGTCGCCGACGCATTCGGAGGCGACCAGGATGCGCTCGGCGTTCATGCCGTCGAGGATGTAGCGAAAGCCCTGCCCCTCCTCGCCGATCAAATTCTCCGCCGGCACCCGCAAGTTCTCGATAAAGACTTCGGTGGTGTTGTGGTTGATCATCGCCTTGATCGGGCGGATTTCCACGCCATTGCCCTTGGCCTCGCGCAGGTCAACAAGGAACACCGAAAGTCCCTCGGTGCGTCGCTTCGCCTGATCGAGCGGCGTGGTGCGTGCCAGCAGCAGCATGAGATCGGAGTAGAGCGCGCGCGAGGTCCAGATCTTCTGGCCATTGATCACGTAGACGTCGCCCTGGCGCTCCGCGCGCGTCTTGAGCTGGGTAGTGTCGGAGCCGGTGTTGGGCTCGGTCACGCCAAAGGCCTGCAGCCGCAACTTTCCGGCGGCGATATCCGGCAGATAGATGCGCTTCTGCTTTTCGCTGCCGTGGCGCAACAGCGTGCCCATGATGTACATCTGCGCATGCGCCGGGCTCGCCGTGCAGCCATTGGCATTGATCTCTTCCAGGATCACCGCCGCCGCGCGCAGCGGCAGGCCGGAGCCGCCATATTCCTCCGGAATGAGGGCGCCGAGGAACCCTGCCTCGGTCAGGGCGGCGACGAATTCGGCCGGATAGCCGCTGCGTTCATCGAGCGCCCGCCAATATTCGCCGGGAAACTTTTCGCAGATTTTTCGGACCGTGCTGCGCAGCTCCGGAAAATCCTCGCCCAGGACAACCGTGACGTCGCGATCAGCCCGGTGAGAAGTATCATGATAGTTCATGCAGTATCCTTTCAGACGGCGACCCTGGCGGGCGCGCGATAGGTCTTCGGCAATCCGGCGCGAGCGATGGCGCCGGAGAACCGCTCGCCGGGCAGCCAGCTTTCGACCGCCCCGCGCAGTGCAATCAGCGCTTCAATATCGGCGCCGGTATCGAAGCCGAGTTGCTCCAGCAGGAATACGGTGTCTTCGGTGTCGATGTTGCCAGTCGCGCCCGGCGCGAAGGGACAGCCGCCAAGCCCCGCGAGTGACGCATCGAAGGCGCGAACGCCGGCTTCAAGCGCGGCGGTGACATTGGCAAGACCGAGCCCTCGGGTGTCATGGAAATGGCACGCGACGGGAACGCGGCCGATGGCGGCGATCACCGCCTTCATCAACCGGCGGACCTGCCCCGGATCACCGTAACCGACAGTGTCGGCGACGATGATCTCATCGGCCCCCATTTCCGCAAGCCGCACCGCGATCTCGACGACCTGCGCCTCAGACACCGATCCGGAAATGGTGCAACCGAACGCGGTGGCAATCCCGGCGCCGAGTGCAATGCGCGCGCCGGCGCGTTGATCACGCGCTGCAACGATGCGCGCGAAATCCTGCAGCGATTCCTCGGTGCTGCGACGGACATTGGCGAGATTGTGCTCCTCGCTCGCCGACAGCACATAGTTGACCTGCGCCAGATCCAGCGCGAAGGCGCGCTCCGCGCCGCGCAGGTTCGGCACCAGCACCGAAGGCCGGCAGCCGGTGATCGCGGCTGCACCGCTGGCCACCTCCTCCGCATCGGCAAACTGCGGAATCACCTTTGGCGGCACGAACGACGTCACCTCGATCTCGTTGATTCCAGCCTCGACCATGCCGCGACACCAAGCGAGCTTGCGCGCGCTTGGCATGATCGTCTTCACGAGCTGCAAGCCATCCCTCGGCCCGACCTCGCGAACATGAGCTTTTTCACGCATCTCGCGCCTCCGCTAATTGCCCTGGAAATTCGGCCTGCGACGCTCGTTGAAGGCGAGCACGCCTTCGCGGCGATCCGCAGTCGGGACCAGACGATTGTAGGCCTCGATCTCGAACGCGAGACCGTCGGCAAGCGACATCTGCAGGCCGCGGTGGATCGCCTGCTTCGCCTGGCGCACCGAGATCGGACCATTGCCGGCGATCCGCTCGGCGATGGCCAGCGTTGCGGTCAGCAGTTCCTCCGGCGGCAGCACGCGATTGACCAGTCCCCAGCGCTCCGCCTCCTCGGCCGAGAATGGCAGGCCGGAGAGGATGACTTCCTTGGCGCGGCGTTCGCCGATGGCCCGCGGCAGGTTCTGTGTGCCGCCGGCGCCAGGCATGATGCCAAGCGTCACTTCCGTCAGTGCAAAGCGTGCGTTGGTCGCGGCATAGACGAAATCGGCCGCCGCCGCGATCTCGCAGCCGCCGCCATATGCGGCGCCGTTCACCGCCGCAATGACAGGAATCGGGCAAGCCAGGATCGCGCGCAGCATGCGCTCGAAGACGAGATGCTGGGCCTGCCAGGCCTCATCCGTCATCCCGTTGCGCTGCTTGAGGTCGCCGCCGGCGCAAAACGCCTTTGCGCCGCTCCCGGTCAGAATCGCAACGCGCAATCCTTCGAGATCGACCGTGAGTCCCTCGAACAGCTCCATCAGGTCGAGGCCCATCTGGGTGTTCATGGCGTTGGCGGCGTCCGGCCGGTTCAAGGTCACCAGTAGGATGTGATTGTCCCGCCGTTCCGCGGTGATCGTCTCGAAATCACTTCGCATTGGCCGTCTCCTTGCTGGAGGATGTCCGAAGGATGGCGTTGTGCTGACCTAGCGCCGGAGCCGGCGTCCGCGCCCGAGGACGCGTCCCATTGAAGGCAAGGGGAATGCCGACCAGCTCGATGTCGTCATCATCACAACGCACCGTCATGTCTAGCGCGCGGGTTTGCGGATGCTTGGCAACTTCATCAATGCCGAGCAGCGGCGCATTGGGCACGTCGGCCTCGTCAAGCAGCTTGCCGAGCGCCTCGGCCGAGTATCGCCGCACTGCGGCTTCGATCGGCGGCAACAGTCGCTCGCGGTTGACGACGCGCGCCGCGTTGGTGGCGAAATCGGAATCGGACGCAAGCGCATCGAGCCCCAATGCGCCGCAGAGCTTGCGGAACAGATTGTCGTTGCCCGCGGCAATCATCAGCCAGCCATCGGAGGCCTCGAAAGCCTGATAGGGCACGATCTCCGCCGTGCCCGAACCGTAGGGCTTGCGGACTTCGCCGGATGCCGCGTAACCGGCTAGCGGCACCGTCATCCAGGCAAGGCCAGTCTCGTAAAGTGACGTGGAAACGATCCGTCCCTCGGCGTCGCTCTTGCGCGCAACCAGCGCGGCGAGCAAACCGATCACGGCCCACATGCCCGAGCCCATGTCGATCAGGGAAACGCCGACCCGCACCGGCGGCCGTCCGCCCTCGCCCGTGACGCTCATGATCCCCGTGCTGGCCTGCGCGAGCGGATCATAACCGGGCTTGCTCGCGAGCGGCCCCTTGGTGCCGAACGCCCCGATGTCACACCAGATCAGCGCAGGCTTCTCGGCACGTAGTGCTTCGGCGGTAAGCCCGAACTTGCTGAGAATGCCCGGCCGCAGATTCTGGATCACGGCGTCGGCTTGCGAAAGAATGAGCGCCTTCAACTCCCGGCATTCATGCGCATCGTTGAAGTCGACCGTCACGTCCTCCTTGCCGCGGTTGAGACAGTGGAAGGCGCTCGCTGTCTCGTTCCAGAACGGAGGCCCCCAGCCGCGCGCATAGTCGCCGCTGTTCGGATTCTCGACCTTGATCACGCGCGCGCCGAGATCAGCCAGGATCAGCCCGGCATAGGGCGCGGCCACGCTGTGACCGAGCTCTACGACAGTGATGCCTTTCAGCGGCTTGTCGATCTCAGCCATTACATTCTCCTCGACGGGATGCAGCACCCCGTTTCATCATCGTCATCATTCCACCAAGATTTCCGGCCGGCCTTTAGGACTTATCCATCGCATTATCGGCCACGAGCACCGCGCCATTGACAAAGCTCGCGCGATCCGACAACGCGAACACAATCAGATTGGCTAGTTCCTGCGGCGTACCCCAGCGCGTGTTGCGCATCGCATTGTTCTCGGACCAGCGCCGCCGTTCAGCCTCGGCTTCCTCGGCGCTCAGATTGCGTTTGGCGAGCTCACGTTCCCACTTCGCGAAGCGCTCCGGCGTATTGACGAAGCCGGGAACCACGCAGTTGATGCGGATGTTGTGCGGCCCGAATTCGTTGGCGAGGATCTTGGAGAAACGGATCTCGGCCGACTTGGCCGGCCCGGTACAGGACGACAGGAAAGGCGGCATCGTCACCATGATGCCGGTCTCGCCCGAGACATTGACGATGCTGCCGCCCTTCTGCTGGATCATGACGGGAATGATGCGTTGGCAAATGCGGAACTGGGCGAAGAAGTTGATCGCCATGCCGTACTGCAATTCCTCGTCGGTGACCTCGAGGAACGGCTTGTAGGTGCCGGTGCCGGCATTGTTGACGAGGATGTCAATGCGCCCGAGACGGTCGCGGGCAACCATCGGCAGTTGTTCTATCTGCTTCAGATCAGTCACGTCGAGCGACAAGGTCTCGATCTTCTTGCCCGTGGTCTTCTCGATGTCGGCGCGCGCCTCAGTGAGCGCATCTTCGCGCCGTGCGCAGATAAGCACCTTGACGCCCTCTTCGGCTAGCAGCCGGCACGTCTCGAGACCGATGCCCTTGCTGCCGCCGGTGACGATGGCCGTCTTGCCTTCCAATCCAAGTTTCATCTGTTTTCTCCCTGAGGCGAGGTGATACGATCGAGCAGCACCCGGATCGGCATCGTTCCGTCGTTGCGTGCGGAGGCGAAGACCTCCGCAGCCAGCCGGCTTGCGGCGCCGGATGGGAATCCCGATCGCGTCATCCGGGCCTCGAACACTTCGGTAGCGCGCGCCTCGTCCTGCAAGACCAACGTCCTAGGGGCTTCGCGCGCGGTGCGGCGGTAGCGACCGCCATCATTCATCTCGATCTCGACGGTTGCATCAAGATGCGTGCCCATATCGTCGGGCAGCACCGTCGTCTTCTCAACCAGTGCCAGGATATCTGGATCCCGCTGGTGCTCGGCGCCCATCTCGTAATCGAGCCGGCCGTAGCGTAGCATGGCGGCAACCGCGAAGGCGGTGCTGGCCTGTGTCTGGACGATGCTTGTGAATGGTCCCTTGAAGGATGTCCCGGGATATTCCGTGTAAGGACGCCAGATCGTCACCGTGATCCGCCTGGCGCGCGCAAGGTCGATGCCGTCGCCGTTGAGCAGGTTGGCCGCGATCACTGCAGACATGTTGTCGCCGAGGGTGGCGAACGGCTTAGCCATGACGCCGATCATCGTCGCGGGATCCGGATCTTTCAGCCAAGCCTCGGGCGTGCGGTCGAGGCCGGCAAGCGAGCGTAGAAAACCCTTCGGCCCTTCCAGCGCGTCCGGCGCACCTTGCACGCCGCGCGCGGCGAGCTCAGCGGCAACGAACCCGCCGTGGGCGGCGCGCCCATTCTGCACGCGCCATTCGTCGGACCCGCAGCGCACCGGCTCCAGCGTGCCGCCTGTGGTGGAGGCCGCGATGGCGACCGCGCTCGTGGCTTTCGATGGATCGAGACCAAGCGCGGCGGCACCGGCAGCGGCCGCGGCTATGGTGCCAAAGGTCGGACTGGTGCGCACGCCTCGCCCGATCAGACCGCTGGCGACGGTCTCGCCGGCGCCGAGCCATTTCAACGTGGCATAGCCGGCCGTGAGCGCGTCGAGGACAACGCGCAGCGGCGCATCGCGCGCTTCACCCAAGCAGACTGCCACCGGTGAGATCAATGATCCCGGATGGGTCCACGAATCGTGGTCGGTGTCGTCCTGGAAATGCGCATGCACGCCAATGCCATTGGCAAGCACCGCTTCGGACAGTGGCACATGTTTGCCGCTGGCCCAGATCCGCGCAGTTCGCGGGCCAGGCGCGACATCCGTCGCCATCGCCCGCGCCGCCGTGGCCGTCGGCTCGTCACGCGACGCCAGCGCAAGCCCAAGCGAATCGAGCAGGCAGATCGCAGCCTTCACAGCAATTTCGGATGAGAGTTTGGTCTCAGCCGCTGCGGCGACAAAGGCGCCAAGACGCGTAGTTGCGTTGATTTGAGCCATCACAGATACTCCTCGGCCAACGCGACGTCGCGTATTTCGGCCACCGAACCGCTTCGCTTGATCTCGCCGCCGCGCATCACATAGCCGCGCGTCGCAAGCTTGAGCGCCGGCCGGGCCATTTGCTCGGTCATGAGGATCGTGGTGCCGCGCGCCTGCATATGGCGGATCGCCTCGCTGATCCGCGCGATCCACACCGGCGCAAGCCCGAGGAAAGGCTCATCCAACAGCAGCAGCTTGGGAAACGCACTCATCGCCCGGGCCAGAGCCACGATCTGCTGCTGACCGCCGGACAACTGTCCCGCCGGCTGGCTCGCGCGCTCCTGCAGCATCGGAAAGAGACCGCAGAGCCAGTCCCAGGCTTCGCGTTGTGCGGCACTGCCTCGCCCGCAGGCGCCGCTCAGAACATTGTCGGCGACCGACATGGTCGGAAAGACGCGGCGGCCCTCTGGAGAATAGCCCATGCCGGCCCGCGCCCTGCCGTCGCACGCGAGCGCGCTGATGTCCCGGCCGGCAAAACGCACCGTGCCGCGCGAAGCGCCAGCCAGCCCGATGACAGCATTGATCAAGCTCGATTTACCTGCCCCGTTGGCACCGACCAATAGGACCGTCTCGCCCTCCGCAACTTCAATCGAGACACCGCGCAGAGCGGTGATGCCGCCGTAGCGGACTTCGAGATTTTGCACCGCGAGCATCATGCCTCTGCCTCATCCATCGTCCCGAGATAAGCGTCGATGACGTCCTTGCGCGACAGCACGTCCGCGGGCGAGCCTTCGGCGAGCACGCGACCGGAATCGAGCACCAGGATCTTTGGGCAGAGCCGACGCACGAGTTCCATGTCGTGCTCGACGATCAGAACGCCGCATCCCAATTCCGTCACGGCGTGGCGGACGAACGCATCGATGCGAAGGCGCTCCCGCCGTTCGAGGCCGGCCGCCGGTTCATCCAGCAAGAGCACTTTCGGCCGCACCGCACAGGCAAGCACGAGGCCGAGCATCTTCTGCAATCCATAAGGCAGCTTGTCGCTTTGCTCGTCGAGGTGCGCGGCAAGCTCGAATTCGTCGATCAGCGGCGCGATCGCCTGCCACACGCCCTCTCCGCCATTGCTGAAACGCACCGCGCGCGAAATATTCTCGCGCACCGTGGCAGTACGGAACGTGTTGGTCTGCTGAAAGCTGCGCACGATGCCCGCGCGGCTCACGACGTGGAGCGGCTTTGCCGTCATGTCCCGGCCGTCGAGCAAGACGCGGCCGCTGGTTGGCGGGAGCATGCCGCAGATCACGTTGATCAAGGTGGTCTTACCGGCCCCGTTGGGACCGATCACGCCAAGCACCTCTCCCGGCGAGATCGAGAAGCTCACATCATTGAAGACGTGTAGCCCGCCGAAGCGCTTGCAGATGCCAGTAACCTCGAGACGCATCCCCCCTGAGTTCGCTGTGCCAATGACAAATTCGCGGCGATCGAACCGCCGTTCCACGACACCGAGTGCGTCGCCGGGCGGCATCACAAGCCCCTCGCCGGAATTGCTCTCGGCCCGCGTTACTTCTCTGGAGAACTGTTCTCTGCCACTGGTCATGGTTGCGACTCCGTGGCGGCCGGGGCACCCAGCGCGTCGGCCCCACGGTTGATCGTGGACCGGCGCGGAATGCGCGAACTCAGGAGCGCGAGAAGCCGAGCCACGGTGCCAACAATGCCCTCGCGCGCCGCCAGCACCACGACCACGATGAGGAATCCGAACAGGAGCTGGGAAAATTCACCGCGCAGCGCAAAGATGTCTCCCGCCCAGATCAGCAAGGCTCCGCCGACGAGCGGCCCGAGCATGGTGCTCTTACCGCCGATGATCGTGTAGGCAATGTAGTTCACCGACGAGAGTGGGCTGAACGAGGTCGGATGCGCGGTGAGCAGCATGTTGACCAGCGCAAAGCCGGCGAGCCCGGAGACGCCGGCGGCGACCGCAAAGCCGAACGCCTTATAGTGCCAGACGACGAGCCCGAGAGACTGCGCCAGCAACTCGTTCTCTTCGATCGCCGCGAAATGCTGGCGCAAACCGCGAGTAACTGCGGCCGTGATCAGTGCACCGGCGAGCGCCAGGCCGGTCGTGACCAAGAGCACCGCGCGATTGTCGCCGAGTTCGATGCCGAACAAGGTCACGGCCGGCATGCCGACCAGACCGTTGGCCCCTCCAGTCCAGCCCGGCATCTCGAACAGCAAGAGCTGTGTGATCTCGGTAAGAACGAAGGTGACCAATACGAAGTAGACGCCGGTGAGGCGGAGCACCAACGCGCCCAGCGGCAGCGCGAACAGCGCCGGCACCATGAAGCTCGCAATGCCGAGCAGCAGAACGTCAGTCACGCCGTGGCGGAGACCGAGGATCGCCATGGTATAGCCTCCGATCGCCATGAACGTGGGCACCGCAAACGTCATCAGATTCATGCGCAGCATGATGTAGACGCTGAAGGCAGCAGTGACCCCAATCAGGATCTGATTGGCCAGCGAGTAGATTGCCGGATTCTGGCTGATCCAGGGGATGACGAAGGCGGCGGCGATGATAACCACGCTTGCCGTCTCCGCGATGGATCCGCCGCGTGCGGCGCCAAGATCAATGCTTGCCATGGCTCACGCTCCACGTACGCGATGACCGAACAAACCGGACGGCCTGACCACCAGCATGATCAGCACGAGCACGAACAATGCGAGGGCGCCTTTCGAACCTCCGAGATAGACCGCCGAGAATGCCTCCACCATGCCGACGATAAAGGCCGCAACGGTTGCACCGCCAATGCTTCCCAGACCACCAAGGATGACAATGAGGAAGGATGTCGCCAGCACGGGATCGCCGACATGCGGTGCAAGCGACAGGATCGGCGTGACCAGCGCGCCGGTGAGGCCCGCAAGCCCGGTCGCGAGCGCAAATGCCGTCGGAAACAGCAGCTTTGGACGCAATCCCTGCGCGGTGGCGACCGCGCGGTCGTCCGCGAGCGCGCGCAAGGCGCGGCCGAAATCGGTGTGGTAAATCAAGGCGTAGATCGAGAGGATCCCCACGAGACAGACAACAAGGACGACGAGGTTCTCGATCGGAACGTAGAAGCCGTGCGCGCGAAGGACGCCGCTCAGGGGAAAGCTGAACGCAGGCGACTGCGGTCCAAAAAGCACCAGAAGGCCGCTCGACATCATCAAATAGAGCCCGAGCGTCAGCATCAGCGTCGCCAAGTGATCGTCGATCAGCCGATCGAGGACGAAGCGCTCGAACAGATAGCCGAGCGCTGTCGTGCCGAGCGCGGCTGCGATCACCGCCAGTGCATAGGGCACTCCAAGATAGGTCACAGCGGAATAAGCGAGATAGCCTCCGAGCACGTAGAATCCGCCGTGGGCGAAATTGACGACGCCGAGAATGCCGAAAATCAGGGTGAAGCCGAGGGCGAGCAGCGCATACTGCGCGCCCAAGCTGACGCCGATGAGGCCGGTGGCAACGATGCCTTCCACAGGGAGCTCCGCTACTTGCCTGTGGCCGCTTCGACCGGAACGACCGGCTGCAATTGGCCGTTCGTGACCAGCCCCACCCCAAAGGGGAACGACAGCTCCTGATTGATGCCGAAGAAATCCTGGCCGATCCAATGTCCTGAACCGATATTTGGATCGTTCACGGGCAATGCACGTAGAGCCTGGGCCACCTTTTCGGTGTCGGTGACAGTGCCCGCCTTTGTGATTGCCTTCACGACCATGCGGGCGCCGGACACCCACTGGAAGAACAAATTGTTCTCCGGCCGCTCGGTGCCGAACAGCTTCTTGTATTCGTCGGCGATCAAGTGGACTTTCTCGTCGACCAGAACCGGCTCGTACCAGTAGAAGTCCTTCAGCACGGCGTCGCCGCCAGCGACGCGGGAGATCTCGCTATAGCCTGGACCACCGAGGCGACCGATTGGTCCTTCGAACCCGGCTTGACGCAATTGCTTGACCATGATGCCGGCATCGCCAGGTGGAGAGGATGCGAGATCCACGGCCGCCGGCTTCGCGTTCATGATGCGCGTCACGATCGGCGCAAAATTGGTGGTGCCGCGCTGGTAATATTCCTCGGTCGCAGCGATACCGTTCTTCTTGTAGGCGTCCGCATCGACACTTGCGATGTCCGTGCCGCCCTGATCGTTCGGAGCGACGAGCACAACGCTCTTGATGCCAAATTTCTGTTTGGCGATCTTGATGATCGGATCGGCCCATCCTGATGGGCCGGGCCCCACATGGAAGACCAACGGCCATTGCGGACCCAGCGCGTCCTTGGCGTAGCCATTGCCCATCACCAGCATCGAATTGCGCTTGGCCATCGGCTTTAGCCCGGTGAGTTCGGGCGAGCCAATCGGACCGATGATGAATTTTACGCCCTGTCCCGCGAGCGTGTTTGCAGCCGCGGCGGCACCCTCGGCGGTGTATTTGCTGTCGATAGCGACAACACTCACCTGACAGGGCGCGCCGTCGATCTTGACGAGACCGTCCCGATTGGCCTCCGCGGCGACGAACTCTGCTGCGCCCTTTAGGGCGAGCCCCCACTGCGCAGCCGGCCCCGAAAGCACACCGACGACGCCGAGCTTGAGCTCCGCTCCGGCGGCCAGTGCGGACGGCCGGGATACAGCACTCGAAGCGCCGATCGCGGCGCCGGCCAACAGCAAGTTACGACGCGTTATTTCCATTCCATCTCCTCCCCGTTTATGGATCGTTTCATTTATTATTCCGCCAGCGCCCGTCGCGAGGCACGCAATGCCACGCCTCGGGCGATCGCCTCATCGCGTCAGAGAACCGACGCGATCGACAATCAAGCCATTGATTTTATAGCTTTATTTATATTGCGGCCTATTGCTTGGGCAAATACGCGTTCGGTCCGAGCGTCGACGTCCCTTCCCTTTGATTGTTCTTCAGCACTTGTTTCGAAATTATGTACCCCTCCCCATGCCGTGTCAATGAAACGATTTAACGAAATCGCAAAGGCCTGTTCAGGACCGCTTGGCCGAGCCGGAGGTTGCTTGAAAATTGGAAATCGTCGCTAAAGGTCCCGCCACGCGGCGTAGCGGCTTTGCCCTATCGTCCCACCGCTTCAGAAGCGGTCAGATTTGCCCGCGGTGCACGCGGCTTATCCGACCCGGAAAGAGCGCAACCGGTGGCGCTATCTGCTCGAATGGCAAGCGATCGCGCGCCGGAACAAGCTGCGAGATAACCGTGAGTTCTCGACCATGGGTCGGATCGAGGACTGCGGCCGAGGTCGAGAGCCGCCGCAGCGCGAACACGAGTAGACAGCTCACCCGTACGGCTGCCAGGGTGAACGAGACCATATTGAACGAACTCGGCCGATCGGCACCGCGGCGCGTGAACGGCAGGACGACCGAGACAGCCGGAACTCTTTCACGGGCGACGGCGTGCACCGCATCGCGCATCTGACGCATCCCATCTTGCTAACTGCGCGCATGATGGGCCTGGGATGTCGCAGACCTTTGCCTGGATCGGCAGAGATTTGTCGCATTCTGTCTCAGAAGCGCTGCATCGGATAATTCACGACAATTCTGGCCGCCTGACGACAGCGGTCCAGCAAAGACGATCACCCCGACGTTGTCGTGTTTTGCGCCACGTACGCTCCGGATCCGAGCCATCAGCCCTGGATGGTTCCCTGACATCGAGGCGAAGCTGCCGATACGGCAGCGGCGCGATCAAGAGTCCGGCAAGTCATTTTATGTCAGATTGTCCCGCCCAGAGTTGACGATACACTCTGATACACTTTTGCGGTGGCGTGGCTTCCGGACTCAATTAGGGTCCGAAATGGAGCAACTGGATGGACTCGGTACCGCACATTGCCGTCGTGGATGATCATCGCGATATCCGCGATCTGGTCGGCAAATATCTTGTGCAGCACGGCTATCGCATCAGCCTTGCGGAGAATGCCGTCGCGTTACGTCGCCTGCTGGAACGCAGCGCGCTCGACCTCGTGGTGCTCGACGTGATGATGCCCGGCGAGGACGGCCTGTCATTGTGCCGCCACCTGCGCAGCACAACGGAGCTGCCGGTCATCCTGTTGACCGCGATGGCGGAGGAGACCGACCGGATCGTGGGTCTGGAAGTTGGCGCCGATGACTACGTGAGCAAACCATTCAATCCGCGCGAACTCCTCGCCCGCATCAAGGCGGTCCTTCGACGTGTAAACAGCCTGCCGCCCCGAAAAGGCCGCCTGACGGCAAAGCTGGTGCGCTTCGATCGGTGGATCCTCGATGCCGGCCGCCGCGAGTTGCTCGATCAAGACCGCCTCGCGGTGCCGCTCAGTACGGCCGAGTTTCGCCTGCTGCGCGCATTTCTCGACCATCCCGGCCTCGTGCTCAGCCGCCAACAGCTTCTTGACCTGACCGTCGGCCGGGATGCCGATCCGTTCGACAGGAGCATCGACAACCAGGTTAGCCGCCTGCGCAAGAAAATAGAGGCCGATCCGAAGACGCCCGCCCTGATCAAGACCCACTGGGGCGGCGGTTACAGTCTGATCGCGGAAGTCCTGCAATCATGATGAGCCTGTGGAAGCGCAGCCTTGCTGCTCAATTCATTTGTTTCACCCTGCTGTCGCTGCTGCTGTCCCAGGCGATCGTGTTCTTCATTTCTTGGGACGAGCACGGACAAGCGATGCGCAAGGTTGCGAAAGGCGAAATACTCAGCCGATGCGCCTCGCTCGCGCGCGTCCTGGAGGCAACGCCACCGACGCTTCAGCAGGATATCCTTGCTGCCAGCAATACCAATTCGGCAAGATACTGGATCTCAGCGAGTCTAAGTGACGCCCCCGCGTGACGGCAACAGGCTTGGGAGCATCTCGCCCAGCCCTTGCCGCGCGTATCTTTCCCGGGCGTCCCGATCGAGGTGAAAGCGGACTTCATCCGAGCCGGCGCCGAAACGAGCAAGTCGGTCTCCTCCCCCTGGATCGACCTACGACCTGAGGCCTGGCCGCTATCGCGACCGGCGAAGTTTCTCTATCTCGACGATGCCATGGGCATGGGGCTGGCGGTGCGGCTGGCGGATGGCACATGGCTGAACACCGCCTATGCCAAACCCGCGCAGGACGGCTTCTGGACGTCTCAATCAACCGTATCACTTGGCCTCTCTGCGCTAGTGCTGTCGATCATAGCTGCCTTGGCTGCGCGCGGCATTGCCCGGCCGTTGCGCCGTCTGGCCACCGCCGCCGAAGCGCTTGGCCGCGGCCAGGAGATCGCACCGGTGCCGGAAACCGGCCCTGACGACATCCGGCGCACATCCGAGGCATTCAATCGCATGCAGGCGCGGCTGCACCGGTTCGTCGATGACCGCACCAGGATGCTGGCTGCCATTGGCCATGACTTGCGCACGCCACTGACCTCGCTCCGCCTCCGGGCGGAATTCGTGCCCGACCAAGAGGCGCGGGAGAAGATGCTCGCGACGATTTCAGAGATTCAGACCATGGCGGAGGCGACTCTTGCGTTCGCCCGCGAAGAGGCAACTGCCGAGAGCACTCGAACAGTGGACCTCGCGGCCCTTGTGGAGAGCCTCTGCGACGACCTTGTCGAGCTTGGTTATGATGTTTCCTTCTCGGAGGGACAGAGGATCAGCTATCGCTGCCGACCGGATTCACTCCGCCGCGCGTGCCGCAACCTTGTCGAAAACGCGGTCCGCTATGGTGAGCGAGCTCGTGTCAGCATCGAGCGACGGGTGGATAGCATCGATATCGTGGTCGCCGACGATGGGCCGGGCATTCCTGAGACCGCCAAAGAGCAAGTTTTCGCGCCCTTCTATCGCATCGAGAATTCAAGGAATCGGGAAACCGGCGGTGTCGGACTTGGCCTTTCCATTGCGCGAACGATCGTGCGCCGCCATGGTGGCGATATTATCCTCGACAATGCACAGCGCGGACTGCGCGCAACGATCAGCCTTCCGCCTTTGGACAGTGCAGCTTCCGTCAATCGGTCAACCGGCGAGGGACGAGAGGATGTCACCGCCGCTGCCAATCCGGCAGCAGCGGGATTGGCCCCTGCTTCGTAGGGGATATCGAAGGACTATCGAGGCCGGCGGATCTGCGCCGACGAGCCAGAATCGCGGTGAACGCGGTCAAGGGCTCGCGGAACACGCGTGGCACGTTCTCAGGCCTTATCGGTTTCGTTTGCCCCCGCGATTGCTGGCAACTCCTCCGCGATCCAATCCAGGACCGAGGCATGATGCGGCATCCAGCCTAAGGCACGGGCGCGGCGCCCCCGCACGCGGCTGTTTGAGCCCAAGGCATAGGTTGCGCGCTCATATCCCCATTCCGCGATCGCGTCCTGCAGCGGCCACGGCTTTGCCTCGCCGAGCCCGAGTGCAGTGCCGATCGCAGTGACCATGTCGCGGAACGACGCTTCGCCGTTTTCGACGAACATGAAGCTGCCGGCCGGCGCCTTCTCAAGCGCAAGCAGATAGAGATCCGCCACGTCGGCAACGTGAACGGTGGACCAGACATTCAGGCCGCGCCCGATGTGCCGCGGGATGCCGCTACGGCGCGCCTGCCGAACCAGCGAGGGGATCTGGATGCTTTCCTGATGCGGCCCGAGGCCGCGGCCGTAGATCAACGTGTTGCAGAGCACGGTCGAGCACACGCCGCGCGCGGCTGATCCGGTCACGAAACGGTCGATGGCGACCCGGGCGGCCTTGTCCGGCGTCGGTTGAATGGGCGCATCATCATCGAAGACCGCATCCGAGGGCTCGCCGCCGGCGTTATCGCCGACGATGCTCGAGCCCGAGGTGTGCAGCAACGGCCGGTTCGAACCGGCAAGGGCCTCGACCAGCGCCTCGACTGCACCACGGTGGTCACTGCTCGCGGCGTTCACCACGGCATCGGCGCGGCGGGCCTCATCGGCCAGGAGGTCGTGATCGTCCAGGCTGCCAAGCACCGGTTCAATCCCGAGTCGCCTAACCGCGGCCCCTTTCTCCGGCCCGCGGACCAGGCCCCTCACCTCATGCCCGGCCTCGACCAGACGCACGGCGACCGAGCCGCCGATATATCCACTCGCCCCTGTCACAAATACCTTCATTTCCCGGTGCTCCTTGCTGGGTCAGGGATTTAGGGTTGGTGCATTTGTGTCAACAAGAGGCTGATCAGGCATATTATCTGTGACGTGCCGGCACAAATGAGGACCGATCGGGCGTGATGTGGGTGCTTGCGCCCGAGGCTGTCGCATGGCTGCGCGACAGACGGTCGCGGTTCAGGGAACCGGCACGATGATCCCAGCAGAACGATGAGCTCTCGCGGAGGGCTTGCCCGCGCTCTATGGGCTTGGTCATGAAGAGGATATAAGGCGCCAAATGCACAACCCGATATAGTAATTGAAGTGGGTGTGTGGAATCACCGAACAGGGCCTGGGCGAGGCTGTGTGTCGGGATATGTAGGCCAGCTGCGGCGGGAGTCCTGGCGTAAGGTCGCGGCGGGCGCGCCAGCCGCGTGCGCCCGGATGGAATTGAAGATGACCGACGACAAGAGCGAGTTGCTGAGATCGCTCACCATTGATCGCAGCGAAACCAAGGTGGAGCGGTCAGGCCGCCGGTGGTTGTCGATCTCGGCGGCCCTTGCCGCCTGTACGGTCGTCCTTGCGGCCCTTGGCATATACCTGTTCCGCGGTGAAGACGTTCCCAAGCAAGCGGCACCGCAGCCGGCCGCACCGGCGCAGCAGCCAACGCCGCTGCCTCAACAACAGGCCGCCCCAAACGACCGGGATGCCGGCAGCCTGGCTGCATCCGGTTATGTGGTCGCGCGCCGCAAGGCAACCGTTGCGGCGGAGATCACTGGCAAGGTCGTCGAGGTCTTTATTGACGAGGGCATGACGGTGACGGAGGGGCAAATCGTCGCGCGGCTGGATAGCGTGCTTGCCGAAAAAGACTATGAGCTGGCGCGCTCGCGCGTCGAGACCGCCGATGCTGCCATCGCCGCGATCAGCGCCGACCTGCAGGACGCCAATCGAATCATGTCGCGGGTGCAGACCTTGTCGCAGAAGAATTTTGCGACCGAGGCCGATCTGACCAAGGCGCAGGCACGGGTCGGCGTGCTGACCGCGCAATTGCGCCAGGCACAGTCGCAGTTCGAGACCGCCAAGATCGACGCCAAGCGCAGTGCCTCGGTGCTCGACAAGCATCAAATCCGGGCGCCGTTCGGAGGTATCGTGATCGATCGTAGCGCACAGCCCGGCGAAATGATCTCGCCGATGTCGGTCGGTGGTTTCACCCGAACCGGCATCTGCACCATCGTCGACATGGACTCGATCGAGATCGAAGTTGACGTGAACGAGGCCTTCATCGGCAGAGTCGCTCCTGGAGGGCCCGTGAACGCGGTGCTCGACGCCTATCCGGACTGGACCATCCCCGCTTCGGTTATAGCGATCGTGCCGACGGCGAACCGCGAAAAAGCCACCGTCAAAGTGCGCATCCGCTTCGAGCAAAAGGACCCACGGATTCTGCCCGACATGGCGGTAAAAGTGAATTTCTTGCGTGACCGAAGGGCAAGTGGTGCGCCCACGCCGGACACCACTGCGACGAACTCGTCGCAGTAGCATTCAGGGAGAGAGAAGTGACAACCGAATCTCCGATGGTACGTCTCACCGGCGTAAGCAAGCGCTTCACCAAAGGAAAGGAAACGATTTCAATTTTCGATCATCTCGATCTCGCGATCCCTGGCGGCGATTTTATCGCGGTGATGGGGCCGTCGGGTTCCGGCAAGACGACGCTGCTCAATCTGCTCGGCGGCATCGATCGCGCCGACGGGGGCGAGATTGCGGTGGCCGACCGTCGCATCGACGGCCTCTCCGAGGGTGAACTGGCGACCTGGCGCGCCGCCAATATCGGCTTCATCTTTCAGTTCTATAATTTGATGCCGATGCTGACCGCCGCGCAGAACGTGGAGTTGCCGCTACTGCTTACCAGATTGCGCAGCAAGGAGCGCGCGTCGCGCGTTCAGACGGCGCTGTCGGTGGTCGGGCTGGCCGATCGGGTCAAGCACCGTCCGCGCGAGATGTCCGGTGGCCAGCAGCAGCGCGTTGCGATTGCGCGCGCCATCGTCTCGGATCCTAACCTGTTGCTGTGCGACGAACCGACCGGCGATCTCGACCGCCACTCCGCCGACGAGATTCTTTCGATCCTGCAACTGCTCAATGGCGAGTTGGGAAAGACCATCGTGATGGTTACCCATGATCCCGCGGCGGCAAACTATGCCAAGCGCATCCTGCACCTCGACAAGGGCCGTTTCGTCGAACGGGAGCTTGCCGCGTGAACGATTTCGACCTGGTGCGGAAGAACCTGTTCCGCCGCAAATTGCGCGCCGTGCTGATGATCGTCTCGATCCTGATCGCCTTCATGATCTTCGGCGTGCTCGCTGGATTTTACCGCGCCTTCACGGCCGGCGAGGATCGCGCCGCCGCCGATCGAATGATCACGGTCAACAAGATCAACTTCACCCAACCGCTGCCGATCGCCTATTACAATCGTGTGCGCGCGGTGGAAGGGGTGCGGCAGGTGACCTTCGCCAATTGGTTCGGCGGCTACTATCAGGATCCGAAGAATTTCCTGATGTCGCTCGCGGTCGAGCCGACGACTTATTTCGATGTCTATCGCAGCGAGTTCGACGTTCCCCCCGACCAGCTTCAGGCCTTCATCCGCGACCGCGGCAGTGCACTGATTGGCGAATCGCTGGCGCGGAAGTGGGGCTGGAAAATCGGCGATCGCGTGCCGGTCGCGAGCAACATCTTCAGCCAGAAGAGTGGCGGACACACCTGGGACCTCACGATCGCCGGCATCGTCAAGGGCAAGGCCGATCACATCGATACCAACTTCCTGCTGTTCCAGTACGCCTATTTCGACGAGACCCGCTCGTTCGGCAAGGACACGATCGGCTGGATGATCCTGCAGACCACGTCGCCGGAGAATAATGATCGCGTGGCAAAAACGATCGACGCCATGTTCGCCAATTCCACCGCCGAGACCTCGACCGATACCGAAAAGGCGTTCGGGAAAGCGTTCGCGGCGCAGTTCGGCAACATCGCGCTGATCGTGCTCCTGGTGGTTGGTGCAGCTTTCGTCACCATCCTGATGATCGTCGGCAATACCATGGCGCTGTCGATCCGGGAGCGCACCCGAGAGATCGGCGTGCTCAAGACACTTGGCTTTTCCGGTCCTCGGATCCTGGGGTTGGTGCTCGGCGAATCCATATTGCTGGCTCTGCTCGGCGGATTGCCGGGCCTTGCGATTGCGGCGTTGATTGCGATGGCACTGCGCGCGAGCCTTGCCAATGTCGCGCCGGCCTTTGCCCTATCGCCCGTTATCGCGCTCGAGGGAGTCGCGCTGATGATCGCGCTGGGGCTGATCACCGGGATCATTCCGGCGGTCAACGCCATGCGGCTTAAGATCGCAACCGCGCTTGGACGGGGATAGAGATGCGCTCGCTCCTGCTGCAGGTGGCTGCCGTCACCTCCATCAACCTCAAGAGCATTACGCAGCGTCGCTGGCTATCGCTCTCAACGGTGATTGCGATCGCGCTGGTGGTGATCGTGCTGCTCGCATTCCTGGCGATGGCCAATGGATTCCAGCGCACTATCGCCGGATCCGGCGCCGATGATATCGCGATCGTGCTGCGCGCCGGCTCGCAGACGGAGATCAACAGCACCGTGAGCCGCGATCAGGTGCGGCTGATTGAGGACGGACCCGGCATTGCACGAGGCACCGACGGCAAGCCTCTGATCTCGCCGGAACTCTATCTCGTGGTCGACGGTCTCAAGCGCTCCACCAAGACCAAGGCCAACCTGCCGCTGCGCGGGATCGGCGAACAAGGCGTGGCGTTACGGAAGAACATCACCATCACCGCCGGCCGCATGTTCAATCGCGGCAGCAACGAGGTGGTTGTCGGCAAGGCGCTGCTTCGGGAATTCGAAGGATTTGATCTCGGCAGCACCGTCTCGTTCGGCGCCACGCGCTGGACCGTCGTCGGCGTGTTCGAGGCCGGCGGCAGCGTGTTCGAATCCGAGATTTGGGCCGACCTTTCGGTGGTGCAGAGCCTGTTTAACCGCAACAACATCGTTCAGACGGTGCGCGCGCGTCTCACCGGGCCGGGTGCTCTGAGTGAGCTTAAGGGCTATAGCGACAACGATCCGCGGTTGAAGCTTGATGTCAAATCCGAAGCAACCTACTTCGCCGAGCAGGCGTCGCAGACCTCAGATCTGATCCAGAAACTCGGCTGGCCCTTGGCAATTGCGATGGCGCTAGGCGCGCTCGCAGGCGCGCTCAACACGATGTATTCGTCGGTAGCAGCCCGCGCGACGGAAATCGCGACCCTGCGCGCCATCGGCTTTGGCGGCTTTCCCGCCTTCGTCGGCACGCTGGCCGAGTCGCTACTGCTCGCCGCCGTAGGCGGCGTGCTCGGTGCCGCCGCGACATATCTGGTCTTTGATGGTGTCACGGCCTCCACCCTCGGCGGCAACTTCACGCAGGTGGTGTTCGACTTCAAGCTCAGTCCGCAGCTCATTGGTGAGGGCGTCGCACTCGCGCTGATCGTCGGGTTGATCGGTGGATTGTTTCCCGCATTCCGAGCCGCGCGCTTGCCGATCGTGGAGGGACTTTACGCACACTGAACGTTGCTTGCTGCGCCGGCCTCAAGGCATCGGGAAGTACATTATCGACTGCCTCGGGCGACACCGCGTCGCTGGTTCTGATCGCCGCGGGTATCAGGTCAGCTTGAAAAACGCATCCGCAATCCTCCGCTGATCGCGGAGAGATGACAAACTATCTCGCGGTGCATGCGGTGTGCCCTAGCCATCGCACTGCACAACGGCCTGCGTGTAGGTGGTCCACGGCCATTGAGGTCCCGGAACGGAACCCCATATTTTCTGCAAGGGAGTCCTTGCCGTGCAGACCGTAAAGGCGGCCCTCGTTGCGGCGATTGCAGTCGTCGCTCTGCTTGTCTCCATCCTTCCCGGCTTAGCGGAGGAGAACCGGAGGCTTGCATTGACCATTTCGCTCGACGGAGCGATCGGACCGGCGTCGGCGAGTTACGTGAAGGACGCTTTGGTCAAGGCAGGCGAACAACGCGCCGAGATTGTCATTTTGCGTCTGAATACACCTGGCGGGCTCACCACCAGCATGCGCGAAATCATCTCGGATGTGCTCGCTTCACCCGTTCCTGTCATAGGTTACGTCGCTCCCTCCGGCGCCCATGCCGCAAGCGCCGGGACCTACATTCTCTATGCAACCCATATCGCGGCAATGGCGCCGGGCACCAATATCGGTGCCGCGACGCCGGTGCAGATTGGCGGTCCGATGCCGGGTCTACCGGGCACCCCGGACAAAGACGGCAAAGATAGGAAAGATAGCGACCGCCAGAACGAGCCAAAGGATGCCATGACGGCAAAGGCGACGAATGATGCTGTCGCCTTCATCCGCAGCCTCGCCGAACTGCGTGGCCGCAATGCCGACTGGGGCGAAAAGGCGGTGCGCGAGGCCGCTACCCTCTCTGCCAACGGCGCGTTGGAGGCGCATGTCATCGACGTCGTTGCACGCGATCCGGCCGAATTGCTGGGGAAGGTCGATGGTCGCGTAATCGAGGTTCCAAGTGGCAAGACGCAACGCCTGGCGACGAAGGATGCCATCATCGAGATTATTGATCCCGGATGGATATCCCGGTTCCTGGCGGTCATCACCGATCCCAACGTCGCGTTCATTCTCCTGATGGTTGGCATCTACGGGCTAATCTTCGAATTCATGTCCCCTGGCGCGATCGCCCCGGGAATCGTCGGCACGATCTGCCTGTTGCTCGGCCTCTACGCCCTCAATTTGCTGCCGATCAACTACGCCGGCCTCGCCTTGGCGCTGGTCGGGATCGCGCTTCTTGCCTTCGAGGCCTTCAACCCGACCGTCGTGATCGGCATCGGAGGTGTCATCGCGTTTGTACTCGGAGCAGTTATGCTCTTCAGGGCCGAAGCGCCCGGTTACCGACTGTCGTGGTGGCTCATCGCCATCGTAACGGCGACGCTGATCGGCTTTGTTTTCGTGGTGCTCGGTTCGCTTCGGCGCGCCCGCGGCGGCCCGGTACGGGTCGGAGCGCAGGCCATGCGAGGCCTATCCGCCGAGGTCCTCGATTGGTGCGAGAATGAAGGTCACGTTTTTGCGCATGGCGAGCGATGGAAAGCGCGTGGCACCGAAACCCTCAAGCCGGGCGAGGTGGTTGAGGTCGCCAACATTGTCGATCTGACTCTGGTGGTGCGGCGCGCGCCCGTCCCGACCGGCAAGGGAGGAACATCATGATGCTCGACTATTTGACATATGCAGCGCTCGCGCTGGTCGTGATCATTTTTTTCACGCAGGCCATTCGCATCCTGCGGGAATACGAGCGCGGCGTCATCTTCACGCTCGGCCGTTTCACCGGAGTGAAGGGCCCGGGCCTCATCATCCTCATTCCGGTCGTGCAGCAACTGGTGAAGGTCGATCTCAGGGTCATGGTGCAGGTCGTGCCACCTCAGGACGTGATTTCGCGCGACAACGTCTCGGTCAAGGTCAACGCAGTTCTCTACTTTCGCATCGTCGATCCCGAGCGCGCGATCCTCAAGGTCGGCGATTACATGGCCGCGACCAGCCAGCTCGCGCAAACCACGCTGCGCTCGGTGCTCGGCAAGCACGAACTCGACGAGATGCTCGCAGAACGCGATAGATTGAACGCCGACATCCAGGAGATCCTCGACAAGCAGACCGACGTCTGGGGCATCAAGGTCACTGGAATCGAGATCAAGGACGTCGACATTAACGAAACCATGGTACGCGCGATCGCCAAGCAGGCGGAGGCGGAACGGCTGCGACGCGCCAAAGTGATCAATGCGATGGGCGAGCAGCAGGCCGCAGAAAAGCTCGTCGAAGCTGGCCGGATCATCGCCCAGGAGCCACAGGCGATGCAGCTACGCTATTTCGCAGCGCTGCACGATATCGCCGGCGAACGGTCCTCGACCGTGGTCTTTCCGCTCCCGATGAATCTGTTTGACCACCTTGGTCTGCGGAAGGATTCAGCGTGACCCCAGTCCAGTCATTTGCCCGAAGGGCTAACGGGTTCCAGGCTGCGCAGCCAAGCAAGCCGGGCGATGGCACGCTGGGCCAGCATCTGCAGAAGCTCGAGACGTGTCGGATCGTCCGAGCGTTCGGCACCGTCCAGATAGGCGTCGGTCAGAGCCTCGGCGATGGTTTGGGCATCAGTCTCCTGCAACGCAGCAGGAAACGATCCTAATCCCGCGGCTCGGGTCGACATCAGTTGGGCCTCTTCGCAAAGCTCGTGGACGCGGCTCCGCGAATGTCCTTGGAGGCGCGCCTCGAGATCCGCGAGCCGCACAGCCAGACGGGATTCCAGGGCGCCGGCATCCACCTGAGCGATAGCGTCAGCAGCCCCCTCACTCGTGCGCTCCTTGTGCTCGCGGCGATAAGCGCTGCGGCGTTCCTTGCGCAAGGTCGCCACGTGCACAAGCTCCTCCCGTGCCATAGCTTCGGCGGCCTTCCTGATCTCGAGATCGGCGGTGAACGCCGCGATATAGGACCAGAAGGCAAACGCGCGCTCCTCATTGCGCACGGCCATCGCAAGGGCGCGGTAAGGGGTTATTAACCGCGACGCCTTGATCTCCGTCATGGCCTCGACATCGAAGGTCTCCGGTGCGTCCCAGCGTACGAGCGCCGGATCAGGGGCCTTGCCGCGTCGGGACTGCGACCAACGTGTCACGCTATCGACATGCTCGCGCTCGGCGGCCGCAAGCTGGGCGAAGACCGCCGCGAGATCCGCTCTGTTCTGCGCCTGCATGTCTTCGGCAAGCCCGGAATAGCGATCCGCAGCTTCCTTTTCCATCGCGCTGGCAAGCGCAAACAGCTCTTCCAGCGAATGCAAGGTTCCTGCCGGTTCGTTCTTCAACAGCAACGTTCGCATCAACAGCATGAACCACCTGCATAGCTGCGCTTGATCTAGAGCAAACTCGAGCGTTCCCCTTGCGACTAGATAGCCGACCACAACGGGAGTCAACTTGCGGTGATTGGATCGGTGCTCCTGGGGCTGTCAGCGCTGACGGCCCCTTCTCCAGATCCAGCGTGTCATGGAATTCGCGCCCGATTTCGGGCGCGCGAGTCTGTTTTGGGGTGCCTCATGGCCCGGAATTCGTCCGTCGTCCGGCGACGGGTTGCCGCACTCGCGCTGGCCATGATCGTCGCAGTCGGCGTCACCCTCTGGACGAGCGCGGCCCTGGCCGCGAGCGATCTGGTCACCTACCTACCAAAAGCCCAACCCAGCGACTTTTTCGCAAATGCGGATCGATTCGGTCCGCCGCAGGGTGACCCGCCAATTGTTCCGGTTTATCGCGGCGACCAGCTGCAGGGCTTTGTCTATCTCAACTCGGATTTCGCCAATTCAGTCGGCTATTCGGGCAAGCCGATCCACATCCTGGTCGGCATCGACCCCGACGGCACCGTCAGGGGCTTAAAGCTCGTCGACCACAAGGAGCCGATCGTCCTGATCGGAATTCCGCAGCCGCGCATCGTCGCCGCCCTGAACAGCCTGATCGGCAAGGACATGAAGCCGATTGCGCAAGGTGCGGAGCGGCCGCCGCAGGTCGACATCGTCAGCGGCGCGACCGTGACCGTGCTCGTCATGAGCGACAGCGTCGTGCGCTCCGCGGTGCGGCTGATCCGGACCGGACGAATCGGTGGAGGAAGCGCCGCTCCCGCTGCGGCGCTGCCGCCGGTCACAAAGACGCTTGATCTCGGGCAAAGCGAGATTCGCGACTGGGCCAGTCTTGTCGGCGACGGCTCGGTGCGGCGGCTGCACCTGACGATCGGCGAGGTCAATGACGCATTCGCGAAATCAGGAAACACGGCTGCCGCACAGAACCCTGAAGCGGGCCAGGCCGATGATACCTTCGTCGACCTCTATGTCGCACTTGCCAGCGCCCCGACGATCGGCCGCAGCCTGCTCGGCGACGACGGCTATGAGAGACTGAAGGAGCGCCTGCAGCCGGGACAGCAGGCGATCATTATCGCTGGCGACGGCGTCTACTCCTTCAAGGGTTCGGCTTATGTGCGAGGCGGCATTTTCGACCGCGTCGAAATCCTTCAGGAGGGCTCCAGCACCCGCTTTCGCGACCGCAATCATACGCGCCTGGGCACGCTGGCCGCCGCCGGCGCGCCGGACTTCCGCGAAATCGGCTTGTTCGTCACGCCGCCCGAATTCACGCTCGACCCGACGCAGCCCTGGGAACTGCAGCTGCTCGTGCAGAGAAATGTCGGCGGCCGCGACAAGGCATTCCTCACTTTCGATCTCGATTACAATCTGCCTGATCGCTACCTGCGGCGCGAGCAACGTGCTGTGACGGTGCCCTCCAACGCACCTGTGCCCGCGACGCAGACCTCCGTCCCCGCCGCGCAGGTTTCGCTGCCAGCGGACGATGGCGAAGAACCACTGTGGATGCGGATCTGGCGTTCGCAACCGGTCTCGATCGCGATCGCGGCCATAGCGTTGGTCGTACTGACCGCCATCTTCTTCTTTCAGAACATCCTGGTGCGACGGCCGACGCTCTACACCTGGGTTCGCCGCTTCTATCTCGCTTTCGTGCTGATCTGGCTCGGCTGGTACGCCAACGCGCAGCTCTCCGTCGTCAATGTCGTGACCTTCATCAACGCGCTGGTGACCGGCTTCCACTGGGAATTCTTCCTCGCCGCCCCGCTGATCTTCATCCTGTGGTCGGCATCCGCGGCTGCACTTCTATTCTGGGGGCGAGGTCCATTCTGTGGATGGCTGTGCCCGTTCGGTGCCCTGCAGGAACTCACCAATACGGTCGCAAAATGGCTCAAGGTACCGCAGATCACGGTGCCCTGGGGTCTTCACGAACGCCTCTGGCCAATCAAGTACGTTATCTTCCTCGCCCTGTTCGGTCTTTCGCTCTACTCCGTTGCGCTTGCCGAGACCTTCGCGGAAGTCGAACCGTTCAAGACGGCGATCATCCTGAAATTCGCCCGCAGCTGGCCGTTTGTCGCCTATGCGGGCGGATTGCTCTTCATCGGCCTGTTCATTGAGCGCTTCTTCTGCCGCTACCTCTGCCCGCTCGGCGCCGCACTTGCGATCCCCGGCCGGATCCGGACTTTCGAATGGCTGCGCCGCTGGAAAGAGTGCGGATCGCCCTGCCAGCGCTGCGCCAAGGAATGCCCCGTGCAGTCGATCCATCCCGAAGGACACATCAACGTCAACGAATGTATCTACTGCATGCACTGCCAGGAACTCTATTACGACGACCAGCGCTGCCCGCACATGATCCAGGTGCGGCTCAAGCGCGAGAAGTTCCAGGCCATGTCATCGCCTTCGATGCGTGCCGGCGGAGCCGGACCCAACACCATCATCACACACGCGGGCAAGCCGGTGCCGCTGCCGGCTACTGCGCGCTCACAAGTTCTAACCAGCCGTTCACACAAAGGAGACGAACATGGCCAGTGAGAAGCATGACGACGACAAGCCAACGACGATCAGCCGTCGTCAGATCGTGGGAACAGCCGCGATCGGCGCCGCCGGCATTGCCGGTGGGTTGAGCCTCAGCAGGGGCCTTGCGCCCGAGCCGGCTGCGGCACAGACCAAGGCGGCGCCGGCACGCGCCGGCGGCCTGAAGTCGGAGATCGCGCCCGGCGAGCTCGACGAATATTACGTGTTCTTCTCTAGCGGCCAGACCGGTGAAGTCCGCATCATCGGCATGCCGTCGATGCGCGAATTGATGCGCATTCCGGTGTTCAACCGCTGCAGCGCAACCGGCTGGGGCCAGACCAACGAGAGCCGCAAGATCATGACCGAGGGCCTGATGCCCGAGACGCGGGAGCGGCTGAAGGACCGGCTCGGGATCTGGATGAACGGTGACTGCCATCACCCGCATATGTCGTTCACGGACGGCACCTATGACGGCCGCTACGTCTTCATCAACGACAAGGCAAATACGCGGCTCGCCCGCATTCGCACCGATATCATGAAGTGCGACAAGATCATCGAGATTCCCAACCAGTACACGATCCACGGCATGCGCCCCCAGAAATATCCGCGCACCGGATATCTGTTCTGCAACGGCGAATACGAAGTGCCGCTGCCGAACGATGGCAAGGTACTGGACGACAAGAGCAAGTACTGGTCGATCTTTTCCGCCGTCGACGGCGACACCATGAAGGTCGCCTGGCAGGTGATGGTCGATGGCAACCTCGACAATACCGACTGCGACTACCAGGGCAAATATGCATTCTCGACCTGCTACAACTCCGAGAAGGGCGTGACGCTTGCCGAAATGACAGCGAGCGAGCAGGACTGGGTCGTCGTCTTCAACATCAAGCGGATCGAAGAGGCGGTCAAGAAAGGCGACTACAAGGAGATGAACGGCGTGCCCGTGATCGACGGGCGGCACGGTTCGGCCTACACGCGCTATGTTCCCGTATCCAACAGCCCTCACGGGCTGAACACCGCGCCTGACGGCATCCATGTCGTCGCCAACGGCAAGCTCGCGCCGACCGTAAGCGTCATCGACGTACGCCTGCTCGACCAGGTGTTCGACGACAAGATCAAGCCGCGCGATGCTGTGGTCGCCGAGCCCGAACTCGGCTTAGGCCCGCTGCATACGGCTTTCGATGGCAAGGGTAACGCATACACCACGCTGTTCCTCGACAGCCAGGTGTGCAAGTGGAACATCGATCAAGCCAAGCGAGCGTTCAAGGGCGAGAAGGTCAACCCGATCATCCAGAAGCTCGACGTCCATTATCAGCCGGGTCACAACCATGCCTCGATGGGCGAGACCAAGGAGGCCGACGGCAAATGGCTCTTGTCGTTGAACAAGTTCTCCAAGGACCGCTTCCTCAATGTCGGTCCGCTCAAGCCCGAGAACGATCAACTGATCGACATCTCAGCCGACCGCATGCGCCTCGTCCATGACGGTCCAAGCTTCGCCGAGCCCCATGATGCCGTGATCGTGCACCGTTCGAAGCTGGAAGGCCGCGTTCTCAGCATCTGGAAGCGCGACGATCCGTTCTTCGAGGACGCGCGCAAACAGGCGGCGGCCGACGGCGTCACGCTCGAGAGCGACGCCAAGGTCATCCGCGACGGCAACAAGGTGCGGGTCTACATGTATTCCGCCGCGCCCGCCTTCGCGCTCGACACGTTCGAGGTCAATCAAGGCGACGAGGTGACCGTCTATGTCACCAACATCGACGACGTCGAGGACCTGACCCACGGCTTCTGCATCGTCAACTACGGCATCAACATGGAGATCGACTCGCAGCAGACGTCGTCGGTGACCTTCGTCGCCGACAAGCCGGGTGTCTATTGGTACTTCTGCACCTGGTTCTGCCACGCCATGCACATGGAAATGCGCGGGCGCATGCTGGTGCATCCGCGAAACGCGTGACCGTGCGGGCAACACACCATATGGCGTGGTTCGGGATGGCGGCGCTTGCCGCCGCCATCCTTGTCGCGCGCGCGTCGGCGGCGCAGCTTGCGATTACGCCAGAGGTGAGTGACCTGCAGGCGGTGCTCGACCAGGCGGCGGAAGGCGACGAAGTGCGCCTCTCCGCCGGCACCTATCGCGGGCCGCTGCGGATCGCCCACCGCATTATCCTTGCCGGCGAAGCAGGCGCCGTCGTCACGGGATCCCGCCAGGGCAGCGTCGTGACCGTAACCGCTGCCGGCGCCGTGGTGCGCGGCCTCGATGTGCGCGGGTCCGGCCGTTCGCTCGAGACGATGGACTCCGGCATTTTCGTCGAACAATCCGCACGCGACGCCGTCATCGAGGACAATCGCCTCGAAGACAATCTGTTCGGCATCTATGTGCACGGGGCTCCCGATGCCGTGGTCCGCCACAACCGCATCACCGGCCTTCGCCAGGCGCGGGTCAGCGAGGCCGGCAACGGCGTGTCGGTGTGGAATGCGCCGGGCGCCAAGGTGATCGACAACGAATTTCGCTATGGGCGCGACGGCATCTTCGTCATCTCGAGCCGCAACAATCTGTTCAGCGGCAACCGCTTCAGCGACCTGCGCTTTGCGATCCACTACATGTACGCCAATGACGGCGAGATCACGAATAATGTCTCGACCAGGAATACCATCGGCTACGCCTTCATGTTCTCGAACCGGCTTATAGTTCGGGACAATGTTTCCGACCACGATCGCGACCGAGGTATCCTGTTCAACGCTGCGAATGGTTCGAAGATCACAGGCAATACCGTGATCGGGGGATTGCAGCAGGCTGAGCGCTGGGCGACGTCCGATACCCGAACGGCGGACGATGGCATGTCGCAGATGGGTGCCACCGCGCCGGCAGGCCCGGCCAAGGGCCCGCGCCTGGGCCCAGAGAAATGCGTGTTCATCTACAACACGAACAACAATAGGTTGGAGAACAATTGGTTCGAAGGCTGTGAAATCGGCGTGCATTTCACCGCAGGCTCCGAAGGCAACGCCATCACCGGCAACGCCTTCGTCAACAATGCCAACCAGGTCAAATATGTCGGCACCCGCCATCTCGACTGGTCCAAGGGCGGCCGCGGCAACTACTGGAGCGACAACCCTGCGTTCGATCTCAACGGCGACGGCATTGCCGACACGGCATACCGGCCAAACGACCTGATCGACCGGGTGTTATGGACCGCACCTGCCGCAAAGGTGCTGATCAACAGTCCCGCCGTGCAGGTGATCCGGTGGGCCCAGGGGCAATTTCCCGCCCTGCTCCCCGGCGGCGTCGTCGACAGTCATCCGCTGATGTCGCCGCCGGCACGCCGCATGCTTGCGGAAGGGATTCGCCCATGACCGTTACGGTACAAATAACCGACGTCAGCAAGCGGTATGGCCGCATCGATGCGGCGTCCGGCGTCTCGTTCGAACTCGGCCAAGGCGAAATGGTCGCCTTGATCGGCCACAACGGCGCCGGCAAGACCACGCTGATGAAGTTGATGCTGGGTCTGATTCACCCGACGCACGGCTCGATCCGGGTTCTGGGGGAGGATCCCGCCGCAGGTCAGTTTTCGGCACGGCGCCGGCTCGGCTACCTGCCGGAAAACGTTTCCTTCGATGCTTCGCTGACGGGCCGCGAGACGCAGCGATTCTATGCCAGACTGAAGCAGGAGCCGCTCGCAAAGGCAGAGCAACTGCTTGACGTCGTAGGGCTCGGCGCAGCCGCCGACCGGCGCGTCGGCACCTATTCGAAAGGCATGCGCCAGCGGCTCGGCCTGGCGCAGGCGTTGATCGGACGGCCGCAATTGCTGCTGCTCGACGAGCCGACCACCGGTCTCGATCCTGAACTGCGCCAGACCTTTTATGACGCGATCCAGCGGCTTGCCGCCGAAGGCACCACGGTTCTGCTCTGCTCGCATGTGCTGACTGAACTGGAGGAGCGGGCGGGACGCGTCATCATCATGAATCGCGGCGTCAAGGTCGCCGACGGATCGCTCGACGAGTTGCGACGCCTTGCACGGCTGCCGACCAAGATCCGCCTCAAAGTGTCCGGTCTCGCTTCCGGCGAGGTGCCGTCCTGGCTAGCTGCATCTACGCCACATCGGCGGCTGAACGGGCATATCGTCGAGATCGACGCGGCGCCCGAGCAAAAGCTCGACCTCCTGCGTCGCGTGATGGCGGCGGGGACGTCGGTCGAGGACCTCGACGTGATGTCGCCGAGTCTTGATGAGCTCTATGCCCATTTCCTGCGATCGGCGGAGACGCCGCGATGAACGCCATCCTTACCATCACGGCCAAGGAAATCCGCCAGGCCATCCGCAACCGCTGGGTGCTTGCCGCAACGCTGCTGCTGGCGGCCCTTGCGCTATCGTTGACCTTCCTGGGCAGCGCACCGAGCGGCAGCAATGTGGGTGCGCGACCGCTCGATATCGTCATCGTCAGCCTGTCGAGTCTCACGATCTTCCTGGTGCCGCTTATTGCGCTACTGATCTCGCATGATGCCATCGTCGGCGACATGGAACGCGGCACCATGCTGCTGCTGCTGAGCTATCCGGTGGCCCGCTGGCAGGTGCTGATCGGCAAGTTCTTCGGGCACCTGGCGGTGCTGGCCTTTGCTACCTGTCTCGGCTACGGCGCGGCGGTCGGCGCCTTGCTGGCAACCGGCAGCCAGATGGATCGGGAGGGGCTCGCCGCCTTCGCCGCCATGATCGGCTCGTCCGTGCTGCTGGGCGCGGTATTCGTCGCGATCGGCTATTGGGTCAGCGCGCTGGTGCGCGACCGCGGCACCGCTGCGGGCATCTCGATCGGCCTGTGGCTCTTGCTCGTGCTGGTCTACGACATGGCGTTGCTCGGCCTGCTCGTGCTGGACAAGGGGCAAAACATTTCCGGCAGCGCGCTCAATGCCTTGCTCCTGCTCAACCCGACGGATGTCTACCGGCTGTTCAACCTGACCGGATTTGCCAATGTAAGCATGTTCTCGGGCATGGCAGGCCTTGTCGGAAGCGCGACGCTGTCCGCGGAGTTCCTGGTCGCGGTGCTGGCGCTGTGGACCCTTGTACCGCTGGCATTCGCAAGCCTGTCGTTCTCGCGGAGGGAGCTATGAGGCGGATTGCCCTCGTCCACGCACTGGTCGCAATGATCCTGCTCGCCGGCTGCGGTGAAAAGCAACAGGCTGCGCTGCCGCCGCCGCTCAAGATGACGGCTGAAGCGACCGGCCACTATTGCGGCATGAACGTGAGCGAGCATCCGGGGCCGAAAGGACAGATCTTTGCGGCGAGCCTGATCGAACCGGTGTGGTTCTCCTCGGCGCGCGACGCGATCGCTTTCACGATGCTGCCGGACGAACCCAAGGACATCCAGGCCATCTACGTCTCCGACATGGCGAAGGCGGCGAGCTGGGACAAGCCCGGTGCGGACAATTGGGTCGAAGCGCGGAAGGCACTGTTCGTGATCGACAGCCGCGTCAAGGGCGGAATGGGCGGTGCCGAGGCCGTGCCGTTTTCGGACCGCGGCGCGGCAGAAAAGTTTGCCGCCGAGCACGGCGGGCGGATCGTCGGCTTCACCGAGGTGCCGCGGGATTATGTGCTGGGATCGAACGAGACCAGCACGGTGCCGGATGACAAGGCATCCGCGCCCGGCTCGACCAACTGAGGAGGAGACATTCATGGCCCAGGTGTTGTCGCGCCGCCGTTTCATCAGCATCAGCGCCGCAGCGGCAGGCCTTTCCCTCGTCCCATTCGGACACGAAGCAAGCGCGGACGCCAAGCTCCTCACGTGGCGCGGCACGATGCTCGGCGCCGTCGCCACCATGAAGATCCATCACGAGGATCCGCGTGAAGCAGAACGGCTGATTGCGGCAGCCCGCATGGAAGCACGGCGGCTCGAGCGGCTGTTCAGCCTTTATCTGGACGACTCCGCGCTGGTCGAGCTGAACCGAACGGGTGTGCTGGTCGACCCTGCCTTCGAACTGGTGCATCTCATGGAAATTTCGCTGCGCTATGCGGAACTGACGAACGGCGCGTTCGATCCAACCGTACAGCCGCTGTGGCGCCTCTACGCAGATCATTTCTCGCAGCCTCATGCCGATCCCAATGGCCCGGCCCGGGCCGAAATGCGGACAGCCCTTGCGAAGGTCGGCTACCAGCGGCTTCGCGTCAGCCGCGACCGCATCACGATACCGCGCGGTGCCGCAATCACCCTGAACGGCATTGCGCAAGGCTATATCACGGACAGGATCGTCGACCTCCTGCGCGCGCAAGGTATCGCGCGCAGTCTCGTTGACATGGGCGAGAGCCGCGCCATCGGACCACGTCCGGACGGACAGCCTTGGGAAATCGGGATCGCCGACCCCGATTCGGCGGGCCTCACCGCGACAGTCATTCCGATCGTCGACCGCGCAGTATCGACATCAGGCAGCTACGGCTTCCGTTTCGATGCCCGCGCCTGCTTCAACCACCTGTTCGACCCGTCGAACGGCGGCTGCGCCGAACGGTACCGCAGCGTGACGACCGTCGCAGCCGACGCGACCGCCGCCGACGCGATGTCGACCGCCTTCAGCCTGATGGCGGAGCCGCAGATCCGCTCCTTGCTCGTTCCTGCGAAGGTCGAGCGAGTGCACCTCATCGATGCCGGAGGAAATGCGTCTGATCTCGCCGCGTAGGTTGACGCATCGGCCGACAAAGCGCCCGTGAAGCTTGCCCAATGATCGAGTTCTCAGCGAAGATCGGCAAAGGTCCGCGCATGGCCTGCTTGGGACTATGATAAGCTCGGCATCCGTCACAAGCCCTCGCTCTTGCACGTGGTTGCGGCTGATGCGTCGCGTTTATCTTGTTCTCGGTCTTATCTTCATCGCCATCGGCGTTGTCGGTGCATTCTTGCCGGTGCTCCCGACAACGCCGTTCCTGATCCTTGCCACGACCTGCTTCGCACGATCCTCGCCGCGGCTTGAAAATTGGCTTCTCTCTCATCCCCGCTTCGGGCCGCCGCTGCATGCGTGGCGTGAGCACGGCGCGATCCCCCTGAGAGCGAAACTGCTGGCTCTTGCCGGCACGAGTGTCGGATTCTTGCTATTCTGGATCGGGACCGCGCCTGGCCCGATCCTGACGGCAGGCGTTGGAGTACTCATGCTCACGGGTCTGGTCTACGTCTTCAGCAGACCGTCGGCTTGAACTTGAACAGGCTGGTTCTGGCGTCCCCTTAAGCATTACGCACCAGGACTAAATGCAGAGCTATTTTTCAATCAGCGGACATTGGCTTTCGGAGAGCGGACGGAAGGATTCCTTGCCGGACATCTCAGCCAACACCTGATAGAAGTCGCCGCGATATTTGGATTCGGCGGGAGACTTCACCTTCATCAGGTAAGTCTTGTGCATCACACGACCGTCGGCCCGGACTTCAACGTTCTTGTTGTAGAAATCGTTCACCGGCATTTCCCGGATCTTCGCGGCGACGGCCTTGCCGTCATCGCTGCCGGCCGCCTGCACAGCCTTCAAATAGTGCATCACCGAGGCATAAGTTCCGGCCGTGATCAGATTCGGGATAAAGCCGCCGGAGCGTTCCATAAAGCGCTTGGCCCAGGCGCGGGTCTCATCGTTAGTATCCCAATAGAATGAAGTGGTCAGCGTCAAACCTTGGGCTACGTGAAGTCCAAGCCCCTCGATGTCGTTGATATAGATCACCAGGCTCGCGAGATTTTGCCCGGACTGGACGATACCGAATTCACGAGCCTGCTTGATGGCGGTCAGCAGATCGGCGCCCGACATCGCCAGTCCGATTTCCTTGGCTTTCGACGCTTGCGCCTGCAAGAGGAACGAGGAGAAGTCCGGTGAGCCAAAGGGAAAACGCACGCTGCCGACTACCTTGCCGCCATTCGCCTCGACGAAACGGCTCGCATCATTCTGAAGAGAATGACCGAAGGCATAGTCGCTGGTCAGAAAGAACCAAGAGGTACCACCCTGTTTGGTCATCTGGCTCGCGGTACCCTTGGCAAACGAGTAGGTGTCGTAGCTCCACTGCGTCGTGGTCGCCGAACAGGACTTTCCCGTGAGCTCCGTGGTTGCTGCGCCAGAGATCAAGAGGATCTTGTTGCGCGGACGCGCAATCTCTTGCGTCGCCAGCGCGACCGCGGAGCCGGCCACATCCGTGATCGCATCAACGCCCTCCGTGTCAAACCACTTGCGACTTAACGTAGAGGCGATGTCGGCCTTGTTTTGATGATCCGCGGTAACGACGACGATCGGCTTGCCGAGCACCTTCCCTCCGAAATCATCGACCGCCATCTGTGTAGCCTCAACCGAATGCTTGCCGACGAGATATGAGAATCCACCTGAGTGGTCGGTCAATACCCCAATTTTGACCGCGTCGTCGGAAACCTGCGCATGCGCTGTGGCGCACGATGCCAACACAGCCGCAACGACCACTCCCAAGCTTGATGCCTTCACAATCATTCTCCCCTCTGGAATTTCGGTTGTTGTCTGAGGCTCAGATCCCCAGTGCGATCCCGTCGTGTCCGGGATCGGCGCCGCCGTCGAGCTTGTCGCCATCAATGTGGATGCCGTGGACGGCCGCGAACCCAAACGTGTACGGACTGCGGATCACCTCGTAGCCCTCGGCCTCGAGCTGCCTGGTCGTGCGATGGATGATCCGATTTGAAACGTCGATGGCATTGCTGGTTGCCGAGAACCGCGGCGCGCTCACCGCTTCGGTCATCGTCATGCCGAAATCGAGGACGTTAAGGATCGCTTGCAGCACGCCCATCGCAATCTGCGTGGCGCCCGGAGCGCCAATCACCAGATGGGGCTTGCCCCCACGAAAAATGATCGAAGGGCACACCGAAGTGAAGCGCGCCTTGCCTGGCGCAATGCTACCAGCCCGGCCTGGCCGAGGATCGAACACGGCCATGCAGCCGTTGTAAAAGAAGCCAAGGCCATCGGTGATAACGCCGGACGGCATTCCAAGCGAATGCGTCATGGTCACGCAGTTGCCGTCGCGGTCGATGACCGAAACCTGGGTTGTATCCTTCGACGGAAATCCGGAATTGAGCCGTGGCACATCTGCTTTGACCCGCGCGGCGATGTCCTTCGCCATAGCGGCAGCGTAGTCCTTTGACGCCAGGCGTGAAATGGGAACGTCGACGAAGCCGGGATCGCCTATGAAGTTATCCTTGTCGATGGTCGCGCGCTTCATGGCTTCGCATACGACGCGGAGATACTCGGCGCTGTTATGTCCCATATCCGCCAGATCGAAACGCTCAAGCATATTGAGCATCTCGATCAGCATGAGGCCACCGCCGGGCGGATTGTTGGTGGTAACTTCGTAGCCGCGATATGTGCTTCGCAGCGGATCGAGCCATTTGGGCTGATACGATGCGAGATCCTCAGCCGTGATCAGGCCGCCGTGCTCCCGCATGTCGCGTGCGATGCGCTGCGCTAGCTCACCCTTATAGAAAACGTCCGAGCCGCCCTCGGCAATCAGGCGGAGCGTCCTGGCATAATCCGGATTGCGCACGAGATCGCCCACGCGCTTCGGCGTGCCGTCGTCACGGCAATAGAGGCTGCGCCCGGATGGCGAGAATGCCAGCCGCTCCACGCCTGAAGCACGCCCCATTGTGCCAGGATCAGACCAGAAAAACTCGACGTGCGGACGCACCATCCAGCCGCGCTCGGCCCACTCGATGGCTGGAGCCACAATATCGCGCCACGGCAGGACACCGAATCTGGCGTGTGCCTCGAAATATGCTTTCAGCGACGCCGGAACGCAGGCCGACTGATAACCGACGTCATTGACCTTGCCCCTGAGAATAAAGCCATAGCCATCCCTCGCCTCACCTTCGATCAGGTGCGCCCACATATCGGGGCGCGCAGCGGCGGGCGACGGGGCATGAAAGTCGAGATATTTGTGAAAGTTCTGCGCCGGGAAGTAGATGCCGGCGCTTCCGAACCCGGCGATGCCGGTCATCAGCGGGTCCACCACGCCCTGCACGAGCGCGCACGCGATCGCTGCATCGATAGCGTTGCCGCCGGCCTGCAGCATCGTCGCCCCTGCCTCGGCCGCTTCGGCTTGTGCCGCAACAATCATCGCCTTCGCTTGGGGCATGTTTCCTCCGTTTCACTTCACTGATGGGGTCGCAGCAGCAGAGAACTACGGCCGCATTCCGCAATCGCATTGTTGCTCACCGGTTTGGCAAATAGTATTCATGCCTGTCCAATACCAAGTGAGCGCTAATTGATAACCAGGTGATATCAATTCCCCAGATGGTCCATCCCTCGCTTCACGCCAAGACGCAATACTTCCTTGCCGTGGCGGAGACGCTTAGCTTCCGAAAAGCCGCTCGGATGCTCGGAATTGCACAGCCGGCTCTCAGCCGCAGCATCCGGCAGCTTGAGAGCCAGTTCGGCTTCCCCCTGTTTGAGCGCTCGACGCGTCACGTGGCGCTAACCCCCGCCGGCGAAACCTTGTATCGCGAAGCGGCCGAAGCGATGCGACGGCTAACACGTGCGTTCGCGCGCGCCGGCGCCGTGGCGCAGGGTCTCAGCGGTACGGTGAGGGTCGGCTACTCAACGTTCGCCGCAACTGGCCCAATGTCGGATGTCATCATAGAGTTCCGCAAGAAGTATCCGGAAGCCCAGGTCGGTCTCCGATTGCTTGCATCATCGGAGCAATCCGAAGCGCTGAATGAAGGCACTATCGACCTCGGATTCATGATGTCCAATGTGTCGTCGGGTCCGCAGAAAACCATTCCTATCTCGTCTGAACGGCTCATCGCGCTTGTGCCCGCCAGTCACGCTTGGGCCAGGCAACGATCGATAACACTGCGACGCATGGCGACGGTACCGATCGTGATCGGTACTGCAAGTCGATGGCGCGGCTTCAGGATGCTTGTCGATGATATGACTGCGGCGAAAGGAGTGACACTGAACGTTGTCGAGGAGGCCGACGACTTGCCGGTGCTGCTTCAACTCGTGCGGTCGGGCTTCGGCTGCACCATTCTCGATGCGTCCTTCATTCCGACGTTACCGCCGGGGATCAAGCCGCTCGAAATCAAAGATGCCAGAGCAACGCTGGACATCGCGCTCGCCTGGCGAGAGGACAGCCTGTCCCCGCTCACCACTCGGTTTATCGAGGTCGCGAGAGAACTGATCAAAAAGCCAGCCGGCTAACGGCTGTGCCACGATCAGGCCACAGGCGGACAACTCAGAGGCGTTGATCTGATCCCAGGATGGCCCGTCGGCCATCGCCGAGAAGCGAGCCGACGAGCCTGCTGCAGATCATTTCGTCTCAACCTCATTGAAAGCATCACGTGCATTGCGGAATGCGTCTATGCCGGCGGGCACTCCGCAATAGACCGCGACCTGCAGCAATATTTCCTTGATCTCGTCCTTGGTAAGCCCATTCTTCAGGGCGCCCTTGACGTGAAGCTTCAGTTCATGCGGCCGATTGAGCGCGCCGAGCATCGCCAGGTTGACGATCGAGCGGGTGCGCCGATCGAGTCCGGGCCGTGTCCACAGCGCGCCCCAGCAAAACTCGGTCGACCATTCCGCCATCGTCCGGGTGAATTCGTCGGCACCCGCGATGGATTTGTTGACGTAGTCCTCCCCGAGTACTTCCTTGCGAACTTTGAGGCCCTTTTCGAACAACTCGCTTTTGCTCATGATCATCCTTTCAGGTTTGGAGAGCGTTGCATCAAGTCCGAGATGTCATCGAGCGCGTCGATTTGCCAGACTGCCTCGATGACACCGTCCGCGTCCCAATCGCTTTCACCAGTCCGCACGCAGTCGCGCAGCTTGGCTTCGATGTCGCGATCGGTGAGCGGATCGGCCAGACTGCCCCGCGGGAACGTGACGGTCTCGGTGAAGACTTCGCCGGTCACCAGGCGCACACTCACGCGTGCCGCGCCATCGGACAGCACGTGGTCAAACTCAGCCCTCACCTTCCGCCGCAACGCCGCGACGTCTGGCTGGAACACCGTCTCACGCGTAAATTCCGCAATGCCGGCCGCGCCGATCAGCAAGCCGCATGCGACACAATGATGGATACTTACGCGCGCATCGCGCTCGGTGTGCACTGGCCGGTCACCGCGCGCCAGCAACAATGCGGAGCCTTGCACTGTCACCGAATCAATCTGATCGGTTCGCCGGTCGATCCGATCGCGAAGACGGAAGCAACCGTCGATAACAGCGTGGAATACGATGCCGGCCGGATAGGGCTTGTAGGTATTTCTTGCAATCTCCCAGGTGTTGCCAAGGCCACTGAGCAGGCGGTCGAGATCGGGTTCGTCGCCCATGGTGCGCGCCCAGCCCAGCGGCCCTTCGATGGCGCGGGGTGCGGCCTCATATCCTTGCTGAGCAAGCAGCGCGGCAAAAAGCCCGTTCCGCGCAGCATTGCCGACGCTCACATTCTTGGCGGCGGTCGGCAGGTTCTCGACATTGCCGGCCGACTGGCTCGCGGCGATCCCGATCGCGTTCGCAATGCCGTCCGCCGGCAGCCCCAGCAGCTTTGCGCAAGCCGCCGCCGCGCCGAATATCCCGCAGGTCGAGGTGATGTGCCAGCCACGCGCATAATGGCGCGGCGAGACCGCATTGCCAATGCGGCACTCGACCTCGACGCCGAGGATGAATGCGGTCAACACATCGCATCCCGGTAGCCTGCGCGCCTGCCCAAGCGCCAGCACCGGAGCGGCGACTGGCGCAGCCGGATGAATGATCGTTTCGGGATGCGTGTCGTCGAAATCGAGCAGGTTGGCAGAGATCGCGTTGACGAATGACGCGCAAAGCGCATCGAACCGCTCAGAGCGGCCGATGATCGTTGAGGTCTGCGAGCCGCTGAACGGCGACAATGTCCGCAACGCGGTTGTCACCGCGGGATCATGGGCCGAACCCAGCGCGGTCGCAAAGAAATTGAGAATTGACCGTTTGGCATCATGAGCTTCCCTCGCGACATCAGCCCATGACGTGGCGGCGACAAATTCGGCGAGCGTCCGGCTGACGCTTGAAACCTCGTCTTGTGGCACCTGAGCGCGTTCCTCTTCTTTCCGAAAACCTTATGCCGACCCGCGGCTAACTGTCGACCACAAAATGTTCTGCTTGACAGATTGACTGACAATCCGAAGAGTTAGGGTTGCGGGCGCAGGAACTGCTGCCTCGACCGACGACAGGCGGCGATAACAAGACGATAACATCAAGCGCGCGTTCGTCCTGGAAACGCGGGCACGGGAGTGAACGATGGCGGGAGAGACGCTCGGCGTCATTGGCACGGGCCGCATGGGCGGCCCCATGGCAGGGCGATTGATGGACGCCGGCTATCCGCTGGTCGTCTATGACACACAGAGCGAAGCAACCGAGCCGCTGGTCAAGCGCGGTGCGCATCTGGCCAAATCGGCTGCCGATGTCGCCTCTCGTGCGGATATCGTGCTGGCCAGCCTGCCCACACCCGACATTGTGAAGGCGGTCGCGCTCGGTCCCGAGGGGATCAGTAGCGGGAGCCGCGCGCAAATCGTGATCGATCTGTCGACCACCGGCCCGGGCGCCGCCAAGGTGGTGGCAGAGGGTCTGAAGGCAAAAGGCATGACACTGGTCGATGCGCCCGTGAGTGGCGGCATCAAGGGTGCCGTCAACGGCACGCTGGCGGTGATGGTGTCGTGCCCGCAGACGACCTACGAGACTGTCCAACCGATCCTGAAGAATTTCGGCAAGCTGTTCTACACCGGCGACAAGCCCGGCGTGGCGCAGACGGCCAAGCTCGCCAACAATCTGATGGCAGCGGCGGCTCTGGTGATCACATCCGAAGCGGTGGCGATGGGCGTCAAGGGCGGCGTCAACGCCAAGGTCCTGATCGATATCATCAACGCCAGCAGCGGCCGCAACAGTGCCTCCGAAGACAAATTCCCTCGTTCAGTGCTGCCCGGCACCTTCGATTTCGGTTTCACCACCGGCCTCTCCTACAAGGACGTCCGGCTCTGCATCGACGAGGCCGAAGCCATGGGCGTGCCCATGGTGTGTGGTGCTGTCGTGCGGCAAATGCTTGCGATTACCAACGCCAAATATGGCGCCGCATCCGATTTTACCTCGATCGCCAAGGTGATCGAGGAATGGGCCGGAGTGCAGATGCGCGGCTGATCACAAAGCTTGAGGGGAGCAGCGATTGCGATGACGATCGGCCCGACCGGATCCGGCAAGGCATCGCTCGCGCGGCAGATGGCGCGATCCGCGCTTGCCGTCGATCCCGGCGATTTCGGCCCTGAGGTGATCGCGAAGGCAAAGGTCTGCCTGCTCGATTTCCTGTCCTGCGCCTTCGAAGCAGGCGCTCACCCCTGGAGCCGTCAGGCTGTTACGATCGCGCATGCCGCCAGCGATGGCGCAACCATCATCGGCACCTCGCGGCTTGCATCGCCGGCCGACGCCGCATTCGCTAACGCCGTGATGGGGCACGGTTTGGTTCGCGAAGACATGCATGCCGCCAGCATATCGCACCATGGCGTCGTGATCTGGCCAACCCTGCTCGCACTATCGGAGCAGGCCCCGTTGCGCGGCACCACCCTGCTCGCCGCCGCCATCATCGGTTACGAGACCGGCGCGCGGATTGGTCGCGCGCTTCTTACGTCCGACCTCGCGCGTCTGTACCGCCCGACGGGGCTGGTTGCGCCGCTCGGTGCGGCACTGGCCGGAAGCTTTGCGCTCGGACTATCCGAAGACGCCGCAACCAGCGCGATGGCGATCGCCGCCAACACCTCAAGCGGCCTGAACGAGTGGCCGCACACCGGCGCTTCCGACATGTATTTTCATCCCGGCTTCGCGGCGTGCAATGCGATCAAGGCAATCGGTCTCGCCGCCGCCGGCGCATTTGGGTCGGAGACGATTCTCGAAGGCGAAGCCGGCCTGTTCGCCGCCTATCGGCGCGAGAGGGCGCCCGTCAGCATCGAACTCTTCGCAGGTGGCGAGTGTGAGATCATGGCCGTGTACAACAAGCCGGCGCCGGCCTGCAATTTCGCCCAAACCGCAGCGCAGGCGGCGCTCCGTGCCTCGCACGAACTCGCCAGCATGGATGACGTTGATCGCATCGCCATTTGCACTCCCGATGCCGCCGTTCGCTATCCCGGATGCGACTCGAAAGGGCCCTACCAAAACGCACTCCAGGCGAAGATGAGCATTCCGTTCACCGTCGCAGCAACGCTTGCGCGGGGTGAGATCGAGGAAGAGAACTACGCGGAACTGGACGATCCCGAGATCCTTCGCCTTGTTGCGGCAACCAGCCTGCAGGCTGATCCCGGCTTCACTGCCACCTTCCCCGGCAAGCAAGGCGCGGAAGTGGCTGTGTTTCTGCGCGACGGCAGGACAATCAGACACTGCTTGGCCGACGTCGCCGCGGCAACACGCACAGACATTCGCGCACGCTTTCGAACTGCGGCAACGCGCGTCATCGGCGAAGAGCGCGTGCGATGCCTCGAACAACTCATCGATGGCTGCGAGCAGCTCGGCGACGCCAGCGTGATCGCGGCGCAATGCCGGCCGGAACCGCCGGAGCGGATTTTGCGATCGGCATCATAAGAAACGCCAGACATTTCGGAGGTGAAATGGCGGACCGGGAGACCAGCGTTGCAGCGACAATAGCGAAGGATCGCCGGCAAACCGTCACGGCACCGCGGAGAACTTGCTGATGGAAGGTTTTCTGCAAGCGCTCGCCGCAGGACTGCTGATCGGCGCCGTTTACGGCCTGATGTGCGTCGGGCTTGGCCTGATCTTCGGCGTCATGCGGGTCATCAACTTCGCCCACGGCGATTTCATGATGCTCGGCATGTATGTCGCCTTCTACCTGTTCACCACCGCTGGGATCCAGGCCGTTTTCGGCAATGCGGTCGGGCCGTTCATCGCGATCCTGCTGGCCGGTCCGGTGCTCGCGGTGTTCGGCTATTTCGTTCACCTTGCGCTGATCTCACACGTATCAGGTACGCGCACCGCGTCGCTCGAGGGTGAAGGCCACTACGCGCAGCTCATTCTCACGCTCGGTATTGCGCTGATCCTCCAGAATGGCGGCCTCATCATCTTCGGATCGGTGCTGGCTTCGATCCGCACGCCGCTGTCGAGCTCGGCGTGGGAGCTCGGCCCGTTCTTCGATATGAGCATCTTCATCAACAAGGCGCGCGGCATCGACGCGGTCGTCTCGCTGTTAATCATGACGCTGCTGTCTCTGTTGATCACGCGGTCGCGGATCGGCAAATCGCTTCGCGCTGCCGCCGACAATCCGACCGCGGCGACCTATATGGGCATTGACGTCGACCGTGCGCACCGCACAGCCTTCGCGCTCGGCTCCGGCATCACGGCAATTGCCGGCGGTCTGCTCGCCACCAACTATCCGTTCCATCCTTTCGTCGGGCTCGAATACGTCATCGTCATGTATGCCGGCGTCGTTCTCGGCGGCATGGGCAGCATCATCGGCGCCTTCTGGGGCGGCATGACGATCGGGTTGGTCCAGCAGATGTCGACACTGATCTTGCCGACGCAGTTGCAGAACGCCGCGATCTTTGTCGTGTTCCTCCTCATCATTTTCTTCCGCCCGCAAGGTTTCTTCGGGCGCATGGTCGAGAGGACATGACCGTGCCCCAACTGCGCTCGCTGGTCCCTGCCCTCGTCTTCACGATCGCCTATGCGGCTATCTCGCTCGGCGTCACCAACTCGTACTATCAACTGGTTCTGACGCTGGTCCCGGTATGGGCGGTGTTCGGGCTGTCCTGGAATCTGCTGAGCGGATACACCGGACTGATCTCGTTCGGGCACGCAGCCTTTTTCGGGATCGGCGCCTATACGACAGCACTCGGACAGATCCACTTCGACCTCTCGCCGTGGCTCCTGATTCCAGTCGCCGCAATGCTCGGCGGCATTGCCGGGCTGCTGATCGGATTTCCGACCTTTCGACTGCAGGGCCACTACTTCGCGCTGGCGATGCTGGCCTATCCACTCGCCATTCTCTACGTGTTCGAGTGGCTCGGCTTCCAGGAAGTCACGCTCCCGATCAAGCGCGACGCGCCGATCGCCTATATGCAGTTTGCCGATCCCCGGCTCTACACGTTGTTGGCGCTGGCGATCATGCTGGCCACGATCCTGCTGACGCGGATCATCGAACGATCCCGCTTTGGCATGGCGTTGCTCGCGATCAAGCAGAACGAGGCCGCAGCCGAAGCTGCCGGCATCAATACGCTGGCCTGGAAACTGCGCGCGATCACGCTCAGCGGCGCGATAGCTGCCGCCATCGGCGCGTTCTATGCACAGGTGCTGCTGGTGGTCACCCCGCAATCGGTGTTCGGCATGCTGGTGTCCGCGCAGGCGCTGACGGTTGCGATGTTCGGCGGCGTCGGCACGGTCTGGGGCCCTGTCATTGGCTCCGTGATCCTGATCCCATTGGCCGAGACGCTGCATGCCGAAGCCGGCGCGCGCTTTCCCGGCATTCAGGGCGTGATCTTCGGTTTTGCCATCATCTGCGTCATTCTGATCGCCCCGGAAGGGTTGTTCTGGAAATTGCGAGATCTCCTGCGCAAGCGGCTTGCCTCAAAAGCGGCCGCGACGCCGAGTGATTTGCAAGCCCCGACAACTACCGCGACGGTGCCGCGGCCTGCCCGACAGCGCGCCGCAACCGGCGAAGTCGTGATCGAGGTCCGGAACCTCTCCCGCTCGTTCGGTGGCTTGAAAGCCGTCCAGGACGTCAGCTTCAAACTGCACAAGAACGAAATCCTCGGCATCATCGGTCCGAACGGTGCCGGCAAGACGACGCTTTTCAACCTCCTGAATGGCTTCCTGCGACCGAACCAAGGCGAAGTGCTGATCGACGGCCGCAACATGTCCGGCGAGCGACCGCATACGATCTGCGAGGCCGGCGTCGGCCGCACCTTCCAAGTCATGCGTCCATTCCTGCGCATGTCGATCCTCGACAATGTCGTGGTCGGCGCCTACGTGCGCGCGCGAACTGACGAAGAGGCGCGAAAGCTTGCCTCTGACGCGATCGCTCGCGTCGGTCTCGCCGCGGTGGCAGACCGGGTCGCCGGCGAGCTCTCGACCAAGGAACTGCGGCTGATGGAGCTCGCACGTGCACTCGCGGGCCAGCCGCGCATCCTGCTGCTCGACGAGACGCTCGCAGGCCTCGGCCATGGTGAGGCGGACGAGGTCGTCGCCGTGATCCAGCAGCTTGCGCGCGACGGCATGACGATTGCCATCATCGAACACACAATGCAGGCGATGGTTCGCCTGGTCGACAGCTTCCTCGTGCTCGACCATGGCGCCGTCATCACCGAGGGCGCGCCCGAGGTGGTCACGCGCGACGGCCGCGTGATCGAGGCCTATCTCGGCAAAAAATGGATGGCCCATGCTCCGCATTGAGGGATTGAGCGCGGGCTATTCGGCCAAGGCCGTCCTGAACGGCGTGTCCATCAATGTCGATGCAGGCCAGTTCGTCGCCATCGTTGGTCCGAATGGCGCCGGCAAGACGACCCTGTTCAAGACCATTTCCGGCATCCTGAAGCCGAGCGGCGGAGGGATATTCTTTAACGGTGTCGATCTCCTCGCAGTACCACCCGCGCAGCGCGCTCATCTCGGCATCGCCCACGTCCCCGAGGGTCGCCAGGTTTTCCCGTCGCTGACCGTGATGGAGAACCTGGAAATGGGCGCGATGACCGAGAGCGGCCGGCGCGACTGGGCGGCGAACATCGAGCGCATCTTCGAATGGCTGCCGGTGCTCGCGGAGCGCCGCGGCCAGTTCGCGGGCACCCTGTCCGGCGGTCAGCAGCAGATGCTCGCGATTGGGCGTGGGCTCGCCTCCTCGCCAAAGCTGCTGATGCTGGACGAGCCTTCGATGGGGCTTGCGCCATCGACCGCGGATTTCGTCTTCGAACGGCTGATCGAGATCCGCCGCCAGTCTGGCCTGACCATGCTACTGGTCGAGCAGCGCGTGGCGGAGGCGCTGGAGTCCGCCGATCACGGCTACGTCCTCGAAGCCGGACGCGTCGTGCTCGAAGGCAACAACGAAACCCTGCGCGCCGATGACCGCGTGCGCAAGGCCTATCTCGGCATGTGACGAGCCAACGAAAAATGGGGAGGGAGAGAACAAGATGAACAAAACGACCAAGGGATTGACCCGCCGTAGCGTGCTGTCGGCTGCCGCCGCGGTGGGCCTCACGCGGGTGGCGCGCGCACAGCAACCGGCTGAGGTCAAGGTCGGCCTGATCGTACCGCTATCCGGCATCTACACGCGACCGGGCCAGGTGATGAAGATGGGCGCCGAGATGGGCGTCGAGCACATCAACGCGCAGGGCGGCATCAAGGCGCTCGGCGGCGCCAAGCTGAAGCTGGTCGTGATCGACTGCGGCGACACGACCGAGAAAGCCAAGAACGCAGCGCAGCGCATGGTGGCGCAGGAGACCGACCTCGTCGCCGCGACCGGCGCCTATCTCTCATCCTTCACGCTTGCTGTGACTGAAGTGACCGAACGCGCCGAATTGCCGGTGCTGACTTTGTCCTATTCGGATCTCCTGACCGACCGCGGCTTCAAGTACATCTTCCAGACCGCCGCTCCCGCAAGTCGACAGTCCGAACTCGGACTCCCGACGCTGATGAAACTCGCCGAATCCGCCTCCGGCAAGCGGCCGAAAACGGTGGCGATGTTGATGGACAACACCGCGACCTCGGTCGCAACCGCCAAGGCGCTCAAGGAAAAGCTGTTCGCGCAGGAAGGGCTGCAGTTCGTCGTCGACGAGGTCTGGACGCCGCCGTTGTCCGATGCGACTCCCCTGATCCAGAAGGTCCGCTCAGCGCGTCCCGATCTTCTGCTGTTCATGCCCAACGCAGTCTCGGACGCCAAGCTGGGGCTCGAGAAGATCAGCGAATTCGGCCTCGGCCAGGGCAAGATTCCGACCGTCTCCTTCAGCATCACGATCGCCGAACCCGACATGCTGCAGAGCGTCAGCCCTGAGGTCGTGCAGGGTATCATGACGATCGTCGCCAACTGGGGTTCGAAGGGCCATGAGGACCTGATCGCCGAGCTCAAGGCCAAATACAAAGAGCCCTGGATGACGCAGAACGTCATTTCGACCTATGGCGACATGTGGCTGATGAAGGAGGCATTGGAGAAGGCCGGCAAGGCTGACCGCCAGGCCGTCGCGCAGGCGTTCCGCACCATGGATGCCGGCCCGTCGAAATATTATCCGGGCGGCCAGCTCAAGTTCGACGAGAAGGGCCGTCGAGTCGGCGCCGGTGTCGTCATCGTGCAGTGGCAATCGGGTGTGCCGGTCACCGTCTATCCGCCCGAACTCGCGCAGGCGCAGCCGTTCTGGCCGAAGAAATCCTGAACCCAGCTTCGTGACCATTCAGGGAGGAAAATCGTGATGACTGCGAAAATTCCGGCCCAAGTCACCCGGCGAACGCTGCTCGCCGGCGCATCCAGCGCCCTGATCGCATCCCGCGCGTGGGCACAGCAGCCGACCGAGGTGAAGGTCGGCCTGCTCGTACCAATCTCGGGGCTCTATGCGCGCCCGGGGACGGTGATGCGTGAAGGCGCCGAAATGGCTGTCGATCACATCAATGCCCAAGGCGGCATCAGGGCACTCGGCGGCGCCAGGCTGAAACTGGTGGTGCTGGATTCCGGCGACACCACCGAAAAGGCCAAGAATGCCGCGCAGCGCATGGTGGCGCAGGAGCCTGACCTGGTCGCCGCAAGCGGCGCCTATCTCTCCTCGTTCACGCTCGCGGTCACCGAGGTTACCGAGCGCGCCAACCTGCCCGTCCTCACCCTCTCCTACTCGGACCTGATCACCGATCGCGGCTTCAAGTACGTTTTCCAGACCTCGGCAACGGCGGGCTCGCAGGCTCGTCAGGCGCTGCCGCAGATCATCAAGCTCGCAGAGACGGCTTCCGGCAAGCGACCGAAGACGGTTGCGATCCTCACTGACAATACGGCGGCTTCCATCGCATCCGCGAAATCGATGCGCGAGGGCCTTTTGGCGGAGAACCAATTACAGCTGATCGTCGACGAGACGTTCACGCCGCCACTCGCGGATGCGACGTCACTGGTGCAGAGGATTCGCTCCGCGAAACCCGATCTTCTCTTCTTCCTGCCGACGGTGATTTCGGACGCGAAATTGCTGCTGGAGAAGATGAACGAGTTCGGCCTCGGCCAGGGCAAGGTACCGACCATCTCGTTCGGCATCGCGATTGCCGAACCGGACATGCTGCAGACCGTCAGCCCCGAGCTCCTTCAGGGCGTCCTGACCTGCGTCGCAAGCTGGGGCGCCAAGGGACACGAGGCGCTGATCGCCGAGCTGAAGAGCCGCTACAAGGAGCCGTGGATGACGCAGAACGCGATCTCCACCTATGGCGACATGTGGGTGATCAAGGACGCGCTGGAGAAGGCCGGCAGGGCCGACCGCGTCGCCGTCGCCGAGGCGCTGCGCAGCATGGATGCCGGTCCCTCTAAATACTACCCGCTGGGCGAGATCAAGTTCGACGAGAAGGGCCGCCGCGTCGGCGCCGGCATGACCATCGTGCAGTGGCAGTCGGGCGTGCCGGTGACAGTCTTCCCGCCGGAGCTCGCGCTGGCGCAGCCGTTCTGGCCGAAGAGTTGACAACGCCGTAGGGAACCGCCGCGATGAAGGACAAATGGGCTCTCGTGACCGGGGCCACCGCGGGCCTCGGACTGGCCGTGGCGGAAAGCCTTGCCGGCGCGGGTGCCAATATCGTCCTGCATGATCTCGTCGCGCCGAACGAATCCGCGGACCGGCTACGCGCGCAATTTGGCGTTGACGTCATCGCTTCCGGAGCCGACCTGTCACAGCGCTCCGCCATTGAGACCATGCTCGCCAATCTGCTTCGCCGCTGCGGCGCAATCGATATCCTCGTCAACAATGCCGTGGTCCGGCATTTCTCTGATGTCGAGCACTTTCCGCCGGACCAATGGGAGCGGGCGCTGGCGGTGAACGTGTCCGCGCCTTTCCATCTGATCCGCCTCGCGCTGCCCGCCATGAAGCAACGCGGCTGGGGCCGCATTATCAATATGGCCTCCATCTATTCGACCCGCGCCGTCGAGGACCGCATCGACTACGTCACCACCAAGACGGCAATCCTCGGCATCACCCGCGCGGTCGCACTCGAGACCGCCCGCACCGGAATCACCTGCAACGCTGTCTCGCCGGGGACGCTGCCGACCCCCGCCATCCTGAGCAAGATCGCCTCCATCGCGGCCACGGCTGGCGAAGCTGCGGACCGCGCGACAGAAAAATATCTCAGGGAGCGCCAGCCCTCCGGCCGCTTCGTTGGGATGGAAGCTGTTGGCGCCCTGGTGGTGTTCCTCTGCAGCGCTGCGGCGCAGGACATCACCGGGGCCAACCTGCCGATCGATGGAGGCTGGTCGATCGCATGAACAAACCGATTTCGAGAGAGCGACAAATGCTGATTCTGCCGGTAAATCGCTGGTGAACCCGCGCTAGAATAAAGGCACCTCGCAAAATGGACCGACGCGCCGAACTGAAGTCCACGCTTCGCATCGAAGACGTTCCGACCGTCAGGAAGATGGTCGCGCAAAAGCTGCGCGAGGCAATCATGTCCGGCACGCTCAAGCCCGGCCAGCGGCTGGTCGAGCGCGAACTTTGCGAGATGATGGGCGTCAGCCGGCCTTCGATCCGGGAAGCGCTGCGGCTATTGGAGGCCGACGGGCTGGTCAACACGGTTCCCCACCGCGGCCCGATGGTCAGCACAATCAGCCTCGAGGAGGCCCGGCAGCTCTATGCCGCCCGTGCGGTGCTGGAAGGATTTGCAGGCCGCGAATGCGCCCGCCTGCACGATCCCGAAGTGGTACGCCGGATCGGCGATGCCTTGACCCGGCTGAAAGCGGCAGCCGCGAAACAGGACCTCGCGGGGTGTCTCGAGGCCAAGACCGACTTCTACGGCGCGCTGATCGGCGGCTGCCGCAACGCCTTTGTCGAGCGCATGCTCAAGCCGTTGCATGACCGGATCACACTGCTGCGGATCACCTCGATGTCGCAGCCGAAACGGATCAACAAGAGCTTGCGCGAGGTCACGGCGATCTGGCGCGCGATCCAGAGCGGCGACGAGGAACTCGCCGAACGCTGCTGTGTCGATCATGTCAAGGCAGCAGCGGTCGCAGCGCTCGACATGATCGAGCGGACATCGGCCAAAGAGATGACGCTTCCCGCCCCTTAGGTGAAGCGCAAAGGGAGGGAGTGCGCGATAATGTCCTTGATGCGATCACTGATCCTGCTTCTGCTGTTGTTCCCATGCGCGACCGCATTCGCGCAGGACTATCCCTCCCGTCCGATCACCATGATCGTGCCCTTCTCGGCCGGCGGCCCTGGTGACGTAATCGCGCGAATTCTCGGCAGCGCGATGAGCGCGACGCTGAAGGAGTCGATCGTGATCGAGAACGTGGTCGGCGCCGGTGGCACGCTCGGCACCAACCGCGTCGCCAAGGCGGCGCCTGACGGCTACACGCTGCTGCTGATGCATGTCGGTCAGGCAACCGCCCCGTCGCTCTACGCCAAGCTGCCGTTCGATCCGGTCGGCGATTTCGCCATGATCGGCCTCATCACCGACGTGCCGATGATCCTGGTCGCACGTCCGAACTTTCCCGCCAAGGATCTGAAGGAATTGGTCGGGCGTATTCGCAGCGATGGCGACAAGATCACATTCGGCAATGTTGGTCTTGGCTCCGCTTCGCAGCTCTGCGGCCTGATGTTCATGAGCACGACCGACACCAAGCTCACATCGGTTTACTACAAGGGCGGCGGGCCAGCGCTCAACGACGTCATCGCTGGCCACATCGATGTCTATTGCGATCCGGCTACAGGACCTACGCCCTATATCCAGTCTGGCACCATCAAGGGCTATGCGATCACCAGCAAAAAGCGCGTCGCGACGTTGCCGGACGTTCCGACTTCGGCGGAAGCCGGCATTCCCGCCTTCGATGTAACCACCTGGTATGGCCTCTATGCGCCGCGCGGCACGCCAAAGTCGGTGGTCGACACGTTGGTCAGCGCCCTGCAGACCGCCCTCAAGGATCCGCCACTCGTCAGCCGCTTTGCCGAACTCAGCATGACCCCGGTCGAGGCCGAACGTGCAACTCCTGAAGCACACGAAGCTTTCCTGAAGGCCGAAATAGCCAAATGGGCACGGATCATCAAGGCCGCGGGAATCGAGCCTCAGTAGGCCTCACGAGTAGTAGGGGGTTACTATCAAACTCGTTGTCATGCTCATGACCGAGAACGAATGGCCGCCGTTGGTCATGAGCGGCTCTCACCTGGGTCGCTTCGCTCATGCGACATCCCGTCGGGCGAAGGCTTGTTCGACAGACCAAGATCCGACCACATGGCATCAACACGTGCCACGACGGTTGGATCCATGGCCAGCACTTCGCCCCATGCCCGCTCGGTTTCCGGCGGCATCTTTGTCGTCGCATCGATACCGAGTTTGCCGCCAAGACCTGCTTTTGGCGAGGCGAAGTCGAGGTAATCGATCGGGGTATCGGCAAGCGTGACGAGATCGCGCGAACTGTCGCTGCGCGTTGCGACCGCCCACATCACAGCACGCCAGTCGCGGATATCGATGTCGCCATCGACGACGATGAGAAATTTGGTGTAGGTGAGCTGAGGCAGCATCGACCACAGCCCGAGCATCAGGCGCCGCGCCTGCCCTGGATAGCGCTTCGAAATCGCGGCAATCGCGATCCGGTAAGAACACGCCTCCGGCGGCAACCAGAAGTCGATGATTTCTGGAAACTGCCGCTGCACCAGAGGCAGGAATAGATAATTGAGCGCCTCGCCGATACGGGATGGCTCGTCCGGCGGGCGTCCGGTGAAGGTCGAAAGATAGATTGGACCACGTCCCCAAGTCAGCGCCGTCACGCGCAGCACCGGAAACTCCTCGACGGAATTATAGTAACCAGTGTGGTCGCCATAAGGACCTTCCGGCGCCGTTTCCGTTGCTGACACGAAACCTTCGATGACGATTTCGGCCGCAGCTGGTACCGAGAGCGGAACGGTAATGCAGCGGACCAGATCTGGCCGCTGCCCGCGCAGCATGCCAGCCAGCCGCAGCTCGGAAATGGCTTCCGGCGCAGGTAAGACCGCGGCCAGGATGGTCGCCGGATCGGCGCCGATGACGACGGCGACCGGCATGTCCCGGCCGAGTCTTCTCCACTGGTCATGGTGACGGGCACCACCCCGGTGAGGGAGCCACCGGATAATGGCTCTGTCGCGCCCCAGCACCTGTATTCGGTAGACTCCCATGTTGTCCTGGTTCAAAGCGGCAGGCTCGGGCGGTGCAGTCATGACCAGTGGCCACGTGATCAGGGGTGCCGGCTCTCCGGGCCAGCAAACCTGGGCCGGCAAGATGCCGAGGTCTATGGCGTCGCCGGTTGCAATACACTCCTGCACCGGCGCAGCCGACGTCGTACGCGGCCTGGTCGCCAGCGCGGCCCGTGCAAGGGGAAGCTTACGCCACGCGTCGATCAGGCTTTGCGGCGGCCGGGGCGCGCGCAGTTCTGCCATCAGCTCGCCAAGCTCTCTAAGTCGGTCCGGCCGCACGCCAAATCCCCAGGCCACCCGCTCGATCGTACCGAAGAGATTAGTCAGCAGCGGCATATCCGAGGGCGCCCCATCTGCCCTGACCGGTCGCTCGAACAGAAGGGCCGGCCCTTCCTCGAAAAGGACGCGACGATGGATTTCCGTGATGTCGTGCACTACCGACACCTTCTCGCGAATGCGTCGCAATTGTCCCTTGCTCTCGAGAAAACCCAGGAAGTCGTGCAGATCCTGAAAGTGCGGCACGTCGCGGCGCAACAAGAGGCTTCTCCTTAAGACAGAGACTCTTATGCAGCAAAATTCCAGGCCTTCTTTGTTCCTGCACAAACTACGTCAGGGATCGCTGCTCTATTCTGGCACGATGACTTTTTCGAAAGTGACCCCTCCTGCGTCGTCACACTTGTCGGTGCCTCCGTTGCTGGCGCTTGCTGTGCGCCCGTTACCGTTACCGCCGCTTCAGACCGTACTCTCGATCGTGCTGCTTCGCATTTGTAGGAGCCATCCAAAGATATTCGACAGGCTGGGCGAGCATGCTCGGAAACGATTCGGCATCGAGCCGACCGATCTGCCTTTTTCTTTTCTGCTCGAGCCCGCCCCTCCCCGCCCGCGCCTGTCTGTGGTGCGCGATCTGCCGGACGATCTCGACGCACGAATTTCCAGTTCGTTGGCCGGGTTGTTTGGTCTGGTCGAAGGGAGTCTTGATGGCGATGCATTGCTGTTCTCGCGCGACCTTGTAGTGGAAGGTGATGTCGCAGCGGTGCTTGCGCTTCGCAACGCGATTGATGACGCGCAACTCGATCCTGTAGCGGAGATCGCCGGCATGTTCGGGCCGCTGGCCGAGCCATTGAAGCGCGTGTTGCAGGTTGCTCGAACGGTGGCCAGCGTCTCGGATCGATCGCGTAAAGGGATTTGACGATGGAGCTGATCTGTCCGGCTGGTACACCAGCCGCATTGAAGACTGCCATCGATGCCGGAGCCGACGCGATCTATTGCGGATTCAACGACGAAACCAATGCACGAAACTTTCCAGGTCTGAATTTCAGCCGCGACGAGCTTCGCGAGGCGATCGCTCTTGCACATCGCCGAGGCGTCAAAATTCTGGTCGCCATCAACACGTTCCCGCGCGCTGGCGCCGTCTCTCTCTGGCATCGGGCAGTTGACGACGCCGTCGCGGCCAAGGCCGACGCGCTGATCCTGGCCGACGTTGGCCTGCTGGAATATGCCGCGAGCCGCCACCCCGCCCAGCGCCTGCACGTCTCGGTGCAGGCGGCCGCCGCCAATGCGGATGCCATCGGTTTTTATACCGAGACATTCGGGGCCCGCCGGGTCGTCTTGCCCCGCGTCCTGAGCGTCGCAGAGATAGCCGCCATCGTCCGCGAGGTCACCTGCGAGACTGAAGTGTTCGTCTTTGGCGGTCTTTGCGTGATGGCCGAAGGTCGCTGCTCGCTGTCATCCTATGCGACCGGGCAGTCGCCGAACATGCAGGGCGTATGCTCCCCGGCAAGCCATGTCGCCTATGAGCAGGAGAACGGCAGGACGAAGTCACGCCTTGGCGGATTCACGATCAACAGCTTCGAGATCGGCGAAGCCGCTGGATATCCGACGCTTTGCAAGGGTCGTTTCACGACCAAATACGGCACCGGGTATATTTTCGAGGATCCCGTGAGCCTTGACGCGGCCACCCTGCTTACGGGTCTGCGCGACGCGGGTGTCACGGCGCTCAAGATCGAAGGGCGCCAGCGCGGCCGAGCCTATGTCGAGGGTGTCGTGCGACACTTCCGTCAGGCGCTCAACGCGCTGGATTCGGGCCGGCCGATCGATGCCGGGCAACTCACGCCGTTCACCGAAGGCCAGGCTACGACTGTGGGTGCCTATCGCAAGACCTGGAGGTGAATGTCCCAGGCGTTTTGTTGAATGATCAAAGAAGACCGACCGGAGGACTTGTTTCATGCAGCTCAGCCTCGGCCCAGTTCTTTATAATTGGGCGCCGGAACGCTGGCGCGACTTCTACTTTCGCATTGCGGACGAGGCGCCGGTCGACACCGTCGCGATTGGAGAGATCGTTTGCTCGAAGCGATCACCCTTCATCGCTCCACATCTGCCTGCGGTCGTTGAGCGGCTCCGCGCCGCCGGCAAGCAGGTCCTGCCCGGCTCGTTGATCCTGACGTCGCTGCCGCGCGAGCGGCGTCAGATGGCCGATCTCGTCAATACGGAAGAGCTCCTGGTCGAGGTGAACGATCTGACCTGTCTCAAGCCGCTTATCGGCCGACCGCATGCGATCGGCCCGTTCATCAACATCTACAACGAAGCAAGCGCCGCGTTCCACGCCCAGCGTGGCGCGACGCGAATCTGTCTCCCGCCGGAGCTACCAATGTCGTCGGTCGCCGCAATTGCGGCCGCGGTTCCGAACGTCCTGATCGACATCTTCGCCTTCGGCCGGGTGCCTCTGGCAATCTCTGCCCGCTGCTATCACGCCCGCCTTCACAAGTTGACGAAAGACAATTGCCAGTTCGTCTGCGAGCGGGACCCGGATGGATTGATGCTGAGGACACTTGATGGCGCAGACTTCCTGACGGTCAACGGCGTTCAGACCCTGTCCTCCACCTGCACCAACCTGTTGGGCGACGCCAATGCCTTGAGCGAGGCCGGCGTCGGGTCATTTCGCCTGTCGCCGCAGGATTGCGACATGGTCGCGGTCATCAGCGTTTTCCGTGCGGCCCTTGACGGCCGGGAGGATGCGGAGAGTGGAACGCGACGTCTCGCGCAACTGTATCCGAACGCGCCATTTTCCAACGGGTTTCTCCACGGCGTGGCCGGCTTTGTCTCGGTTGCACCCGATGCCCGGTCCAGCCGGCAACACGGATTCCGCGAACCGATCGAACCGCACATGCTCTAGCAAGCTTGGGGCTTCACATGGCGATTGCAGCACGGCGCCTACCGCGGGACGGGACCATTGACGTTGTCAACCGGCTGCGGCACGTTCTCACGCAGGTTAACCTGGACTGCAAGTGCCAGGATTCTCTGGCTGGAGCCCTCGATCGATTTGCGACGCTTGAAAGGCGCCGCTTTTCCCGGCGTCAGCTTGTCCAGGCGCGCGAGTGCAGAAATAGCATCGCTGCCTTTCTCTCGCTTCTTTCGGAGCTTGACGAGCTCGCGGAGAGCGAACCCGACCGGACCGCGTTCAAGGAGATGGAACTCCTGTTTTCCGAAATTGTTGATTGCGCTTTCGCCGGCGCTCTAGCACTGCGGCAAATCGCAACGGAGTAGGCAGCCGCCCACCACAATGAAATGCGATCGTTAGATTCGAGTCACGAGGCTCGAACTAGTCTTCCTCATCTGCGATGGCCACAAGAGCATGCGGCTTGCACAGGACCACACGGCACCGCCCGCAGGTGACGATGCCCCGCTCCTCCCAGGCGCTGAGGGTTCTGCTGACCGTGTGCAGAGTGGTCCCGACCATTTCGGCAAGGTCACGGCGCGACAGCGGAAACGCGATCTCGATGCCACGCGCCGTGCGGCGCCCCGACTGATGCGCCAAGCGAAGAAGCATATGGCCGATCCGACGCTCGACCCGTTCGGTTGAGAGTTCACGCAGACGGATCTGCATCTCGTGGTACCGCCGGCCCAACAGTGCGGCGGCGTTAATGGCAACGATGGGATAACGCTCCATGATCTGTCTGACAATGGCGCTCGTCCAGCCGATCAGATGACTATCGTCCACCGCGGTCACAGTGCCGGGATGGGTATCGCCACCCATAAGTGCGGCGTAACCCGCGACCTCTCCCGGACCAATATAACGGATGATAATCTGCTGACCGTCCTGGGCCATCTGAGACGCCCGCAACCGGCCTGCGATCACTACAAAGACGGACGTGGTGCCGTCACCCTGTTGAAACAGGATGTCGCCGGCAGCAAGACGCTTTCGTGCCGCTGACGCTTGAAGATCTCGGAGAGCGTCCGCAGGAGTTCCCTGGAACAGTTCGGTCCGGGCAAAGAGATCGAGGTCTGGATAGTAATCCATGCCGCCGAATTCATGCTGCACATCTGGCGGGTACCTCCGCTGTCACATACTAGTGTGCGGCAACGCCCTGCAATTTGCGCCAACGCAAACATGCAGCCGGCAAAAGATCGATTATTCCCAATAATTCGGCACGATACCAAGGCTTGTCACACAATGGGAAAGCCCCTGCCCGCTAACCAGAGACCGGTCATGGATGCCGAGGGTTGCCCCAACACGGGATCGAAAATGCTGCTCGTCAACAAGACGGATCTGTTTCGACATCATGTACCGGCCACTTTGGCTGACCGAATTGCGCTGGGCATCGTGCGCGCAGGGACATCGATGGCCGGAGCTCTCTTTGGCGGCCGATACGGCCACCGTGTCGTTGTGCTTGAGACCGTGGCCGCAGTCCCGCCGATGGTCGCTGCAACATTACTGCATCTCAAATGCCTGCGCCGGATGCTCGACGATCGCGGTTGGATCCGGACCTTCATGGACGAGGCCGAGAACCAGCGCGTTCATCTGATGTCGTTTATTGCGCTAGCTCAGCCTCGCGTCTCAGAACGCATCTTGATCGCCATCGCGCAGGCGGCGTTCTACAACGCATTTTTCATCCTCTACTTGATATCCGCCCGGACAGCGCATCGGTTGGCCGGATATTTTGCCGAGCAGGCAGTCCGGGGATACTCGGAATACCTGATTCGCCTCGGATCGGATGATCGAGGCAGCGATGCCGCACCCGCATCGGCCATCACGTACTGGAATCTGCCGCCAGATTCGGATGTCACTGACATAATCCTCGCCATGCGCGAGGATGAAGCCATCCATCGCGACCTGCACCATGCCTTCGCCGATGCGCTGGCCGCAGGCCTGGCATTTCCACGCGGTCAGGCCTGAGCTCCAAATCAAGGAGTAGCGAAGACCGGCTGCGGGCATCGCTGGGTACAGTTTGCACCACTTTAGCGATAGGCATTCAGTCCGCGAGTTTGCGCCGGAGCAACGTCGGGCACGAGTTTTCCGGCTCGATTGCAGTGTGCTAAAGGAACAGGAAATGGCGCGACGAACCGATCTTCCCCTTGTGTATTCCTGCTCCGGCTGTTCAAGCGCCGCTCAACTGGCGAACCATCTCGCGATTCGACTGGATCGATCCGGGAAGGCGGAAATGTCCTGCATCGCGGGCGTCGGAGGCGACGTTCCCTCGCTAGTGCGGGTTGCGACCTCGGGTCGGCCAATAGTCACCATCGACGGCTGCGCGCTCAAATGCGTCCAGAGTTGCCTGGCTCGTCATGGCGTCCAAGCCGCGATCCATTACGATCTCACGCAGTTCGGCGTGAAAAAGCGATTCAGGACGGATTTTGATCCTGGTCAAGGCGACCAGCTATTCGAGCGGATTGCCGACGATCTGTCGGAGCGATTCACAGCCGCAGGGGCCGCCGAGTTGGTCGTCGAGAATCGGATATAGTTCCAGGCTATGCACGCCGTCTTGGGTCGAAACTGCGAGCCGGCATGCGATAAGGGCAGGTTAGGACCGACGCCAAACAGCTTTTCGCGAAGCACGCCGTTCGCATAACCGGTCGGTTTCGGCGACGGAACGAACTGCGTTGTCGTCGGTTCCTGGAAGTAAACCACTACGCCTGACGGAGTTGGAGAAATCACATTGTCTTCTTCTGTAGCCCGGCATTTCCCGTGCTACACGTATCCAGATGTGACGGGCAGTTGGCATGAGCCGATCCGCATCGCGACACGCGATCATCATTGGCGGTGGCGCCAGCGGCGTTCTGCTGGCCTATCAGCTTTTGCACCATCCAGCTTGCGATTTTCACGTCACGCTGATCGAAAAGCGCCCGGATATCGGGCGTGGCCTTGCGACGCGGGCAGCGTGACATCCTCAACCGGCAGATCGGTGCCGTCGTCGATTGCACGGGCATCGTCAAGGATCAGAGCGCCACCACCAATCCAGCCGTGCGCAGCCTATTCGAGCAGGGTCTGGCGTGCGTCGATCCGCTTTGCATCGGCATCGAGACCAGCGCGGATTGCGCGATCGTTAATCGCGACGGCGTTCCGTCACGGCGCTTGTTCGCCGTGGGTCCGCTCACCCGCGCCGCGTTCTGGGAGATCATTGCCATTCCCGATATCCGCACTCAATGCGCCGGGCTCGCTGCCCTGCTCGCCACCAACGACGAAGAGCGGCAGTTCGAGCGTGTCGGCGTGCAATCGCCCTAGCTGGTGACTCCCTACGCGAGACGGGATGTCGTCTGCCTCACCGCGGGTGCTTTCAAATAAGCACGGTCTTGCGATGACGCACTGGTGCGCTAGCTTTATCGCTCAGCACCCCACTGTTATATTCGCATGGGAGGACGTGAGTTCGATACCTGCGCGGGAGCCATGGACCATGCGGAAAATCGGAATTGTCGGGGCTGGCGCGGTTGGCGCCGCTTGCGCTATGGCGCTGGGTCTTCGGCGCAGCGCGGACGAAGTCATCCTCGTCAACAGGACACCAGCAAAAAGCATCGGAATCGCGACGGATATGACCTATGGCGCGGCGATGGGCGACGTCACCGCCATTCGCAGCGGGAACATCGCGGATTTGACGGGTTGCTCAGCCATTCTCTTGACGGCCGGCATCAACGAAAAGACCGGAGGCGCAACGGACCGAAGCGACAAGGAAGGCAGGCTGAAGCTCCTCACCGCCAATGCCAAGATCTACCGGGAACTTGTCCCTGCCATGGTCGCTGCTGCACCGAACGCCGTGATCATTGTCGTGACCGATCCACCGGATCCGCTCACCGATGTTGCCCGCGCGGTTGCCGGGCATGAGCGCGTGTTCGGAACCGGTACATTTCTTGACAGCCTGCGCTTCCAGACTCATCTCGCCCGTCACTTCGGCGTTGCTCCAACTGCCGTAGATGCTCTGGTGCTCGGCGAACACGGGACCACGAGCGTCTTTCTCTGGTCCTCCGCCCGCATTGCCGGCAATCCGGTCGAGACACTTCTCGATCGACCGGCGGAAACGAAGGAGCAGATTGAACGGGACGTCCGGCAGGCCAACATCACGATCATCGAGGGGATCGGCGCCAGTCAGTACGGGATCGGAATCGTATCCGCCCGAATCGTCGAGGCGGTTCTCCGAGACGAGAAGGCTGTTCTTCCGGTGTCGAGCCCCCAAAAAGCATTTGGGGGCAGCAGCCTTTCCCTGCCATCGGTCATCGGGGCAGCCGGCGTTGAGCGCGTTCTCATGCCGCAGATGAACGAGAAGGAAGAGGCCGCACTACGCGCGAGCGCGCAGCATATCGCGGACGCATCTGCTCGTTTGAAGCAGTAGGACGATCGTCCGGACCACGTGTTCGTTCGGGCAAATGCGTGCGGATCAGAAATTTCCAGGGCTGGCCACGACAAAGTCCGAGATCGATGACCTGGTTGCGTTTCTTGCCCCGCTGACTAGGTCTCCATACAAGGAGGCCGGTGACCGGGAGTACGCGCGGCATCCAGAGTTGTGTCGAAAGAGGCCCTGTGACGAACCCTGCCCTATCGAACGATCCCGGCGATGCGGCAACGTTAGCGCACGCATCGGGCCAAGGCGAGAAACGTCCTCAACCGACGAGCACGATGCTGGAAACCAGGCATCTGTCCCGGAGCGTCGGACAGCGGCTGCTCGTCAATGACGTCAGTGTGCAGGTCTCGGCGGGTGAGGTTCTCGCCGTAGTCGGCCCGAGCGGAGCCGGGAAGTCGTCGTTCCTGCGGCTGCTCAATCGACTGGACGAGCCCACGGCCGGCACGGTTCTGCTGGAGTCCACCGACTATCGGTCGATCGCCCCGCAGGAGTTGCGGCGGCGCGTCGGCATGGTCATGCAGACGGCCTTTCTGTTTCCCGGCACAATCTCCGCGAACATTACTTTCGGACCGCGCCAGCGCGGGGAAGCCATGGCGCCGACGCAGATCGCAACGCTGCTCGAGCGGGTCGGCTTACCCGGATTTGCCGACCGAGACGTCGGCAACCTTTCCGGCGGCGAGGCCCAGCGCGTGGCGCTGGCTCGAACACTGGCGAATGCCCCTGAGGTTCTGTTGCTCGATGAGCCGACCTCCGCACTCGATGAGGCCTCCGTGCGGGGGGTCGAAGAGCTCGTATTCGGCATCGTCCAAGAGCGGCGAATAGCCTGCGTGATCGTTACGCACAACCGCGAGCAGGCGATCCGCCTCGCCGATAGGACCATGATCATGGAAGCAGGCCGGCTTGTCGCAATCGGCCCAACCAGGGAGGTGCTGCGTGCTGACTGAGCTCAAGAGCAGCATAGGCAGCGACGTGCTGATGGGCCTCGCCCAAGCCGTCGGTGCCATCGCGCTATGCGCCGTCGTGGTGGCGCTTTGCCGGTGGCACGCCGTCCGCGTGGAGCGCGAGACTGCGGTGTCGATGGCACGGGGCCTCGTGCAAATGATCCTCGTTGGAATGCTGCTGGCGGTGTTGCTGCATGGCAGCCTGCTGATCGGCGCTCTCATCCTGTTGATGATGATGATCGCTGCGGCATTCACGGCAGCCCGCCGGCTCCAGCAAATGGAAGGCGCGCTGCTGCTGTGCTTCTGGGCGATCGCTGCCGGCGCCGGAACCGTGATCGCGGCGATGCTCGCGACCCGGAGCCTTCAGGCCGACATTGCGATCCTCGTGCCTGTGGGCAGCATGATCATCGCCAATGCGATGAATGCGTGCGCGCAAGCCGCCGAACGCTTCCGGGCCGAGATCGTCGCCCATGTCGGCCAGATCGAGGCAGGCCTTGCGCTGGGCGCGGAGCCTGCCGTTACGGTTGCGCCTTATCTCCAGAGCGCCGTCTATGCGAGCCTTCTGCCGCGGCTCGATATGCTGAAGTCTCTCGGACTGGTGTGGATCCCGGGAGTCATGGCGGGCATGATGGTCTCCGGTGCCAGTCCGGTCTACGCGGCCATCTACCAGTTCGTGGTCGTTGCCATGATCTTGGCTGCGTCAGGGATCACCGGGCTCGTCGCCACCGTTCTCATGCGGTCACGCGTCTTTACTTCAGCGGCGCAGTTGGCGCTTCGGCGCGCACAATCGTCAAAGTAGGGCCCTGCGACGCAGGCTCATGCGAGCTCGTGAGTCGGTCTGACTTCGATCATCCATCAGCTCATGCTTCCCGGTATGAAGCATCGCGCTTTCGGGTGGCCATCTTGATAGTAGGGCCACACCATCGCGCGACCCGCGAGGTTCGGTCCATCGACGACAGCTTCCCTGGGAACGTCGACCCATTCGCCATCGATGCGCACCCGATAGTGGCCATCCTTGCTTTCCCAATCGGCGTCATCGACGCGCTTTGCATCTGTGCCGTCACAGCAGGGGCCCTTCCCGCTGTGCAAGCTCTCATACCAACGGTTCAACTCGGGATGCCCGGAATCGTGGGCGCGGGCTGGCCCAACTGCAAAAAACGACAACACGACAGCAAGAATAAGAAGCGCTGACTGCCTGCAATCCGTACTCAGTCCGTGGCCAATCCGTGCTGTGATCATATCCGATACCCAACTCCAGTATTCTGATCGCGAAGCTCGCAAATCGCGTGCCACCAGATCGCTGGTCCAGCACCAATTTTGCTCTCCACGCTGTCTATTTGGCGAGCAGACCGATCGCGATCTAAATCTGCTCGAGCGGCACATCATTGCTCTGCTTTACATGGAAATATGAGTGACGCTGCTCTCTTCAATTATATGACTATTCTCATATAATCACGTTGCCGCGAGGCAAAAGTGACACTCGTGGTGCCTGGCTTCGAACAGCGACTTGACGCGCTGTCGCGACCTCGCGATGTGCAACTCGCGAAAGATGTCAGCATGTGCGGCGTCGCCTGCCTGCGCTGGAAGCGTCAGCCCGTAGGCACGCTGGTCTTCCTCGCCGAGTGCCGGACGATAAAGAAAGAAGCTGTCACCGTGTTCAAGCCTGTGCCGCTGCATCCGTCGATGCTCTGCTATGTTGTCTCGCCCCTTAACCCCGACGCGCATTCGAGCGTTCCTGAAGATGGTTTTGGACGGTCAGAGGCGAGCAGCCGACATCGCCAGCGGCAGGTCCGTTTAAGCTGGAACTTGCGGACCGAGCGAATGTCTCGACGAAGCTTAAGGGGAACTGAAGACGATGTTCACCGCATCAAGTCCTAGCCGTCGCCGGATCATGCGACCTCGGTCGGCGCGTCATGGCTTGTCCTGCAGCCAAGACAGGAACACTGGCGCCTCGCTCCGATTGAAGGCGTGATCCGTTGTTGGTCGAAGACAGAGTTCAGCACGGCCAAGTGCAAGAAGCAGTGGCAGGCATTCGCCATCAAGCTGTCACGCGAGCGGCGGGCGGGGAAGAAGGTTCCCGCACCCCGGGAGGGCCGCTATGCCGAGGAGACGAGACGGAGGGCCCGTCATGATCTTGAAGTAGGAAGGACGTATGCGAAACGTCGCGCAACCAAGAAGGGCCGCACATAGCGTTGCTTAACGCGCAGCCTCACGAATACAACCTGAGATAGATGGAATTCTCAGCCGCTGCACTTGCTGGCCAACGTCTCCGCAGTCACTGGCGCGTTCGACATCGTATTTGGGGAGATCGATCGATAGTGCCGCACACACCCGGCCTCCGGTTGATGCATTCGCTCGATGGCCCGGCCACACGCCGCTCGGCCTACGAGAGACCCGCGCCCTCTTCGTCTGGCATTCCAAATCCGGCTACGGACGATTTCCGGGAAGCACGCTTGATGCCTTTCGACAACTCGGACGGCGAACGCCCCGGCCAAACGTTCCGCGGAGACGACACCGAGGGCGTCTGCAGATCGAGAAGGCGACGCATTCGTGGTATGCAGACCTGCTCTGCGTCATAGTGATCGATAACGAAGCGGCGGGCAGCCTGCCTCATTGACGAGAACTTCGCGGGTTCCTGTAACGCTTCAATCACGCGTTCGGCAAGCTCATCGACCGCAAAAAATGGAACCAGCAGGCCGTTCTCGCCAGAACTGATGACCTCGCGCACCGGCGGCGTATCAGACCCTATCACCAAGCAGCCAGCGCTCATCGCTTCCAGCGCCGACCAGGACAGCACGAAGGGATAAGTCAAGTAGACATGCGCCGATGATACCTGGAGCGCTGAAATGAAGGTCTGATATGGCACGCCCCCCATGAAATGAACGCGCGATAGATCCAACTGGTCACGCACCTCTTCCAGGAAAATCGACTTCCAGGTTTTTCCGGGCGGCGGAGGAAGTCCATACGACAATCCATCCCTGCCGATGAGGACTATCTGCGCGTTGGGCCGCCGCCTGAGGATTTCGGGCAGCGCACGCACGAAGATGTGGTAGCCCCTGAGCGGTTCAAGATTGCGTACAACAAACGTCACAATCTCCTCCGACGAACCGACTTCCCTGCCATTCGGCAGCATCAGGCGAGCCTGCGGATTCGGCCGCACGCGCGATGTATCAATTCCTTCATGGATCACTTCGATCTTGCTTTGATAATGCGAAGGAAAGGTCGACTGCTGCCAGTTGGTAGGCGAGATTCCGAAGTCGCAATCGGCCAGCGCAAGCAATGTCGTCGCATTCTTCAACTGCAGCCCGATATGGCCATCTAGCCCGGACATCGGAAATTCCGGATCGAATCCGATGTCGCGCCCCTCGGCACCGTAAAAGAACTCGCAATAAACGAACAACCTCGCTTTGGGGAACATCGTGCGCAGTGGCAATGTCTCGCCCCATCCCGGATGGGCCAGAATCAAATCCGGTTCAAAGCCCGATGCCGCCAAAGTTGAAAGGCTGTAAAGCACTTGCTCAGCGCGGCGGCACTCGAGATCGAATCGCCTGGCAAAAGGATGAGTTCCGGAAACATCGGCTTCGGGAAGCATATATTTAATCAACTTAACCAAAGGCATCGACTGCGCGCTCGATGCGCCAACGGCAACGAGTTCGAAGCCGGGTTCGTTTGCCAATACAGCCGCCAGATTGCGGTACTGTGCCGGGAAGTTATTGTGAACGAATAGAATCTTCATCGACGATAGTGTCGCCTGTCTGCTTCAAGTTGCGCGAAGTTGCGCGGCCGATCGAGAGCGAACTGAAGCTTGCGCGTCGTGTTTATAGCAAGAATTTTCTGCAGCGAAGGCATCAATCGCTAGTCGTCGAACGATCGTGCGACACTCGCACTTATGCGCTGACAAAGTTCCCTGTGATTAGAATGCCGCAATTCTGTACCAACCGAAATTCTGTACCAACCGAAGAGCATTCACTCCGTCCTGACATCATCCTGCCCCAAAATTCGTCGATTAGTCGCAACTACGTGCAACTTTTGGTTTTGCCTTGGGCATACAAATGTTGAAAACTCAGTGTAGTCTCGGGAATACAAGGGGCAGGCGTGTGGGCAACGCTATGAAATTCAAACGACCTCCTTCCGACTGCCAATCGCAAATCCGGCATCTCGATCTGAGCAGCGTTGAGAACATCGCCGACTCCATCGCACTGCTGAGAGATGAAAACGACAGGCTACGCCGGATGGCTGCGCTATTGAGTGCAGAGACCGAGTACATCCGCCGCTCTCTCTCGCCCTCAGGATCCACGCATTGGCGCTCGTCCTCACGTTTGAGAGCGCTCCCCTGACTTGCCTTTGCTGACGGAGCAGGCGTCTTGCCGTGACCAGCTTCGCGCATCGGAAGGTTGAGATTGACAAGCACACCGCTCCTGTCTTGAGCGCGTTGGATGGTTCTCTCCGCGGCGTCTCGGCTTGCAGGAACAGGTCTGGACGCAAGGCCGAAAATTCGAAGGCGAAAAGACGCGCGCCACGATCTATGGTTGCATGACGCCGTCTTGCTTCGGGTTTGCTCAGTTTGCGATAACAATCATGTCTAACTTTTGGGCGACTAGATATGATATGTTGGCGAACTGAAGTGGATTACAATTTGTTACGATCTGTTTCGGGGGGTGTTGATGAGCGATGCTGAGCAGCAGAAAGTGGTGAATCTCGACCGCGGACTGTTCTTCGTGAACTACAGGAGTGCCGAAGACTCCCTCGCTCCACCTTACGTAACGGTCACCCCGGCGGAGGGGCACGAAAGGCGGATGGAGATCATCCTGCACCCCGACGCCACCGAACCAACTCTTTGGGAACCGAATTCCGGCCTGGTGGTGCGCGTCAACATGCCCTGCACTTTGCAGGTCCAAGTCCAGCCCATGCGACTTGGAGGATCACGAGCCGCCGTGGTTCGCATCGAACCGATCCAGTCCGGCCGAACCCACCTCGTCGCCGCGCAAAGCGAAAGCCTGGGCTTGCACGCGAATGCCGCGACGGAGGGCTTGAAGGTGCTTGGCCACGTGGCAGGTCGCGGCGACGTCATTGTCGGGCCCAACGCATGGATCGCGGGGCCAACGGCACCGTCGCGCGTGGAAGGCGTAGCCCTGGAATGGCCGGAGAAACCGGCCGGTCTTGATATCCGCTATGCGGTCCAGTTTGCCAACGGTCAGGCGGGGAGCGGCCGAATGGTGCCGCTTGGCGCCTACGCTGGTACACGTGGGCGGGCTCTACCAATTACAGGCGTGGTCCTGGAAATGAGCGGCACGGATGAATTGGAATTCGTCGCGGAAGCGGGGTTTCTGAACGCACCGACCTTGCGCGCGGTCGGCAGACGTGTGGTGCTATCGGGCCCGACCAATCGCGAGCCTCTGGTCGGCATTCGCATCGGCATCGAACGGATCGCAGCCGCAGAACAAGTCGTGGCGCCCGTAAAGCCGCGAAAGCCTGCTGGTTCGGGCCGCGTTCGGGTATTCCGCAGCCGGCCGCGCCAAGAGAGTTCGGTCACCTGAGGCGATCCGGACACTGAGAGACTTCGGAGCGCCGGGAGGCGATCACAATTGGTCAGGGCCCCGTCAAATGGTTCTCGGCACCGTCACTGACGCCCCAGCACTGGTCGGATCTCGCTCACATATCGCGCTGGAGCGCTTGGCGGCGCAGGCGCTCACCGCTCAGGACTTTGCCGCGGCGTTCAAATATGCGGATCGACGCTGTCGCGTTGAACCACCGCCGGCTGCCCATTGCTTTGTTCTTCGCGCGGAGGCGAACTGGAAGCTTGGACGCGGAGAGACGGCGCTCGCCGACCTCACTGAAGCGCTTCTTGTCGACCCTTCCGATGTCGGTGCCAATCGTCGAATGCTCGCCTGGGCCTCAGACGATCGGCGGCGCGCCGCGGCCGCCAATCTGATAAGCCGTGACGGCAATCCGGCGATCCTGCGAGCAGCCATCGCAGAGCTGCGACGTGCTGGGGATCGACACTGGGCCGCCTGCTCGACGTTTGACAATCACGTGACAGGCTGGGTCGCTTGGACCAAGGCGACCACCGTCGAAGCGAGCCTTGCGACCGAAGGCGGCACCTTAACGAGTCTGCTCGAGCCCAATTCATTTCACCCCTTGGCCAGCACGGACGTTCAGGCAACCGCCTTTCTCGTTAGGCGGCCACCATCCACGACACCTCAGACGCTGACATTGAAATGCGACGCAGACATCTTCCACATTCGACGGCTTGCGCCCAACCTGTCTCCGCCGGCGCGAATCCGGGCGCGCGTGCATCCCTCTGCTCGGCCAAGGTCTCGCACCGCCGCCCCGACCGTCATCGTTCCCGTCTATCGTGACGTACAGGTGACAATCGACTGCTTCGAAAGCCTTCTCAAGGCAAGAGCTTCGGGTGGGCCTGGAAAGGACCCGTTCCGCATTCTGGCCGTCGATGATGCCAGCCCGGAATTGGAACTGCGGCGCTATCTGCAGGAGCTTGCCGCCGCCAACATGATCGACCTTGTAGTGAACGCGGTAAACCTTGGCTTCGTTGGAGCGATCAATCGTGCGCTGAAGGAGGTGCCGACGGGCGACCTCGTGCTGCTCAACTCCGACACCATAGTGGCCCCCGGCTTTGTTGATCGCTTGGCGGCGGTGGCGTGTTCGGCACCGAACATCGGGACGGTCACGCCACTGTCCAACAACGGCGACATCTTCTCGTTCCCGATGCCGAATGACGCCAATCCGATGCCAGGCTATGAGCAAATACTCGAGATCGATCGCATCGCGGGCGTTGCCAACGCCGGCGGTGCAATCGACGTCCCAAGCGGCATCGGCTTCTGTCTTTATGTCACGCGCGCCTGTCTCGATGCCGTCGCCGGGCTGTCGGAAACGTTTGAGCGCGGCTATCTCGAGGATGTCGATCTGTGCCTTCGCGCACGCGCCAAAGGCTTTCGCAATGTTTGCGCACCGTCGGTCTATGTCGGGCATCACGGCTCGAAATCCTTCCTGCACGAGAAGCGAAGCCTGGTGCTTCGCAATCTAGGCGTTCTGGACCAGCGATTCCCGAGCTACCGGAAGGAATGCCGCGCGTTTGACGCCGCCAATCCGTTGCGACCGGCACGTGCGGCGCTCGAGCGCGCGCTGCCCTGGTCGTCAGAACCATCCGTGCTGATCGTCGGCAATCAACGAAACAGCGCAGCCGTAGCCGAGGAGCGAGCGCGCCACCTCCGGCAACGTGGCGAGCGCGCGATTCTGCTCTTGCGAGAACGCGATGTCCTTCATCTCAAGGCCGCCGACGGCACGAGTCCGCAGGCGATCCATTTGAGGCTCTGCACGGAAGCGGCCATCACGGATGCCGCCGAAATCCTTGCGCGGCTGCGTGCAAAACGTGTCGAAATCCTCGAGCCAAATCCGTTGCGGCGGCTGATCGATCTGATGCAGGAACTCAATCTTCCGCTCAATTTTTGGCTGGTGAAAGGAAGCCTTGGCGAGGCGGCTGCCTCGCTTCCCGACCCAACTCCGCTGTTTGTTCCGACCAAAGCGGCCAAGGCTTTTGCCGAAGCCCGGTGGTCCAAACGCAACATCGTCCTCCAGGAATGGCCAACTCGCTCTCCCGACCTGCCCCCGCCTTCCGGCCCACGGAGATCGCTCATCATCGTTCCATCTGCGCCCTCGCCCGCATCCTTGCGTGTGATGCGGCGCCTGGCGGATTGCCTACGCCGACGAACGCCATCCCGATCGATCGTCATCGCCGGCACGACGTGTGACGACGATCGCCTGATGTCCTATCCAAATGTCTTCATAACGGGCTCGGTAGCAGCCGACGAACTCGGCGCTGTGCTGGCGCCGCACAATCCAGGCTGGCTGCTCACCGATTTCGAAGAACCAATATTCGGCGATCCGCTGATTGAGATCGCAAAGCGAGCCTCAAGACCCGTCGCATATCGCGACTGGTCGGGCGGATCGCCTGGGCCCCGCAAAGGTGACCTTGCCATTCCTGCCAATGTGGACGAAGCGGGACTTGTCGATGCCGTCGTTGACTGGGTCGGACGATCATGAGTATCGCACGCGTCACCCGCACCGCACCGGCGGCGAAGCCGAAACTGATCAGCCGGCTTGCGCTCGCTCACGACGGCACGGTGTCGGGCTTTGTGTTCGATCCTGAGGTTCCGGAACGCCGCTTCACGGTCGATATCGTCCTTGATGGTCTGGTCTTGAGAACGGCCTACGCTGATGCCCTCGTCCCAGAGCTCCTTCGGCAAGGCGTGGATGGTGCTTACGGATTCGCAGTAGCACTTGAGCCGGATCTGCTGCGAGCCGCGAGCGTCCTTGAGGCACGCCTGGCCAACCTCGGAACTCCCATCGACCATCCCATCGATCTGGACAATGAAAGCGCACTTGTTGACCTGCGACCGACCTGCGAATTGCGCTGGCTGGGTGGCCTGCATTTCGAGGGCTGGATCGATAGCGAAATCGCGGTCACGCTCGAAGCAATCGTCGACGGAGAAACTGTTGCGCAGGTCCGCGCAACGGACTGGACGCACATTGGCGATGATGTCAACGGACAAGGATCGCGCAACGCCCGTGCTTTCGATTTCCACGTCCCGCAGCGCTTCGCCGACGGACGTGTCCATCGAATCGGACTGCGCAAGGACGACGGCGAGCAGGTTCCGGCAACGGCAGTCTTCGTCGCGTTTCCCGATGGCCTTGCCGGAATGATTGACGCGATCGGGGATCATGGCGCCGAGCGCCTGCGCGGCACATTGTACGACCAGCTCATTCCGGCTTCGCTGCCCCTCGCCGACTATGCGAATTGGCGCGATCGCTTCCCGTTGCCAGGACCGCAGGCAAGCCGGCTTGAACTGGCCGTCGTTGTCGCCGGCAGCGCCGGAGCTCAGCAAACGCTCTCCACCCTGGAGACGCAGAGCCACGAAAACTGGACCGCAGGCGTGATCGACGGTCAGCCGCTTTCCGTCGATAGCGATGCGCTCCTGGAGTTTCTCGAAGATGCCGCGCCCGATGCGCAACACGTCGTCGTCACCATGGCAGGCACGTCGCTCGAACAAAACGCGCTGGCTCGCATCGCAGCCGCATTCGACGCCTATCCGGATGCCACGGCCGTGTACGGCGATCTTGACTTCCTCGCCGACGATGGCCGGCTCTGGCCGCTCGCGCTTCCGGCGTTCGACTACGAGAGAATGCTCGAGCAAGGGTACTGTGCACACCTGTTCGCAGTTCGACGAAAAGCATTGCTAGCGGGGCTTGAGGCGCGTCCAAAGGATCTCTACCGCCTCTTCAACTGCCTGCTCGATCGTACCGGTCCACGACAGGCAGACATTCTGCACTTGCCGGGAGCCTTGGCGACGCTGCCGAAATTCAACCGGGCGAACGCCGGCTCTCGGCTTTCCACCGCGAGCCACATGCATTTGCTCGCGCGCGGCATCGGGGCGGAGGTGACCCAGCAGCAAGGCAATCTCTTCCCCGCAGTCCGAATTAAGCGGCCGATTCCGCGCGAGCGGGTGACGGTAATCATTCCGACCCGCGACCGCCTCTCGCTCTTGCGCACCTGCCTCGAGAGCATTGCGCCTGCGGTCGCACGTTGCCATGCCGATATCCTCGTCGTCGACAACGATAGCGCCGATCCGGCGACGGTGGGCTATCTCGCAGATCTGCCCGGGCGCGGTATCCGAACTTTGCGGATCGAAGGGCCGTTCAACTTCGCAAGGCTCAACAATCAAGCGGCTGCGATGCTCGATAGCGGCGTCCTATGCCTACTCAACAACGATATCGAGGCAAGCTCCGACGGTTGGCTTGAAGAAATGCTGACGCGGCTGGCCGAGCCGGACGTCGGCGCTGTCGGTGCACTCTTAACGTGGCCAGGCGGTGTCGTGCAGCATGGCGGCGTCGTGTTGGGAATGAACTTCGCAGCGACCCACGCCTATACCGATAGATTCAGCGATGATCCCGGTTTTTCTGATCAGCTACTCGTCGCGCATGAATGCAGTGCGCTAACCGCGGCCTGCCTCGTGACCCGCCGGAGCGATTATCTTGCTATCGGAGGAATGGACGACGCTCGCTTTGCGGTGGCCTTCAACGATGTCGACTATTGTCTGCGCCTGCGTCAGACCGGCAAGCGCATCGTCTTCACGCCACATGCGAAACTGGTGCACGCCGAATCCGCCAGCCGGGGCAAGGACGATCGGGCGGACCGCCGAGATCGGTTCGAACGTGAGCTCAGTCTGCTTCGCGCGCGCTGGGGCGAGTTGCTCAATGAAGACCCGACCTACAACCCGCAGCTGTCGCGCGACGGAGTGCCCTACAGCGGCCTGGCTTGGCCGCCGGGACCACGCATCCCCCGGTATAACCACGTCCCGGCCGCCCGCGACTTGCCGCTGGGATTTTAACGCAGCGGCCATCTATCGCGGCCATGCGCTCCGGGCGCTCGGCACATCGATAGCATGCCGAGCCGCGCTGGGGCTGGAGCGATCATTCACGAGTTTGCCGGCATCTTTTGCAGCGCGACGAAATTGTCGAGTTCCACCGTCAATGCATCCTGCCAGGCCGGCGTTGTCACTCCGAACTGATTTTTCAGGCGCGACAGATCGAGCCGCGAATTGCCGGGCCGCTTGGCCTTGGTTGGAAAATCGGCAGTCGCGATCGGGACGATGGTCTCCGCGGCGAGTTCCACACGGCGCGACCTTAGGCCAGCGACGATAGCACTTGCAAAGCCGTGCCAGCTGGTCTCACCGGCACAGACGAGGTTGACCACGCCGCCGCTGCGCACGAACAGCGCGTTCAAATCCAACACATTTGGCAACATGATGCCGACGATCGCGTCGGCAATCGCACTCGCCGTCGTCGGCGCGCCGATCTGATCGGCGACGATGCGCAGCTCTTTGCGCTCGCCGGCCAGCCGCGCGATCGTGCGCAGGAAGTTGGCACCCTTTGCGGCATAGATCCAGGACGTGCGCGCAATCAGATGCAGCCCGCCGGCTGCCTGGATCGCCGTGTCGCCGGCCAGCTTGCTAGCGCCATAGACCGAGAGCGGATTCGTGGGGCTGTCCTCGCGCCACGGCTCGTCGCCGGAGCCATCAAAGACATAGTCGGTGGAGAAATGAACCAGCGGCACGCGGTGCTGTGCTGCCCATTTCGCGATCGTCTCCGGCGCCTTGGCGTTGACAAGAAACGCAAGCTCGCGTTCGTCTTCCGCGCGATCCACCGCGGTATAGGCGGCAGGGTTGATGATGAGATCGGGTCGAAAACTGTCGAGCCTTTCAGCGAGTGTCTCGGGCTTCGACAGGTCGAACTCCGCACGCAACGGCGCGATGATCGTGCCGTGTTTTGCCAGCAGCGGCTGCAACGCGCCGCCCACCTGGCCATTGGTACCCGTCAACAATATCCGCATCAGACTTGCCCATAGACTGGAAGGTTTTGAAGATCGGCTAGCAGCGGCGCCACGGCGTCCTTGGCGGACAACGACGGCTTTTCGAGGCTCCAGTTGATGCCGATCGCGGGATCGTCCCAGCGGATCGCGACCTCATCCTTTGGGCTGTAAAGATCGTCGCATTTGTAGAAAAAGTCAGCGGTCTCGGAGAGAACGACAAAGCCGTGCGCGAAGCCGCGGGGGACCCAGAATTGCCGCCTGTTCTCTTCGCTCAATTCGACGGCAACGTGGCGTCCAAAATTCGGGCTGCCGACCCGCACGTCGACGGCGACATCCAGCACCTTGCCGCGCAGCGCGGTGACCAGCTTGCCCTGCGTGACGGGATTTTGCAGATGCAGCCCGCGCAACACGCCAAAGCTCGAGCGTGACATGTTGTCCTGCACGAAGGGCCGCGCGATCCCGTGCTCGGCGTAACGGAAGGACTGATAAGTTTCGAGGAAAAAGCCGCGTTGATCGCCGAACAGCTTGGGCTCGATGATAAGGACTTCGGGAAGCTCGGTCTGGATGACATTCATTTCACAACACTTCGAAATTGCTGGCTCACAATGTTATCACTGCATTGATAACAACCTTGTGCACCTCACATTATATGTTATGTTTTGTGATAGTAAAACGTGAGGGGCTATGAAGGGCATTATCCTAGCCGGCGGGACGGGCTCGCGCCTTTACCCGGTAACGACAGTCGTATCAAAGCAGCTTCTGCCCGTGTTCGACAAGCCGATGATCTATTATCCGCTGTCGACGCTGATGCTGGGCGGAATCCAGGACATTTTGATCATTTCGACGCCGCAAGACAAGCCGCTGTTTCAGCGGCTGCTCGGCGACGGCAGCGAGATCGGGGTGCGCTTTTCCTATGCCACGCAGGAGACGCCGCGTGGGCTTGCAGACGCCTTTATCGTCGGGCGCGACTTCATTGGCCAGGACTCGGTCGCCCTAGTGTTAGGTGATAACATTTTCTACGGTCACGGGCTGCCCAGCATGTTATCCACCGCCTCGTTCCGCAAGAAGGGCGCGACGGTGTTCGGTTACGTCGTCAACACGCCCGAGCAATATGGGGTGGTCGAGCTCGATCACACCGGCCGCGCGCTCTCGATCGAAGAGAAGCCGAAACAGCCAAAATCGAACGTAGCCGTCACCGGGCTGTATTTTTATGACAACGACGTCGTCGAGATCGCCGCCCGGATCAAGCCGTCGGCGCGCGGCGAGATCGAGATCACCGACGTCAACAACGCCTATCTCGAACGCGGCGATCTCTATGTCGAGGTGCTCGGCCGCGGCTTTGCCTGGCTCGACACAGGCACGCATTCCTCCCTCGTCGAGGCCAGCCATTTCGTTCAGATCCTCGAGCAGCGCCAGGGCTTGCGCATCGCCTGCCCCGAAGAGATCGCGCTGCGGCAGGGCTACATCTCGCTTCAAGCATTCGAGAAGGTGGCCGAGAAGACCGCGAAAAGCAGCTATGGCGAATATCTGAAGTCCGTTGCCCGCTCGCATATGGGCTGATTCCATGCATGGAGGCGATAGATCATGCGCTTTAAGGGCTCGACTATTTTTGTCACCGGCGGCGCCGGCTTCATTGGCTCAGCCGTGGTGCGTCATCTCCTGCGCGACAGCCACGCCCGCGTGGTCAATATCGACAAGCTCACCTATGCCGCCAATATCGACTCGCTGCCGGGCGCGAAGGAGAACCTGAACTACGCCTTCGAGAAGCAATGCATTTGCGACGGCGCCGGGCTGCGCCGCCTGTTCGAGAAGTACCAGCCCGACGCGGTGATGAACCTCGCCGCCGAGAGTCATGTCGACCGCTCGATCGATGGTCCCGGCGAATTCATCCAGACCAACATCGTCGGCACCTTCACCATCCTGCAGGAAGCGCTGCGCCATTGGCGGACGCTCTCGCCCGAGAAACGTGCACGCTTCCGCTTTCTGCACATCTCGACCGACGAGGTGTTCGGCTCGCTCGGCGACGACGGCTTCTTCATGGAGACGACGGCGTACGCGCCGAACTCGCCCTATTCGGCGAGCAAGGCGTCCTCCGACCATCTGGTGCGCGCCTGGCGCGAGACCTACGATTTGCCGACGCTGGTCACCAACTGTTCGAACAATTACGGTCCCTACCATTTCCCGGAAAAGCTGATCCCGCACATGATCATCAAGGGCCTGACGGGCGAGCCCCTGCCCGTCTATGGCGATGGAAAGAACATCCGCGACTGGCTCTACGTCGAGGACCATGCCAAAGCGCTCACGCTGGTGCTGGAGCGCGGCGTGATCGGCGAGACCTACAATGTCGGCGGCCGCAACGAGCGCACCAACCTGCATGTGGTCGAAACCATCTGCGATCTCCTCGACGAGATCGCACCGAGCGCACAGGACCCGCGCCGCGACCTGATCACCTTCGTCGCCGACCGCCCCGGCCACGACCGCCGCTACGCCATCGATGCCTCCAAGCTCGAGCGCGACCTCGGTTGGCGCGCAGAAGAGAACTTCGAGAGCGGCATCGCCAAGACCGTGCACTGGTACATCGACCAGCAACCCTGGTGGCAAGCAATCTTGGAGCGGGGATATCAAGCCAAGCGGGTCGGCTTGAACCAGTAGCGGGAGCCCGTCCTTGCGCACGACATCGCCTCACTCCCGCCGTGATCGGCACGTTGGATCGGTAACACGATGCGTATATCGATGATTGGACCTGGCCATATCGGCTTGGTACCCTGCGCCCGTTTCGGCCGCCACGAGGCCACAAGCATCGACCAGAATGAGCAGAGACTCGCGCGGCTGAAGCACCGCGAGATTCCGATCTACGAGCCGGATCTCAATCAGCTCATCGCGTTGGGCGCGAACGGCAGCCACGTCGGACGAAATTGATCCAATCTGCGGAGCTCGTAGCAATGGCGCGAAAAGTATATGTCGATCTGGGTGCAAATCACGGGCATACCGTCAGACGATTTAAGGCAGAGAACCCGGCTTTCATTATCTTTGCCTTCGAACCTACTCCATCGTTAGCGGACAAGCTGCGACGCGATTTCAGGGCGCACGATTCAAATGTGCACGTCATGGAATATGCCGCTTGGATCACTGATGGAATAGTGAATTTCTACTTCGGTACAGCCTCTGACCAATCTTCGACCGTTCTAATCGGCAAGAAAACATCGCCTAATTGGTCAGTGAACTACGAACTTCCATATCGAGCGCAGAGTATCGATCTTGACCGATGGCTGCGAGAGAATACGTCGGAAGACGATCTCATCGTCCTGAAGATGGACATCGAAGGCGCGGAGTACAAAGTCCTGAAGAGGTTGCTTGATACTGGCATGCTCAAGCGTATCAGCGATCTGAGGGTCGAGTGGCACTGGAACCGATACCCCCTTGAGATCACCGAGCACGAGCACAACGAAATCAGAAGCGCGGTCGCTGCCGCTACGAAACTTACAGACTGGGAATGAGGAACTCCGCGCGCAGATTGGATTTATCTGGCGCCAAGCCAACATCGGCGCGGTGGAAACGTCAAAGGCCCTTAGCCATCGATAATCAGCATGCCAACTGTTCGCACCCAACTCCTCGCAGCTACGGTCTCCATTCTGGTTCTTTTGACGGCTACGATCGCCGTCGCGGGCTCGCCCGACGGCCCGACGATTCGACCGGCCGGATCTGAAGAAGTCGTGTTTCAATGGTCAACGCAGAGATGCTCTGATAACTTCATCCCGGACTCCCCCGCACGAGCTTTCAGAAGACGCGACAATTCCATTGCGCTGATAGCCGCGCACTACAACAACCAATTTCTCGTTGGAAGCAGCTTCACCAATCTTCGGCCGGATTGCCTCGTCTCGTCCTTTGGATCAGAGTCAAAGGACGCGGCAACGTTGGATACGAGATATTGGATTCAAGCATTCGTTCCGTCGAACGAAACCGTCATTGCACTCGCAAGCCACGAATTTTCTGGCTATCGTCATCATCAATGCCAGGTCAAGTCAGCCAAAACCGACTCGTGCTGGTTTAGCTCGATACTCGCGCTCGTACCTGAGGACGAAAGCCTGCACTTCGACTTTCCCCGCGATCCGAAAGCGAAGTCCGTAGCAATTCCTCCGAGAGGCTACGATGCAAACCGCGGCAAGCGGTACGGATTCTTTACCACGTCGAATGCAATTGTTAAGGACGGCTTTGCTTACGTCTTCATATGGACAGCGCTCGATTCAAAACCCCACAACTGCCTATTTCGGGCGCCGTTGAACAACGTGCTCGGAAACTGGCTGTCATATCGCAACGGTTCGTTCAGCCAGCCTTTCATCGGAGAAGACAACGAAACAAGCGAGACGCCAGAATGCGATGCCATATCCCCCGGTAATGTGCCGGGTCAAATCCGATCCGTAATCAGTATTGGCAACAACTGGGTAGCCGTCTTCATGCGCAGGACCACGAGCCCAGACACCACTGGCGTCTATTATTCCACTTCGACGGACTTGATACACTGGTCCAGCCCACGGCACCTTCTGAAGGTCCAGCCCTGGTCTGGCGGAACTGGATGCGGCATCTTCTACGAATATCCATCGTTGATCGATCACGATAGCACTTCCCGCTTTTTCGACAGCGCAAACGGGAAACTCTATTTGTATCTGACGCGGGCGAATTGGACCGATTGTAGCGGCGGATTGAACAGAGATCTGGTCCGCGTGCCCCTGCAAATCCTGGAGGAAAACCGATGAGCGTCAAAGCCGCTTGCGTGATGGTCGTAAAAAACGAGGACGACTTGATTGAGCCTTGGCTTTTCTATCACGGCGAGCTGTTCGGATTCGAGCACCTCTATGTGTTCGACAACGGATCGACAAACTCGGCCACACTTTCGGTTTTGGAACGCTACAGCAAGCGTGGGGTGAAACTCGACTATTCCCGGAACACGCTAGAAGATCACAGATCGCGGAGTATTTGGCTTGGACGTTTCATTAAAGGACTCGCAAACGACAACTACGATTTCATCCTTCCGCTCGATTGCGATGAGTTTTTCGCGTTGCGCGACGTAGATCAAGCCATCAGATGCGACAGACTATCAATTTTAACAGAGCTGGAGGAACTTGCCGGAAGGCATGCAATCTTCCAAGCATATCATTCCTACCCCAACTTGATTGGCAAGGTGGGAGTTTTCATGAATTGGGCGCAAAAGAAACACTTCTTCTCGCGCCGATCGTTCAACACCACCGATCATGGATTCCACAACGTGACTGGCACGGAGGGAGCCGTTTTTGAGAACACCGATTTCGCGTACATACACTACCACTACAAGCCATTCGACATCATGGTCGCCCACTCGAAACAAAAACTCTCAAGGGACTACGACGTCTCTGATATCAGCAACATACCAGCCACGAATAGGCTCGGGCAGTTTCTGCATATGGCGCCAGAGAAGTACAAGGACTTCGTGGCTCAATTCAAGAACCACAAGAAGTACTCGGCACCAGCACTACAAGAGATACTTTCCAAGGGCGGCCTTAAGCTACCTTTTTCCGATTATGCCATACCCGACTGAATGAACCAGTGTTGCTCTGCCTCGACTTGCCTCAAGTTGTGCAGACGTGCCTTCCAGATATCATTACGCGCGATGTCGGAAATAAGCTCTCGCTAATCTGAGAACCTGACCCTTGGTTGCTTTCTCACTGGACCGAGAACAGCAGACAGCGTTGCCGCCCGCCTTCCAGTTTCATTGTAATGAAGCCATTTGCGTCGGCCGCGCAAATGTTGCGATAACCTCTTCTCAGATCCTCATTCCTTCACGACGAGCCGATTCAATCTCAAGAAATTGCAGTATATTGGATAGAGTTCCGCATAACGCGCGTTAAGCGCCGCCGCATCGACCATCGCATAAAGCTCGTCAACGCTGATCCTCCTCAAATTCACGATGTTCACATAAGGCATCCCGAGGAACCGACACATATCTTCCGTCCGAGTGTCATGACAGACGACGATGGCAGGAACACCACATTGCAAAGCAATCATGCAACCGTGGAAGCGGCTACCGAAGACAAAATCATAGGTCTTAATGACGTTGAACCAATCATCCACGTCAAAGAAGGCGCGTACATGATCGCTGGCCCAGCTTCGCACATCTGCTTCGGGAACCATGTCGGCCAAGAACGTCGAAAGCTCCTTCAATGATTCTTCGACAGCTTTTGTCTGCTTATCTGCCAATCTGATTTCGGATTGTTCGCTTTGCGCGATGAAGTCCGCTTTCCAGGCCACTCCCGTGCTGTAGATCTCCTGCACGAGTCGACGCATCTTCTCCTTATCGAAGGAGTGAGCGATAACGTCGCGAGACGCATTGATCGAGATGCGTTTGATCTCCTCGAATGGCCGCAGCTTTATGCTGATTCCGCCAGATCCTCCCATGTAGTAGGATGGACAGCCGGTTACCATTACGTTGTGCACACCGCGATGGGCCAGAACCTCCTGGGTGTACGGGCCACGCACGCCGATACTGACGGCACGCTCCGCAATGACCTTCACGAACCGTTCCGTGCCGGGCATCAAGTTAATATTGGGATCGTAGTTGCTGGATTGAGCTCCCAGGCCAACAATCGCCACTGGCAAATCAGCTCGTTCGATGTAGTCCGCCATGCCTCCGAAGTCGAACTTCGGAAAGAGAAAGTTGGCGGCCGCGACCACAATCATGTCGAAACGCTCGTGCACGGCCCTGGGATCAATACGATGATCCCAGGAGATATCGTCGTATGCAATCCGATCGAGCAGACCGCGCGCGATCAGCTGATTACCGGTATTGCCGCCGGTCTTCGCCAGTTTTGAGATTGGGTCTTCACCCACTTCCGCGGATATGCTCGGGGTTGCTCCAAGCAGGAAAATGTTCACAGCACTCCTCCGGCGGTGGTATCAGGTCTAAACCGGTATGTACCGGATTCTCCGGCCGTATTGCTTTTAATTATAGGCATCCGAATAAACGGCAGCCGCAACAACAGTCATCATCCTATATTCCCTTGATAGCTGATTTCCATTGAGCCGCCTCGGCTTCATAGTCAGCCGCGGGCGACCGGCCTTCTCCGGCGCCGATCGAAAGGAAATGAGCCTCCGCCGACTTTACGCGGCCATCTCTAACTGCCGCCGCAACGTCCGGATATTTGCCAAGATACCACTCTGCGTCCACGGTCGGCCCCGCCCCTCGGCGACCTTCAAAATAGCCAAATCCGATATAGTGCATGTGCCCACTCTCCAACTCGCCACGAGCGACCGCCCTCGCAACGTCCGGATTCTGTCGCAAATAGCTATCTTCGTCGAACTCGGCGGCAGCAACGGCAATCTGCAGCAGCAGCTTGAAAAGTCCGGCAGGTATTTCAACCCGTCCTCCCTTCTCGAAGGTCGCGTAGTCTATCTTGAGCGCGTTGAACAACGAAGCGGCAGACGGAACGAACATTGATAATCCCAACCTCTACTGACTATTCCCAGGCCTACGCCTTGGCGCTTTCCTTGGCCAGCGGCTTCGCCGCGGCTCGCTTCTGCTTTTCCGCTTCCTGCGGCGCGCCGAGTAGCTGCGCAGTCACCTCTTCGAGATAGGCGGCCTGCAATTTTGTTTCACGGTCCGTGAGGCCAAATCGCTCGCGGGCGACGCGGTGCATGCTGTTGATCTCGTCGATATGCTTCTGCGCTTTCAGCGAATGCGTGACGCTTGCGGCGTGGCGACGGTGGATGTTGAGGGGATCGGCGACGTAGGCGATCTTGGCGCCTCGCGTGCCGAGCGCCTCCAGATAGATGCGCCAGTCGCCAGCCATGCGAAGGTCGCTCAGATCGTCGCGGCAGGCTTCGAGCGCGCGCAACAATGCCTCCCGGCGCCACAGCACCGAACTGACGTTCAGGATGGTGTTCTTAACACCGAGATAGCGGGTCACAAAATCGCGACCGTCGAACACCTCGGTGCGTGATAGTGCACCGGGCGCGATGGTCGCGTAATAGGGCTTGTAGCTCGCATAGAGATGGGCACCGTCTGCGTCGATGGATTTCGAGTCGGTGAAGCCGAATGCAACGTCGGGGTCGGCATTCATCAATGCGAGCAGGCTGGAGAGGAAGGTGGGTTCGGAGAGATCGTCGGCTTCGGCGATCCAGAGGAACTCGCCTTTCGCCATCTCCGACGCCTTGGCCCATTGCGCGAACACGGAACCGGAATTCTGCTCATTGATGACGAGCGTGAGATCGCGCTGGCGTTCATCGGCGAGTCTCATGATGACGGGGATGCTGTCGTCGGACGAGCAGTCGTCCAGCACGATGATCTCCTCGACCGGATGGTTCTGGTCGAAGATGGTATAGAGGCGCTCCGGGAGGCAGTGCGCGTAGTTGTAGTTTGGAACCGCAACCGAGATGGTCGGCAACGACGGCACGGCAAGCCGGAGCAGATCACGGACGTAATCCGCGAACGCGAATTTGGTCTGGATGATCTCGGTCATGCGCGCGCGCTCCGCTGCCGATGGCACCCAGCGCAGGAAATTCTCCACTGCTTGCGCCATCGCCGGGACGTCGCAATAGGGCACGACGCGGCCGACATTCTCCTCGAGAAGGAAGCCGGGGATGCCGCCGGAGTCCCGGAAGGCGACCACCGGCACGCCAACGCTAAGCGCCTCCAGCGCCACCGTCGGGAACGGATCCTCGCGCGAGGTCAGGGCATAGATATCCGAAGCAGAATAGAGCGCCTGCATGTCGGAACGGAAGCCCGCGAGATGGAAATGGCCAGTGGCCTCGGCGCGCTTGATTTCAGGTCCTAGCCATTCCTGCAGGCCGGGATCGATGCCGCCAGCCCAGCAGAAATGAACGTTCGGGTGCTGTCGCCGAACCAAGCTCCACACCTGCAGGAACAAGTCGAACCCCTTGCGCAGGTCGGCATAGCCGACCCCGAGCACCATCTTGTCGGTGGGGGCAATGCCAAACTCCTTGCGAACCAAAACGGCTTCCGCGGGCGCCGGCTCGATCTGCTTGTAGCTGCCCTGCGCGCGGATCAGGAAGCGCCCGTCGCCGGCGTCAAGCTTGAGCGCTTCCACCAGCCTGTCACGAACGAATTCAGAGGCGAACACAACATGCTGCGCGCTGCCGATCGCTATGCGTGCGATGTCCTCCAGATTCTTTTCGTGAAGGATCCGCGGCAGTTCGTGCACCAGTGAAACCGTGCGAAAACCCATTTCGGCGAGGAACTTGGTGGCGCGTCCGCTCGCCGAGGTGTTGGCGACTGCGGCCGTGAACCCCTTCTCCCGGAAGTGCCGCAAGGTCGCAGGGATTTCCGAGGCCTGCTTGAGAACGGTGAGCGGAGCCACCGAAGCGTATTCGGCCTCCATGGCACCGCCCTGCAGCAATAGATACTCGACCTCAACGTTGAAGGCGCTGCGAAGCGTCCCGCCAATGTTAAGCAGCAGATGCTGCGCGCCGCTCGGAAACGCATCGTGCCCCACCAGCAGAATCTTTGGCAGCGACAGATCCCGCGTCAGGCCGGTGGCTGCGCGCGCGGTGGCGTTCAGATAAGCGGATCCGAAATGCAGATCCGGCTCAAGGTAGGCGCCCTCGCACCATTCGTTCCAGGCATTGACGCAGACAAAGGCTTCGCCAAAGAACGTGCGCTTCTGCGCCTGCTCGACCAGCGTCGCCAGCCATGCCTCGTATTTCTGCGGCGTCGACCCCTGAATCACAAGGCCTGTGCCCTGCCGGCGCGCGTCATTGTCCCAACTCGGCACCACGGTCTTGATCAATGGAAAATTCGGACGCGGTTCCTCGATCGAATATTTGGCGACATCGTCGTAGCTATAGATCTGGCCCGAATACGTATCGTCCAGGATCTTGGCTTCGGAATTGGCCAGCGGCACGTATTTGGTGAGCTTGTGCGGCGGGAACTCGATCGCGCCATCCATGCCGTTCGGAGTCGGATCGTAATCATCAAAGCTCTGGCTCATGATGATGATCGGATCTTCATTGAACTTCTTCGCGAAGATCGAACGCCAGCGCGCAATCACTTTCGCGGTATCCGGAATGAGACGCGGACGATAGATCATCAAGAGCGGCCGGCCCTGGACGCGGATGTACCGCTTGTCCTTGAAGTGCCGGTTGAAGTCCGACAACAAACGTTCGTCATCGTCAGCGAGATAATCCTGCGAGATCAGGACCTCGCCTTCCATGCCGTCCCAGCGTCGCGTCCAATTCTCGTTCGCCCACATCAGGCAGAACGGCATGTTGATGTCGCGTGCCTTCAGGAACTGCTCGAGCGGCTTTTCCAGCAGCCGCTTGCCGTTGAACCAGTAGTAGTAATACACAAAGCCATAAACTCCCGCCGCCTTCGCGAACTTCACCTGCTTGCGCATGGTTTCGACGTCGGCGAGCGAATAGAAGCCAAGATCCCGGGGAATTCGCGGTTGATAATGTTCCTTGAACCGCGGCACGCCGCGCGCAATGTTGGTCCACTCGGTGAAACCGGTACCCCACCATTTGTCGTTTTCAGGGAAGGCGTGAAACTGGGTCAGGTAATAGGCCAGGATCTTTGCGCGCGGCTTGGCGCTCGCGGGCAGGGGACGCAGTTCCTCAAACTGCGGGCTCGGCTTGGTGAAGCGTTTGATCTCGGCCGGGATGGTGGCTTCGTTTTCCGGCGGTGACGGATAGATGCCGTCCTCGTGCCGGTGCTCCAGATAGTGCAGCAACGGATTCTGGTCGGTCTTACCCTTGAAATAGCGCTGGATGTAGAACTTGGTGTCGAACTCCGCCGACGGGTTGCGCCCTTCCTTGTAGCCGTGGAGGATGAAGTGTTCGAACGGATCGACCCCGGCGGTCGCGACATCCTGATAGGTCTGTAGATAATATTGCGCGTCGAATTCCGGAATCGGGCTGAACGGTCCGGTACGGTTCTTCAGATAGTGCGCGAGCGGACTCTCCTTCTCCGGTATGCCGTACTTCTCGCGATACCAGGCGGGCTGAAAATACGGGCTCGGCCGCCTCCCTTCGGGCTCGCCGATCGACGCATAGTGCAGTAGCGGCTGCACATCGACGTCCTTCACATCGGGATAGGTCGTGACGTACCAGATCGGGTCGAAGATCGGATTGGGCTTGCGACCTTCCTTGTAGCCATAGAGGAAGAAGTGCTCGAACGGATCGGCGCCGACCGCGATCACGTCCGGGTAGCTCGTCGCATAAAAATTCTCATCGAACAGTCCAAGCCCCTTAAGCGTTCGCGCGGCACCCGTGAGGTCGACGGCCGGCGCAGCCGGCTCGGGTGGAGGCGGACGCTCTGGTTGCTTGCTCACGATCTCCTTGGCGGCCGCGCCGTTGGTCTTTGCAGCGTTTGGCTCTCCCTTGGGTTGAGGCCTTGCGGTCGCGCCGCGCCTCGTCCGAGGTTCCTTTTGACCGGCGTCGCGCGCGAGCTTCGAAAGAAAATCAGCCATCGTCACACATTCACTTCAGCGTTGGGGACTCTACTTCGCAAGCGCAAGATTAGCGGACTCTTTCTGTCTTCGATATGAAGGCAAGCTTGAGTTGTGCTCAAATTGTTGCTGTTGCTTGCCTCCTTTCGCATCTTTCCGCTCCAGAACGCACAATGTCATTCTTCATCGCTCAGCATCCACCAGCGTCAGGCCGATCGCCCTCAAACGGCTCACTGCGCCTTCATTTTTCTGTCGCGCCGCTTGTTGATACCAATGCACTGCCATGTGCCTGTCTTCCGCAACACCGGCGCCCGACATCAGTGCGTCTCCCAGCGCTAACTGCGCTTCCGCCATACCCCGCTCTGCCGCTTTCTGAAACCATTCGGCCGCCTTCTTCGGATCTGCTTCGCGGCCCTGCCCTCTTCCGAGCATCACGGCGAGATTGTACTGGGCAACCGTGTGTCCCTGCTGCGCGGCGGCCTCGTACCAGCTCACACCCTGAGCGACATCCTGGTCGATGCCATTGCCTGTGCAATACATGACGGCAAGCTGAAACTGCGCGGCAGCATTGCCAGCGCGCGCGGCCGCGGCCATCCAGGACGCTGCGGCTCGCGCATCGCTCACGCCGCTCTTCGGATCGGCATATAGAAGTGCGAGGGTGTATTGGGCTTCGACATGCCCTGCCTCAGCCGCACGCGTGAACCATGGGATGGCGCCTTGAACATTCGCAACTCCGCCGAACTTTCCCATTTGCAGCGCGCCGAGTTGGAATGCTGCCGGCGCGTAACCCGCGCCGGCAGCTTCGGTCAACAACGACTGCACCTGAGCAAGGCGGTCCGCCGAACCATCGTGATGAAGGAGGAAAAGCGCGTAAGCGGTCTTGGCGTCGGGGTCTCCGCCGACAGCGGCCTTGCTCAGCCATTCTCCCGCGAGCTTTTGATCGCGCGGAACGCCATTGCCTGCGGAATAGAGCCTGCCAAGCTGTACCTGCGCGGCACTGATGCCGCCCTCCGAAGCACGCTCAAACCACTTGATCGCGGTTTCCACATTGCGTTCGACCCCGGAGCCGTTGAGATAGAAGATCGCGATATTGAACGCCGCCGTAGCGTGACCATTCTCGGCCGCACGCTCGAACCACTTTGCGGCTTGACGGATGTTCGGAGAAACACCTGTTCCGGTCGCATAGAAGCGACCAATGAAGAACTGCGCCTGCACGTCGCCGCGCTCGGCGGCCTTCTCGTACCAAGTCGCCGCTTCCCGCAGATCCGGCTCGGCACCTGCCCCGTGTGAATAGAACTCCGCCAACGCCTGGATCGCCGGAAGGTAGTCCTTGCGCGCCGCCTTGCGCAACGCGGTTTCGGCTAGGTCGATATCTCTGGCGATCCCCGTGCCGTTCAGGCGCAACAGACCGATGTTGTAGAGCGCAATCGCATCGTCATGCTTGGCCGCGCTCTGGAACAGGCGCGCCGCCTCGGCAGGAGCCTCGGGCATCCCTGCTCCCTTCAGGTTCATGAAGGCAAGTGCAACCTGCGCCCTCACATGGTCCTGATCGGCGGCCTTCCGATACCAGATCGCTGCCTGCTCGAAATCTGCGTGGACGCCTCGGCCCTGATAGTAGACATCGCCGAGCGCGAATTCGGCCGGCACACACTTCTGCTCGGCCGCGGCCCGATACCATCCGAGCGCCGCCTGGAGGTCCTTCGTACAACCCACCCCCTCGTTGTACATGTTGCCGAGAACCGTCTGCGCCTCGGCTTTCCCGCCTTCCGCTGCGGCCGATATCCAGCGAAAAGCGGCCTCGACGTCTTTCGCGACGCTCGTTCCATGCGGGAATATCAAATCTTGCACGTTTGATGCCCCGTCGCCCGATCGAGCGGCGGAGGACTGGTACCATGTTTCATGCCTGTAAGGACCGAGTACGGGGTTGACTCCGTACAGAAAAATCAGGCCGAGCTGAAATTGCGCTTCGACGTTGCCGAGCTGGGCCGCCTGCTCGTACCAAATGGCGGTATCAGGGACGCTTCTCACGACCCCCTCGCCCTTCGCATAAAGAAGTCCGATCCGATAGCTTGCTTCGGCCTCACCGTCCTGCGCCGCGAGCTTCCAGTGCTTGAGCGCCTCAAGATATTGGCCGTTCTCGTATGCAGCCTTTCCGCGCTCAAATGGTGCTTCCTGAGAGAACGCGGAAGCCGGTCGAATCCACTGAAAGAGCGATCGCGCCGACAGTGTCATGGCTCGCGCATGGCCTCTCGAATGCCCTTGAGCATCCCGCCGAGCAGATACATCGCGACCGATCGGGTGCCGACATTGACGTCCCCCTGAAGGGTCATTCCGGGAATCAGTCGGAAATTGGCCGGCACGTCCTTGAAATTAGCGGAGTCCACCGAGCATCGTGCCTTGTAGTAGGTGTAGTCGAGCGGTTTACCGTCCTCATCTGTCGTAAATGCCCCCTCGCTGAGCCAGCGCACCTTGCCTTCAGCCGTGCCGTGCTCCGCCGCATTAAAGGCATCGATCTTCATGGTGCAGGCATCTCCAGCCCGGATGAAGCCGATATCCCGCGACGTGATCCTGATTTCCGCTTCAAGCTTGATGTCGACGGGCATGAGTGTGATGAAGGGATCACCGGGCTTGAGGACTGAGCCGACCGAAAGCCTTGCGATGGTCAGCACCACGGAGGGTTCAGCCGCGGTCCAGCGGACGAGATCCTGGTGCTTCTCCGCCTTCTCATAGGCCGATCTCGCGTCGTCGAGCTTGTTGCGCGTCGTAACCAGATCCTGACTCAATTGCGCGAACCACTGCTGCTTGAAGGCGTCGCGATCGGCGATCAACGATCCCAGCGTATTTTTGGCCTCGATCAGGCTGTTGTGCGTATTCTCCAACGTCCGCAGCAATTCCAGCCGAGTGTCCTGGGAGATGTACATGTTGAGCTGCGAGCCCGTGCCGTGCTCGGCAAGAGTCGTGCGCATCGCCTCGATCTTCTGCAGAACCTCGTCGCGCTGCCGGTACCTGGCATCATCGCCGCGAAGCTTTTCGATCGTCGCCTGGGTCTGCTTGATCTTCGATTCGAAACTGTTGAGCTGGGCAGTATATTGCGCCATCCGCTGATCATAGAGCGCCTTCTGCAGCGCCGCGTATTTCTGGAAGTCAGGGTCTGGCTTGTCGGCGAACGCAAGCGGCTGCTGCTTCAGCTCGGCCTCATCGCGCGCCACCTGCGTCTCAAGGCTCGCGAGCTGCAATTTCGCCTGCGTCAGATCAGCGGAGGTGAAGGTTGCATCGAGCGTCGCGAGCAGCTGTCCCGGCTGCACCTGTTCGCCTTCCCGCACGTCAATCGTCTTGATGATCGAAGGATCCAGCGCCTGCAGAACGCTGATCTGGCCGGCCGGCACGATCTTCCCGGTGACGCTGGTGATGACCCGATCGACTCGCGTAAGGCACAAGATAGCGACGATGGCAACGACGAAGGCGGAGAGCACAAACAAGGTCGCTCGCGCAACCAGCGGCTCGGCCTCCTCTCGGATCGCGTCGGTCTCCGATTGGAATTGGCGAACGGTGGCAAGCGAAGCTTGATTAGGAGACAAGGGTCGGACTCCGGAAGTTCGGCCTGTCGTTGCGGTTCGCCGGCGCCAAATGCGTGTTTTGCTGGTACCACAGCGAACTGTAGATATCATTGCGCTCCAGCAGTTCCTCGTGCCGCCCGATGTCGTCGACCAAGCCCCGATCGAGCACGAGAATGGCATCCGCCCTCGTTAGCGACGACAGCCGATGCGAGATGATGATCAGCGTTCGGCCATTCGCGATTCGCGAAATGTTGGCGTTCACGATCGCTTCGCTGTCGGCGTCGAGCGCGCTGGTCGCTTCATCAAGAATCAGGATCGGCGGGTTGACGATCAGCGCACGTGCGATGGCAAGCCGCTGCCGCTGCCCTCCGGAGAGATTGGGAGAACCTTCATAGACGTAGGTCTCGTAGCCGCGGGGTAGCTTGTCGATGAACTCCTCTGCGCCCGCGAGCCTCGCCGCCTTGACGACGTCGTCAAACGTAGCATCCGGCTTGGCCGCCGAGATGTTCTCCCGGATCGTGCCGCTGAACAGGAAATTTTCCTGCAGCACGACACCGACGTTACGGCGCAGATGATCGACATCGTATTCGCGAACATCGATCCCGTCGATTTTGATCAATCCGTCATAGTCCGAATGCAGTCGCTGCAACAATCGCGTGATCGTGGTCTTGCCCGATCCGCTCTTGCCCATCACGCCAAGCGCGGTTCCTTTGGGTACCTCGAACGAAATGCGGTTCAGCGCCGGCGAGACTGCGCCCTTGTATTTGAACGTGACGCCGGAAAACTCCACGTTGCCTTCAAGGGGCGAGCGGACGCCGTGCCCCGAGCGCCCTTCCTCGGCTGGCTGGTTGACGAGATTGCCGACAACAGCGACCGCACTTCGCGCCTCGTCGTACTGGTTAATGAGCTGCGCCATCTGCATCAGCGGACCGGAGACGCGCTGCGACAACATCAGAAAAGCAAACAGCGCGCCGACGTAGACGGGATCATTGCTTACCAGGGCGAGATAGGCGCCGAGCGCGTACGAACCGCTCACCGCCAGCCGCTCCAGCGGGCGCACGGCCACCTGGATCGCGTTTCCGGTCATCCCTTCCGCAAGCCGGGCCTTGGCGACGCGCGCGACCAGCACGTCCCACATATGGCGCTGCCGCGCATCGAGGGCAAGCGACTTCACCGTCCGGATACCATTGAGCGTCTGAACCAGAAATGCGCCCTGCGCGCCTTCCGCTGCAAGGACGGCAGACGAGGCCTTGCGGTAGGTCGGCAGCATCAAGATAAGCCATGCGACGATCAGTCCCGAGAATGCCAACACCGTCAAAGTCATGATTGGACTGAAGAAGAACATGACAGGCAGGAAGAAGATCAGTGTCGTTGAATCCAGAATCGTGCCGAACAGTTGACCCATCAGGAAGGAGCGGATGCGAAACACTTCACGGACGTCGCGTGCCACCAAACCGACAGCGGTCTGCTCGAAATAGTCAATGGGAAGGTTGAGAACCTTTTCGAAGACGTAAGTAGACAGCTTGACGTCAAGCCGGGTGGTCAGGCGATGGACAAGGAATTGCCTCAAGAATGAGAACATCGCCTCGAAGGCGATGATCACCAGCATCGCGAGACAGAGCACATAGAAAGTGTTGTATGCTTGGTAGAAGATCACCTTGTCCGATACCAGGCGCCAGAACATGATCGGGCCCAGGCCCAGAAATCCGAGGATCAACGCGGAGATTGCGACATCCCGAACCATGCGACGCTCGCGAAACAGCAGCGCGGCCACGAGACCGAGACTGAACGGCTGCGTTTCGTCGGAGATTTCATAGTTGCGTTTGACCAGAACGACATCCCCGGACCAGATGTCTTCGAAACGCGGCCGGTCGATCACAAGCAGCGCGTCTTCCGCTGCATTCGGATCACTCAGCACGATGCGCGTGTTGTTGGCGTCTCCATCGACGCGCAACAGCACCATGTGGCTTCCGTTGCGCAAGCGAACGATGGCCGGCAGCGCCTTTTTCAGGTGGGAAAGCCCGTCCCAATCAAGCTTGACGAGCTTCGCCCGCATGCCCGCCCTCACCGCGCAGCGGACGAGCTGATCAGGCGTCACCTCCTGATTGGTCAGCAGGTTATCTTTGATAAGCTGCGTTGAGGTGAGGTGCAGCCCATGCTGTCGAGCCACGATGATCAGACAGCCCAGCGCGGACGGAGGGACCGGATCTGCATCAGTACTATTCTCGGCGATCGCTTGGATGATCATGAAAGCTCAGCCCATGTGTCTGTTACGAACATCAGTTACGATCTTTTACTCACACACCGCTGCACGATCGGCGATGCCCGGATGTTAGCACCAACATATATACAACAAAAACGACAGGAACACTAACATTTAGGGTGATGGCAATCACTCGGGGCTATTGACAGCAGGTTGCGTCGGCGCCCGGAGCGACACTATGACGAGCGTCTAGGCCGACGCCTCCTGAAAATTAAAGCCCGTTTCCAACAAAGCCCTCTGGATGCCTTCGCTATCGGCCTCGGGCATCAGCGCGAGCGCGCAGACCTCGAAGTTCTCCGTCGTTATCGACACGGTCGGAAAGCCCGCCATCAACAACAGGTTGCCGAGGCGCTCGGCCGTAAACCCAGTGCGATGGGCCATATAGACGTGCCCCTCCTCGATCGCGCGCGAATGGCCGTAGAGCATGTCCAGCGGCCTGATCGGACCGGCCGGCGAATTGTAAGCGACCGCGGCAATCCCGTGCTCGACGATGAATTGAGCGACCGATTCAACATCCGGGCTTGTAATCAAGGCGAACCCGTCGGGTTTCAAGACTCGATGGAACTGACGCAGCGTGGGAAAGACTTCGTGCGCGTAGAGATGCTCAAGCACATGCGACGACCAGACTGCATCGAATGATTGCGGCGCAAAGGAATCGCCGAGATCGAGGATTGAGCCGAGAACATCCGGTTTCACTTCCGGATCGATGTCGAAGCGCACTTCCTCCCAGCCTTGCCCGTCCACCATTCGGGCAATTCGCCGGGCAGGTCCGGGTCCGGAGCCCGCATTGAGCAAGCGCTTCATACTGGCGGACAAATCGGCTCCTGACGTCGCGATTGGGTGCATCGGGCGCGGGTGAGGACAAGACGAATTTCGAACGTAAACTACCATCACCTTATCGATGTGGCCTCACAAAGGCGTAAATCGCGTCTCAAGCCATCTGCAGATCACAAAAGCAAAAGCCCCGCGGGAGCGGGGCTTTCACCAATGTAGCGTCCAGCAGCCGAATTAGAGCTTCGGCAGAGTGACGACCTGGTCGGTGAAGTGGAGATCTTCGACTCCGCTGACCGCAACCGTCTGGTTGTCACTGAAATGGAGTGTGTAAGTTGACGTACTCGCGTCGACGTCAATCTTGGTGACATCAAAGAACGAACGATCCGCAAAGGTGGCGGTGTCATTGCCACTGCCGCCAATAATCGTGTCGTTGCCGGTATGCGACTGGATGTGGAAGCTATCATTGCCACTCCCACCCTGCAGCGTCGAGTTCGCGCCCGCACCGCCGTCGGAGAGCCAGAGTTGGTCGTTGCCGGCACCGCCATCCAGAACGTCGCCCTGCACACCGACCAGCGTGTCGTTGCCGCTGCCACCCGAAAGTGTGCTGTGTCCCGACGTGGCGTCCCTGAGCAAGTCGTTGCCATCGCCGCCAACGAGCGATTGAGCACCCGTACCCGCCGTCAGGCGGTCGTTTCCGTCGCCGCCGTCCAACGTGTCATTGCCGGTGCCACCAAAGATGCTGTCGTTGCCAGCCCCGCCGACCAGCGAACTATCACCGTGTCCGCCCTGGATCAGGTCGCTACCGCCACCGCCATAGACCGTGTCGTCGCCGCTGTCGAACAGGTTGATGGTGTCGGCACCCTTGCCCGCCGCAACGAACACGTCATTATCGCCGCCATTTACGTTGAGCCTGGCGCTATTGTCATCGAGGATAATCGCCTTCAGATTGGGATTGGTCTCGACGCTCGTGGAGTTGGACACGTCCAGGATCTGGACGGTGGGCGGGACCGCCCCACCGGGAAATGGTCCTGATTGAAACCATCCCCTCGTGCCATCCTCCCCGCCATCATTGAACACACCGCTCTGCTCCAGCGAGTCGATCAATGCCGATCTGACACTCGCCTCGATGTTGTTACCGCTGTGGTGGAGAAATTGACCCAGCTCAGTCTTCGTCAAGTAGGTAACGGCCATGGTACCCTCTAGCAAGATTTCAAGATTTCACCGATCAGCTGACACGCCGGTCAGCGCCAATGTGCTGCAAGGTTGAAGGTGCTACAACTACAACGAGAGCGAAGAGGTCAGCTCGACCGACACAACCGCATTCAATGTTAACGTGCATCGCGTCTTTTGTTAAGCCATTGTTAGTCGCGCTGCACAATCAGAGTCAAGGACTAAATTCACGCGCGATTAACTCAGATTTGAACTCAATGTCACGCCATTGTTAATCGCCGTGCCGGCGTCGTCGCACTCGCCTCAACTGCCGCTTCTTTGGGCGATTTCAGCGCGATTTGCAGCCAAAACTATTCGAAATTCGCGGATGAGGCATGCAGCAGAATCAGGCAAGCGATCGAACGTCCCAGGAGGCGTGATGAAGGGAGCCAATTGTAGAGATGCGTTAGGTAATGGTATGAGTAACCGGCTGATTTTACTTCAAAATGTGAGGATTTGTTAGTGTGGCGCCGTGTGGAACTGTCCTAGACCAATGCGGAGGACCATTACTGTTACCCAGCGAAAAGGTGGGGTTGGCAAGACCACGATTGCGGTCTGTATCGCAGCCGAGCTGGCGCGCCGCGGTCATGACGTCGCTCTGGTCGACAGCGATCCGCAACGCTCCGCATCGCAGTGGGCTGAGCCAGGCAATCTGGAATTCCCCGTTTACGAAATGGCCCTGGAGGGCACCTCGGTATCCGCCTGGGCTCAGGAGGTGCGAAATATCCGGGCCAGTCTCGTGGTGATCGACACCGCCCCGAACGCGCGTGAAATGGGCGCGTCGATCGCCCTCGCAAACCTGATTCTGGTCCCCTGCACCCCTTCCGGACTTGACCTCGACGCGACCGCACAAACGCTTGCCATCATCGATGCGGCACGCGAGCGCCGGCGCGATGCGATCAAGGTCATTCTGGTTCCAAACCGGCTCGATCGCCGCACCCTCGAGGGCCGACAACTGGTCGAGGAGTTGAGCGAGTTCGGTGAGATCGTCGCGCCTCCCATCTCCAGTCGCTCGGCGTTCGTCCGCTCCTTTACAAACGGTCAATCGGTCGCGAGCTTCATGCCCGGCGACGCAGCGGATCAGGAAATCCAGCAGCTCGCAGATGCGATAGAAAGGGCTGTTGGGAAAGACTAGCGTGATCTCCAACCAAAGCCGACGGTCGCGCGATGTCTACGAAGCGCGTCTGCGGCATACACCGGCCATCCTGAGCGAGTTTGTTCGCAGTCCTAAGCGTTCGGATGAGCGCAACATCCGACGGCGGTCCCCGCGCCGGGATCGCAACAAAGCTCCGCCGTGCAGACAAACACCCTTGCCGTCGGAATCTTTGCCTTGGAGTCTACGATTCTCGCCAGCGAACCACTAAGCCACCCGCGGTCACGAAGGCTCAACAGCGCTTGATCAAATCAGGCCTTACGCGCTTGGCTAACGGGAAAGGCCTCAGCCGAAGCTTCTTCGAGCCGCATCTTCTCCAACAGTAGGTCTGTGACGATCTTCCGCAGCCGCTGGTTCTCGAGCGTGAGTTCCTCCAGCACACGACGCATTTCATCCATCGATGGCGAGTTGGTTGGCACCTTCCCATCACCCGCAGGATCGGACGGAACGATCGCATCAGACTTGCGCAGAGGCAATTTCCGCCAACGATGAAGCGTCATGACGCTTACCCCGAGCGCCTTGCAAATCTCCACTTGGGAATTGCCCGCTCGGGCAAGCTCGTCTGCTCGAACGAGCTTCAACAGGATCTCCTCGTGAGAGTGCTTCTTCATCTTTCCGCCTAAATGCGCTCGGGCCGACAGCTAGCGGCCGGATCCGCCACCCGACTCAGCCGAAGACTCAACCCGAGCAGCATCACAATTATCATAAATACGTACATTCAGAAACGAGACGCGAAACACCGGAGGTATCGCCAACGCCCATGTTCCAGATAGAGTGTTAGTCATCATTCGTGCAAGCTAGCCGTTCGTGTTAGATGCGGTGCAACCTGATTTTCCCAGCCGCTACCGCATATCAATTCGATCTCGCCCGCTCGCTGCGCGTTAAACTTACCGCTATCACGGTCATCGTGATCCCGCCTCCTAATCATTGCTGGACATCATTGGCGCTCCACGGAGGGCGCCTCAACAACGCTAACTTCGATCGCATCAATTCGACACAGTCGAACCGCTCATATCCGATTGGGCTGCGAGGTCAATTGAGCGGTCCGCGCATTCAAGCGGTTTCTTCTAAAGGCAACGAACAAATGGTTTCGTCCGACTGTGCCGAGATCAGAATACCGCAGCGCGAGGCTCAAAACTATCTCGGCCCATGACCCTGCGTTGGAATTCTCGAGCTCACATAATTCGTGAAGTACGAGCTATCTTAACTGTACAATACAGTAGTCAGGGTGGAACCACGGGTCAACCCCGAATGGATTTCCACCAGAAAACAACATTACTGAGAGCATGAGGTTTCACATTTTTCCTCTTAACACACCCGTCATGGGCCTGAGCACTGCTATGTGATGGGACTCGTTAACAAAGGTCCACAGCCTTTCGTGATCTTCCTGTCCGAGCCAGATGGAGGCTTGGCGGACGCTCACTCGCGCTTGAGCGGGCCCCTCTCTCGACCTCGAGCTCGATTTCCGGTGCGGAGGTCATGTCGAACTCGGCGCGCTTAACCGTCATCGCGCAGTGAGCATCATCATCGATGATGCTGGCCGCTTGCCGTACCTTGCAACTTTCGATCGGGGGCCATGGGCGGTGGCCGGCGAGGCGCGCAATTATTTACTTTTAAATCACATCTGATTTAAATATATCTAATTACCTTAGAGCAAGCAGCCCAGTCTGCAGGGTAGGCGGGTTCTGGCATTAAGGAGGTTCCACCCCGGGAGTTGGTGCAGCACAACCAAGCACAGTAGGAGAGAACGGTGTTCCAGCACAGTATCTGCCATCTGCGTACCGGCGTCAGGGCCGGAGCTTCCGCCTGGACCGAGATGATGCCGCCAGGTTTGATTGAGCCGTGGAAGCCCCTGCACGATGGCTTGACGTCCGAGATCGACGACGAAGGCGAGGCCAAGACACTCCCATGCCTCTTGGGGCGTGGATCGTGGCCGGTCCGGCATCGATTGACCCCATGATTACAGCGGCGGAAACGACCGCACCGCCGCCTCACCGGACGCGCGAGGCGGATGCACATATTGGATCTTTGCGCTGCCCGTCCGTCGATTTCACCGCAGCTGCGACACTGAGGAAATGGCCTTCAATTGGGAATGAGCGGGCAAAGGGAATGCGCTCGTCTGAGCCTTATCTCTTGTTTGAGGGCTCTCTGGATGCATGCATCCAGGCATTCCTGGCGAAGCCTGCGCACCAACGCCATCTTTACGAGATACGCACTGAGCCGCAAACGCAACTTGTGACGGCTGTATTGTCCGCCGAACAAATCGTCGAAATCGCTCGCCTCCGGGATTTTCTGTAAGAGCCAATGCCCCTCACGCCTCAGAAACTCGCCGCGGTCGCCGCCTGGGTGCTGCTGTGCTTTCTTGCCTATGCCTCGGTGTCGCCAATCGGCGCGAGGCCAACGCTCCCTGCCTCAACGAGCCTCGAACATATTGCCGCATTTGCGACCGTCGGCCTCCTCTTCCACCTGGCCTATCCACGCCACGCCATGTTTGTGTGGTTCATCGTCATAGGCAGCGCCGTGCTCCTTGAACTCATGCAGTTCGTGACGATAGATCGCCATGCGCGAGTGGTTGACGCCGTCGAAAAGATGGCGGGCGGCATCATGGGCATCGTTACAGGCCGCTTGGCACTCTATCTCGAGCAAACGCTACGTCGTCGCCAAGTCTAATCGGCAGCGCTGGCAGAAGCACGAGGGGAAGGCCTAACGCCGCGATCGCAGCCGACGTCCCCAGAGGGCGATTCTACGGCCACTCGTACACGGGCGGGACATCCGAATACTTTGGCGCCCGCCGGCACGTCCCGATTGACGAAAGAATTTGCGCCAATGACGGCTCTGTCGCAAACCGTCACACCCATCTGAACGATGGTATTCGGTCCGATATAAACACCATTTCCGATCTTGGTCGGGGCGTAATCGACCGGCTTTTCTCCGAGCGAGATGGAGCGATTGACGGTGTGATGTGTATAGATTTGAACGCCCGCGGATATCGAGCACCAGTCTCCGATTTGCAAACCCCCGCCCGAACCGTCCAGAATGCAGCCGGGTCCGATCCACGTATGCCGGCCGACCCGGACGTCTCCGAGCACGAGCACATTGTCGTACATCGTGGTGCCCTCGCCGAAACCGTACGCGGCTGCGTTATCCCCTCGCTCCGTGAGAAGATCGCCGATCGACACCCTTCGAGAGAATTGAAGCTTCTTGCGCACTGCGAGAATCTGCAGAAAACGCCTGATGAGCCCGAGCCATTCATCGGCGCGCTCTTCGGACATTCCGGAGTTGAGGTCTGGCGACATCTGAAGCCCCTTGCTCAGCCGAACCCTGGGCGGGCTAACTAGTCCCTACGATGGCAGTAGAATTTAATCAATCGTTTTAAATATTTGAATCTGAACTCCCGTTAACGCTCCTTGAATCCGCGCCCGGCCCGATCCCGCCACGGCTTTGACCAGGTACGACAGCGCGGTTCGCGCCGGGCGTCTTGGTGAAGACGTCGGCCGGGCAAGCTGGGGGACAACATGCCGGCGGAGATCAAGTCCCTGAGTACGGAAAACGACCTTCTCGTATGGGGCCAAGAACAACCTTCCCCGCAGGAATATCCTCCTCGAGACCGAATGCCCGAACGGTCGAGGCTGCCTTTCAGCCGGGCGAAGCTGCGCTTGTCGATAATGAAAGCGGTGCCCCTGAAGCCGAAAGTTCCCTCCCGCTTGCCGACACCGAACTCTGCCGGGTTATACCGCGTCCCCGAACTTGCGTTGCCGCACACATTTTCGATGGTCAAATTAAATACACTAGGATATTAAATTAGAAATGACGATTTTAAATGTATTAATCTCGAACCAAATCCGATCGAAAGTGGCGAGCGATCAGTCCCGCGGCGAGTTCTTCGCAGGCCTCTTTGCCCTCGGCTGCATAAGCGGCCTCGCATCACGCGTCCTCCAATCGGCAAACAAACTTGGGTGGACACATGCCTTCTTCGATACGTTCGAGGTAAGTATACTTGTTTGGATATCGTGCGCCGCGGGCGTATACCTCGTTCTTCAAGACCGCACAATCGGGGTTCGTCCTTTTGAACTCGCCATAGGCGCAGTATTTGCCTTTCTGGTCATTCTGCCAATCGGCGCTTTGAGCTGGCTCGCAGTAACGGCGCTGGGCTTCTACGTCATCATCTTCTCGGAGGACCCGTCAGCGCGGCGTGGTGCTTTCATATTAGTGGCAACCACCGTGCCCGTGCTCTGGAGCCGACTACTATTCCAGTTCTTTGCCGATCTGATATTGCGGATTGATGCCTCGCTTGTCGGTTGGTTGTTGAACACTCCCCGGACCGGGGACATCGTTGGATTCGCCGACGGTTCGGGAGTTCTGGTCATCCTGCCCGGTTGTTCTTCGCTCGCCAACATGTCGCTTGCATTTCTCTGCTGGGTTACCGTGAGCCGATTGATCGACCATAAGAGATCTGTCTACGATCTGTTGTGGTGCTTGTTGGCTTGCGCGTCTGTGATCGCGGTGAACGTTATACGCATGAGTGTCATGGGCTTAAGCCAATGGCACTATGAAACATTCCATAGCGAATTGGGAGCTGCTGTTACAAATACGGTCATCATGGGCTTGATCCTGAGTTGCTGCCTGCTAGGGGTAAGGCGTGAATTTTTCCAGCGCATTTAAGGTGACACTTGCTGCCGTGCTCGCCCTGGCCATCGGATGGAAGATCGTGCTCCCGCCTGACTATCAAGGTCATCTAAAGGAAGACCTTGTTGAATTTCTTGAACGCAAAAACTTCGATGTGGTCGCGACCTACGAGACTGGAACGCTAATCATCCGCGCCACTACAGCATTGTGCCAGATGCACGTCGCCAAGCTAACTCCCGATGGATCGAATGCGAATCTCATTCGGCATCTCACCGCAGGAGCGCAACGCTCATTCGTCGTGTTTCGCGGCGAGATGTATACGCAGCAACCAGTAGTCTGGACCGTGCTGGATTATCTTTGGTCCAGATTTCTTCGCGAGCTTCGCCTGACCAGAACCGTTTCGCCGGTCATTAGTGTCGCGGAGAACTCATCTTGCAACGCCGAACGACTTCCGTGGGATGAGCTTCAACGCTCCTCCACGAATCATCGGTCAAAACATGATTCATGACTGCTCTTGGAGCTCCCTTAGGTGTGATGAAACGGCCCCGCTCGTCTAGTCCTCGACCTCCCAAGGGAGCAACTCAACGACTTCGCCGTGGCTGGCTCGGGCCAGCTTCGTAATCAGGAATGGAGCAAGCTTCTCCACTATGTTCTGGCGTTCAAGATCTATCTCTCGACCAATCGCGTCAGAGTACAATCGCAGCACGTGAACCGTCTCACGAGGTATTCGGCAAATGGCTTGACCGGATGGCACGGCTGCGGGGACCAAAAGGGCCCGCCCGTCCCACACCACCTCTCCCCTCAACCAATCGATCATTGAGCCGAACAGTCCTCAAAATTACTACAACTGAAAATTAAATGATAAATATTTTTCACGTATATTCAAGTCAATATTATACGATTAATTACATGGAAATCACAGAACTCGACAACACCGCGGTCGAACGACCAAGCCATGGCATCAAGCTCAGTCGCAAGAATGCATCATTTTGCCAGATCCGACGGCGGTGCCGAACATTGGGCTGGCGTCGCATCCCTGACCGAGACCCGCAAGATCAACGACGTCGATCCGCTCGCTTATCTCACCGACGTCCTGATCAGGAATCGTCAACAGGCATCCAAACCGCGAACTCGACCAGTTCTTCGCTAGGCCTATCGCGGGGCAATCCCTCAAAGCCGCAGCCTGAGAACGACGCTTACGCCCACTTCGCGAATCTCAGCGCTCCTTGAACGCGCGCCCCGCCTGATCGCGCAACGGCTTGACCAGATACGAGAGCGCGGTTCGCGACGGTGTCTTGATGAAGACATCGACCGGCATGCCCGGCACCAGCTTGGCCGATCCAAGTCGTGCAAGCTCTTCCGCCTTGAGCAGGATGCGCGCCGTGTAGTAGCTCGCGCCGGTCCGCTGGTCCTGTGTCAGGTCCGCCGATACCATGCTGACCTCTCCGTCGACCTCAGGCGTCGTCTTCTGATTGAAGGCCGCGAATTGCATGGTCGCGCTCTGGCCGACATACACCTGATCGATATCTCGTGGCGTGATCTTGACTTCAACCGCGAGCGCGTCCGCATCCGGCACGATGAGCATGATCTGCTCACCGGGAGCGATCACACCTCCTACAGTATGAACGGAAAGCTGATGAACGCGGCCGGACTGCGGTGCGCGAATATCGATGCGATTGAGCTGATCCACTGCCGCGGTCTTCCGCTCGGTGAGCTCGGAAAGCTTGGAGCGCGTCTCGATGAGATCCTTCCCAACCTCGGTTCGCAGGTCCTGATCAATTTGGATGATCTGAAGCTCGATTTCGGCGATCTTTCCCTTTGACTGCGCCATCATGCCGCTCAACTGGCTACGCTCACCTTCCAGCCGCGCGGTGTCGCGCTCGAGCGCGATCAGCCGTGTGATGGGCACGAGGTTCTTTTGGAACAGTGTCCGGACGCCCTCAAGTTCCTGGCGGATGTAGTCGACTTCCTTCTGCTTTGCCTCGGCCTGACCGGCATAACCCTTGATCTCATCCTGAAGCTGCGCCTTGCGCTCTCTGAGCTGTGCTTTCTGGCCGCTCCGGGACTCCCGGCGCAGATCGAACAAGGTGCGCTCCGCCGAGATTGCGCGCCCCGCCTCCAGATTGCTGTCCCTCGCCCGTTCAACGAGCGTAGGCGGAAATACAATCTGATCGGCGCCGTCGCGCTCGGCCTCGAGGCGCGCCTGGCGGGCAAGCAGTTCGTCGAAACTCTTGGTGACGATCGTTGCGTTGGCAAGCGTCTGGGTCTCGTCGAGCCGGATCAGAATGTCTCCGGCTTTGACTCGATCACCGTCGCGGACGCGCAGTTCGCCGACAATGCCACCGGTGGCGTGTTGAACCTTCTTCACGCTTGAGTCCACCACGATGACGCCCTGGCCGATCACGGCACCCGACAATTGCGACGTCGCGGCCCAGCCGCCGATGCCGAACGTGACGAAGCCCACCATGAACATGCCGACGATCATGTAGCGCTGGATGGACTGCAGCGCCGGCGTTGCTACCTGGCGATCCATCGCTACCTGGCGATCCATTGTCCGCCTCCCTGTCCGTCTGCCACCACCCTGAGCGGCGCTGTCGGTCGCAGCACCTTCTTGAGCACCTCCTCTTTCGGCCCGAAGGACTGAAGTCTTCCTTCGCCGATCACCAGAACATGGTCGACCGCTTCAAGCGCCTTCGGCCGGTGCGCAACCACGGCAACGATGCCGCCGCGGTTACGGACATTCAGGATAGCTTCCGTAAGCGCCTCTTCGCCTTCGGAATCGACATTCGATGTCGGCTCATCAAGCACCACCAGGAAGGGATTGCCGTAGAGCGCCCGGGCGAGCCCGATGCGCTGCCGCTGACCGGCGGACAGGGCCATTCCGCCTTCGCCGACCTTGGTGGCATAGCCATCCGGGAGCGAAAGGATGAGGTCATGCGCACCGGCTGCCTGAGCGGCATCCAGCACCCCCTTCGACGTTGCCTGAAGATCGAACCGCGCAATATTGACAGCAATACTGCCCTCGAACAGCTCGACGTCTTGCGGCAGATAGCCGATACACTTGCCAAGCTCGTCCGGTGACCACTGTTCGAGCGCCGCGTTGTCGAGCTTGATCTTGCCGCGCAGCCGCGGCCAGACACCGACCAGCGCACGAACCAGCGTCGATTTGCCGGATCCACTGGGACCGATAATTCCGACGGCCTCGCCGCTTTTCAGCTGAAACGAGAAATCGGACAGGGTCAGCTTCTCCGATTCCGGGGGCGCCACATAGAGCTGCTCCACCACGAGCGCCTCTTTGGGAGCGGGCAATCCGAGACGCGCAGCCTCATCAGGCAGGAGCTTCAGCAATCGATCCAACCGATGTGCAGACTGCCGGGCGCCAATGAATCCCTTCCAATTCGCGATAGCCATTTCCACGGGGGCGAGCGCCCTCGCGGTCAGGATCGAGCCAGCGATGATGATGCCGGCAGTCGATTCCTGGTTGATGACGAGAGCCGCGCCGACAGCAAGAACAAGCGACTGCAAAAACGAGCGAAAGAACTTCGAAAGCCCGCCCAGTCCGCTCGCAACGTCGCTCGCCTGCTCATGCGCCGAGAGGTACTTGCTGTTGACATCCTGCCAACGCAGCGCCGCCTGTCGCCTCATCCCCATTGCCTGCAGGACCTCGGCGTTTCGTCGCCCCTCTGCGGCAAGTGCGTTGCGCACGATGCCGAGGCGCGAGGACGCCCTCGCTGGACCACGCGTTCGTGTCTCGGTCAGGATTGTAATTCCGATCAGCACCAGCGCGCCGACCAGCGCGGTCACGCCGATCCAGAAATGGAACAGGAAGCAGATGCCGAGATAGATCGGCATCCAGGGCAGATCGAAGAGCGCGGTCGGCCCCCCGCCGGACAAGAAGCTGCGGACCTGATCGAGATCGCGCAATGGCTGCATGCCATCACCGTCGCCGCGCGTCTTGAGCGGCAGCCGCACAACCGCATCGAACACACGAAGCCCGAGCCTCTCATCGAAGTAACGCCCGATCCGAACGCTGATCCGGCTTCTGACCAGGTCGAGACCGCTCTGGAACAGATAAAGCACCATCGCCAGCACCAACAACGCAACCAGCGTCGGGATGCTGCGACCGGGCAGCACCCGGTCATAGACCTGAAGCATGAAGAACGAGCCGGTGAGCATCAGGAGATTGCTCAGGCCGCTGAAGGCGGCAAGGCTCCAGAATATCCGGCGGCACGAACTTAGGAATGCCGATATCTCGGATTGCGGCTCATCATAGGGGTTGGCAGGACGAGGCGGATGGGCAAATAGCCGCGCTCGCACGACCTCGACCGAACGCTCTCCCAACCTGGTCAGCTCTCGCGACGATGATCGCGCCCGCTCTGCCAGAAGCCCCAAGGCGGCGACAAAGATCGCCCATCTCGATACTTCTATTTGATCAACACCCGCCGGCGGGAAGGCATCTCCCCGCCGTCCAAAGTCAGTCATGACACGTCCCCTAACATGCGCCGTGGAGATTAATCTCCACGGCGCTGAATGTTCTTCGCTTTATTGCGCCCCTTCGCTTACGCGAAATGGAAGTCGTGACTCTGAAGTGAACTAAGCTTCGTGTTCTTCAGCGTGAGTGAATCATCTCCGGTCGAAATGACGACGTCCTGCCCGACCTGCGAAGCGTGGTTGAGAACGCTGGCAAAGTCGCTGAACGCGCTCTTGCTGAACTGGATCGTGTCGTGCGAACGCCCGTAAGCATCGAAATCCTTGATGACATCCTTACCGAAATTCGCAGCGAACACGAACGTGTCTGGGTGACCGTTGCCGACGAACAAGTCGTTGCCCGATGTGCTCGTCAACGTATTGCTACCGTTCGAGCCAAGGATCGCGCTACCCGAACTGGCCGTTGTGTGACCGGTACTGTCGACCCCCACCGCTTTGAACGAGTGCACGGTGTTGGATACGGCAGACGTGCTCGTGAAGCTCCAGTTACCGTCGGCACCGGCAGTCGTCGTCCCGATGTACGCCTTGCCGTCGTACATCTTGACTTGGCTGAATGCATCAGCGGTGCCTTTCATCGTAACTACATTGCTCGAGCTCGTGGTGAGCGAACTGAAATTCACCGCTGAAGCTGGAGCGGTTGGGGTTGTCGGGGTCGTCGGCGTTGTGCCCGGAACACCGATGGTGTGATCCCCGTTGAGATCCTGATGGAAAATAGTCTCGTACGATTGGACCGTTGTGCCGTTGGCAGCAAGAGCTACGCCGTGCGTCGGGTAGAACTTGAAGTTGCCCTGACTATCCGTAGTCCAGAAGGTGAACTGCCCGCTTGCGTCTTTCCACGCAACATCGTAGCCGCCGCCATCCAGCTTGACTGAGCTGATTGGAGTCCAGCCATCGAATTGGCCGGCTGTCACAGCGGCGCCGTGATATTTCAGCTCGGGGCCGTTACTTCCGAGGAAATAATTGTTGCCGACCTCGACAAGGCCAGTCAATCCAGACGGTGTGGTCGATCCACCACCGATCACCGGATGGAAGGCCTGCGACGCGGCGCTGACATTGCCCGCAACGTCCGTTGCCGTGGCCATGAGGTCGTGAGTCCCGTTCGACAGAGCGCTGGTGGTGACGCTCCAGCTCCCGTTCGTCCCCGCCGTGGCGGTACCGACGACATTCGACCCGTCATAGACCTTGACAGTGCTGCCAGCCTCGGCCGTTCCAGACACCTGCACGTGGTTGGTATCGACAACAGAGTTCGCCTTCAACGCCGGCGCAGTCGGCGCCTTGGTGTCGATGGTGATGGCAAGCGCTGCGGACGTCGCGCTGCTGGCTCTTGCTGTCGTACCTGTGCTGCCAGCCGTGGCTGTGAAACTGTGAGCACCGTCCTGCAGCGCCGCAGTGGTCAGGCTCCAGTTGCCATTGGCGTCGGCCTTGACCGATCCGAGCTGAGTGTTGCCATCGAACACCTTGACGGTCGCGTTGGCCTGGGCCGTGCCCTTAAGTGTCAGCGTGTTGTCGTTGGTAACGTTGTCGCCGGCCTTCCCACTATCGTTCGAGAAGGAAACGATCTTGGGCGTCCCGGAAGGCTGCGTCGGCGGCGTCGTCGGGCTACCGATCACCGGATCGACCACCTGCGAGGCAGCACTGACATTGCCGGCAACGTCCGTCGCCGTAGCCGTCAGGTTATGAGACCCGGCCGACATGGCGTTAGTGATGATGCTCCAGGTACCATTGGCGGCCGTCGTGCCGGTGCCGACCAGGTTCGTCCCTTCATAGACCTTGATCGTGGTGTCCGCCTCTGCGGTCCCGGACAAGAGCACTTTGTTCGTGTCGACGACGGAATCGCTCTTCACGACCGGGGTGGTCGGCGCGATATTATCGACTGTGACCGTGAGAGCGGCAGATGCGGCGCTGGTCTGACCGCTCGCATTGGTGGCCGTTGCCTTCAGCACGTGCTGGGCATTGGTCAGCACCGACGTGATATACTCCCAACTCCCGCTCGCATTCGCAGTGGTCGTACCGATCTGCTTCGTGCCGTCGTAGATCTTGACGGTACTATTTGCCGCAGCGGTCCCCTTCAACTGAAGCGTGTTGTCGCTGGTAACGCCGTCGTCGACTTTTCCGGTGTCGTTCGAGAAGGAAGCGATTATCGGTACATCCGGCGCGCTCGGAGGCGTGCTTGGAGCTCCGCCTTCCACTGGAAACGGGGGTGAAATAAGAGCACCCGGAACGAGTTCACCATTCACGATTGTTGCGGTGCGTACGTTTTCCCACTGAGTGATGTGTATTTTTGCATTGACTTGCTGAAGGAGAAAGTCGTCATACCCAAACGGTCCGACGAAATAAACGTCTTTCATGGACACGTAGATATCGTCCGAATCTGCGGCGATACGCAAACCGTACGGGCCACCCTGAAACACCACGTTATCAAAAGTGAATGTCCCGCTGTAATCGTCGGCGATGAACATCCCGGCAGTTGCAGCAGTATTGTGTGACACAATCGTCGAGTTTTTGATGGTTACATTGCCGGTGCTGCCAGGAGCATAGGCCTGAATTCCATCGGCATGATCACTCCCCTGCCCGGTCGTTTCAATGTACGAATTGCTAATGGTGATATCCCCACCACCCCCAATGCGCACACCTTCCCTTGCGTCAATACGAACATGGTCGAGGGTGAACGAGCCAGCGCCTCCGACGGCCGCCTCGCCGCTCATGTCGGTAACACTCTTATATGAAAGGGTCCCGCCATCTTGGAGCCAGGTCGAACCCGCATTAGTAACCCCGCTAAACAACGGGTCATTCCAGCTCAGAGGAATGGCTGCCATCTAATTTTCTCCTGGTAGCTTCTATCTAGTTTGTCCCCAGGCACGTGCCCAATTCGAATTCCCCGAGCAACGATACCCAATGCGACTCTGCTGGCGCAGCGCCGATGGATTCGTTCTGGTCATTAGCAGAGGCTTTTTTGGGACGACATCACGGCCCGCCCAAGGTGATCTTTAGCCACTCTGGTCAAAAAGTCTCTCCGTACGAATTCGCTCGCGCACCTGCTTAATGTGCTCGAAAAGTCACGCAAAGAAAATATCGTCATTTTCGGCACCGCGACCGTAGCCTCAGCGTAAAGCGCGACAATTTCGGTGCAGTTAATTTCATTGCGAAAATATCGCGTTTTCTGGCAGTTCTTGCGCACAGTAAATTTCAAATAAAGGCATTTAATAAGAATCCATATTTGGATAATATCACTTTGATTTTCTCGTAATGGTCGGGTCGCAACCCCTTGAATCCAGGCTATTGCATGTAATTGCAGTTCGACCATCCGCCCGGCTCGAATCAACCCAGCCCGCTAATTTGAAGGCTGCCCTAATCGTCAAGGAAAGACGATAAAATTGTCGGCGTTGAGGATCAATAATCGTCGCCGGATACCTCTGCCGAGGCGCTTCGCCGTTTGGAAAGCACCATTCCACCCGCCCCAGATCCGTGGCGCGATTTACGCCCGAGTGCCGCAGGCCGACATCAGAGCGACCGCCGAATGACGGCGAAGCCTCCGCGTCTCGAACTGTTCAAACCTGCGGCTTTACTTAGATCTGATTGGGATCGGCGCGCCGATCAACCGATCTGCTGCGGCCCGGGCGCCGCACCCGGCCGCCCTGTCTTGCCTTTTGCACCGTCCAGCAGACCCACAAAAGCGACTCTCCCGGCCGACAGCGAGCCCTTGAGCATATATCGCGCTACGAACAACAGACCGACTCCGAAATGACAGATCCAGCGCCATCCCGCAAAGCGCCGAGCATACAGAATGCTGTTGCGGGCAGACAGATAGATCGAGAGATGCGAGCGCTTCTCGAGGGCAACGGCAGATCCGATGGTCGTACCTCCAATGTGGCGAATAATGGCTTTGCTCGCGAAGCCGATGCGGTGCTTTCCTCGCCGGCGTCCCCAATCCAGATCTTCCATATAGAGGAAATATTCCTCGGCCATGAGACCGACGTCTTCGACGAACGCTCGCGTTGCCAGAACACACGCGCCGCTTACTGCATCGATCCTGGCAATATCCTCGGCCGACGGTGCACTGCCGGCTGGCGCATTCCTTCCTACGGCAATGACACGGCCCGTCATAGGAGACCAATGCAGTCCGTAGTTGATAACCTTCTCGGGACTGTGGTCGAAAACCAAGCTTCCGCCAACCATGCCGAATCCCTCAGCAGACTTGGCAATTAATTCCGATAGGCCGCGGCTATCCACTTCGGTATCAGGATTCAGTACAAGCACTGAACCCCAGTCGGAGACGCCTAGTAATGGCTCAAGCCACGCGTTGACGCCGCCTCCATAACCGAGGTTCTCTGTCGCAAGCCCAACTCGGACGACATTCGCGCGCTTCTGAAATCGACATTTCGCCACTGAGACCAGCCGCTTCTGTGGCTCGTCAAGAGTGTTCGACGCATCAGAAGTTCGTTGCAGCGTTCGATCGGGTCCCACAAGCGCAGCCAGCAATCGCCCGTAGGCTGCTTCCCCGCCATTTTCGCAAATGAAGACCTCGAAGTGATCCCAATCCGAACGAGCGAGCGACTTCAAGCAACGATCGACATCATCTGCATTGCAGTATGAGACGATGATAACGGCAAGTTTCACGCTAGCGGTCGACATAGCCCAGACACCTTCCTCCCTTGCTGTCGACACCGGCGAGCGACGTCGGCCACGAACGCTTGTGCAACGTTTGAACGCCGCCTCAGCGCCCCGCCCCAAAGCAGAAGCCGCGATCCACTCATGCACACCGGGCTCGGCAAGGGGCGCGGGCGGATGACTATAGCGGCTGCAGCGGCTGCGGTTTTTCGACCTCATTCTATCGGAGAAACGCGATCTGTTCACATCGCCTCCACGTGGTGCTTATCGCCGTTACCTGAGACGTGGGCCGGGGAGCGTTTCTTATGAATGCACGATTTATTGACAATTCAATGCAATCTGCCACAATACCCGTTATAATTGCTATCCACCAGAGATGAATATTAGGAATATTTTTCGATCAGAAATATAATCTTGATAAAATTCTCCAGCAAAATGTTCAGTTTGTCAGCGAGCGGGTGCGGTTCGAGCGGCGAAGCGCAACGAAGGAGACACCGTGCTGGCGTGACGAAGCAAACGGACCAGCTAGAGAAATTTGCCGGAAGATCCGCCTTAGGAGCTTTCATGCGCAACCTGATGACGCTGGCCCTACTGCCGGCAGGCGCCGTTGCAGCCCAACTGATACTTGCCTCGACGAGGATTGAGTCTGCTGAATTGACGTGTCGTAATTTCTCGAGCGCAGTACGCTTGAGCGATACGCGGGCTGATAAGGCGCCGGAGGCCTGCCCTAGTGGCGCCTTGGTGGCTCCCGGGCAAGTATTCGAGATGCGCCCGAATGGCTATCGGATTGGTGCTGCGGTGCGTGTTGCAGTCGATCCTGCTCCGACACCGGACCGTGCGCCCGATCCGGTGTCAAACTTGGCCGGCGTTCCGTTGAGCTTTGACGATCCCGTCTATGCCAACGTCAAGAGCGGCACGAGCCGTATCATGTTGTCGTCGGGCTCGTCACGAACGGACCTGTCGATCGTTGAGAACTCAGGGGAGCCGACGATTACCTGCGATGGCTCTTGCAGCCTTACGCGGGTTCGCATTCAGTCCCGCGAAGGCGTTCGCTGCCTCGGCGGCGATATCAATCTGACGTGGGTCTATATTACGGCTACCGGGATCGACAGTGACCACGCGGATGGGTTGCAGTGCTACGCCCCTGGTTCTACAGGCACTGTCACAGTCACGAATTCGACGTTCAAGATGGCCGGGGCAACTACCGCGGGTTACTTCTCGGCCGATAATTGGCACGGCTCACATGTTTTCGAAAACGTATTGTTCGAGGGCGGCAATCACGGACTTCGTATACCGGCGGACGGCGGCTCGTCGGTGAGCCTGAAGAACGTCTACTTCGTGCATGGCTCCTTCCGCTATGGGCCCTTCCTATTCGACGTGGTCAAGGGCCAGCGTATAAAAATTGCGCAGTGGGAGAACGTGCGCTGGGCGAGCTGGAACGGCGATCAGCTCGTTCTCGGGGAGTTCATCCCACGACCGTAGGGGGATTGCTGACCGGACAACGCACGAGCCTCCGCATTGGGTCGAAGCATCGCTTACTGGTAGAATGTACCCTCGTTTCGCCATCAATTAATGTTTGCAGGGAGGCATTGCCGCGAGCGCCCTCGCGGAGAGCGACGTGTAGCGGCCTCGATCGATCAATGAAACCCAAATGTAATTGCGTCGGGTGGGGAAGCAAACATCTTCACAGGTTGAGACGAGTTACCGAGCGGGAATGCAAGTTCTGCGCGGCGGAGCGGGCAGGAGCAATTCCGTTCCGTGCATCAAACATCCACATGCCGCTGCCGAGCAGGAACATAAGCAAGACGTAAGGACCGTCCCACAGGTGGACCGTGCAGATGGACAGGGCTAGTCCGCAAAGGGTGATAATGAGACCCTTTCGGCATTGCGCCACCTCGAACGAGAGGTCCTTCAGCCGTCCCAGACCAAAGCAAACCGAAAGAAAGCCGCCCGCCATGAATAAAAGGCCGGGCACGCCGTAGCGGACGGCAGTGACCAACCAGAAATTGTCCATGCTGCCGCCCATCCACTCTGGACGCTCCCAATCATTTAAGCCAATCCCAAAGATAGGATGCTGCATCACTGATTGAGTACCGTAGTGCCAGATGTGCACGCGCATGTACGAAGTGTCAGCGTTGAACGTCAGATACGAGATAAAGACATCGAACGCGGTACGATTCGAGCTGAGTTCGACCGCACAATAGGCGGCAATTGCAATTGTAGCCAATATTCCCCAACGTCTAGTCAGGCTCGCCGTGACCTTGTCCCAAACGATCAACATTGCCTGGGCGATAACCGACAGGATGGCGCCCGAGGAAAGGGAGGAGACGACCGCCATTGCCACAAGACCCGCGCTTAATCGACCTCCTAGGCGCGTGCCGGCACCAAATACATAAAAGCTCAACGCGAACGCACTTGAACAAACGACACCAAACAGAATGAAGTGTTCGAAGGTACCCTGAGCTCGTCTAAGTCCGTATCTCGCCTCACTGCCAACGATATCGTAAACGGTGAATATCTTGCCGAGCAATTCGATCAGGATCGGCGAGCCTGCGACATTCTCATAGACAGCGAACGGCAAAAGAAAAAGGACCATAAACACGAGAGCTCTGACCATGCGCTGGAATGCCAAGACATCTCGAATGTATCGCCTTGCGAAAAGAAATGTACCGAACGTCTCTATGACGAATATGCCTGCAGATTGCAGCCCCTTGTCGACGCCGTGCTGAGTCACCAACACGACTGCGCCCCACGTAGCCGCCAAAAACATCAAAATGTCCGGCAGCCGTGTTCGGCCGATTGATCCAGATAACCACGCTATCAAACACGGAACGAAGGTTATTACCAGCATCAGCCGGTAGGGAGACAAGCGCGTCGGACCGAGATAGAAAATAACCGGTACGGCCAACGAGAAAACGAAGATTGGAACAAGCGGGGAGGCCTTGTGGCTCCGCGTCAGCCGCGCCGCTGCGATTTGTCCACCCGTGGAAGGTAGCGTCCTCCCAACCTCACGAGACGCTCTTCCTGCAATGCTTTGCACCCTGCCCTCCAGGAGTAAATGTCGTCCTCGCCGCCTCGAAGCAAGCGCGAGATGGTCGGCGGATGACGCGCTATCGATACCGCCAGCGCATCAATTGGCGATAAAGTCCCAAGTTTGTGCTGATCCTCCAAGCAAGGCCGCGCATCGCATCCGGATCAAGCAAGTGCTGGCGCATGTACTCTGCATCCATGTTGTTCGTCAGACAAAGGCGAGAATAGAGAAAGGGTTCGAATCCGCCATGATACCCAAGCTGGATTGTAAAGAGGTGCGTATAGCCGGCCTTCAGAGCTGCGTCCCAAACCCGTCGGGAAAAGCGCCCATATGGGAAGGCAAACAGTGTAACCGGCTGCCCAAGACGGTTTTCCAGTATCGACTTCGACATCGTAAGCTCACGATCGAGTTCGACATCCGAGACGGTGGTCAAATCGATGTGGGCCATGCCATGCGAGCCAATCGCAACGCCGCCGCTGCCAAGTTCCGCGATCATGTCCCAACTCATACGTCCCGGCAGGCCCACAAAATCTACCGGGATAAAGGACATGAAACCCGGAATTCGATTGGTTCTCACGTAACGAGCATAGACATGCGTGTAGTCGGAAAGAAATCCATCATCGAACGTAAGCAGGATCGTACCGGTGCGACTGGCATTCGGATCGGGGCAATGCTCTAAAAATCTCTGAGGCGAGATCAGCCTATCGCCGCAAAGTGCAAGATGCGTATCGAACGTTTCATGCGTCAGACACCATGCGTTCGAAGGCGAGGCTTCAGCCAACTCGTGATAGTTCAGTACAATCATAGGGTCTGTATCAGATCTGAGACACGCCGGCTCCACGCCCGCCAGTTCAGGCGGGCCTCGAAAGCGTCGCGGCTCGATCGTTTCAGGCGTGCCAATCGGTCCGCGTCCGCAAAGGTCTCGGCAATGAGCGTTGCATAGTCCGCCTTTGTCGCATCCGGCGGCAACAAGATGCCTGTCTCCCCATCGCGGATAGCGCCAGGCACGCCACCAGTGGCCGGCGCAATGCTCGGCACGCCATGGGCCGCCGCTTCACAAAACACGATACCGTAGCAATCTGCCCGGGTAGGCAATAGGAAGAAATCAGCGTCGCGGTAGAGTTGATCCAGTCGGTTGCGCTGTTCGCGATTGTTCTTGTCGAGGTAAGGGATAATCGTCAAGCCGTCCTGGGCGACAGGCTCGGGCGGAGTGCATCCGCAGATCACGAGCTCCGCCTCTACGCCCCTGCCCCTTAGTTCAGCGAGAGTTTCGACCGCGACGTCTGCACCCTTCTCCTCCCAGTTGGCGCCGATGAAGAGGAGCCGGCATGGACCCGGCTTGCGGCACTCAAACACGGAAGTACGATCGGGTGGTTCTTCGAGGTTGGCTCCCCAAGGAATGACATGCACGCGCGCAGGGTCGGCGCCGTAATCCCTAATCGCCGATTCGGCGGCCCATTCCGAAGGGTAGAGAACCAGATCTGCCCGCGCGATCGTACTGCGTTCCAGGCGTTCAGCAATCTCCCGAGCGGCGCGGGACAAATTCCGATAGTTTGGATGGTAATTCTCGACGAGGCGAAAGGTCGCGTCGGACGCATAGACGAGAGGAACACCGTCGGGCACACTCCAGGCAAAGGTGGATCCAGCCGGCGCGAAGACGATATCGGGCGAGAGAGCGCGGATTTTTCGTGCCGCATCCGCTGCATACTGCGCAACGACAGGCGCCGCATGGAATGGGGAAAGGCTGCGCCTGCGAAGGGTACGGCAGAATTTGGAATACGCCTTATATAGAGGAAGGATCGGTGCGCTCAGCGGACCGATATTGACCACCTTGTGACCTTCATTTGCGAGGCATTTCGACATATGAAATGGGGTACCGGACCAGAACCTAACCTCGCTCGCATCACCGATCGTGGCGAATGCAATGCGCCGTGGTGCCTGCCTGCCGGTGACGTGGCTCTGATTCATTTGGTCCCTTAGAGAAAACTCGGCCATTACGCAGGGTCGTCAGTTCACGAGTTCCTCGGATCAGGTAGCACCCGAAATACCCGGTTCGCGCATTGACCGGGATGCAAGCTGACTGCGTTCATCCGGCAGCCGTCTTGCCGACACGACAATGGATGTTGCAAGCGAGACCGCGAACGACGTCGGGAGAAAGTCACCGACCGCGGATGCGATCCTACCGAACGTGCTTGTTTCCTGACGATTCCGGATTCCAATCGTCCGATCTACTTTCATGCCAGACTCGGCGCACCAGCGCCTCACATGCCGAACTGTGCTGAAATGCACCCCGGTCGATGAGTAGCTCCTTCCAAGCCGAAGAACGGGTATATCCCGGAACGTCTGTCGGATGGTTCGAAGAGACAGCATGCTCGGGCTTTGAATGATCACGGTCGAGTTATCAGACAGGCAATCCTTCAACCTGGACAACGCTGTTGCGGGATCGCGTGCAAGGTGCAGGACGTTCAAGCACAGAACGCAATCGAACTTTTCCCCCTTCGTAAGCGCCGCAATCTCGTCGATATCTCCATAAATCATTTCTACGCCACGCGCGGCGGCGCCCCTGGACACGACGGGATCCAATGGCACTGCGACGACTCGCAATCCTCGGTCGAGTAGTGCCTTTTCCGTCGCTCCCGATCCGCATCCGATCGACAAGACATTGCGCGCCGTTCGCGGAATTGCAGAAATGACGTCTTCACTAACAGGCTCGTAGTAATCCTTGGAGTAAAGCCCGCGCGGCAACTTCGTCTCAGTATTGAACGCCGGACGTGGCGTCTTCCACCATTGGGCAATCCCGACCAGCGCCTCGGTCTGATCTCTCAGTTCGGCCGCCGTGATGCCGACCCGGCCGACATATTTGTTGGATAAGTGATGCACGGTGAAGTCGTCGATATGAGAAACCGGAACGAATTTCTTCAACCCACATTGCGTGTATGGGTCCGTCGCCGCAGTGCAGAGAAGGTCGTACTTTTCCTGGTGGGGATCCACTAGGAAGCCTCCTGACTGAATGGCCATCCTGAGCTGCGTCCGTGTAAGCACGTAGCAAGCAGCATGCTCGTTAGTGAGATGCGCGAGCGTATAGGGGCCTCTGGGGCGGACCGAGGCAGGCTCCCAATGGAAATTTTCATGAATATCGGGATAGCTCTTCTCGCCGTTGGTGCCCTCTTCTATTCGCAAGAACCCAGCAATTTCATCGTGTCGAAGCGCCGAGCTGACATCCACGAAAGCCCGAAGGTTCCTTTCGGTTATGAGGATGTCGTCTTCGGAATAGATAAACAGGTCGTATTTGTCGGCACGCTCGGCAAACAATTTCTTGTGCGCAAAGGGTAACGACCAGGGATTCTTGTTTGGAATTCCTACGCGGCAATCAACGCCTAGGGTGGACTTGTCGATATTCGAAACAACGACGATGTCGATGTCGAATGGCATGGACCGGTATTCACGAATCAATCGCTCCAGGTACCGGTCATTGGAAGTGCCATAACTCGCCAGCGCTACGAGAATGCTGAGCGGTGCCTTCCGGTCATTCTGATCAAGCGCCGTCATTGTCGAAATCGTCCCTTTTCAAAACCGGACTGCGACCGGCCTAGGCGCCGCCAACCAGTTCTGGCAGCGCAGCAATTATTATTTAATAGTATAATCGAAGGCCGATTGATTTACTTCCAAAAAATATAATTATATCGATAATTTTAATACCAGCATTAATATGACCGGAAAGCCAATGGGCGGCCCGGTGAGTTTGTTCCTGTTCATCGTTGCGGACAAGTCCGGCTGACCAGGCATCCGCGAAAAAAGGACAAGATCGGTATGAAGGTGCTTCTCTACCCTCATTCCATGGAAGTCGGGGGATCACAGCTCAACGCTATACAGTTAGCTGGATCGATCCGTGACCGAGGGCACGAGGTGATCGTTCTTTCCGAGGCAGGCCCTCTCGTGGAGCGGGTGAGAAAAATGGCTCTCGAACATATCGAGCTCCCCCAGCATTGGGGACGGCCATCTCCGAAAGTGATCCGTATGATCGGCCATCTCGTGCGGCAACGCCGGATCGACGTGGTGCACGGGCATGAGTGGCCACCTATCATCGAGGCATTCCTCAGCAGTGGGATATCCCGCCGTACTGCTGTCGTAGGAACCGTGATGTCGATGTCTGTGGCGTCTTTCCTGCCCCGCAACGTACCATTGACTGTGGGAACCGAATTCATCCGCCAGGCAGCGATTGCCGCCGGGCACCGGCGCGTCGAGCTGCTGGAGCCACCAGTGGATACGAAAGCCGACAACCCATCCATCGACGGGCAGAGCTTTCGTGCCCAGCACGGCGTCCAGCCGCATGAGGTCCTTATTGCCATAGTTTGCCGGCTGGTGCCTGACCTCAAGCTCGAGGGTCTGCTGTCGGCATGCGACGCGGTTCGCGAGCTGGCGGTCGCGGGCCATCGGGTGCGGCTGGTGATCGTCGGTGACGGCCGGGCGCGCGGCGATGTGGCTAGACGTGCCACCGAGGTCAACGCGTCTGCCGGCTACCAGGCTGTGTTGATGATAGGCGAGATGGCTGACCCCCGTCCTGCCTATGCCGCGGCGGACATCATCCTCGGCCAGGGCGGTTCGGCACTGCGAGGAATGGCCTTCGGGAAGCCTCTTGTGGTTATCGGCGAGGAGGGCTTTAGCGAATTGGTGACGCCGGAAAGTGCGTCGATCTTCCTGCGGCAGGGATGGTATGGTCTTGGATCTGGTTCGCTCGGGGCGGGGCCATCGGCGCTGCGCATGGCGCTTGGGCGGCTCGTCAGGTCGCCGGAGCTGCGTTGCGAGTTGGGGATCTTTGGCCGCCGACTGACTGAGCGGCGATTTAGTCTGGATCATGCGGCCGAAGTCATCGAGAACCTGTATACGTCCGCAATAGATAACCCTGCACCATTTGAGCGTGTGCTTTCGGACGTCGCCCATGTCATCGCCGGAGTGTTCGGCAATAAAATCGAGCGAAGGTATCAACGGTGGATTGGCAAGGCGCCGACTGACGACAGCAACGCGCGCAATCTCATCGCCGCGATCCTTGCAAACGGTAAACGCGGCGAGATGTTGCCTTCGCCAAGCGAACGAGCAGGCACCAACTAGCAGAATATACCAGCCGCTGCACCACGGTTCACTCGGACGGCGACGTCACTGCAGCAAAAAGAAGCGGAAAGATTCTCAGTACCCTAGCTGGGATCTCAACGCCTTCGCGACACGCACTTGATCATCCTCGACCATCTGTGCGTAGATCGGTAGCAGGATCGAGTGATCTTGCGCGAGTTCGGATTGACGCAAATCGTGGCGCTGCTTATTGCTCGCGTAAGGCGCCTCGCGATGCGCACACATGATACCGCGCCGTGTCGCAATGCCTTGATCGAGAAGGTTCTGCATCACCGTTCGCTGATCGACCCGGTCCGGAAGACGGACGCAATAGCTCTGCCAATTCGAGCGGGCCCACTCCGGCTCGTGCGGCAGCTTCAATCCTTCCAAATTGCCCAGCAACTCGCTATAGCGGGCCGCGAGCGCGCGCCGGCGCGCGATCAGATCAGGAAGCCGTCCAAGCTGCTTTCGCCCGATCGCAGCCTGCATATCGGTCATCCGGTAGTTGAAGCCTACGAAAAGGTAGTTCTCGAAAATGACTTGCGGTGAGCCGTGCCGCACGGTGTCAGGCACGTCCATTGCATGCTGACGCCAGAGTCTAAGCTTGCGATCCTGATCGGAATCGGACGTCGTTAGCATTCCGCCCTCGCCTGTCGTAATGACCTTGCGAGGGTGGAAGGAGAAGCAGGTCATTGCGCCGTGCGGCCTACCGATCAAATCCCACCTACCATCGATGTTGATCTGGCTTCCGATCGCGCAGGCGGCATCTTCGATCAGACCAATGCCGTGGCGGTTTGCCAATGCGAGGAGCGAGGTCAGATCGCAAGGCATGCCCATCTGGTGGACGGCCAGAATTGCTCGCGTGCGTTCGGTAATCGCGTCAGCGACGCATTCCGGATCGAGGTTGTAGGTGGCGGGATCGATATCGACGAAAACGGGCGTCGCGCCGCAGTAGCGGATACTATTGGCGCTTGCAATGAAGGAGTGGCTGGCCGTGATGACTTCATCGCCTGGCCCTACATTCAAGGCAAGCAACGCAAGGTGCAGTGCAGTCGTGCAGTTTGACACCGCACAGGCGTGTGGCGCGCCAACCAATGCGGCAAACTCGCGCTCAAAGGCGGCCACTTGGGGCCCTTGGGATATCCAGCCGGATAGCACGGCCTCGCGTGCCGCGTCGGCTTCGGTCTCGTCGAGACACGGTTTTGCGATCGGGATCATGAAGCCAACGCCTCTTGTCTGCAGGAGATATCGACGTTTCTGGTTCCCAACATTTCCATTTCCCGCCTACAAAGAAGCATTTCTACTCTCGGAACGAAACTGTCCGCTTTCGATAAATGTCCGAATCGTGGAGATAAGGTCTGGTGATGCCTGTGCACTGAGCCGCTCGGTCTTGTCGAAGACCTGAAGTTGATCCAGCTTGTCGACCAATTCCTGTTCTGTGAAGGCAACCGCGATGCGGCCTTGCTGAGCGAACCGCTTTGCGGTCGCGAGTTGATGGTCATTGCGGTGCTCTCCAAGACTCGCCCGACGAGGCATGACTATGATCCGCTTTCCAAGCTCGAGAGCGGTAATAATAGAGCCCATGCCGGCATGGGAAATCACAAGGCTTGCCGCTTCGACTCGGTTCCGGAACTCGGTCGGGTCGATAAAGCGCTCGGTACGGATGTGCTCGGACTGGTAGTCTGATGGGCCCGTCTGCGCGAAGACATCAGCTCTTCCATTCACTCCGGCCCACCTGTCAACCGTACTGATCAAACGGTCAAACTGTCCCTGCGTCCCGACTGTTGCGAAAATCATAACACCGAGCCTATGTAATGAGGACCATCAGGTCGAGCCAAGTGGGGCCATTGAGTCAACCAGAGGTCGGCGCAGCGGCCGATTCGGTCTCCCGACATCGAGAGCTGCTCGACGTTAGCGATGCTGTCGAGCCAGATCGTGCGCGCACCCATCATTCGTCCGAACCGCAGCGCCAAATAGCCCGGAGCAGCACCTGTCGAAACCACGATGTCTGGCTTTTCATTCCAAATGATCCATGCGAGTTGGCACGCCGACTTCAACAGCGCAAATTTGGTCCAGCGATTGGCGTCATTGACCACGTAGAATTTATGGTCAGATACCTGCGCGCGATACGACTGATGGACGGTGACGAAGGTGACTTCGCAATCCTCGAAAGCGCGTTTAATTCGCAACAGTTGCACCCAATGCCCCCCGCCCGATGAGACGGCTAGCAATTTCGGGCGAACGCTGCGCGACTGCGGCATGCTGTTATTCAGCAACGTCTGGCGGCTAACGACCGGGATCCGAATCATCAGCTGGTCTCCTAACACGCTGCAAGACTCGCAAGCGCCCGACTGCGAGACGGATTGGGCAACTCGAGGCCCTGCATCACTGGATTTAATTTCAATATTTTTAAATGTCACGTTATTTATACCAAGCTGTTTTTAAATGTTTACCTATTTAAAATCAAGATATTTATCTGGGCGTCCGAATCACCGATGTGAACACGCAGTTGCAGTTCATTTGACTGAATCTGCGGAAAGTGGCTCACGAGAAGTCTCGTCGCGTTGCCAATGGTAAGCTCCACCTCGGGACGCCAGGGTCGCCCTGCACCGGGCAACGATGTTGACGTAACAATAGATCAATAGTCCGGGCCAAAGATGAGGCTCTCTGAACAGCGCAAAAAGCGCCCGATTATTGGCCTCCCCTTTCTTGACGCGCAGTTCGGGGAAGCGCTGGAGAACCTCGAACGTTCCCCTGTGGACGCGAGTTCTGACCGCAATCAGCTGCCGAACAGAGCGTGGGGGAAATACCGTGGACCTCACGCAGGGCAATGTCTCCCGCTCCCCTGGTCCGAACTGAAGGCGAACATACGTGTCATCAGCAATGACGTCTGGAAACTGGCCGAATCGTCTGCGCCCCGCTTCAGATAGAGCGTAGACGCCGGACCCGCCGATTCCCTCGCGCGAAGATGGCAGTCGTGATCGAATTCCGTAGTATCTGCGGACCAGCCAAGAACACCTCGCTAGATCGACATCGGCGGTAGGTGCCACCACCAAAACGTCACCTAGCTCGAGGCGTTTTGCCAGAGCTCGAATAGCGTCAAGCGAAAGAACAATGTCGGCATCAGCATAAATCCGAGGAAACCCGCTTGAGATTTGATCACCGAGATTAAGTGCGTGACTTTTGCTTGCGATATCCGATTCGACAACACGGACGGCCGGATTGAAGCCCTGGGCGACACTCGCAGTGTCATCCGTACACCCATTACAGACGACGACCACGCTAATCTCGTCCGAAGCCGGGTCGGTGATCCACTGGCTCAGCGTCCGCGCAATCACGGAACTCTCGTTGTGGGCCGGAACGACGATCGAAATCATGGCTGGCCGGGTCGGAAGATCAAATTGGGTACATCTTTGAGGCTGTCATAGGTCATCAGTCTCATGGCAGTCCTTCAACCTCACAGGGCCATAACCTTGCGCTGGCGTAGGGAGAGCCAGCGCGGCCAAATTATGCTCGGAGGTGGCGCCTGCCGGCCTTGTGAGATTGAGCGCGACAGCACAGCCGCATCCGCCCTTCATCGGCAAGCAGCGGCAGTGCGATCGGCATCACGATGCCACCGCTTCTTTCTGACGGACCGCGAACGATCCGCGTTCGTCTCGCCACCATTTCACAAGATCTGCCAGTCCGTGTTCGAGTGTCACGCTCGAGCGAAAGCCGAGCAGGCGGTCCGCATTTGCGGTTGAGGCCAGACGCCGCGGTACCGGATTGACCGAGCGCTCCGGCGCGAATTCCGGCGTCAGGTCGCGATGCCCCATGACAGAAGCAAGCGCCGTGGCGAGCTGCAACAAGCTGGTTTCGGTACCGCTCGCGACATTGAACACCTGGTCCGTGACCTTCGCTTTTGCGCCCAGAATGTTGGCGCGAGCAACATCTCGAACGTGGATGAAATCCATCGTCTGCTGGCCATCGCCGAAGATGATCGGTGGCAGGCCGGCTTCCAGCCGCTCCATCCAGCGAATCAGCACCTCAGTGTAGCGGCCATGGATGTCCATGCGTTCGCCATAGACATTGAAATAGCGGAATGCGACGTACTCGAGCCCGTGCATGTCATTGTAGGTGCGGAGCAGCCCTTCGTTGAAGGCCTTTGCCGCCCCATAGAGGGTGCGGTTGTCGTATGGATTCTGCCGTTCCGTCGTAGGAAACTCCTCCGCCATGCCGTACACCGATGCAGAGGAGGCCGCGATGATCTTTTCGACATCGTGCTTGACGCACAATTCGAGCAGATCGAACGTCGCGTCGACCATGACTTCCATGGCCAAGCGCGGCTCGGCGGCGCAGTGGGTGATGCGGAGTGCCGCTTGATGAAAGACGATGTCGGCCGCCTGCACCAGCGCTGCCATGAGCTTGCCATCGCGGATATCGCCGTGGACGAGGCGCACTGGACCGCGCGAGGCAGCGTGCCGAAGATTTTCTGGCCGTCCTCTCACCATGTTATCAAGCGCAACGATTTCGAGGCACCCTTCGTCGCACAGCAGGTCAATGATGTGCGAGCCGATAAAACCCGCTCCACCCGTAACCAGAATGCGTTTCCCCTTTAGATCAGCCAAGATGCTCTCCTCTTTGTTGGCTCGGCAAGCCGACATGCAAGACGTGCTGCTTCGACCGAGATGCCTTAAGCGGCCTCGACCAGTGCGGCCTTCTGCAGCTGAGCAACAACGTCCGAGATCTGGCCAGTCTGCAATTCCGGATAAATCGGAAGCGATAGAAATTCATTTGCCAGTCGTTCCGTGACGGGAAAGTCGCCGGCGCGATAGCCAAGATTCGCGTAGGCCTTCTGCAGATGAACAGGAACGGGGTAGTGAATGCCAACTCCAATCCCGCCATCGTGCAGAAACTTCAGCGCGTCATCACGCCGGGGGAGCCTGACCGCATAAACGTGATAGACATGCCGGCTGTGCATCGGTGCCCGCGGGGTCCCGAACGGAAATTCCGCGAGCATACGATCATATTCCGTGGCCACCGCCCGGCGCGCCTCTGTCCAGGATTCAAGGTGGTCCATCTTGACGTTCAGGACCGCGCCCTGAATACCGTCCATGCGGAAGTTGTAGCCTGGGACAACGTGATTGTACTTGGATTCCTGCCCCCAATCGCGGAGCAGCGAAATTCGTCGGGCGAGGTCCGGGTTGTTGGTAACAACCGCCCCGCCCTCGCCGTATGCTCCCAGATTCTTGCCTGGATAGAAGCTGAAGCAGCCGAGGTCTCCGACGGAGCCCGCACGGCGACCTCTATATTCGGCGCCATGCGCCTGCGCCGCGTCCTCAATGATGACAAGCCCGTGGCGGCGAGCGATTTCCATGATCGGGTCCATGTCGGCCATCAGTCCGTGCAAGTGCACCGGAAGGATCGCCTTCGTTCGCGGCGTGATCGCAGCCTCGATCAACGCCGGGTTCATGGTCCAGGTGACGGGATCGACATCGACGAAGACTGGCTTGGCCCCGCTGTACAGGATCGCTGCGGTCGTAGCGACGAATGTCATCGACACCGTGATCACTTCGTCGCCCGGTCCGATGTCAGCGGCGAGCAGCGCAAGGTGCAATGCCGATGTTCCGCTGTTGACCGCACGACAGTGATCGACCATGCAATAGGCTGCAAAGCGATCCTCGAAGGCGGTGACCTCCGGCCCCAGGACAAACTGGGCACTCTCGATGACGCGGGAAACCGCGACATCGATTTGTGGCTTAATCGTGCGATATTGAGCTTTCAGATCCAGAAAAGGTACCAAGACGCTGTCCTCTTGGGTCAGGCCGACCCATAAATATATTTAAATCATTTATTCACAGTCACATTAAATCATACAATCAGCGTGATTAAAATAGTCGACCGTCCAATATTTAGATTTAATCCGACGATCGATTAACGGAGGGCAGCGCCGTTGCCGTGTGACGCGCTTCATCGGACGATATGAGCCGCGCTGGCACCCCGGCGACGACCACCCGCGGCGGAACGTCCTTCGTCACCACCGCGCCAGCGCCGACGATAGCTCCGGCGCCGATCGTGACACCGCAGAGAATAGTGGCGTTGGAGCCGATGGACGCCCCTCGGCCGATGCGGGTAGGCTCCACCTTCCAATCCGCGGGCCCCTGGGGCTGGCCGTCCGCGGTAGTTGCTCTCGGATATTTGTCGTTGGTGAACATCACTCCATGGCCGATGAAGACCTCGTCCTCAATGGTCACGCCCTCACAGATGAAGCTGTGCGAGGAAATCTTGCAACGCGAGCCGATGTTCGCGCCCACCTGGACTTCGACAAAAGTTCCGATCCGGGTCTCGTCCCCGACAGAGCATCCGTAGAGATTAACGAGATCCGGATGGAATATTCGGACGTCCCGACCGAGTTGCACGTCCTTGGCAATGGGCATCACACCTTCTCCTGAGCGTCAAAAAGCGTCCTCAACAAGCATCGCGATCCGATCGGACGGCAGGAACCGCAACGGGGCCTTTCAGGCGCCATGCGCTGAGTAGCACCCTATCGGCCGCGGTCCTTACGAACGGCAACAACGGATGTTGCACAACAATCACTGCGGCAAGCCATGCTCCCGCCGCTACAGCAAAGGCAGCAAAGATGCCGGCCACCGACCCGATAACACCGTAATCGATAAGTGGCGCCCAGATCGCTGCCGAGGCGCCGCTACAGAGAGCTACAATGCCGCTCTTCCATGTTGCTCGGACAATGTCGGTCAACCGCAGATCGAGATGCCGGCCAACGAAGTAGATCGCCACAGCGGCCTGGAACGGCAAGGTTACCAAAGTTGACGCTGCTACCGCTTCAACACCAAAGAACGACGCGCCGAATATCAGCAGCAATGACGGCGGCAAAGAAATCAGTGACGAAATGAGCGCGTCGCGTACGCTGCCCACGGCGACGAGGACGGGATACGTAAGACAAGCCGCGAACAGCGAAAGATAGGCGAGGCACAGCACGCGCACCAGCGGAACCACCTCAAGCCAGGACTGTCCAAGCCAAACGGAGATAATCGGTTTGGCCATCACCGCCATCAAGATCAGAAATGGCCATTGCAGAGCCGTAAGGAGCGAAATCGCGTGGAGATAAATGCGTTTGAGGTCACCCCCCGCGTTTGTCTGCGCGCAGACGGCTGGCATGATCACGGGACTGATGACTTGAATAACCAGCTTGTCGAAGACCTGAGTGACGTTGGTAGCCCTGCTGTACAAGCCTACTGCAGCGAAATCCAGTACGCGCGCCAAGAACACTTGAGGCGCTGAATTATAGACCAGGTTGATCAAGACTACACCGCTCGAGTAGAGGCCGAACCGGACCACATCCAGGTAGCCCGCCAAAGATGGGATGAAGATTCGTACATCATCGCGCCTCGCGATCAGATACGCTGTCTGCGCGACACTTCCGACGATCATGCCCCAGATCGGCGCAAGGTAACTGTACCCCATCGCCGCCAGCGCTATCGACGCGACAACCGTCGCAAAATTTCCTGCTAGGTTGCTGGCGGCAATCTCGCCGAACTGCATATTTCGGCGAAGCAGTGCAACCATCGTCATCGAGAACGGCGTAACCACAAAATTCAGTACCGCAACCGAGATTCCGGCCTTTAGGGCGTCCTCGCCGAACAGCGTCCCCAATACGCCACCCAGCAAGTAAAGGGCCGCTCCGATTGCGACCGAGAGGCCAAAGGTGATCGTGAACGCGGTTCGGACGTTTTCTTCCGATAGTGACGCCTTCTGAATGAGATAATTGGCCCCGCCAAACTCTTGAGACGAGCCCGCAACTACCGAGGTGACAGCGCCGACGACCGCATAGATCCCGAACTCCTTGGGAGTTAGCAGCCTGGACAGAACCGCGGTCGAGACGAGGAATAGCAACAAGCTCGCATAGCGCTCGACCGCGGAAAACAAGATAGAACGTTGGACTGTGCTCATCGCGAACCAATCGATGGCTTATGGCCAGCTTGTTTCACCTGTTGCACGTCATCACGCCGTCGCCCTGACGCTCTCTCTGATCCGGCTCCGCCGCTGCAGCATGACAGGCTTGCCTTGCTCAGCGATTGAACGAGACGCGGCCTCGAGCACCTCGATCACCCGCAGCCCGGAAAAGCCGTCGGAGACCGGCGGCTTGCCGGTACGCACACAATCGATGAAGTGTTCTACTTCGTTCTGCAGCGCCTCCTTGGTCGAAATATTCGGCGCCCACATATCTCCAGCTCTGTAGCCAATTCGGAACTGGTGGGCTTTCTCGGATGATTCGTTCAGAGTGATGCCCTTATCGTAGACCTTGATCTTCTCGGTCGACTCGAGATCGTCATAGACAATCATCTTCTTGCTGCCGCCGACAAACGTTTGGCGGACCTTGATGGGTGATAGCCAGTTGACGCTCACGTGAGCCACGCACTTGCTGTCGAAGAACAGCGTGATATGGGCCATGTTCTCCGGCGTGCCGGCCACATGGCAAGATCCCGTCGCCGACACGGCCACAGGGTCCTCGTTCAGAATATGTTGGATGATGGAGACGTCATGGACCGCAAGGTCCCAAATGACGTTCACATCGCTCTGGAACAGTCCGAGGCTTGAACGCGTGCTGTCGTAGTAATAGATCTCGCCGAGTTCATCCTTCAACACCAACTCACGGATTTTCTGAACCGCCGGCGTGTAGAGGAAGGTGTGGTCGACCATCAAGGTCAACCCTCGCCGATCTGCCTCGTCGATAAGTCGACGCACCAGATCCGCGCTTGGCGCCAGCGGCTTCTCTACCAGAACGTGCTTGCCGGCCTTGAGAGCTGCAAGCGCCAACTCGTAATGCGTTCGGACCGGCGTGGCGATAGCGATCGCATCGATGCTGGGATCCTTGAGCAGGTCCTCGTAGCGGTTGGTCGTGGCCACCGCCGGGTAGAGGCGCGCGCTCGCCGCAAGCTTCGCGGGGTCGAGATCGGCGACGCCGACCAGCCGAGCGGATGGGTTACTGACGAAATTGCGTACAAGGTTCGGCCCCCAATAACCGTATCCTACAACGCCCAGTCCGATGCGACTATCTTGCATGAAATATCCTCGATTTCTTGAATAAGCGAACAGTGTTTGCGTTTCCGCAGCCAGCAACGTGTAAAGCTCTCGATGTTGAGTTCACCCAGCTCGACATCTGTGACGGCTCGTTCGCGACCACAGGCATCACCAGCCGGCAACTGGCATTGGATTCCAACCTCATGAAATGACCGACGTACAATTCGTGTCTGCGATTAGTACTCGCGGATAGCTTCATCGAATCCACGAAGTAATGGATAAAGGAAATAGGAGATCACGCTGCGCCGCCCGACCTTCATCTCGGCAGTCACCGCCATGCCAGGGATCAACTGAGCGCGCTCCGCCGGCAGCCGAAGGTGCGTGTCGGACAAGTCGACCAATACGCGATAATAGGGGACGGTCGTACGGTGCGCACCTTCGGCTTTCGGATCCGGGGAGAACGAGTCTTGACTGATGACGCGCACCTCACCTTTCGCAGTGCCATATTTCTGGAATGGGAAGGCGTCGAACTTGATCCGAACGGGCTGGCCGACCGAAACCTGGCCGACGTCCCTGCCCTCGACACTTACCTCGGCCTGCAGCGGCACGTCACGGGGGACGAGCACAAACAGCGTCTCGGCCTCGCGGACGACCGATCCGACAGTTCGGTTGGCGATCTCGAGCACAATTGCATCGGCCGGGGCCTTCAACATGATCAGTTTCCGGCGAAGCTCGGCTTTCTTGAGGTCTTCCGCCGCGCTATCTCGCTTCGCCAGCGTCTCGACGAGATCCTGATAAGCCGTCTTACGAAAGTCCTCCGCGAAGACTCGCTGGTCCGACTGAGACTTGTCGACGCGATGTGCATAATCGGCGATACTGCCGCGGACCCGCGCGAGATTGCTTTCCACATCGAGGCGAGCATCCCGCGAGAGCAGCAAATTGAGCTTCGAGCCCACTTCCTTGTCCATCAACATCGAGCGCATGGTCTCGATCGACTTCATCGTTTCGAGCCGCTGAACCAACACCGCCTCTTCGTTTTCCGCAGTCCTCAGGTTGGCCCGTGCTGACGCGATTTGCGCGTCGTAGTTCTGCATCTGCGCATCGTAAAAAGTCTTGCGCTGCAGGAACATCTTGCGCTGCAGCACTTCTTCGGCGTTGGCCGAGTCGCCGACGAGATATTCGTTGCCATCCAGTTCAGCTCTCAGACGGTCGATTGCCGCATTGAAGACGGCGACCTTACTGCTCAACTGGTCAAGATCGGCCTGCGAGAATGTCGGATCGAGCGTCGCCAGCAGGTCGCCGCGATCGACCCGGTCGCCAGCCTTGACGTGTATCTCGCGTATGACGGAGGTCTCCAGCGGCTGCACGACAATGTTCGGGCGTGTGGTGACCAGCTTGCCCTGGGCCGTTACGATCATATCGACCTGCGATCCCGAGGCCCAGCCGATTGCGGTGAGTATCAGAGCGAGGACGCAGTAGAGCGTCACGCGGGCAATGCGCGGCGGCGCGCGATTCTCGACCTCGATCGCATCGGACTGGAATTCCGTCACCACCGGCGGCTGGCGCTTGGCGGGCCTGAACAGCCCACGACGCCGCCGTTCGGTCGTTCGCGCCGGCGCGTTGGCATCGCCGCGAGATTTCTCGGGCTTGGTCATGCGATCTGCTTCGTCTGCTGGTTCCAGAGATGCCGGTAAATCATGCACTTCGAGAGCAACCGGTCGTGATGATCGACGTCGACGATCCGGCCGCGGTCGATCACCAGGATCTGGTTCGCGTCTGCAAGCATCGACAGCCGATGCGAGACGATAATGACGGTCCGTCCCTCGGCGATACGGCGCAGATTGCGCCGGATGATCATTTCGCTTTCGGAGTCGAGGGCGCTCGTTGCCTCGTCCAGGATCAGGATGCGCGGGTTGACGATGAGCGCCCTAGCAATCGCGAGGCGCTGCTTCTGTCCGCCCGACAGGTTCGAGGCATCCTCTTCCAGCATGGTGTCGAAGCCGCGCGGGAGCCGTTCGATGAATTCGTCCGCCCCTGCGAGCTGCGCAGCGCGGACGACCTCAGCAAAGGTCGCGTCGCGCTTCACGCAGGCGATATTGTCGCGAACCGTACCGCGAAACAGGAAATTATCCTGCAGGACCAATCCGAGATTTTGGCGCAGATGAGCGAGATCGAGTTCCCGCGAATCGTATCCATCAACGCGCAGCAGACCCTGCTGCACCGGATACATCCCGGAAATGAGCCGCGTTAGCGTAGTCTTGCCGGAGCCGCTTCGGCCGACGATCCCGAATATCGACCCCGGGGCGATCGAGAACGAGACGTCATCCAGCGCTGGCGCTCCCTCGGATCCGTAGCGGAACGAGACATTTTCGAACTCGATCTTGCCGGCGAAGTCGGGCCGCAGCCCCTCGCGATTGCCGTCCCGTTCGGGCTTCTGGTTCATCACCTCGCCCAGCATTTTCACTGCCAAGGCGACTTCCTGATATTCATGAACCATCGTCACCAGCTGGACCAGCGGTCCTGACACACGCCCTGCCAACATGTTGAAAGCGACCAGCGCGCCGATGGTCATCTCGCCGCTGAAGACGTCGAGCGCGCCGAGCGAGATGATGCCCAGCGTCATCATCTTCTCGAGAAATCCGGTGGCCGACTGGGCGGCGGCGGAGATCTTTTCGACGCCGAACCGCATCGTCACCGACTGCGCACAGCGATCGTCCCAGACCCTGCCCTGCAGCGGCTCCATCGCCAGTGACTTCACCGTGCGCATGCCGTGCACGGTCTCGACCAACAGAGCCTGCCGCGCGCCTTCCGCCTGGTAGAGATTATAGAGACGGCGCCGGAACGGTCCCATCAGAAGCGCAACGACCAAGCCGCTTGCGGCAGTGAAAGCCAGCACCATGCAGGTCAATTTGAGACTGTAGAGCGCCAGCACCGGGATGAAGACGAAGAGTGACAGCGCGTCGAGCGTGGTCAGGAACAGGCGGCCGGTCAGGAACTCGCGAATTCGCGCCGCCTGTTGCATGTGCTTTACCAGGACGCCGGCCGAAATGTGCTCAAAGAAGGTGACGGGTAGGCCAAGGAGGTGACCGAACGTCTTGGTTGCTACCCGGATATCGACCTTGTTGGTCGCATAGAGCAAAAGATAGCGCCGCAGAAAGCCGAATATCGCGTCGAACGCCAGCGCGGCAGTCGCACCGGCTGCCAACACATAGAGCGTGGTGAAGCTCTCGTGCACGAGAACCTTGTCGATGACGAGTTGGAAGAATATCGGTATCGCGAGCCCCAGTGCATAGAGCATGATGGCGGCGATCGCGACGTCGACGAAGAGGCGCCACTGGCGGCCCAGTTCAGGGATGAACCAGCGGAGCCCGAAAACCGGCCGACTATCCGACGCAAGCCGCTCACGCTTGATCAGGATGGCCTCACCCTCCCATCGGGAGCAGAAAGTATCCCTGTCAACGATCAGAGGCTCGTCTCGGCGCTCGGCGAGCGGGTCGAACACGCTAACAGCTTCTGCGCCATCGGCGCCCTGCCCTGCCCCGAGAACGACGATCCAGTTGCCATTCGAAAGTCGGGCGAGGGCGGGATAGGCCTCTCCGAGCCGGAAAAGCGCACCCCAGTCGAGCTGCGTGCGAGTCGCGCGCAGCCCGGCCTCCTTCGCGATGCGCAGCAGCCGAGTTGTCGAAACGGGGACCCCGTCGACAGCGTAGCTATGCTTTAGACGCTCGACTGGCAGATCGACGCCGTGATAGGCGGCGATCTTTGCGAGGCATTGAAGCTCGGTCCGCGCGACCGGGTGCACGGCCTCTTCGGCACTCGCAGGCGGAGGTTCCGCGACCGCGAGCTCGGTTTCAACGGAAATTGCTTGAGACATTCGGGAATCGTGAGCTGCCAGGCGGATCACGTTCCGCCGAAGTGGTCTGGGGCTGTCCGCCCGGTGTTTTCGGCGGATTGCGCCGCACCGCGCCAGCGTCGACCAATCCTTGCAGCGCGTTCTGCATCACCTCGACCGAGTTGGCGAACGACTCCACTGAAAAGATCAGCCTTTGCCGGAACACCTTTTTTGGTGCATTGTTGGCATCACGTTCGGTCGGCGAAAGGCTGAACAGATCGACACGGACGATCGAGCCGCCAATGGTGATCTCGTCCACTCCGTCAGTATAGAGTTCAGCGTGCATCAAAGCCTCCTATGCTGCCAACTTCGGCTTCAATCCGGCGTCGACTTGCAGCCAGGGGATCGACGCTTGCGATAGTCATTGTGCGACGTCCGCTCGGTCGAAAACCAAACGGGCCGCTGTTGCCGCGATAGCGCCTGGCCACCACGGACTGGCGGGCGACCGGAATGCGGAGAGTATAGAAGCCATCAAATGAACCGCTCGATTTTATCTTGGCATCTCCGACCACCCAAAATGGTCGATCCGGAAACCAGGCAATAAATAAAATCGCAGCAATTAAAAAGTCAATTAATTATAGCGCATTCCGCAAAATATATTATTCGCCATTATTAATCGGCCCATCTTGGTTCCCAAGCACGAAGCTCGGCGCTCGATCAAGAACTGGGCAATAAGCATGGATTTTCCTCAATAAAAACGCGATGAAATCGCCACGTCAGCGTCTCCGGGCACCAACATTTTTCTAATAAAATCCGCTAGCCGACACGTCGCCGACCAGCAAACACTCTCTCATAACCAACCAGTCTCAAACTAACCATTTCATTATTTAATTTGAACGAACGAACATTTTCTAGTATATTTATTTGAAAGCCTGGACATTCCGCGGCCTCACCAGACTTCTGCTGGCCCGGCAAATTTACAGGTGGCGGAGGCGAAAAAACCGAATGCTCCAGAGCAATATGCTGCAAACTGATAGAATCCGCGGCCTAGCCCAAGATCCTGAAGGAGAGGGCGGCGGTATCGGTGAACTCATTGATACCGCCTTAGCATTCCTGCGACGTCATTGCGTGGTAGTTGCTCTAGCGGCAGCACTCGGAACAACCTCCGGTTTGATCTACCTGCGGATCACGCCACCGACCTATACAGCCCAGGTCCAGGTGCTCCTAGAAAACGCCACGGCGCAATTCATCCAGCAGCAATCAGCCTTGGCCGAGCCGGCCTTAGATCGCAATCTCTTCGAAACTCAGGTGGAGATCCTCAAATCGAGAGGGATGGCGGTCCAGATCATCAACCAGTTTAATCTCGCCGATGACCCCGATTTTAGTCAATCGCCGACGTCGCTGTCCTCCATGTGGCAGCGCGTTCGTAGTGTATTTGGGTCGTCTCAATCGAACGATCCGCCACAGCCTTCGCGAATCGCGCCGCAGGACGGCATCATCACTGCGTTTCAGAATCGCGTTACCGTCAGCCGGATCAACCTTAGCAACCTCATCGACATCGGCTTTAGTTCAAGCAACCCAATACGGGCGGCCGAGATCGCCAACGCAATCGCGAGTGCCTATCTTGCCGACCAGGAGAAAGCGAGGCTGGAGACAAACCGCCGAACAAGGGACTGGATGCAGGAAAGGCTTCGGGAGCTCGGAGGGCAGGCGCTCGCGGCAGAACGCGCGGTCAGTGCCTACAAGTCCAAGAACAATCTCGTTTCCACGGGAGGAAGGCCGATCGACGAGCAGCAGGTCTCTGAGCTCAACAGCCGGTTGGTCGCTGCTCGCGCGCAAGCGTCCGAGGCGTTGGCCAAATTGAACCGCTACGAGGCCATCCTGGACGCCAATCCGGCGAACTCATCATCGATCGGCAATCTGGACACCGCGGGCGCCGATGCACTCAGCAGCCCCATTATCAACAGTCTTCGCCAACAATATCTTGAACTCGAACGACGCGTCGCCGAATGGGGACCGCGTTTTGGCCGCGACCACTCCGCGGTTGTCAATTTGCGCAATCGTATGCGTGAGGTCCGAGGCTCGATCCTCGATGAAGTCAAGAGGTATGCAGAGACGAGTCGAAGTGAACTCGAGGTGGCCAAGCAGCGACAGCAGGAGATTGAGAAGCAACTATCCGAGGCGGTAGAGCAGTCGCGATCGACCAACATGGCTGAGATTACGATCCGCGAGTTGGAGAGCAAGGCAAAAAGCTTGCGCAGCCTGCACGATACATTCCTGCAACGTTTTGTCGGCACAACTCAGCAGGAAAGTTTTCCCATTGCGCAGGCCCGGGTGATGTATCCGGCCATGCCACCGCAGAGCAAGAGCAAACCGAAAGGCGCTTTGGTCATGGCGCTAAGTCTATTCGGTGGACTTGGGCTGGGCCTGGGGCTTAGCCTGTTCAGGGAAGTGATGGATCGCGTATTCCGTACGTCCGCGCAGATCGAGTCGGTGCTCGGATTGCCTTGTCTGTCGCTGGTGCCGGCGCTGCGGGCGGAGAAGCCGTTGACCTCAAGCACAGCGTCATGGAACTCCGGCCCCGACATGCGGCAACGAAAGATCTCCGCAGGTTCGACATTTCACAGGACCATCGTCGGCAAGCCATTATCTCGGTACGCCGAGTCAATCCGCACAATCAAACTCGCCATAGACCTCAATCCCAGCAAAGCCTCCAATCAGGTGATTGGCATCACCTCGGCCCTGCCGAACGAGGGCAAGACGACGATCGCAGCCTCGCTCGCCCAGCTTATGGCTCATTGTGGCAAGAGCGTCATCGTCGTCGATTGCGACCTCCGAAACCCGTCGCTTTCCGCCAGCCTCGCCACAAACGCGACCACGGGCATCGTAGACATCATCAACCACGGGAGGCAGATCGACGAGGTAATCTGGCGGGATCCAAAAACAAATCTGGCATTCCTCCCCGCCATCAGCCTGACACCGGTTCTGCACACCAGCGAGATGCTGGCAGCGGATTCGATGCGTAAGCTCTTCGAGCAGCTGCGATCGACGTATGATTATGTCATCGTCGATCTTCCACCGCTGACCCCCCTGGTCGATGTCCGTTCGACGACCAGCTTCATCGACTGCTACGTGCTGGTGGTGGAATGGGGACAGACGAAAGTTGAGGTGGTCAAGCACGCGTTGCACACCGCCCCCAATATCCACGAGTGCCTGATCGGAGCGGTTCTCAACAAGACCGACATCAAGATGATGACTCGCTACGACACGCACCGCAGCGACTACTATCGGGATGATCACTACATCCGTTATGGGCTGACCGGCTCCAACTGAACGGATTCGACCCCTCTGCCTACGAGTGGCGCCCCCCGCCAAACTATGTTGCATATCGGCAACAAGCGCCGGTTGCGTTCAGGTTGACGCAATGATTCCCTAGCCTGAATCATTCATTAATGTACTTTACCTATACTCTACCAGGTCGACTTGGGGATATTCACCATTATTGCGCTGCAAACATGCGGGAGGATCGCTGCTGGTCTCCTGGCGCTATGTTGCGCCGGGTGCATCATGACGCCCGGGTCCGGCCCGTTGGCGACCGATGTCCGAACGGCGTCGGAAGGACTTGAGCCCGCCGCCCTCCCCTACGCCCTGGTCAAGCTGACGCCTGAGGTTGTCGAGGTTCTCGGCCGCTATACACCAAGGCTGTCCTCGGCCTTTGCCGACAGGGCGCCGGCGAAGTCGTTCCGCTTCGGCATAGGCGACACGGTCAGTATCACCATCTTCGAGTCTGCAGCCGGCGGGCTGTTTACGTCGGAGGCCGGCGTCCGCGCCGGCAACTTCGTCACCGTTCCAAACCAAGCGGTGGACGAGAGGGGCTATATCGCCGTTCCGTACGCCGGCACGATCCGGGCGTTGGGCCGCACCCCCTCGGAGATCCGAGATGACATCACCGACAAGCTCAAGGGCCGAGCCCTTGAACCGCAAGTCGTCGTGGCCGTGGCCGAGCAGAACACGTCCCTTGTCAGCGTGCTTGGCGACGTACGTACGGCAGGCCGCTTTCGCGCGAGCCCGTCCGCCGAGCGCATCATCGATGCCATCGCCCGCGCCGGCGGACCTGTCACGCAAGGCTATGACATGTGGGTGTCGCTCGAGCGCAAGGGGCACCGCGCAAGCGTCCCGTTTGGCGCATTGATGTACGAGCCTTCCAACAACATCTATGTGTTGCCGAACGACGTCATCTATCTCTACAGCCAGCCGCAGACCTTCGTCGCGTTCGGCGCCTCCGGCCTTCAGGGGCAATTCAAGTTCGATGCGTGGCGCATCTCGCTGGCCGAGGCAGTAGGCAAGCAGGGTGGCATGAACGACGGATTGGCCGATCCGTCGTCCGTCTTCCTGTATCGCGGTGAGACGCGCGAAGTGGCCCAGCAAATGGGCGTCGATTGCAGACCCTTTAAGGGCCCGATCATTCCCATCATTTATCTGATCAATTTCCGCGATCCTTCGGGTTATTTCCTCGCTCAAACTTTCGAAATGCGGAACAAGGACGTCATCTACACGTCCAACTCCCCTATCGTCGAGACCACCAAGTTCCTGAATTTCCTGCGAACGATCATGGCCACGGCAAACGACCCGATCATCTACGCGACCAACGGCTACGCTCTCAAGGCCGCCACCGCGGGCCAACCAAGCACGGTGATCACGACACCGACGCCAATTACTTCACCATCGGTCACAGTTACTACACCAGCGATCGCTCAGTGATACGACGGGCTTACGCCGGCGACGCTGCAGGCACGGCATGATCTCCAAGGGAGATCATACGTGATCAGGAGGCTCTGGGCCAGCGATGCCGAGCAAAGAAAGCCTGCTTCCAACTGATTGCGTGCGGATCTGCGATCTAATTCTCGACGATTGGAATCGGTGAGCCGGAAGCGCGCGCGAGCCTGGATGCGCCGCGGCGCCGCGCTCACATCGAGAAGTTGGATCGCTTGGCCCCCACCGCCCTAAGGCGGACGCGATCAGAGTGCGCTCGAGGAACGATCACACATTTAATTCATTTAATTTCGCCAATTTATCGTTGCCCTATTTAATATTTTATTATACATTAAAAAATGGTTAAGTCAGGCCACGTGTGATCATTTCAGCCAGCCATGAATTTCATAACCCGCAATATTGCAGCGGACGTCCACGGCGAGTTTGCCGCTCGTAACTTCAGTCCACCGCTGAAGTCAGAACGAAAATGGCCGATTCGCTATCGTTCCATCGAGTTGCTCGCGACCTGCAGCGATATCGCGATCATCCTGATCGCCAGCATGCTTTCTACACTGCTTTACCGGCTCTACGCTGGCGACACCGCGGCCGATATCAGTAAGGCGGTAGGTTCCGCGATCGTCGTCTCGGCACTCTATGTTTCGTTGCTGAAGATGCAAGGCATGTACCGGCCGCCTGAGCTTCTCGCGCTTCGCCGTCAAACTCACGCCGTTTGCCTCTCCTGGATGTCCGTGTTCGTTCTGCTCAGCGGAGCCGTTGGCGCCCTGAACATTAGTGCCGAACTCTCCCGCGGCGCCGGCGCGGCCTTTGCTGTTGCCGGCCTGGCGATGCTGATCGGAAACCGGGTCATCACGAGAGCCCTGCTCCTGAAAGGCCTCAACGACCGAAAATTTTCCGGTGGCAATGTGGTACTGATCACGGACCAGGCGCAGTCGCGTGACACGGGACTGGCGCAGGCGCTCACGTCACTGGGATTTCGGTTGACCGGACATTTCAGCCTGCCTCGGCCGGGTGCCAGTTCAAGTCACCGCAAGCGCCTTAGCGCTCTTGTCGTCCAGCACGCACGCGGCTTCGACCTCGAAGAAATCATTGTGGAGGCGGATCCGAACCGGTGGCGCGAATTGCGCGAGTTCGTTGCCGAGCTGAGGGTCTTGCCGTTTCCGGTCGTCTTCGTTCCGGTCGGAGCTGCGTCGGAGATGCTCGCACAACCGACACGCGATCTTGGAAGCGCCATAGGTGTTGAAGTCCAACGCGGGCCTCTCACCCCAATTGAACGGGCTGCCAAGCGATGCATTGACCTGATCGGCGCTGGAATCTGCCTGATCACATTGGCGCCGCTGCTGGCCGCAGTTGCCGTCATGATCAAGCTGGACTCGCCGGGCCCCATTCTCTTCAGGCAGCAACGCTGCGGCTTCAACGGCCGGAGCTTTGCGATCTACAAGTTTCGCACGATGCGGGTGCTGGAGAATGGGCCTTCGGTGACCCAAGCCGTGGCCGCCGACAGCCGCGTGACCCGGATTGGCAAATGGCTGCGCAGGACGAGCATAGATGAGCTGCCCCAGCTTCTAAATGTGCTGGAAGGGAGCATGTCTCTGATCGGTCCACGACCGCATGCGATGGCGCACGACAGTCAATTCGACAAGGCGGTCCAGCACTACGCCTTCCGGCGGCGGGTCAAGCCTGGGCTCACCGGTTGGGCACAAATCCATGGCTGCCGCGGTCCGACGCCCACAACGGACCTGATCGAGCAACGCGTCGAATACGACCTGTGGTACATCGACAATTGGAGTCTACGATTGGACCTCGCAATTCTCCTTCGGACCCCAATGGAGGTATTGCGAGCGCGCAACGCTTTCTAGAGCGCATTGCGGTTCTTGCTTGAATCAGGCCGACGCTCCAACCCCTTGCCTTGACGCGTTTTCTTTACGCGACCCGGTGTCTATCTCGCTGGAGAACGGCTCTAGGTGCGCCGGATCGAAGCCGCTCCCGGCGGGGGTCGCCCGAATGAATGCAAGATCGTTCAAGCCCGAATGACATGTCCTGCATGTCCTGCCGGGCCACTGTTTGCGTCATCCTGATGATCGAGGATTCGCTTTCCAGGAACGCTCTCCAGGATCAGGCGCGCTGCCGGACCTTGGAGCCGCTGTTGCTGATCCGGAACTCTTCGATCTTCTTGCCTGACTTCATCGCGGCGACGAGCCATCGCGGTAGCTTGCCACGTCCCGACCAGGTCTCAGAGGTCTTAGGATTGCGGTATTTCGGCAGCACCCTCGGATATTTCCGCCGCGGCTTCCCGGCTGGGAGTGCGCGTGCATCGTCCGGCTCGCGCGTGGCCGCCACGCCCCGGCTAAGAACCGCCAACCGCTTCTCGAGTTCGCGCTTCTCTGCTTCGATTCGAGCCGACAATATCGCGCTGATCTCCTCATGAAGCGACCAGAGATCATCTAGAGACATGGACTTTAGTTCGATTTCTTTCGCCGACATGGTCGTCCCGCGGTTCCACCTTAATAATCGGCTGTCATATTGCCTCGTTCATTATTAATCAAGGGGAATGCCAAAAGGTTCCAAGACAAGTTCTGGATAAATCCGCCTTGTACACATTTATGTGCGTACAGCCTATTCTAGAAGCTGCAACAATCCAGAATAACCCGCAATAAGATATGTTACTGACTTTAAAGTGCGGCGCAGGATTCGAGCAGGCCTCTGGCGCGGAATGCCGACCTCTGGCGCAATCGCCTGCTACTCCTCTTGCGCAGGCTCGAGACCAGGCGCTCGCCGCCCCTGCTCGCGGGCGGCCGTAACCGGCAGCGAATTACTTCAATATCCCTCAAGGCAAGACGTCGAAGCTCGATCTGAGCCCGCAAGGCTCGAATATCCCGCAGCGCAGCGGAAGGGGCGATGAAGTGACTGACGATCTCATGAAGATGGCAGAGGGGGAGCTCAATACGGTCCATTTCTCAAACCCTTACAACACCAACTTAAACCACGTTTCCGCACAATTATTTATCTATTTAAACCCGCAGCGCGGCCGAAAATTCCAGCGTAGCTTGCCAATAAAAAACGATTTATCAAGCATTAAATAAATCATTGGATATAATATTTACGTCACATATAATGTCTTCCATTCACGTCAGCGCTCAGCACGTTTATTGACTGAGCAGAGAGTGTGTTTTTGTTCAGAGATTGCCCCCGCCCGGGCTCAAATTGGTCGCGAGAGCACGATGCGAAAATTAGATTTTGAGGCTATGACCTTCGACGAGCTCTGGCTTCTCCACGAAGAGATTACGAAGATTTTGTCGGAGAGAATCACAGCGGAGAAGCTCGAGCTGGAGAAACGCCTGGCTCAGCTCAATCCGCCCGAGCCGATTCAAGATGGCACAGGCTCCGAGCCTAGCAGCGAACGGCCGCGTCGCAGATATCCAAGGGTGCCGCCAAAATACTGCAACCCAATGGAACCGACGGAAACGTGGTCCGGTCGCGGCAAGCAACCCCGATGGCTCGTCGCGGCGCTGCAGTCCGGCCGCAAGCTGGAGGAGTTCAGGATCGAGGACAGCGAGAAGACGACGGACGACAACAGCGCTCAGCACACCTGAGCGCGTCATTCGCCGAAATACTTAGCTGTGCAACTGAACGGGACCGGTTTGCACGGCTCCGCGCGTGTACTCGAGGTGCCTGGCAAGACTGGTGCGAATGCCTGAAATCTCGCCCAGAAGGACGTCGCAGAGTTGAATTCGGGAGGCAATGACAGTTGGGTTGGCCCCCTCACCGTTCAAAAGGTGAAGCTGAATTTGCGCCTGCTTGATCGCGTTAAGGGAATCCCAAAGGACGCAATCACCCGACTGATAAATGTTCCTCATTATTGACTCCCGATTATCCAAATAAATGACCAGTGGCAGGCAATAACTACTTTCGTTAGTCGGCAACGAAGGACAACGGTTCATCCATCCCGCGACAATTTTACGCGCAAGTATTTGTCGCATCCTTTCCGTTCCGAAGATCGGACAAGCGGGCAAAGCGAACCTCGCTCGCCTCCGTCCAGGCAAGGATAGCTTAAATCGACCTAGAATGCGACGCAACCGAGATCAGCTGAGATGTGCAATTTCCGATCCTTTCTTAAGCTAGATTAGACCTTCCCGCATATGCGAGTGAATTTCGGCCCAATGATTTTCCTCGCACTACGTGTTTTCATCGACGGCGCGCGATTTGACCGTATATGCGCCGCCGGCAAGCGGCGTCCACGTGTAGGTCCAGTCTTGATATCCGCTCGCGTGTGCCAGGTCGCTCCGCCATCCGTCGACACTTCGACGACCGCAACCAATCCGCCTCCTGCATCAATCGCGGTCCTGCTTACTGCGCAGCGCAGGATGTAGCGAGAATTCAGGTGCTCAGAGGTACCGCTGAGGGCAAAGAAGCAGGTCGTGCGCTCTCTTTTGAGATTCCGGAATCCCTTCGGGTTCTGGCCGCACCTGATTTAATTGACAAAAATAAAACTGAATATTAGACACGAAATTAAATATTTAATGTTCTGCACCGACACCCAAGATAGTGGCGGCGGGACCAGCATGAAGCATCAACGGGGCCGCAGTTCATCGGCTAGAAAAGCTTATGAAAGAGAGTGCGAGCGAGGCCAGTCGGCTGCCAGTCACCGTCCTCAGTGGATTTCTCGGTGCGGGGAAGACGGCACTGCTTAACCACGTGCTGAGGAATCGCGAGGGCCTACGCGTTGCGGTCATCGTTAATGACATGAGTCAGCTGAACATAGATGCGAGTCTGGTCAGCAACGGTGGCGCTAACCTGTCACATACGACCGAGACACTGGTCGAGCTCAGCAATGGTTGCATATGCTGCACGTTGCGTGACGACCTCCTGCTGGAGGTCAGGCGATTGGCTAAAGAACGGCGCTTTGATTACCTTCTCATCGAAGGAACAGGGATTTCCGAACCTCTTCCCATTGCGGCCACTTTCTCCTTTCGGGACGAAGCTGGTGCATCTCTTTCCGATCTTGCGAGACTCGACACAATGGTTACCGTTGTGGACGCCTTGAGCCTGCTCGCCAACTACAGCAGTCGCGATCTGCTGCGCGACCACGGCGAGTTACGCGATACGTACGACCAGCGGACGCTCGTCGATCTTTTGGTTGAGCAGATCGAATTTGCCGATGTCGTGGTGATCAACAAGGTATCAGAAGCGACAGAGGCGACGCGCGCGGAAATTCGCAAGGTTGTTGCCGCGCTCAATCCCCAGGCGCGCCAAGTCGAGACCGACTTCGGCGAAGTTCCCCTCAAGGCGATTCTCAACACAGGTCTTTTCAATGAAGCAAAGGCAGCGACACATCCGCTCTGGCATAAGGAGTTATACAGCCCCGATTCCCATGTGCCAGAGACCGAGGAGTACGGCATATTCAGTTTCGTTTACCGGGAAAGACGTCCCTTCGATCCCGTCAGACTCTTGTCTTTTCTCAATAAGCCATGGCCGGGTGTGATTCGCGCCAAGGGACATTTCTGGCTTGCCACCCGTCCGGACTGGGTGGGTCTCCTCTCCGTTGCTGGAATGCAACGTCGGTGCGAGCCCATGGGCTATTGGTGGGCGACAGTCCCAAAGCCGAGGTGGCCAAGCCATCCTCAGTTTCGAGAACATCTCAACAGTCGATGGGACGGTATTTGGGGCGACCGTCGCCAGGAACTCGTGTTCATCGGTTCAGACATGGACGAAGTGTACATCCGGGCCTCGCTGGACGGCTGCCTTACCCAATCGGAGTATGGGTTCGATCCGCAGAGCTGGCGCAATCTCAGCGACCCGTTTCCACCTTGGCATTATCCTGATCACACGAACGATACCGGCGCGCTCCTTCGCTAGAGCTCGACGCCTGCCGGCGCGCGAGGCGCCGGGCAACAGAAGCTCCACCGGATTCAACCCATGGCTATCCACCGTTTAGTTTGATGCAAGAGCGGACTTCGGGCCGCTCACCAAAACTTGTGCTCGACATGGAGACAAAATTAATATTAAAATATTTAATCTGAATTAATATCGCGGTTTAATTCGATGCAATTAAACGTTTGTCCAGCGATGCCGTGGTCGTAGCAACCATCATGAATAACAGTGCAGGCGCAGCCAGACGGCAAATCGAACCGTGTGGCTTGTCGAACCAGCACGCGTCCTGGTTCAGGTTCACGGCCCCCGGCAGCACGACTGTGCAGCGATCCACGGTCGGCATGTCCGCAAAGTTTGAAGCCGTCGCTTCGGCATCCACTCTGTCGTCAACGCCGCAGATCTCAGAATCTGTATCTGTCATGCGTATTCCCCTCATTCTCGCGAGGACATCATGAGGTCCCTATACGAAGATTCTGGTTTGGGCCGTATTGCTCTCGGATTGGAGACTTGGCGACGCACTCTCCTGCGAGGAAAAGTCCGGCCGTCCGATTCAGACGCTGAGAACGGGTTGCTATCGCCGTTCGACGCACGGAATTTGTTGGAAAGTCCGGGCCTGAGTGCCTCACGTGCCGCGGCGTTGGTATCCACTGAAACCCGGGACGCCGGACTTGCTGGGTTGACAGCAGAAGTCCGAACGCCTGCCTCTGCAGCAGCCGAACCAGCGACGTCAAATCCCGTCGTCATCCTTGGTCAGGTCCCCTCGGCGGCCTTGACCCCGGACATCATTGGATCTTCCACACCTCCAGCAGTCGCGCAGATTTGTGGTTGCGGCTACTTCATTGCTCCAACACGATTGCTCGATCAGAGAGCAGCCAATGGGGCGCCGGTGCAATTGAGCGGCCAGTTGCACGATAGCCGAGTGTCCGGGGCGACAGATCTCGTGTTGGCCGGCCAAGCCGGGGGCATGGGAGCCTCCATCAGTGTCGACATGTCATTGCAGAACGTTGCGCCGCTTACAGGTTGGCTGCCAGGCGGAGGGTCGATTACAGGTTCGAACGTGCTGCCGGGCGGCGCAGAGACGGGTACGGGGACGTCGAATGGCATAATCGGAACGCTGTCCGGCTCGGTGACCACCGCGCAAACCTCCTCTCCCGCGCGGCAGGTCGCCACAACGGCATCGCCAAATCTTCTCGCGGCCGCCGCGACATCTACAAACCCGATTGTTCTTGAGAATCAGAAGCAGGGAACCCCACAAAGCGTTTGGGATATCGACGGCGCTGGCAGTTCGAATATCGAAGGTTTTGCTACTGACATCAGCGTCAACATCGGCAACAGAGTTGACTTCAAGATCAATACGGATTCATCGGACTACCGGATCGAGATCTATCGCCTCGGTTACTATGGCGGCATGGGTGCTCGACTTGTCACCACTATTCAGCACACGGGCGTGCAAAACCAGCCTGCGCCGCTGCGCGACGCGGCCACCGGCTTGGTCGATGCCGGCAACTGGTCCGTTTCCGCATCCTGGAACGTTCCGGGGGACGCGGTGTCCGGTGTCTATATCGCAAAGCTTGTGCGGGAGGATGGAACTTTCGGCGAGAATCATATCCCGTTCATCGTGAGAGACGACAGCAGCACGAGTGATGTGGTCTTTCAGACCTCTGACACAACGTGGCAAGCGTATAACGGGTGGGGCGGCGCAAACTTCTATGGCGGCAACGGTCCTGCCACAGGTCAAGGTGCGGGACGCGCCTACGCGGTAAGCTACAATCGGCCTATTGCCACCCGCGGCGGCATCGGAACCGCTTCTGGTCCGCAGGACTATTTGTTCGGCGCCGAATACGCGGCGATCTATTGGCTGGAGCAGAACGGTTATGACGTCTCCTACATGGCGGGCGTCGATACAGACCGTTACGGCAGTCTGCTTCTCAACCACAAGCTCTACCTCGACGCCGGGCACGATGAGTATTGGTCAGGGCAGCAACGCGCCAATGTCGAGGCAGCCCGGGACGCCGGCGTGAATCTGGCGTTCTGGAGCGGCAACGAGATGTATTGGCGCACGCGCTGGGGCAACAGCATAAGCAGCGACGCCACGGCCTACCGCACGTTGATCTCCTATAAAGAAACCTGGGCAAATTCGTCGATCGATCCGAGCGACCAGTGGACCGGAACGTTTCGTGATCCGCGCTTCAGCCCACCGGCGACCGGCGGAGGGATTCCGGAAAATGCCTTGATCGGACAGATGTTCCAGGTCGATGATGTCGGCGTCACCCAAGCCGACGCCCTGCAGGCCATCACAATTCCCTACGACGACGCCAACCTGCGCTTCTGGCGCAACACCAGCGTTGCCAATCTTCAGCCGGCGCAGACCGCGACGCTGACGAAGAATTATCTCGGCTATGAGTGGGACGAAGCGCCCGACAACGGATTCGATCCCGCCGGCCTGGTTCGGCTCTCCTCGACAACGCTCCCGGTCAATACTTATCTGCTTGATTACGGCAACACAGTCGGAAGTGGCATCTCAACACATAATCTGACTCTCTATCGCGCAGCGAGCGGCGCATTGGTCTTCGGCGCCGGAACGGTCTACTGGCCGTGGGGCCTGAGCGACAATCACGACCTGCAACCAACTCCCAGCGACCCACGCGTGCAACAGGCGATGATCAACCTGTTGGCCGATATGGGCATTCAGCCAGGAACGCTCCAGTCGGGGATGGTCGCAGCAACCGCCTCAACGGACACTACCCGTCCAACCTCCACGATCAACGCACTGGCAAGTTTCAGTGCACAAAGTGTGGTCACGATTTCCGGCACCGCAGCGGATTTTGGTGGCGGCGTGATCGCCGGTGTCGAGGTGTCAACGGACGGCGGAGCGACTTGGTTTAATGCAACCGGTGATGAGACGTGGACCTATACCTGGTCGCCGCAGGTTGCCGGGACCTACACCATCAAGTCTCGCGCGGTGGATGACAGCATCAATCTGGAAATGCCTTCGGCAGGTCGCACGGTGACTGTCACCGCGCCGTCTTACCTCACGCTATTCCCGGGCTCGGCAAGCGCCGATATCGTCAACACCACGGATGCAAGCGCTGTCGAGCTGGGTGTGAGGTTTCAAACGTCGATATCCGGCACGGTAAGCGGGATCCGCTTCTACAAGAGCAGCCAGGATACGGGTACCCATACCGGCTCACTTTGGTCGAGCACCGGAACCTTGCTCGCAACCGCAACGTTCACAAACGAAACCGCAACCGGCTGGCAGAGCGTGACATTCTCTAACCCAGTCTCGCTGACGCCGGGCGCCACTTATGTCGCCTCCTATCACACGAACGTCGGTCATTACTCCGTCAGCTCTGACTACTTCACGAGCGATGTGACGAGCGGTCCCCTGACCGCTTCCGCTAATGGCAATGGCGTCTACACCTACAGCAGTAACCGCGCGTTCCCGACAAACACGTTTTCGGGGGAGAATTACTGGGTTGACGTCATGTTCAATCCATCCACCGTCAATGGAGCGCCGGTGGCCGCCAATGACGTCGGGCCGACCGCGACACGCGATTTGGCCATCACGATCGCAGCGTCGACCCTGACCGGGAACGACAGTGATCCCGATGGGGATGCAATTAGCGTCACCGCGGTGAGCGGAGCGACGAACGGCACCGTCGTCCTTAATACCCAGCCCAATCCACAAAACAACACCATCACGTTTACGCCCAATGCCGGCTACACCGGTCCGGCGAGCTTCACCTACACGATCTCCGATGGCCGCGGCGGTACGGCGTCGGCCACGGTCAGCTTCACCGTGGCACCGCCGGGAACCGCTCCCGTCAGCCTGTTCAGCGGGTCTGATATACCGGCGCAGACCAACCTGAATGACGGATCCCAGCTCGAAGTCGGGATGAAGTTCACATCCTCGGTCGCCGGCCAGATCACGGCTCTCAAATTCTATCGCAGCCCCGGCGACACCGGTGTCAACACACTCGATCTCTGGACGGCGACAGGCACTCGCCTTGCCACGGTCACCTTCTCCAATACGTCGGCCAGCGGTTGGCAGACCGTCACGCTGCCATCCGGGGTTTCGATTGCCGCCAACACCACCTACATCGCGTCCTATCACACCACCGGCGCCTATGTGGCGACCAACAACTACTTCACCACGGCCGTGACAAACGGGCCGTTAACCGCGCCTTCCAGCACTGCCTCTGGCGGCAATGGCGTGTATTCCTACGGTGGAACCAGCACCTCCGGAATCTTCCCGACCAGTTCCTATAACGCTGCCAACTATTGGGTTGATGTCGTGTTTGCGCCGTCCGGCGGCGGCAGCAATCAGCCGCCGGTTGCCAACAACGACAGCGGCTACACCACCACGCAGAACACCGCGGTGACCATTGCCGCATCGGCTCTGCTTGCCAACGACACCGATCCGAATGGCGACCCGCTGACAATCACGGGGGTGAGCGGCGCCGTCAACGGCACCGTCAGCTTCAACGCCCAGACCAACGTCGTCACCTTCACGCCGACCGCCGGGTATACCGGCGCCGCGTCGTTCAACTATGCCATCTCTGATGGTCGCGGCGGCACCGCGAGTGCAACGGCGACTCTGACGGTGAACGCGGCAGCCAACCAGCCGCCGGTTGCCAACAACGACGGCGGCTACACCACCACGCAGAACACCGCGGTGACCATTGCCGCATCGGCCCTGCTTGCCAACGACACCGATCCGAATGGCGACCCGCTGACAATCACGGGGGTGAGCGGCGCCGTCAACGGCGCCGTCAGCTTCAACGCCCAGACCAACGTCGTCACCTTCACGCCGACCGCCGGGTATACCGGCGCCGCGTCGTTCAACTATGCCATCTCTGATGGGCGCGGCGGCACCGCGAGTGCAACGGCGACTTTGACGGTGAACGCGGCAGCCAACCAGCCGCCGGTTGCCAACAACGATAGCGGCTACAGCACCACGCAGAACACCGCTGTGACCATCGCTGCATCGGCCCTGCTTGCCAACGACACCGATCCGAACGGCGACCCGCTGGCAATCACGGGCGTGAGCGGCGCCGTCAACGGCACCGTCAGCTTCAACGCCCAGACCAATGTCATCACCTTCACGCCAACTACCGGCTACATCGGCCCTGCGTCGTTCAGCTACGCCATCTCCGACGGGCGCGGTGGCACCGCGACGGCAACCGCGAACTTGTCAGTGACCACAACGACGCTCAGCTTGTTCTCAAGTTCAAACACGCCTGCGCTTCTCTCGGATCCCGACACAGTCCCGATCAATCTCGGGGTACGGTTCACGTCTTCTGCGGCCGGCACCATCAACGGCATCAAATACTACAAGGGCGCGGGCGACACCGGTACTCATACCGGCTCGTTGTGGAGCAGCACGGGCACGCTGCTGGCGACCGCTACGTTCACGAATGAAACCAGCAGCGGCTGGCAAACCGTCATCTTCAGCAATCCAGTTTCGATCACCGCCGGCACGACCTACGTGGCGAGCTTCCAGAGCAACGGCCACTACACGTCCACCGCAAACTACTTCACCACTGCGCGCGTCAATGGCCCGCTCACAGCATCTGCCGGGAACAACGGCGTTTACACCTACGGCACCGGCAATCTGTTCCCGACCAGCACCTACAATGCCACGAACTACTGGGTGGACGTGCTCTTCAGCCCTGCGGCCGGCGGCGCCAACCAAGCACCGGTCGCAGCGAACGACTCCGGCTTCAGCGTCACTCAAAACTCCTCGCTCACGATCTCAGCGTCCGCGCTGCTCGCCAACGACACCGATCCAGACGGCGATAACCTGACGATCACGGGCGCAAGCAACGGCGTCAACGGTGCCGCAAGCTTCAACGCTCAGACCAATACCGTCACTTTCACACCCAACTCGGGCTATGCGGGACCGGCGTCGTTCACTTATGCCGTCTCCGACGGCCGGGGTGGAACGGCGAGCGCATCGGCCTCGCTGACCGTCAACGCCGCATCTGCCACTATCGTAAGCCTGTTCAGCTCTAATCCCACGCCGAGCATGGTATCGGTCAACGATCCGAACTCGGTAGAGCTTGGGCTCAAATTCCAAGCGTCCACCACCGGCGACATCACCGGGCTGCGCTTCTACAAGGGCCCATCGAACACCGGCACCCATACCGCGAATCTCTGGAGCAGCACCGGCACCCTGCTTGCCACCGCCACCTTCACCAACGAGACGGCCAGCGGCTGGCAGCAAGTCAACTTCGCCACGCCGGTCACGATCACTCCAGGTACGACGTATATCGCGTCTTATCACACCTCAGGAAACTACTCTGCCGATCCCAACCTGTTCAGCTCGGCGGTTAGCAACGGGCCGCTGACGGCTCCATCGTCAGCCTCGAGCGGAGGTAATGGCATGTATGCGTATGGATCAGGCAGCCTTTTCCCGACTAACACCTACAACTCGACAAGTTACGGCGTCGACGTGCTGTTCCGTCCGCAACTCGCGGCGTAACGGCTGATTTGCCGGCTTCGGGGCTGGCTCCGGCAACTCGGATCAAATCCGGGTTGCCACCCTTGATCGTTCTCGCAGCGCGTCCGAGCGATCTTTGCCTTCGGCACCGCATCGATTTCCGTTTCGTCTTCTTCATGATCCGCTCCGTTTATCGAAAGGAAACGGCATTCTCACCACCTCCCGCGGCAGGCTCACCCGCGTCTTGCAGCGGTTGCACTTAACCTCAAGCCAGCCGAGCCCGCCGTTGATGCACGGCCGATCGTCGGCGGACGGCTGAGCTGGCTCGTGAGCGGTGTTCTTAAGCCACGGCCTTGAGGTCTTGCTTTCCGTAGGCCCAAGGTAACAGCTGATCGATATTGCGGTTGAGATGACCGTTGGCGATCCTGTTGAGGACATCTGTCAGATAGCCGAGCGGATCGACGTCGTTGAGTTTACAGGTTTCGATCAGCGAGGCGATGGTCGCCCAATGCTCGGCTCCCCCGTCAGAACCTGCGAACGACGCATCCTTTCGATTGAGCGCGATCGGGCGAATGGAACGTTCGACGATATTGTTGTCGGGTTCGATGCGGCCGTCGATTGCGGGCCGGAAAATTCCGGGACACGCTCGCGCTCGCCGAGCGCGCCTGGACCGTTGCGGAAGAGATCGCCGATCCCGTCGGACTGTCGGCCGCGCATCGATTGCTCAGCACCTCTCATCGTCTCGTGGGCAACCAGCCCGAGGCTCTCTCCCACCTGGAAACGTGGCAGCCGCGCCCGTCCCACATCACGGACACCAGCGCCTTCAACGCCGGCCGCGTGCCCCGGATCGGTCGTGGCCGCGTGCTCTGGCTGCTCGGCTTTCCGGATCAAGCGGTTGAGGCCGCCAGGAAGGCGGACGAGGAAGCGGCCAGTGTTCAGAGCCCGGTGCCGGTTTGCATCGTGACGATCTGGGGCGCAAACGTATTCGGATGGATCGGTGACTGGGACACAGTCGAAGAACGGGCCGATCGATTGATCGCCTACGCGAGCAAATACTCGCTCGCGCCGCATGTCGCCGTGGGCCACGGCATGAAGGGCGCCGTATTGATCAACCGCGGCGAGATCGAGCCTGGCGTCGAAATTGTTACAGGCGTCGCTGGCGAAGCTGAGGGCGGATCATTACGAACTCTATACCGGCGGGTTGTATCTGGCCTTGGCCGACGGCCTTGGAGCGAGCGGCCGACTGGATGAAGCCGTGACCGCGCTCGACGATACGATCGCCATCGCCAATGCAAACGGCGGTTCGTTGGATCTGCCGGAATTGCTGCGCACCAGGGGCACACTCCTGGCGCAGGCCGGAGATGCGGCCGCCGCGGAAGAGAACTTGCGGAGCTCGCTTGCCCTGGCGAGGAGCCATTCCGCGCTCTCACTACAACTCCGCACGACGACGAGCCTTGCCCGTCTGAAGATCGGTCAGGGAGATCCGGCCGAAGCGCACGCCACGCTTGCCGAAACCTACGGTCGGTTCACCGAGGGTTTCGACACGGCCGACCTTCGCGCGGCCAAAGGGCTTTTGAGCGAGATGAGTGCTGCGTCGATCTCGATGCCGAAACTATCCTCGGCCTAGCTGAGGCATTCTTGGCCTTAGCGGCGCCAATGCCAGCATCACCTGGTCTCATCGTGCTCTACACAGCCGGCGGATTGCGGTCGATAAAGGTCGAGCGCTGATGCCAATAGGGATAAGGCAACGTCACCTTGCTGGCTTCATCGAGCTTGGCAACCTGCTCCCCGGTCAACGACCATCCGATCGCGCCGAGGTTCTCGCGCAGCTGCGTTTCGTTGCGTGCGCCGACGATCAGCGTGGCCACCGTCGGTCGCTGCAACAGCCAGTTCAGCGCAATCTGCGATACGCTCTTGCCGGTTTCCTTGGCGATCTCGTCGATCGCATCCACCACGCGATAGACATGTTCATCCGGCACTGGCGGTCCGAACGAAGACGTCTGCGGCAGCCGGCTGACCTCCGGCCGCGGCTGGTTGCGCCGGATCTTGCCGGTGAGCCGGCCCCAGCCGAGCGGCGACCACACCACCGCGCCCAGACCCTGGTCGAGGCAGAGCGGCATCAACTCCCACTCATAATCGCGCCCGATCAACGAATAATAGGTCTGGTTGGCGACATAGCGCGGGAAGCCGTATTTGTCGGCAACCGAAAGCGCCTTCATCAGGTGCCAGCCGGAGAAATTCGAAACCCCGACATAGCGGATCTTGCCGGCACGCACGAGCGTATCCAGTGTTGCGAGTACCTCTTCTGGCGGCGTGAATGCATCGAAGCCGTGCAACTGGAACAGGTCGATATAATCGGTCCCTAGCCGGCCGAGCGAGCCGTCGACGGCCGCAAGCAGGTGTTGACGCGACGAACCGATATCGTTCGGTCCATCGCCGAAGCGGAAGCTGGCCTTGGTCGAGATCAGCAACTTGTCGCGTCGGCCCTTGATTGCCTGGCCGAGCACGCGTTCAGATTCGCCCATGGAGTAGACGTCGGCGGTGTCGAACATCGATACGCCGGCATCGAAGCAAATATCGACCAGCCGCCGCGCTTCGATAGCATCGGTATTGCCCCATGCGGCCAAGCGACCGACGCCGCCGAAGGTGCCGGTCCCGAAGCTGAGCGCGGGCACGCTAAGCCCTGTCTTTCCCAGGCGTCGGCATTCCATCTGTATTCTCCCAGCGTTGATCTGGCTTCGTACCTTGTGCGGTCTATCCAAGCGCCACCATGTTACGATCCTAACCAAATCTGGCACAGCCGCAATCACGGCTATGGAACGACGAAGTGAAGTCGAAGTGACTTGACACTCTGTGTCAGAGCGCCGCGCCCATCCACGTCACAAGCGGCCAGCGCAGCTTGAATTTCGGGTGCGAGGGAGCTTCCGCGAGTCCATCGCTCACCGTCTTCGCAGGGGGAGCCCGCAAGAACGGGATACATTCCTTTTTCGAACTCTTCGATTTCAATTCTTCAAGAGCGAGCGAGTGGCTCACAGCCGAATGATATGAATTTGGCGATATCATCGCCCGCACGAAGCAAATAAGTCCATTTACATCCTCCTCCGCGCTCTTTAGTAGTTAAGTACTAAATAAGAACTATATGGGAGATCAGCATGATAGAACGCCGCGCGGTCGCGATATTGGTCGGTGCGGGCGATGCCATCGGGGCCGCCGTGGCGCGGCGTTTTGCAAAAGGCGGCTACACCGTCTGCATCTGCCGCCGCGATGCCGCCAAATCGCAGCACCTGGTCGACGAGCTGAAGGCTGCAGGCCATGAGGTTCACGCGCTCAGCGTTGACGCCAGGCAGGAGGCGGAAGTCCAGGATCTGTTCGCGCGTGTCGAGAGGGAGGTCGGCCCGATCGAGATCTGCCTCTTCAATGCGGGCTCGAACGTCAACAAGCCGCTGCTCGAGACCACCGAAAAGCTGTTCTTCAAGGCTTGGGAGCTCGCCTGCTACGCCGGGTTTCTGGTCGGTCGCGAGGCGGCGCGCTACATGGTGCCGCGCGGCCATGGCACCATCTTCTTTACCGGCGCGACCGCGAGCATCCGCGGTGGCAACGGCTTTGCCGCGTTCTCATCTGCGAAATTCGCACTGCGCGCGGTCGCGCAAGCGATGGCGCGCGAGCTCGGTCCGAAGAACGTCCATGTCGTGCACCTGATCATCGATGCCGGCGTCGACAGTCGGGCCATACATGAGCGGATGAAGGCCCGCGGCATCGAGGCCAACGCGGTTCCACCCGACAGCCTGACCAAGACCGCGTCGATCGCGGAAGCCTATTGGTTCGCGCACCAACAGACGCGGGATGGCTGGACGCACGAGCTCGATCTGCGTCCCTCGGTGGAGAGATGGTGAGATGGCCGCGCCGGACCTGACCCTCTGGGGCGTGGGCACGAGCCGGACGATAAGGCCGCACTGGGCCATGTACGAGCTTGGCCTCTCCTACGCAACGAAACCGATCGGCCCCCGCACCGGCGAGACCAAAACCAAGGAATATACCGCGCTTAATCCACGGCAGAAGATTCCGCTGCTACAGGATGGCGATTTCTGTATCGGCGAGAGCGCAGCGATCGTTGCCTACCTGTCGCGGACCTATTCGATGCCAGATCGTGCGTTGATTCCGGAGAGCCAACGCGATTACGCCGTCTGGCTAGAATGGTGCTTCTTCATCGTTGCCGAGCTCGATTCGACGAGCCTTTATGTCATGCGCCGGCACAGGGCCGACGCGCTCGGGCGCATCTACGGGGTCGCACCCGAGGTCGTGACGCAGGCGGCAGAATATTTCCGCCAGCAATCGCGCCATGTGGAGGTCGCGCTCGCCGACGGCCGCCAATATCTGATGGGCGATCAATTCACCAGCGCCGATATTCTGCTCACCACCTGCCTCGATTGGGCGATCGCCTACGGTGTCGGCATCTGCGACAACGCCCATCCCTATCTCGAGCGCATGCACCAGCGGGAAGCGTATCAGCTCGGCCAGGCTGCCAACAGGCCGCTGGCTCCAACCACGCCGCCGCCGAAGACGTGACGACGTCACCTTACCCCTGCTTGAAGAGGTCGGAATTCAAGCGCAGCTTGACTCCAGCACGGTGGGCTCGTCACCCGACCACCGCCAGCGTCCGCCACCGGCGCGTTTGGCGGCATAGAGCGCGCGGTCGACCTGTTCCAGCAGCGACGCGGTACCGACGGCCGCATCAGCGGTAAGTTCGGTCACCAGGATGCCCGCGCTGGCGCCGATCCGCACCGGTTGTTGCGAGACGAAGAAAGGCAGCGACAGTGCCTCGACCACCCGCTTGGTGAGTGCCACCGCCGCATCTTTGCCAGCCGGTCCGCTGTCCACCGGGCGCAACAGCATGAACTCATCGCCGCCGAAACGGGCAACGGCACCTTGCGGCCCGATGCAGTGGGTCAATCGTTCGGCGACCTGGCGCAGCAGCGAATCTCCGGCGTGATGACCAAGCCGATCATTCACCGATTTGAACCCATCAAGATCGATAGCGATGATGGCGACGCGCCCCGCCGCGTTCTCCAGCGCCGAAAGGAACGCGGCACGATTCGGCAATCCGGTCAGGAAATCATGATGGGCCTGACGCGCGAGCGCCTGCTGGGCTTCCAGCCGCTCGATGAAGGCCGTGCTGAGATGACGGGAGGCTTCGCGCAGCATAACCCAGAACAGAAAGAGCATGCAGGCGCCGAGCTTGTAGGCGAGTTCCGGCCGGAGCAGGCCCGCCACGATGGTCGGCGCGAACAGCACGGCCGACGCCGACAGCACGATCCACGGACGCACCGCCGCACGCGAGACCATGCCGACGCAGAACGACATCGACAACCCGAAGCTCATCCACGCGCCGGCGGCATCGCCGAGCCGGAGCGCGCGGAACGAAAGCAGGCCGAGCCCGACCGAGAACGCTACCGCGCCGATGCCGTAGATGCGCTCCCAGCGCAACACGTCCTGATCAGAGAAATTCGCGAAACTCAACCTATAGCGGCGCAGGCTGTACAGCCGGCCCGCAGCGGTGATCAAAATGAGACAGGAGATCAGGGCATAGCCGATATCCCCGCTGTCCAGTGCAAGCGCGATCGCGCCGCTGCCGGAGGTCACGGTGATCGCGATGACCTGAGGCAGGGACGTGTAAAGCAGCTTGATCAGTTCGCGGCGGATGGCTGGCTGCACGGCGCCGGACAGATCGGTCGGTCTCATGGCCGGCACCATGCTGCCGAGTCACTAAGAAACGGTGATGTGGATCAGTCCAGTCGTTGCCAGTTTTCATGACAGGCTTAAAGGAGCATCAAGGCCAACGTAGCCGCAGCAGGAGTTCCGCTCTGGAACAAGCATACCGCCGTCATTCCGGGACGCGCCGCAAGGCGCGGGCCCGGAATCCATCGGGCCGCATGTGCAAGTGGAGACATGGCTTCCGGGCTCGATGCTTCGCGTCGCCCCGGAATGACGATAAGTCGTTGCGGGTCGCCAGTCACCACATCGTCTGGCGGGCGCGCTCCGGCCATTCGCGGTCATAGGCTTCACCGCCGACCTTGTTTTCGCTCATGCTGGCGAGGATCTGGCCGGGCGTCGGCAGTGTCCTGGGATCGACGCGCCTGTCGGGATTCCAGAGATCGGCGCGGACGATGGCTCTCGCGCACTGGAAGTAGATCTCCTCGACAGTCATAACGATGACGGAGCGTGGCGTCTTGCCTTCCATCTTGAAGGAAGCAAGCAAGTCCGCATCGATCGAGAGATGAGCGCGGCCGTTGACGCGCAGCGTGGTACCGGACCCGGGGATCAGGAACAGCAGCGCGACGCGCGGGTCGCGGACGATGTTGCGGAGCGAATCGACGCGGTTGTTGCCGCGACGATCCGGCATCAGCAGCGTGTTCTCGTCATGGATGCGGACGAAGCCAAGCAGGTCGCCGCGCGGCGAGCAATCGATGCCTTCGGGACCGATGGTGGCGAGCGCCGCGAACGGCGACGTCTCGATCAGGATGCGATAAGGTGGCGTGACACGGTCAGCGACCTTGACGGTAGAGGCGTCGTTGGGGAAGCCGTAGATCGCCTCCAATTGCTCGATCGTCGCGATACGTGTCATCGGCTTCCCTTGTTTACTCGTCCCAGCGGCTGCCCCTGATGATCCGCGCGAGCTGGCGCGCGTGATAGTCGGCAATCCCGACGTTCACGATGGTGAAGTCCGGCGTTGTCGTGGTCTCATCGACGGTGCGGCTGAGCCGGTGCTCGATCCGGCCGTCGCTCACCCGTCCGCGCATCGCCAGCCGTTCGGCCAGGACGTTCGGCGGCGCGGTGATCTGGACGACGATGACATTGGCATAGGCGCGGCGGGCCATCGATATCACCGTGCGCGAGACGTTGGCGATCACGGTGCGGCCGGCGCGGAGATCGTGATCGATCGCGCGCGGCAGGGCATAGCAATGACCATGCGCTTCCCAATGCATGGCATAGTCGCCGCGCGCCACCGCTTCCCTGAACGCGTCCGCGCTGACCTCCTCATTGTCCTCGGAGGCCGAGGAGGCGCGCGTGATCACGCGGCGCGCAAAGACGACATTCCCGTCCTCGCCACAGGCCACTTTGGCGAGCCCGAGCAGCGTATCCTTGCCGGCGCCGCTCGGACCGACCACCAGCACCAGGCGGCCGGGGCCGATCGCAGCAGATGTCTCGATTGCAAGTGCCTGTGCTTCCGTCATGCGACCCGCTCCCCTTCGCGCCAGACGCTGCGCACCACCGGGAGGTCGCGCGCGAGATGCACGCGGATCAGGTCGGCACGTTTGCCGACGGCGATCTCGCCGCGGTCGGTGAGCCCCACCGCTTCGGCCGGCGTCTTCGTCACCGTGCGCACGGCGGAAGCGAGGTCGATCGCCGGCACATGCTGCGGCAGTTGCAGCGCGGCCATCAGCAGGCTCGAAGGGATGTAGTCAGACGACAGGATGTCAAGCAGCCCCTCGCGGGCGAGATCGACCGCAGCGATGTTGCCGGAATGCGAACCGCCGCGCACGACGTTGGGCGCGCCCATCAGGATGTCGATGCCGGCCGTATGCAGGCAGCGCGCGGCTTCCATCGTGGTCGGGAATTCCGCGACGGAGACGCGGTCGCGTACGGCGTCGACGACGTTCTCTTCGGTAGTGTCGTCGTGGCTTGCGAGCGGGATGTTGTATTCATGCGCAAGCGCAACGATGGCGCGCATATTGGTGGCGGCATAGGCCTTCTGGTTGGCGAAGCGCCTAGCGAACAGCTCGTCGAGCTGGGCGTCGGTCATGCCGCCGCCCTTGCCGCGATAGTAGTCGCGCAGCTTCACCTCGTCACGGAACTGGCGCTGGCCGGGCGTGTGATCCATCAGCGACATCAGCCGCACGTCGGGCCGATCGATCAACTCCTTCGTCTCCTGCACCACATCGGGCATCGGGATTTCGCAGCGCAGGTGCAGGAAGTGGTCCGCACGCAGCAGATTGCCCTCGCGCGCCGCCGAGATCGCCGCCGCCAGAATACCGGCGCGGCCATCGACGTCCTCTGCGCCATCCTCGCGCCAGACCCTAAGCGAATCCAGCACCGTGGTGATGCCTGACGTCGCGAGCTGGGCGTCATAGGAGATGACCGAGGCGACCGGATCCCAGAACACCTTCGGGCGCGGCACGTAATGGGCTTCGAGATGATCGGTGTGCAGTTCGATCATGCCGGGCATGATGAGGTCGCCCTCGGCGTCCTCGCCGCTATCAGGCGCGCTCCCCTCGCCGAATTCGGCGACACATCCATTGGCGAGCGCCACCCAGCCGCGCTCGATGACGCGGTCGGCCAGCACAAGACGCGCGTTGCCAATGATAGTCTCTCTTGCGGTCATCTCCCCCTTCCCTCTCATGTCACCCCCTCATGCCGCCGCAGCGAATGACGTGACATCCACGATTCGGTCTGCAATCAGATGACGGATTTCATCGTCATGCACGATCGCGACCATCGCGACGCCGCGGCGTTTCTTCTCTCCAATCAGTTCCACCACCACGGCGCGATTGGCCGCATCAAGCGAGGCCGTCGGCTCGTCCAGCAGCAGGATCGGCAGATCGGACACGAAGCCGCGGGCGATGTTGACGCGCTGCTGCTCGCCGCCGGAGAAGGTCGAGGGCGGCAGCCGCCACAGCCGGCCTGGAATGTTGAGGCGGCGCAGCAGCGCGCCGGCCTTGTCGTGCGCCTCGGTCCGCGGCGTGCCGCCCGCGATCAGCGGCTCGGCCACGACGTCGATGGTCGGCACCCGCGGCACCGCGCGCAGGAACTGGCTGACATAACCGACGGTGGCGCGGCGCACGCTCAGGACCTGCCGCGGTTCGGCGCTGGCGAGATCGATCACTTTGCCCTGGTGGCGGATATCGATCCGTCCAGTGCCGCAGCGATAGTTGCCGAAGATCATCTTCAGGATCGACGACTTGCCGGCGCCGGACGGACCGGACAGCACCACGCATTCGCCGGGCTCGACATGGAACGAGACGCCGCTAACCACAGGCAATTCGACCCCACCCTGCAGATGCATGGTGAAGGTCTTTGCCGCGTTGGAGATTTCGATCATCGCAGTCATCGGTGCCCTCATGGCGGCAGGATCGAGGAAACAAGCAGTTGGGTGTAGGGCTCGCGCGGGTCGTCGAGCACCTGGTCGGTCAGGCCAGTCTCGATGACGCGGCCGCCCTTCATCACCATCACCCGGTGCGACAGCAACCGCGCCACGGCGAGGTCATGCGTGACGACGATGGCGGCAAGATCGAGCTCGCTGACGAGGTTGCGCATGAGGTCGAGCAGACGGGCCTGCACGGAGACGTCGAGCCCGCCGGTCGGCTCATCCATGAACACCAGGCGCGGCTCGGTGACGAGGTTGCGCGCGATCTGCAGCCGCTGCCGCATGCCGCCGGAATAGGTCTTCGGGGCATCGTCGATGCGGCCGACGTCGATCTCGACGCGATCGAGCCATGTCGTCGCGGTGTCGCGGATACGGCCATAGTGATTCCAGCCGACCGCCATCAGCCGCTCGCCGACGTTGGCGCCGGCGGAGACCGCCATGCGCAACCCTTGCGCGGGATCCTGATGCACATAGCCCCAATCGGTGCGGAACAGGAAGCGCCGCTCGGCCTCGCCGAGCGAAGCCAGATCGCGCAGCACGCCATCGCGCATCCGGTAGGATACGCGGCCCGCGCTCGGCGCGAGCTGCGCCGACAGCAATTGCAACAATGTCGATTTGCCCGAGCCGGACTCGCCGACGATCGCCAGCACCTCGCCGGGATAGAGCGAGAATGACACGTCGCGGCAGGCGGCCAGCCTGCCGTAGTTCTTCGACAAGCCGTCCGCGATGAGCAGCGGCTGATCATCGTCGGGCGTGGACACCGGCTCAGACATGCGCCCTCTCCTTGTGCGGCGCGGCGCTCTCGCGGCCGCGATGGCCTTCCGCCTGGCGCTGCTCGCAATAGTCGGTGTCCGAACAGACGAACATCCGCCCGCCCTTGTCGTCGGTGACGATCTCGTCGAGATAGGAGTTCTCCGCGCCGCAGAGCGCGCAAGGAGCATCGAAGCGGTACGGCTTGAACGGATGGTCCTCGAAATCGAGCGAGACCACGGTGGTATAGGGCGGGATCGCGTAGATGCGCTTCTCGCGGCCGGCGCCGAACAATTGCAGCGCGGCGCAATTATCCATCTTCGGATTGTCGAATTTCGGCGTCGGCGATGGATCCATCACATAGCGCGCGTTCACCTTCACCGGATAGGCGTAGGACGTGGCGATGTGGCCGAAACGCGCGATGTCCTCGTAGAGCTTCACATGCATCAGCCCGTATTCGGCGAGCGCGTGCATGCGCCGCGTCTCGGTCTCGCGCGGCTCGAGGAAGCGCAGCGGTTCGGGGATCGGTACCTGATAGACCAACACTTGCCCTTCATGCAGCGGCGCTTCGGGGATGCGGTGGCGGGTCTGGATCACGGTTGCTTCCATCGTCAACGTCGTGGTCGCGACGCCTGCGGTCTTGCCGAAGAATTTGCGGATCGAGATCGCGTTGGTGGTGTCGTCGGAGCCCTGGTCGATCACCTTCAATATGTCATCGGGACCGAGGATCGCGGCGGTGACCTGCACGCCGCCGGTGCCCCAGCCATAGGGCATCGGCATCTCGCGGCTTGCGAACGGTACCTGGTAGCCCGGAATCGCGATCGCCTTCAGGATCGCGCGGCGGATCATCCGCTTGGTCTGTTCGTCGAGATAGGCGAAGTTGTAGGATGGCGCGTTCATTCGGCGGCCTCCTGCAGCGGCTCCGATGCGTTTGCCTCGGCGAATTCCTGGCGCAGCCTGCGCAGCAGGCCGAGCTCGGACTGGAAGTCGACATAATGCGGCAGCTTGAGATGCTCGACGAAGCCGGTCGCCTGCACATTGTCCGAATGCGACATCACGAACTCCTCGTCCTGCGCCGGCGCCCTCACCTCTTCGCCGAGCTCGCGCGCACGGAGTGAGCGATCGACCAGCGCCATCGACATGGTCTTGCGCTCGCTCTGGCCGAAGGCGAGGCCATAGCCGCGGGTGAAGCACGGCGCCTCGGTCGCCGAGCCCTTGAACTGGTTGACCATCTGGCACTCGGTGAGCGCGATCGCGCCGAGCGGGACGGCAAAGCCAGCATCCTCGGCGAAGAACTCGACCTCGACCTCGCCGAAGCGGATCTCGCCGGCGAAGGGATGGTTGCGGCCATAGCCACGCTGGGTGGAATAGCCCAGCGCGAGCAGGAAACCTTCATCGGCGCGGGCGAGGTTCTGCAGCCGCAGATCGCGGTCGGCCGGGAAGCTGAGCGGCTCGCGCGTGAGGTCGCCGACCGGCGCGTCCGGTTCTGCTTGCGGCGACGGCTCGATCAGCCCATCGCGACCGAGGATGTCGGTGACGCGCGGCATCTCAGCCTCCGAAACCTCGCCGGTCGCGGGCACCTCCGGCACAAAGCCTTCGGCAAGCTGCGGATCAAGCAGGCGATGAGTATAGTCGAAGGTGGGACCCAGGATCTGCCCCCCGGGAATGTCCTTGAAAGTTGAGGAGATGCGACGGCGGATCTGCATTCTGCCGGTATCGACCGGCTCGGTGGCGCCGAAACGCGGCAGCGTGGCGCGGAAGGCGCGGACCAGGAAGATCGCTTCGATCAGGTCGCCGCGCGCCTGCTTGATCGCGAGCGCGGCGAGCTCGCGATCATAGAGCGAACCTTCCGCCATCACACGGTCGACGCCGAGCGCGAGCTGTTCGTAAATCTGCGCGAGCGTAAGCTCCGGCACCTCCCGGTCGCCTCGCCGCTCATGCGCGAGCAGGCGATGGGCGTTCTCGATGGCGCGTTCGCCGCCTTTGACTGCAACGTACATCGTTAGTTCTTCCCATGAACGAGCCGCGTGGTGCGCGGGATCGCAACAATCGAGGAGCCGTCGACCAGCACGACGTCGATGCCGCGCGGGAACAGCGTGGCGTTGACGGCGAGCCGATCGAACAGATCGTGCGGCTCAATGCTCGCGGTCAGCAAAGTTGAGCCGTCGATGCCGGGCCCGTGCAGCTCATAGGCCGTGCCGCGAGACAGGCTATCGACCTGCAGGATGAGCGTGGTCGAGCGATCGGGATATTCGCTGCTGCCGAGCGCAAAACGATCGAGCGCAGGAAGATTTTTGGGATCGCCAATCAGCGCAAAGCCCGCCATCGCGGGATGGTCGATGATGGGCGCGCCTGTGTGGAATTTCAGCCATTTGGCGGCATCGGAGGTCGATATCGCGCCATCGAGCCAAATCGGCGTGTCATGATCGAACAGCATCAGCGCGATCGCGGCTGTGCCGTGCATCATGCCCTCTGGCGCGCCGGCCGATGCCGCGATCCGCTGGACCGTCCCCGGACGCGCCAGCGCGTCCATCACGGAGCGGAACGTCGATTGCGCCGATAAGACCTTGTCAGAGAAACCCGGCGGCAGTTCAGCAACCGTCGTCATGTCCTTCAGCCCTCGCCGCGCACCATGGTGTAGAAATCAACCCGCGTCGCCGCCGTCTCCGCGGCCATTTGGCTTCGCCTTGCGATCATGGCCGTACGCAGCGGCGCGATCACTTCCTGCTCGACTGCGTCGGCAAAAGCGTCCGATTGCGCCATCGCGTCGCATAACGCGATCATTTGCGCCTTCTCATGGTCGCGCCCGAGCGTGTAGCCAAAGCCGACCTGGCCGGTCGAAAGCAGCACCGCTGAACGCGAGACGGTCGCCTCGCCGAGGTTGAAGGATATGCCGTCGCCGCCGACCCGGCCGCGCACCATCACGAGGCCGTTCTCCGGCTCGCGCAGGGTTTTGTGATCGGGCAGCGCCATCGCGCTGAGCCGGGCCGAAATATCGGCGGCCTCCGACTGCGCGAGCACCGCCATTGCCGCCCTGCGCTGCGCCCGCCTGCTGTCTTGCTCGGTCTTCATCATGTCGCGGAACCTTGCCTGACTCAAGTTGTCTATGATAATAGACAACTTGATAAGCAAACGCCATGACTGTTTCATGACACAGGCATGATTTTGGACAGAACTGGGTTTCCGGGATGAGCCTGCAGGACACCTCCTCATCAGGGGTCGCGCTGTGGCGATTGGTGGCCGACGGCATCGAGCGCGGCATCGCCGAGGGCCGCTTTGCCGCCGGCGAGAAGCTGCCGGGCGAGATGGAGATCGCGGAGACCTACCGCGTGAACCGGCACACGGTGCGGCGGGCCTTGGCGGCGCTGGCCGAGCGCGGACTGGTGCGCGCCGAGCGCGGCAGCGGCACCTATGTGGAAGAGCAGAAGATCGCCTATCCGCTGCGCTCACGCACGCGATTCTCTGAGATCGTCGGCGCCGGCGGCCGCGAACCGCGCGGGCAATTGATCGATGCGTCGCAAGACGTGGCGAGCCGCGAGTTGGCGCGAGAACTCGGACTGAAGACCGGCGCGCCGCTGGTTCGCATCGAGTCGGTGCGGCTCGCCGATCGCGCGCCGATCTGCGTCTCCACCGCCTGGCTTTCCGCCGAACGCTTTCCGGGCGCCGGAGACGTCTTCGCTAGCGTCCGTTCGATGACGAAGCTGCTCGAACATTTCGGCGTCCGCGACTATCGCCGCGCCTCGACCCGAATCACCGCAGGGATCGTCGACGCCACCGACGCCGCGCGGCTCGACCTGGCGCTCGGCCGCCCGATCCTGGTGGTCGACTCGACCGACGTCGATCCCGACGGCAGGCCGCTGGTGACAAAGCGCTCGCGCTTCGCGGCGGAGCGTGTGGAGTTTTTGGTGGAGAACGGGTGAGCTTGTTCTTCCCTCTCCCCGCTCTTCGCGGGGAGAGGGTCAGGGTGAGGGGCTGCTTCCGCAAATTCGATAGACAGGAGTCCGCGGAGAATCCCCCTCACCCGGCGCTTCGCGCCGACCTCTCCCCGCAAGAGCGGGCGAGGTGACTCCTACGCCACCGCGCGCTGGCCGATGATGGCGAAGCGGAGTTTTGTCGAGATCCAGTCGATCACGGCGACCGCGATCAGGATCATCAATATCAGGAACGACACCTTCTGCCATTCCAGCACGCGGATCTGCTCGGCGAGCTGCAGCCCGATGCCGCCGGCGCCGACGATGCCGATAATGGTGGCCGAACGTGTGTTCGATTCGATGTAATAGAGCACCTGCCCGGCGATGACCGGCAACACCTGCGGCAGGAGACCGAAGCGAATCTCGTGCAGCGTGCTGCCGCCGGAGGCCCTGATGCCTTCGACCTGCTTCTTGTCTGCGGCTTCAATGGCCTCGGAGAACAACTTACCGAAGGCGCCGAAATCCGACACCGCGATGGCGAGCACGCCGGCGAACGGACCCAGGCCGACGACATTGATCCACACCAAGGCCCAGATCAGCGTGTCGACGCCGCGGATCGAATCCAGAAAGCGCCGCACCGGAAAGCGGAAGATGGCGGAGGGAATGATGTTGCGCGCCGCAAGCAGGCTGACCGGCAGCGCCATGCAAGCGGCAAGCGTGGTGCCGAGCAGCGCGATCGACAGCGTCTCGCCGAGCGCGGAGAGATAGGTCGGCAGCGACGAGCCGGGGTCGGGCGGGATCATCATCAGCGTGATCCAGCCGAGCTCGCGGAGCCCGCTCACTAGCCTCGACGGCGAGAAACCGAGATCGAACAGGCCGAAAGCAAGGACGGCGAATGCCGCGAGCAGCATCAAGGGTGTGGCGAGCCGGGCCGATGCCGGCCGCTCGAAAACGTCAGGATATTTCGCCCGCAACGCCTGCGGGTCCGGCTTCGGCAACTGGCTCATGCCCGCGCCTCCTTGCCGAACAGCTTTGCGCGCAGCCAGCCGGTGGTGATGTCGATCACGAACACGGTCACGATGATGGTGACCAGGATGGCACTCACGTCGGAATAATAGAATTTGCGGATCGCGACCACGAGCTCCTGCCCGATACCGCCGGCGCCGACAAACCCCATCACCGACGCTTCGCGGACGTTGATCTCAAAGCGCAGCAGCGCGTAGCTGGCATAGCCCGCCGAGACCTGCGGCAGCACCGCAAAACGCATACAGGAGAGCCAGCTCGCACCGGTTGAGCGGATGCCCTCCACCGGCTTCATGTCAGCATTCTCCACGATCTCGGAGAACAATTTGCCGAGCGCACCGGTCGAATGCACGGCGATCGCGAGCACGCCGGCCATCGGGCCAAGGCCGAACGCAATCACGAAGACCAGCGCGAATACGATGCCCGGCACAGTGCGGGCGAATTCGAGCAGGCGGCGGACGATGAAGCGCAACCACGGTCCGGGCGAGGTATTCTGCGCGGTGAAGAAGTTCAGCGCGAACGCAAAGACGGCGCCGATCAGCGTGCCGACATAGCTGATCAGAATGGTCTCGGCGAGCAGCTTCAGCCATTTCTGCCAGCCCCAGAACCATTCGCCGACATCGGTCCAGACCCGCTGGCCGCTATCGAGCGTGAGGATGCGGTCGAAATAAGAGACGAAGTTACCGAAATAAGTGAAGAGCGTGCGCAGATTCACTTCGGCGCCGATGCCTGCGACGACGAGTGCGCCGAAGAACACCGCCCCCGCCATCATCGTCTTCAGCCGCTTGCGCGCAACCGCCTTGCGATAGGCATCGTTCAGCGCCGCAAGCTGCTGGGCGGGAAGAATGGATACGCCGGTGGCCATCGGATTTGCTGCTTGCCTCGACAGAAACAGGCCGGGTCGCAATCGACCCGGCCTGCGTATTCGTATCGATCGATCAGGACGCCTTCTTCTTGCGCAGCGCGTCGACGAACTTGATCAGCTCGATCGTGCCGTCCCAATCCTTGGTGGTCGCGGGGTGGAAGCCCTTCTTCTGGCCGTCCGAGAGCTTGTCGAACATCGCTTTGTCCTTGGTCGGCGCATCGAAGAACGCCTTTGCGATCGCAGCCTTGAGATCGTCGGGAAGATCGGAATTGTAGGCATAGGGCCCGTTGATGATCTCGGCCGACTTGTGGATGATGCGGAAATCATCCTTCTTCATCGGCGAGCCGTCCGCGTTCTTCAGCATCCCCTTGTGCAGCATCTGGGCGAGCGTGGAGTCGGCGTCACTGGTCCACTGGTTGGCCGCGACATCGACTGTTCCTTGCGAAAGCGCGAGAACGGCGTTCTCGTGGCTGCCGGTGAAGACGACCTTGCTGAAATAGGCGTCGGCGTCCGGAATGCCCTTCTTGTTGAGCTCGAAGCGCGGCACGTTGTTGCCGGAGGTCGAGTTCGGATCGACGAGGCCGAGGTTCTTGCCCTTCACGTCCTCCACGGTCTTGTAGGGGCTGTTCGCCTTGACAAAGAACACCGAATAGTAGCCGGTCGAGCCGTCGGCATTGATGTCGTTGGCGAAGGCATCGGTCTTGACGCCGGTCAGCCGCGCGCGGGCGAAGGAGGCCGAACCGTAGCTTGCGATCTGGATGTTGCCGGAGCGTTGGCCCTCGATCACGGCGGCGTAGTCGTTGGCGATGCGCAGCGTGACCTTCACGCCGAGTTCCTTGGAGAGGTGGTTGACGAACGGCGTCCAGCGCTCGGTGACGCCGGAGGCGTTTTCGGCCGGCACGACCGCGAAGGTCAGCTCCGGATATTTGGCCTTCCAGTCCTGCGCCGAAGCGGACGCGGTGAGCGCGAGCGCTGCGGCGCCGGCGAGAACGATGCGACGAGTGATCATGGTTTACCCCTGTGTTGTGGCAACGCCTGTTAGGCCACTGCACACTGCAGCGACTTTCCCTGGATTTGAGGTTGCGACGTTCAGGCCGCGGCTGCGGTGCCGAGCGCCGGAGCTGTTGCGGCATCGGGCGCGGGCATTGGCGCCCCGCCGATGACATCATTCGCCTCGAGATCGTAGAGCTCGCGGGCGATGTGATCGGTCAGCATCGACGGCTGACCGTCGAACACCACGCGGCCTGCCGCCATGCCGATCAGGCGGTCGCAATAGCTGCGCGCCAGATCAAGCGAATGCAGGTTGCAGAGCACGGTGATGCCGAAATGCTTGTTGATGCGCAAAAGCGCGTCCATCACGATCTTGGTATTGCGCGGATCGAGCGAGGCGATCGGCTCGTCGGCGAGGATGATGTCGGGCTCCTGCACCAGCGCGCGGGCGATCGCGACGCGCTGCTGCTGGCCGCCGGAGAGCTGGTCGGCGCGCTGGGCGGCGAACTGCGCCATGTCAAACTGCTCGAGCGCCGACATCGCGAGCGCCCTGTCTTGCTCGGGCCAAAGCTGGGTCAGCGAACGCCAGGACGGGATCTCAGCAAGGCGACCCATCAGCACATTGGTCAGCACGTCGAGCCGGCCGACCAAGTTGAACTGCTGAAAGATCATCGCCGAACGCGCCCGCCACTGCCGCAGGGCCTTGCCGCGCAGTGCGGTGACATCGACACCTTCGAACAGGATGCGGCCTTCGGTCGGATCGGCGAGACGATTGACCATCCGCAGCAATGTCGACTTACCGGCGCCTGAGCGTCCGATCACGCCGACAAAACTACCGGGCTGAACCGAGAACGAAGCATTATCCACCGCGGCTTTTGTGCCGAAACGGCACGTCAAACCTTCCACCACCAGCATGCAGTGCTCCGAACCCGTCACATCGGCCCAAGGGCTAACGCCACCGCATTACAGTTGTGTGACAAACCCGTTGCAGTGCCGCAATCCTGTACAGCGTCGGCGGCGTCACGCATCTGTCACGCTAATGTTATGAAGCGCATCGAAGACGTGCGCTCCCCGCAATCGTTCGAGAGGTGAAAATGGCCGGCAAGATGCTTTCTGTTGTACCGATGGTCGATCCAACCGCCTCGGTGCGCGATAGCCAGCTTGGGGCCTATACCGAGGTCGGCGCGCGAACCATCCTGCTCGACGTCACGATGGGCGATTATTCGTACGTCGTGAATGACGCGCAGCTCACGTACACCACAATCGGCAAATTCACCTCGATCGCGGCGATGACCCGGATCAATCCCGGCAATCATCCGATGCATCGTGCGTCACAGGCGCATTTCACCTATCGCGCCAGCGCATACTTCCGAGGCGAACATGACGAGACCGAATTCTTCGCGTGGCGCAGATCGCACCGCGTGCATATCGGCCATGACGTCTGGATTGGGCATGGCGCGATCATCCTGCCCGGGCGCTCGATTGGAACCGGCGCGGTGGTCGCGGCCGGCGCGATCGTGACCAAGGATGTTCCCGCCTATACCATCGTTGCCGGCAATCCGGCGCGGCCGATTCGCAAACGCTTTCCCGACGACATCACCAGCCGTCTTGCGGCGCTCGCCTGGTGGGACTGGGATCACGAGACGCTGCGACAGGCATTGCCCGATTTCCGCAAGCTCGCTATCGAGGACTTTCTCGGCAAATATGAAGCGCAGAGCGCGCCAACAGCCCGACGGAGTGCCATCTCGTGACCGACATTATTATCGAACGCGGCAAGGCGCTCGTCGAAGGCGAACTCGTTGAAACGCGCCTGCGGACCACGGGCCGCGACATCGCAGCGCTCGGCGGCGATGGAGACGGCCGCGGCGCGCTCGGCATCGACGCGCGAGATCTGCTGGTGCTGCCCGGCATCGTCGATCTGCATGGCGACGCCTTCGAGCGGCAGATGATGCCGCGCGCCGGCGTCGATTTTCCGATCGACGTGGCGCTCGCCGACAGCGACCGCCAGGCGATCGCAAACGGCATCACCACGGTGTTCCACGCCACCACCTGGTCGTGGGAGCCGGGCCTGCGCAGCGCCGAGAATGCGCGGAGGCTGCTGGAGGCGATCGAACAGATGCGCCCGCAGCTTGCTGCCGACACGCGATTCCATTTGCGCCACGAGACCTACAATCTGGATGCCGAAGCGGAGATCATCGTCTGGCTCGCGGAGGGCCGCATCGATCTATTCGCGTTCAACGATCACATGGATGGGACAATCGGGGACCTGGCAAAGCCGCGGAAGCGCAACCGGATGGTGGAGCGGACCGGACTTTCGGCCGAGGAATTCGACCACCTGGTCGCACGCGTGGTGGCGCGCGCGGACGATGTGCCGGCTTCGGTCTCCCGCCTCGCCAGCGCGGCGCGTTCAGCCAATGTCCGCATGCTCTCGCATGACGACAACAGCCCCGAGATGCGCAAGGCGTTTCGCAACCAGGGCGTCGGCATCGCCGAATTCCCTGTCAACGAAGAGACCGCGCGCGACGCAGCAGCCGCCGGCGACGATGTCGTCTACGGCGCGCCCAACGTCGTGCGCGGCGGCAGCCATACCGGCTGGACCAAGGCGTCTGACATGATCGCCAAGGGCCTCTGCTCGGTACTGGCCTCTGACTATTACTATCCTGCACAATTGCTCGCGGCCTTCCGTCTCGCCGCCGACGGCGTGCTGCCGCTGGAAAAAGCGTGGGACCTGATCTCGGCAGCGCCGGCGCGCGCCGCCGGACTCGACGACCGCGGCGTGCTCGCCGAAGGCCGCCGCGCCGACATGATCATCGTCGACGATAAGGTGCCGCTGCGGCCGCGCATTGTCGCGGTGATCGCTGCGGGACGCCTCGTGCATCTGGCCGACGCCAGCCGGCTCAGCTATTCCACAGCACCGCGCAAAGCGGTTGCAGCCGCCTGACGCGACGATGGCCAACTATCCGCGTTATGCCCTCTACTACGCGCCGGCGCCAGGCAGCGCGCTCGATCGCTTCGGTGCCGAGATGCTCGGCTACGACGCCTATCGTGGCGGCGACCTGCCTTTTCCCGAGGGCATGCCGCCGGACTGGCGCGAGATCACGCAGGACCCGCGCAAATACGGCTTTCATGCCACGCTGAAAGCGCCGATTGCGCTGGCGGAGGGAAAGACCGAGGCCGATTTGGTTGGGGCATGCGAGGCTTTCGCCGATACGGCGCGGCAGATTCCAGTTATCGAACCCATCGTCGATTCGATCAGCGGCTTCATCGCGATGATCCCGGCAAAGCCGTCCGCGGAGTTGCAACAACTCGCGGCCGACGTGACGCGCGACTTCGATTCATTGCGCGCGCCACTGATGCCGCAGGATCGGGCACGAAGAAATCCCGAGCGATTGACGCCGCGGCAGGTCGAGTATCTCGACCGCTGGGGCTATCCTTACGTGATGGAAGAATTCCGCTTCCACATGACGCTGACGGGGCGATTGGAAGCCGAGCGCCGTGAAGTCGTGGTGCCGATGCTGCGTGAGCGCTTTGCCGCCATCCGGCTCGGAACGCTCCCGATCGACCGGCTCGCGCTGTTCCGCCAGGACGATGCAGCATCGCGCTTCCGGATTATTGGACACTGGCGAATACGAGCACTCCTGTCGTCCCGGCCTTGAGCCGGGACCCATAACTATGCGGTGTGCTCCGCTGTAACCGCTTGCTCGCGCCACGACCACCTCCTGTGGTTATGGGTCCCGGCGTTCGCCGGGACGACAGGAGAGAGTCTGTCCGCGCGGTGGGCAGCTGCGCTTTGCCCACCCTAACGTTCTTCGCCTACTCGTCCGTTTCTTCCGGCCTTGTGCGGGCGATGATTTCGGCGGCGCCTTTGTCGAGCAACTCCAGTCCGACAGCGCGGCCGAGTTCGCGGGGGCGATCGGCGGCGCCGGTGCGCGAGGCTTCGATGAAGCGGTCGCCGGTTTCATCCAGCACCGAGGCGCGCAAAATCATCTCGCTGCCAGCGAACGTGGCATGGCCGGCGATCGGCGAATTGCAATGGCCGTTCAGGACCCACAGTACCTCGCGCTCGGCTTCGGCGGCGAGGCGCGATGCCGCATTCTCGATCTTCGCAAGACGGGCGCGCGTCGCAAAATCGTTGGCGGCGCATTCAACGGCGACGATGCCCTGCCCGACCGAGGGCAGCATCTCGTCGACCGGGAAATCATAGGCGATGCGGGACGCTCGCCCGATGCGCTCCAGGCCCGAGCACGCCATCACCAGCGCATCGGCCGGGCCGACCTCGCCGCCATCGGGCAGGCGCTGCTTGTCGCCACGATCGAGCTTTGCAATCCGCGTATCGGCGGCGCCGCGGAAGTGGATCACGGTCGCTTCCGGAAACAGCCGGCGCAGATACGCCGCGCGGCGCACCGCGTTGGTACCGATCTTGAAGCCCTTGCCGCGGCTCGCGCGGAAGCTTTCCAGCGAAAGCCCGGGACGCACCACCAGGCAATCGGTCGCGGCGTCACGCGGCAGGGTCGCGCCGATCACGAGGCCCGGCGTCTCCTCATTGCCCGGCACATCCTTCAGCGAATGCATCGCGGCCTGCAGCTCGCCCGCGCGCATCGCCTCGCGGATCTCAGCGACGAAAGCGCCGCCCTTGCCGCCATGGCGCAGCAACTTGCTGGTCTGGTCCTGATCGCCGCGGGTTTCGAACCTGACAATCTCGACGATCAGGTCAGAAGCCGACGCACGCAACAGCCGCGCGACTTCCTCGGTCTGCGCCATCGCCATGGCCGTCTTGCGCGTGCCGATGCGTAAGGTCTGTCCCGCCACAATGTCTCCGTTCGAGCCGCCGATAAAGCCGAGGGATTAGAGCAAAAGCCCAGTCAAAACAACGGTTTTTGCCTGATATTCCGGGATGCGACGCCTCAATCGAGGTCGTTAACGACCTGAACGCCGGCCGCCGCCATTCCCTCGCGCGCCGCCGCGAGCGAGCCTGCAAGATCGATCGCCCGGCAGCCGGATTCCACGACCACGGTCTCGAAGCCGAGGCGGCGCGCATCCAGCGCGGAATAGTGCACGCAGTAATCCGTGGCGAGCCCGGCCATGAAAATCCGTCCCAGTCCTCGCTCGTGCAGGTAACCGGCAAGGCCGGTCGGCGTGGTGCGGTCGTTCTCGTAGAATGCGGAATAGGAATCGATGGCGGGGCGAAAGCCTTTTCGGATCACGAGCTCGGCCTTCTCGGTCGAAAGCTTGGAATGGAATGCTGCGCCTTCTGTGCCTTGCACGCAGTGGTCCGGCCACAGCGTCTGCGGACCATAGGACATGGCGAGGGTTTCGAATGGCGCCGAGCCAGGATGTGAAGTGGCAAAGGAACTGTGGCCGGGCGGATGCCAGTCCTGGGTCAGCACCACGTGATCGAACCGTGCAGAGAGCCGATTGATCACCGGCACGACCGCGTCGCCGTCGGCAACCGCCAGCGCGCCGCCGGGGCAGAAGTCGTTCTGCACGTCGACAATGAGAAGCACGTCGTCGGGATGAATCTGCATGGGCAACTCGGCTGTGGCTGGCCGAGGACCTTAGCTGAAAACTTGCAGTCTCGCAGCAAACAACCTCACGTCCCGATGCGCAGGGAGGCGCGCTGCTTGCGAAGGCAGGCGATCACGGACAGCGCCGTGATGCGGCCGGTGCGCGGGTTTTCCGACGGGATGTTCTCGATCGTCATCGATAACCGCGCCGAATCGGCGTCCACCTCGATGCGGTGGGTGTTGCGCGTCACCGTCGGGTCGGCCCAGATTTCCACCCGGGTGCGGTCGGGGCCGATGCCGGCGAGCGAGAGCGCAACGGCGACGTTCAAATTGGCGGGAAAGCCCTTTGCCGCCTCGCGCGCGGTTCCCTCGAAGATCCGCAGCGGCTCGGAGAGCCCTTCGATGCTGACGTCGTTCTCGATGAGATAAGGCGCGCCGGCGAGCCCCAGCGGCGGCTTTCGCGTCACCAGTCGGACCGAATGGATGGTGCCCTCGGCCGCCGCGGTGACGGCGTCGAGCCCGATCAGCGCGCCGGTCGGCACCACGATCTGGCCACTATTCTTCCTCGCAAGCGCGATCAGGTCCTCGTTCTGGAGCAACGCGCCGACGCTGAGCACGATCGCGGTCTTGCCGCGCTCGACCACCGGCGCCACGATCGAACGCACCAGCTTGCTCGGCGCGCATTCGACCACGATGTCGGCGGCATCGGCCAGCTCCTCGATTGGCAGGATCTTTGGCGGGGTCTTCAGCTCATGGAGCCAGGCCTGGTGCTTGGCGACATTCTGCGCCGAGACCGCGCTCAGCGCCAATCCCTCGATGCCGCGATCCAGTTCCTTCACCACGCTCGCGCCGATGGCACCGAGGCCTGCAACGGCCACGCGTGCGCCGGATCGGCTGCTGCTCGAATCCACCATCCAACTGCTCCCAGGAAAGATGACCGTCCTCTCCCCTAGACACAGTCCGATGTCAATCGTCTCGCGAACGGATCGCCGGCCGTCGTCAAGCGAGCTTCGGATAGGTCGCCTTGTCAAAGAAGCTCGCCCCCGCGATATATTTGCGGCCCGCCGACATGTCCGGCTTCTCCTCGCCTTCGCCGGCGCATTCGAAGGTCCGTTTCGAGTTGCACGCCGCTTGGGTCATAGACGAACAATTGCCAGAGCGTCGGACCCGGCACGATGAATTCGCGCCAGTCGAGTCCTGCCGCCTTGAAGCGCGCGACGAAGGAGCGATAGTCGGAGCAATGCCGGGATCGAGCGATTGGAGGACGTGCACCTCGTGCAGGCCTGGAAAACACGGGACAAAACTATCTGCGGTCCAACAACGCGTGGCATGTCAAAAGCCGGCAAGCGCAAAGGCGGCCAGAACTGCATGTAAATGCAGCCAATCCCTGCCCATTCTTCTCCGCGTGCATAAACATTGGGCGGCGCCGATGGTGAGCACGGCGCCCACGCATGCTCTGCGTCATTGCGAGCATACGCGAAGCAATCCATCTCTCCGCTCGTGGAAGCATGGATTGCTTCGCTGCGCTCGCAATGACGGCGGATCTCACGTCCCACCGGCGAACCTCTTCACGAGACGATAGAGATATTCCTCACCTTCGTAGAATGACTTCACCATGATCCGCTCATCCTTGCCGTGGGCGCGGATGTCGGTGATTTCGGCTGCAAGGCCGGAATGGCCGTAGGTCGGGATTCCCGCGCTGCGCAGACGCTGAGGTTTTGCAAGATGGCGAGACGTGGTGGCGGCAACGCCACTGTCAAGTATTCCTCCGCTCCTTCGCTACAAATTGAAGAAGTGGCTCGAAGCGACAGCAACTCTTGCCATGTCGCGTGACGGACTTGCAAATCATTCGTGCAAAGCGCGCTCTTAGAGCGATTCAATTCCGGCGTTGTTCTTTCCATTTGCGGCGGCTGCTAAAGGCACCGCGCCAATCTCGTCCCGAAAGTGAATCGAAGTGAAGGTCAGTGCTGTTCGCCGTCTCGTGGGAGACCATCGCAATCGAGGCGGCGGCAGCCGCACTCAAGTTTTCATCGGCACCATGGCCTTGCTGGCGGGTTGCTCCTCTTCGATCACGATCGCGCGGGCACAGTCGAGCGTCACCTTGCCAGCGGTGACGGTGGAATCGCCGGCACAGAACCGCAAGCCGGCGCGCGCTGCGGGGCCTTCCGTGCGGCGCACTCGCGCAGCGGCGACGGCGCCGCAACGAAATCGAAATGTTACGCCGGCGGAGCCTACGCCGTCGGAACGCGCTGCCGCGGCAGCGGCCAAGCTGTACGAAGCCAGGCTCGGCTATCGCGCAATGCCCAGTTCGACCACGCTGCGCACCGGCGCTTCGCCGCTCGACACCTCGCAAGTCGTCAACGTCGTGCCCGAGCAGGTGCTGAAGGATCAATTGCCGCGCAATCTCGATGACGCGCTCGTCAATATCAGCGGCGTCACCCAGACCAATACGCTCGCCGGCACCCAGGATGCCGTCATCCGGCGTGGATTCGGCGATAACCGCGATGGCTCAATCATGCGCAACGGCATGCCGCTGGTTCAGGGCCGCAGCCTCAACCCCGCCGTCGAAAGCGTCGAGGTGCTGAAGGGACCTGCGTCGCTGCTATACGGCATCATGGATCCCGGCGGCATCGTCAACACGATCAGCAAGCGCCCGGAACTCTATCAGCACGGATCGATCACCGTGCTCGGCTCAACTTACGCCAACAACAAGAACGGCGCGGATGCGACCTTCGAAGTCACCGGGCCGATCGGCAAGGACGGTCTCGCCTATCGCTTCATCGCCTATGGCGTCAACGAGGATTACTGGCGCAATTTCGGGCGTCACCGCGAAACGCTGATTGCGCCGTCGCTAGCCTGGTATGGCGACACGACCACGGTGCAGCTCAACTACGAGCATCGCGACTTCATCTACCCGTTCGACCGCGGCACGGCATTCGATCCGACCACCAAAGCGCCGCTGCCTATTCCGGCGACGCGCCGGCTCGATGAGCCCTTCAACAATATGTGGGGAACATCCGACCTGGTGCAGGGCTCTGTCGAGCAGCAACTCAACGAGGATTGGAGGCTCTACGCCGGTTACAGCTACAACACCGAGACGTTCAGCGCCAACCAGCTCCGCGTCACCGGGGTCAATGCCGCCACGGGCATCGAGACGCGCAGCAACGACGGCACGCAGGGTTCGCTCAGCAATGTGAGCTACGGGACGTCCTACCTGCAGGGCGGGTTCTGGATTGGCGGAATGCGCAACGATGTGCTGTTTGGCGGCGACGGCCAGTATCGCACGATCTATCGCAAGAACCTGATCCGGCAGCCGACGCCGTCGTTCAATTTCTATAATCCGGTCTATGGACTGATCCAGCCAGGCACCACGGTCTCCGCCAGCGACAGCGACCAGACCGACAAGCTTGGTCAATACTCCATATTCTTTCAAGACACGCTGCATGTGACCGATCGGGTCGCGGTGGTCGCCGGCGTGCGCTACATGGATTTCGACCAGTTGGCCGGGCGCGGACGCCCGTTCAAGGCCAACACCGATCTATCCGGAGACAAGGTGCTCCCGCTCGGAGGCGCCATCCTTAAGCTTACCGACGAGCTTTCCCTCTACGCAAGCTATACGCAGTCGCTGAAGCCGACCTCGACCATTGCGCCGCTCACCGGCGGCGTGGTGATTGGTTCCAATATCGCACCCGAAGAGGGCGTGTCGTGGGAGACCGGCGCCAAATTCGATATCAACAAGCGACTTTCGGGCACGGTGGCATTCTACGACATCGACAAGAAGAACGTGCTGGTGTCGCAGCTCAACAACGTCACGGGAATCGTGGAATTTCGGACCGCCGGCAAGGTCCGCTCTCGCGGCATCGAGATCGACGTCACCGGGAGGCTGTCCAACAACTGGAGCATGATCGGCAGCTATGGCTATACCGACGCGCGAGTGATCGAAGATCCGACGCTCGCCGGCATGGCGCTGCAGAACGTCGCCCTGAACACGGCTTCGCTCTACCTGGTTTACGACTTCGGCACCGCGTTGCCGGGCCGGCTGCGGCTCGGCGCCGGCGCGCATTATGTCGGTGACCGGCCCGGCGACGCCGCGAACACTTTCGTCCTGCCGTCCTATGTCGTCGCCGACGTTTTCGCGAGCTACGAGACCAAATACGACAACCTGCCGGTCATTTATCAACTCAACGTCAAGAACCTGTTCGACACCGTCTACTATCCCTCCGCTGTGAGCAATCTGAACGTCGCGCTCGGCGACGCACGCCGCGTCTCGCTCTCGGCGACGGTGAAATTCTGAGACGGATTTCTCGCGGAGGCATCGCGGCAAGGTGAAAACAAAATTGCAATGTACTCCGCGAAGATGACATTATTCTTCGCGACAGACGGCGGCACGCAACATAGAACTATTACAAACTGTGTAAACGCGGCTTGAGTGGCCTCACAGACATCTTTCCGGTATCGTTCAGATAACGCTGTTGAGTGGGCGGTGATCACAGGCCTCGCCGATTTCGACGCTGATCACGCGACCTGTTCCTTTCAATTCATGACCAAGCACGCGATCAAGACCGCCCTGTTGCAGGTCCATTCCGTCATTGGCCTTGCGCTTTCGCTGGTGCTGGCTCTCGTCGGGATCACCGGCGCGACGATGAGCTTCGAGGATGAAATCCAGGCCAGCCTGAACGTCGGGATCATGCGGGTCGAAGCTCGCTCGACCCCGATGCTGACGCCGGACCAATTGATCGCGCGACTGCAGACGAATCCCGATTTCGGCAAGGTTTCGGCCGTGACGATGGCCAGTGACCCGTCCGCGGCGGTGCGGATCCGGTTTGCCCGCAACGAGGGCGGCGCCCGGCCTTCCTCGATCTATGTCGATCCCTATGATGCGCGTGTGCTCGGCGCGCCACGGGGCGAGCAATTTTTCATCACTGTCCGCAAACTGCATCGCTGGCTGTTGTTGCCCGGCGATGCCAAGGGCTATGGCCGGCAAATCACCGGCCTGTCCGCGATCTGCCTGATCGCAATGCTGATCTCCGGGATCGTGCTGCGATGGCCGCATCGCGCCCGCAGCGTGAAAATGTGGCTAAAGCCGAATTTGGCGTTGCGCGGTCGCGGCCTGCACAGGTCGCTGCATGCCGTCGCTGGAACCTGGGTGCTGCCGATCTACCTGGTGATGGTGCTCACCGGCCTGTGGTATTCGTTCGACTGGTACAAGAACGGCGCCACCTGGCTGCTGTCACGTCCTTCGAACGCTGCCGCACCGATGAAGCCCAAGCCGGCGCGAGACGTCGGCGCAGCCGATGCCAAGCCGCTTGCGCTCGATCGGGTATGGGCGACATTCCTGCACGAACAGGGGAGCCGTTTCGCGACGGCCCAACTGACGCTGCCGCCTGGTGCTGATACCGTCGTGCGGATCCGGTCCTGGGCGCGCGATGCCTCGCATCCAGGCGCGCGCGACGAATTCCGCATCGATGCCGTCACCGGCCGGCTGGCGTCGTCGGATATTTACGCGGACAAGACCATCGGCGAGCGGACGCTTTCGAGCGTACTCGATATTCACCGCGGCAGCATATTTGGTTGGCTGGGCAAGCTGCTGTTCATGGTCGCCGCGGCGCTGATGCCGCTGCTCGTGGTCACCGGCCTTCTGCTGTATCTTTCGCGCCGAAGGCATCGGCGTCTCTCGCGGCCGACACTTGAGAACCTGGTTCCAGACGAGCGCATCGCTCGGCCGTGAACCTATTTCGCGTCCTTCGCCGCGACCACCTCGATCTCGACAAGGAAGCCGGGATTGGCGAGCGAGGCAACGCCGACCACCGAGCGTGCCGGCAGGTTCGGCTGGCTGCCACCGAAGAACTGGGTGTAGCCTTCCATGAAAGCCTTGAAGTCCATCGGCGCATTCGGGCTGTGCACCAGGAACACCTGCATCTTGATGACGTCGCCCATGCCAAGGCCGAGCCCCTCAAGGATGCCCTTGATCCGGTTCAGCACGCCGACGGTCTGGGCCTTGGTGTCGCCATAGGCCTCCCGGCTCGAAGCATCGGCGTCCTTGTTGATCACCGGCGGCACCTGGCCACTGACATAATAGATCGTGGCGTTGCCGCTGACCTGCACCGATTGCGCGATCGGGAATGTCGAATTGGGAATTGGATGCCTGACGATCTCAGCTCGCGCGGGCGCGGAAGCCGCGGCCGAGAGCGAAGCGACCAGCAGCATTGCACGAAATTTCATCTGTTTCCCCCAATTTGACTCAGCGGCGCGCTCCCCTGACTTCCGTGGCCGTCACCACGTCGGTGTAGCTGTTGTCGAAATGCGTCCTGAGATAATTCACAACCGCGGCAACTTGGCCATCGGTCATCATGTCGCCGAAGGCCGGCATGCCGCGCCGACCGTTGACGACGAGATGGACGGCATAGCTGCTGGTGGCAAGATTTCGGTTGGCAATCAGCGAGGGATAGGCGCCCGCGCCGACGGCGCCCGAGGCATCAGGCATGTGGCAGCCCTGGCAGACATTGGCGAACAGTTCCTCGCCGGTCATTTCGACGAAGCGATAGTCCGAGCTGAAGGTCGGGCGCATGGCGGCGCTGTCCTGCGCAAAGCCTGTGGCCGCAGGCAAGAACGCGAGCAGCGCGGCGCCTGCCCTTAGCACAATCAGATTGGCTTTCATCGGCCTCACGTTTTCACCACCCGCTCGTGCAATCGCGCGATGGCGTCGAGCGAGGACAGGATCGCCCCCTCCTGCCAGGCCGGCAGATCGGACGCGTGCTCGCCGGCCAGCACGATCCGCCCATCGATCTGGCATAGATTCCTGTAGTGCTTCGCCCTGCCCTCGTCGCTCCATTCGCCGCTGCAACCAAGGGTGAAGGGCACGCGATGCCAGGCGACCGCAACCCCGTTCTCGAACTCCTGCTTGTATTGCGGATGGATCAGGGAGCCGAACTCGACGGCGCTTGCGACCCGTTCCTTCGGCGTCATTGCGGTGAACTCGTAGGCATTCGCAGTCTCGAACAGATAGGCCCCTAACAGCACGCCGCGTCCGGCGCGATTGAAACCGTCATTGGGATAGGCGATCTGCCGGATTGGCAGGTCGGTATAGGTGATGCCGCCATAGATCGCCTCGTCCTCCTCCCAGAAGCGACGCTTGAACTGCAGTCCGATCTTGACCGAGCCGGCATAGGACACGGCGTCGATCGCGGCCTGCATGCGGCTGCCGACGTCGATCGAGATCTGACTCAGGATCGACAGCGGGATCGTGCAGATGCACCAATCGGCTGTCGCGTGCAGCACCGTCGCGGGACTTGTGGTGTCGACATAGCTCACCGTGACGCCCCGGTCGTTCTGCCGGATCTGCGTCACCTTGGCGTTGTAGCGGATGAGGTCGGTGACCTCCCTTGCAAAGGCCTTGCCGATCATGTCCATGCCGCCGACCGGCTGGAACATCGTGGTCTGGAAGCTATAGCGCGCGAAATTCTGCAAGTAACGCCAGACCCGCGACCGCAACAGGTCCGACAAGGTGACGGGATCGCTCGGCAACGGCTCCGGACTTAAGCCCCCGCCTGGCTCGCGCGCATAGCCACGGAACTCGGCCGAGACGAGATTGGCATTATATCTGTAGTCGGAATCGAGCGCGCCCCAGGAGCGCAGCGCCTGCAGCAGGATCTCCTGATCTTCCTTGGACACAGTCTCGTCGAGCCCGCCCTGCTGGGTTGCTTTCGCAAGCAGTTCGGAAACCTGGCCTTGGAAATCCGCCTTGATGGCGCGGATCTTTTGCGGCTGACCGCCGAACGCACGCGAGGCGTGTAGATAGGCATTGTGATTCAACTGAATGAAGGGCTCGAGCGCGACCCCGAGCCGCTTGCAATAATCCAGCAGTGCACGATGGTGGTAGGGAATCCGCCACGGGCCTGGGTTGATGTAGAGCCCGCGGTCGAATTCGCAGGTCTGCTTATAGCCACCGAGTTCGGCAAACGTGTCGCCGCCGCGCAAGGTCCAGTTGCGGCCGCCTGCCCTGTTGTTGAATTCGAGGATCTGGACCTTGTAGCCCGCCTTGCGCAACTCCAGCGCCGCGGTCATGCCGGCAAGTCCCGCGCCGAGGATCAGGACGGATGCGCCGTTCGGGTCCCCTTCGAGCCTCACCGGCCCCTTGTAAGTCGACTCGGAGGCGAAGCCGAGGCTCATCATCGCGTGATACATCGCCGCGCTGCCGGCCATCGCGCCGATCAACGAGAAAAGATCACGCCGCCTGATGACTGCCGTTTCGCTTTGCATTGACGTCCCAGCCGGATCAGATCTCGAGCAGCCAAAGGAAACGGTTTGGCTCCTCGCCTGTCAAGGAAGCGGCTTACTTGGACGCGCGGCAACACGCGCTTTTGATGCGCGTTGGATGTGATGATGCAAGGTCGTGAGGCGAACCCCGCTGCACCTCGCCCCGCTTGCGGGGAGAGGTCGAAATTCAAGCGCAGCTTGAATTTCGGGTGAGGGGGAGTCTCCGCGAATACGTCTGTCACCGTTTATGCGGATAGGGCCCCTCACCCCAACCCTCTCCCCGTAAGAACGGGGAGAGGGAGTCTTCACGCCTGGATCACCTTTTCGATGTGGACGCAGCGGCAATCCATCTCGTAGTCGAGACCGACCACCGGCGGGCGGTTGAAATGCCAGGTCAGGCCGTTCCTGAACACACCGCGGCGGCCGAGTTCGCTTTCCAGGATCGAATAGACGTCCTGCACGGTATAAAGCTGCACGCCGGTCGTCTGTTTCCAGGTGCCGCCGAACGCGCTCATCCGGCGTTCCATCTCGTCCAGCACCCATTTGGCCTTGGCAAGCATGCCCGCCGGACTGACGTCGCCGGGGCTGATGATGTGATCGCGATAGTTCGCCTTGCCCTCGGCCGACTCGCCGCTGCCGGCGATCACGAAGGATGGCACAGCCTGCGGCGCAGGCACCACATAGGAGAAGGCGTGAAAGCAAGGCTCGGACGGCGGATCGATCTTCGGACAGACATTGCTGCGCGCCACCGGATTGACGCCGTCCTTCATCACGCCCCATTCGATCAGGGTCTTGATGTAGATGTCGTTGAAGGCGCGAAAGCCCTCCTCCGTGAACGGTGCGGGCGAGCGCAATTCACAGGCGCCGAACGCCGTCAGCGGACGGCCGGCGCTTTTGAGGATTTCGGCGATCCGCGCAAAGCCCGCCTTCAGCGGCACCGGATCGGCAAAACGCACGCGCTCGATGGTGAAGTCAGGAAGCGCGCCGATGCCGCAGGAATACTGGCTGACGCCGGGCATAAAGCGATAACCGCCGTCTTGAACCTCGATGGTCGTAATCATCACACCTCTTTGCAACGTAACGGGGTTAGGAAAGCTCGGGTTCGGTCATTCGTGGAGAACGCCGAGATAAGCGTCGCGCACGATCGGATCGGCGAGCAGCTCGGAGCCCGAGCCACTCCGCACGATGCGGCCCATGTCCATGACAAAGGCGCGGTGGCAGAGATCGAGTGCGATGGTGACGTCCTGCTCCACCAGCAGGATCGACGTTCCGTTGGCGTTGAGTTCTCGCAGCGCCACCACGAGCTGTTCGACCAGCAAGGGCGAAAGCCCAAGCGACAGCTCGTCGATCATCAACAGCAGCGGCGCGCTCATCAGGCCGCGGCCGATCGCGCACATCTGCTGCTCACCGCCGGACAAGGTCGCCGCCGCCTGCCGCCGCCGCTCGCGCAGCTTCGGGAACGTGGCATAGACCTGATCGAGGTCACGATTGATCTCGGCGCGGCTCGCATCGCGCAAATATGCGCCCATCAGGAGGTTCTCCTCGACGCTCATCGCGCCGAACAACCGCCGCCCTTCCGGCACGTGCACGATGCCGTGGGCCAGGATCTCGGCGGCGGTGTCGCCGGTGAGGTCGCGGCCTTCGGAGAAATAGTTGCCTGCGGTGGTCGGGATCAGGCCAGAGAGCGCCCGCATCAGCGTGGTCTTGCCGGCGCCGTTGGAGCCGATCAACGCGGTGATCTCGCCGTGGCGGACTTCGAGATCGATGCCCCACAGCACCTGGATCTCGCCATAGCCGGCGCACAGCCCTTTCAATTCGATGATCAGGGAGCTAGCCACGGGCGGCATTCCGTTTCGCATATTGTTGGCCGAGATAGGCCTCGACAACAGCGGGATTCTCGATCACCTCGCGCGGTGCGCCGTCGGCGATCAGCGCGCCATTGTGCAGCACCGCGATGCGGGTGCAGACGTTGAGCACGACCTTCATCAGATGCTCGATCATCACGATGGTGATGCCGCTGGCGGCGAGCTCATGGATCAGCTTCGTTGCGCGCTCGACCTCGGCGCTGTTGAGGCCGGCATTGACCTCGTCGAGGAACAACAGTTTTGGCTTCATCGCGAGCGCTTTCGCAAGCTCGAGCCGCTTGCGCATGGCGAGCGTCAGCGTCGCGGCAGGGTGATTGGCCTGCAGCTCGAGGCCGACATAGACCAGATGGGCCATTGCCTGCTCACGCGCCACCTTCAGGCTTTGGCCCGGCTGCGAGAACAGCGCGGCTGCCGCGACATTGTCGAGCGCGGTAAATTCGGCAAAGGGCTGCACGATCTGGAAAGTGCGCGACAGGCCGAGACGCGCCGCCTGATAGGTCTTGATCGGCGTGATGTCCTTGCCGTCGAAAATGATCTTGCCGGAATTGGCCGGCGTGACGCCGCAAATGGTGTTGACCAGCGTGGTCTTGCCGGCGCCATTTGGTCCTATAAGGCCGAGCACCTCGCCCTTGTTGACGGTGAGCGTGACGTCGCGCAGCGCCTGCAGGCCGCTGAAATGCCGGGATACGTTTTCCAGGCGAAGGATCTCAGACATGCTTGACCCGTCGCCAGAGGTTGGCCGGCCGCAACGAGATCAGGCCGTGCGGCAGGAACAGGAGCAAGAGGACGATGATCAGCCCGAGCACACCGGTGTGGATCTGGATGTAGTTGCGCCAGACCACCTCCTCGAGCGCGAGATAGAGGAATGCGCCGCAGGCAACCCCGAGCGGCGAGCCGAGCCCGCCCATCAGCGCCATCACAATCGGCTTCACGGAATAGAGGATGTCGAAGACGTCGGACGGGTCGATATAGTGCACCCAGGCGGCATAGATGCCGCCGGCCGCGCTGACGAAACAGGCCGACAGGCCGAAGGCGATGCTCTTGTAGAGCGTGGTATTGAGGCCGACCATGCTGGAGGCGGTCTCGTTCTGGCGGATGCAGGCGAGCCCGAAGCCGAGCTTGGAGCCCGCGACCGCCATCACCATCAATGCGGTGAGCAGCAGCAGGATCCACATCGCGTAGAAGAAGGACATCGCTTCCGCGAGCACGCCGGAGCCGGACACCAGGGGGATGTTGAGGCCCATGCCGCCACCGGTGAGATCGGTGGCATTGTTGACGAGTTCGCGCAGCACCTCGACCAGCGAGAGACTGGCGATTGCAAAGTAATGTCCGCGCAGACGGAGCAGCGCCGCGCCGAGTGCCGCCGTAATCAGCAAGGCAGCGACGGCCGAGATAACGACGCAAAGCCAAAGCGGCAAGCCCTTGTTGAGCAAGACGCCGGTGGTGTAGGCGCCGAAGCCGAAGAAGGCGGCGGTCGCAAACGAGGGGTAGCCGGCAAAGCCGCCGACCACGTTCCAGGACAGCGCCAGGATGGCATACATGCAGGCGATGGTGCCAAGCCGCAGCGTATAAGCGCCGCCGAACAGCGGCAGCGATGCGACGATCGCGAGCAGGACGAGCAGCGCAATGTTCGACTTCGTCATTCGAAGCCCTTCCGGCCAAGGAGCCCCTGAGGGCGCAGGATCAGGAAGATAATGAGCAGAATGAAGGACAGCGTGGTCGCATGAGCCGGGCCGAAGAAGGTCGAGCCGATCCCTTCGACCAGCGCCAGCAACAGCCCGCCCGCGAGCGCACCCGAGACGCTACCGAGGCCGCCGAGCACGCAGACCACGAAGGCCTTTCCGAGATAGCCCGACGAGGTCAATGGCGAGATCGGAAAGATCAGCGCCATCAGCACGCCGGCGCAGCCGGCAAGCGCAGCGCCAAGGCCGAACGCAATCGCGTAGATCGACTTGACGTTGACGCCCATCAGCACGGCCGCGTCGCGGTCGAGCCGCACCGCGACAATGGCGCGGCCGACGCGCGAGTGCCGCAGCAGGAGATAGAGCAGTCCGGTGAGTACCAGCGCGGAAACCGTCGCGATGAGACGGTCGACCGGCACCACCACGTCGAAGATCGAGACCGATCCGAGCGACGGCGTCAGCGTCAGCTTGCGGTAATCGGCCTTGAAGAAATAGATCATCGCGTTGTTCAGGATCAGGTCGAGCCCGAAGGTCAGCGTCAACGTCACCAGCGCGGGGGCCGTGATCACGCGGTTAATCAACAGCCGCTGCAGGAGGTAGCCGAGCAGGAAGAACAACGGCGCGGCGACCGCGACAGAATACCAGGGCGAGATGTGCAGCGAGTTATAGAGCCCGAAGGCGAGATAGGCACCGAGCACGATGAAGGAGCCATGGATCAGGTTGATGACGTTCAGCACGCCCCAGACCAGCGAAAAGCCGATCGCAATGCAGGCATAGAGGCAGCCAAGAACGACCGCGTTCACCAGGATCTGGGCTGCGTGCATGTGTGATGCCTAATCGCGCTTAATGCTATGCGTCATTGCGAGGGGCGAAGCGACGAAGCAATCCATTGCTTCTACTTGTGGAGACATGGATTGCGTCGCTCTGCTCGCAATGACGGTGGTCATCAATTGACGCCGACCTTGAGCTCGCCCTGCTTGATCGCATCCGGGAACAGTACCACCGGCTTGGCGCCCTGGATCTGGAAGACCGGCGGATCGAGCGAGTTGATCTGGCCATTCGGACCGAACCGAACCGGGCCGAAGAAGGTCACCACGTCGAGCTTGGCGAGCTCGTCGCGCACCTTGTCGCGATCGAGCGAGCCAGCCTTTTCGATCGCCATCTGGAACAGCGCCCCGCACAGGGCCGCCGAGGCCTGGCCGTAGTCCGGCTCGCTCTTGTATTTCGCCTTGAACAGCTTCACGAAGTTCTCGGTCGAGCCGAAGATGTCCTTGCCCTCGTACCGCGCGGCCGGATGCCACCAGGAAGCACTGGTGATGTTCTCGGCGGTCGGGCCGCCCGATTCGATGAATTCCTGATAGGCGGGACCGGCAATCATCGTGACGACCGGCGCTTTCATCTCCTGGTCGATCATCTGCTTGCGGACCAGCAGCAGGTCGTTGATGTAACCGGTGACGAAGATCCACTGCGGCGCCAGCGACTTGATCTGCGACAGCGCCGCCGAGTGATCGAGCGTGCCGATCGCATATTTCTCGAAATAGACGAGGTCAAAGCCGTTCGCCTTGGCCGACTTCTCCATTTCCTGCGCGATCGCGAGCGGGAACAGGTCGTTGCGCGCGAGGATGGCGACTTTCTTCACCTCGGGCACCTTGGCCTTGATGATCTGGGTCAGCGGCGTCGTCAGCGTGTCGTTCGGCGTGAAGGTGCCGAACAGATATTTGTAGCCCTGGTCATAGACCTGGACGGAGGACGCGGTCGCCGCCAGCGTCGGCACCTTGTACTTCTCGGATACCGTGCTGGCCGCCTTGGCCGCGCCGGAGCCGAAGGCACCGAACATGAAGTTGACATTGCCCTGGGTGATCATCTGTTCGGTCGCCTGCACCGCACGCGGCGTGTTCGACTGATAGTCGACGTAGACGATCTCGACCTTGTATTTCTTGCCGCCGACGGAAATGCCGCCCGACCTGTTCGCTTCCTCGGCCCAGAGGTCATAGCCCTGCTGCTGCTTGATCGCCTCGGGTGCGAGCGGGCCGGTGATCGGCAGCGGTGCGCCGAAACGGATGACGTCCTCGGCCGATGCGTGAGAGACGAGCCCGCCGCCGGCGACCACCGCCGCCCATAGCGGGACTGCAAGACGCACGTAACGAGCGACCCAAGACTTACTCATAGAATATTTCTCCATGGCCCCAGCGACTAAAACATAAAAATCATGGCAAATCCTGCATTCGAATAAAAGCATTGAAATTAGAGGTCTGAGATCGAATAATTCGAACGCTTGTCACCGCCTGCCGCCTGGTTGGGCAGGCCGACAGGAGGACGAAGCCGCATGATCGAGTCAGCCGCAATCCGATATTTCCGCGAGGTCACCGAATGCGGCTCGATCAAGCAGGCGGCGGCCTCGCTCCGGATCGCGCCGAGCGCGATCAGCCGGCAGATGCAGGCGATCGAGGAGGAACTTTCGGCAAAACTGTTCGAACGTGGCCCGCGCGGGATGCAGCTCACCGGCGCCGGCCACTTGCTCTACCGCTACGCGGTCGAGAACCGCGATCAGCTCGACGGCATCCGTGTCAAGGTGCAGGAATTCGACAGCTCACGCCGTGGGCAGGTCAGGATCGCCAGCGTCGAGGGCATGCTGATGAGCTTTCTGTCGAATTTCGCCGTCGACCTTGCCGGCGAATATCCGGGCATTTCGATCTCGATGACGATGGTGGGCTCGCGCGACGTGGCCGAGAAGGTCGGCCATAGCGATGTCGACCTCGGCTTCGTGTTCGGCCGCGCGCCGCGCCGCGACCTGATCGAGCTTGGGCGGATGCGGCAATCGCTGTGCCTGATCGTCTCGCCGCGCCATCCGCTGGCGAACAAGGCGAGTTGCACCGTGAAGGAGCTCGCGGGCCTGCGCGTCGTCGTCCCCGATCCGTCCTTCGGCATTCGTCAGGAAGTCGATCGCGCCTGCGCGCAGGCCAAGGTCAGGCTCGAGGTCTGCAACGAGACCAACTCGCTCGCCTTCGCACAGACACTCGCCGCCCGCACGGATCTTGCCACCTTCCTGCCACGCGTCGCGGCGGTGCCGGCACTCGAGGCCGGCCTGCTCGTCGCCGTGCCGCTACGTGACAAGCGGCTGGAGGCGACGCAGGTCACCATGGTTCGGCTCGCGAGCCGAAACCTGTCGCCCTCCTGCCGGCTGGTGGCCGACCTCCTGATCAGCCGGATGCGGGAAGAGCAGGACTGAAACTAGATCGATTGCATCGGCGATGGGCAGCGCATCCCTATTAGACCGCCACCCGCACGGTCTTTTCGCTGACCATCCGATCGATCGCGGCGTCATCATAGCCGAGCTCGCGCAGCACCTCGCGCGAATGCTCGCCGACACGGGGCGCCGGTCCGCCGATCGCGGCCTCGTTCACTTCGAAACGCGCCGCAGGCTTTGGCTGCCGCACACGTCCGACCTTGGGCTGTTCGAATTCGGTGATGATGTCGCGCGCCACCACCTGCTCATTGTGCATGATCTCGCCGCGGCGCAGGATCGGCGCGCAGGGAACATCGGCCGCATCGAGCCGCGCGAGCCATTCGGCGGTGGTGTGCTGCGCGATATATTCGGCCATCTTGTTGATCCGCGCCGTCGCGTTCACCGAGCGCGCGGAAGGCGTCGCAAAGCGCGGATCCTTGGCGAGCTCGGGATCACCGGTGGCACGACAAAAACCCTGCCATTCGGAATCCGAAATCGTGCCGGCGGTGATGTAGCCGTCGCTGGTCTTGAACACGAGATCGGGCCGGTCGTTCGGATCGCCGGCGGTCGCTTCAGTACCGACCACCGTGTATTGCATCATGCCTTCCGGCCAGAGATAGGAGATCATCGCATCCAGCATCGCGACGCGGATGTGATCGCCCTGCCCGGTCTTCTCCCGCGCATAGAGCGCCGCCGCCACCGCCTGCGCCGTCATCACCGCCGTGGTCTTGTCGCAGACGATGGTGCGGATCATCTGCGGGCGGTTGGTGACGGGCTGCGACTGGATGTCGGCGAAGCCCGATAATCCCTGGATGATCGGATCATACACCCGCTTCTTCACATAAGGTCCGGTTTCGCCGACGCCGCTGATCGAGACATAGATCAATCGCGGATGCCGCTGGCGCAGCTCATCCGCGCCAAGCCCGAGGCGCTCCATGGTGCCGGGCCGGAAATTCTGCACCAGCACGTCGGCCTGCGCGACGAGCTTGGCCAGCACCTCGCGGCCCGCCTCGCTCTTGACGTCGATCGAAAGCGAGCGCTTGCCGCGATTGGAGGAAATGAACAGCGCCGAGAATTCGCCAGCCTCGTCGATGGTGGCGCGGCTGCGGCGGGTGATGTCGCCGCCGATCGGCTCGATCTTGAGAACGTCGGCGCCCTGGTCGGCAAGGAACATGGTCGCGAACGGCCCCGACACCACGCCGGTCAGATCCAGCACGTGCACGCCATTGAGTGGGCCCGGCATTACGTTCTCCTGATTTATTCGGCGATCTCCGCCGCTGCTGTCCGGCGTTTATGCGTTCCTCGCCAACTGCCTTGTCTGCTCGACGATGGATTCCTCGACATCGCGAAGCTGATCCTTGCCGAAGAACATCTCCTTGCCAACGAAGAAGGTCGGCGAACCGAACGCGCCGCGGTTGACCGCATCTGCGGTCAAATCGATCAGCCGCTTCTTCACGTCGTCCTGCTGCGCCCGTGCGATCAGCCTGTCGGCGTCAAGGCCGGAGGACTTGAACGCGGCGCGGAACACTTCGACGTCGTCCATCTTCTTCGGCTCTTCCCACATGTGGTGGTAGGCGGCGCGGAAATACGGCTCGAACACGCCTTCGAACTGCGCGGCGACTGCGCCGCGCATCAGCATCAAGGTGTTGACCGGGAAGAACAGGTTCGGGCGATAGGTCGTGATGTTGTGGCGGCGGATGAAGCGCTCGGTTTCCAGCGCCATATATTCCGCCTTGTTCTTGATGCCACGCAGCGAATCGGCTGGCGACACGTTGCCCGTTGCCTTGAAAATCCCGCCGAGCAGGATCGGCACATAATCAAACTTCACGCCGGTGCGCTGTTCGATCGACGGAATGACAAGTTCCGCCAGATAGGCGTTCGGGCTGCCGAAATCGAACAGGAATTCAACCTTCAGGGGACTTCCCACCGGCCTCTCCTTGCGGGCATCCGTTGTTCTCCGCCTGCCACGCGCAAGCGGCCCGCAGCCATGCCCTGACTACAGTCCCCTCATACAGTTCCAAAAATGAACTGTCAAATCTTTGGGATGGCCTGCGGCTCTCGGATTGCCGGCGTTAAACCGCCACGTCTCCATGACGCGATGCGGCGCCGCGCTCACATCATTTCAACACGTCGCAAACCGTCCTGATGTTCGCTTGCCGCCAGCCTCGCATGCCGCGCCAAGACGTTGCTCCACCATGCGTCGAGCGCATCGCGGTCGCAGCGGAGGCGGACGCTCATGCCGTCAGCGAACTTGATCCAATGGGCGAAGCGGTGATTGGGCACGGCGATCACGACCGGGATGTCTGCGCCGAGCGCACGTTCGCGGCGGGATCGCAACCAGCTGCGATGCCGCGCGCAAACTTGCCGCCGCTTTACGCTTTGCGGCCGATATCGGTCTGCAATGCCGCCAGCTCCTTGCGCACCGCGCTCGCCGCATCGCGTTCGATCTTGCGGTAGCGGGCGACCAGCGAGAGGCCAAACGGCGTCAACACCGCGCCGCCGCCATTCTTGCCGCCGGTCTGCCGCTCGACCGCGGGATGCCGGCAGATACGGTTGATCTCGTCGACGAGGTCCCACGCCCGCTTGTAGGACATCTCCATGGCGCGGCCTGCGGCCGAGATCGACCCGCAATCGCGGATATGCTCGAGCAACTGGACCTTGCCGGGCCCGATCCTCTCGTCGCTATCGAGATCGATGCGAACGCTCAAATGTGGAAGCGATTTGGCGCCCGGTTTTGACATGCAGAATCCGTTGGTTGCGTCCGATCCTTAGAATGCCATTGAAGCTTTTCACGGACAAGATGAGCGCCAGCCGATAGCGCCGTTAGCAGGCGTCGGCCGGCGCAGTGGTCGCTGCTGCACCAGAGCAGGTAGCTCACGTGTTACTTTAACGGAACCGGCGTGATCGCGAATGGACCAGGATCCTTTCCCTTGTTGGGACCGATGAGGTAGGACAGCTTGCCCTCGGCGATCCATGCGACGTTGCCAACCTGGGTCACCGAAACCGGCTCGGCAAGACCGTCCTTGATCACGTCGACCTTGGCCTCATCGCCCGTCACCGTGACCTTGTCGAGCCGGCCGGCGCCTTCGATCAGCAGGAAGTCGCCGCCGATCGCACGCATGGCGTCCGCGTGATCCAGCGGACGGGATGGCTTCAGCTCGGTGATCGCGCCCGCCTTGCCATCCTTGATCGCGATCCTGAACAGTTTCGCGGGAATGAAAGTCGTAACGTAGAGCTGGCCGTCCGATCCGATCGCGATGCCGTCGAGCCCGACTCCGTCTTTCGCAGGCGCCAGCAGCGGATCGGTCGCCCACACCTCGAGCGCGGTGCCGCCCGGCTTCAGGCTGTAGACCGTCGGCGTGAAGGAGTCGGTGACGTAAGCGGTTCCGTCACCGCCGATCGCGATGTCATTGCAGAATGATTTGGCATCCTTCAATTGAAAGCTCCCCTTCGGGGCGCCGGTGGCAAGATCGAAGGTTTTCAGCCATGCCCCCTTGGTCTCGCTCGGACCCGGCACGCCCCTGCCGCTCAGGTCGTTGGAGCAGACATACAAGGTACGGCTCTTCTCATCGGCGAGCACACCGAGCACGGAGCGGCTGCCGTTGGCGCCCGGCTTGATGAACGGCTCGGCCTTCCCGCCAAGTGCGGCCTTCATGACGCCGCCCTGATTGAAGCTTCCGAAATAGAGCGTGCCGTCGCTGCTGGCCGTGACGCTCTCCGGATGACTCTTTTCGGGAACGCTGATCGGTGTCTCGGCACGCGCCGTGCCAAGCATGAGCAAGATCAACCCGGCCGCGCCGAGCGCCCATGCATTGCGGTTCTTGAGCAAGTCTCCCTGTCGCAGCGAGCACAGGGCAACGCTGTCATTCTGTTTCATGTTATGGTTCCTGATGGACGTTGATGGGACGAGGCAATGCCCCTGAGGCGCCCTGCAGGACCGGAACTCCGTAGCTCTTCCGGCCCGGCTGTTCGCGCAGGATATATACAACAAGATACAACGAGACGAAAGCCGGCGGCTGCTGCGTATCGCTGGCAACCAGGCCCCACCGCGATTTAGCGCTCGGCTGTCACTTCAGCCTCGCAACTGCAGGGAAAGGAAGCGCTGCATGCGCACAACTCGATGGCTCTCGCCAGCTTACGCACTTTCGCCACATGCGACCGATGGCATCGTTTGTGCTAGTTTCGACGGCAGCAGGGAGCACCTGCTTCCTGCTTCATTCCGGACAGGAGGACGACATGCCTGAGAGCGTCTACAAGGTCATCGAACTGATCGGTACCAGCAACGAATCCTGGGAAAAGGCCGCGGCCAATGCGGTCGGGCAAGCCGCAAACTCTCTCCGAGATCTTCGCGTCGCAGAGGTCGTCCAACTCGATATGCAACTGGACGCCAAGGGACAAGTGGAGGCTTATCGCGCCAAGCTCAACGTATCCTTCAAGTTCGAAGGCTCCTGAGATCAAGCACCTCGCCCCGCGCGCGGGGCGAGGTTGGGTTTCATCGGAATCCGCTGCACTGATTGGATTCAACAGAAGCCGATAACCATTTGATTACCTTGCACGGCAAACGACTTGCGGTCCCACCATTTGGGTAACGATCGATGACGTATTAAGGGTCGATCCCATCTCGGCGCGGCCTCATGCTTCTCGACCAGTTCTCGATCCTCGTCGCAATCGGCTTCTCGGGCGCGTCCCTCGGACTCACGCTCTGCATGATGTGGGCCGTGGGAAAATCCGAGACGCACTTGCTAAGCTGGTCGATCGGCCTTGCCTTTATTGTCGCCGGCGTAGCGTTCTTTGGCAGCGTCGTTGAAAGGTACGACGCCAATTTGCTGCTCGTGTCCTTCGTGCTGCTTATGTCCGGCTTCGGATTGCTCTACGCAGGCTCAGCCAAATTCTGCTCAAGTCGGTTCAACTGGTTGACGGCGCTCACAGTTGCCGGCTTTGGCATTCTCTGCGCATCCGCCGCATTCGCGACCGGATACTCCGGCACCGGGACGATCTTCGCAAATACGGTGATCGGCATCCTGCTCCTTCTGACCGCTCTCCAATACTGGACAGCGCGCGCCGAATCCCCGCTTCTGATGGCCGCCAATGCGATGCTCTATCTGCTAGCTGCAGCATCATTCGTCGCGTGTAGCTACGCCCTTGCTGAACAAGGCCAATTCGTCCTGACGGCTCGTCCGTCCAATTGGGCTGAAGACATCAACTCCATCGTCGTGATCGCCGGATTGACCGGCATCGGCACATTGTCCCTCACCCTCAATCAGGCGCGCATCGCGAACCGGCATAAATCGGAAGCCATGACCGACGCCTTGACCGGACTCTTGAATCGTCGCGCGCTGTTTGACGGTCCGCCCGGCCACGTTCCGGTTGGCACAGCGGTCGTGGCGATGGATCTGGACCACTTCAAGACCATCAACGATCGGTTCGGACACGATTCCGGCGACCGGACGTTGAAGGCCTTTGCCGAGATCATCACCGCAAATATCCGTTCGAACGATCTGGCCGCGCGAATAGGCGGCGAAGAATTCTGCATCGTCTTGCCGAACTCGAGCCCAAGGGCGTCGGCCGCCGTTGCCGAACGCATAAGAGCGCAGATTGAAGCGATGTCCGTCCCCACTCCTCTAGGTCCCATCCGGACCACCGTGAGCGGTGGGATTGCCTACGCCGCCCGATCCGAAACGATCCAGTCGCTGCTGATCCGCGCCGATGAAGCCCTCTATGAAGCGAAGACCTCCGGTCGCAATCGCGTCAAGCTCTCGGACTTCGGATTGGCCGCCTAGGCTTGCCGTCGCGGGCTCATACATGAACGATGCACGAAGCGTACGAAGGATATGTAGACGCTTGACCTAAGAGCGACACACGCATGGTCGAGGAACGATAGAATCCCTCAAATACATCCTGGCTAGCGGCGGCTCGATGGAGCCGCACGCTGCCAATGCCTGGTGTCACCACCAGCCGTAGGCGTAGCCGGGATAGGAGTAGTAATAGCTCGGATAACTCCAATATGAATTATAGGTCGGATAGCTCCAATACGAATTATAGGCGGGATAGCCCCAGTACGAATTATAGCTGGGATAGCCGTAGTACAGGGGGTAGGGATAATCCCGACGCGCCCGATAGCGCACGTCCGTCGTCACGGCTGGTACCGCCGCCTTGATCAACATGCCGTTGATCGGCGCAGCAGACGATTTGGCCGTAGCGGCCACTGCGAGAGGAACGGCAATTGCGAGTGCAATCGCGAGCCTGTGGACTTGAATCTTCATGGAAGCTCCTGTTCGTGTTAGAAGTGAGTATCCACCAGGCGACAATGATCGAGCAGGCTGCCTACAGAAAGATTTCGGAAATCCGGAATTGCGTTACGTGGGTAACGACCGCGTTGTTCTTGCGCACGCAGGTCTCTGGATCATGCGCTCGACCGGCCGTTCATGCGCCTCGGGCGTGGAGTCTCCGCAAGCATCCGTGACGATATAAACTTCATAGCTTCAATCCGGCAGGCCCGAGCAAGCCGCCTGCGCCGCAGCACTCTTCAGATCATGCGTGTCACGAGCGGAATCTTTCGCAGCAGAATAGTTGCGCCCCAACTGATGAAGAGCGTGCCCAGGAAGACGATCGCGAACTTGGCAAACACCGGCGATGCCGGCTCGTAGACGAGATATTGCAACCAGATCAGCGGGACGAAATGCACGAGATAGATGCCGTAGGCCGAAGGCCGCATCGCATCGAGGAACCGAAACTGCGATCGCGAGAAGCGCAGGAACAGCGCAGGCACCGTGAATGTCATCGCCGCGTTGAACATCGCAAAGGCCAGGCCATAGGCGGTGTGCCACCAGAGCGGCGGTGAACGGAAATCCGGCAGTACGCTGTGATGCACATAGACCAAAAGCAGGATGACGCCGTAGAACGCGAGCCCGCAAGTGAGCCATAGCATCCAGCGTTTCGCCACCTCGCCACCCTCCACCAGCATTCCGCCTCTCAGACTGATGGCACCGACCGCGACGCCGGTGAAGAAATAGCCGGCATACAGCAGGATGCGGCTGGTCTGGATCGGCAGCGGATAATGGCCGGGCACCAACCAGGCGGAATCGCCGAACGTCAGGCGCAGCGGCAGATAGATGACGATCGAGAAGATCAGGAACGAGGCGAAGGCCATCAGCGGCCGCTGACGGAAGCCGTCGACAAACCGCCCAAGCGCCGGGATCGCGAGCGGTGCCACCGCCCACAGCAGCGCCGCGATCGCATCGAGCGCAAGCAGCACCCACAGGAACCAGGCCGACCCCGACGACCATGGGCCGACGGTGACCATGTGCCAATAGAACTGCGGGAAACTGAACTCCGTCAGATAGTAGCGATAGTAGGCGATCGGCATCAGCACGAGGATTGACACCAGATACGGGATGCCGAGCCTCCAGGCGCGGCTGCCGAGGAAGTTCGCCGGCCCCCTGCGCGTCAGGCTGTCGTGAACGAACAGGCCCGAGATGAAGAACATGCAGGCCATGAAGAAGCTGTCATTGAACAGCGCGATGAGGTCGAAGCCGAGCCATCGCATCCGGTCGCCGCCAATGCCGAAATAGGTGTAGTTGATCACGCCGTGGTACAGCACCACCAGGAAGGTGATGAAGGTGCGCGCACGATCGAGCGGAACGATGCGTGTCCCGGTCGTCACGGCCAGCTCGGTGCCATCGGACTTCTTGAGCATCGGCCCCTGCGTGTAGCAATGATGCTGCTTGGCTGCCGCGGCAAGCCACGACAGCGACACAACCATACACTGTCGCTTCAGGGAATCCGATCAGCTATGGCGGCGTGATGCGTTCACGCCCGCTTGATCGGCTGCGGGGTTCGGATTGCTCAGCCCGCAAAATTTTTCTGAATCGCACGATCGAGTGTTTCGCTGCCAAGAAAGCGCTTGCGCAACTCCCGCTTCAGCAATTTGCCGCTCGGGTTCTTGGGCAGGCTGTCGACGAAGACCACGCGCTTCGGCACCTTGAAATGCGCCATCTGGCCGGCGCAGTGCTGAATGACGGTCTCCTCGTCCAGCGTTTCGCCATTCTTGACCACCACGATCGCGGTCACCGCCTCGATCCAGCGCGGGTCCGGCAGGCCGACCACCGCGACTTCGGAGACCGCCGGCAGCCGATAGATCATCTCCTCGACCTCGCGGCTTGCGACATTCTCGCCGCCGGTCTTGATCATGTCCTTGACGCGATCGACCACGGTGACATGCCCCTCCGCATCGACGGTCGCGAGATCGCCGCTGTGGAACCAGCCGCCGGCAAAGGCAGCGTCCGTCTTGGCCGGATCATTGTAGTAGCCGGACAACAGATGTGGCGAGCGGTGGACGATCTCGCCGACCTCGCCCACCCCGACGTCCTCCATGTCGGCATTCACCACGCGCGTCTCGACGTTGAGTGCGGGCTTGCCCGCCGATCCGGCCTTGCGCAGTTGATCCTCGGGCTTCAGCACGGTCGCGAGCGGCGCGATCTCGGTCTGGCCGTAGAAATTCCAGAACTTGACGCCCGGCAAACGCCGCTGCAATTCGAGCAGCACCTCCACCGGCATGATGGATGCGCCGTAATAGCCCTTTTGCAGGCTCGACAGATCGGTCTTGTCGAAGGCCGGCGAGCGCAGCATCGCGATCCAGATCGTCGGCGGCGCAAAGAACGCGTTGATCCTGTGGGCTGCGATCAGCGCGAGGATGTGATCCGGCACCGGCTTTGCGGTGATCACGTTGGTCGCGCCGAGATAGATGCCGGGCCCGAGGAAGACGTCGAGCTGTGCGCAGTGATAGAGCGGCAGCGCGTGCAGGATGGTGTCCTCCGCCGCCATGCCGCCGTCAATGATGCAGCTCACATACTGCCACATCACGGCTTCATGGGTGAGGACGGCCCCCTTGGGTAGCGACTCCGTGCCGCTGGTATAGATGATCTGCGCAACGTCGCGGCTGTCGACGGAAGCCGTGAGCGGCGAGGCGTCAGCGGCAAGCAGGTCCGCAAAGGTTGTGATGTCCCTGGGCGGCTCGGCGGCATCTTCGCCCGGGAGCCAGATCAGTTTCTCGACCGCCGTACCTTTGGCGGTCGCGGCACGGCCGGCCTCGATGAGATCGGGGCCGACGGAGAGCAGCCTGGCGCCGGAATTGGCGAGGATGAAGTTGATCTCGTCCGGGTTCAGCATGAAATTGATCGGCACCATGATGGCGCCAGTCTTGGCGAGCGCAAAGCGCAGCGCCGCGAAGGCCTGCGAGTTGCGCGACAGCACCGCGACGCGATCGCCCTTCTTCACCCCGAGACCGCCAAGGCCACGGCCAAGGCGATTGCAGATCGCGTCCATCTCCGCATAGGTCCAGCTCACGTCGCCGCAGATCAGCGCCGTCTTGTCGGGATAGCGCCGGGCCGAGCGGCGCAGGAGATCGCCGATGCTCTGCTCGCGCGCCTTCTGGATAGTCGTGGTGATGTCTGCGGTCATTTTTCCCTCCCTGAACGTCCGCCGTTTCTTGCTGGTTCGGACGACGTCTTTTCGGTTCTATTTGCGCCGAACCGCCTTTGCGTGCTCCATGTACATATGCTCGACCGACCGGTCGAGGGATGCAACCCGCTCGAAGCCGCGGCGCCAGTCCTGCAGGTGACGCCGTATCCACTGCGCGCCCGCCGCCTTGTCGCGGCGCCGGATCGCCTCCAAGAGATGGCGATGCGCCTCGATCAGGCGCGAGGCGCCCTGCGGGACATGGCTCACGATCATCTCGGTGGTCGGAAAGAACAATTGCGCGGCCGGCTCGCGCGCGAGCTGCAGCACGCGGTTGTGCGAGGCTTTCGCCATCAGCACGTGGAAATCCGCGTCGCACTCTGCGAGCGCCGCGGGATCGGCGATGACCTGCTCGCTTCGCGCCAGATTGCCCGCGAGTTCGGCGATATCTTCTTCGGTCGCACGCTCGACCGCGGATTCCGTGCTCGCGACCTCGAGCGTCATCGACGCTTCAAACAATTCGCGGAACGTGACCTCGTGGAGCACCAATGCACGGCTGAGCCGCGTTGCGAGCTTGTTGTAGCGTGGCAGACAGGCCTGCAGGCGGCGGCTGGAATCGCGCCGTAGCAGCCCACCCTCTTCCAGCACCCGGATCCCCTCGCGCACCGTCGAGCGGTTGACGCCAAATTGCCGCACCAGTTCGTGCTCGGTCCCGATCGGGTCTCCCGGCTTGATCCGGCCGCTGACGATCTCGCGTTCGATCGCCTCCGCCACCTTCTGGTAGGCGGGCGCGACGTCGATCCGTCGAAACAGCGGTGAAGCGGGCAAAGGCGGCCTCAATGTCGGTTGTCCGACAAAGTAGCTTGGCCGCGAGGACGCGTCAATTCGACGGCCTGTAGACTGCTGATGCCAGCACAGTTGACTTCGCCGGAACCCAAATCTACTTTGTCCGACAAACCGATAAAAACACGGAGGAGACCCCCATGAAGCCCATCGCAAGGATGGTGTCGACGGCTTGCCTGTTGTCGGCGCTATTGATCGCACCCGCATCCGCGCAGCAGCCAGCCGCAACACCGCTGAAGATCGGCGTGCTCACCGATTTCTCGTCGGTTTATTCCGACATCGGCGGCGCGGGGAATCTCGAAGCGACCAAGATGGCGATCGAGGAGTTCGGCGGCACCATGTTCGGCAAGCCGATCGAGATCGTCTCCGCCGACGTGCTGAACAAGCCGGATATCGCAGCCTCGATGGCGCGCAAATGGTGGGAGAACGAAGGCGTCGACATGATCATCGATCTGCCGACATCCGCCACCGCGCTCGCGGTGATGGAATTGTCCAAGCAGTACGAAAAGATCATGATCGTTACGGACGCCGCAAGCTCCGACATCACCGGGAAATCCTGCGGCCCGTACGTTGCGCACTGGACCTACGACACCTATTCCAATGCCCACACCGTCGGCAGCGCCATTGTCAAGAACGGCGGCGATAACTGGTTCTTCATCACCGCCGACTATCTGTTCGGCCATTCGATCGAGCGCGACACCGGCGACGTCGTGAAGGCGGCCGGCGGCAAGGTGCTCGGCAGCGTCAGGCATCCGCTCAACACGCCGGATTTCTCCTCCTTCCTGCTGCAGGCGCAGGCCTCCAAGGCCAAGATCATCGGGCTCGCCAATGGCGGCGGCGACACCATCAACACGATCAAGCAGGCCGGCGAATTCGGCATCGTTTCCGGCGGGCAGAACCTCGCCGCGATCGTGATGTTCATCTCGGACGTGCACAGCCTTGGGCTGAAGCTCGCGCGGGGACTGATCGTCACCGAGGCCTACTACTGGGACCTCAACGATCGGACCCGCGCCTTCGGCAAGCGCTTCTTCGAGCGCATGAAGCGGATGCCGACAATGAACCAGGCCGCGACCTATAGCGCGACGCTGCACTATCTCAAGGCGGTGCAGGCCGCGGGCACCAAGGAGACCAAACCCGTGATGGCCAAGATGCGCGAAATGCCGGTGCGCGACGCCTTCACCGACAACGGCGTGCTGCGCGCGGACGGCCGCATGGTGCACAGCATGTTCCTGTTCGAGGTGAAGAAGCCCGAGGAATCCAAGGCGCCCTGGGACTATTACAAGGTGCTGGCCGAGGTGCCCGGCGACCAGGCCTTCCGCCCTCTGAAGGACGGCGGCTGCCCGCTCGTGAAGTGAATTTGCGTTTTGCCTGCCCTACGCGCAGGGTGCCAATTGATGTGCCCTCTCCCCTTGTGGGAGAGGGCTGCTCCGGCGCCGGCGACGAACGCGCTGTGGTGAGGGGTTGCCTCCACACAAACTCTCCAGCGTTCGTGGAGAGAACCCCTCATCCGGCGCGCATTGCATGCGCGCCACCTTCTCCCACAAGGGGAGAAGGGAAGAGCGCGCCGGGCTGAGCGGAGGATGGGCAATAGCGCGTCCATCGCGGCTCATGCCTTGCCATAGTCGTAAAAGCCCTTACGGGTCTTGCGGCCGAGGTAGCCGGCGTCGACCATCTCCTTGAGCAGCGGCGCCGCGCGATATTTCGGATCGTTGAAGCCCTTGTAGAACACGTCCATCACCGACAGCATGGTGTCGAGCCCGATCAGGTCAGCAAGAGCCAGCGGGCCGATCGGGTGGTTGCAGCCGAGCTTCATGCCGGCGTCGATCTCCTCGGCGGTGGCGATGCCCTCCTGCAGCGCGAAGATCGCCTCGTTGATCATCGGGCACAAGATGCGGTTGACGGCAAAGCCGGGGCTGTTCCTGGCCGTGATCGCGACCTTGCCGACGCGCTTTGCAAACTCTTCCGCCTTGGCGAGCGTATCGTCCGAGGTCTGCAAGCCGCGGATCAGTTCGAGGAGCGCCATCACCGGGACGGGATTGAAGAAGTGCATGCCGATGAAGCGGTCGGGACGGTCGGTCGCGGTCGCAAGCTTGGTGATCGAGATCGAAGATGTGTTGGTGGCGATCAGCGCCCGCGGGTTCAGCGTCGCGCTGAGATCCTTGAGGATCTTGAGCTTCAGTTCCTCGTTCTCGGTCGCCGCCTCGATCACGAGGTCGCAGGCAGTAAGCTTGGCCTTGTCAGTGGTCGCATTGATGCGCCCAAGCGCGGTGTTTTTATCGGCCTCGGTCATCTTCTCCTTCTTGACCAGGCGGTCCAGGCTGCTGCCGACTGTTGCCAGCCCGCGCTGCACGGCGGCATCCGAGATATCGACCATCACCACCTGAAGCCCGGCAGCCGCGCAGACCTGGGCGATGCCGTTGCCCATAGTGCCCGCCCCAATGATGCCAACGGTTTCGATCATTGCTCGTATCCTTCTCGTAAAACGCGCAGGCCTCCCGCCGGCGCACATAGACGGTTGCAACGACCAGCCGGCCGCCGCCGAAGCCCATGGTTAGCAGGGCCACGCGTCCAAGGATACGGTCCAGTTTGGCTGCAGACGCAACCGGCGCCGGTCCAGTCGGGAGACGAATGCGACTGCTCAGCAGCAGCAGGGCCCGCGGAGCTGGAGATCGGTCTGGTCGGGCTTCGGCTTTTTCCCGAGCGAGTCGATCGTGTAGCTATTGGCGCAATATTCGCCATGATGCACGGCGGCGGTTCCGGCCTCGAGCTCACGGTTGCAGCGGGATTTCTCGATGCAGAGCGCGCATACCCGCCTCATGTCGTGCAGCACGCCGGGCTCCTGGCGCTTGATGGCATCTTCGTCGATTCCGAGCGCCTTCAGCATCTGCGGCAATTCGTCGGCACCGTGGCGCCCGCGGACAACCAGCGTCTCGAGCTCGGCCGGCGAGATGCGGAGATCGTGCGCGACCTGTTCGGCCTCCGCGGCGCTGAGGTTGCGGATTTCGCCGATGTCGCGGAACCGGTCAAGGAAGCCCGCCAGCTTGCCGATCAGCCTGCCCGCAATCGATTCCGTCTGTGTTGCCGATGCCATGACACCCTCCCGCAGTCCTGGTTTACTATCGGGCCGCGCAGAGCCGTCGTCATTGCGCCAGATCAAACGCCGCGGCGCGCTGCCGAGGGCCCCGGCGTCCTCGGCGTTTCGTCGTCGTCGGAGATCGCCCGCCAGGCTGCGCCTTCGAGATCGTCATACTGGCCGTTCTTCAACGACCAGAGGAATCCGAGCAGTCCGAACACCCCGAGCAGCAGCGCCAAGGGCACCAGGAACACGATCACTTCCATCACACCTTCTCCTGCCGCACCCGACGTCCGCGCAGCGCGTTCAGCATCACCAGGATCGAGGAGCCCGACATCGCCGCGGCCGCGATCAGCGGCGTCACGAAGCCAAGGATCGCGATCGGCACCGCGAGGAAATTGTAGCCGACGGCGAGGTAGAGGTTCTGCCGCATCAGCCGCAGCGCTTTCCGCGAATAGTCGACGGCCGCGATCACGGGCGCCAGCGGCTTGCCAAGGAAGACGAGATCGGCGGTCGCCTGGCTCAGATGCGCAGCCGAGATCGGCGACATCGAGACATGCGCGGCCGCCAGCGACGGCGCATCGTTCAGCCCATCGCCGACCATCATCACCTTGAAGCCCTGCCGCTTCAATTCCTCGATGCGCGCGATCTTGTCGGCCGGCGTGACGCCAGCGCGCCATTCCGGAACGCCGAGTGTGTGCGCCGCAGCCCGCACCGCGGGCTCGCGATCGCCTGACAGAATCTCGACCGCGATGCCGCGCTTCTGCAGCGCGGCAACGGTCTCGCGCGCATCCGGCCGCAGGCCCTGGCGCACCGCGAACGCACAGCGTTTCTCGCCATGGGCAAACGCGACCACCGACGCCTCGGGATCGCGGCGCAGGATCTCGTCCGCGAGATCCTCTGCCCCGCAGAACGACGGACGTCCGAGCCTGACATCTTCGCCGCCGAAGTTGCCGCGCACGCCCTGCCCCGGCTCTTCCGTGACGCCGGGCAGCGGCGACTTCGCGCCGGCCGTGCGCGCCAGCGCCGCGGCAACCGGATGGTGGCTTGCCAGCGCGAGCCGGCCTGCCAGCGCGAACACATCGGCGGACACGGCCGCGGAATTCACCACATCGAGCTCGGGCAAGGTCAGCGTTCCCGTCTTATCAAAGATGATGTGGTCGACCTCGGCGACCCGCTCGATGGCGTCGCCCGAATTGATCAGCACGCCGGCCCGGAACATCGCGCCCGCGGCAATTGTCTGCACCGTCGGAATCGCGAGCCCCAGCGCGCAGGGACAGGTGATGATGAGAACCGCTATCGCGGTGATGATGGAATCGTGCAAGCTCGCGCCGGCGATCAACCAACCGATCATCGTCAAGAGCGCAGTTGCATGCACCACCGGCGCATAGAGCCGCGACGCACGATCGGCGAGCTGCACATAGCGCGAACGCGCCTGCACGGCGTGATCGAGCAATCGCTGGATCTCCGCCAGCAGCGTACCTTCGGCCGCCGCCGAAACGCGGATGCGTAAGCCGCCGGAGATGTTGAGCGAACCGGCATAGACCGCGCTGCCGGCTTCGACCGCTGCATGCCGCGTCTCGCCCGTGATCAAGCTCTGGTCGATCTCGGACCGTCCGTCGATCACCGTGCCGTCAACCGCGCAACGCTCGCCGGGCCGCAGCAGCACGATATCGCCAGCTCTTATTGCCGCGGCCGGCACGACCGAAATCTCGTCAGGTCCGACGAACTTCGTGGCGGTCTCGGCCTTCAGTGCGGCGAGATTGCCGGCGACGGCCCGGGTCCGCCGCCGCATGCTCTGGTCGAGATAGCGCCCGACGAGGAGGAAGGTGAGCAGCATGATCGCCGCATCGAAATAGGCGTGCTCGGCATGTCCGATGGTCTCGACAACGGACATGGCGAGCGCCAGGATCACGCCGATGCTGATCGGCACGTCCATGTTGACGTTGCCCGTGCGCAGCGCGTTGAAGGCAGAGCGAAAGAAGGGCTGGCCGGCATAGGCGGCTGCCGGCAATGCGATCAGCGCCGACATCCAGTGGAAGAAATCGCGCTGCTCCGGCAGCATGTCGCTGACATTGCCGGACCACACCGGGATCGACAGCATCATCACGTTCATGGTCGCAAACGCCGCAACCCCGAGGCAGCGCAACAGGAAGCGCGAGTTCTCGACCTCGGCGGTCTCAGCGCTGACCGTCTCGAACGGATAGGCCTTGTAGCCGAGCTCGGCGAGCCGATCGATGAAGCGCGCAGGATCGAGCGCGCCCTCTTTCCATTCCAGCGCCACGCGGCGGTCGGTGAGGTTGACGCGCGCCAGCGTCACATCGGGGATCGCCGAAAGCCCGCGCTCGATCTTCGACATGCAGCCGGCACAGCTCACGCCCTCGACCGCGAGGTCGATATGCGCCAGCCCCGAGCCGAGGTGTTTGACGTAGTGCGAAAAGTCCCGTGTCGCCTGCATCATGCCCTCTTAATTCAGCACCACGCGGTTCCGGGATAGGAACACGCGGCGCCCCTGAGCTTCGCTTTCCAACACCAGGTCCCATTGCCCTGGCTCGATCGCGCCGCCGCTGCCGCGATAGCGGCCGCCGCCGGCGTCCGACAGCTCGATCGCCTGATCGGCGCGCCGGTCCGTCGGCCGCTCCAGGCGGGAGGTGAATTGCAATCCAGTCAACGGCCTGCCATTGCCGTCGCGCGCTTCGACTTCGAGCGCCGTACCGCCATTGGCATCGCGCGCGAGATGCGCGTCGACCTTCCAATTGCGGGCGTCCTGCTCGCGGGCAGCAGCGATCTCCTTCTCATAAGCGAGGCTTGCCGCGTAGGCGCTGTCGACGTCAGTGCCGGGCAACGTGAGCGTGGCAAGCTTCATCATCGTGAAATTGACGCCGATCACCACGCCGAAGAACGCAACCAGCATGACAAGCACCTTGCTCCCGGTCAGCGGCTTCGGCGATGCACTGGCTCTGCTCATGACAGCTCCACTTCTTGTTATGGCGCAACGAAATTGTCGGTGGCGGAGGCGACTTCACCGAGACCGATATCGGTGACGCGGAATTTCACCGGGATCGACTTCTCGGGATTCCTGTCGGACGGCGCGGTGACCAGCACACGCAACTCGGTGGTGCCATCCCGCCCGAGCACGATCATCGGCCGGTCGGGCGTGATCGAGTCGACGCCAACGACATGGAGCTTGGCATCTTGCGGGCCATCGACGTCGATCGCCACAACGCGGTCGAAGCCGCGCTTGTTGAGGAAGCGGATCGTATAGGCGTTGCGGATCGAGCCGTCGCTTAGCTTCACCGCGACCGGGTTGCGGTCGTGCAGCACGTTGAGGTCGAGCAGCGAGCGCGTCGCCAGCGTGTAGACCATGATCCCGCCGACCAGCGCTATCATGATGGCATAGATAACGGTGCGCGGCCGCACGATGCGGTAGATCGGCGGCTTGCCTTCGATCCGGCGCTGGATATTGATGTCGTTGTCGTAGCTGATCAGCCGCGTCGGACGGCCGATCTTCTTCATCACGTTGTCGCAGGCGTCGATGCACAGGCCGCACTGGATGCAGTCGAGCTGCGGCCCGTTGCGGATATCGATGCCGGTGGGACAGACCGCGACGCATTGATAGCAATCGACGCAGTCGCCCGCGTGCTGGCCGAGTGCGCGCAGCTCGTTCGCCTTCTTCACCGACATGCGCTTTTCGCC
>NZ_JAGKJI010000031.1 GCF_020329485.1 Bradyrhizobium cenepequi
CCTGGCTCGGAATCTCCCGGAAGGTCGGATCGACCTCTCGAAGCACCTCAAGGATCGGCGGCATGGAGTCGCCGACGGCCACCGAGATCTCATGGAACTGGGCAAAATCGGCGTCGCCGGTCTGCATGGCGACCGCGTCCAGACGGCGACCGAGGACGGCGGAGTAACACTGGTAGGCCACGGTGCCGATGAGCACGCCGCGCAGACGGAAGAAGCCGGCTTTTGCCAGTTGCTCCACCACCTGGCCTGTCATCAACGGAGGACGCGGCAGATAGGCCTCGCGCGTCAACGTGGCAACCAGGCGGCGCCGGCCCTTCAGGTCGGCCTTCAGATCCTTGAAGGCCTCAACCCTCTTGGTGATTTCAGGATCGTCGACAGGACCGACGTAGCGACGATCCTGACCGGCAGCGTCGACCTTGGGCGTGTCGAAGTACCAGTATTTTTTGCCCTTGACCTCGACCGGCACGAACCTGCCGTTTGAGGAGAACTCGGACGTGAAGCTTTCGTCAAGGCTGCGCTGGACCAGTTCCGAGTAAAGCGTCTGGTAGGAGATATCGAGCCGTTGGGACGTGGCCATGACCAAGATCCGTTATACTAATTTCGCGAAAATAGTATAACCTCCGGAACTCCAACGCAACCGAGCTATACTATTTCCGCGGAAATAGTATAATAATTTCTGTCGCAACATAAGCTACTGATTTACCAAGGTATTTCACTTTCGCGCTCGCACCTTCAACGCCCGGCACCCCGCTTTAGGCCGATCGACCAGGAGATCCCCGCTCCGCCAACGCTGCCCGTGACGAGCTGCCCCCGAGCGCGCTCCAAAACCGGCCGCCACGGCACCAGCGCAAAATCATGCGAGCGTTCGATCAGAGCAAATCGTCCGCTGTTCAGCGTCAGCACGCGCCGATAAACGCCGGTGACGTTGTCGCCCGCCTTGACCTCGACATGCTCAAGCCCGGTTCGCGCGGAAATATCAGCAGTTGTTCGGGCAAGCTCTCGGCTCTCCAGCGTCTGCAGCAAAGTCCGCGCATAGCGCACCTGACCATCCTGCTCCCGCGCGAGCCCCTGCTCGATCAGCCATTGCCGCCTCACCCGCAGTGCTGTCTCGACCTCCGCTCCCATTCCGCTTGGCGCCAGCGCTTCCGGCACTTTGGCAACGAGCTGCCGATCGAGCCAGGTTGCACCGAGCGCCTGCGGCAGATCCTCGAGCCGATGCCAGGAAAGAACCGCAACCTGCACCGGCTTGCGCGAGCGGTCAAATGCCTCATACCGCAACGCTCGATCGAGATGGTTTTCGCCGACCTTCCAGCTCCCGTCACTTTGCCGGCTCACCAACCCCGCCTGTCGCATCGCCTCCAGGCGCCGTACATGGGAGGCGATGTATTCGCCCGACGCTTGGACGTCGAACGCGCGGTGCAGGTGATCGCTGTAGATGCCATGATGGGCGGCAGCGATCTTTGCGATCGTCCGATCCATCTCGCGCGGTTCGACAGCGCGCGATCTGAGCTCCAGAATCGCGTTGCGGACGGGCGGCTCTTCATTGGCACCGAGTGCACCAATCTCGGCGTAATGCGTTCGCCCGTCGATGCCGTCGAGCACCACATAGCGACGCTCCGTCAGTTCATCCGAAAACCCTCCGCCAACAACCCTGCCGACCAGGCGCCGGCCGCCTTGTTCCGGATCGAAGATCGCGTAGCTGCCTCCTGCCCGGGAAAGTCCGGCGGCGCCAAGCTCCCGATGCATGGTCTTGATGATGTCACCGCGTTCGCCCATCCGCCTGAGCTTTGCTTCGAGCTCGGTATCGATCCGCCAATGCAAAGGCGCCTCCTCGCCCGCCAAGCCCATCCGCTCGAGGGTTCGCAACCGCCCTATCCGCGCCGACTGCCAGGCGGGTTCGCTTGCGGGTCTTGCACCGACGTCCAGCCTCCCTTCGACGGCATCGCGCAGGATGGCGCGATCGAGGCGCGTGAAGCGCTCGGCGGTGATCTCCTGCTCAAGCTTTCGGGTGGCTTCGATTTCCGTCTCCGGGCCGAGCTCGCGGGTGATGAGATCCGACGCCCGCGCCCGCAAGCCGTGAGCGATGTAGTCGCGGGCGATGACAAGGTCATCGCCGGCGTCATCCTTGCCGCGCAGCACGATGTGGCTGTGGGGATGGCCGGTGTTGAAATGATCGACCGCGACCCAGTCGAGCCTGGTGCCGAGATCCTGTTCCATCCGGCGCATCAGGTCGCGGATGAACGGCTTCAGATCCGTTAGCTCCGCGCTGTCCTCGGGCGCCACGATGAAGCGAAACTGGTGACGGTCGCCGGCACTTCGCTCCGTGAACGCCTTGCCGTCGGCACGATCGCTCGCGGTATCATAGAGCTCGCCCGGCTCACCTTCGCGTGTGACGCCATCGCGCTGGACGTAGCGCAGGTGGGCGCGGACGGCGCCTGTGTCTCCGGCCTTGATGCGCACGATGCGCGCCTTGATCACGACGCGACGCCGTCTCGCATCCCGGCCCCGCCCGGCGAGGACCGTACCCTGCGCGCCACCTCGTCCGATGCGGGCACCGGTGAACGACGACGCTCGCCTTGAACTCGGAACCGCCTTCTGCGCCTCCTGGCGGACACGCCGCAGAAAGCTGGTTGCCCTTCCGGCTCTGCGGTTGCCGATCCGCCCGAGCTTCACGTCGAATTCGTCGTCGATCTCTTTCATGGCGGTCGCTCGCGATCCCAAGAGCTGCCGATATGTGGCGCATTCGTCGCCGTGCCAAGCCGCAGACGTAACGCGCCAAGCACGCCATCACCTTGCAACTGGCTTGGCGACATCGTGCGCCGTGTGAGCGACAAATCCTGGATGTGCAGACAAGGAATTGGACGCAACCCGGCGCCAGTGCTTTTATCTTGCCCTCCCGCTTAGCTGCCCACTGATTGCTTCACGCTGGATAACGGATCGATTTGGCAAGAGCATCGCTGCGCGGCGATACGGCGTTCCGCAACAGGCGACGGCACCCTTCGTCCAACTTGAGAGCGTGCAAGATTGAGTGCAAAATCCGCTCCTGCAAATCGCCGCATCCCGCCTCGCGAAGCCGTTCCCGTCCTCTAGATCATGATCCTACTAAAGGAATCGGATCGTGATCTCATCTCATTGTTTGAGCATGATCTTCCCGCGCAAACGCTTTGCGTTTGTCGCGAGGAAAACCGGTTTCTACTTTTCCGGATCAGGCTCTAGATCTCCGGAAACAGGCGCGGAAACAGCACGTCGAGCGTGGCAATCGGAAAGCGCAGCGATACCGGCCCCTTGGGCGTTTCGGACGCAAGAAGACCGGTCGCGACGACGTCGTTGAAGACGCGCCGTGCCGTCCGTTCGGGAAGGCCGGTGATGCGCGGGACTTCGCCGCGCTCGAACCGTCCGCGTATCAGCGCTTCCTCCAGAAGACGGGCGGCTTCAGGCTTGAGCTCGTTGCGGTCGACGAAACTCCGCAATCGCTGAGCCAAGGTGTCGATCTCGAACAAGCCTGACATGAACGTGACCTGGTCGAGGCAGACGCGCAGGAACCAGAGAATGAATTCGCTCAAGGCGCGCTGCGAGAGGTTGCCGCGGCCATCAAGGTCGCCCTGCCGGGGCGTGTCGGCGTGGTCCATCATCCGCTTGTAATCGCCTGGGCCGGTAAGACCACGCGCCAGTCCGCGCGAGACCGACCACAGCCCATGGGCTCCGATGCCGGCCTGATGCGCCATGGCGTGGCTCATCAGGCGGCTGACACGGCCGTTGCCGTCCGCGAACGGATGAATGTAGTTGAAGCGATGATGCGCCGCTGGAATGGCGATGATCCGCGCCGCCTTGCCCAGGCGTTCGAAGCGATAACGCTCCGCGAAATACGCCATAAAGGCCGCGACACGCTCGCTGGAAGGTGGCAGATGCCGGCCGACCGCAACGTCGTGGTCGCTTCTCGACCGCCAGGCGGCGGGCTCCATGGTGAACTCGCTGCCATTGCCGCGGATCCGAAGCATTTCGGGGGAAGCGTCGCGATAGAATTCGCGGTGGAGCCAGAGAATGAAATCGATCGAGGCCGGTTCAGGCAGGCGATTGTCGAGCGCCATGGAATCGATTTCGGACTGCACATGGACGTGGGCGGCCGCCTCGATCTGCAGATTGCGCCGCCCCTGGTCGTTGTCGAACTGACCGCCGATCGCGCGTTCGATATCCCGCGGCCGGGTGTTATGGCCTTCGATCAGGTTGCTGTAGTAAGTGTTCATGATCCGCACGAGACCGGCGAGATTGGCCGCGGTCTTGGGGTGCAGCGCCTGACCGAGCCTCGCGGTCGCCGCCGAAAGCTCCGCCATCACGTCCGAGATGGCTTCGGAAATCTCCTCCAGCCTGGCGGGCTCGATGCGTTCGACGGTTTCGAGACGTGGGTTCATGCTGGCCGATTTTATGCCATGCTAAAGCATTAAAAATAAATAATTTTCTTCTTAACGGCGGCCACTTTGGCCGATCTTGTGGCCGATTTTGGTGAGAAGCTTGGAGGCCAATTTTGGCCGATCCAAGGCGACTGCAAGCAATTGAGACAGCTATCGAAAATCTTGTCTGATGGCCATTTTGGCCGCTTGCTTGGCCGATCCCGCGAGTTCGCGCCGGGTCCAGCGCCCGGGGCATCCCGGCTCCTGCGGCACATGATGCCGCGCGCCGCGGTGACTGTTAGAGCATGATCCGGAAGCGTGGAAAACCGGTTTTCCCTCGCGACAAACACAAAGCGTTTGCGTGGGAAGATCATGCTCAAACAAAGAGGGATGACGATGCGAAGAAAGGTCACCCGGCCTTAGCCTGGTGGATTCCAGGTCCAGATCGGCCGCGCCACGCCGACAATATCGCACCTCAACACCGGCCCGAAATATCGCGAGTCGAATGAATGCGGGTGAGGCTGCAAGAGAAAGAACTCGCCCTCGACGAGCCTCAAGCACCCCTCCCAGGCCGGCAGCGGCCGCCCGTCGCGGTCCTTGTCGAGCACCTCGGCGACGACCTTTCCGTTGATGGCAATGGTGCCAATCGGGTCCTTGGCGCGGCAGACTTCGTCACCGCCGATAGCGGCGACCTGTTTCAGCAGCGGCACCGGCACCGGCAAGATTTTGTGCGCGATGATGAACAATTCGATCGCCGGCGGCGGCTTGAAGACTGCGAGCTCACCCCGCTCCGGCAATCGTGGCTCCAGATAATAGAAGCCCAAGGGCGCGCTGCCCGAGGCGTTGTAGATCAAAAGCGGCACCGCGGGTGCGGACGACACCAGCATGGCAATGATGCCGGCGCACATGGTCGAGAGAACGCCGACCTGGCGCGGCAGTTGGGTGCGATCAATCGGCATCGGAGGTCGACCTCCGCTTGTTGGCCTGCGACCATTCCACCAGGTCTTCGATGTGGTAGCGGACGTAGCGTCCGTGCTTGCGGTAGGCGGGCCCTCGCCCCTGCACCCGCATCTTCTCCAGCGTGTTCTTGGTGAGCCTCAGCCAGGTGGCGGCCTCGACGGTATTGAGGAACGGCTTGTCCGGCAGCTTTTCTTCATTCTTGGTCATTTCGACGCTCCCTATTCCATACCTCCTTGAGGTTGAGGCAGGAGAGCAAGCGTCGTCTGATTGTGAGCGGTGTTGGGAGTGGTGAAGATCAGGGGCGCCCGTTTCACCATCCCGCGCGAGCAAGAGTCGTCCAGCCTGCGATGATCGGCGTGCACAAGACCGACATCCGACAACGGCCAGCTAAGCTCTAGACTAGATCCGGTCTGATTGAATCAGAACCGAAGCGCTCGGTTCTTGTTTTGACGCGAGCCGCTGCGACCTCGCTCGAAACATTCTAATATAGCAGATCGCGATAGCCGCCCTTCATCAACTCGGTTCCCTTGGCGACAAGCCGGCGCGTGCGATCCTTGAGAAACTGACTGGGACCGAGCCATTCTTCGGCAACTTTTTTCTCTCCGAAGATCGTGATCGCGATCTGGCGGTAGGTCTTGCCGTTGAGGCTTTCATCGAGCGCGATCAGCGCGTGATGGAGGCGTTCATCGCCGCTTCCCGGCGGCCGTGGAACCGTTCTCATGTCAGCTTCAGTGAAACGCTGCAGGCGCTTCAAGAGCTCGGTCTGCGCCGCAAGGTCAGCAAGGTCGTGCAGTTCGAAGACCGGCGCAAAGGATGCGGTCAGGATGGAGAGGCCATGGATTTCGACGGCGACGTAAGACCCCCTTCCCTTCATCAGCACCAGCGGAATGCCGTCGGAGCTAATGACGGCCCTGCGTTCGACCTTGAAGACGGCCAGTGAAAACCGTGCAGCGTCTGCATCTGACCTTGGCTTGCGTGCATCCAGGCGGACGATCCGTTTCAGCGCATGGGCGTGCCAGAACACCGGCACCCTGGATGCGTCCAGTCTCGGGTCGGCAAAGGCAGAGAGACCCCATTTCTCGGCACGGGGAAAGCGTCGCGGCAACCGCAAGACCTGCGTTCCATCGTTCAAGGTGATGCAGGGCAGATGCCGCGGAACGGCGCTGCGCCATTCGCCGATGTAGTCGGGATTGCGGCGCAAGAACTCCCAGGCCCAGTCGCTGGCGTCGAAGCCTGTCGCGTCAAGAGACGCGGCGCGGGCGCCTTGGCGCGCTTGATTGCTGGCGTCGTTCAGGACCGCCCCCGGAGACGTTGACGTCTTCTCGAGCCGATCGTTTCGATCAATTGGGGCGAGAGAACGGCCCCCGCGAGCCTCGTCGCGGGGGCCGATCGGCGTCAGTCCGTTGGATTCCAGATCAGGGCGAACACGCTGTCATCATCCTGGCCGGCGGCGCGGCCGAGATTGGCGTAGAGCTTGCGCGGACCGAACTCGGGCGCGGCGAGCGCCAGGCTCACATAGTCCCTGCCGCTGTTCTCACCCCGGCGGATCCAGCCTGCGCCGACTTCGACGCCCTGGGTCACGACGCGGAAGTCGGGATGGGCGTCGGCGGTCTTGTCCCGGTTCGGGATGATGTCGATGTCGGCGCGGATCGAGACGGTCCGGAGCTGGCCCTTGTAGCTGCCGTCGTCGTTCTTGGTGACGTATCCGATGGCGGTCATGGTCTTGTCCTCTTCTGTTGTTCGCGAGGAGCCGATCCCCTCGCGATGGCGAGACCGTGATGGCGGGCGCAACGCCTTCGAACCCGCCGGGCCACGCGGGGCGGAGCGAATGCGGAGCACCCGAGCCGGCAGCTTTTTTGAGAGCGAAGCGGCCGCGAGGAGCCGGAACTGTTCCGGCGGGGAAAAAAGCCGACGGCGAGGGTTTTGAAGAGGCGGGGCGCCTGCCATAGGTCTGTTTGCCACGCGCAGGGAGATCGGACCCGCAGACAACGGATAAGGACAAGGCCCTGACCGATCGGGCGTCGCAGCGCGACATGCGGCAAGCAAGTCCAGCACAGCACCGTTTCGATCCGCGCTGACATCGACATCATCCCGAACCGGACGACAGCGAAAAGCCTCCCCGTTTTGCGGAAGAACACCACGCGATGTCTGCGCAGGGCCGGTTCGCAGCTGTGAGATTAGCAGCAAGGACGATCTGAGCCTGGCGCTCGCCGCGCCCGAGTTCGGTCCGCGCAAGCTCTACGCCAATCTCGGCCGCGCCGCCGGCCAGGATGACGACAGCGTGCTCGTCCTGCTGCAAAATCCCGCGGACTGCCGCCATCAGCCCCGGTGACCACTGCTTGGCGGGGCCATTCTGTCGCCCTGACGCATGATCCTTTTGCGCGGGACGACCCAACGCCCGTTGCGAGGCGCGATGAGGGCCTCCCGATATCAAGCCGGCAAATTCGATGCTATGCTTTCCTCATGCAGGCCGATTCACGGGCCAGCGCATTGATGAATTTCTTGAAGGATTGACGGAGGGCCCACGGCCAAGAAAGCGAAAAAGGCGAAGAAGATCACCGCGAAAAAAACCAAGAAGAAAAAGAAGTAGTTCGCTAATGGCCCGACGGCCTGGTCGCGCTACGCTTTGGCGTCCGGCGGATCCGCTGTGAACGCCATCTTGGTCGTCTGGTTAGCCGGGTCGCGCCGACGGCCGGGATTGATCGACATTCAATATTCGTCGTGAATATGCGAGCGGTGGAGAGCCGCCGGCTCGATCATGATTCGATTGGATGGAATCGGATCATGATCTCATCTCTTTGATTGAGCATGATCTTCCCACGCAAACGCTTTGCGTTTGTCGCAGGGAAAACCGGTTTCCACTTTTCCGGATCATGTCTAAAACGGGCGTCCCCTGTTGATAGTCGCAATCGCGGACTGATATTGTCTGATCTGGTCAGTCGCATTCGGATCGGTCGTCACCCACCATGCCGTTCTATCGTCCCGAGGAAACCGACCTCGCCTCCGCTGGTGGCGCCGGTTTCTCTCCCGAGGAGGTGCCACGCGCCGTCGTTGCTGTCGGCGTCGACCTGGTCACCAAGGGCATGGAGATGGCCATTCACGCGCATCGGAAGGCCCAGCTTGTCCTGACCTTGCGGGGCGTCGTCAGGTGCGAAGCCGACCAAAGCGTCTGGATCGTGCCGCCGCGCTGCGCGGTGTGGATTCCCGGCAATCGTCCCCACAGCGTGGCCCTCGCCGGAAATGTCGAGGTCTATCTCCTGTTCGTCGAACCGGATGCGGCCTCGGCGCTGCCCAGGCAATGCTGCACGCTGTCGATCTCGCCACTGCTGGAGCGTTTGCTGCTGCACGTCACCGAGATGCCGGTCCTGTACGATGTCGACGGCGCCGACGGTCGCATCGCCGCGGTGCTGCTCGATCAACTGTCGGTAGCGCCGGTCGAGAAGCTGAACTTCCCGATGCCGGCCGACGCCAAGCTGCGCAAGATCGCCGCCGCGATGATGGCCGATCCCTCCGACCGCGCAACGTTAGACGAGTGGGGCCGACGCATGGCCGTCGCCCCGCGCACCTTGACCCGCGCCCTGAAACGGGAGACCGGCATGAGCTTCGGCCGCTGGCGCCAGCAGCTCCATATCCTCATTGCCCTGCAGCGTCTCGACCAGGGAGTGTCGGTCCAGACCGTGGCGCTCGATCTCGGCTATGAGGGCGCGAGCGCCTTCGTCACCATGTTCCGCAAGGCCTTGGGCAAGCCGCCCGCCCGCTACCTGGCGGAGCGCCGCGTCGCCGCGTGATCTCTGTCCGCTATCGCGCGAAGCCCCACGCCCGCACTGACCGGAAATCGCAAGATATTGTCCCGTTTGCGGAATGCGGTCAGGCGGGCGATTTCGTATCCTGGCGCCGGACGCTGACACCCTGGCGCGCCGGCGGGCACATCTGAGAGATGATCCGCAAACCTGGAAACCGGTTGTCCCTCGCGACCAACGCAAGGCGTTTGCGTGGAAAGATCATGTGCAAACAAACAGATGAGATCATGATCGGATTCCATCCGATCGGATCATGATCGAAGGAGCCGAGACATGGATTCACTCAGCAGCGGCCCGGTCGCGGAGGTTCTTAAACGCCTCCATCGGGAAGCGGAAGCGGCCGATGCACCGTTGACGCAAACCTACGCGAGCGAGATGACCAATGCCGAGCAGGCGATCAGCCAGATCATCGAGGCTGAGACCGAGGATCTGGCGGGACTGTATCATGGTTTCGCCGGCAATTTCCTCAGCGTCTCCCCGGAATTCGGGCGGTTTCTCTACATGTGCGCCCGCAGCTGCAAGGCCAAGCGTATTGTCGAGTTCGGCTCGTCGATGGGGGTTTCGGCTATCTACATGGCGGCAGCGCTGCGCGACATGGGCGGCGGCCGTCTGATCGGGACCGATCTCGAACCCGGCAAGGCGGAGCGCGCGTGGGCGAACCTCGCTGCCGCCGGGCTGGACGACCTGGTCGAGTTCCGGGTCGGCGATGCGCGCGAAACCCTCAAGTCCGGCGTTGGCGGCGGCATCGACATGCTGATGCTCGACGGCGCCTTCATCCTCTATCTTCCCATTCTCAAGCTGCTGGAGCCGCATCTGAAGCCTGGTGCGATCATCATCGGCGAGAACGCGTTCTCGGAAGCCTCAGGCTATATCGACTACGTGCGCGATCCGCAGAACGGTTATCTCTCACTGCCGCTGCCTGTCGATCCCGGGCGCGGCAACGAATTCACGGTGAAGACGAAGTGATCCGCGCGGGCTGCGACCTCGAGATGTCGGTGAATGGAGCGAACTTTTGATGCGACCCGTTCGCGGGCAAATTTCTGCGCCGCCGCTTGCGCCCCCGGGCCGACTCACGCGGACGCTGCTGCGATGGCTGATGCGTCCCGCGCGCGTTGCCGCAGTCGAGACGCTCTCGCCGCACTTTCGGCTGGCCGAGCTGGAAGGCCAAGCGCTCAGGAACGTCGCCTGGACGGCCGGCCAAAAGGTCCAGGTAGCGGTCGGCTCGGGCCTGAGCGCGCGGACCTACACGCCGATGTTGTGGGATGCCGGCAGCGGCAGGACACGCATGCTCACCTTCGCGCATGGCGACGGTCCCGGCAGCCGATGGGCAAGGGACTTAACCGAAGGCGACACCTGCCAGTTCTTCGGTCCGCGCCGCTCGCTCGATCTATCCGGCCTTGAATCGCCGGTGCTTCTGTTCGGCGATGAAAGCTCGTTTGGCCTGGCGGCTGCACTCCGCGAGTGCCGGCAGGGCGACGGTGCAATCCATGTGTTCGAGGCCTCGGACGTCGCGGAGTCGCGATCGGTGCTGGAGGCGATCGGCCTCCGCCAAGCGATGCTGATCGAGCGCGGCGCCGACGACGCTCATCTCGCAGCGGCGGAAGCCGAGATGTTGCGCCTTGCCGCACGCGGCGCGCATTTCGTTCTTACCGGCAAGGCATCGTCGATCCAGCGCGTAAGCAGGACCCTGAAAGCAGCCGGCGTCGTATCATCGCGGGTGAAGACCAAGGCCTATTGGGCGCAGGGCAAGACCGGGTTGGACTAGATCATGATCCGATTGGACGGAAGCGGATCATGATCTCATCTCCTTGTTTGAGCATGACCTTTTCGGAAAACCGGTTTCCACTTTTCCGGATCATGCTCTAGCCGGATCGTATGCCAGTGGAGCGCCGTGCGCTCCGGCTGTTGAATTTGCCTGCGTTGGTGATCCAGGCCCGACGCGGACGGAAACGGTGCTTCCGTGAGCTCTGGAGCATGTTCGGTTCTAATTGAATCAGAACCGAAGCTCTCGATTGCTGTTTTGACGCGTTTTCTGCGCAGATAAGTCTACGCAATCTGCGTAAACGTGATTGCCATGCGAACCGGTGTCCACTTTGCTTGAAAACGTTCTAGTGCAGCCCATGCATGATGGACGTCGTCAGCAGCACGGCGGTCGAGGCCAGCGCCGACAGGCCGACGATGGCCTGAGCCAAGCAGATCCGCCTGAGCGTTGTTGCTTGCGGGTCCGGAAACACCTTGAACGGGCTCGCCATCCCAAGCTCCATGATGCGGTGCACGCGCTTGCTTCTTGCGAGCTATAGAGCGAGTCGCGCCGATCGCGATCCGCTAAATTTGCAGCCTGCCTGGTTGACTCGTCGGCGACTCGGCAAGGGAAAAATTCGGCTGCGGATCAGCCGCCGCGCCCGAATCGTGAGGCATAAGCTCAAGTAAACAGAGCATTAACGGCGTTGCATACGCTGGCTCTTTTCAGAGTCGTGTCCGGGATCATATCGGCCGATCGGAAACGCATGCAGCGCGGCAGGGAGCTTTCGGCACAACGGCGTCCGTCGCCATGCAGATGATCGCGGATGATCGTGTTCAGCATGTTGGTGGGCGCGACAGATTTGCTCCCGCATCCGGCGGCGCCGCATCATCTGCCTCTTTCATCACCCCGCCGAACCAGGTCGACCTGCTGATGATTGTCATGGGCATCTTCCTGGTTGCCGCCGTGCTCTGGTTCGGAGATTGACCGGCGCCCTGATGAGCTCGCTGGGGGCAATGTTGCGCAGATCGATGTTCGCGTTCCCTTTGCGGTGCGGGTGGGCCCAGTTGGTTGCGTGCGGCCGTGTCGACGAGGTCCGAGGTCGAGAGGCTTTGTGATCTGCGAGATGGCCTGTGGTCGCGCCGGCGGCGCCAGCCGCAGGCCGCAGCCAGAGGCCTGGAATTCCCGGCAGGCATCGGCTCGCCGGCTTTCGTGATTTGGCTTTCGGCTCCCGCCGGTCTCGCCGATAGACCCATCACGACGCGTCATCACCTTGGGCCGCTTGCGCGGCGGGGTCGCCCGCGCCGAAGGCGAGCAGGAAGTCGGCGGCTTTGGAGGCCTTGCTCGCGGCGCGGAAGACGGCGCGGCTGTCCTCGCGAAGGACCTTCAGCCAGGCGCCGAGATAGTCGGCATGGCGCACGGTCGGCTTGATCGACAGCGCAGCGCAGACGAAGGCGGCCGTCAATTCGGCAACCAGCTCTTCGTTGGCATAGAGCCTCGATCCGAACGCGCCCGACAGATCACGGTTGAGGCGGCCGGCATGGCCGGTCCAATGGCCGAGCTCATGAAACAGCGTTCGGTAATAGTTGATCTGCTCGAAGAAAGCGGGCTGCGGGGGAATCTGGACGCTGTCGTTTGCGCGATCGTAGAAGGCTTTGGCGCCGCCGATGCCGATCGTGGCGCGGGTTGCCGCGGCCAGCGCTTCGGCCTGCGGCACGATCTCGCGGTCCGGCAGCGCGGGTGAGTGCGCAAAGCAGTGGTCCGGCAAGCCGTCGCATTGATCGACGTTGAAAACCGTATAGCGGCGCAGGAACGGGACGGCGGCCTGTTCCTGGTCCGCTTCCGTCCTCGCGGATCCTGCCTGCTCGCCCGCTCGCCGGTCCCGCTTCGGGACAAAGCGGTCGGCGTAGCAAACGGTGACGCCGTGCTGGCCTTTGCGGACCCTTCCGCCGAGCGTTGTCGCCTGGCGAAAGGTGAGCCAGCGCTGGGAGGTAAAGCCGGCTTCGAACAGCCTGCCCCACAGGATCAGGATATTGATGCCGGAGTACGTCGTGCCTGTCGCGGCGTTTTGCGGCAGCGCGAACGCCTGGCTGCCGCCACCGGTACCCCACGGCCGCGCCCATGAGAAGACGCCCGCCTCAAGCTCAGCGATGATCCGAGAGGTGATTTCTTGATAGAGGCTTTGTTTCGTCGTTGTTGCACGGCGTTGCGCCGACGTTTTGGACATAACGATCTCCGCTCGCTCCTCTTCCGCGGCCGGCCGCCGAAAGGCGGGGTGGGCGGCGAAGAGCGACCGGACAGCCCCGAACGGCAGAGGCAGGCGGCACCGGAACGGCCGGAGCGGATGCGGAGGACCGCGGCCAACGCAAATGATCGTCATGAGCGGCTTTGGCGTGGCGTGGTTGCGGCCTGCCGGTTCGGGGCTATACGGGAGCGCCGCCCACCCCGCCGTCGCGGGCCAGATGAAAATGTGCCGGCCGCCGGCGGCCGGCTCCATGAGATCTGCCTGTTCGCCGTGGCCGGCGCATTTACGACGCGCTAGATCATGATCCGATGAGACGGAATCGGATCATGATCCGATCGCTTTGTTTGAGCATGATCTTCCCACGCAAACGCTTGGCGTTTGTCGCGAGGGAAAACCGGTTTCCGCTTTTCCGGATCATGCGCTTGACGTCGCCCTTTCACAAAGGCGCGCGCGGCCAAAGACGATCGCAGCGCGGGGGCTGCGCCAGGGATTGAAGCCGAAGGCCGAGACCGCAAGACGGGCTCGGTTCACGAGAGCCCGGCCCGCAAGCGGCAGCTTGCGGGAGACGCCTGCTACGAAAGCAGTCCTTGAATCCTTCGGCTCACGGCCGGATCGCCCAGCGACACCGCCCATTCCAACAAGGCCTGCCGGATTGTGGTCGCAACGATGCCGCGATGGGCTAGCCGATCGAGAACCAGGCCACGATCGGCTTCCAGGCGCGCCACCGCCATGTCTGCGAGCAGCCGGATGTCGTAGCCCTGTCGTGCCGCCTCCAGTGCCGCAATGAGCACCTCTTCCTCCAGAAATCCTCCGCCCAGGAAAATGACACTGAGATCTGCGCGGGCAAGACGCTCCGCAAATCGATGATCTCGCCACAAGGTCAGAGCGTCCAGATCAACATGCTCCAGCGAGGCGGTGATCTGATCCGGAAGCGCGTCTCGTTCATACGCGCCGACGGCGAACTGGGGCACGGCAAAGAACTCGTGACAGACCGGAAGCAGGAACAGACTTCCGCTGCGGAGCGCGGCAAGCGCATCCGTTCTGCCACGCGTCGGGTTCAGCAGAACAATGCAGCTATGGTGAGGATCGGCCAACATCGGTTCATCCTGTTTGAGCCGTGAACTCGAGACTGACCAGGCCGGCCGCCGCCCCTGCACCGGGAGGCACAACAACGGCACCGTCAAGACCGGCGTGATGGTACATCGCCTCAAGCACCCGATCGGAATCGTGGAGCAGGGCGGCCAGCGCGGTGGTTTCACCAAGTATCTGCGGCGGAGCCAATCTTTCAAGCGGCCACCCGGCGCGCCTGAGTATGCGCTCCATCCTGGTATCAGTGACGGTTACGATCGCCCGTGCGCCCCTTGCTCGCATCGTCTCCAACATCGCAGCGAACAGGACGAAGGTCGCTCGATTGACGCCCGCATGGCCGATCTGAAGCGCACGCTCGGTGTCGACGCAGAATCTCGAGCTCTCCAGGATGTGCTCGCTTCGTGGTGCGTCCCTGCAGCCGAGCAAGACCGCAAAGGTATCCGACAGCATGTTCGGCCCGGTGGTCGGCAGAAGCCGGACGCAGCCCAAGACCGTCCCCTGCTCCGAGACGGCCAGAAGATACGTCGGATCCAGGGTGTCATAGATGTCGATTTCAAAATCTCCCGACACCGAGACGGCCCAGCCGAGACGATCCTTGAAGACGCGGCGGCGCAGCCGAAACATCTCGGCAAGCAAATGGAGATGTTGTCCGGCCTGACGATGATCGAGAACAATGACGCGCATGGCGAGCTCCCTTTAAGCGAGAGCGCAGCAGAGCAGAACGCGCGCCGTCGAGCGCCTGTGCTATTTGACAGGTCACGTGCCAAGGTCAGGAAGCTTGAGCAACCCCTAGCAAGCAAGGAGAGGCGTTTCCAGACGAAGCGGATATGCTTTTTTTGAGCTAAGCCGACTCGGGAAAGTTCGGCGCCGCGGCGCTAGCGCAGAAGGCCGCGGCGGAGCGCCAGCGCGACACAGTGCGCAATCGATACCGCGCCGACCTTGCGCCGGGCGTTCTCCAGGTGAAACGCGATGGTGCGAGGCGTAACACCGACCAGGACTGCGGTCTCGGCCGACGTTTTGCCGCGCGCGGCCCACGACAGACACTGCCGCTCCCGCTGGCTGAGAATGGCCTCACCGCTGCCGGCATCGGCTGTTGCGACTGGCGGCTTGGAGACGTGGGTGTGGAAGTAGAGGCCGATCAGTTGCAGGATGTCGCCTGAGCTGGCGAGCAATCGGTCGAGCTGCATGATGGGATCGTCGGTTGCCAAGGTGAATGCGGCCGTTCGCCCGAAACCGCCTCTGATCGGCATGGTGATGCCGGACTTGATGCCGAAGGTCGTGGCCTCGACGAAGAACCGTCGCTGCTCGCTGCTGCGCGGGCGGATTGATCCTTCCGTGGTCCAGCCGAACAGGCTGTGTTCATGGCGGGCCCGGTGAATGACCGGATCAAGGCGCTGATAGTTCAATCGGAAGTAACGGTCGGTCCAGGATCTCGGATAAGAGGAGATCAACTTCGGCGCGTCCTCGGTCATGCTCAAATACGCGAACCATCGAAAGCCGAGGCCGTGCGCCGAGCGTGTTGCCAACCGTTCGAATTCGCGATCATCCCTCGCCGTTTGCAGGGCGTCGATAAACTCCTGAAACAAGTGTTCGGGCCGGCTCATGCTTGAATCCACCGTCCACAACGGTGTTCCTTGCTTTCACGCCCTCCTTTCACCAGGGCGGGGTTCGAGCGAAAATCGGGACACTAGCTTTGTCGATCCTCTGGCGCCTTGAAGCGCGCTAATTGACGTCGAAGTTCACCGGCACGGTGATCGTCCGGCTGGCGCCCGGCGGCGGCGCCGGAACGGGCGAGGCCCGGTGCACCAGCGCCACCACCTCCTGATCGAGTTCTGCGAATCCGGACGATCGCACCAGGCTTGCCGACAGCACCTTGCCGGCGCCGTCGATCGTGAAGCGCACATAGGCGATCCCGCGCGCGCCGCGCTCTCTTGCGCCCGACGGATAGCGCTTGCGGCGCTCAAGGTGAGCCATCAGCAGCGACTGCCAATTGGCGGGCGACGTTGACGACAGTCCCGAGGCGGTCTGCGCGGCGGCAATGCGGTGCGATTGCCGGGCCTCCACGTGCGCCTGCCAGGCGACCTTCGATTCGGCAGCGGCTTGCTGCTTGCGAAGAGGCGGCTTGTTCTCCTTCGGTTTTTGCTTCTTGGTTTCCTGCCTCTGCTTCTGCTTCGGCTTCGGCTGCTCCGTCGGAAGCTGGACCTCCGCTCTGTCCAACACGGCCGTCTTCTCCTTGATCTCCTGGTGTTCGGCCGGCTGCTCCGGCCTGGTGGCCGGTTCGGCCGTCTGCTCCGGCGGCCGTTCTTCGCCTCTCTGCTCCTTCCGCGGCACGCTTTCTTCCGCCGATTTCTGGTCCGGCGTGATCTCGTCCCGCGTGGCCTGGATTGCTTCCGGCACGGCCGCGAACTCGATCATGATCGCGGCCGGCGGTGAATTGTCTGCGGCCACGACCACCTCCCCGCGCAGCAGCCAGGCCACGGCGCCGGCATGGACGCCGACCGTAACGAGGCCCGCGGCCAGCCATAGCAGGGCTTCGGTCACCTTGGCGGGGCGCGTGATCGAGCCATTGAAGTCGTTCATGGCGCAGCCACCGCAGGTGATGGACGGGCCTTATCGGGTTCGCTCTCCCGAATTGACGGCGCTTCGAGGCCGACCAGCGCGATCTTCAGATAGCCCGCGTCGCGTAGCAGGTTCATCACCTCCATGAGATGTTGATAGTCGACTGTCCTGCCGGCGCGCAGGAAGACGCGCGCATCCTTGTTGCCACCGGTGAACGATTCGATTATCGACTGCAGCTTCTCCCGTGGCACCGGGTCGTTGCCGAGATTGAGCGTAAGGTCCTCCTTCAACGTCAGATAGACCGGCTTGTCGGGACGTGGCGCCGGCTGCGCGGTCGAGGCCGGCAGATCGACATGGAGATCGACGGTCGCGAGCGGCGCCGCGACCATGAAGATGATCAAGAGCACCAGCATCACGTCGATGAACGGCGTGACGTTGATCTCGTGGTTGTCCTCGAGATCGTCTTCAAAGCGCTCGCGGATGCCGCCGCCCATGACGCTTTACTCCGCGGCCAGGGCGGAGGCCGAAGGCGCGCGGGCGCCGGGCATCTTGCGAAAGTCGAGATCGAGGCTGACGAGCCGTTCGACCTCGGCAGCCGCGTCGGCGAGACCCTGCCGATAGCCGGTGACCGCGCGCGCGAACACATTATAGATGACCACCGCCGGAACAGCGGCGACGAGACCGACGGCGGTCGTGAGCAGCGCCTCGGCGATGCCGGGCGCCACCACCGCGAGATTGGTGGTCTGCGTCTGTGAGATGCCGATGAAGGCGTTCATGATCCCCCATACCGTTCCGAACAGGCCGACGAAGGGCGCGGTTGCGCCAATGGTGGCGAGCAAGCCGGTGCCGCGAGTCAGCCGGCGGCCAGCCTGTGCCTCGATGCGGGCGAGACGCGACACGACGCGCTCCTTCACGCCGGCATCCCCGGCGTGAAGCAGGATCCGGGACGACCGACGCAGTTCCTCACCGGCGGACCGCACCATGAACACTGTGGGCCCACCCCGGTTTGCAAGAACGCGATCGGCGTCTGCAAGGCTCTCCGATGACGCAATGACCCGAGTTGCCCGCTTCGCCCTGGCGCGGGCGCAGACAACCTCGACAGTCTTGGCGAGACATACGGTCCAGGTCACGAGCGAGGCGAAGGCAAGCCCGATCATCACCGCCTTCACCACCCAGTCGGCCGCCATGAACATGCCCCAGGGCGACAAATCATGCGGCAGGCCGGCCCGGCGCTCCGAGTCCAGGCTACGTGACGGCCGCGAGAGATAATCGGTTGCCGTGGTCCCGACGGGAGACGGTCCAGTCTCTGTAAACCCACCCGACGCTGAACGATCGACCGGCGCGACAATACCGGCATCGGACGACGTCGCCGGTTGCTGTGCCATCCCAAAGGGGATTCCGAAGCCGAACACGACAATCAGCATAAACGGCATGATCGCCCAACCCCGTCTGTCCAACAGTGTCATGCTATGTCCTTCCAATCGTCCACACATGGTTTAGTTGCGGGGCGTTCGACAACTCACATCCCTTCTCCGGCTTGTGCGTCAGCGACCGCTCACGATGCGAGGCGCACCGCTGGCTGGCCACGTACTGAATCGATCAGTTCTTGCTGGCTGGCAGTTTGCCCATCCTCGCAGCGAGGAAAGCTCCTGAAGACAAGCTTGTCGAAGAGCGCAACAATCACATGCATGGCCCGAAGATGCGCTTCCATGGGCAGAAATGCGATTAGTGTGCAAGTGGTCACGAACATCATGAATAGTGCGCTGAACACCAATTCGGAAAGTATTATCATCACGTTAGCTCGTCGATAGTCGGGTGCCGTTGGTTGCCGCTGGCTGGGCTAGCAGACCGGTCACCAGTTCCTGAACACGCGAAAAGGCCGCGTGTGCTCCAGGGATGACACGTTCTTCCTCGGCATCAGAAAGGTTCACCGCATCAAGCGCCGCTGTAAACGTTTTCCAATGTCGGCCGGGCCCCTCCGGAGCAGCCGCCAGATGACGCGCGCCGAAGGACTCAGAAAGTCCAAGTTTCCCCGCCGCCTTGAGCAGGAATGCCGCGCCAAGGTTTGAGCCTTCTGCGACGTAGAGCCAGCCGAGTGCGGTCGGCAGGTCAACGTCAGCGTCATCGCGACGGAATTCAGGTTCATCACTGGTGGTAGCCGGCACGACGCCGAGGTCGCCTAGATCCTGCTCGATCAACCCGAACCGGCGAAGACCCGCGAGGCCGGGCAGTAGTCGACTGAGCTTGGGACTAAAATAGAGCGCATCGACGTCTCGGTGGAATTGATACTGCACCTTCACCAAGAGACTGTAGCGCTCTCGGTTCGCGAACGGATTTTCTTCCATGATGGATTCGTCAAGACGATCGTGCTGCCCGTTCGTTGCAGCTTTCAGGCGTCTGACTCGGCTTGTTTCAAAATGCTCTTCAATTTCGATTGTAGTCATTCTCGCTAGTGTTCCCTGAAAGCACGGTTGATCTGATCTGAAAGTGGCTTGACAAGATAAGAGAGCGCCGTGCGGTCGCCGGTCTGGATGAACGCTTCGGCGGGCATTCCCGGAACGAGTTTCAATTTGGCAATCCGAGCGAACTGTTCCGGAGGAATGGTGATCCTGATGACATAGAAGGATGTGCCCGTACGTTGGTCCTGCGTGAGGTCCGCAGCGACACGGCTCACTGTCCCGTCGAGCTCAGGCGTCGTGCGCAGGTTGAAGGCGGTCAGACGCAGGATTGCATCCTGCCCGAGATGGACCTCGTGGATATCCTTTGGCGAGATATGCGCCTCCAGCGTCAGGCGGTCTTCGTCGGGAACGATCTCCATCACTGTTTCGCGTGGAGCGATGACCCCGCCGACAGTGTGAGCCGACAGGTTGTGCACCCAGCCATCCTGGGGCGAGATCATGTCGATGCGCCGCAACTGATCCTCGGCGGCAATCCTGCGTTCGGAAAATTCACCAATCTGCGCCTGCGTATCGCGCAGGTCACCGGTGACCTCGGTCTTCAAGTCTTGATCGACCTGCAAACTCTGCAATCTTGCTTCGGCGATACTGCCCGCCGCCTGCGCCTGCCCCGCGACGACCTGGCCGCGATAAGCGTCGAGTGTCGCCTTGTCACGTTCCAGTTCATTAATCCGCTGGACGGACGTGACGCCTTTTGCCAGCAGGTCGCGCAGATCCAGCAACTCCCGCTCGCGAACTCGTATCCCATGCTCAAACGCTTCCTGCTGGTCTTTCAGACCGGAAATTTGGTGCTCGTACTCCTTGATGCGCTCCCCGAGCTGGGCCTTCTTGCTAATCCGCGTATCGTGCCGTGACCGAAACAGATTCTGTTCGCTTTGCATCGCGCGCGCGACTTCGCGGTCGTTCGCATGCTCCGTGAGAAGGGGCGGAAACGTGATCGTGTCCTTGTCGTCGCGCTCGGCCTCAAGCCGAGCTTCGCGCGCGGCCAGTTCGTTGAGGCGCTTGCTGACGATGGCGAGGTTTGCACGAACCTGGGTAGCGTCGAGGCGGATCAGCACATCGCCTGCTTTAACCAGCTGACCCTCGCGAACCAACAATTCGCCGACCACACCACCGGTCGGATGTTGGACCATTTTCACATAGGACTCGACGACGAAGGTGCCGTCGGCGACCACGGCGCCAGCCAATTCTGTCGCAGTCGACCATCCGCCGACGCAGGGGGCGAATGCAAGCACAGCGAGAACGCCGAGAATGAGGTGGTGCCGGACGGAGCGGACCACGGCGTCAGCATCGGCGTTAAACATCGCCTCCCTCTCTTTGGGCCGGAGACGTGTCGCCGGGCGCCGTTACAACCTGAAGCGGTCCGAGCGAATGTGTCCCACTCTGATCCGCGGGTGAGCTTTTCGGCCCAGGCTGGACAGAAGTCGGCCTCATCATCCGCGACAGGATCTCGTCGCGCGGGCCGAAAGCTCTTGCGCGACCGTTTTCCATCATCAGAACAAGATCGACAACGCCGAGCACACTCGGCCGGTGTGCGACGACGATTGCTATTCCTTTGCGCGCACGCACGGCGGCGATCGCCTGAATGACAGTGTCCTCTCCTTCGGTGTCGAGATTGGAATTGGGCTCATCGAGCACCACGAGGAACGGATCGTCAAAAAGCGCCCGTGCGAGGCCAATGCGTTGACGCTGTCCCGCGGAAAGGGCCGATCCCCCCTCGCCGGTTGGCGTGTCGTATCCATTGTCGAAACGAAGAATGAGATGATGGACGCCGGCCGCCTTCGCCGCCTTCACGACATCGTCGGGATTCGCAGAGGGATCGAAACGCGCGATGTTCTCAGCGATTGTCCCGTCGAACAGCTCGACATCCTGCGGCAGGTAGCCGATATGGCGGCCAAGACTTTCGTTGTCCCATTGCTCGAGCGAGGCGCCGTCAAGGCGCACCGTGCCGTGGGCGGGATGCCAGGCCCCGACGAGAACGCGGGTCAGGGTCGACTTGCCACTGCCGCTGGGACCGATGATACCGAGCGCGCTGCCGGCGTGGATACCGAAATTGACCTCGACGACCGTTGGTTTCGTCTGGCCCGGCGCCACGATGCCGACCCCCTCAGCGGTGAGATTCGCCTCCGGCTTCGGCAGCGGGGTCATCTTTGCTTGAGGTGCGACGAACGACAAGAGATCCCGTAGGCGCGCCCAACTTTGCCGAGCCATCAAAAGGGACCGCCAGATGGCGACCGCGAGATCGACAGGCGCGAGGGCGCGCCCCAAGATGACGGAACTGGCGACCATGACGCCGCCCGTGGCACTTTGTTGAATGACGAGATACCCACCGACGCCAAGGACCGCCGATTGCACCATGATCCGAAACACGCGCGCGGTGCTGCCGAGCGCATTGCCGACGTCTCCAGCCTTTCTATTCGCGGCCAGATATTTCCTGTTGGCCGCGATCCATCGGTCTGCGCTTCGTTCACCGAGCCCTAATGCACGGATTACCTCCGCATTGCGGCGCGAGCTGTCCAGGATCGCGTTGCGCTCCATGCCGTATTGGATTGTCTCCCGGACGGGAGCCGACGACAACTTGTGGGTGAGGATAGTCAGGGCCGTCAGAATGGCGGCCCCTGCCAGCGCGGTGAGGCCGATCCATACGTGCAGGCCGAAGCAGATGGCTAGATAGAGCGGCGCCCACGGCAGATCGAACAAGGCGGCCGGCCCCTGGCCGGACAGAAAGCTGCGAACGTTGTCGAGGTCGCGCAGGGCCTGGAGACCATCACCCGGCGCACGCGTCTGCAAAGGAAGCCGGATGACTGCCTCATGGACACCGCGGGAAAGCTCATGATCGAAAAATTCACCGGCGCGCAGCAGCACGCGCGACCGAATGATTTCGAGAAGCAATTGAAAACCGTAGGCGATCATCGCCAGAACGGAGAACCCCAGCAGGGTCGGGATGCTGCGGCTCGCCAGCACGCGGTCGTAAACCTGCAGCATGAAAAGCGGTGCAGTCAGGCCGAGGATGTTGATGACCCCGCTGACCAGCGCCAGGGCGACGGCGCCTTGTTTGAAACCGGAAACAGCCGCCGCAGCCAAAGGCTGCGGCGGCGTCTGCTTCATTGTTCGTGGCGCTCGTGGTGCCATCAGACGAAGGCGAAGTCGGACGCAGACAGGCTCGAGACGCCGTCGACCGTGACCGTGCTGTGCAGGCTCACGTTGGTCGGATCGGTGTAGGTGATGGTGTTGCCTGCGACGCTCACATGGCTGTCGCTGATGAACTGGCTGTAGTCGGACCAGCCATAGTTCTTGAAATCGATGAGATCGTTGCCCTGAACGAAGTCAGCGATCGTGTCGTTTCCGAAACCGTGGCTGGAATCGTAGAGGCTATGGTCCCACTTGAACGTGTCGAAGTCCGAGCTTCCACCGTTTCCGGAGAGCGCGTCGTTTCCATAGAAGCTGTACAGGTAGTCGTCGCCGGAGGTGCCGTTCTGGGTGGTGCCCGTCTCGCCGAGATAATCGACCAGCCCGGCAAAGGGCTGACCGAACTCGGTTTGGCCATAAACACTCCCGCCATGGGAGAGCACATAGATTGCCTGATTGAAGGTCGTATCCGGGCTCGTGCCGCCGGAGCCGCCGAGTTCGATCGACAGTTCAGGCGTGGTCAATCCGAAACCAGAACTGCTACTGCCAGTAAGACCGTGGCCAAAGTCGAGTTCGGTGATGGTGCCGCTGAATCCGCCGGGAGGCGAGTAAGTGAACCCCAAGCCATGCAGGATCACTCCCGAGTCGGCCGAAACTCCGCTATTGCCCGCCGCCCATTCCGAGTAGGGTGAGGAGGTCGGATAGAAAGCACCGTTGTCATTGTAGTTGAAGTCGTTTTCCCAGGCACCAGTAAGATATCCCAAAAGATCGCTGCTGGCCGATGTAAGGTTGATGGTGGAAGTCATCTTTACCTCTTCTCTTGCTCAAACGTTCGTCTTGCTGACGAACCTCGGACCCCACGTCGAGCGGTGGGGAAACTTGGAGTCGAGCGATGCAGTCGCCGTCCGGGCCGGCGCGGACCAGGCATCCGCCTCGGACTTGTCGTAAGGCGCGTCGATCTCGCGGTGAAAGTGCTGCCCCCTTGAATTAGAAGCGATAGTTCACGCCGATCTTGATCGCATGAAAATCAAGATCGTTTTCCGCCCTGCGACCGTTCGTCGTCTGGGACGAGCCAGGAACTGTGACTGTCTGGGTGCGATAGAGACGACATCCGCCGCCGCGGGACGGAGGAAAGTAAACTGCGCAGATTTGTGTCTGCACCGCGTACGGCAGCGTCACGCCGGCGGTCGCATTCGGGAAGAGAAACTCCCTATCTCCGAAATGATCGTAAGAATACTCTCCTCTAAGAGACCAGTTATTGGTCAGCGCATATTCGAATCCCCCGCCGAACGTCCATCCGCTACGTGTCACGGAGGCCTCTTCGCGAAAGTTGAGTTGAGTGCTAGGCACGCTTCCACTGACGGCCCGATACTGACTGCGAACTTCGCTTTCGTTCAGGAACGTCAGACCGCCCATCGCATAAACAAACACGCGATTGAAAGCGTAGCCGGCGCGGGCGCGCAGCGACGCCGTCCAGTCGAACTGGTAGTCGGTCTTGGCCTGCAGGAAGCTGCCCGCCGTGAGCTTGGAGGCTTCCGTTGCAATGGCGTCCTGCGTCTTCCTGAACTTGGTCCAGGAATAATCTCCCTCGACACCGATCACCAGGCGGTTCGAGAACTGATAGTTGAACCCGCCCTGGAAGCCTCTCGTCAGATCGCGGAAGCTCAGCTCAGCCGACTCCGTCGCCGGGATAGCTCCGGGCGTTCCATCGCCGGCCGTCGTGATGCCCTTGGTGCTGGCCACGCCGTAACCGAGGTGGCCACCGAGATAAAGACCGGTCCAGTCGCTCCCCGGAGCACCGTCCGAGGCATTTCCGAATCTCACGTTGGGAAGATGACGAACGAGGGGTGTCGTTTCATTCAACGTCGTCGTGTAGCTGATCCGGGCGGTTCGGCCGGGCGATGGGACGGCGATCGAGGTGAGCGCGCCGAAATAATATTGGTCCGTTAGATTCTCGATGCTGAAATTGATCGTCGAGTCGTCGTCGATCTTGTAGATGCCGAAGAGGTCATACACCTGATATGAGGGCCAAGTGAATGTATTGCCGCTGGTTGGCGGCCAGACGCTGCCCGAGCGCGCCGATGAGAACTGGACCCGTCCGCCCAACGTCAGCTTCTGATCGAACAACCGGATGCCGGCCGTCACGCTGCCAGCATAATTCGGCGGGACATAATTCGCAGCGTAATCGTTTTTCAGTGCGCCCGTCGGGCTCGCCAAATCAAACTGTGCCGTCGGCGGCGCGCAGCTTGCTGGAGTCTCGCAATATTCAATCTTGGTGTATTTGGTGAAGGCGCCCTCGAGGAAAAACGCGCCCGAGTCATAGTTTCCGGATATTTCGAAGCCGCGGAAGTTGGCGCCATTGATATTGTACCATACGTATTTATGGTCCGCAGCCGACCCGGTTGATCCACTGCCGGTCTGGTAGCGGACGATATAGTCATCATAGTGATTGTCGAAATAGGCGAGCTTGACGCGAAGCTTGTCGCCGGATTGGAGAACGCTGTTACGCAGGATATTCAGGCCGGCTTCGTAATCCTTGGCGATCTCGGGCTGTAAATCCGGATTGTTCCAGAGCAGTCCCTGATAGTGCCAGTGCGTTTCACGGAGGCTCGGAGGGCGGTAGCCTTCCTTGTACTGGCCGTAGAACTGGATTCCCTCGATGGGCGATATAACGACACCGGCATTGGAACTAAAACGCCCGCCAGACCGATCAGGAAACTTGGTGAGGTATCCTTCGCCGTTGGAATTGTAATGGTCATAGCGCAGCCCTGCGGAGAGCGTCAGCCAGTCGATCGGCTTGAGGCTTGCGTTGCTGAATGTCCCCGTCATCAGTCGCACGCCCGAAGGGCCGTAGGTTTCCCAGCCCTCCGAGCCCGACACCGAACTCGGAAACTGCTCGGCCGTAGCATGCTCACGCGTGAATTCAACGCCGTTGTCCCAGGTGAGCTGACCGAGCGGCGTGGTGAACACGGAGGTGTTGCCGACATCTCCGCCGAGCGTAGTGTCGCCGTAGGGACCAGGAAGCAGGCCATGGCGTTGCGACGCAAGATCGGTCAGCCAGAGGTTGGCCCGCATTTTCACATACGGATCGTCCGACGGCTCATACTTATATTTGGCCGTGTAAGTATCGACATGGGTCTCGGAGAGCGGGAATTGTCCGTAGGGCAAAATTCCCGACACTATCGCAGCCTGATAGCTCAGCTCATCAATCTCACCGTAATGGGAGTTGTAGGAGAGATAGCCGAGTTCAAGCGACTGGCCGTCGCCCCACTTCACCTTTCCTTTTGCAAGAAACGAATCCGTGTTTTCGGAGGTGTTGAAGACCTCCTGGCCAGGCTTTACGAGCGAATTGGCATTTGCGGTCGTCGTAACCGCGTTTGCAGGACGGAATGTGATTCCATCAGGGACTTTTGTTCCAGCGAAGTAGTTGCCTTGCACGTGCTTGGAATAGGCGACAATGAATTCGTAGTTCTCCTTGATCGCGGCGACGGCCGCACTGCCCGAATATGTGTCGCCGTTGAAAAAGGATGGCCGGCCATTGGCTGTCGTGTTGACAGCATTGTTGGGCAGGAAACTTGGCGACTGCTCCGCTACCCCGTTGGTGACGAGGCTGCCTTTGACGCGCGTACCAAATGTCTGGCCGTCCTTGACGATGTCGCCGGCTTCGAGGGTGCGGAAATTGACGTTGCCACCGATGCTCCCAACCCCCACTCCGCTGCTCGGTCCCTTGGAAATGTCGACACCGCCGATCAGATCGGGATCGACATAGGTCTCGTCGCGGTTTCCGATATAGCCACGATAGGAGCTCGTGTTCTGGCGCGCACCGTCAATCGTCGTGCCCACGCGGCCCATGCCTTGCAGGCCCCGGATATTGGGATTGATCGACGTGCCGACATGATTGCCCGCCGAGATCACGCCGGGCGTATCGATGAACACGTCGCCGGCCGACGCCGGCGGCAGGCGATCGAGTTGCTCGCGCGAGACGTGCGAAACCGATCCGGGGGTCTCATAGGGCGTATCGCCGTTCGTCGTAGAGCGATTGGCGGTCACATTGATGGGATCGAGAACAAGAGAACCGTCGGCCGCCGGCCGGCTGGCAGCGTCTGACGCGTCGGCTGAGGGTCGCCCGCCAACGACAGCCGTTCCTTGCGAAGTGATGCGGTAGCTGACGCCGGTTCCACGAAGAAGCCGCTCGAGCGCCTGTTGCGGCGTGAAGCTACCAATGACGGAGTTGGACCGCACACCCTGCGACGCTTCGGAGGGAAATGCGACCTGAAGTCCGGACTGGCGGCCGAACTGGCTGAGCGCATTCGTCAGCGGCTGAGCCGGAATGTTGAACTGACGCGCTGCCGGAGCGATCGCACCTCGCGTTTGCACGGTCTGAGCGAAAGCAAGGTGCGCGTATAATACCGGCCCGGCAGACAGCGCGCAGACGCCAGCATTCCGGAGCAATCGGATAGTCGCGCGCTTCGACCTACTTTGTGTTACCGCTCCAATTCTATTTGTTACGCCCCCAGTATTCATCAACTCGCTCGTCTTCACTTGTCATTGCGCAGCCACTCCGTAGGCATGCACTTCCGACCGCAAAGACGTAGAGCTGCCGCAAGATTCTCACGGCAGCGCTCGTTTTGGAGGAATTATAAGATTTGCGAGCGAACCAATTACAGACGCGACACGATCCGCACGAACGGGGTGAGGGCCCGGACCTTGCCGCCGAAGGGCTCGACGAGCCCAGCGAGCGCGCGATCAGGATCGCGCAGATCGAACAACCCGCTCACCTTGCGGCCCGCAAGGCTTCTGTCGGGAAGCAAAATCGAGGCCGAGGAGTAGCGCTGGATCAATTCGATGGCGGATTCCACGGTGGCGTTGGACAGAAAGACCTTTCCTTCACGCCAGGATCCGATTTCCTCAAGCGATACCGACTCGATGCTTACGTTACCTGTCACGTGGTCGACCACGACCATTTGACCGGGCTTGAGAACGTCGGATGGCTTGTCCTTCCCAGCGGGCCTGGCTTCGATCGAGCCGCGTAGCAGCGCAACTTTCGTGCTTGTCGATGAGGCCTGGATATTGAAGGCGGTGCCATGCACCTTGATCTCGACGCCCTGCGCATCGACGACGAACGGCCGCCTGGTGTCGGTCGCGACATCGAAGAAGACTTCACCTGCCAGCAGCGTAACGCGGCGCTCTGTTGTTCCGATATCGGCCTTGATCGCACTGGCTCCGCCGAGCTCGACGACGGAGCCATCGGCCATCCAAATAGGTTCGGTGTGGCCGGCGGCGGTACGATAGTCGGCGCGGATAGCAATGAGGATTGCCGGAGCTGCAATCCACAGCAGGCATGCCGCGACAACCGCGGCGACAGCAATCTCGACTGGTCGACGATATGGTTTACGCGCCGCCCCGGAGCGTCGGGAGAAGCCGGGTGCGGGTGTGTGCGCTACGCGCGGTTTCAAGTGCGGATCGGCGTCTCCCCAGACTTTCTGATCGTAGGCCGGTTTGACCGCCCCGAGCATGGTCCATGTCTTGTTGGCGCGCTCCCACGCGCTCCGGTTCTGCTCGCAAGCCGCAAGCCAGGCTTTGAATTCATCGAACAGCGCAGAGCCCTGAGGTGCGCGTTCCAGTCGCAGAATCCAACCTGTCGCCTGCTCGAGCAGCCGATGCTCCCTATCGTGTTTCGCAGCCAACGTTCCAATCTTCCCTGTTGCGGTGCTGTGTCGTCTACCAATGAACGAAACCAATCCGTCAACCCGAACGAAGTCGCGGGCTTCACATGTTTCTTTTACGAGACTATTCTCGGCCGCCCGAGTCCTGTTCGAGCCGGATCGTGACGGTTGCTACGGCCGCTTGGATGAGACGGTAGACGGTCGGAACAGAAACTCCGAGGTGGGCAGCCACCTCTTCGACCGAGTATCCGCCGAACCTATGCATTTCCAACGCAACGCGCTGTTTCTCCGGCAGCCCGGCGATGATGTCCATGGCTCGGCGCTCGCTCTCATGATAAAGAACCGTTTCCTCAGGCGTGGCTGCGGCCTGTGAGCCGGCCCAGACCGGCGCGTTGTGGGCGCTTCGCAGATTTTCCAGCCGCTTCCGCCGCAGCACGTCGACGGCCAGATTGTGCACGATCCGGAACAGATAGGATCGTGGACGGGCTGTTGGTGTCCTACTGCCGCCTGACGGGATGAATTTGATGAATGCTTCCTGGACCAGGTCCTCGGCGCCCTCGCGAGAGCCGAGCAGGTACGAGGCGTAATCGATGAGAACGGCGCGATAGGACAAATACAGGGCGAACCGTGGATCGAGCCCTTCCTTCATCAGGGCTTTCTCCCCCCATGACGCACAATGCTGCCGCGTCCCCGGTCGCGTTGTCTCCATTCGCCCTTGGGCCATGACACTGGTCGGTCCTGCTGGCCGACGCGCTGTATGGTTCTTGACCCGGTCATGCCGCCCCTCCAGCCCGCCTCTTGATCAGGGCGCCCACTGCTCGCGAAACAGTTAGAAACTCAGAAATTCCTTCGCAACAACAATAATTTATAATGCCTCTAGCTAGGGTTGAACTTGCCCGCCGCAAGCCGGGGCCTGTGTTTCATTCAGGGCTATGGAAAACGGTCGGAAGAGACTGCGCACGCCATGATCAATGGCCCTTGCATACCGATAGACGGGGCTTCATGGACGACGATGGTCTTATCCGCGTCGTTGTCGCATCAGGGGCATGATCGTCTCCAGCGTCGAGAGCATCAATTCAATCGGTCGAGAAATATGTCCGCGCTCCACTGGCGGCGGCGCAATGCGGAGCGATCGGCGGCCCGAGCGAACCCGTTCTCGCCGAGTCTAACGTTGAAAGGCCTAGATTATTGATCCTGTTCGTAGACGATTGTGCCCGTTCGTTTCTGGCGTAGCCGGGGTTATTCTGCGGTTGGCTCCCCGAGGCTGGATTTATTGCACCCGGCGACCTTTCAGTTGGTTGCGGGGACACGCAACACCCGGTTCTTGCGATTGATGGAACGGGCAATCCCTCGATTGGCCGCTTAGATCGACCGTTGCGCTCCGAAGGCAAAGGTCACACGTTCGAATCGTGTCGGGTGCGCCATTTCCCCTTTAAAATCAGAGCTTTGCAAGAGCGCCAACATCTTGCAGGTCTCGGCGATGTCCCACGGAAGCAACGCGGAAGCAAACGTGATCGAAGCGGGACGTAAATTTGTCGCAGGCATGGAAGGCGATGCATCGCGAATCGGTCATCTCCTGCCGAACGCAATTCTTATCGAGAGCTCGCGGCCGAGCACCTCTAGTAGAGGATGCGGGTGCCGGTAACAGCCGCGGTCGTCAGTTAAGGCTGGACATAGGCGTTCGGGAAACTGTCGAGGTTCGTGTTCGCCGACCACCGATCGCCGCATTCGAGGTCGCATCCGCCTTCAATCGTCTTGATGACGCCGCCACTGCGACGCCGCAGGAATCGTTGTGCAGCGTTGCGCGCATAGTCGCCTAGATCCGTCACACTGATTCCGCCGACATGACCTGAGCCGATCATGGCCAGGCGATGCCCCGCACGATGCGCCGTTCTTTTGTCCAATACGGCCGGATGGACAGGACGAAGAGGAGGGTGAGGAGGATAAGGATCGAGTTGGCCAATGGAGCGCCAGATTCATTCACATCGGCTTTTCGTTAGAAAGCAGCCGTGCGGTTTGAGAAAGATCAAGACCTGCGATTCTAGATTGGCGCACCGGGGGATTTTCTACTTACATTAGCATTTCCTCGCGCTAAACTTGTGGGGCAAGATCGACCGGGGGTGAGTTGAGCCAGCAGAGTGTAGATCAAACCGAAAGTCCTGACTTGGACGCAGTCCTAGCAGCGCTTCGCCGTGACTATTCGAAACTAGGACCGAGGATAAGGGAATTACAGCACAAGGTGACGTGCGAGTGTGCGGGCGTCACCCTTCGCCTGCATTTCCCCGCCTTCCGACAGGGCAAGACCACTGTCCATGAACTGGTGGAGTTGGCATGGCTTCATTTGACGCCATTTGCGCTCACGCGGAAGGAAATCGACGCAGTAAGGGCGCTCCAGTCGACCCTGCCGTTTGAGGACTTTCTGATCAAAACTACCCAACTCAATGACGCGGCCGCCAAGCTTTTCATCAAGGCGCACAAAGCGACAAATCGAAATGGCGAAGCTGGCGAACTGCTACTCTATCTGCTTACCGAGTGGATATTAGGCGCACCGCAGTTCATCGCGAAGATGACCTTGAAAACCAATCCTCAGATGCCTGTACACGGTGCGGACGGAATCCATGTTCGCTACTGTCCGGAGACCGCGCGGCTCTTCCTTTATTGGGGCGAGTCGAAAATGTATGGCGATGTCGGTGCAGCTATCACCGCTGCCACGACATCGATCGCAAAATCCTTGGAGCCGGACGAGCTGGGCCACGAACTCCAGCTTGTTCAGCGAAACATCGATTTCACAGGATTAGGAACTGACGGCAAAGAAGCGTTGCTGCGATATTTGGACCCCCACGAGGAAGAATACAACGAACGTAAGGATGTCATCACCTGCCTGATCGGCTTCGATTTTGACGGCTTCCAGAAGGTCAGTGCTGCTGGTGATCAGGGTGCCGAGGATGCATTTAGAGCACTGGCGAAAGAGCAGCTTGCAGCAGTAGCTCCGAAGGTCTCAGCCGCGCTCAAGACGGCTGGACTAGAATCCCATGACATAGAGCTGTTCTTCTTTCCACTCCCTGCTGTCCAGGAATTTCGCGATCTCTTTCAGGCTCGGATTGGTTGGCTGCCATGATGCAGGAACTGGCCGACAAGGTTTGGGAGAACCCCGGCTTCCACGATGCCGCGCATCGCATCGAGCTCGCGTGGCTAACCAAAGAGATCGGCGGCATCGACGAAAGCCACGCCGACATCACGGACGCTACGCGGTTGATGCGTTCGGCGGCCATTCTGGCTTGCTCCGAGACGGCAGATCATCGGCGCGCCGCGTTCCGAGTATCGACTTGTGCGTACGACTTGTTCGGAACCGACCAAGTACCTTTGGACCGTTGAACTGGCTGCACAGAAGGTTCGAGCCAAGGCGATCGCCTTTGCCTCCCACAAGCTGGAAGTTGGCGAGCAAGATCTCGAACTCGAATGCGGCGCGGTGTACGTCAAAGGTGTTCGGGGAATGAATGTCAGCCTGTCGGAAATCTCACGAACGCTGGCCGGAAATGTCGGAATGAGCTTGCCTGGCGGCATGGAACCCGACCTCGCCGCGACTGCCTACTTCAACTCCACCGCGCTGACCTTTGCCTACGGCGCAAATGCCTGCGAGGTCGAGATCGACCTGAGACCGGTGATGTGCGAGTTGTCCGCTACGTCGTGGTTCACGACTGCGGCAAGCTGATCAATCCGCTCATTGTCGATGGCCAAATTCGTGGCGGGGTGGTGCACGGGATCGGCAACGCTCTGTTTGAACGCATGATCTATGACGAAGCCGGCCAGCCTCTGACGACCACTTACGCTGACTACTTTCTACCGTTGGCCTCCGAGATGCCGCCAATCGAAATCCATCACTTGGAGACACCGTCGCCGCGCAATCCGATCGGCGTCAAAGGCGCCGGCGAAGGCGGCACAATTCCAACTGCGGCCTGTGTGATCTCGGCCGTCGAGAATGCGCTGGGACCAAACGCGCCGTTCATCCACTTTCACCCGATTTCGCCACAACAGGTGGTGAAATGGATAGAGTAGGCCGCATCAGCGGCGAAGGCCTGATTGTCATTCGGTCATCGTCCGCTTTGCGCCAGAACGTGCCGATCCCGCATGTCCGGCGCGCTCTGACCGGTACCGTCAGGAGTACAAAATCGCAAAAGATCGTAGTTTGGCGTGGAAAATCGCGGATTTGGTAGCGGGGGAGCGCTACCGCCTTTCCACACACCAACCAAACCTACGATATCTGATCCAATCTTACGCTTAGGCAGTTCGTGAGCCTTGGGGCGAGCGGAGCTTTACGCTCATACAGGGGAATGTTGAAAGACCTCGGCCTACCAGTCGGGCGAAAGCGACTTCTGTCGCGGAAAATCGAAAGCGAGCGCAATATTCGGTACTGGGATCGTAGGGTTGGGCGGGCCGTGTCCCTGGTCAGAACCCGCCCAGCTGCGATTGCAGGTTCAAATCGCGGACGTGCAACCATCTGAAATTGCTGTTTCAGGCGGTAGCTTGAACGGCCAGCCCTGGCCTGCGACGGCAATCAACCCGCTGTTGACCAACGGATCGGAGCGCGGCATTCTAGATCGATCGATCAATAATCAGCCCTGTTTCCTCCGAGGATCACAGCAGGGTGCCTTGTTGGCCGTATTGACGGGGAAGCCGATGACACACTCTGAGATGCCCGTGCTCCGTTCGCTCGCGGCGACCGCGGTCAAGCTACCGATGAACCGGCCGCTTGGCACGAGCGCCAAGAGCATCGAGGAGGCTTGCCTGCTCTTGGTTGACCTCCTGACTGAGGATGGCATCGAAGGCCGCGCTTATGCCTTTTGTTATCAGCCATCAATTGCGCGTTCGCTGGTACCCATCGTGGCCGAGCTCGGTGAACAACTGGCCGGCAAGCCTTTGGTCCCGCTGGACCTGGCGCAAGCGGTTTCCCGTTATTTCCGGCTTCCTGGCGTCGCCGGCCCGCTGGCCATGGTGGCGTCGTCGGTGGACACAGCAGTGTGGGATGCTCGTGCCAAATCAGTGGGTATGCCGCTGGCGGTGTATCTCGGCGCGAACCTTCAGCCGATCCCTGCCTACAACAGCAACGGATTGGGGCTGATGCCGCCGGAAGCCGCAGCGGACGAAGCTGAAGCCCTCCTGGCGGGCGGTTTCGGAGCCGTAAAGTTGCGGCTCGGCCGAAGCCATTTGGAGCATGATTTGGCGACTGTCCGAGCGGTGCGGCACCGGCTGCCGGATTCTGTGCGGTTGATGGTCGATTTCAATCAGGCGCTGACCTTTTCGGACGCCATGCAATATGCGATGGCGCTCGACAATGAGGGGATCTACTGGATCGAAGAGCCGATCCGGCATGATGATTATCGGCACATGGCCCTGATAGCCCAGGCGGCACGAACGCCAATCCAGATCGGCGAAAACTTCACTGGCCTACCCCCCATGGTGGCGGCGCTGGAAGCAAGCGCTTCCGACTATGTCATGCTGGATCTGGACCGCATTGGCGGCGTCACGGGCTGGCAGCGCGCCGCAGGGCTCGCCGCCGCCTATTACCGCGAGGTTTCATCTCATTTGTTTCCTGAAGTGAGCGCGCATCTCATGGCGGCGACGCCGGGCCGCCATTGGCTAGAATATGTCGACTGGGCGGCTCCGATCCTGCAGGAGCCGCTGCATATCAAAAACGGTGCGGCCATCGTTCCGGACCGCCCCGGCAACGGGCTCGCCTGGAAGAACGATGTGGTCGCGCGATATCGGCTGGTCTGAACCATGACGACACCCGCCATGGCTCTGTCGAACTCCCTGCAGGCGCTCGCGCTGCGCCAATGGCGCGATTACCAGTGGGCCACGCCGGGTGGTGCGTTTGCCGATCCGAAGCTGTTATTGACGCTCGAAGAGGCCTACGCGGTCCAAATGGAGGTCGCCCGCCTTCGTTGCGCTGCCGGCGACGCAGTAGCTGGATATAAAGTCGGTTGTATCGGGCCCGGTGTGGTCAAGCAGTTCGGGATGAGCGGCCCCATCCATGCGCGCCTGTTTCGGAGCGAAATCCATGAACCCGGCTGCACGCTTCGGCATGCCGCCTACGCCAATCTCGCGATCGAAGGCGAGATGGCCCTTCGGATTGGCGACAACGCCAACATCGTTGCCGCCTTTCCCGTGATTGAATTGCATCAATTCGTCTTTCGTGCGCCGAAGAAGACGCTCGCCGAACTCATTGCCAACAACGGGATCAATGCCGGCGCCGTCGTCACGCGGAATAGTGAAACGATGCCGCCTGACCATTGGCGGGGTGCAAAGACCTTATCGGTTTCCATCAATGGAACGACCATCGATACTGGCGCCTTATGGGCCATGCCGGGCGGCGCGACCGAGGCCCTCGACTGGTTGCGGAGCGATCTTGATCGCTTTGGCGAGGCCCTGAAGCCGGGCGATCTGGTACTCGCAGGAACGCCCCTTGGCCTGCATCCGGTCAAGGCCGGCGATCACGTCGTTGTTTCCGTCGACGGCACGGCTTATGTCGACTGTCATATCGCTTGATGGAAAGGGTGGCGTCAGCTCAAGGGCGTCATTACCACTTCCTGAAAGGGCCGCCGCTCCTTCATCTGCTCGTACCAACGGCACAGGTGGTGAAGCTTAGGATGAGCAGTATCTAGCTCGTACCAACGGTGGACAGCCACCGCCGCCGGAATGTCACCCATGGAAAATTTGTCGCCTGCCAAAAAGCAGCGGTCGGAGAGCCGCGCATCGAGTATCCGCAGGGCAGCCAGGGACAGTTCTTCGGCCCGCGAGATAATCGCGGCGTCATGGTTTGCAGGTTGCGTCCTGATCAACTGGATAAAAAGGGGACGCAAGGCGGGCCAGAACACGGTTGCCTGCCAATCCATCCAGCGTTCCGCATCAAAGCGCGTCTTTGTCGCTGCCGGAAAGAGGCGGCCGTCTCCAGCCTTATGCGCGAGATAGCGGACGATCACGTTCGATTCCCAGAGTAGGAAATCGCCGTCCTCGATCGTGGGAACGAGACCGTTTCGATTCAGCTCACGATATTCCGGTGTTTTGGTAATGACGAACTCGTTACCCGCATCGAACCGTTCATATTCCAAGGCGAGCTCGCCACAGCACCAGAGCACTTTCTGGACGTTGATGGAATTGGCGCGGCCCCAGATTTTCAGCATCTCGATTAGCCTCCGTTGGTCCGCTCGCGGCACGAGGACCACGAGCGAACCACTGACGTCAGCGCCAGAGTCAGGCGGGCAGCTTGTCCGCCAGCACCGCAGGTTGGCGAATCTCCGGGGCTACGGCGAGCAGATCAGCCGCGTTGGCCATCAGCGCCGCGGCAACTGCACCGTTCAGATGGGCGGTCCGTCCAGCTTCATCATTGAATGCGTCGAAGATCGCGAAGGTCGCCGTGTCGAAGCGCACGGCAAACCATACGACCGTGCCGGTCTCCGCCAGGACGAGGCCGCGTGCATTCGCAAGAAAAGTCGCGACATCCTCCTCCCGGCCCGGCTTTGCCTTCAGTTCAACGTAGAGTGCGAAACGCGTCATCAGCGAACTCCTTTGTCGATTATCGCGATTATGTACCCTCGCGAGGGGATGTTATTCCCTGCCTAAAGTGCTGAATGGTCACGAACCGCTTCCGCCAGCGCCGGCTTGAGATCGAGAAAGCGCTTGTCGAGGGCTGCGGGATCCTCGCGGTTCAAGGCGATCATCTTGGCCCGCGCTTCGCCACCGCGAATGACCTCGAAGGCATCCTGCTCCATTCCCTCGATGACGGCCGCGGCGACCGCGTTCGCCGGCTCGCGTGTAAAGCCGAGTTCGGGACCCGCGCGCGACGAACGCATCATGGGCGTATCAGTCGCTCCGGGATACACCGTCATGACATGGACGCCTTCGCCCTTCAGTTCCCGGCGAAGCGACTCGCCGAATTTCGCCAAACCACCTTTGACTCCGGCGTAGGTCGCATAGAATGGCGCCGCGACAAGCGCGATGCCGGACGTGACGTTGACAACCAGGCCATCCTTGCTTGCCCGCAGGGCCGGCAAAGCTGCGCGGGTTAGCAAGATGGGGGCAACCAGGTCGACCTCGATCATGGTCCTGATTTCAGCCTCGGTGGCGTCCTCCAGCCGGCCTGCTCTGACCCCACCCGCATTGTTGACGAGGACATCGAGACCGCCGAGCTTCTCCAGCGCGAGCTTGAGCGTTGTTTCCCGCCCTGTCTCCGTGCTGACATCTGCGGCAATGGATTCCACGCGACGACCGCCTTGACGAAGCCGCCTAGCGGCCTCAGCTAGGACGTCCAGCCGTCGACCTGTGATCGCGACTTCCGCACCTTTTGCCAGTATCGCCTCGGCGATCGCAAATCCGATGCCGCTGGAGCCACCAGTGATGAGCGCTCTTTTTCCCTGAAGTTTCATGTTGTCTCGCTTGCTTTATCTTTTTCGAGGATTCGGGCGGCTGTCCTAGAGAGCGACCTTCGGATAGTTGGACGGAAAGAGCGCGCGGCGCGTTTCTTCGTCCACTTCCTTTTTGAAGGCGTGATCCTTTCCAACCGCACGGGCTTTTGCCACGGCCGGCCGAGCGTCGACCGCACGATACCAGCGATCGAGGTTTGGGAATGCCGCCAGAGGGGCAGCGTCACCCGGCAACACGCGCGGGGCTCGCTCCAACCACCCCCAGGCCGAAATATCAGCGATCGAGAAGTCTTTCCCGACGATGAAATCACGACCCTTCAAATGGGTATCGAGCACGTCATAGTGCCGTTCGACTTCGCGACGGTAACGGTTGATAGCGTAGGCGAGCTTTTCCGGAGCCGCGTGCTGGAAATGCACGGCCTGTCCCGAGAACGGTCCGATGCCCGTCGCAATGAAGAACAGCCACGACAACAGTTCCGGCCTGTCGGACGGAGAGCCGATCAGTCGTCCGGTCTTGTCGCCGAGGTAAAGCAGGATCGCACTGGAATCGAAGACCCTGGCTTCTTTTCCGCCTGGGCCCTCCGTGTCGACGATGGCGGGCACCTTGCCGTTCGGATTGATGGCGCGAAATTCCGGTCTGTGCTGTTCTCCCTTGCCGGTGTCGAGCGAGACCACCTGATAGGCCAAGCCGGTTTCCTCCAGCATCAGCGCGACCTTTGCCGGATTGGGTGTCGGGTGGAAATAAAAGCGGATCATTGGCTTTCTCCTTTTTTGTTACCCTGATTGGCGGAGGCAGCGGCCAATACGACCCCCAGCGCGATGACGCAGATAGCGGCTGCCGTCGGCCATGATGGCCATTCGCCGAGAACCGGTATTGCCAAAAGAGTCGCCGTGACCGGCATAAATGCACTGATGGCGGCCGCGGCTCGCGGCCCGAGCAAGACAACGGCGCGATTGAAAGCGAAGAGCGCGACCACGCTCATCATGACGCCCTGATATACCGGCTGAAAGAGCAACTCCCCGGCGGACGCACGCGTCAGGCTCGAAAGGCCGAGTCCGAGATAGAGCTGCAGATAAAAGATTGCGGACCAGAAGCAGATCAGCGCCGCAGCTTGAAGCGACGTAAGGCCGGTTCGGCGCAGCCGCAGTGCACAGAGCGCCCACATGATCGCCGCTGTCACAAGGGCAGCGACACCACCAATGTCGAGGTGGCCTTCTGCCCAGACGTAGCCGTAAACCAGAGCGAGCAGTCCGGCGACAATCAGTCCATAGCCGCATAGCTGCCGTCTGCGCGGACGCTCAGCCAAAAACGTCCACGCAATGAATCCGGCGAATACCGGCATTAATGCCGGCGTCACCGACGAGGTCAACGTGGCTGACGTTGCCTGCAAGCCAAGTCCGACCAAGAGAATGAACGGGGCTCCCCAGAGCACAGCCAGGGAGATACCCTGAGACCACGCCTGAAACCGCAGACGCAAGGGCCCGACAAGCAGCACCGGCGTCGGCAGAACCGCACCCTCACCGAAACGCAGCACGATGACATCCCAGACGCGAAGATCGTGACGCAGTCCCAAACGCGTTACGACGAACCAGCCCGAAAGAATCGCAGCCGACAGGCCGCCCCAAACGACTCCCTGCGCGGTCCGCCAAGAGCCGGAACTGACCGAATTCGAGCGCGTCGACGAATCGTCAACCGTGGCTAGGTTCATCGGACAGGCGCTCGCGGTCGACATCGGAAACTGATCGATATTGTTTTTAGAGCATACGATCTAAAACGAATCAAGCCTCGTTTCGCTGGGGAGCGATGCGCGGCGACTGCATGGCAAAAACAATCCCGCGTCGATGTAGCCGGCTGGTTGACAGGACGGGGATCAGGCCGGCGGGGGCGTTGGCACGCGATACAAACGTCCCGTCCGGTCGAAATCCTCGACCGTCCAGGGCGCACCGACGCCGCCGATCATCCATCGCAGAATCAACCAGAGATCCCGGTCCAAGATCGTCCCGTCGAGAGGCTCGAGCGCATCCACGATGGCATGGATCTCAACGCCCGATGGGAAGGGTTCACCGCTTCGGCCGATGAAAACAAGCGCGTAGGTAATGCCGGACGGAGCGCGGACAAAACCCGGTTCTGCGAGCCCCTTTCGGTCCAGATCAAACGTTCGGACGAAGAAGTCGCGGAACTCGGGGTAATGCGCCACGCAATCTTCGGCCAGAGCGAACGAGAGCCGTTTGCCCTGGAGATCCGGCTTCGCAATGACTGCCACCTCGGTCATCGCTCATCCTCCGTCGAGGCGTTTCAGAAAGGAGCGGACCAGCCCCGCGATCTCGGGACCGGAATCCTCCTGCAGGAAATGGCGGCCGGTGACAAGATGTGGTCCTTCGGCATGGGGAAGCAATTGCTTGAAGCGGTTCGAAAAGGTCGTAGCGTCGAAGACCTCGTCCTCGCGCCCCCAGATGATCAAAGTGGGAAACTTCGACCGAGACAGTTCCTGCTCAAGCCATCTGAAACGCTCATAGGCCCGGGCGTTCTCATCAAGCGGGATCCAGCGTGGCCAAACCCAGGTGAGGAGACGCGTGGCGGGGTCTGGCAGCGCGGCCTCGTAGGCACCCTGAGCTGCATGGGCAAACTGCTCACGGTTGACTACCGAGAGGTAGACGCCGCGACCGGCAAGCGCACGATGATTTCCCAAAAGATAGGGTCCGACCAGCGGGGCATGCATCATACGCCACGGAAAAATGCGCGTGTGGAATTCGGCCGGTGGCAAGGGCCATGCCCAGGTGCTCATGATCGTGAGCGCACGAACGCGAGCAGGATTGCTCATAGCAAACGATAGCCCTGTCGGCCCGCCCCAATCGTGGCATACGAGCGTGATCCGGGTCAGGTCGAGCTGACGCATGAGCGCTGTAAGATTAGCGGTGTGTCCATCCAGAGAATGAGCAGCTTCGCGGGTCGGCTTCTCGGAAAGGCCAAACCCGATCATGTCCGGAACGATCACGCGGCGCCCCGAATTGACGAGGGGACCGATCATGTTGCGGTACAGGAATCCCCAAGTCGGGTTACCGTGGAGCAGGACGACGGGGTCTCCTTCCCCCTCGTCAATGTAGTGCATGCGCCAGCCATTGACGTTTGCGTAACGCGGCACATACGGCCACTGGGCCCGTAACGTCGCGGGCAGCGCGCTCTCCGATTGGACGGTCACAAATCGCTCCACTCACCTTCGGCCACCGTTCTCTTACATGCGTCGAGGCCGGACTGGTTTATTATAGATCGTTCGATCTATAATAAAAGCCCGAATCGCCGTCTCCATCAGGACTTCGGCCCTGTGGGATGTAGCCTGCGGGAGCCTGGCAATTGTCAGGCCCCCATTTCGAGTGCTATGCAATTATGTTACGGCCGCCGAGGCCGATTGAAAGGAGATATGCGACAATGGCGAGGCCGCGCGAGTTCGACGAAGCTGCGGTGCTGGATGCTGCCATCGAGAGATTCTGGCAGCGCGGCTATGAGGCGACGTCAGTGCGCGATCTGGCGGACGAGATGAACATCGCGGGTGCGAGCCTCTACAACGCCTTTGGCGACAAGCGCTCGCTGTACGAGCGCGCGCTCAATCGGTATCTCGATCAGACGTTTCGGGAGCGCATTCGGCGGCTGGAACCCAGCCTTCCGCCTCGCGAAGCCATCGTGGCGTTTCTGCAGGAAATCATCAAACGGTCGCTTACGGACAAACAGCGTCGCGGGTGCATGCTGGTGAATTCGGCCATCGAGAGCGCTCCACACGACAGCAAATTTCTCGAGATCGTGGCCACATTCCTCGATGAAGTGGAAAGCTTCTTCTTTCGATGCGTCTCCAACGGCCAGAGGAATGGATCCATCACGAAGGCGCATTCCGCCGAGGATCTCTCCAAATCCCTTCTAGGCATTCTCCTCGGCATTCGCGTGCTTGCGCGCGTTCGGCCAGAGCGCAAGCTGCTAGAAGGCCTCGTGCGCCCCGTATTTGGATTGTTGGACAATACCCCGTCTGTGCCACGTCGCAAGACCGTGCAGTAAGCCCGATCGGTCGGCGGCCCTCTGAACCTCAGCTAGCCGGCGCCAGCCTGGTTGCCATCAGCCCTGAGAAGCCGGATGACTCCCTGAGCACGGCCGAAAAGAATGCTTTGACGTTTCCAGTCCTCAGCGATGTCGGACAGCGGATCGGTAGAGCTTTCGGAGTGGTCTATGCCTTCACCGACGCATTGCGCACAGCTTACGAGGGGTTCAAACTGGACATCCCATCCAAGAACGGCGCGCCCGGCGAATGGTCCCTGCCGCTATCGGCAACTTATGTGATTGGCTCGGACGGTTTGATCCTGTTTGCCGACACAGGTGTCGACTACCGGCGGACTGATCCACTAGATGTCCTAGAAGTCTTGGAGCGTCGTGTTGCGGCCGAATAGATCGATTGGACTAATTGGTTCTCCGGTTAGAAGCGCTTCGACAAACCGCGGAGCTACGCTCTGCGGCGCCAACTATCCATTCGTGGCACGTCGGATCATCGCGCAGAGTCCGGTCATCCGAGCAATCGGATGCTCCACAAACAGCCGACAGGCGGCGAGAGCATCCTTGCCTGTCTCGGGCGGCGTACAAGGCTTCAATTGTGACGCAAGCAACTGACCATGCGCACGTCCTAGCGCGCGGGTAGTGCGAGTGAGGGCGTCTAACCGCCCGTCCACCTGCAGCGGCACCAGCATTGTTCGTACTAATGCCAAATAAGCCGGCCAGTACGCCAGATGTCGATACATACTCGCAATCAGGGATGGCTCACTGTCCTCGCCGAAGCGATTCAACTCTTCAATCAGTCGAACCACCTCAGGGGGTAGCGCCGCCATCGACGGAAGGGCTGGTAATTCCACACTCGGCGGCAACGGCGCTGTATCGGAGGGCAGCAAGGGATCGACGGACAGCGGTTCGAAAAGCGCCAGCAAGGCCGATAGCACCACAAGGGCAAGAGCATTTGTATATTGATAGCTGTCGAGCACATTGCATATCGCAGTCAGGTCGGGCCGCTGCAAACCGGCAGCTGCCAAGGTGTCCGCAGAAAAACCGGGCACCTCCGGCAGCGGAAGCGTGCGACGTATCGCTTCGGCATGCACCGGTGCAGAGCCTGTATAAAGGGGGCGCACCGTGGACCACGTCCATTGTAGCGCGCCCGGCATCGTCGCCAAATTGCGCCAAATGAGATTCACGACGCTCGTACCGAGTACCTTCCGAATATCCGAGTAGATTGCCGCCGTCACGCCTGTGGCGTCCGTTTCAAGAATGGATGGAACGCTCTCTTGTCTCTTCATTCGTAACGTCCCTGAAACGATCACTTTGTAGAGTCGCGGCCGGCCGCGTGAGCCTGGCCGACTATTCGTGGCAGGTTACGAGCGGAACTATTTCGATCACGTCGAAAAGGCAGAGGTATGCGCTGGTCCGGCGTTGGTCAGGCTTTCTGCGAGGTAAGTGGCGAGCTCGCTGACCACGCGGGAATTGCTCCGCCGACCCTGAGAATAAACCAGCTCGACGGTCGGAAGCTGCGGCAGGCGCAAGCCATGACGCACCACGCGCAGCGGCGGCGCGACCAGTGCGCGCGCGAGCACGGTGATTCCCAAGCCTTCCAGCGCGGCCGACTTCAGACATTCGAAGCTTGGGCTGATAAAACTAAGGTGCCAAGATCGCTTGCTGTGCTGAAGCGCTGCCACTGCACAGCGCCGGTAGGCACATCCTTCGGGAAACAGGATCAGCGGAACCGATTCAGCGGCGTCCGCCACAAAGTTCGGCCCGCTGACCCAGACCAGTTGTTCCCGCAACGCCACGGTACCGAGCTTCGCGCCGGTTTCCTGTTTGAAGAACGCCAGATCGAATTCGCCCCGCGCGCTCCGCTTCAGCAAATTCTCCGACTGATTGGCTTCCACTTCCATTCCGACCATCGGATGCCTGTTCTTGAAACGCGCCAGCCAAGTCGTGAAATCGCGGCCGAAAAAGTCGAGCGGCACACCGAGCCTGACGAAGCCCGACAGCGCATCGTCGGACATCGAGGCATAGGCCTCATCGTTGAGCTGCAGGATCCGGCGCGCGTATTTCACGAGCTTGCCGCCCTCGGAGGTCAGTTCGAGCACCCTGCCCTTGCGGCGGGTCAGCAGGCCCTTGCCGATCTGCGTTTCGAGCTTGGCGATCTGCTGGCTGACGGTCGATTGCGAACGACCGACGCTTTCGGCGGCGCGCGAAAAGCTCATGGTATCGGCGACGACGAGAAAGGAACGCAGACAATCGGTATCGAGATTCATGCCGGCTCCATTATCGCGGATTACGATATTAATCATCGTTATTATTCATTTTGTCACTTCACAAACCGATCGTAAAGACGTGGGGTCACCAAAACGCATCACCATGCGGCGCGGCTGGCCAATTCGCTGCAATGCGAGAAGCAGATCGCCCATGCCTTGCATCGGAGGCATTAAGGACGCGATACGAACGATAAAACCCTGGAGGGAATGGTTCATGGCTCGCAACGGGACATCGCTTGAGGCTGCGCACGCCTCGGTCAAGGCGCTTATCGCCGAAAAGCTCAGTTATCTGGTGCCGATGACGATCATTTTTATGGTCGGCTATATTGGTCTGACCATCCTTGCCGGGTTTGCCAAAGGCCTGATGGGCACCAGGATCATCGGTTCGGTCAATCTCGGCTTCGTGCTGATCGCCTTCAATTACCTGCTGTCATGGGTGCTCGCGATCGTCTATGGGCGCGTCGCGGCCGACAAGTTCGACCCGCTGGCGGCGCGCGCCGCGGCGGATATCAGCGGCCGGGGGAATTGACATGAGCATCACGCTCAGCATCTTCACCGCCATTCTCCTGATTACGCTCGGCATCACCTACTGGGCAGCGAAACACACGGCGACCAGGGCCGACTTTTACGCCGCCGACAGCCAGCTTACCGCCGCGCAGAACGGCTTTGCGCTCGCAGGCGACTGGTGCAGCGCCGCAGCCTTTTTGGGATTTACCGGCCTGACTGCGCTGTATGGCATGGACGGCGCCTTCTATGCACTCGGCCCGCTGGTGGCGTTCTGCACGGTGCTGTTCCTAATCGCCGAACCGCTGCGCAACACCGGAAAATACACGCTCGGCGACGTCATCCGAAGCCGTATGCAGACGCGGACCGCCCTGCTAGCGGCCATCGCCGGTACGGTGGTCGTGAACTTTGCCTACCTGATGCCGCAGATGGCCGGCGCGGGCGTTCTGGTGCGGTTGCTGACGGGCATCTCTTACGACTGGGCCGAGATCTTCGTCGGCGTCAGCATGATCGTCTACGTGGCGTTCGGCGGCATGCTGGCGACGACATGGGTGCAAATCGTCAAGGCCGTGCTGATGCTGAGCGGGGGCGCGATCATTCTGGTGATGGCGTTGTCGATGGTGCATTTTAACCCGCTGACCTTGTTCGCCGACGCCGAGCAGAAATATGGCGCCCAATACCTGCTGCCCGGAAATTACCTGAAGAACCCGTTTGACCAGATCTCCCTCGGTCTCGGCTATGTGCTCGGCCTGGCCGGATTGCCGCACGTGATGACGCGTTTCTACACCGTGCCGGACGCCAAAACTGCGCGGCGTTCGGTGGTTTGGGTGATGTTTCTTGCCGGCGCATTCTTCGCGGGCACGACGGTGTTCGGATTGGCGGCGGCGAATTTCGTTGGACAGGACGTGATCCGCGCTGCCGACAAGGGCGGCAACCTGACACTGCCATTGCTGGCGCAGTTTCTCGGCGGCGGCAAAGGCACTTTCGGCGGCGACCTGATGCTTGGCTTCGTCGCCGCCGTTGCGGTGGCCACCATTCTCGCTGTGGTATCGGCGCTGACGTTGTCGACATCAGGCACGATCGCGCATGATTTCTACGCCAACTGGGTCAAGCGTGGCCAGATCAGCGGCAAGCAGGAGGTCTGGGTCGCGCGAATCGCCGCGATTGTGATTGGCCTGCTGGCGATTACGCTCGGCATTCTCGCGCAAGGCGTCAATGTCGCCGTGCTGGTGATCCTGGCGATCTGCATCGCAGCCAGTGCCAATTTCCCGGTGCTGATCCTGTCGCTGTTCTGGCGGCGCTTCAACACCGGAGGCGTCGTGGGCGGCATGGCGGTCGGACTGGTGTCGTCGGTGGTGCTAGCGATGATCGGTCCTGCGATGCGCGGCGCGGACGCGCTCTGGCCGCTGGTCAATCCGACTGTCGTATCGCTGCCGCTCGGCTTCCTCGGCGCGGTGCTCGGCACCTTGATCGCAGGACGCGATATGGAGAACGAAAACCGCTTCGACGCGTTCCTGCTTCAGGTTCACACTGGCGTCGCTCCGAAATAAACAGCGGATGCGCTGCTGAAACAGAACCCTACCGTGATTCGTCACGGCGGTTATCCCTTCCCTGCAAAAAAAGAGTGGCTCCGTGACCATCAAAGCTGTTGTCTTCGACGCCTATGGCACCCTTTACGATGTCCAGTCGGTCGCCGCCGTGACCGACGACGCGTTTCCAGGTTATGGCGAAATTATTACCCAGATCTGGCGCCTAAAGCAGCTGGAATATACCTGGCTGCGATCGCTTATGCAGCGTTACGAGGACTTTTCGGTCATTACCCGCGAGTCGTTGACCTATACGCTGATGGTATTGGGCTTGAAGCCAGACGCTGGCATCTTCGACAGGATCATGGACAAGTATGTTCATCTCGATCTCTATCCCGATGCCAGGGAAGCCCTTGTCGCCTTGAAAGGCTACAAGCTCGCCATCCTGTCCAACGGCAGCACCGACATGCTCAATGCACTGGTCCGCAACACCGCGCTCGATAAGATTCTCGACGCCACCATTAGCATCGACTCAAAGAAAATCTTCAAGCCAAGTCCCGAGGCCTACACGCTGATCGAATCCAACCTCGGCGTGAAGCCGAGCGAAGTCCTGTTCGTGTCATCCAATCCATTTGATGTCTGTGGTGCCAAGGCATTCGGGCTCAATGTCGCGTGGATCGAGCGCGTCACTACCGATGCGATGGCGCTGGAATGCAGAAAGAGCGACCTGATCCGCCCGTTGACGATGTTCAAGGCGATCCGCATGCAGATGGATCAGTTGGGATTTGAGCCCGATCATCGCGTCGCCGGTCTAAGCGGCTTGCCGAAACTGCTCGCCTGATCGTGTCGGCTCTCGCAAGAGAGTATCTACAAATCTCCTGATCCATGTTCAGCAAGCTCGTTACACCCCTGCGAAAGCGGCCTCGAACCCAACAACGGTCCCAATTTGAAGAGCAACTGCCATGGCCAACTATAACATTCTGATTCTTGGCGCATCCTATGGATCACTTCTGGCTTCCAAGATCATGTTTGGCGGTCACAATGTGAAACTTGTCTGTCTGCCCACCGAGGCGGATCTAATCAATTCCGAAGGCTTCCGTGTGAGGATGCCGATCAAGGGTCGCAAGAACCAAATCGAGATCGATTCCCGGAAGCTGCCCGGAAGGGTTTCGGCCGCCGGTCCAGCCGATGTGAATCCGAAGGATTACGACCTGATCGGGCTCGCGATGCAGGAACCTCAATACGGCTCCCCGGGTGTGCGTGAACTCGTTGACGCGATCGGGAAATCCCTCGTGCCATGCATGTCCATTATGAACATGCCACCGCTGCCATACGTGAAGCGCATTCCCGGCCTGGACTACGATGCCGTGAAGGCGGCCTATACCGAGCCTGGGGTATGGGACAGCTTCGATCCCGGCACGCTTACGCTGTGCAGCCCCGACCCTCAAGCGATTCGTCCGCCGGAAGAGAAAGTGAACGTGTTGCAGGTCACCCTGCCAACCAACTTTAAGGTCGCACGCTTTCACAGTGACTCCAGCACGGCCATTCTGCATCAGCTTGAGAAGGACATCGACGCCGTTCGCTTCGACACGCCTGAAGGGGCAATCGATCTGCCGGTTAAGCTGCGCGTGCACAATTCGATCTTTGTTCCGCTGGCCAAATGGGCCATGCTTCTCGCTGGAAACTATCGATGCATTACTGCAGACGGCATGCGTACGGCGCAGGAAGCGGTCCACTCCAACCTCGCGGAATCGAAGTCAGTCTATGACTTTGTAGTCGATCTTTGCGTCAAACTCGGCGCCATACGTGAGGAATTGGTACCTTTCGAGAAGTACGCCGCGGCGGCAGAAAGCCTTTCGCGCCCTGCTTCGGCTGCGCGCGCACTCAACAATGGCGCACCGAATATCGAGCGCGCGGACAAGCTTGTTCAGCTCATTGCCAAGCAAAAGGGCATGAACCATCCGGTTATTGACGGTATCGTTGCATTGGTCGACCGGCGCCTTGAAATAAACCGCAAAAATGCAAAAGCAAAGACTGCTTAAGATGCGAAGCAGGGTCCCCACATTCAGGCCGACCGGTTGGCTGAGCGTTTCGCGCCGATACGCTCATTTTTTGTATGGCGTCATTCAATCGGGTCTAACCAGCGCGATTGCGGCGGCCATCGCGAGTTTCGACTTTCTCACAGGTGGATCATTTTTGATCCATTGGCTTCAGTCTTGGCTGATTGCTTGGGTTTTAATGCTGCCCAATCGTGTTGTTTGCAGCCCCCATCATCAGAAGATTGACGCTCTTTTTAACGCAGGAGGATCCGGCGTAGCCGGCGCTCACGGTGTTGGACAATACTCTCTCTGCTCGGCGACGTAGTAAACGCCCCGGGTCGGCCACATCCTGACGTCGAGTTAGGCGAGCAGCAGTTCGCGGAGGTTCGCCACGCCATCGCGATCATCTTTGCCGTTGGCGATCCGCGCTGGAAGGCCGGACCGGGATGAGATGCTCGGAGACGAGAAAGAGGCATTCACAGGGAACGTCACCAATCCTGGTGGCGCGCTGGAACCGGAAGCGGACTTCTCGAAACCCAGGGTCATCGGCCAGGCGACAAAGCGTCGAAGACCTGAGGACTCGAAACCGGCTTAGGCGGTCCCGATGGCTCACGGTCTCCAACTCCGATCTTGGCTACATCGGCGGGCGTCCGCTTCGCGCCATGACTGACCGCTGCTAAATCACTGCTCGCGCGTCCTCGGCGAGAGACGGCGCAAGTCCAACGAAAGTGCTTGTCGCGTCGTGGAAGTTCTAGGTTGTCCGTGATCGGACAACGGACTGCGGCAAAGAAGCCAGGAACAACACGACACAGACGCAAAGCAGGACGATGTCCTTGAACAGAAACTCGCCGGCCAGATTCCAGGCGATCGGGTCGGTCGAAAGACTCCATTTAACGACCCCTGGCGTCGTGAAGAAGAATGACCACGTGATCGCAAAAGTGACCACGCCCATCAGCGAACCGACGGCTGACAGGATCGGACTGAAGGCCCCTGCCACCAGCAGCGCCGCAATGGCAAACTCGGCAACGCCGAGGACATCGGCTTCTCCCCTAAGGCCGAACACTGACAACCAGAAAATAAATGGGCTGTTGCTGATGTACTGAACGATGCCCTGTGCCGACTGCAACGTGAATTTTTGTATGCCGAATGACACAAAGACGACAACCATGACCCAGCGGAGGATGGCCAGCAGACGATAAGAGCCGCCGCCGTTTTCAGCGACATTGAACGATATTTTCATGTGAGTTGCTTCTTTGAAGATTGGTCCCGACTGGCGCGCGAAATGCGCGTTCGTTACAGCGTTCGCGCGGGGCAGCACTGTTGTTACATTCATCTACAGTTCCCGGCTCACAATGACGTGCATGCGGGGCCGCAACTTTTGCGGATAGGCGAGCGACTTCCGCTCGGGCCCATCAAGAACGAAGCAATCATTTGCTTTCGGCTATCGAGGCTGAAGCTGACGAACGTCGCGGCAGGCTGGGTCGTCTCCGCGCGCAAGCTGGTCGAGCTGGCCAACGATGTCGAGCCGGTGCAGGGCGGCCCGAAGCGAAGCCTGCCCAGCGCGCGAAGACACGCGCGGCGAAGGTGTGGCTCGGCCCGAGTGGTACGCCTTCAAGATTTTGTGTGGTGCGCGTCGCGTAACACCCGACGCCCGGCAGCGAATACGGTTTATCCAACCGTCGGAGGATCATCATGTTGTTGCGCTTTCTGATTTCGCTCGGATTCGCTGCCTGCCTCGCTCCTGCAGTTGCAGGGGCCACCGAGCGTCCCGTCGTGGTCGAACTGTTCACCTCGCAAGGATGCTCGTCTTGTCCTCCTGCTAACGCTTACTTGAACGAATTGTCCCAAGGCCGCCACGACGTCTTGCCCTTGGCATTTCACGTCACCTATTGGGACAGATTGGGCTGGAAGGACCCGTTTTCGCTGGAAGCGGCGACTGAGCGGCAAGACCGGTATGGTCACCGCTTCGGCGACGGCTCCTATACCCCAGAAATTGTTGTGGATGGCGCTAAGAGCTACGTCGGCTCGCATCGTCAGGAAGTCGGATCTGCTATTGAGCGGGCTAAGAACGACAGCCGAACCGCTAACATCAACGTCACGAAGGATGGCGGCCGTGTGTCGATCGAGATCGGAAGCGGCAGCGGCAGCGGGCGGGTGTTGCTGGTCGGGTTCGATCACGATCATCGCACCGCCATTGGACGCGGCGAAAACGCGGGTCGGACCCTAGACGAAGCCAATGTCGTTCGGTCGATCCGGTCCGTCGGCGACTGGTCTGGCGCGCCATTGCACATCAGCGAAGGTTTTCCCGAAGGTCAGGACGTTGCCGTCATTCTCCAAGCTCCAGATGGCCGAATCGTTGGCGCGTCGCGCCTGTCCGACAGCTCCACCTGATCTTGCAAACCTCACGACATCGCCATGACGGTGCCCCCAGCGTAAGGGCCAGCGATGCGTTCGAAGTCGAGCACATCGACAATCCGCTGGCCGGCCCTTTGGCTTGATCGACACATCGCCATAGGTCAGACTCATGACGCTCGCTCGTGTCCGCCTACCTTTGTTTGCGCTCTGCCTCGGAACAGCGCTCTCTACCGGCGGGGCTGCGCACGCCGCAGCTACTGGATGGGTCGGAGACAAGCATGCTGCCGTACGGCTGATCACGAGCGTCGAGGACGTCGCAGGTGCCACACTCGATGCGGGCTTGGAATTCCGCTTTGCGGACGGTTGGCACGGATACTGGCGCACACCGGGAGATGCAGGCGTTCCGCCGCAGATCGACTGGTCTCGTTCGGACAATGTTGCCGGCGCTGACGTGGCCTGGCCCGCACCGCATCGCCTGGTGATTGAAGGTCTGCAGAACTATACTTATGAGGGCCGGGTCGTCCTTCCGATCAAACTCCGTATCAAGAACTCCACTGCCGCCGCCCGGATCGAGGTGGGCGTGAGCTACGCGGCGTGTTCGGATGTCTGTGTGCCTTATCAGGCTAACCTGACCTTGCCCTTGTCACCTGGCGCTGGAACACCTGCGACGGAAGCGCCCCTGATCGATCAGGCCAAAACAAGAGTCCCCGGCACCCCACAAGCGGTCCAAATTGATGTCATACGAGCAGTAATCGGCGGCCATGGGTCCGCACACACGCTCACGGTCGACCTGCGGAGCGTCGAGCCGTTCATGCGGCCCGACCTCATTGTCGAAGGCGCAGGTAATGTGATTCCCGCTGCACCGGCGGTCGATCTTCAGGACAATCGCCGATCCGCACAACTGACCGTAGCGCTACCAGGATCGTTGCCCACCGATCATCCCTTGACGCTAACGTTCGTCGACCAGGATCGGGCAGCGGAATTCTCGACGACCGCAAATAGTGCTGGAGCGGCATCAGCCGGCTTGGGAATGCTCGCCGCACTGCTATCCGCCCTGCTTGGCGGCATTATCCTCAACCTCATGCCCTGCGTGCTTCCGGTGCTCTCGATCAAGCTATTCGCCTTCACCCGACACGCGAGCGAAGGACTACGGGTGATCCGGCTGGGCGCACTAGCCACGGCAGGCGGTATTACGTTCAGTTTCCTTCTGATCGCACTGTCACTCGTCATTCTGAAATGGTTCGGCGCTACACTCGGTTGGGGGATTCAGTTTCAACAACCATGGTTCCTAGCTGGCATGGCGACGGTGACAGTGCTGTTTGCAGCAAGCTTCTTCGAGCTGCTTCCGATCGCGGTGCCGTCATCAATGGTTGCACTTGCGCTGGGCCCTACCCATCATCTCGCGCTTGAGGCCTTTCTGGCCGGCGCCTTTGCAACGCTGCTCGCGACGCCATGTTCTGCGCCCTTTGTCGGGACCGCGGTCGGATTTGCGCTCACGCAGGGCCCCTCGGAGATCCTTACTATCTTCCTCTGCCTCGGGATCGGCATGTCGCTGCCGTATTTGACTGCGGCGGTGTTCCCCGGCTGCGTGCGATGGCTTCCCCGTCCTGGCCGTTGGATGATCTTGCTGCGTCAGGCGCTCGGCGTTCTGCTACTTGGAACGGCGGTATGGTTGTTGTTCATTTTATGGAGCACGGCTGGCGCTCTCGTCGCGGCGACCACAAGCATTCTTCTTGTGGCCTTGATCGGATTTCGCGCCCTACTGCGGTTCTGGGAAGGCACCATCCTGAGCCGTGGGTCGCGCGCCGCGACTGCTATTCTCGCCGTAGCTCCGCTCGTCGTTAGCATCTCGGCGGCTTCGCCTACCTTCCACACCTCGGCCGAACCCCGATGGCAAACCTTTGACCCTGTCGCGTTGCAGCGCTTGGTCGGCGAAGGCAAAACTGTCCTTGTGGACGTCACAGCCACTTGGTGCCTGACCTGCAAAGTCAATGAATTGACGGTGTTCGAGAACGATAGAGTTCTCTCGCGTCTTGACCAACCGGACGTCGTCCGGATGCGTGCGGATTGGACGCGGCCAGATCCAGCGATTGCGATGTATTTGCGCCACTTCGCAAGGTTCGGCATTCCACTCGACGTGGTCTACGGACCCCACCAGCCTCAGGGAGAACCGCTTCCAGAGCTGCTGACACCCGGCACTCTTATACGAGCGCTTGATCACGTGGCAGCAAGCACGAGCGCCGAAGCGCATTTGCATTGAGATGCGAGGCAATTACAATTGCGCCAACCCGAGCAATGGCACATTCGTATTCGACTTTGTAGCGCACGATCCGGAAAAGTGTGCAGCGGTTTTCCGAGAAGATCATGCGCAAACAATAAGCTAAAGCGCGATGGCGACGCGACGCAACTCGGTCACCGGCGGCAGCAGGCGCCGGTTCTTGTCCTTGGCGGTCAGCGACAACGCCGCCAGGGCTTTGGCCGCCGCCATGAACATCGCGTCGTTCACGCGTTTTGCGCCGGATGCGAGGACGCCAAGGCCGACACCAGGAAAGATATACGAGTTGTTGGTCTGATCGATCGCGACGGTCCGGCCGTTCCGGGTCACCGGCGGGAACGGGCTGCCCGTGCCGATCAGCGCTCTGCCATCGGTTGATGAACTCATTGAGTACTTCGAAAGCAATTGTCGACAATTTATTCCAATGGGCCGCATTGTTCGGTACTTTGTTGCAACAACCATGCGACAGGAGGAGATCTGCCGACCGGATTGGCCGGACGTCGATATGAAGAGGCGGCTCCTGATATTCCGCGACCGCAAGGATCCTCGCGCGAAGGATGGCAACGATCAGAAAGTCCCGCTTCTGAATCTCACCGGTTATGATGCATGGGAGATCATGCTCCAGCAACGGATCATCACCAGAGGTCAGCGTCGGGTATTTCCGTAAAATCACCGTTTAGTGAGCGCGGCATTCACGCGAGCCTGCGATGAGCTGAAGATCGAGGATCTGCCATACCGGGCGTTCACGACAACGTCCTCGATTAAGGTGATTGGTAAGTCCTGCAGCCGTCGTTTCGTGTGATCGTAGAGCTAAGCTCCCCTGCCATCCTGTTTGCCAATCACGCAGCGCCACGCCGCCAGGCGCTCTGCGGGATGCTTCCCGAGCGAATTGGATGGCTTGCGCGATGCCCTCCAGCAACTGCCAGCCTATCCATGAGTCACCATACGCGACGCGCCTGGGCAACGCAGCTTTCGACGTTGCGCGCCTGTCCGGCGGCCCAACCAACAACACTCGTCGCTTAATCTCTGTACCGCATTGGCGCTACGGCCTCTTGCTACACGAATGGATGGAGCCACCCTTGCTGTTTTACGCTTGGCTCGCGGGGACGGGCGATGAGCAGCGATCGGCCGCACACCGGATTTTGGCTCAGCCAAGCCAATGCTCGTTTGATCGGTTATTTCATCGGGCAGACGCCCTTCGACGAGGCGGCCGCGTCCGAAGTCGAGTGACGACCGGCGCGAAAACAGCAACTTTGACCAAGTAAGGCATCAAAACATCCAAGCGCGAGCAATCGATAAGCCACATGATTTCGAGGAAATGGGCCGGCCATGCGCAGGGCTAGGCTTGTCGCCGTCGTTGTGATCGCACTCGTGCTCGCCGCGGGCGTTCTGATCTACTCCGTGCGCCGTACCGGATCGCCCGCCGCAATCGTTGGTGTCGTGCGGGCGACCGAAGTGAGGGTTGAGCCGGAGGTGACCGGTCAACTCATGTCGATCGCGGTCAAGAAGGGCGCGCACGTGCGTGCCGGCGATATCCTGGCGCGGCTCTCCGCGGTTGAGTTGACGGCACAGGTGGATCAGGCGCGCGCCGCCCTCGCCTCCGCAGCAGCAAACCGCAATAACGTCTATGCCGGCGTTCGCCGTGAACAGGTCGACTCTCTCAAAGCTGCAATCGCCAAGGCAAGCGCCCGCTTGGACTATGTGCAGGCCCAGCTGACAAGGACCAGCACGCTGGCACGCCAGAACTTTGAGTCCCAGCAGGCGCTTGACCAGGCCGAAAACGACGCTGCGAGCGCCCGCGCCGATGTGGCGGAGGCCCAGGCGAACTACGATGCGGCCGTGGCGGGTCCGACCCAGGAGGAACGCGCGATCGCCGACGCGCAGGTGCAGGCCGCAGCGGCCGCGGTCGCCGTGCTCGAGCGCCGCCTCGACAAGATGGTCTTGCGTGCGCCAGCCGACGGCATCGTCAGCGTCATCGCCGCAGAAGTCGGCGAGAACGTGCGCGCGGGCCAACCGATCCTGGTGGTCGAGGCGGCGGGCAAGCAATGGCTTTCATTCAATGTACGCGAAGACCATCTCAATGGTCTCGCGATGGGAGAAACGGTGAGGGTGATGCGGAACGGCGCCGATGGCGCAATCAAAAGCGTCATCACCGAACAGCGGCCGCTCGGCGTCTTTGCCACCTGGCAGGCCGAGCGCGTGATTGGCGATCACGACCACAATACACTGCGCTTGCGCCTTGATCCGCAGGGAGAGGTGGCAGGCCTCGAGCCGGGCATGACCGTATGGATCGAGCAATGACAAATCGCGAAAATATTTCTGTATCAAGGACTTACGCCTTTGGTGCACTCGGAGGACGGTCGCGTGGCACCGATGTCCTCTGGCCACCCCAAATTCTGTCTTCAATCGAAAACATCAAGTGCACAGGGACTTCAGCTCCGGCGGCGGGGCGCCCTTCCCCTCAAGCATCCCAAGCGCTAGCGCGGCCTCCACCCGCACGCTCGGATCGGTATCACCCGTTAGCTGTCGGAGGGGGAGGAGGGCTTGTTCGATCCCTGGGAAGGCCGGACCGAGGCGCCCGAGGTGCCAGGCCGCCAGGCTGCGGACGAAGGCAAGCTCGTTGCCCAACTCCGCGATGAGGACGGTGACTGACTCACCACCCGGCGGCGCCACCCGGGCGAGGGCCGCCGCCGCCCAGACGCGCACGAACCCAACCTGGTCCTGGAGGGCCGCGGCGAGGTCGGACACAGCCTCGGTTGCCGCGGGGCCGATCTCGCCCAGGGCATATGCGCCGAGGCGACGCTGGAGCGGATCGCTGCTCGAAAGCTCCCTCACCCAGTCTGGGACGGAAGTCCCTATGTAAGCGACCTGCCCGGTCATGGTCCGACCCTACTCAAGGCCCCACGCCGAGCCGGCGGTCCAGGTTGAACGCGGCGCTGATCAACCCGATGTGAGTGAATGCCTGCGGGAAGTTGCCCAGCGCTTCGCCACACGGACCCGTCTCCTCGGCGTACAGGCCGAGGTGGTTGGCGTAGGTCAGCATCTTCTCGAAGATGAAGCGGGCCTCCTCGGCGCGGCCCGCCCGGGCCAGCGCTTCCACCAGCCAGAACGTACACATATTGAACGTCCCCTCACTCCCGGTCAGGCCGTCGCCGGCTCCTCTGCCGATCTCGTAGCGGTGCACCAGGCTGTCGGCGACCAGCTCCGCCATGGTCCGATCCAGCGTCCCGCGCATGCGGGGGTCGGTCGGCGACAGGAAGAAGACGAGCGGCATGATCAGGTTGGACGCATCCACCGCGTCGGTGGCGAAGTGCTGCACGAAGGTCTGCCGCTCCGCATCCCAGCCGCGCGTCATGATGGCTTCGTAGATGCGGTCTCGCTCCGCGGCCAGGCGTATGCGGTCCAGCGGCAGGCTCCGCTTCTGCGCAAGGCGGATCGCTCGGTCCAGCGCCACCCAGCACTGCACCTTGGAGTAAACGAACTGCTGCTGTCCACCGCGCACCTCCCAGACGCCATCGTCGGCTCGCTCCCAGTTGTTCGCCACCCAGTCGAGCATCATGCGCAGGTGGCACCAAAAGTCATAGGCGGTCGGCGTCCCGTACTTGTCGTACAGGTAGACGGCGTCCATCAGCTCGCCATAGATGTCCAGCTGCAGCTGCTCGGCGGCGGCGTTGCCGACTCGCACCGGACGCGAGCCGCGGTAGCCATCGAGGTGACCGAGGACCTCCTCAGGCAGCTCGTGCCCGCCGTCGATGCGATACATAGTCTGCAACGGGTCGCCCCGGGCGCCCTCGACGGCCCGCTGCTCCAACCAGGCCATGAACTGCTCTGCCTCCGACGTCAGCCCCAGGCGCAGGAAGGCGTAATTGGTGAAAGCGGCGTCGCGCACCCAAGTATAGCGATAGTCCCAGTTGCGCACCCCGCCGATCTCTTCCGGCAGCCCGCAGGTAGGCGCCGCCACGATCGCGCCGGTCGGCGCAAACGTCAGCAGCTTCAACACCAGCGCCGAGCGGTGGACCATCTCGCGCCAGCGACCTGAATAGTTGCACTTCCTCAGCCACTGCCGCCAAAAGGCCAAGGTTTGCGTCAGGGCCTCCGTGCCGACCAGCCGCGCCTCCAGCAGGACGCCATCATGAACGCTGTCGTGGCCATTCTCCTCCACCTGGCGGAGGATGAACGTGGTTGTCTCGCCGGGGTTGAGGACGAACTCCGCAGCGACGCCGTCGCCCTGCCGACCCAGCGGGAAGCGGCTGACTAGCGAGACTTTCATCCCTTGCGCCTCGAAGATCGCGCCCCGGCCCTCCAGGACGACCTGGTGGGGCCGGCGGGCGAAGTCGAAAGCCGGCCGGCAGTCGAGGCGGAAGCGGACCGACCCGCGCACCGCCCGCACTACCCGGACGATCTGGTGGATCTTTCTGATCTCGCGCGAGCCTTGGACCGGCATGAAATCCACGACCTCACCAACGCCCTGGTCGCTAAGAAAGCGCGTCACGAGGACGTTGCTGTCAGGCATGTACATCTGTTTGTGCTGCGCCTCGTAGAGACTGGCGATGCGAAATGAGCCCCCTTTCTGGTCGTCGAGGATCGCCGCGAAGACGCTCGGCGAGTCAAAGTGCGGCAGGCAACACCAGTCGATGGACCCGTCGATGCCAACCAGGGCAACGGTGTGCAGGTCGCCGATGACGCCGTAGGACTCGATCGGCTTGTAGCCCATGATCTCGTCTCCTCCGCTCGCTCGACGCTGATCGAGCCCCACGATGGGCGTATCGTCAATGCCCGAGGCGGCGAAAGACACACGGAGATTCACCTTTTGCTCGCAACCTCGCTCATCTCGCCTGCGGCCCGGTCACGTACACCGAGGGAACACGTCAGTATCGCTGTCGCACACGTGGTTGGGGCGAAATCTCCCAACGCTAGAGTGCTTGTCGTTGCTTGGTTGAAGAAGTCGCATTACGGTTTCGATCTCGCTACAGCGAGGCGTGCCGTGATGTCCGCGATAGATATGGCTTGGCTACGAAGTGTTCCGAGTTCGTCGACCGTATGCACCGAGAGGCTCGACTGAAGGGGCGAGACCATGAGCGCCGTCCTTCCAATCATTTGCCTTGCAAGGCATGGCGAGACGGCGTGGAGCCTCTCAGGCCAGCATACTGGCCTCACAGATTTGCCTCTCACTGAGCACGGCGAACTCAATGCGCAGAGTTTGGGCTCGCGGTTGCTGGGTTTCACTTTCGCAAAAGTGTTCACGAGCCCCCTGAAGCGAGCGGTCCGGACGTCTGAGTTGGCTGGTTTCGGCGTCGAAGCGGAACCCGACTGCGATCTGCTGGAATGGAATTACGGCCAATACGAGGGACGTCGCACAAAGGAGATCCATGAAGAGCGTCCGGGCTGGCAATTGTTTCGCGACGGCTGTCCGGGAGGAGAAGCACCGAATCAAGTCGGTGCCCGGGCGGATCGCATTGTGGAGCGCGTTCGCAACGTCCCAGGTAACGTGTTATTGTTTTCGAGCGGACATTTTCTCCGAGTTTTGGCGGCACGCTGGTTAGGCCTCGATGCGGAGGCCGGACGACTCTTCTCGCTCGACACTGCAAGCCTGAGCATACTTGGGTACGAACACGATCAGTCAGAACCAGCGATCTGGCTGTGGAACGACACCCGGCACGTCGAAGGTCGGTTCGCACACTAAGATTTAGAAGCGCCAGTCGGAGTAACATACTCTTGAATATGTCCTGTGCGTGTTAGGCGCGCACGCTGAGCATATTGCAGAGAGTTGCGTAAAGGTAAGATCGATGAATCAGGTCGTCTTTCTGGTCGATGTCGACAATACGCTTCTCGACAACGACCGCATCCAGGCTGACATCAAGGCCCACCTCGAGCGCCAGTACGGCGCCGCCTGTCGCGATCGGTACTGGGCAATTCTCGAGGAGCTGTTCGAAGAACTGGGATATCGAGACTATCTCGGTGCGCTGCAGCGGTACCGCGTCGAACACCCGCAGGACATGCACCTATTGTCCATGTCGTCGTTCCTGGTCGATTACCCGTTCGCCAATCGTTTGTATCCGGGATCGCTGGATGTGCTCGAACGACTACGTCAGTGGGGCCCAACCGTCCTTCTCACCGATGGCGACGTCGTCTTTCAACCCCGCAAGGTTGAGCGCTCCGGGCTTTCGGAGGCAGTCAACTCACACGTGCTGATCTACATCCACAAGGAACTTGCGCTCGATGATGTTGAGGCCCGCTATCCGGCGCTGCACTACGTTCTAGTGGATGACAAGCCGCGTATCCTTGCCGCGGTCAAGGAGGCCTGGGGCACCCGCGTCACCACCGTCCTTCCCCGACAGGGACAATATGCGCATGACGCGAACGCCCTCGCCTCCTTCGCCACACCCGACGTGACGGTGGACCGGATCGGAGACCTACTCGACTGCGATCTGGGTCGCCTGCTTGCGGCAGCCCCACGACTCGAAGTTGTGCGAAGGTGAAGCGATGAAGGCAACACAAAGGCTCCACGAACTCGGACAGAGCGTTTGGCTCGACAACATCACCCGCGACCTGCTGACCAGCGGCACTTTGAGGCGCTACATCGCCGACTTGTCGCTGACGGGACTCACATCGAACCCGACAATCTTCGACCATGCGATCAAGAACAGCTCTCACTATGATTCAGCGATCCGCAGCAAGCTCACGGAGGGAACGTCCGGCGAGACGCTATTCTTCGAACTCGCAATCGAAGATCTAGCCCAGGCAGCAGACCTGTTCCGCCCGATTTGGGACCGCACCAACGGTGTAGACGGGTGGGTCTCGCTCGAGGTCTCGCCGCTTCTCGCGCATGACACGGCCAGCACAATCGCGGCGGCCAAGGAGCTGCATGCGCAGGCGAAACGCCCCAACCTCTTCATCAAGATACCCGGCACACTAGAAGGGTTGCCCGCCATCGAAGAGTCGATCTTTGCCGGCGTGCCCGTGAATGTGACGCTATTGTTCAGTCGGGAGCACTATCTCGCTGCGGCCAGCGCATATCTGCGCGGCATCGAGCGGCGCGTTGCAGCCGGTCTAAATCCAAATGTTGGATCCGTTGCGTCGGTTTTCGTCAGCCGCTGGGATGCTGCGGTCGCGAACGAAGTGCCCGTGCCGTTACGCAATCAGCTCGGTATCGCAATCGCGAAACGAACCTACAAAGCAGCCTGCGAGTTGCTCGGCTCGGCCCGCTCGCGACGCATCTACAACGAGGGTGGTCGGCCACAGCGCCTGTTATGGGCGAGCACAGGAACCAAGGATCCGGCAGCGTCTGATGTTTTATACGTCAAGGCGCTGGCCGCGCCGCTCACGGTGAACACCATGCCGGAAGGCACGGTGAAGGCCCTCGCCGATCACGGCGAGATTGGAGAGACGTTGCCGCCCGATGGCGGCGATTCCGAAGAGGTACTCTCGCAATTCGCGAAGGCCGGCGTCGATATCGAAGCGCTAGCAGCGATATTGCAGGATGAGGGCGCCAAATCGTTTATCAAATCCTGGAATGAGTTGATGATTGTTATCTCTGCCAAGACCGAGATGCTCAAGAAGGCAAGCTAGGTCCCAATCGAGACAAAGGTCTTCCATGAATATACTGGTCATTGACGTGGGCGGCACCCACGTCAAGATCCTTGCCTCCGGCGAAACAGTGAGACGAGAAATTGACTCCGGGCCGACCCTGACGGCCCGGCAGATGGTATCGAGCGTCAAAAAGCTGGCCGATGGCTGGGAATATGACCTCGTCTCGATTGGCTATCCGGGCCCGGTCGTGCATGACCGGCCCATGGCGGAACCTCACAATCTGGGAAAAGGCTGGATGGGCTTCAACTTCGCTGCGGCATTCAAACTGCCGACGAAAGTCATCAACGATGCGGCGATGCAGGCGCTCGGCAGCTACCGGGGCGACAAAATGTTGTTCCTCGGGCTAGGGACGGGACTCGGCTCGGCGATGGTCATCGATGGCATCGTGCAGCCGATGGAACTTGGGCACTTACCGTACAAGAAGCGGACCTATGAGGACTATGTCGGCGCCCGCGCGCTGGAGGAATTTGGCAGGAAAGCATGGCGGAAGCACGTCGAAGATGTCGTTGAACATCTGGCTGCAGCACTCCAACCGGAGGACGTCGTGCTGGGCGGCGGCAACGCCAAACTATTGAAAAAACTGCCGCCATTATGCCGGCTTGGGGATAATGCCAACGCATTCAAGGGTGGATTCCAGATGTGGAAAGGTCCGCTAAAGGGAAAGATCACTCGCTCGCGCAAACAAACTGCGCAAGCCGCCATGGCGCGTTAACAGGAGCGATGAATGGCAACGGCCACGAAAACGGTCACCGAGCTGCCTGCCTGGAAGGCCCTGTCCGCCCATTTCCAGAAGATCGACCGCTTGCATCTGCGCGAGCTCTTTGCTCAAGACCCCAAACGCGGCGAGCGCTTGACGGTCGAAGCAGCCGGGCTCTACCTCGACTATTCGAAGAACCGGATTACCGATGAAACGCTAGCTCTGCTGTTGCAACTGGCTGAACAGTCCGGGCTCCGCGCGCGGATCGATGCGATGTTCGGAGGCGAGAAGATCAACGTTTCCGAAAAGCGGGCCGTCCTGCATGTCGCGCTCCGTGCGCCGAAGGGGCAATCGATCCTGGTTGATGGCGAGGACGTTGTGCCGCAGGTCCATTCAGTGCTCGACCGCATGGCCGATTTTTCCGATCGCGTACGCAGCGGTGCGTGGCGCGGCCACACCGGCAAGCCAATCCGCAACATCGTCAACATCGGCATCGGCGGCTCCGATCTGGGGCCGGTAATGGCCTACGAGGCGCTCAAGCATTACAGCGACCGCGCGATGACGTTCCGGTTTGTCTCCAACGTGGACGGCACCGATTTTGTGGAGGCGATCCGCGATCTCGATCCGGCGGAGACGCTGTTCATCATCTCTTCCAAGACTTTCACCACACTAGAGACCATGACCAACGCCAGGAGCGCGCGCAATTGGTCACTCGCGGGACTTGGGGGAGACGAGCAGTCGGTAGCGAAACATTTCGTCGCGGTGTCGACAAACGCGAAGGAAGTGACGGAGTTCGGCATCGATATCGCCAACATGTTCGGCTTCTGGGACTGGGTCGGCGGACGCTACTCCATGGACTCCGCGATCGGACTCTCGACGATGCTTGCCATCGGCCCGGACAACTTTCGCGCCATGCTCGGCGGCTTCCATGAGATCGACGAGCATTTCCGCACCGCGCCGTTCGAGCGCAACCTGCCGGTGCTGATGGGGCTGCTCGCCATCTGGTACAATAACTTCTTTGGCGCGCAGACGGTAGCGGTGCTGCCTTACGAGCAATACCTGAAACGGTTCCCGGCATATCTCCAGCAGTTGACGATGGAGAGCAACGGCAAGCACGTCACGCTCGATGGCAGTCCCCTCAACTACAACACCGGTCCGATCTATTGGGGTGAGCCTGGGACCAACGGTCAGCATTCGTTCTACCAACTCATTCACCAGGGCACCCGTCTCATTCCCTGCGACTTCATCGCCTTTCACAAGACACTCAACCGTCTTGGAGAGCAGCATGACGTGCTGCTCGCGAACGTCTTCGCTCAGGGCGAAGCGCTCGCATTTGGCAAGACGGCTGACGAAGTAAGGCGGGAGGGGTCTGCCGATTGGCTCGTTCCGCATCGCGTGTTCGAAGGAAACAGGCCGTCCACTACGATTCTGCTGGAACAGCTAACACCCGCGGCGCTCGGAAAACTCGTCGCGCTGTACGAGCACAACGTCTTCACGCAGGGCGCAATTTGGCAGATCGATTCATTCGACCAATGGGGCGTCGAACTCGGCAAGGTGCTGGCGCAACGCATCATCCCGGAACTCACCAACGAAGGCGATCCCAAATTCGGCCACGACAGCTCGACCAACGCATTGATCCGCCGACATCGCACGTTCAGGGAGAAGTCGCACTAGACACTGATCTCGACACGCCAGGATACCTGTGCACCGGGAAGAAAATCACTCCGCAGCATCAAACAAGAGGAGCCATTCATGCAACTCGGAATGATCGGCCTCGGCCGGATGGGCGCCAATATGGTGCGAAGACTTGTCCGGCATGGTCACCAATGTGTCGTCTTCGACATGTCGCCGACCGCCGTTGCGGAATTGGTGAAGGACAAGGCGACGGGAAGCGCCTCGCTGGCGGATTTCGTGAGTAAGCTCGAAAAGCCGCGCGCGATCTGGTTGATGGTTCCGGCGGCAGTCGTCGATAGATCGATCGGCGATCTGCTGCCGCTCCTCGAAGCCGGCGACATCCTGATTGACGGCGGCAACTCCTACTACATCGATGACATCAGGCGTTCCAAGGAGTTGGCGCAGAACGGCATCAATTATGTAGATGTCGGCACCAGCGGCGGCGTGTGGGGTCTCGAGCGCGGCTACTGCATGATGATCGGCGGCCCTGACGATGCCGTGCAGCGGCTGGATCCGATCTTTAAGACCCTCGCTCCCGGTCTCGGCGATATCCCGCGCACCCCGGGACGAGAGCGCGCCTCCGCGGGCACCTCCGAGCACGGCTATCTCCACTGTGGGCAGAGCGGCGCCGGCCATTTTGTCAAGATGGTCCACAACGGTATCGAGTACGGGCTGATGGCGGCGTATGCCGAGGGCCTCGGTATCCTGCGCGCGGCGAACATTGGCAAGCAGGCGCACGCGGCGGACGCCGAAACAACACCCCTTCGCATTCCCGAGCACTACCAATACGACCTGAAGCTGCACGACGTTGCAGAAGTGTGGCGGCGCGGCAGCGTGATTGCCTCGTGGCTTCTCGATTTGACAGCAACAGCGTTGCTGGAAGATCCGGGGCTCTCCAAATTCGCGGGGCGCGTATCTGACTCTGGCGAAGGACGCTGGACCATCGCAGCAGCGATCGACGAAGCAGTCCCCGCCCCGGTGCTGACGACGGCACTTTACGAGCGCTTCAGTTCTCGCGGCGAGGCTGATTTCCAGAACAAGCTGCTTTCGGCGATGCGCTACGAGTTCGGTGGACACTTGGAAAAGGCGGCCAATGAGAGACCTAGATAGCCATGAGCGAACCTAAGTCCGACGCCTTGGTGTTTTTCGGCGCAACCGGCGATCTCGCCTACAAGAAGATCTTTCCGTCGCTGCAAGCGATGCTGAAACGGGGCCACCTCGATGTGCCCGTCATCGGCGTCGCAAAGGCCGGCTGGACACTCGACCAGCTCAAGGCCCGAGTACGAGATAGCCTCGAAAAGCACGGCGGCCTCGACGCCGCTGCGTTTGACAAGCTAGCCGGTCTTTTACGTTACGTAGACGGCGACTATGCCGATCCGACCACGTTCGACGCCCTTCGCAAGCAGCTCGGCTCGGCGCAGCGGCCGGCACACTATTTGGCGATCCCACCGGCATTGTTTGCAACCGTGGTGGAACGGCTCGACAATGCCGATTGCACCAAGGGCGCGCGTGTCATTGTGGAGAAGCCATTCGGGCATGATCTCGCCTCCGCACGCAACCTCAACAGGATTCTGCTCGCCAGGTTCGACGAAGATCACATCTTCCGCATAGACCACTATCTTGGAAAACGACCAGTTCACAACATGGTCTTCTTTCGCTTCGCAAACGCGTTCCTGGAGTCGTTCTGGGACCGCAAGTTCGTGAGCAGCGTGCAGATCACGATGGCGGAGAATTTCGGCGTGCAGGGTCGTGGCGCGTTCTATGATCAAACTGGCACAATTCGCGATGTGATCCAGAATCATCTGTTTCAGGTGTTGGCCAACTTGGCGATGGAACCGCCGGCCCGATCGGACAGCGAATCGCTGCGTGACGAGAAAGTCAAGGTCCTGAGATCGATTCCACCGATCGCTGAGCATGAGCTGGTGCGCGGACAGTTTCACGGCTACCGGCAGGAGCCGGGCGTTGCTCCGGACTCGCAGGTGGAGACGTTCGCTGCGCTGCGGCTGGAGATCGACTCCTGGCGCTGGCAGGGAGTGCCATTTTACATCCGTGCCGGAAAATCGCTTCCCGTGACTTGCACGGAGGTGATCGTACGCCTTCGTGAGGCGCCGCGGATCTTTCCCCATTGCGCCGCGATACCTAATTATTTGCGGTTTCGCATCAATCCCGACATGGCCATTGCCCTTGGCACGATGGTGATGGACGAGGATGATCGAGAGGTCGGCGAGCCGGTTGAATTGTTGGCGAGCCGTCGCCCTGGCCCAGAGGAGATGGATGCCTATGAACGCGTGCTCGGCGACGCCATGAACGGCGACCGGACGCTGTTTGCACGACAGGACTATGTCGAAGAAGCATGGCGGATTGTCGATCCGGTTTTGAAGAGGACGACACCCATCTACGAATACGAAGCCGGCGGCTGGGGGCCTCGCGAAGTGGACAAGAATGTCACGCCGCCGGGCGGCTGGCACAACCCGACGGTGGCGTAACACGGAGTAAGGCATGGAGATCGAAGTGCTCATCGATCTCGACACGGTTGCTGGACGCGGGGCCGCCTTCATCGCCGGGGAAGCACGCACAGTGGCTGCCGCGCGCAGGCGGCCACGTAATCGACACCCGCGGGAGGAGATCAGCCATGACAGACGCCGAACTCGACGAGCTCGCGATCAACACCATTCGCACACTATCGATTGACGCGGTCCAGGCCGCGAACTCCGGCCATCCCGGCACGCCGATGGCGCTCGCGCCGCTTGTCTATACGCTCTGGAACCGGGTCATGCGCTTTGATCCGCAAGATCCGATCTGGCCCGGCCGCGACCGCTTCGTGCTGTCGAACGGCCACGCGTCGATGCTGCTGTGGTCCGCGCTTTACCTTACCCGCACGCAGGCTGTGAATGCCGAGTACGAGACGTTGGGCAGGCCTGCTGTTACCCTCGACGATATCCGGCGCTTTCGTCAGATCGGGAGTCATGCGCCAGGGCATCCCGAATACCACCTGGTATCCGGCGTGGAGACGACCACCGGCCCGCTCGGACAAGGCATTGCGACCAGCGTCGGGATGGCAATCGCGCAGCGCTGGCTCGCTGTGCGCTACAACAAGCCGGATTTTGCCATCTTCGATTACGACATCTATGCCGTATGCGGCGACGGCTGCCTGATGGAGGGCGTTGGCTCTGAAGCGGCGTCGCTCGCCGGCCACCTTGGTCTCGATAATCTGTGTTGGATCTACGACAACAACCACATTACGATAGAGGGCAGCACGCGGCTGGCGTTCACCGAAGATGTAGCCGTTCGTTTCACCGGCTATGGCTGGAATATACTTCACGTCGGCGATGCTAACGATATTGCGGGCATCGAACAGGCCTTGGCAACGTTTCACGATACGAAAGGCCGACCGACGCTGGTGATACTCGACAGCCATATCGGATACGGCTCGCCACACCGCCACGATACGGCTGCGGCGCATGGCGAGCCGCTCGGTATAGAAGAGGTCAAGCTCACCAAGCGCGCCTATGGATGGCCCGAAGACTCGAATTTCCTGGTGCCTGACGGCGTTCTCGAACACTTCGCCGCCGGTGTCGGCGTGCGAGGCGCTGAAGCCCACCGCAAATGGCAGGAGCTGTTCGCCGATTACCATTCCAAGTATCCAGCATTGGCGACTGAGATTGACCAGATGCAACAGCGCAAGCTTCCGGCAGGCTGGGACCTCAACCTGCCGTCATTCCCCGCAGATTTGAAGGGCCTCGCGGGTCGTGAGGCGTCGGGAAAGGTCCTGAACGTTCTGGCGCAGAACGTTCCCTGGTTGATTGGCGGTTCGGCCGATCTAGGTCCATCGACCAAGACGCTGCTAACCTTTGAAGGCGCAGGCGATATTCAGGCCGCCACACCGGGCGGCAAGAATTTGCATTTCGGCATCCGCGAACACGCGATGGCTGCAATCCTGAATGGTCTGGCACTATCGAAACTACGGCCGTTCGGCGCGACCTTCCTGATTTTCAGCGACTACGCCCGCCCCGCGATGCGACTGGCGGCGCTAATGGAGCTACCGGTGGTCTTTGTTTTTACCCATGATGCCATGGGCGATGGCGAAGACGGCCCAACGCATCAACCGATCGAGCATCTCGCCTCAATGCGGGCAATGCCGGGTGTGACGCTGTTCCGGCCGGGTGATGCCAACGAAGTGGTAGAGGTCTATCGCTACGTCCTGCAGCTTCGTCATCGGCCAGCCTTGCTGGCGCTGTCTCGCCAACCGTTACCGATCCTCGATCGCAGCAAATATGCATCGGCATCCGGGGCCGCACGAGGCGCCTACGTGCTTGCCGACGCCCCTGACGGCAGGCCGGACATAATCTTGATTGCCACCGGCAGTGAGTTGAGTCTCGCGGCGGACGCCCATGAGAGACTTAGTTTGGATGGTATCCCCTCGCGCGTGGTCTCGATGCCTTCCTGGGATGTCTTCGAACGCGAGACGCAGGAATACCGCGACGCCGTCTTGCCACCTGAGGTCACGGCCCGCGTTGCGATTGAGCAGGCTTCGACGTTCGGCTGGGAGCGTTACGTTGGCTCGACTGGTCGGGTCATCGGCATGCACACTTTCGGCGCTTCCGCCCCGCTGAAGGCCCTGCAGCAGGAGTTCGGATTCACCGTCGATAACGTTGTGACGACGGCCAAGGCGCTCTTACGGCCTGCGAAAGCCGCATAGCCATGACTGACCTTGAGAAGCGAAAACCGCTATCGGCGGAGCATGCGCGGCTTGAAGATTCGTCGCCGGATACGCCTGGCAGCTGGAAAGCAATCGGGCCGTACGTTAGCGAGCGCGCCTGGGGTACCGTGCGCGAAGACTACAGTGCCGATGGACAAGCCTGGCACTACTTCCCATACGAACACGCGCGCTCGCGCGCCTATCGGTGGAACGAGGACGGTCTTGCCGGCCTTTGCGATCGAGCTCAGCGCCTGTGTTTTGCTCTAGCCTTTTGGAATGGACGTGACCCCTTCCTCAAGGAACGTATCTTCGGTCTCAGTGGTCCAGAAGGAAATCACGGCGAAGACGCCAAAGAGTATTGGTGGTACATCGACGCAACACCGACCAGCTCGTGGCTTCGTTGGCGTTACCACTATCCCCAGGCGGAGTTTCCCTACGCGTTGCTTCGGCAGGAGAACGCAAGGCGCAGCAAGGATGAGCCCGAATTTGAACTCGTGGATACCGGTGTTTTCGAAGGGGATCGTTACTGGCAGATCATCGCGGATTACGCCAAAGCATCACCTGATGACGTGTGCATGCGCATCAACATTCGTAATGCGGGACCTGAGTCGGCTGAGCTTCACGTTCTTCCGACACTGTGGTTCCGCAACCGTTGGTCATGGGAGGCTGGTGTCGCGCGGCCGATTATCCGGGCGACCGCTGAAACTGGCACCGTCGGCGCGATCGCTGAAGAAGAACTGCTGGGCCGCTGGCGCTTCACTGCCGGGGCGGATCCGGCCGGAAAGCCGCCGCCGCTGCTGTTCTGTGAAAACGAAACCAATGCCCGGTGCCTGTATGGCGCCACCGCTGGGCAGACACCCTATCCAAAGGACGGCATCAACGACCACGTCGTTCACGGTGCGGCGACGGTAAATCCTGCGAGGCAGGGTACGAAAATGGCCTGCTGGTATCGCCTCAAAGTCGCTGCCGGTGAAACGGTCGAGCTCAGGCTTCGCCTAGCACGTGATGGGATCGGCCAGACTGCGAATCTCGGGGCAGACTTCAAGCAGATCCACGCCGACCGGAGCCGCGAAGCCGACGAGTACTATACAGCGCTGACCCCTGCCAGCGCGAGTGACGATGAGTCCGCAGTGATGCGGCAGGCGTTCGCTGGAATGCTGTGGAGCCAGCAGTTCTACCATTACGACGTCGCGCGCTGGCTCGACGGCGACATCATACGTCCGCCCGAGGCACGCACGTCCGGTCGCAACGCGGACTGGCGCCATCTCAACAACCACGACATCATCGCCATGCCCGACAAATGGGAATATCCATGGTATGCCTCATGGGACCTCGCCTTCCATTGCGTGGTGCTGGCGCACATCGACCCCTCAGCAGCGAAGCATCAACTGCTGCTGCTGGCGCGCGAATGGTACATGCACCCGAACGGCCAGTTGCCGGCGTATGAATGGAATTTCGGAGACGTGAATCCGCCAGTTCAAGCGTGGGCCACGCTCGCGGTGTTCCGCATCGATGGCGGCACCGATTTCGATTTTCTGGCTCGCGCTTTTCAAAAGCTCTTGATCAACTTTACCTGGTGGGTAAATCGAGAAGACGCATGTGGCGACAACGTGTTCGAGGGCGGCTTTCTCGGACTCGACAACATCGGCCCGTTCGACCGCTCGCAGATGCTCCCCGACGGCGATGTACTGGAGCAGTCGGATGGCACCGCCTGGATGGCCAAGTTCTGTCTCAACATGCTGGAGATGGCTCTACGGCTTGCCAACCATCAGCCCAGCTACGAAGACGTCGCGGTGAAGTTCTTCGAGCATTTCGCTTTAGTCGCCGCTGCCATGAGCAAGCTCTGGGACGACCAAGACGGCTTTTTCTACGATCGACTTCGCAAGCGCGACGGCTCGACTTTCACGGTGCGCGCGCGTTCCATGGTGGGACTGCTGCCAATCTTTGCGGCGGTACAGCTCGATGCGGCGCTGTTGGAACGACTGCCGATGTTCCGCAAGCGCGCGCGCTGGTACATCGAGAACAAGCCGGGCTTTGCAGAATTTCTGCACATGTCGCCGGCCGATGAACGCCCTCGGCTGATCTCGTTGGTGGGCAAATCGCGCATGAAGCAGATTGTCGCGCGTATGCTCGACGAGACGGAATTTCTGTCGCCTTACGGGCTGCGATCGCTGTCGCGCTACCACCGCGAACATCCGCTCATCGTCAACATGGACGGACATGTCGCTCGTCTCGACTATGAGCCGGGCGAATCTCGGACCGGACTGTTCGGCGGCAATTCGAACTGGCGAGGACCGATCTGGTTTCCGCTCAATTTTCTCGCAATCGAGTCGCTACGACATCTGCATACCAACCTTGGGGAAGGCTTCACCGTTGAATTGCCGACAGGATCAGGCAAGCAAGCGAGCCTCGAGCAAGTGGCCGAAGAACTCGAGCGCCGACTGCTCAGATTATTCCTCAGAGACTCAGACGGTCGGCGACCAGCACTGGGATCGGATTTACGCTTCCAACGCGATGGGACATGGCGCGATTTATTGCTATTCTACGAATACTTTCACGGCGATACCGGCGAGGGACTTGGCGCCTCGCATCAGACCGGATGGACGGCTCTGGCCGGTGCACTGGTGGCCAATCGGCGGTTTCGAAGTGGTCAGAAGTAATAAACGCCAGCAGGCATACGTTAGCCTCTCAACGCACGATAGCATCCACAGTGACGAGACGCAGCCAACCTCACCGGCCGCTGGTTAATCAGCATTCGCTATCACGACTAGATCCGACATGATGGTAGGATGCCGGGCCCTGTGTGCGCCGAAAACTCTTAAGCGCGGAGGTAGTAGTGGTGAAGTCCACCGAGGATCGGACGTGACGAGATGATTCCGGTTCGCTGGACGGAACGCGAGATAGGAGCATCCTTGGTCAGGAAGCGATGGGTTCTCATATTGTTGTAATAGTTTGCGTAGGATCGCAGAATCCGATGCAGATGCGGTTCGCTCCAGACGATGACATGATCGAGACACTCGCGGCGGATTGATCCGATCAGCCGTTCGGCAAAGCCATTCTGCCAAGGCGATGCCGGTGCGGTAGGCTTGTCCCGAATTCCCATAGCCCGCAATCGGCGTGTGACGATGGTGCCATAAATGCAATCCCGGTCTCGGATCATGCACGGGGCGGACAATCTGTCGTACCAGGAATCCCTGTCAAGATATTTCGATGTCTACCGGTGAATCATAGATATAGCTGAGCAGTTTTTCCTTCTGGCCTTTGCTTTTCTTGGCCTGTGATCGCCGGACGTTGATGGCTTTTGCATCAAGCATGTTCTTGATGTGCGCCGCATAGAACTTCTCGATCATCTCGACACTCGTGCGGCAGTTCTTTGCGATCTGATAAACGTCGGCGCCCTCCATCGACCTGTGTGTACCGAAAACCCAATCCGAGTTGATGACGTGATGGAATCGCCTAAGCTGGCGGAATGATCGGGCTGTTTTGTTTCGCTCTGGCGTCCTCGCCTCGCCATTCAAGTCGAAGTTGCGGCTTGAAGCTGAGAACGCGGTGCTTCGACATCAGCTGGTTGTCTTGAGGCGCAGGCTGCATGGTCGCGTCCGGCTGACGAACCAGGATCGCTGGTTCCTGGTCCAGCTGTATCGCTGGTTTCCGTCAATCCAGGATGTCCTCACCATCATTCGGCCTGAGACGCTCGTGCGTTGGCATCGGGCCGGCTTTCGCCGCTACTGGCGTTGGAAGTCGCGCTCACTGGGAGGGCGGCCGCAGGTCGACACCGAGCTGCGCGTGTTGATCCGGCAGATGAGCATCGAGAATAGGCTTTGGGGAGCACCACGTATTCATGGTGAACTGCTCAAGCTTGGGTTCGAGGTCGCGCAATCGAGCGTTGCCAAGTACATGGTTAAGCGGCGAGGACCGCCCAGCCAGGGATGGCGGACCTTCTGGCATAACCACGCGCCAGACATCGCCGCCATGGACCTGATCGTGGTTCCAACAATCGGGTTCGACCTGCTCTACGCCTTCGTCATCGTCCGGCTCGACCGCAGACACCTCGTCTGGATCAACGTCACGGCAAATCCGACCGCCGAATGGGTGGCACATCAAATCACGGAGGCATTTCCTTGGGATGAGGCGCCGCGTTACCTCATCCGCGATCGGGATCGGATCTATGGCAGCGTCGTCACGCGCCGATTGCGCGCCATGGGCATCCGGGACAGGCCCACCGCACCAGCCTCGCCCTGGCAGAACGGCGTTGCCGAGCGGCTGATCGGATCGATCCGGCGTGAGTGTGTGGACCACATTATTGTCTTGGGTGAGATGCATTTGCGTCGGGTCCTGAAATCCTACGCCGACTATTACAATCGCGTCAGAACGCACCGATCCTTGAATAAGGATGCGCCGGTCACTCGCCCGATTCAGCGAATCGGAAGCATTAAACCACACGCCATCCTCGGCGGTCTTCACCACCACTACACGCGAGCTTAAGTTTTCGGTACACACAGCAATCACCGCGTAACGAGGCCGCCATAGATGCGATCGCGATCGCGAACGAGGTATTTTGGGGCCTCATGCCAAGGAAAGGCCTCCGTGATCTGACGTGCAACCCATTCCGCCGTCGGATTTCTTGTGATGTTGATCCAGACCAGGTCTCTGCGGTCCAGTCGGATGATGACGAAGGCATAGAGCAGGTCGAAACCGATCGTTGGAACAACGAACAGGTCCATGGCGGCAATGTCCGGGGCGTGGTTACGCAGGAAGGTCCGCCATCCCTGGCTGGGCGGTCCTCGCCGCTTGACCATGTACTTGGCAACGCTCGATTGCGCGACCTCGAACCCAAGCTTGAGCAGTTCGCCGTGGATGCGCGGCGAGCCCCAAAGCGAATTATCGATGCTCATTTGCCGGATCAGCGCGCGCAATTCAGTATCGATCTGCGGTCGCCCTCCCCGTGGGCACGACTTCCGACGCCAGTAGCGGCGAAAGCCGGCCCGATGCCAACGCACCAGCGTCTCGGGCCGGATGATCGTGAGGACCTGCAGGATCGATGGAAACCAGCGATACAGCTGAATGAAGAACCAGCGATCATTGTTCGTGAGCCGGACGCGACCACGCAGTTTACGCCTCAAGACAGTCAATTGATGTCGGAGCGCCGCATTCTCTGCTTCAAGTCGGCTCTTCGACTTGAGAGGCGAAGCCAAGACGGCCAGTACGAAACAGAGTAGCCCGATCATTCATCCAGCTTAGGCGATTCCGTCACCTCATCAACCCGGTTAAGGTTTTCGGCACACACAGCCCATAATGCCGTTACTAAAAACTACTCCTGAAGGAGATGTTCTTCTTACCGCCGCAATCACGAGATCAATCGCTACGAGCGAAGCATTCAAGCAGGGGAATGACGAAGAAGGAGTGCGTCGATTTGTAAACGGCGTGTTGGGCGAGGGTTCGTACGAGAAACTCCCACCTCCCGTTCTGAAGCGCCTCATGGACAATGCCCAAGAACTAAAAGGCGAGACCTCATCGCGAAACCTCTACCCGCCCACCACATGCGAGGACGTGCAGAAGGTGAAAGCGCCAACATTGCTCCTCGATAGGGAGCGCAGTCCCAAGATGTTCCGTCTCATCAATGACCGACTGGAGCACTGCTTACCGAGCGTAGAACGTGCAACGATTCCGGCGGCATTTCATCAGATGGAGGTTGAGAACCCCCAAGCCTTCAATGAGACGCTGCTTGCATTCATTGCAAAGCACTGAACCGCATGCGGGGCATGAGTCTGCTGCTGGCCCCTTTGAGACATGCCGACGGGCTCTGAACTTGTTCGCTTATCGGGGTAGACCGGAAGTGCTCGGCGCACGGTCAGAACGACGCGAATGACCCATCTCGGACATCGGTTGCCGATGGCAGATAGCCCGCGGAACACGAGATCATCGAGCCGATCGTTCAGCGTCGGGCCGGTCGCCGCAGCCTCGTCGCTCGCCGCCGGCTCTCGCCCTGCATTCGGTCGGTCGCCGCCGCACCCCAGACGATGGTCTCAGGCGCAAACGGCTGGCGATGGCCGCACGATGCGCGGCGCGCCTTTTTGACGCTGGAGCAAGCGGAGGCGCGATCTGAATGTAACCGCTCGGGCTTGAAACGGCGGCCTCACTTATTCCGGCACAGTCTTTTTCTGTGACCCATCCGCCGCCCCGTCGAGGCTGATAGTTCTGCTTTAATGACCCGGAGGCGAAGTCTGTTCAATTCGGATAACTGAGCAACAAGATTGGTAGTCGTGTCGGCGATGGCCGCGAGGCGGCCCTGAGGTGTACTCACTTGAAACTCCAACAACCAAATGGACGCTATAAATTACCGGGGCAAAAATTGCCCCCAGAGGTACGCGGTGAACGGAAGGCCCCCAAAGGCAACGCCGTCTAAGTGAAATATGATCGGTCGCGCAAGGTTATGTACGCACGGCATATGCCAAGGTTCAATGACAGAGTTGATCTCCGTAGTTCTACTGGCTTCGCCCATTGGATCCGCTATCGACGTCGGCTAATGCTAAACCGTCGAACAGAAAACGCGCGTTGGAATGTCTCGTGGCATCAGGCGCGTTTTCAGCGCATTCACGCGGACCGCGGCAGCCCGTAGGGTGTGATATGGCCGAGCGAAAACAGGAGAGCCGATGCCGTCAGTTAAAGCTTGCCCAGCGCCCGATTGTAGGGCCGCAAATCCACCGCAACGCGACGCGAGCGCTGATCTGGCCCACTGTGCCGAAACCGCGGAATGGGCGCGGTCAGCAATGGTCTGCGGTTATTGCGGGTGCGTATACACCGGCTTTGGTAATGATCGGAGGATCAAGGGCTATCTGGATAACGCCATGGTCGGCGGCGGATGGCAGCCGATTGCCAAGCGGCCCTGATAAATCCCTTCGCTCGCTTGTTCCGCGCTGTCGCGCGGCGTCGCCGTCGCTCGCGCATTTGGGTTAAAATGGGTTTCTGATCTGAAATCCGTGTCTTGCTGTTCCCTACCTCCATGACCTTCACCTTCTGAGAAACTTCCCCAATGGAATTGACAATAAATTTTTCCAACGCCGTCCACCCTACTCCGCGCACTCACCGCAGCCAGTCATTTGATGGCAAAACACGATAGAGATCAGAAGGAAGCGATAGACGAGTTAATCCGTGCCACAGCATTCTTTATAGATCAGCAAAGCAAGGAGGCAGAAGATCGGGAACGGAGGAGGCGCGAGAAGGCGCAGGACGAGCATGAGGCTGCGGGGGAGAGCGCCATCATGGCCGCGCGGGAAGTAGTGAAGATATTGATTGAACGTGGCGGACATGCAGCACGAGCCGCACTCGGCGTACCTCCTCCAGACCCCCTTGAGCAGCAGAGACTACGAAGTGTATTGAACCCCGAATTTGTCGATGTGGAGAGGGCGGTGTCAGGATTGAATTCGGTTATTTTGGAAATCGACGACGATGCAGACCATGGCGTGTCAGGAAGGCACTATTGGGTCTCAGCGAATATATACCTGCCCACTGACTGCAATCCGGCGACCGATCCCCTGTATCGATCAGCCTCAAGCTAACTCCTCCCGCGCGGCATCAGGACCATTGTCCGCAGAGCGGTGCACCGCCGCCGTTCCCTACGATCGGGCAGCCATCAACGGCGGCTTTCCGTGGCAGGAGGTTCAATGCTGGCGGTGCAAGACCATGAGCAGTGTTGGCGCGCCATAGCGGGGCCTATTGGCTTTGACCATTTATGTTTTGGAGAGTTGACATGGAAATAATTGTTGTCGTTCTGCCGGCTGGAGTGGCTGGCTATTTCTTTCTTAAGCACAGTACGAAGCGAGGTACGGATACGGTCCGAGCTTATCTCTATTTGCGTGCAATCAGTGGAGGGGCTTCGGTCGAAGAAGCAAACGAGATCGCTGGGGGCGATGTAGTCAGTGGCTCGACCCAAACTATTCGTAACGCTCAGGAGCATGTACGGATTGCATATGGTGGCAAACAGCCGCCGATGATAGCCGAAGCTAAGCGGCGGGGTCTCGTGTCGTTCTGAACATGCGGCAGGTGACCCGCTGGTGCGGATAGCGGTAGTCCGCAAATTTGTGAGGCGGCCTTACCGAAGGCCAATCCAGGCCACGGCCATTTCTGCGATCTGTCGCGGCTCGCGAACGCCTGTCGCGCCGACCTCGATAATCTTGCGAGCGACCATGTCGCAAAATGGGTCGTTACGATCAGCCACGCCCAGCAAGTTGAGAGCGTGCTTGAAGGCCTTGTTCAAAAGCTCGATTTCTTCCGGCGTGCGCTTGTCTTTCAATAACCTCTTGATTGGCATTGTCCGGCCCTCAGCCGACGCAACAAACCAAGCCCTTATAGCACTGGAACTCTATTCATGGATCGGAGAATTACAGAAGGAGCCCTGACCCGTCACGAACGAGGCTGACGTCAGTCGCGCCCGCAATCTAGGTCGTCAGGGTCCTACCGAATAGGGGGTATGAGTGCCGGGACCGCGCGACGGCTCGGTATGAATATATTTGCAATTCATCATATCCCTGTAAATTATGTACCATCTCGTACACAATCCATGGTGCGCGATGTGGCGAATAATGGGCGGGAGCGTTTGCCTGCGGGGTTCTAGCAGCCGCCATCGGCCTCGTTTCTATCCGGCTCGGCGGCAGCTTCGCCGCCGTCCTCAGGATGAGTGCAATGTCGGCATCCGCAAATATTAACCTGGCCGGATCGATCGAAGCGGCGAGCGGGGGATTTTGGAGCCGCCGCCGAAGCCAAGCCCGCAGCGCAAGCGTGTCGAGCCGCAGCGTCGCCTTCAGCAACACCTCGAAAACCGCTGGCGCTGCGTTGCATCGAGCCGCGCCCCGCCTTGCCGTGACGGCCTGGCACCCCCTCAAGGTACTGGTGGGGCCAGAGGCAAGCGCGGGGACCGCTGCGCGCGGGTCGTTGGCGTCTGAAAGCTTTATAGACGCGGGCCCCGGAGTGGAATGAAAACTATAACAATCCTGCATTTCTAACAGCGCGCAGACGGGAATACTCTCCTCGTGCGCCTCATCGACTAGACTTTTCGATTTCGCGCTTTGTTGGCTGGACGTTCGGAAAGGCAACAGGCGCTTGAGATGCAGCTTTCACCGTTTCGTGGTTTGGCTGCGCGTGCCGGACTATTTGCGCCTCGGTTGGCTGGCGCTGCCAACCCTGGACGGCACCCATCATGGCTATTGGGCGGTGCATATGGTGTGGCTGTGTGACAGCCCGATTGTGGAGCCAACATGGATCTTCGGTCAGGCAGTGCGCGATGTGGCGCATGACGAACCGTGAGGCGCTGACCTTCGCCGCGTCGGTCGTCGTCATGGTCGCGCTGGCGGCTTGGTGGATGGCCTTATAGCCAATCGAGGGAGGCGGCATGGCAGATCGGGAGAACTCACCAGCCTATGCGGCGCTGCCACCCAGTGCGCGCCAGGTGCTCGCTGTGATCGAGCAGGCGATCGGCGGCGGCGACAGCGCGAGCGTGTCCTACCTCGCCTTCAGCCTTGATCACCGCATCACGCAGAAGGTGGTGTCGCCAGCGTTGCCGACGCTCGTCAATCTCGGCCTGATCGAGATCGAGACGGGTCCGCGCGGCAGCAACGTGTTCCGGCTATCGGACCGCTGGCGCGGCATTGACGAGGCCGAAGCCAAAGAACTGGCGCGCGAGGTGAAGCCGCATCGCGGGTTCGAGAAGCGGCCGGAGGTGAACCGGGAAAGAGTGGCCAAGTTGGCCACTCTGAAGCTGCCGAAGCCCATGACGGTCGAGCGGCGGAGGTACAGGCGGCAGGTGCCGTCGCTTCCGATGATGCCGTGGCAGGATGACGGGCGGTCATAGCGGGGTCGCCGATGACCACATCAGTTCGTAGGCATCGATCTTGAGCTTCCCCGCGTCTGGCGGCATGCGGACCAGCGTTGTGTGTGACCGTGCCACCAAATCCTTGAACGACTGTCCGAGCGCGAAAGCCGTCTTGCCGTCGATCAGGATCGCCCGATCATGCAGCGTGCGCGGTGCGCCGAGCCGCACCTCAAGTGGCTGCTTCATCTGCTGCGCCCAGTGCTCCGCCGCTGGCTTCAGCGACTTGCTATACGCGGCCTCGGCCAAGACCCGTACCGATACTGTGTCGGGCGCGAGCACGGCATAATCCGTCAGCAGCTTCGCCTCGGCGTACGGGTCAACGATGAACACGTCGGCGGTCGCGGTGCCGAGCGCCTTGCCAACCGCAGCGAACGCATCGAAGCTGTGGCCAGAAGCGATGAATGCTCCCTGCAACTCGGCGGGCGCGTGAAGCTCTGCATTCGCAAGCGCCTAAACCGTTGCCTTGTGTCGTTCAACAGCTTCGCCGAGTACGCGCCGGAGCCGACCCCGAAGACGAAGAAGAAGGATGTCGTCTGGTTCGCGCTCAACGACGACCGGCCGCTGACGGCCTTCGCTGGCATCTGGACCACGTTCGCCGGTGATCGCGGCACCAAGTCCAAGCCGGTACCGGGGCCGCATCAGGTCTACGGCTTCCTGACGACGGCACCGAACGCCGTGGTCGCACCGATCCATCCCAAGGCGATGCCGGTGATCCTGACCACCGACGAGGAGCGCGACGTCTGGCTGCACGCACCATGGGATGAGGCCAAGGCATTGCAGCGGCCGCTGCCGGATGACGCGCTGAAGATCGTGATGCGGGGCGAGGACAAAGAGGACAAGGCTGCGGCGGCATGACCACGATGGGCCGCAGCCCCAATGCCGTGAGCACTTCCGCTTTCGACGGCATAGCGAACGGTGCCCGGACTTGCCGCTGGCCAACCCGGTCGCGAAACGAGCAAGGTCATGCAGTCGACGAAGGTCGTGGGAGCCCTCAGGCTAACTGCACTGGCCCGTGATCATCGCAATGATCGCCGTGCGGATGGTGCAACCGGCCGTCTACGAGATAGTCAACGTGGTCGCCATGCGGCACCGCTTCGTGTCCGCAATTTGGACCGTGTATGTGCGAGCAATGGACTTCAGGCGTGCACTCCACGGGATTTGTGGCATTGACCGCGATAGCGTGCTCATCCACGTGGTCCTCGTGCATATGATGGAGATGGCCGTCATGAAGATAATCCACATGGCCATCATGGCGGATCGCCGTGTGCCCGCAACCCGGACCATGCTTGTGGGGGTGGTTGTCGTGGTGCTTCTCGGTACATGTGGCCATTCGCGATGCTCCCTTCGGCTGGTTGAGTTTCCCTCGATACGCTATCCACTATGAAATAGTTGCGAGAGCCAGCGCACCAAGGTGCCCACAAGTCGAATTGAGATATGTAATGTTATAGCGTTGCTCGCAGCCGACACGTCACCACGCGGATGCAGACAGCAGCTCCCGGCCTGCACGATCGGTGTTCATCGCCGCACTCCGAAGGTGACGACGTGCTGCGGACTGGTTCCCGGCGATCCGTTCGCGCGCGGAGCGGTGACGACGGTCGCTGCTCCGCGGTGCGCTGCTCGGCTTTGCCAGCATCGTGCAGACCGTGCCGGGGCTGGCGCTGTTGGCGCTGTTCTATCCGCTGCTATTGGTGCTGGCGGCGCTGACGCTGTTCTGGTTCGGCTTTGATTTCTCCGGCCTTCGGATTTCTGCCGGCGGTGCTGGCGCTTGCGCTCTATTCGATGCTGCCGGTGTTGCGCAACACCATCACCGGGCTGTCGGGCGTCGACCCGGCGCTGACGGAGGCGGCGCAGGGCGTCGGCATGACGCCGCGCCAATCGCTGTTCATGGTGGAGCTGCCGCTGGCACTGCCGGTGATGATGGCGGGCATCCGCACCGCGGCGGTGTGGGTGATCGGCACCGCCACGCGGTCGACGCCGATCGGGCAGACCAGTCTCGGCAATTACATCTTTGCGGGCCTGCAGACCCAGAACTGGGTATTCGTGGTGTTCGGCTGCCTCGCCGCCGCAGCACTGGCGCTCGCGGTCGACCAACTCCTGGCGCTGATCGAGAATGGCCTGCGCCACCGCAGCCGGCTGCGCACCGCGCTCGGCGGTGTCGGCATCGCGGCGCTGGTCGCAGCGACGCTGGTGCCGGCGATGGCGCGTTCGGCCTCGAACTATGTCGTTGGCGCAAAAACCTTCACCGAGCAATATGTGCTCGCGGCGCTGATCTGGCAGCGGCTGAACGCGGACGGGCTTTCCGCGACCACCCGCGCCGGCCTCGGCTCCAGCGTGATCTTCGATGCGCTCAAGGCCGGCGATATCGACGTCTATGTCGATTATTCCGGCACACTGTGGGCCAACCAGTTCCACCACGCCGACGTCAGGCCGCGCGAGGAGCTGCTGACCGACTTGAAGACGACCCTGGCCAAACAAGACATCACACTGCTCGGCGACCTCGGCTTCGAGAATGCCTATGCGCTCATCATGCCGCGGCAGCGCGCCGAACAACTCGGCATCCACACCATCGCCGATCTGGCCGCGCTCGCGCCGTCGATGTCGATCGCCGGCGATTACGAGTTCTTCTCGCGGCCGGAATGGGCCGGCATCAAAGGGGCCTACGGGCTGTCGTTCCGGACGCAGCGGCAGATGCAGCCGGATTTCATGTATGCCGCGATTGCCTCCCGCGAGGTCGACGTGATCGCCGGCTATACCAGCGACGGGCTGATCGCGAAATATGATCTCATGGTGCTCGGCGATCCCAAACACGCGATTCCGCCCTATGACGCAGTGATGCTGCTGGCGCCCAAGCGCAGGGACGATGCAAAGCTGCGCGCGGCATTGCAGCCGCTGCTCGGACGCATCGACATTGCCGCGATGCGGGAGGCGAACCTGCGCGCCGCCGGCAATGATGCAACCTCATCGCCGGACGCCGTCGCGCGCTGGCTGTGGGAGCGGATCGGGAAGAAGTGAGGCTTTTCGCTCAGGGCTCTCACAACCCCTTGATTATGCCGGCGTCGATCAGGAGGCGGTTGAAGCGGCGGGCCTCGGCACCGTCGTTGCAGGCATAGAACAGGCCGTTGCAGCGGAGCATGATATTCTTCTGCTCCTGGAACGAGGGATCGAGCGGAATGCCGGCGGCTTCCTGGATCACCAGCGGCAGATAGGCCGCATCGATCGTATCCATCACGGCCGGCGATTTCACCGGCTCGAAATTGATGGCGTCGATCGCGTAATAGGTGGCGAAATAGCGCGGGTCGTACTTCTCCAGCTTCTTGCCGACGCCGGCCTCATCCAGGCTGGGGTCGAGAAGATGCGGCGCGAATTCCGGCTGGTGATCGCCATAGCGCACGATCAGGAACGGCTGCGCCGGAAACTTTTTCTTCAGTCCCGCAATGAACGCGGCGTAATCGTTGGCGCTCATCGCCTGCCGGCGCAGATATTCGTCGACGACGGCCGCGTTGCCGAGCGGGCGCCAGGACGGCGTCAAGTCCGGGCGGAAGCGCGTCCGCCAAGGGAAATGGTTGGCGGCGAGATAGACGAAGGTGAACAACGGCGCGCCGGGCGGCTGGTCCGCCATCAGCCGCAGCGCCTTGTCGAGGAAGAAGCGGTCGGGCTCGACATCCTTGGCGCCGAGATCGTGCGCGTCATAGAAACGCTGGATGCCGGTCGTGGCCTGGAAGCTGCGCGCGCTCATGAAGGCGCCGAAGGCCGGATAGAGCGAGAGCGTGTTGTAGCCGCAGCGGCGAAGCGCAAGCGGCAGCCCACGCTCGACGCGGCCGGAGGCGATGCGGGTCACAAAATAGGCGAAACGGCCGAAGGAACGCGAGGACAGCCCGGCAAGCACATTGTATTCGGTGAACCAGCTCGGCCCGCCATTGCTCTCGGCCAGGAATTTTCGCTCGACGCCGTCATAGGACTTGAAGTGCGCGCCGTAGCCCGGCGGCACCCTTACGCCTTCGGCCGCGCGGATATCGAAGCTCGATTCATCGTGGATCAGGATGATATTCGGCCGACGGCCGGCCGGATGGCAGGAATCCACCAGCGGGATCTTGAGGCGCTCGCCCGCGACCGCGTCCGACTCCAGGAAGCCGTAGCTGATGAACTCAGAAACCGCCGTGACGCCCGAGCGGGCAAATTTCGAAAGATAGCCGTCGTCGTAGTAGCCGCGCCAATCCTCATCCGGCCAGATGGGCCAATGCGGCAAGGCACGCCAGCTTGCAGGCCAGCGCCGGCAGGCGGGAGCTACGTCGCTCAAAAAAAGAACGCAGAAGCCTCACTGAGTTCGTGAGGCAAGCGTGGCATGTCGTCGAACCTGGACAGGACTATATCCACAATTGGCACATCGACGCGCTTTGCGTCATCTCGAAGCGTTCTTCTGGTCAGAGCAGGGCGAGGGCAATCTAAACCGCTTCTTGGCGAACGTGCCGCCCGGGCACGATGAAGCCGCTGCTGACCTGTGTGTTTTTCCCCGCGTGGTGTGGGGACCAATGGAGAGCCCCTCTAAGCGTTTCCTGGCGACGTCGCATGACATCGAGCAGATCATACAACAGCCCATGCCCGATACGGGGAAGGGGACGACCTCTTAGCCTCGCATAAGACTAGTTAGCTTTGCCCGGCAAGCGCTGTGCTCGTCGGATGCAGAGCCGCACTCGTCACGCTGGCGCCGAGGAACGTTCACGATCCAAACAATCCTGCTAACCTCGGCAGCTAGTCTAGGGCGCGCCCCGCGCCGCAGATCAGGGCGCGCGTATGAGGTCCGCTATGCCCCCGATAGCGACCGAACGGCAGACATCGCGGCACGTCTCAAACGGGCCAATTGCAGACGCGCTGGGAGGCCCCCACACACAAAAACGATCCTCGTCAACCGTCTTTAGAAAAGTCATTTGAAAGCAACGAACATGCCCCCATGCAAAACGCGGCTGTAAGTCTGATCGGCATCAAATACTGAAAAGGCAGAGTCTTGCCCGCGGCGAGATCTCCCAGTCTCGTTTCTCCTGACGCGGGCCCTGCCTTTATTGACGAGAACTTCCGTGGTTGCCTAGCGAATTTGAAGGCGGTGTACGAAAATGCGCCGGCGACCCTGTCGTACCTCCGCGGCCACGTTGAACGCGTTTTCAGTAGCATCCGGGCGATCGTTTACGAACGTTGTCGACAAGGGTGAGTACGAGTCTGAAAATCGCGCCTCGATCTTCACCAAGCAACTGCCGCGACTGTTTGTCCGGTGGATCGCGTCGACGTCTACCACCACACTCTGCATGAAGGTCTCGGCCAGGAGCCGATAAAGCATGTGCAACCTCTATTCGATCACCACCAACCAGGAAGCGATCCGCGCGCTGTTCCGCGTGATCAACCGCTATGAGGGCAACCTGCCGCCGATGCCCGGCGTCTTTCCCGACTATCCGACGCCTGTGGTGCGCAACGGTAGCGACGGCCGCGAGATGGTGCTGATGCGCTGGGGGATGCCGCCGCCACCGCGCGCCGGCGGCCCGCCCGTCACCAACATCCAGAACACCAGTTCGCCGCACTGGCGCGGCTGGCTCAAGCCAGAGAACCGCTGGCTCGTCCCGTTCAACAGCTTCGCGGAATACGCGCCCGAGCCCAACCCGGAGACGAAGAAGAAGGATGTCGTTTGGTTCGCGCTGAACGATGATCGGCCGCTCTGCGCCTTCGGCGGCATCTGGACCGAATTTCGGGGCGAGCGAGGCACCAAATCGAAACCGATCCCCGGGCCCCACATGGTCTATGGCTTCCTCACAAGGCAGCGGCATAAAGTTCACCACCGATCGTCCTTATGCGGACCCGGGGAAGCGCCGCCGCCAAGGCTTTCTAAGCGACGAAACGCGGCACGGTCGTGAAGGGTCAGGTTCATGTCCGTAGTTCCGGCCGAGAACATAGTTGTTACGGTTCTGGGGCGAGCTGGTAAAAAAGACGAACGTGACATGCAGCTGCATGCCCATCCCTGGGAACCTTCGTAGGTTCAAAAACCGTCTGCGTCCCGTTTGCTCGATGTAGCGCAGATGCGCGGATCGTTCTCAGGCGGGGTGCCATTGTATTTGGATACGGAGCACCAAATGGATTCCACGCTGGACGACAGGCTAGCGGAACGGCAGATCGCGGAGCAGCTTTCGAACCTGGCGCGCGAAGCGG
>NZ_JAGKJI010000032.1 GCF_020329485.1 Bradyrhizobium cenepequi
CGTGAGTCTTACGGCAAAAACCTTCACGCCCAAGCAGGGGCAGTATCTGGCTTTTATCCACCTCTATACCCGCCTGCATCGCAGGCCCCCGGCCGAAACCGACATGCAGGAATATTTCCGCGTCAGCCCGCCGTCGGTTCACCAGATGGTGCTAACGCTGGAACGAGCTGGCCTCATCAGAAGGCAGCCAAGGACCCCTCGCAGCATCGAGGTCCTCGTTGATCCCAAAACCCTGCCGGAGCTAATCTAACTGCCGCTGCACGCAACCCGTCAAAATCACTGTGCAGAGCCACTAGCGGATCTCATCTCGTAACGCGCAGCTATCCACCCCCCAAACCGATAAGCGGGCATCGCGTCGATGATCTGTCACTGGTGTTTGCCCGACAGCAGTACGCTTGACGCGAGGCCCGCCCGATTTTCTAGGTCCGTTGCGGAGAGGCGGCTCGCCTTTCGCTGGTTGGAGACCAGAGGAGTAGTCGTCTCAAAGTCCGTCGTCGACAGCCATCGTCGCTGCGAACGCGTGGGAATGGAAACGATAACAGTCGGATATTTCCCAGTGAGATGTTGCCGGCGTGGCGTTGCCTAGGAGGCCTTAGGAGTTTCATATGAGATTGGAAGTAGTTGCTGTCGTGGAGGCGGTTTCGCGGCTCGTTAGCAAGGGCTGCGATCGTGAGTATCGTATCAAGATGGTCATCTCCAGTCGTTTGGTCATCGTTCTCTTCCTTGACGGTTATTTGACAGGCGTGGTCAGCGCTTTATCATTGGTGTCGAGGACGAAGACAGCGAGCAGCTTTGCCGGCTCGGTCTTGCTCGCGTTGCGGCTGATCGAATGGATCGCGCCCGGCGGTTCGGACCAGCTCTCGCCTGCCCGATAGATGCGCGTCTCGCCATCATTCACCTTTGACTCGATCGCGCCCGAGATCACATAGGCGTAGATGAAGGCCGACTTCGCGTGGGTATGGGACCGAGAGGCCGCGCCCGGCGCGTAATCGACCTCCACGGCGATCAGCGACTTGCCAGAGATATTGGGAACGGCCGCCTCGAAGTTCTTCGTGACGGTTTCCGTTTCGCCATCACGGGCCGAGACGGGGCCGGCCATCGAGATGGCGAGGGCCGCGCAGGTGGCGGCGATGATGGTTCGGATCTTCATGGGCTTTCTCCTTCTTCCACGCTGAAGCTGTCCTTGTGCTGCATGAAAAGAAGATGCTCCCATTTAGGCTAGAAAAAAAGCATCAAGAACGCGAAAGATTAGCGTACTACGCGGTGGCGTGACGAAGCCCCTGAACCTGAACGTCGACCGCTCCGCCAAGAGGCCGCTCGCCGAGCAGATTCGACACGTAATTGCGACGGCGATCGAAAGCGGCGTGCTCGAACCCGGGCGCCCGCCTGCCCTCTTGGCAGGACCTCGCCACCCAACTCGGCGGATGCCTCGCTGAAGCTGACGACTCCCCGCAATGTGATGGCTGTCTTCGACGCGCCAGTTTTCAGAGAGCCGACGCTTAGATAGAATTTCTGCCACCCCCACCTCATCTTCAAATCTGGCGATGCTGAGGGGCGAGCTCGCCGACATTGAAAAGCGACAGCAGCAAGACAATTTCATATGGCGATCTGATCGGCGCGAATGCGACGGCTGTTAATGCAAAATGAGGGCCTTCGAACCTAAAGGTTACACGTTCGTATTATGTCCGTTGCGCTGGTGTCTTCTCAGATGACCGGACGGCAGAAAAATGTGCTATTGTACATGGATGGCTACATCGTACATTCCACCATCTCATCTTCGCCTGAAACGCGTCTATGAGCCTGCAGAAGCCAGTGACGGTACGTGTATTCTTATTGATCGCCTGTGGCCGCGTGGCTTGCGGAAAGAGAACGCAGCGCTCGACGACTGGATGAAGGACATCGCGCCCAGTACGGAGCTGCGAAAATGGTTCGGTCACGATCCCAGCCGTTGGCCGAAATTTCAGCATCGATATCGCGCTGAGCTTCACCAACATTGCGACATCCTGGACCGCATTCGTGAACTCGCCAAGAAGAAGACGATCACCCTGGTCTACAGTGCGCACGATGAGGACCATAATGACGCGGTCGTCTTGAAATACGTGCTTCTGAGCGAAACGTAAGCGGTCATCGCCTGGGCTTTTCATCGCCGGCGGCCGCATCACACAGTGTCGACGCGGCCCGCGACGGCCTGATCAGGCTCCTTTCTGCGAGCGGCGTAACCACTCCTCGAGATTGAAGTGGCCGAGACGCGCCTCGCCCAATGGCACGAGCGACTTTCCTCGACTCGCCCGCCGAAATATCGGGCTTCGGGATCTTTCACGACCTTCCGCGGGTCGCCGACAGCCTTCAAATAGCGAGCGACGATCTCGTTGAACGGTGCTCGTTCCGGGCCTGCGATCTCGACGATGCCGTTTTGCGGATCCGCGACGGCAACTTCAGCAACGACGGCCGCAACGTCGTCCGCCGCGATCGGTTGAAACAGGCCAGGCGCAAGCCTGACGACGTCTCCACCCGTACTCGCATCGGCAATGCCGCCGAGGAATTCCAGAAACTGGGTGGAGCGGATGATGGTGTAGGGGATACCCGAAGCCTCGATCAGTTTCTCCTGAGCAACTTTGGCGCGGAAATAGCCGTTGTCGGGTGACAGGTCGGCGCCGACTATGGATAGCGCGACGTGGTGACGAACGCCCGCAGCGGCCTCTCCTGCGAAAAGGTTGCGGCCGGAGGTCTCAAAGAATTCCAACACTACCTGGGGGTCAAATGAAGGCGGATTGGAGAGGTCGATCACCACCTGTGCGCCGGCCATGGCCTCTTTGAGCCCTTCTTTGGTGACGGTGTTGACGCCGCCTTTGGGCGAGGCGGCGACGACCTCGTATCCGCTCTGGCGCAGAATGGCGATGGTCTTCGAGCCAATCAGGCCTGTGCCGCCGATCACGACGATTTTCATAGTTTACTCTCGGTCAGTCGCCGGGCGCCGGCCATCGTCTCGCGGCGCCGCAAGACGAGACGCATGGATCTTTCCCAGAGCGTCCGGCGGGGAAGCCAGGAAAGAAATTCCTCAGACCGCGCGCGGCACCCGAGATGGAGAGTCGCGCGCACCTTACGTAGAACTGCGTGTACGACCGCTCATTCCCGCTCGCAAGTCACGAAGCCAACGCTCCGATCCTGACGCCGCACATCCCAGAGATGATCGCGGTCGACACAATGATACTCATCGCAACGCCGGCAGCCCAAAGGCGGTCGGCACCGCGCCGATCGACGCCGTGCGCGATCAGCACCACTCTCAACCCCGAGGCAAGGTGACTTAGAACAAAGAAGACGCCGAGCGCGTAGTGAGGAAGCAGACGGATGTTCCATGCGTCATGAATGAGCCCGGTTGGGGCTCCGATCGCGAAATTCCAATCCGTCCGTATGCCGAGAAAGCTTCGGGCGTAGATGAAGACCGAATTCATGTGACCGAGAATAAACAAGGAGAGATAGGCGCCCGAAGCGACCTGATATGTCCGCTGGAAGTCTTGCGCCGCAGCACTCCAGCGCCACGCGAGATAGAGACCGGTGCCTATCTGGAAAAGCATGGTCGTCACCAACAGCGGTTCACCTATGCCAGAGCGATAAACCACGCGTCCGATCTTCATGACGGCCGCATGCGCATCCGGGCCGCCGATCAAGCCGAACAGGTGATTAGTGAGATGAAACAACACATAAAGGCAAAGAACTACTGCCGTTACCCCGTGAACAACGCGCCAGCGCCCGACTGCGGGTGCCGGTAACGCGACGGTATCTCGGGCGGACTGCGACCAGATCACGATTGCGACCCACATTACGCACCAGACGATCTCGTCGGGAATGGGACTGCGAACCAGGGCCTGGACGACGCCTAGAAAGACATAGATCGTCGGCGATACCACACTGGCGTAGGCCAGCCGCCGCGAACCCGGGTTGGCCGCGGGACGACAAGCGAGCGCAATCCCAAGAAACGGCACGACGAACGCGGTAGCCAGGATGAAGGTCGCGCCTACAATCGCCAGGGGCGACGGCGTTACGGCCTGCGTACCGACGATGGCATGGAAAGCCATAAGAAGAAAAGGATACGCAACAGCCGCCGCTGCGGGAACCAGCACCAAATAATCGAAGCGCTTCTCAAGAATGCTGCTCGGATTCCGCTGGTGAACGAATGCTTCCATCATAAACCTATAAAGTCAGAACAAAGACAACGGCGTACAAGACAGGTTGGAAACCTTGATTTCGCTTATTGGCTTGAGACCGTCCGCAGATTCTTTGTTGTTTCGATGCCCGCATAGAATCATACTTGGTCAAAGCCCGTTCACGAAAAAGAAGGCAGAGATCGCGTTGATCTCCTGCTGCCTCACTTCATGCCCGCCATCGTGCAAGTTCAACTCGACGCTGGCACCCTGCTTCTCAAGATAGGCGGCCAGCGCTTCGGTCATGGCAAGCGAGCCGATCGGATCGCGGCGGCCGGCGGTGATGAGGACGTCGAGTGATCGAAGACCTGGATTGGCCTCGGGCGGATATCCTTCTGGCGGGGGCCGTAATCTCGGCCGCGCTGATTGCTGGCATCCGCTCGGACCTGTCGAGCCAGATCACCGCGCAGGTCGCCGAAAATATCTACGACAGCCCAACGTGCCGAACTCTCCTTCTGCCGCAGGGGACGCGTGATCGGTCAGCACTACAACAACGTCAGTTAGGCCACAGCCGCGTGCTTTTGGTCTGGAACTGCCTAATTTTCCCCAACGGCCGCTCGATCGTGCGCGAACGCCGGCCGGGTGCTGACGCCGAGAGCTATTCCGGCCTAGGGGGTGGGGTCGATTATCACTGGTGGGACCTCGCGCACAACTCGCCTCGATGCACGAATGGCAGTGACGACCGTCGCGGCAGTATTCCTCGCCGCTATGGAAACTATACTCGTAGTGTATTGGAAAATTTCGTCGCGCCACGATAACTGCCTACCTTTGTCGCAGATCTCATCGAGTAACGCCGAGGGCAAACGGGGACGGAACACAGCGGGCGAAAACGCACGCCCGCCTGCCGGAGAATGCGCACGTTGAACCGAATCGACGGACTTTTGGCGAAGATCGACGGACCTCATTCGTTGTGTCCACACGCGTGGTTTTCCAGTTCTGAGACCGGTGCAATGATATCAACCAGCAAAGAACGCCGCACGTTACATCGAGTGGCGGACGATGTCACATGCCTCCTCGTCGAGGACGACTATCATCTCCGCAGCTTGGTGAAGAATTATCTGGAGGATTATGGCGTTCGCGTGATCTGCGCATCCCGGCTGCGCGAAGTGACACTGTTGCTTGCGTACAACCAACCCAATCTGATCGTGCTCGATTTGGAGCTCGGACAAGAATGTGGCCTCGATCTGCTTCGTGAACTCCGTGCGCGATCCAGCATACCCGTCATCATCACTACTGGACGTCTCCGGGACGAGATCGATCGAGTCGTCGGGCTGGAGCTTGGAGCTGACGACTACATCACCAAGCCGTTTAGCTTAAGGGAATTGTTGGCCCGCATCCGCGCTATCTTGAGAGGCCGGGCGACTAGATTGACCAAACGGCAGCGTGGGAGCGAAAGAGGCTGCTTTTGCTTCGGGGGATGGCGGCTGGAGCGGCGGACACGCCGCCTCACCAATCCGCGAGGTGAACCGGTTGCCCTCACCAAAGGCCAATATGCGCTCTTGATGGCATTCCTCGATGCACCGCAGCGGCCGCTGTCACGCGAATACCTGCTGCAAGCGACGCGCGTCCACGAAGACGTATTCCACCGCAGCATCGACATGCACGTCGTGCGCTTGCGCCGCAAACTCGAGGACGGCTCGGGCGCTTCCTCGATCATACGCACCGAACGCGACGTTGGCTACGTCTTCACGCTTCCCGTGAAAACCTCATAACACCGTGGCTCATCCGGAGATCGTGGAGACGCGGTCTTGAAAAAGCGCGTCGAATTTAAGAGCAAAGTCGGCAAGGTCGATGTCGTGATCTGCGGAGACCATTTTCCTAACCGCACTGGCCGTCACGCCCCAGCGTCCCTAATCAAGCGAACGGCTAACGAGAGCGCCCGACTTTTGGTAATAGAAGCTTCTCAACATGAGATTCCAATTACGGTTGTGATGTAGGCGCCAATTAGGATGACGAGGAGCCAGGCCGAAGTCGCTTGGTGTATCGCTGAGGTTAGGATTGCCTGCGAGGTGATCGGACGCGATCCTTGACCGCCTCTTCGGACAAACAGGTACAATCCTCATAAGTCAGCTGCACCTCGGCACCCCGCCGGAGCGACTCGGAAGGGGGCTACGCCAAAAGCCGCAATTACACGCAGGCGACGTGCAGAGCCTTAATGAAATGGATGTGGCGGTAGCGCGCGTTGGAGGCCAAAAAAGCGTTGCACAATCTCGCACGCAGCTACTGCCGGCCGACAAGAGCGCGGCGAGTTGAGACCCGCGTGACCGGCATCGATACAGCCCTGGTCCGGCAGCTCGGCCGGAAGCGCCGATGGATCCGTCTGGATACCGCCGGCGATCGCATGGCGGCGCGCCGCAGAGCATCGTGCAGTAGAAGGGCTACCCGCTGGACGTCTTTTGCCAAGCCAGACTTTAAACGCACCTCCGAGCTGCTGAAAGCCGACGGGATCACCCTCGATGCGGTGTCCGCCAGCTGCGCGCGCCATGTCATGGCAGAAATGGAAAAAACCGCGGACGAAGGCCTTTAGTGCCTAGGTGCCACAGCCCCGCTGGCAGCGAAATGAGTCACGCTATCTATTCGGATTGATGCGCCGCCATGGTCTGCAACAACTTTCGATCGACCTTTCCCATCGTATTGCGCGGCAACTTGTCGACCACGAAGAGATGTTCGGGGACCTTATAGGCTGCGAGCCGCGTCGCGACGTTGTTGAAGATTTCGAGGTTCACCGACGCCTCCTCCACCCCCTGTGCCAGCTTGACAAATCCGATCACGCGCTGGCCGTGCGTGGCATCCGGCATGCCTACGACGGCGGCTTCCACGACGGCAGGATGGGCGGCAACGAGCGCCTGCTCGACTTCGACGGGCGAGATGTTGGTGCCGCCGCGAATGATGATGTCCTTCTTACGCCCGACGAACAAGAGCTCGTCGCCCTCGCCGCGTTGCATCAGATCGCCGGTGTGAAACCAGCCGCCCTTCAGGCTCTCCGATGTTGCCTGCGGATCGTTCCAATAACCGACGAACAGGTTTGCCCCACGCAGCAAGAGTTCCCCGATTTCGCCATTGGCGACATCCGCGTCATTGTGATCGACCAGGCGGACCTCTGTTTCCTTAACTATCCGCGCCACGGGGCCTACCCTGAGACCGTAGGCCAGATGGACCGCGGTTTCCGTTGACGCCCAGACGTTGTAGAGGGGCGCGTCAAATTCGGCGGTGATGCGCTGCTGGAGGTCGATTGGGGAAACATCGCCGGCGGTCAGGCACAATCGCAATGTTTCCAGGTTGCGCGGCCGAACGCGCTGACGGTCGAGCAGTACCGCATACTGGGCAGGAAAACCGAAATGCCATGTGCAACGGTGGCGTTCAATGGTATCGAGAACCTCGTCGGCGTCGAAACTCTCCAGCAACACGAACACCGCGCCGAGCTGCATGAGACAGAGTAGGAAGGTCAGCCCGGCCATATGCGCTAGAGCCAGGGGTATGGCGACGACGTCTTCGCTTGAAAGTCCCGCATTCTTAATCGAGACGTTGACGGATTCACCTAGCGTGATCGGCGTATGGATGACGAATTTGGGCTCGCCTGTCGTGCCCGATGTGTTGATCAGTACTGTGGCGGCATCAGGCTCCGACAAACTGTTGTTGTCGGTACTCTCGAGCAGTTTTTCCCACGGCAATGCGTCGCAACCCAGGAACGGGTCGACGATAAAGCGCTTGTCCCGCGGCAGGATTGCGCCGTCGACTGCCACGACGTTGTCATAGAGTTTCGTCTCGCCGATATAGAGCGCAGGCTTCAATCGGTGTAGTAGGGCTCCGAGTTCAGTGAACGTGAACGCGGTTCGCAGGGGCGATGCAATCGCACCAAGGCGAAAGCAGGCATAATAGGCAATGATGAACTCGGGTCTATTCATCATGTGGAGGGCCACGCGGTCGCCCGGCTTTACACCGCGTGCTGCCATCCCACGCGCAAGAGCGCCAGATTCGGTTGAAATTCTCTCGTAGGTCCACGCTTCTCCGTGAAAGATGAAGGCTGTGCTCTTGGGCCGTGCTTGTGCCTTCTGCATCAAGGTTTCGAGTGGCGTTGATATCATCGAGCTTCTCCCATTCCGCAATGGGAGCTGCATTGGTCAAGTCGCGTCACCGTCTGATTTCAAGACTTCAGCAAATAGTTACGACAGTTACAATTTGCCCCGTGGACGACGCGCCAACGCACCACGACAGGGAGGGTGCGGCGACTTGATTTGGGGCGGAGATCGCGATCGCGAGCCAAGGTTTATGACCGCGCATTCAAGCAGGTGAGAATCGCATCGGATCTGAATTTCTGAATCCGACAGAGCAAAGCGCAGCACGATTCCTTCCCCGACAACACAGCGCAGCAGATCACTCCTCGAAAGGAGGGTATTATTAAGTTGAAATGGATTATCTGATTGATGATGCGTTTTACGCGCAATGGTCATGAGACGATGGGCGAGCTTGCCGGCGCTCACCAATGACTGTTCCGCAACTTCGGTGAGAGAACCGAGATCAGACGTACGACCCGCGGCAATGCGCATGCGTATCAGGCTGAGAACGCTGGCAATGCTCTGCAATCGATTATTGAAGTAGTGAGCGACTCCGCTTGCGAGTAGCCAGATCATCTGCATGCCGTTATCTCGCCGAAACGTTTCATATAAATTCATCGCCGTCGAGCTCGTCGGCGGCTTTATCCACCTAGGCTCGGCAGTCAAAAAACAACGACATTTCCAAAAACAACCCTGTAGCACCAGCGGCGAGTTCAATTCCTATTTGCGGATCACCTCGCGTTGAAAATCTCCAGTCAAGTGGAGCCCGACGTCTTTATTCTGCAGAGACCTCTAAGCTCGTTCAGTGAGAAGCATATGTTTGTATTGCACCGTCTGTCTATTTTTGCGCGCAACGTCGATGACATCGATTCCATAACCACAGGTCATTGGACCGTCGAGTTTCGCCGTCCTATTTTTTCGTTGTTGGCAAAAAGGTCGAAGGATGACGACAATGTCGCAGGTAACGCAGTGCCGGGTCACGCAGCGAGACGGCACGGAGCGACCGTTTCAGAACGAATACTGTGACAACAAGAATCCGGAACTCTACGTCGATGCGGTGTCGGGCGAGCCACTATTCGCGTCCGTCGATAAATTCGACAGCGGTACCGGTTGTCGGTCGAGACCGCAGTCCCGCCTGCGCTCTCCTTCACCGATTTCGAGGGAGGAATGTAGAGAACCTCTTTGTTGTCGGTGCATCCGTCTATCCCTTCAATGCGGGCTACAACCGATACGCGTTTAGCGGCATGCGCGCTTCGACTCGCCGACGACCTCAACAATTACGTTGCGCGGCCACGCCACCTCTGATCCGGATCTGAAAAAAGGATGTTCCCAATGAAAGGCGCAGGAAAGACTGGAATGTTTATCGCGGTGCTCGCATTTACGGGAGCAACCGCGAATCCCGGCTACGCACAGGACGCCGAGCACGGAAAAACCATCTTCAAAGCTTGTGCAGGATGCCATGCGACGGATCAAGCCAATCGCGTCGGGCCGGGCCTGGTAGGAATCATCGGCAGGAAGTCGGGTACGGCTCCCGGCTTCAGCTACAGTAGCGCGATGAAGCAGTCCGGCATTGTCTGGGATGCGAAGACCCTCGATGGGTATCTGGAATCACCACAGAAGGTGGTTCCCGGAAACAAGATGGCCTACACAGGGCTGAAGAACCCGACGGACCGGACGGACCTCGTTACTTATCTTGCTACGTTGAAGTAGCGGCTCGTTGAGCGAGGCACCAGCAAGACGTCATCCATTCGGACGTTACGTCGTTACGCTGGCAATCATTAGTTCCAGTAAGAGTTCTTGCAGGTGCTCCAACGATTGCAACCAAAGACGTCATCGGAAAGTACCGAAGAACGCGCATGACAGGTGCAGACGACACCGCTTCTTCCGTCGAGGCGGACAGTCGAAATCACGGAGTAGATTTGTTCGACGCTGCCTAAACAAGTGAGATTCCTTCCGTTGGGTTTTCCCCTTACTTCCTGGGCTTTCGCGATCCGGGTCTGGGTGGCGGTAATACTGGCATTGTATGTGAGCTTCTGGCTTCCGCTCGAAATGCCGTCGACGGCGGTAATAACGGTTGCGATCATAGCTGAACCAACTCGCGGCCAGGCCTTGGAGAAAGCAGTCTTTCGTGTAATTGCGACCATCATCGGCGTTGCAGTTTCGATTGCAATAACGGCGCTTTTCTCCCAGACGCGCGATCTTTTGTTGATTGCGTATGCCGGCTGGATGGGCCTATGCGTGTACGTAGCAGGATTGCTCGACGGCAATCGTGCTTACGCAGCGGTCCTCTCGGGCTACACGGTGGCGTTGGTTGCGATCCGCGAAATCGACAATCCGGGGCACGTGTTCGAGGCGGGCATGATGCGCGGTGCAGGAATCTTCATCGGAGTTGTATCTCTTACGATCATTAACGATCTGCTATTGGCACCCGACCGTCACACGAAGCTAGCAGCGCAATTGGCTGATATCCGCCGCCGGATTGGCAACCACGCGAAAGCAGCGATCCTTGGTGAGGCTACGAAGCCAATAGCGTCTGCGTCCCTGCTCGCTGAAATAGCGGCGCTTCGGCCGGAGATGGCGACCCTGGCGTTTGAGTCGAGCAGCGGCCCAGTTAGGATCGCAGCAGGCCATAACGCGGCCGCCGCGCTTGTGGCGGAGCTTCATGCTGCGCGGAGCCTCAATGTGCTCCCGGTGGTCGCTGATGGGGCAACATCCGAGAGGATAGCGCGCGCGCTTGAGCGCAACGAAAGCGAACTCTCGCCGCCGACGGTCGTGTGGCGTGCCGACCCGCAAGGCGACGCAGGCACGACCGGATCGCTGGCCTGGACACTCAAGGAATTACTCAGAAGAGATGAGCAGGTTCGACAGAATCTTGCCGCCCTATGCACTGATGGACGTCCTCCATGGCATTGGCGTCCGCTGATCTATCGATCCCACCGAGCTGCTGTTGGAAGCGGCATTCGAGCAGCGATCTGGGTTGCGTTGGCGGGAATGTTCCTTGCGTATGCGGGCTGGCCTGCAGCAAACACTTCCCTTGCAGTCATTGGAGCCTTGGTCGGGCTTGGGGCAATGACGCCCAATTCCCGCGCGACGACCGCCCTGGCGCTGGTTGCGGCACCCATTGCGGGTTTTCTGGCTGGGCTTCTTGAGTTCGTCGTCCTCGATGGCGTTGACGCCTTCCCGTTGCTCGCAATCGGACTTGCTCCTCTCGTGATCGGCGCCGCACTCCTGATATCGTTGCCTAACCGCACAGTGTCGGCTCTCGGTCGATTCATCCTCATATTCGCTGTGACAATATTCTCGCCGGCCAGTCCGCAAACCTACAACGGGCAGTCGTACGTTATCCTCTTCGTCTTGACTTGTGTTGCCGCCGGCTTGTTGTTGGCGACGCAATTTCTTGTGCCGCCAGTTTCGCAAGATCAGGTGAGACGCTGGATGTTGTCGTCTGCTCGCGAAGAGTTCGCTCAGGGGCTAACCCGCGATCGGCCACATGAGCCCGAGGAAGAGATGTTTCGCGACGCCGTCAGGATTGGTCAGATCCTGTCCGCTGGGGGGAATACTCTGAGTAATGTGGAGACGATCGAGGAGGTTCTTTCCCATTTCGACCAATCTTCGATTATCCGCTTGTGCGACGACAAGCTGAAGAGGCTCGCCGGCGGACCGTTAACGGCGTTGGCTGAAGAGCTGCGCGCTTCGCTCGACAAGCGCGAGCCGCAGGCACTTCGCGCCGCGTCCCAGCTCTTATGCAAGGCGTCACCGTCAGACCATGTTGTGGCCGATCTCTGTGCTGCGCTCATGGTCGCGAGCTACCACATCGAGGCGGCGCTTGGACTACGCGTTCATCTTGGCGAGGCCGCATGATGGCGCATACCTTCCGCGAACTAGTCATCGGCGGCGTTTTGGTTGCGCCGTTCATCAGCTATGCGGTTGCGGCTCTATTTGTCGTGCTTCTCATCAGGCCGTTGCTGCGTTTTGTTGGATTTTTGAAGATCTTCAGCAACGCTGCGATTGCCGAACTCAGCCTCTACGTGACCATTCTTGGTCTGCTTGTCTTGTTCTTCTGAGGAAATATTTAATGCATGGTGCCAGTCAAGATCAGGCAATCAATCGAGAGGAGCAGCGGTCGGAGTTCTTATCGGGGTCGACCGAAGATGAAGCGTCGTTCGAGCTCCGTGCGGTTGCGCGTGCGAAATCCGAGTGGCCTCCACTATACAAGCAGAAGCCCTCCGTAATAGCCACCAAGCCACCGGTCGCCTGGCGAAGAGCCATCGGGCAGTTTCTGTGGTCGATCTCGCGGAAGCTTGCGACGTTGGCGATCTTTCTTGTCGCGGTGCTGGTCTCACTTATGGTGTGGAACCAGTATGTAATTGCGCCGTGGACCCGCGACGGCCGCGTGCGTGTTCAGGTTGCAAGTGTCGCACCTCGAGTGTCCGGCCAGATTACGCAGCTGCGGGTCGCCGACAATCAATTCGTCCACGAGGGAGACGTACTTTATCAGATTGAGCCCTTTGATTTCGACGTTGCGTTGCGGTTGAGCAAAGCGCTGTTGGAGCAAAGGGAAGCCGACAGTTACGTCAAGGAGCTGCAGTCCGAACGGCGGAAGCGGCTGTCGGAACTGTCCACCTCGCGGGAACAGCAACAGGTATTCGAAGGCAGTGCCCGACAGGCGAAAGCTGCGGTCGACGCGGCGCGTGAACAGGTCGCCCAGGCAGATATTAATCTGAAGCGAACGGAGGTTCGTAGCCCGGTGAACGGCTACGTCACGAATCTTCTGCTACGAGTGGGCGACTACGCGCACGAGGGGGTCAGCAACATTTCGATCGTCGATACCGATAGCTTCTGGGTGGATGGCTATTTCGAGGAGACAAAGTTGGCGCAAGTGTGCATTGGGGATCGTGCCGAGGTCAAGTTGATGGGTTATTCTACCCCGATCATCGGCCACGTGACGACGATCACCCGAGGTGTCAGCGTGTCCAACGCGGCGGCCGGCGCTCAGGGTCTCCCCAATGTAGACCCCGTCTACACGTGGGTACGGCTGGCGCAACGTGTCCCGGTCAGAATCGCCATCGACAGGGTACCGCCTGGCATGCCGCTCGTCTCCGGTATGACGGGGACCGTAACGTTGCGCGACGATTCTCATGCTGAGGAGAAAACATGGCTTCATCGCGCGACGGCTGTGCTCAGTGCGAGTCTCTCCCACATAATAAGCGGGGTATCACCGCAACCTCGCTGCATCCCGTCCAAGACTTGAGTGAGAACGCAAGTCACTGACCCATTTTGGGGCAAGATCCAGTTCTCCGATCCTGAGATGAAAGTTATCCGCACCGTGGCGTGCAGGCGTATTGTGATGGAAGGAAGCTGTTATGTTCCGATGCGTGATGTGCTTGACGAGGTCCAGAAACACCATGTGGCGGTCGGCCACTTCAATGTTGGCGACTTCGTCACTCTGAAGGCCGTCTTCACCAGCGCACTGGAATTGAACGTTCCCGCCATCGTCGGGGTGTCTGAGGGTGAGCGCCAATTCATCGGTGACCGTTCGATTGCCGCAATGGTGCGAAGCCTGCGTAAGGAATTCGGCTTTAGATTGTTTCTGAACGCCGATCATGTCCATTCACCCAAGAGCGTCAGGCGGGCTGTCGCACCGCCGTCCCTTGATTATTGTCGATAATGTACCGCCAGCGTCCATCCGCTCCGCGGCGCACGATATCGCATGCCGAGCCTCCGAGGTGCACGTGTTTGCCGTCGGGACCCGTGCCATCAATTGACCAGTCCACCACGATCTGGGCGATATCGTCAGCAACGAACACATGGCGCACTTTAGCCACCAACGGCAGGCCGAGCCTGAGATCGCGCTCGAGTAGGGCGGCGATCTCAGCGTGATCAGTGATGGTTCGCCCGTCATTCGCGATGAACACGGACTCCGGGGCGTGCAAGGCCATCATCGCGCTGACCTTGCCGGAGTTAAATCGCTCAATCAGCGACGGGATAACGCCTTCGGGTTCAGTAGGGAGTGGAAAGGACTCGGACATCAGTGGTCTCCTGTTCGTGTTGGTTGAACTGCCTAACGGCCCGGGACGCGGTACGGTTACACATCGTGGCGGTCGAACCCCCGGCGAGGGAAATCACCTCTCGCCATAGAATCGATAGACGATCGTTATTGCCGCTCGCCGCGCGGCATGACGCAGTAGCGGCCTGCGCAACTTGCCTTATTTACGAATGGCAGCGAGCACCGTCGCAGCGCTATTCCCCGCCGCTATGGAAGCTATACGTACCGGCTATTGGAAAATTTCGTCCCGCGCTGCGATCAATGGCTATCACTGTCGCAGATTTTATCGAGTAACGCGCAGCGCAACGTGGGACGAATATTACTCAATTGCGTGGAAGAAAGGCGCGGCTCGATGCAAAACGTGGCACCCAATGATCAAACAGGCTCGCCGGGGCAGAACGCTCCGGCTGGCATTCTTATCTGCGGTGATCTCCCAGGTAGTCTCGTTTGCGGCGGCGGCCGCGCCGATCCGCCTGTTCAACATCTACCGGGCGGAGGACGGGTTCACCAACGCCGGCATCGCGATGCTTCAAACTGCTGGCCAATGGGCTCACGCGCCGCGAATCGCTCGACCTAACCTGAGGGATTAGGTCGTGAGCAGCGCGTCCCTGATCCTGACCGACCGCGGCCTGGCGCTCTCCGAGTCCAAGGCCGTCGGCGCGCAGGGCAGCACCAAGGTGCTCGCCGCGTCGAGCCTGGGCAGCTGCCTCGTGTTCGTCAGCAGCGCCGTCGTCACGGTCGCGCTCGCGGCAATTGGCCGAGACATGCGCCTATCGCCGCTCGACCTGCAGTGGGTGATGAACGCCGAGCTCCTGCCGCTCGCGGCCCTGACCTTGGTCACCGGCGCTCTGGGTGACCGGTTCGGACAGAAGTGGATCTTCCTCGCGGAGATAGCTCTCTATGGCGTGGGCGCGGCCGCGATTGGTTTCGCGCCGAGTTTCGCGCCGCTCATCGTCGGGCGGTTCCTGCAAGGCTTGGGCGAAGCCGTGATCCTGCCCAACGGACTTTCGGTGCTCGGGCAGGCCTTTCGTGCCGACAAGAAAGCCCGTGCGGTCGGCATCTGGTCCGCCGCCGCGGCCGTCGCCAGCGGCGTTGCGCCCGCGATAGCCGGCGCGATCCTCGATCACGGGTCCTGGCGGACGACCTTTCTGATGCTCCTGCCCGTAGTCGCCGGCGCGCTGGCCGTCAGCGCCGTGTGGATACCCAAGGACTCCCCGAGCGGCCACGCCCGGGTCGACGTCGGTGGCGCGGTCTTTTCGACAGTCGGGCTCGGCGGGCTGGGCGTGGGGCTGACCAGCCTGACCAACGGTTCCGGTCTGAACCTTTGGGTGCTCGTCACGCTAATCGTCGGTCTGGGCGGCTTAGCCTGCCTCATCGTGACCGAACGGCGATTAGGCGACAACGCCATGCTGCCCCCGTCCCTCTTCGCCTCGCGGTCGGTCGTCGGCGCAAACCTGTTCACCGCGCTCCTCTACGGGCCGTTCACGGTCATGCTAACCTTGATCCCGTTCGTGATGATCCGGGGCGCGCACCTGCCGACGCTGGTGGCGGGCCTGGCCTTCATTCCCCTGCAAGTGCTGATTACGGTCGTCTCGCCGCTCGCTGGCATGCTCTGCCGCCGATTCGGCCGGCGCTTGCCATTGTTCGCCGGCGGCGCCGTCGCCGCCTCGGGATGCGCCATGTCGCTCCGTGTCGGTTCGAACGCGACCTATTGGGCGGACATCTTTCCCTCCATCCTGTTGCTGGCGCTGGGCATGAGCCTGGCGATCGCGCCGTTGACGACCCTCGTCCTCACCTCCGTCGAGCCCGATCGCGCCGGAACCGCGTCTGGTGTCAACAGCGCGGTCTCACGCGCCGGGTCGCTCTTCGCCATCGCCCTGCTCGGCGGCGTCCTGCGGCAGGGCGGTCCTCACCTGTTCTCAGGATTCCACATGGCGATGGCTGCCGCCGCGGTCGCGTGCGTTCTCGCCACGCTCGCGGTGTTCATTATCGAGCCGGGGCCCCACGTCGACTTCATCCCGCGAGACTAACCCGCTCGGTGTCCGTAATCAGCAGGCCGGCAAGGCCGGGAGGAAACAATGAAGAACGAAGACCAACCTATATGCAGAAGGAGAAAGCCCATCAAGATCCGAGCCATCATCGCCGCCACTGCGCCGCCCTCGCCTTCTCGATGGCCAGCGTGGCGGCATAGTCGCTGCTGTCGCCTTTCTTGGCGTCCTTTTTGCAGCACCGCGGATATGGCGAGAACGCGCTTCGGGTCCACTCCCAGACATCCCCCAACATCTGCTGAAGACCACCAAGGTGAGGTGATGCCAGTTTGCGACGAAGACGATGCGTGTCGAGTAAATTGTCATGGCGGTCCCCTGAGCCCCAAGCAGTCAGAACAGCAGCATGATCCCGTAGGCGAGCGCGGGTGACACCGCATAGGACATGCGGATCCGGATCGTAACCGGCATGATTCGGCGAGGGCCGCATCATGTCCCAACGCCGTTTGCGCCCGCCGCCTCTTCGATCTGCGTCGTGTAAAGCACCCAATGTCTGTCGTGCCCGGGCAACTGGACGGTGCGCAGGAATCGGAGGCCGATCTTCTCCAGCACTCGCCGCGACGCGACGTTGTGAGGTTTTGTGATCGCCAGGATGACTTTGTGGCCCAAGACATGCATAGCGTGATGGAGCAACACGGTCGCCCCTTCAGTCGCATAGCCTAGACCTGCATGGCGCGAAAGATTTGCGTAGCCGATATCAGGATGCGGCAGGCCCTTGCGATCGACCAAGCCATAGATTCCGACCGGATCGCTCGATCTGTCCCGAGCCACAAGCCAGAGTGATTTCGAGAGACGGTCCTCAATGTAGGCGCGCGCATCTTCCAAGTTGCGAACGCCTGGGTCACTGATGTTCGCGAGCCAGCCTGGATCTTTCAGCAACTCGAGGATGAAAGCCGCATCCTCGGGAACGACTCCTGTGAGCGTGAGCCGCTCGGTACGCAATTCCGTCATGCCTGTCACGCAATCCCTTAACCTGTCGATCGCTCGCTCGCCTTTCCTCAAGCGGGAAGAGTAGGCCTCGCAACGCGGCATATATCTTCTCGTCCGAGCCGGCGTCATGTTGCGCCGCTCGCCGCGCTCTCGCTGTGCAGAGGACCTAGCAGCTCTCTCATTTTTGCAAAAATAGCTGCAAAAAGCTAAGGCAGTCAGCTCACATGGACGCCATAATCGCTCGTAACCTCGTCAAGAGCGTAAAGGGCGCGCCGTGATCGCCCCTCCAGCAGCATATCGACAAGCCGGCTTGGCGGCTCTTCTCGAGGTTGGACATGGAGGCCAGGGAATTTACGAATTTCAGCGATAGGCTCCAGAACGAGCGAAGCAGAAATGGATGGGGTGAGGCCGATAGCTAGTGGAGCCACTTCCTTTTGCTGAAACTCACGAGCGCGGCGTCGAACAGCCTCCGTCGATGCAAGTGCGCGCTCAAGCATGGGCGCCACCGCGTACCCCAAGTCAGTCAGATGAGTGAGTTGACGTTCTCGGTATATGAGCTCGCCCCCAAGTTCTGCTCCAGCTTTTGCATGCCTTTGGTCAGTGCCGGCTGCGTGACGTTACACATCTCCGCAGCACGCGTGAAGTTCAGCGTGCTTGCGAGAGCTAGAAAGTACCGAACCTGGTGGAGCTCCATTGGATGTTCACCATCAACCATTCTCCCCACTAATGAGCCCGTGCGATGGCAATGAGGCTCACGCAGCGCGCAGAGACACCATATCCTAAGGCCATGTTCCCACTGGTGCTGGCGCGATGAAACCCGCGTCGGGCATCCCTGGCGGGCGGACACGCTTTGTGCCGGGCCGAGGATCAGTGCGCCAGGCGTGCGCGAATATGGTTAAGGATCGGAAAGAGCTCGGAGGGGTCGCAGCGTCGAGTGTGGTCGCCGCTGATATCTGCGTACTCGACGACCCCTTCTGGACTTATTACGTACCGAGCTGGCATCGTCAGTGTCCAGCTCGATTCGCCATTCACGGCGGCAAGGTCGAGACCGCATTCTATTTCAGCGGCGCGCAACTCTCGGGATAGCTTCCAACGCAGGCCGAACGCGCGAGCAACCTTCCCGCCACGGTCAACGAGGCTGGGGAACGATAAGCCATTCATTCGCTCAGTGGAGCGGCTCTCGTGCGCAGACTGCTGAGAAACCGCGATGATCGATGCACCCGATGAGCGGAGCTGCCGCGCGACAGCCTGGATCGCCCGCAAATCGAGGGTGCAATAGGGACACCACCGCCCCCTGTAGAAGACAATGAGAACTGGGCCACTGTTTAATAGGTCGTAGGATGAAATCGCTTTGCCATCGGGATCGCGAAGCCGGAATTCGGGAGCATGGTCTCCAGCATGAATAGCTCTTTCGGCGATGCCCGATGAGAGCAGGTCGTCGATAGCTTCCTGGCGGACACGCCAAATATCCGGAGGGGTGTTTTCATAACACTCGTCCCTAACCGCATCGAGTTCATCCTGGAGTCGCATCGCGGTTATTCTCACCCTGATCGGCAGGCCCCCCATTTACATCGTGCTGGCGGCAGTCTGGCGGTAGTGCCAAAAGTGAGTTTAGCATATTCTCGCACGACATGAGCGAGGCTCCGACGCACAGGGCCAATCTTACCCTCGTGCCACTTCTGCGACCTTATCTCAGTTTTGCGAGGTCGTCCTCCAAGGACTTGTGCAGACGCGAAACGGCGAAATCGACGAAGAGGCGCATTTCAATGGCAAGAGCGCCTGCCAAGCATGAATAAGATGGACCGAGGTCGGTTCGGGCTCAAAATCTTGGAGGATGATGGACAGCTTCCCCTCGGAGACTGGCTTGACGATTTGATCTGAGTTGACGTTCGTAACGCCGATACCCGCAATGGCAGCGTCTATCGCCGCTTCGGCGGCACTTCGTCAATCTGATCGAGAATGCGTTTGCGCGCGGCTAGATAGGAGACCCCCGCCAGCTTTCGGGTCGAACGGACCAGGAGCTGGGTATTGAGATGAGCAACCTTGCGGCTGACCGTGGGAAGAGGAACGTTCAACTGGCGCCCAGCCGCGGAGAAGCTCAGCCTCAACCGCGGCGACGAAATATTCAGTTGCTTCCAAACCCGTTATTGGCGCCACGGTAGGGACGGGTGCCCCTAAGCGGCGGCTGTCGTAACCATCCCGGTTTCGGGAACAGCGATTTGGGCGCCGCCGAGGCGGCATGATAGGCCTCAGGATCCCAAATGCTGTGATCGACGACACGAGAGAGGCTCAATCCGCATTGATATATGGGATGGGGAGTTCAGCCAGATCATCCTCATAGCTGGCTTGAGCGCGTGCGCTGTGGCCGGAAGTAGTGGCGTCCGGGCGTGTATGAATATCCGCACTAATGCCGAGAATCGCGCCAACGGGGCAGAGGTTTGCGGCCTCCACCAAGAATGCGCGCTGTTTCGCGTCGAGTTCTCCCTCGAGCACGAGAGTGCGCTCGAACGAATCTCTTTCGGCGTGGGCGCCGTGGTGGAAGCTAACGCCCACTTCCACCCTCTCGAGCGGAAGTTTCTGGCGCCGGGCCTGAAAACGAACAGTCATAGCGGTGCATGCAGCGAGAGATGCGCTGAGAAGGTCGTAAGGATTGGGACCGGGAGATATCTGGCCGACACCATCCGGGCCGCCGACAGGAAACTCGGATTCGCCGACATGACCGACCAGTGCGCCATGATGAGTCGGGTCGCTCGCGACGACAACTTCGCGGATCTTGCGTGCCTTGTCCTGTGGTGTCATAGAGCGTCCTTCCACTGTGTTGAGCGTGTCACGGAATGCGGCATCGTTAGCCGCCATATCGTTCGGTCTTGATCACCGCGGCGTCCAACCCTGCCATGAGCGCGCCATCGGCTGCGATATTGACGAAGGGGTTCGATCCGCAGACAAATACATGCGCAGGCATGCGAGGGAGCCAGGCAATTACCTCGGCGACCATCACGCTATCGATGCGTCGCGCAAGGTCAGTAGCGCGCTTCGGAGTCTCTCGAGTAATCGCCAACGCCAACTTGAACGTCGGGTCAGCCATCTCCAATGAGAGCAGCTCATCGGCGAACAACACGTCACGCTGCGTCTGAGATGACAGGAGCAGCGCTGTCGGCACAGCCTGCGCCAGGGCGTGGCGTTGTCGGATCATCGCCATCAGCGGCACGGCGCCAGACCCCGCCCCGATCAGCAGTATCGGTGCGGTTGCACGTTCAGGCCACAAGAAGTGGCCGCCGAGTGGACCTCGCAGTTCGATTTCATCGTCCACAGCCGCAATGTCATGGAAGAACGGAGAGACTTCACCGTCCGGGAGGCGTTCGATGGCAAGTTCAATGACGTTCGAGGCACTCGGTGACGAGGCGATCGAATAACTGCGCATCGCGACGTAGCCGTCCGGAGCAGTCAGTCGCACATCGACGTGTTGACCGGCGATATGCGCAAACGGTTCACTGAGCCGCAGGAAGAAGCTCTTGATGCTTGGTGTTTGCTGAATGATCTTGGCGATGGCGCATGTCTGCCAAACCGCGGATCGCGCGTTACCCTCAGTCATTGGTGTAGCGCTGCTCGCGCCACGGATCGCCATAAATGTGATATCCGCGCGCCTCCCAGAAACCCGCTTCGTCGCGTTCGGTGAATTGGAGCCCGTTCACCCATTTGGCGGACTTCCAGAAGTAGAGGTGTGGGACGAGGAGTCGAGCTGGGCCACCATGGTCGCGTGGAAGCGGCTGCCCATCGTAGTTCAGAGCGACCATGGCCCTTCCGGAGGCAAGGTCCGCAAGGGGGACATTTGAAGAGTAGCCATCGTAGCAGTGCGCGAGCACGAAATCGGTGGGACACTCCACCCCAGCATCGGCAAGGATGTCGTCGACGGTAACGCCCTCCCAGGTGGTGTTAAGTTTCGACCAGGTTGTGACGCAATGAATGTCTCTCGTCATCTTGGTCTTAGGCAGCGCGTTGAACTCGCTCCAGGACCAAACCCTAACAGCCCTCGGCCCGATCTTGAGGGTAAATTTCCACTCCGCTGTCTCAACGCGCGGGGTCGGCCCCGCTGTGAGAACAGGGAAGTGCTCGACAAGGTGCTGGCCTGGCGGAATTCGATCGGAATGGTCTCCTCCCGAATTTCGGCCGGTAAAGCCCCTGGTGATCATGGCGGACTCCTTTGAAGCGTTTTGGGTGCCTTGGCCACGATCGGGTCCCGATCGCTCGAACGATTGATCCGCCGGCTCGGACGAGTGCACAGGTCGGTAGCAGCGCAAAGTAAGTCTTGGAATTCGTGGGAGATCTCGGCGCCGCATCCGCCCCAGCAGGTCCGTTCAGTAGTTAAATTCGGCGACCATTCGGGTAAAGCTATCATATCCATAACCGGCGGGAATGCTTCGTGAAGTCAGCGTCGAAGCTCCGCGACCAGGAAATCCGTGAACGCGCGCGCGGCGGGCTTGATGGTCTTCCCGCTCACAAACAATGCATTGACTTCCATCGAGCCGAAGTCCCATTCGGACAGAATGCGAACAAGCGCACCGCTTTCCAACTCAGCCTTCGCACTAATGAGGCTTGAGGCGACGATACCCAGCCCGGCCTTCGCCGCGGCGATCGCGCCTTCAGTGATTGTCACTGCCAACTGACTTTGCACACGGACGGACGCAACACGCCCGTCCTTGCGGAATGAGAATGTCGGTAAGAGATGGGCAGGGCCGATGATGACGGCGTGGTGCGCGAGATCCGACGGCATCACCGGTGTGCCGTGCTCTTCGAGGTAGAAAGGGGCAGCTGCAAGAATGCGCGGAGCGTCGATCACCTTCCTCGCGGTGGCGCTTGAGTCAGGCAGGCTTCCGAACCGGAAGGCGACGTCGATGCCCTCGGTGACGAGATCCTGATACCGATCGTTAGACAGCAATTCGACACGAAGCGCCGGATGGGTTGACAAAAATTTCGGCAGCCTGGGAACGATCTCCCGGAGTACGAAGCTCGACGAGGTGCCGACGCGAAGCACCCCTCGCAACTCTCCGGTGCCGCGAGCCTCGTGGTCGGCCTCGTCAAGAGCGGCCAGGATCGCCTCCACACGCATCAAGTAGGTTGCTCCAGCGTCCGTCAGCGTGACTGCGCGGGTTGTCCGGCTGAAGAGTGCCGCGCCGACGTCGGCTTCCAACGCGGCGATAAGACGTGAGGCCGAGGGCTGAGAGAGACCGAGTTCACGACCGGCGCTCGAAAAGCTACCCACGCGCGCCGCGCGGGCAAACAGTTTCAGCGCTGTAAGTCGGTCGTTCATCGCTACTCTATTTTTGTCCAATTTCCCAGCCGTGTTCCGGCGCCAAAATGGCACCTCTGAGACTCTCAATTTTTGAGAGGATACCGTTGGCGCGGCTGCACGGTCCTTCGAGCGATGGAAATCCCGCGAGTTTTCCAATCGTTTTTCAGAGCGTAGAGCCGGGCGCGTCCGCTGTCTCTTTCTTAGCGGTCACTGTCGTCGTCGAGCCGTGAGTGTTCCGATCGATGTCAAAGCAATGGGCAAGGGTCGCTTCAACCGAAGCTTCCGCGAAGGGTCCATCATCTCCTGAATGATCTTCGAGTACGTCGGCGCGCAAAATGACCAATTCGTCGAAGAGCGCTAGATCGTGAAAATGCGTTTGAGTTATTCATGGGGATCATGAGTGACCCACCGCGCCCTGCGCACTTTTGCCGTTCGCGTACACCATCTAAGAGCTTTTCTCGGGCTCACGTCCCGAATCTCACAGCACCAGTCGCGTAGGCCGCGACGGCATTGATCGCCGATTCAGCAACTGAACGCAGCTTAGGCGTCGCTCTGCAGGATAACAACGTGGGTTTCGAAAGTGCCAATTGGCTCATGGCATTCCTCGCTACGACATCACGCCGGGCGGCGAGCGGCAATAACGATCGTCTATCGACTCTATGGCCAGAGGTGATTTCCCTCGCTGGCATTGCAAGGTCATTCTGCGAAAGCATCGTCCAATCAATCTCAGAAGCAGGCACCGCGATGGCGCGGCGCCTGCTGGGAGCGTTGATTGAACGATAAAAATGGTGCGAAAGAGAAAGACACTCATGTCCCAGGGGGCCTACGACATTGTCATTGTTGGCGCGGGCGCGGCCGGCTGCGTCGTTGCGAGTTATCTTGCCGAACACACCGATGCGTCGATCGCACTGATCGAAGCGGGCGACATGGATCGCGATCCGTTCATCCACATTCCGGCCGGCTTCGCCAATGTACTCGCCCACGACCGGCATGTCTGGAAATACGAGACGGTTCCCCAGCACGGCACCAAGCGAGCATATCGCTCAGGCAAGGTGCTAGGCGGCGGCTCCTCGATCAATGCGATGTGCTACGTCCGTGGTCAGATACGCGACTACGCCGCGTGGCAGGACGCGGTCGGCGACACCGGCAAATGGTCGTATAATGACCTGCTTCCCGTCTTCATGGCGCAGGAAGACAACGACACCTTCCACGACGAATATCACGGCATCAATGGTGGTCTGGCGGTGCAGTTGCCCAAGGGCATCAACGAGCTGAACCAATATTGCCTCAAGGCCTTCCAGGAATATGGGATTCCCTATAATCCCGACTATAACGGCAAGAGCCAGATCGGCGTCTCGCCGGTACAGTCAACGGTCGGTAATCAGCGCCGGTGCAGCGCGGTCGACGCTTATCTGCGTCCGCACCTCGCCTCAGGCCGCGTCACCCTTCTCACCGGCAAGACCGTCATTCGGATTCTTATCGAAAACAAGCGGGCCGTCGGCATCGAGCTGAGGGACAATGGCCTCGAGAGGATCATTGCCGGCGAGGTCGTGCTGTCGGCCGGCACCGTCCATAGCCCGACGATCCTCATGCACTCGGGCATCGGGCCAGCCGAGCAGCTGCGCCAGCACGGCATCGCGGTGATCGTCGATTCGCCAGGGGTGGGCGAAAATCTCCACGACCACCCGATGGTGCCGGTGCGTGCCTACGTAAAGGGTGACCTTGGCTATCAGGCAGCGGCGCATGGCCTCGGCACCATAAAGGCGGGCCTGCGTTATCTCATCACCAAGGATGGCCCGGCGGCGGGCAACGGCATCGAGACGGTGACTCACTGGAATCCATCCGACTTCACCGCCGAACCGACGATCCAATGCTATCACTCTCCCGTGGTCTTGAACGAGCAACTCGGCCCGGCCGGCGACCGTTCGGGCGTCACCTTCGAACTCGTGGTGCTTCAGCCCAAGAGCCGTGGCTGGGTGCGGTTGGCCGACAGCGATCCGACGTCGATGCCCCTCATCAACCCGAACTTCGTCGGCGAGGAGGAAGACTTGAGGGCCGCGGTGGAATCAGTACGCGCGATCCGCAAGGTCATGGCCCAGGAGTCGTTGGCGCCGGTGATCGAGGAAGAGATGGATCCCGGCCCGCACATCCAGTCGGACGCGGAGATCGGCGAATGGGTGAAGCGTGTCGTGACGACGATGTGGCACCCGGTCGGCACGTGCCGGATGGGCCAGGATGCGCGAGCGGTTGTCGACGCAAGGCTCAGGGTCCGCGGGGTCGATGGTCTCCGGGTAATCGACGCGTCGATCATGCCGAACATCACCAGTGGCAATACCAACGCCCCGACCCAGGCGCTCGCGCGCCACGCCACGGCGATGCTGGTCGAGGATCTGAAGCGGACCTAGGGAGCTCTGGCGCAAGCCGACGTGGCCGGACGTGGATAGTCATCGAAGGTGGAACCGACCATGTCGCGTTCACGTCAAAGGGCCGAGTCCTTGCAAACATGCAGACTCTATTTCGCAAAACTGCTTGTTCAGAGCCATCCCCGGCGAACAGCAAGACTGCATCAACTCTGAAGGAGAGATCAAAATGAGTATCGAGGACGCGAGAAAGCGCCGCGAGGCGCCACTCGACACGCCGAGCAATCTCGGCTCCAATGCCACCAAGGATATTTCGACCGCCCTCTCTGCGCTCTTGGCAGACGTGTTCGCGCTCTACATCAAGACCAAGAACTTCCATTGGCACATATCAGGCCCGCATTTCCGGGATTATCACCTCCTTCTTGACGAGCAGGCCGCGCAGATTTTCGCGATGACGGACGACATCGCGGAAAGAGCCCGCAAGATCGGCGGCACAACGATCCGCTCGATTGGCCACATCGCCAGGGTGAAGCATATCGAGGACAATGATGCGGATTTCGTCACACCCGAAGACATGCTGGCCGAGCTGAAGGAAGACAACCTGGCGCTCACCAAGCGCATGCGGCAGACCCGCAATGTCTGCGACGAGCATGGCGATGTCGCCACGGCCAGCCTAATCGAAAACTGGATCGACGAGGCGGAACGTCGCACATGGTTCCTGTTCGAGGCGACCGGGAGAGCTTAACTCCGAGCGCACGCCCACCCGCTAAGCGCGGGTGAGCGCCTATGCTCCCGCAAAAATCCCTCTTGGGCTTTGACATTAGGCTCGTTCGCTTGGATTAGCATTTTGTTGACGGTTACAGAGCGTTCTCTCCATCGATACGCGGCCGTCCAGCACGATGCGCAGCTCGCGCGATTTGGGTCTGCCATGTTTGCAGACTCTATGTTCGATTCGCTGGCGTTGGCGGTCCGCAACCGGCTCAGTAGCTTGTGATGACGGCGGGCCGCCAAAACCACTCCTCGAGGAAATGATCGGTGAGATTTTTGAGGCCTGGCTGGACTCCCCAAGTTGTATTCGCCGGCAACGAATGCGAACGCGTCCGCCTGACGGATCTTCGTCGCTAATGCCTCCATTTGCGCGGGCGCTTCGCCTAGCGCGTATTCCTTGTACATGCGATCCATGATCGGCAGGCCGACAGTCCTGGGCTCGATGAGCTCGGCCGCGTCACCACGTGATCGGAGCTCCTCCCATATGCGCTGCGCCAGGCGGATACCCTTCCTGTCCGACCGGTACAATCCGTAGAGCACGAGTATTTGGAACGGCACGGTGTCGACTCCGACGATCGCCGCCGTTGCGGGCGACGAAGCGGTTCGGCTTGCGGTGCACGTTGTCACCCACGTCTCCAGCTGCGTACCGCACCCGACGTCGCGGTGTACCTGCTGGGCGCGTTGGCCCGGAATACACCAGGGGCATGCTATTCATAACGCGGGGTTATCACCGCGCGAGCGAATCCTGCTGTACAATGAGCCGCTTTGTGCAAGAGCGCGAGGCTTTCGCAGTGACGCCGCGGCATTGGCCCGGACCCGGCGGCCATTTCGACGAAAGCAGGCCAACCGCGGAGGTGATCCATGTCGCGTACTGACCTCGTGGACGTCTTCGAGGAGCTCGGCGTAAAGCAGGTCCTCGGCTTGATCGGCGACTCCCTGAACCCATTGGGCGATGCCGTCCGGCAGAGCAAGATAGACTGGGTCGGCGTCCGGCACGAAGAGGGCGCCGCGTTGGCGGCGGCCGGCCAAGCCAAGCTGATCGGCCGGCTGTGGCCGGCGCAGGCGCCCGGACCCACCAGGCGATTTGACCTGACCTTTGATCTTTCAATGCAGACCGAAGCGCGATTCCGGTTTTGGAGGGCAGCAAGACAATGATCGGACAACTGACCAAGGCTGAACGTCAGTACGCGCTATTGATCCTGCTCGGGCTCGCACTGTGCGGATTGATATTTGGCATAGCAGGCAAGGACGATCCGCTCGGCATTCACGGCGCGCTCATCGGAGTCGCGGCGCTTGCCGGGATATTCAAAGTCATTTCGGTCTACTACGATCCTGAACCCGGCGACGAACGCCTCACCCGCTATTACGACGATCCGACGAAATTCGGCATCGTTCTCGCCATGATCTGGGCTGTGTTCGGTCTCTTCATCGGCGATTGGGTGGCGTGGCTCCTGGTGAAGCCCGACTTCACTTTTAATGCCGGCTGGGCCAGCTTCGGACGGCTGCGTCCCGTTCACACCACCAGCGTGCTCTTCGGCTTCGGCGGCAACGCACTGATCGCTACATCCTACTATGTGCTGCAGCGGACCTCGCGCGCACGCCTGCCCGATCAGCTCAGCCCGTGGTTCGTGCTGCTCGGCTACAATCTGTTCTGCGTGCTCGCCGTCACCGGCTACATGATGGGCATCACCCAGTCCAAGGAATACGCGGAGCCGGAGTGGTACGCGGATATCTGGCTGTTGGTGGTGTGGGTCGTATACTTCGCCATCTATCTGCGCACGCTCGCTCGACGCAAGGAACCGCACATCTATGTGGCCAACTGGTACTACATGGCCTTCATCCTGGTGATCGCGATCCTGCACATCGTCAACAACCTCGCCGTGCCCGTCTCCTTCGGCAGCGCCAAGAGCTACTCGCTGTTCTCCGGCGTGCAGGATGCCATGACCGAGTGGTGGTACGGTCACAACGCCGTCGCCTTCTTCCTCACCGCCGGCTTCCTCGGCATGATGTACTACTTCGTGCCGGTACGCGCCGGACGGCCGATCTATTCCTACCGGATGTCGATAATCAGCTTCTGGGGCATCACCTTCTTCTACATGTGGGCGGGCTCGCATCACCTGCACTACACGGCGTTGCCCCAATGGGTGCAGACGCTGGGCATGACGTTCTCGCTGATGCTGCTGATTCCCTCATGGGCGTCCGCCGCCAACGCGCTGCTGACGCTGAACGGCGCGTGGGACAAGGTGCGGGACGATGCGACGCTGCGCTTCATGATGGTGGCGGCGGTGTTCTACGGTATCACCACGTTCGAAGGATCATTCCTCGCCATCCGCTCCGTCAACTCGCTCTCCCATTACACCGACTGGACCGTAGGCCACGTCCATGCCGGCGCGCTCGGATGGGTGGCGATGATCACATTCGGATCGATTTATACCATCGTGCCGTGGCTCTGGAAACGCGACCGCATGTATTCGCCGCGGCTTGTCGAAGTGCATTTCTGGTTCGCCCTGGCCGGCGCCGTCGTTTACGTCTTCGCCATGTGGAATTCCGGCATCATCCAGGGGCTGATGTGGCGGACGTACAATGAGAGCGGCACGCTCGCCTATTCCTTCGTCGACTCACTGATTGCGATGCATCCCTACTACATCGCGCGCGCCATCGGCGGCCTGCTGTTCCTGATCGGCGGTATCGTCGGCGCCTACAACATCTGGATGACGATCAAGACCGAGAGCAAGATCCTGCCTCAATCCGCAGTCGATGCCCCGGAGCCTGCACTCGGCGGCGAGGCCGTCCTTCAACCGGGAGAGTAAGCCGTGTTCGGATTGCACTATCGGCTGGAACGCAAAGCCATCGGCCTCACCCTGGGCATCATCCTTGTGGCCAGCATCGGCGGCCTCGTGGAAATCGCGCCGCTCTTCACCATCCACCAGACGGTGGAAGATGCGCCCGACATGCGTGTCTACACGCCGCTCGAACTGGCGGGCCGAAACATCTACATCCGCGAAGGGTGCTACGCCTGTCACTCGCAGATGATCCGCACGCTGCGCGACGAGGTCGAACGCTACGGCCCTTACTCGCTCGCGGTTGAATCGAAATACGATCATCCGATGCTGTGGGGGTCAAAGCGCACGGGACCGGATCTCGCGCGCATTGGCGGCAAGTATTCCGACGAATGGCACGTCGCCCACCTCAACAACCCGCGCGATGTGCTTCCCGTCTCCGTCATGCCCGCCTACTCGTGGCTGCTGCGCACGACGCTGCGCACCGATGATCTCAACGCGCACTTGAAAGCCCAACGCGCCGTCGGCGTGCCCTACACCGACGACATGATTGCGAACGCGAACAAGGACGCCTACGGCCAGGCCGCACCGGATTCGCCCTATGCCGATGGCGTGACCCAACGCTACGGCAAAGCCACCAATGTCCGCGTGTTCGACGGCAAGCCCGGCGAACTCACCGAGATGGATGCTCTCGTCGCCTATCTCCAGGTGCTCGGCCACCTGACCGACGCAGCTCACAAAACCGTCGCAGACGTTGCGAGGTGATTATGGATCCCGGACACGATACGTTAGTGTGGTTCTCGAAGTCGTTCGGATTGTTCTATCTTATCGCGCTCTCGATCACCACTGTTGTCTATGCCTATTGGCCGTCGAACCAAAAGGCGTTCGATCACGCCGCGAAGTCGGTCCTGCACAATGAGGATGGCCCATGGCGGTAGAAGAACGCGACAACTACACCGGTTATCTCACCACCGGGCACGAATGGAACGGCATCAAGGAATTGAACACGCCCGTTCCGCGTGCGGTGTACTTTTTCCTGTTGATCGCTTTTCTCTTTTCGGTCGGCTACTGGCTGTTGATGCCCGCTTGGCCAATCGGCGTCAGCTACACCAAAGGCCTGCTCGGCGTCGATCAGCGCAACATCGTGCGGGATTCGCTGAAGCAAGCCGCAATCAGCCGCAGTGCATGGGCCAAGCAGATCGAGGCCAAAAGCTATCAGGAGATTCAGTCCGACGCTGTGCTGATGACCGCCGTGCGCCACACTGGTCGCACCCTGTTCGGCGACAATTGCGCCGTGTGCCACGGGCTCAACGCAAAGGGTGGCCACGGCTTTCCGAACCTGACCACCACCTCATGGCTGTGGGGCGGCGATCCGAAAGCCATTGCCGAGACCATCCGCGTCGGCATCAACTCGCCACATCCCGACAGCCATACCTCGCAGATGCCGGCTTTCGGCCATGACCAGATACTCCAGCGTGCCGACGTCGACAAGGTGGTGGCGTTCGTGCGCTCGCTCTCCGATCCATCCACCGCGAAGACCGCGAAGCCCAGCGATGTGGACGCCGGCAAGGAGATCTTCGCCGCCAATTGCGCCGCATGTCATGGCGAGGACGCCAAGGGCAACAGTGACATGGGCGCACCGAACCTGACTGATAAGTTCTGGATCTACGGCGGCGACGTGCAGACGATCACGAACACGCTGTGGAACGGGCGGCAGGGCCACATGCCGTCATGGGAGGGCCGCCTGACACCGCTCGATCGCAAGATCCTGGCGCTCTACCTTTTCGATCAGAGGATGCCCACCCCATGAGCAGCGCGGCGGCATCCCATGCTGGGAAGGCGAAGTCCATCGTCTGGCTGTCGATCGGCCTCGGACTGATCGTGTTCGCCGCCGCCAATGCGCATCTGCTTTACGTGGCTGTATCCTCACAGCCGGATTGCGTCGCTCATCTCCGGCACGGCGAAGGCAACGGCACCAATAGCTTCAGCGCGGCGACCTCGTCATGTTCATCTAAACCGTCCATGACAACCAAAGCGCAGGTGGAATGATCGACATGACCATGATCCCGACCGTCTTGCCTCCGCTTCCCACAAAAAACCGCTGGCATCGCTTTCTTGTCCCCGCCGATGCCTTCACATGGCTTACGAAAGGCTGGCACGACCTGACCGTGCAGCCGATGACGAGCCTGAGCTACGGTCTGCTGATCTTTCTCGCGTCCGTTGCGATTGTCGACGGCCTGTTTCGCCTAGAGTGGGATTACATCCTATTTCCCGCGTTCGCCGGCTTTATGGTGGTGGGCCCGATCCTCGCAATCGGCCTGTATGAAAAAAGCCGCCGCCTCGCCGCCGGCCTGCCTGTCAATCTCGCGAACATGATCTTCGTCAGGCCGCGATGCGGCGGACAGATCCTGTTCGTGGGCGTCCTGTTGTGCCTTTTGATGATCGCATGGATGCGCGCGGCGGTGATCATCTACGCGTTGTTTTTCGGCCTGGTGCCGTTTCCCGGTCTCGAGCATATCGCACCGATGCTGTTCACCACGCCGGTCGGCTGGGCGATGCTCATTGTCGGCAGCGCTATCGGCGCACTGTTCGCGGCCTTCTCGTTTGCCATCAGCGCGTTTTCAATTCCCATGATGTTCGACAGGCGCGTTGACGCCCTCACCGCCATGGGCTCGAGTATGGCGCTGGTCTGGAACAACCTGCCCGTGATGCTGACTTGGGGCGCCATTGTGCTTGCACTGTTCCTGCTCTCCCTCGCCACCGGAATGCTGGGCCTGATCATCGTGTTTCCCCTGCTCGGGCACGGCACCTGGCACGCCTATCGCGCGGTGGCGGTTGAAGCCGCAATATAACGACACGCCGCCGGCGGAATGCCGGCGACGTGCAGAAACGGAGTGCCGATGAGTTGTTGTGCGCCCGGCGCTGAACTCGCTCTCGCGATGGTCGATCCCCACACCGCGAATGAGGAAGTGCTGCTCGCAAGCCGCATCATCGGCGACGGCGTCCGCCAGACTGACCTCTCGGTGCCGGGCATTCACTGCGGCGGCTGCATCCAGAAGGTCGAAGCGGCGCTCGGCGCGCTTCCCGGCGTGGAAAAAGCGCGGGTCAATCTCTCCACCAAGCGGGTCGCAATCCGCTGGCAGGCGGACAAACCGCCCGCACCGTTCATCGAGACACTCAACAACATCGGTTACGATGCATACCTTCACGATGCGGGCGCGGACGAGACCGACGAGACACTGAAAGAATTGATCCGCGCGCTCGCGGTGGCAGGTTTCGCCGCCAGCAACATCATGCTGCTGTCAGTGTCGGTATGGTCCGGCGCGGAAGCGTCGATCCGCAACATGTTTCACTGGATCTCCGCACTGATCGCCTTCCCTGCGCTGATTTATTCGGGCCCCGTATTCTTTTCCTCGGCTTGGCGCGCGTTACGTCATGGCCAGACCAACATGGACGTTCCGATTTCCATCGGCGTGCTGCTTGCCTTCGGCATGAGCCTTTACGAGACGTTCCATCACGAAGCGCACGCCTACTTCGACGCCGCAATCTCACTGTTGTTCTTCCTGCTGATCGGCCGCACGCTCGATCACATGATGCGCGCGCGCACACGAACTGCTGTCCAAGGCTTGGCCCGCCTGTCCTCGCGCGGCGCGCTGGTGGTGCAGGACGACGGCACACACGCCTATCTGCCGGTGAACGAGATCCAGCCGGATATGCACATCCTGCTGGCGACGGGCGAGCGCGTGCCGGTCGATGCCCGCGTCGAAACAGGACAATCGGAGATCGACTGCGCGCTGGTGTCCGGCGAGAGCCTGCCGCAGCCGGTTGCACCGGGCGCGGTGCTGTCCGCGGGTACGCTGAACCTAACCGGCCCGCTCACCATCGTCGCGACGGCTGTCGCGAAAAATTCATTCCTCGCCGAAATGGTACGGATGATGGAAGCAGCCGAAGCCGGGCGCCCGGTCTACCGGCGCATCGCGGATCGCGCCTCGCGTCTCTATGCGCCGGTCGTGCATCTCACCGCGCTCCTGACATTCATCGGCTGGATGATCGTGGAAGGCGACCTGCATCGCGCGGCAAGCATCGCCATCGCTGTGCTGATCATCACCTGCCCCTGCGCGCTCGGCCTTGCCGTGCCCATGGTGCAGGTCGTTGCCGCGCGGCGTCTGTTCGAGAGCGGCGTCATGGTCAAGGACGGTGGCGCGTTGGAGCGCATCGCCGAAGTCGACACCGCAATCTTTGACAAGACCGGAACGCTGACCATGGATCGGCTGCGGCTCATGAACCGCAATGACATCGATCCTGCGGCGCTGGCGATCGCCGCTTCGATCGCGGCCCATTCACGCCATCCCTGCTCGCGCGCGCTGGCCGCCGCGGGACGCGACAATGCCGTCACGCCCGTGGCGCTGAACGATCTTTCAGAGCAGCCGGGCGCTGGAATGCAGGCCACCATCGGCACAACGACCTACAGGCTCGGCCGGGCGGACTGGGCGCTGACGGCTGCAGCCGAACAGTCGGCCACCACCGACGTTGTCCTCTCCGAAAACGGGCGGCAGCGCGCGGCCTTCCATTTCGACAGCGATGTTCGCCCGGACGTCCGTGAGGCCGTGCTTGCCATATCTGATCAAGGGTGCCGCGTCGAGATCATGTCCGGCGACCGCGACGAACCGGTGCGCCATCTCGCATCGGATCTCGGACTTGCCTACCGCGCCAGCGTCTCCCCTGCGGACAAAACGAAACACATCGTTGATCTGACGGAAGCAGGACAGCGCGTGCTGATGGTCGGCGACGGTCTCAACGACACGCCTGCCCTCGCCGCCGCCCATGCGTCCATGGCTCCAGCCACCGCCGCCGATGTCGGACGCAATGCTGCCGACCTCGTCTTCCTACACGACAGTCTTCTCGCGGTGCCGCAGGCCATTGCGGTCGCGCGCAATGCGCGGCAGCTCGTGCGCCAGAATCTCATCCTCGCCATCGGCTACAATGCCATTGCGGTGCCCATCGCGATCCTCGGCCATGTGACACCGCTGGTGGCGGCGGTGGCGATGTCGGCCTCGTCACTGCTCGTGATCGCCAATGCCCTGCGGCTGCATGGCTGGCGCTCGCGCAAGGAGCCGCGCGCGGGTGCGCCCGCTGGCGATATCTCAAGCCAGCTGCTTGCGATGGAGAAAGCCCGATGACGGACTACTTCTTCCTGATTCCCGTTGCGCTCGCGCTCGGCGCCATAGCGCTTGGCGCGTTCATGTGGTCGCTGCGAAGTGGCCAATATGACGATCTTGCGGGCGCCGCCGAACGAATCCTGTTCGAAAACCGCGATGGGCCCGACGACATAGCCCGAGCGCACGAGGACAAGCCGAGTCACCGCAACTAGTTGTTCAGTCTCGATGTGAGGTAGATTGGATTGTGTCTGAATCGCTCGGGGTTGTCCGTCCAGGCTTTGCAGATGGCCTCATATGGTGTGAGGCCTTGTACAGCCTTCAATCGCTAGGCGAACTTGTAGGCATCGAGGAACGCAGCGAGGTGATCGTGAAGCTGTTGGTGATCCTCGTAGTGATAGCGCCGGACGGTCGCCTCCTTGAGTGTGCGGTTCATTCGCTCGACCTGACCATTGGTCCAGGGGTGATTAGGCTGCGTCAGGCGATGTTCGATGCTATGGCTCCGGCAGGCGCGATCAAATGGATGGCCACGCCATCTGGCGGTAGGTCCCTCGCGGTTTTTGGGCGGCAGGTCGGCGAACCGAATGCCGTTGTCGGTGAGCACGGCGTAGCCTTGGCAGCCTCGATGCGGCTGCCGCACAAGCTCTGCGACGAGCCGGACAACGTTGCCACCACAAGCCTCTTGGAATGGTACATAGACGCGGCCGAGAAGCGGGCGTGGTTCCTGAGCGAGGCCGCACGGCCGCGCCGATCGTCGACGGATGCGCTGAGCCGAAAGTCCAAAACACGATGCCCTGAGTCCGAAGTGGCATGGTGTGCGCTAGGACTCACGGCCGTTCGAATCCAGAGTGAGTGCTGGTCTAGGCGGACGTTTGCCAACGCGCGCACGGACAATGCGATCAGCGCACGCATTTCGACCGCCCTCACAGAATGGATTGGATGCCTGACTTGAGCGACACAAACGCATTGCAGGGCCCCCCAGGCGTGTCAAGACCGGCGGCCGAGGCTTCAGCGACTTCCCCCGCAGCGGAATTCGACGTCGACCTGTTCGTGATCGGGGGCGGGTCAGGAGGTGTCCGCGCTGCGCGCGTGGCGTCGGGACATGGCGCGAAAGTGATGCTCGCCGAGGAGTACCGGCTGGGAGGGACGTGTGTCATCCGCGGCTGCGTGCCGAAGAAGCTGTTTGTCTACGCGAGTCGTTTCAGCGACACGTTCGACGAGGCTGCGGAATTCGGCTGGCGCTTGTCGGTCCCGCATTTCGACTGGCCGTCATTGGTCGCCGCGAAGGACCGCGAGATCACGCGCCTGGAGGGACTCTACGGCGCCGGTCAAGAAAGTTCGGGCGTGGAGGTCGTGAGATCTCGCGCTGTGCTCGAGGACGCGCATTCGGTGCGCCTCCTCAAAGACGGCCGTCGCGTACGGGCGCGCACGATCCTGATTGCGACAGGCGCACGGCCCGAACTGCCTCCCTTCGACGGCATCGAGCTCGGCATCACCTCGGATGACATCTTCGACTTGAAGACATTCCCGAGGAAGCTTGTCATCGGCGGCGCCGGATACATCGCGATGGAGTTCGCTGGCCTGTTTGCTGCGTTGGGAAGCGACGTCACCGTCGTCTGCCGCGGAAGCAATGTTCTGCGCGGCTTTGACGAGGACGTGCGCCAGGCGGTCGCCGCATCCTACACGAATCGTGGCATCAAGCTGATACTTTGCGACAGTATCCGCCGCCTGGAGCGGCGGGACGGGCACGTCGGCGGCGGCGACCGCCCGAGAAGAATCGACGTTATCACCGAACAGGGCGGGAGGCTGGTGGCCGACCAGGTGCTACTAGCCTTCGGGCGCGCCCCGAACACGACATCGCTCGGACTGGACCGCGCTGGGGTCAAGACTGGGGCAGACGGCGCAATCGTTGTCGACGCGAGCTCCCGCACGAATATCCCAAGCATCTTCGCCGTGGGTGACGTGTCGAACCGGTTTAACCTGACGCCCGTCGCGATCCGCGAAGGCCACGCGTTCGCCGACAGCGTGTTCGGCGAGAAAGCTTGGCAGGTCGACTACTCCAATGTGCCAACCGCGGTCTTCTCCAGCCCGGAGATCGGCACCGTTGGCCTGACCGAGCTGGAAGCGAGGGCGCAATACCCTGCTGTCGACGTCTACAAGGTCCGCTTCCGGCCGCTTAAGGCCGCCGTGACGGGCGATTGCGAGGCCTCGCTTCTGAAGGTCATTGTGGATTGCGAGACGGACCGGATCCTCGGAATCCACATCTTCGCTGAGGAGGCCAGCGAGATGATCCAGGTGCTGGCGATCGCCGTTGGCAGCAGAGCCACCATGAAAGACTTCGTGTCGGTCATGGCCGTGCACCCGACGATCAGCGAGGAGATCGTCGCAATGCAGACTCCGACGGTGCGGTACGATCGGCGCGACGCTTCGATCCCGATCGTCCCAAGCGCCGCCCCCTGAGGCCACCGGCTCGCACCCGAAAGGGCCCACTCGGAACATTGCGGGTCGCCGAGCCCCTCAATATAGGTTGCCGGCCTCAAGTGGCTGGGAATGGAATCGATAACGCTGCGCCATTTCCGTAGCGGCGAAAGCGCTGGCAAATGTCGCGCCGGCCGCCTGACCGCGGTCCCGTCGGCCCTGCGCGGCTCTTGTGCGCAGTCAGTCTGAAATCGTGAAGGTGAGCGCGATGATCCGCTTCTATTTCCACCCGACGCCTAATCCAGCCAAGGTCGCCCTGTTCTTGGAGGAGTCCGGGCTCACGTATGAGCTGGTGCCGGTCGACACGAGCAAGGGCGAGCAACACCAGCCGTCATTTCGCGCTGTCAATCCCAACGGCAAGGTGCCCGTCATCGTCGACACCGAAGGCCGGGCGGCAAAGAGGCGCGGGTTTTCGACTCGAGCGCCATTCTGCTGTATCTCGCCGAGAAAACGGGCCGCTTCCTCGGACAGCCTGCCGACCGGGCTGAGCTTTTGTCGTGGCTTTTCTTCCTCGGGACAGGCCTCGGGCCTTTCTCGGGACAGGCCGTGCATTTCCAGTTTGCAGCCCCCATGGCCTCGACTACGCCGTCAACAGATATCGCCGCGAAGCGGAGCGCCACTATCGCGTACTCGACAGTCAACTCGCCGGCCGTGACTATATCGTCGGTTTCGACTACACGATCGTCGACATGTCCGCCTGGGGTTGGATCGATCGCGCCTCCAGTGTGATGAAGGGCGCAGACGATCCCCTGGCGTCGTTCCCGAACGTCAAGCGGTGGTTCACCGCGATCGACGGGCGCCCTGCGGTCACGAGGGCGGGCGCGGTCGGAAAGGATCACGAGTTCAAGAAGGTGAACGACGAGGAAACGAGGCGTGCGCTCTTCCGGTCGAACTACCCCGCGACCGAGGGCTAGGGCAGCCAGGTCTCATCCTGTCGCAATTGGGGGAATGGAAACGATAACAGCATGGCATTTCCCAACGCCTGGCACGAAACCTAGCGTTCGGTGTGGCGTGTCTACGGGGACCACCGGTCGTGCGACGTTCGCGTTCGCAAGTTTATTCCTGTGTCAACTAGTACACTTGCCGTGGCGGCCTGAGCGCAGCGAAATCAAGGAGAGTGCAGATGAACCTCGACGCGAAGGACATGGTCGAGGCCGTTTCAGATCTCCTAAGACGCGGCTACGACCACGAATACCGGATAAGGGAAGGCCAGCTCTACGACCTGACTGCCGACAAGCCCGTAGCCGCCGGCGACGCGCGCGTGGATGGCGCGATGAGGTTCGAGAGCGCGCCCGATGCGGGGGACGGTTCAAACATCTATGCGATCGCGGACCGGAAGGCCGGCAGCAAGGGCCTTTTGATCGACGCCTTTGATGCCTTGGACCAGGAGTGCTCGCGAGAACTCTACGAACAGCTAAACGCGAATCGCCCCACACGTCACGACAATGGCGACGAAATGGCGAACCGATATGGTCTGCGGAAAGTCTTCAAGGTAGAATTCGACGGGGACCCGGAACGATTTGTGCTGCGCATCGGGTTTCCCGACTTCCCCCCGTGCCCGTTCGGACAGTCGTTTTCGATGCTCGGATTCGACACTGCGGAGCAATCCTATGTTTGGCTGGTCACCAGCATCTTGCGAGACTCAAGGCTTGAGAGAGTCCCGTACCAGGGGGCCGACGTGCCCGACAACGAATGAGCGGACGATTGTCGGGCTTGCTCGTGGTGTCTCGGACCGTGCGGCGCCTCTTACAAAGGACGTGAGATGAACAAACAGATAGTGAAGCAAACAATGCTGTCGCTCGAGGCGCGCGACCTCGAAAGCGCGAGAGAGAAATACCTGGAGTATGTCGGGAGTGCCCGGCTCGATAGAAGCGAGCCGATCGAGGACGACGAGCAAGCGCAAGCGGAGCTCGCGAGCGACCTGTCCGAAGCGTTCGACGACACAGTGCACTCGCACTCCGACAAGATCGAGAAACTCGCGGCGATGGACTTCGGGCCGAAGAGCAAGGTCGAGGAAGGCGCCGTCGTGAAACTAGGCGGACGGTTTTTCGTTATCGCCGTGTCGACAGGCAAGTTTGTGTGTGACGGCAGGGAGGTCATGGGCATATCCACCCAGGCCCCGATCTACGCGGAGTTGGCGGGCAAGCGGACCGGTGACACGATCTCGTTCGAGGGAAGAGAGCTCGTGATCGAGGACGTGGCCTGATAGCCACGACGCCGGGCGTAAATCGAGCGGGCGCGTCCGCTTGCCGCCGATAGCCTCCGCGGTCGCGTCGCCGGCTATCGGCCGGACGTGTTGTTTATGCGGAGGCGAAAACCAATTTCCTGCGCGGCTGTTTTTTGGCACGGCGGGACCGCTGAGCTCACACCGCGGGTGACTGAGTTCCTCGGCCCTCCCGACTGGGAAAGTCAATCGTCCCTTTAATTGCGGTTTATTATCAAGCTCCCCCCTTAAACTCTCCACCGGCGGTAGCGCTCGTGCCGTCGGAGCTAGTCGGGGTTGCGGAGACGGCGCGAGCGCGGCTGGCATATGATTGTTAGCCTCGACCTTTAGTTGACCTGCTGATGCCATCGCTGGCGTCATGGTCCTTTCCGAGGTCGCGTAGCGCCTCATGATGATGTCCGGGTCGGGCGCCTCAACGTGTCCAGCGGAGTGCAGACGAGCCGCCACCAGCCGATTGACCGAGGTCGCCACAACCACCGTCCCAGCGGGACATCGCCGGCCCGGCGAGAACCGGGCCAGAAACTTGCAAGATATGATCAGGCCGGCTTCGCCTGGCCCCAGTCGAACGATGGTTTGCAAAATCCGTATCTGCGATTTCAATCACTTGCAGGAGCCATAGCGGACGTACTTTGGTCGGCGCTGCATCGGGGCAAAGTAGGTCCCCTAGCCTGAAACACATAAAGCCCCGCCAGCGATGGCGGGGCTTTTCATTTCGTTGTCGTGGGTCGGGGACGATCACGATCGATCTAGGCTATGTCCGCTCTACGCCGACGAGCCGACATCCCGGATGGTCGAAGGGATCGTCAGCTATGGGCCATGTGTGGACGGCTCCGGGTTGGCAAGATGAATCTTCACTTTGTAGCGGTCGGAGCAGCCATGTGTTCGGCCTGTTTGTGCGGTACTCATGACCGCTGGCCATAATGCCCTCCGCGGATCAGGTCCCGGTCAATACCTCGCATTCGATGATGCTGTGGCCCATGTGGGTTGTCCTGATCGCCGGATCGACCAGCACTGCATTACGTGCTGTTCGCCTTCCCAACCGTTACGTCACGCCGGGTCTTCCCGTGTGATCTCATTCACGCCGCGAGAGCGGCGGGTTCCTTGTGACGCTCGTTCCTGGCCATCATCGCCCAAGCCATCCGGGCGAGTTTGTTGGCGAGTGCGATCGCGGCGACCTTGGTGCGGCGCCGGACCAACAATCGAGTGAGCCAGAGCCGATGATCGGTGCCATGGATCTTGGCATAGCGGATCACTGCGAGCGCGCCAGCCGTGAACAGGCTGCGCAAATAGCGATCGCCTTGCTTGCTGATACTGCCAAGCTTGTCCTTGCCCCCGCTTGAGTTCTGCTTCGGCAGAGCCCAAAGGCGTTGGCATCGGCAACGCTCGCGACCAGCGCCGTCGCCAGCGCCGGCCCGACGCCAGGGATCGCGTCCAGCCGTTTGCTCGTCGTGCTTGATCGATGCCAGGCGATGATGCGTCGGTCGAACTCAAGGATTTGAGCCTTCAGGGCCCGCAACTCGCTGCCGAGAGCCGCAAGACACGCACGGGGGGCCCCCTCCGGGAGCCGGCCATCGGCTGTATTGGCGACGACTTCCAGCAGTCGCTCGACACCCCTGCGTCCGACAGGGGCGACAGTAGCTCTTGCAATCCGGCAGTTTGCCGCTATTTATACGGCACATTGCCGCAGCTCACGGAGGCCCCTGTGTCGATAGTCGAAATTGTCGCGAGAAAGCTTGGTGGACGCTCGGTCCTTGGTGGGTTCGTTCGCTCCCAGGCAGACCTCGCGCTGGCGGTTCGAAAACGACTGCCCTTGACCGCACTACAAGGGCTGTCGAAGGCCGGACTTAGCGACCAAGAAATCGAACAGTTCGTCATTCCCCAGCGCACACGCCGTCATCGCGCCGAGAAAAAGCAACCGCTCACCATCGAAGAATCTGACCGGGCTGTCCGACTTCTGCGCGTGCAGACACTTGCCGAAGACACCTTCGGAGATGTCGCTAAGGCAAATGTGTGGCTTCGCCGGCCACTGGCGGAGCTTCACGGCGAGCCGCCGCTGGCGGTGGCTCAGACCGAGGCCGGCGCGCGCGTCGTCGAGACCATTCTGGGCAAGATCGCATGGGGCGCCGCCGCCTGATGCTGCTTTGGCGCTTGTCAGGAGTGGCACATGCAAGGGCATTCGATGGTGGCTACGGCCTTCTTTTCGATGGGCGCTGGAATACGGTGGGACATCCAGTTACGTACTGCAGCACGTCCCCTGCTCTTTGCGTTTTGGAGAAGCTGGTCCACATCGAGGATCCAACGCTTCTGCCGGCTCTGATGATGGTGCGTTACGACGTACCCGACGATCTTGCCGTTGAGGCTTTTACCCTGAATGACGTGCCGGCTGATTGGCGGCAGCAGGAAGGCTGGACGCAGCAGCGGGGCGATCAGTGGCATCAGACATTGTCGACGCCCTTGCTGCGCGTTCCTTCCGCCATCGTTCCCGTCGATCAGTCCCCTGACGTGAATATTCTGATCAACCACAATCACAACGCGGCGCCGCGCATCTCCCTCGTCTCGGTAGAACCGTTTGTTCTCGACCCGCGCCTGTTCTAGGCCGCCTCTTCGGTGCCGGCGCCGGACATCGAGGGCGGCCGCACGCGGGCGAGCTCCTGCCACGCCATCGCCAAGCTGATCCAGCGTTGCCGCTCCAGGCCATCGGTCGCCGCGGCCAGCTTCATCGCCGCCTCGGCTTCGCGCTCGGGATCGTAGTCGCTGTCCATGCGCCGGATATCGTAGCGCGACAACGTAAACGACAGGTGGCAACCGTTCCGTAGGAATCCGGTCTCGGTCCGATGTCTCCTGCGGTCAGGTTTTGGTCTTCCGTTTCGCCGCCGCCTCGCGCGCCAGCCGCTCCGCCTTCAGCCGCTCCCGGTTTGCATGGAACGCCTGCTGGGCGCGTTCGTACTCCGACACCGCCACCTTGGCGTCCGCGTCTCTAAAGACCTTTCGAGCTTCCCGTTCGGCCGCGGTCGGCGTCTTCCGCTCCGATATGCGATTGCTCATTGCTCCCTCCTGCGGGCACGAACGGCCCTTGCGCCATGGTTGCGCATCAGGACCGCCACCCTAGTGAGTAGGTTCCTTCGGGCTGGACTTTTGGGTGTGGGTGCCCGGAGGCATTGGGATACGACGCCCGGCGAGCCGGTTCGTTCCATCCCGCGCTCCGGTCTACCCTTCGTCCGGCTCGCGCACGACCGGCGGTTCGTCGGCACCTTCGTCCTCGCCGCGTTCCTCTTCGTCCTCGTCGTCGTCCTCATCGGGATCTCGAGGCGGCGTCATGTCGCCCATGACCACGAACGGACTGCAGTCGATCAGCCTGGCCGAAAATTCGTCGGGAAAGAGTGGGGTCATGTGTTGCTCCTCGGGTGCCCGCGGCGCCGCCGACCCATCGCTCGATGTCAACTTCCGCAGGGGTCGATCCGATCCATCGGAAGTGCGTTTGATTGCTCCGCGCAGCCCGCGCGCCTGAAAGCGACCCCGTGATCAATTCGGATCTTCCCATCCACACTCCCGAAGCCGCTTCAGGGGCGGGTAGTCCTCGATGGACCGGAGACCGCGAATTCGCCGATAGTACATGACGACGAGGACCCCGGGTACGCATCCCAGCGCAGCGCCGATTATCGTCGCTATCGTTCGGTCTCGCGGTCACCGACACTAGACCTCGACGGGACATGTACGTTACTGAAAGGATCTCTGTCGGAACGAGGACTCCCAAGTGCTGCTATTCAACTGGGTTCTTTCGGATTAACAATCGCGGCTAATTTTACGATGCGAAGTCTTAAGCAGCAGCGACTTGCGATCGATTTTGCCTAGCGCGTTTCTGGGAATCTCGTCCACGACCTCCAGCCATTCCGGGACCTTGTAGTCCGCAAGCCGTGCTTTTGTGTGGGCAAGAATGTCATGGAGGACCGATCTGTCCGAGTTGGCTCCTAACCTGAACCAAACCCACTACGCATCATCGGCACGGCGTTGATCGCAATGTGCTCTTCGTCGAGGCCGAGATGAGCAAACGATTCACCAATCGCCGATAGCGTTGCCGCGGTGTGGGCAACAAATTTCGGCTGCCCAGTAGTCCCTGATGTGGTCAGCAGCACCACAGGCATGTTGACATCCGGATAGAGCGAACGTCGGTTAGTGGCCCCAAAGCCGACCTCAATAAATCAGCGATTCTCCGCTTCGGTCGGGAAGCCGACATTGCGAACAGGACCTGAGCTTTCAACCCTGTGGCGGAACTGCACCAGCTTCGCACCAGAAACAAGCTGATCAAAACGCAACGAACGCGATCGAAAGCAAACAAAAATGCAGCAAATCGATATCCCGTCGCTCATAACGGTCTGGTTGCACGTTCGAGTCCTGCCGGGCCCACCAGCCTTCTCGCGAAGCGAGCTTCGTCTGGGCAGTACCGCAAGCGCGAAGCGAGCGAAGGCCGTCGCGCCGAAGCCCGCAGGGTGAAGGCGGATCGGGCCCGCGCCCAACCAAAATATCGAAAACAACCCCATGCAAAGTAGCGCGACCGTTGCCGCCACGAGATACCGAGGACATTGACACGTCGGGCAAATCAGCGGCAAAAAACATCATCAGCCCGCGATCGACTGTCTGCACCTGTTAACCTCGGCGACGGTAGACAATTGCTAGAACTTCGATCCGACACCAGGCCTTCCGCTGTTCAATCGTAGATTCGGCGGCTTTATCGCACGAATTGGCCAACCCACGCTCCAGACTCCCTCCATCGATGGCCCTCGTTCACTTCAGAAGTTGAGTTGTCTGATTTTGGCAATAGTCGCGCGCAATAAAGCCTTTCCCATTCGGTGGGAAAGGAGGTTCGCGATGTCCTCCAAGATCACTGGCGAAGTTATCGATGCTCTGCAGCACTGCCGGTTGAAGGCATATTTTCAACTGCATGGTGAGCAAGGAGGCGTGCTGGTCTCTGATTTCTATTCGGCATACGACGGCCTCCCTTGTTTGCATCAGCGATGCCTTATTCACCTCATGCGCGACATGAACCGAGCAATTCTCGACAATCCATTTGATCAAGAGCGCGGACGCGCCGGCGATCTCGGGCTGGCTTGGCGCCTCCTTTTTCTTGGGCACGCGACACAACTCTCTCATTCGGGCGATCGCGAGTAACGTCGTGAATTGCTTCCCTGCAATAAGTTCAACTTCAAGGCGACCCTTCGCGATTTCCTTTCTCAGACCGGATACCGTCATGCCTCCTGCGAGGAACGCTTCCCGCACAGCGACGTCGAGCCGAAGCGTCGAGTGGATACTTGCTCATGAGACACCGTTAAGCATTGCGTCGTCCATCCTATGCGGAAACGGCGTGAATACTATAGTCTGTAGCTCTTTAGTGTTCGAGCCAAGACTATGGAGGCGTGAAAAACCCGAACGCAGCCTTCGGAAAAATCATTGCTGGCCTGAGGCGAACTGCCCGGCTCTCGCAGGAGGAGCTGGCGGAGCGCGCGGGTGTCCACCGGACATATGTCAGTCAAATTGAACGAGGTTTGAAATCGCCTACGATCATGATGCTCTTCCGACTGGCAATCGCTCTCAATACGAGCTCCAGCAAGATTATGAAGCAACTCGAAGCCGACATCGGGGTAGGTTAATTAACGCGAGCTTCGACTTGGCCTCTTCCAAAAAGCGTAGTCGTGACTAAGCCGAAAGTTCAAACGGTAGTCTGAGCGGTGCCGTCGATTGCACGATCGGCCTGGCATCCGATCTATTCTGTTAATAAGTGCCTGCGCTGCTTGCGATCCTCCGTGCAGGTCGGCAAAACTCAACTACGGCTTGCGGATAGATTTTGCTGTTGTGCTTCGCGACAGTTGATATGAATGCACGCGGGAATGCGCGCTCCTTGCAGATCGCTATGATCGTGCGAACAATCTGGCGTACGAGTATCCGCAAGCCGATTCTGCCATGACAAAGCTATCTCAGCTTAGAGGCGCACGAACGTTACCTCAGTTGGCGCGCGTCTTGGGCGTCAAACCTGCCTCGCTCTCCTTTGTCCTCTATTGGCTTGCGGACGACCAGAAGTATGAAACATTCACTATTCCCAAAAAGGGAGGAGGACGCCGTCTGATCACCGCGCCTAAGCCGCGACTGAAGATGATACAGACGAAGCTCGCCGATCTTCTCCTGGACATTCACGTTGAGCTTGAGAGCGCTCGGTCGCGGGTTCAGTGCCAACTAGCGCACGGCTTCAAACCAGACTTCTCCATCGTCACGAACGCTACCGCCCACCGAAACAAGCGCTACGTTTTCAACGCCGACCTCAAAGACTTTTTCCCATCAATCAATTTCGGACGGGTCCTTGGCTTTTTCACGAAAGATCACAATTTTTCTCTCGAACCAAAGGTAGCGACAGTCATCGCTCAAATCGCTTGCCACAACAATCAGCTCCCACAAGGTAGTCCCTGCTCCCCGGTCATTTCGAATCTCATCGCACACGTTCTCGATATTCACCTCAGCAAAGTGGCTCGAGCCGGGAGATGCACCTACACTCGATACGTGGATGATCTCACGTTCTCGACGAACGAAAAGGAGTTTCCTGCCTCAGTGGCACGTTTGGTTTCGGGCAGATCGGACGCTTGGGTACCAGGAGATAGCCTGGTCAAACACGTTTATCGTTCTGGCTTTAAGCTAAACTACGACAAGACCCGCATGCAACGTCGCGGCTCTCGCCAAGATGCCACAGGACTGATCGTCAATAAGAAGGTCAATGTTCGAAACGAGTACTACAAAATCGCCCGCGCGAAATGCCATCATCTCTTTCTGAACGGATTCTCCTACTCCGACAAAGACAAGAAGGCGATCTCAGATAACGCTCTAGAAGGAACGATGAGCTTCATCTACCACATCCGTCGCCTCAAGACCGTTGACTGGCAACGAGAGCAACAAAGCTTCTACAAACTGTACCGTCAATTCTTGGACTACAGAGCGTTCCACGGACTTCTTCGTCCGCGCATCATTTGCGAGGGAAAGACTGACAATATTTATATACGGAGCGCGATCAAAGCTCTTGGCGCAAAGTTTCCTGAATTCATACACTCCGATCCCAGCAAGGGCCTTACAGTTGATTTCTTCAACTATACGGAGGCAGCCGTTATCTTTCAGGATTTATCTGGCGGTACGGGGGAGCTAAAGAAGCTGCTCACCAGCTACCGTCCAAGACTGTCCTCGTTCAAGCATGCGGCACCACAGCCGGTGATCATGATTGTAGATAACGACAAAGGATCAACTGGCCTCTTCCATCAACTGGCCCACATAATCGGCAAACCGGTTGGCGGTGTTGATCCGTTCTATCATGTGCTTGACAATCTCTACGTGGTCCCCGTTCCCAAGACAGGCACAGAGGCCGCAATCGAAGATTTGTTCGATTCCGCTCTCCTCAAGAAGACAATAAAGGGCAGAAGCTTCGACAGAACGGGCAAGGCGAAAGATTTCACCAAGTGGTATTCCAAAGTTGACTTTGCCACGCAGATTGTGAAGCCTGAACGCTCAACCATAGACTTCTCTGGATTCGAGCCTCTTTTGAAAGCTATTTTGGATGTGCGGAAGGATTTTTCGCTTCGTCCACCTGTGGCAACTGCCGTAGCTCGTGCTGCAGAATGAATTAGTTGAGCCCAATCGCGGGACAGCCAAAGTTCTATACGCTTCCTGAAAGCATCTCGATCATCCTAACCTCTGGTGGCATGTTGTGTCCGACGAATACGACGAAAGGAAAATGTTCTTCGAGAGAAGAACCGACAAGACCATCATCAGCAAGCGATTTCCGGGAGGGCCGTCTGGGGAGATGTTGAGGATTGCATCGCACATAGTCCAAGGACAGCCGGGCCTGAAGTTCGCGACCGTCAAGAACGAGTTGGTCCTGCGGCAAACGCCATCCGGACGGTATGAGATAAAGGCAACCTTTGTCGAAGACGACCGCTCAGTGCGAACGCTTACAATTCAACGCTTCAGCAGCAAGACCGGGCCACTCGACAAGCAGCATTTTTCTTTCGTGGGGTCAGAGATCGACACCCTTTTGAGCTTCGTAGCGGGCGTTAAAGCTGTGCCCTTCGACGGATCGGCGAAGGTTCATCTGCCGGATAGCGTGCTGCGAGACATCATCCTCGACCAAAGCCAAGCGCGTCGGCTCTTCGCCAAGAACTCCGAACTTTTCTTGGAGCTTGCTCAGCATGAAGACCTCACGCGCGACTTGGTCGCGGTCGGGTATCGCCGAAAGCAACTGCAACATTTCGAAAAGCTACTAGGCGATCAAGAGTTCTTCGCTGCCGAACAAAGTAGGTTGAGCTGCAAGCCTGAGGACGTCTGGCAGAAATTCTTCGAAGCCAACACCTGGATATTTGGATATGGCTTATCCTATCAATTCTTGTCCAAGCTGGACGAGGGCAAGCTCGAGCGGATCGTAAGGGGACGAGATCTGACCGGGGCTGGAAAGCGGTCCGACGCATTGATGAAAACTCGGGGGATAGTGAGTTCTCTATGTTTTGTGGAAATCAAGCGGCACGATACGCCTCTGCTTAGTTCGGCATCGTATAGGCCGAGCGCTTGGTCTCCTTCCTCCGAATTGGCAGGGGGAGTAGCTCAGATCCAGACTACGGTTCATTCCGCCGTGGAGGCTATCGGTCACAAGCTGATGCCTGACAACGAACTGGGCGACCCTACAGGAGAGATACTTCTTAACATTGAACCACGCTCTTGCCTCGTCGTCGGCACGCTCGCGGAGTTCAACACGCCAAATGGCATCAATGTGCCCAAATTCCGGTCGTTTGAACTCTATCGACGACACACTTGGCGCCCAGAAATTCTGACTTTCGATGAGCTACTGCAGCGGGCGCGTTTCATTGTTGAGCATGGAGGCGATAGCGCGGCAGAGTGACAAAAATCGACGTTGATGGATGTGCACGAATGCAAACGAACAGCGATGATTTGCATTTTGATGCCGAGTTTCGCTCGACTAGCCGTTGTACAAAACCCCTATAAATTGTAGAATTTTCAGATTTTCCACCAACCTGCGAGCACGTTCGCTCATAACGGTCTGGTTGCAGGTTCGAGTCCTGCCGAGCCCACCAGTGATTACAGTGCGTGTGCGGACCACAAAAGAACGACTCGATTTCCGGTTTAAGAACGACTCGATTTCACATCTTGCTGAAGTGACGCAGGAAAGGTCTGGCCGGCGCGGATTTGCAATGTTGCCTTCGGCATACGACGGCTTGCGGCGATGCGAGACACAGGCTCGTTTTCGAATTTCGAGCCGAGGTCATGCCTTGCGTGTTGCTGCTGCGCGCACCTCACGGTTTCTTGATGAGTACCGCTTCACATCCAGCAGCAAGTGTCGCCGTCCCCAAATCCACATTGGAGGGATGCTGGAGCGTCGGCCAGCACGATTGCTTGCTGCACGGCCTAGCACTAGATGAGAATCCGTGATGCGCACAGAACTATTGGAATCTAACGTGAGATTGAAGCGTGCATACGAAACTCCCGCGCGCGAAGATGGCAAGCGCATTCTTGTCGATAGATTGTGGCCCCGCGGAATCAAAAAGGACGCCGCCGCGATTGACTGTTGGATGAAGGAGCTGGCGCCAAGCTCAGATCTTCGAAAGTGGTTCGGCCATGAACCCGAACGGTGGTCGGAATTCAAGCGCCGATACAAGCGCGAACTACGACAACACGCCAGCACGCTCGACGAGCTGCGGATGCTCGCGGAGCGTGGCCCAATCACCCTAATCTTCGCAGCGCGAGACAAAGCGCACAACGAAGCCGTCGTGCTTCGCGATGTCCTTGTCAGCCCCTGAGTTTTCGACCCTCGGGATCACGATTTGGACAACGGAATTAGGATGATCTCGCGGGGTTGACCAGGAAGGGACCGTCTCTTCGAAAAGGTGCTTTGCGCAAATCGAGGCCCGGATACCTTCTTAGCGCATGGCGAGGTGTTCGCCTGACCGCGCATGGGGGTGCATGGCCGCAATTCGGTGGCGGGAAACTCGCTTCGTCAAAAAAGCTCTGCGTGATGCGACTGACCCGCACCGAGCATCATCCCGAGATCCGCCGCCGGCTATCTCAGGAGCTTCCCGGCTGCGCAGACTCGACTGCGGCAAGACCACGTTCCAAATCTGCGATCAGATCGGCTTGCGCCTCAAGGCCGATCGAGAGCCGGATCAGGCTGTCGCTGATGCCGGCTGCACGCCGGGCTTCCGCGCCCATGCCGGCATGGGTCATCGTCGCCGGATGCGCAACCAGACTCTCGACGCCGCCGAGCGACTCGGCAAGCGTAAAGACCTCGACGGCCTCGACGAAGCGTCGCACGGCGTCGATGCCGTCCCTCAGTTCGAAGCTCAACATGGCGCCAAAGCCGCATTGCTGGGCCGACGCGATGGCATGCCCCGGATCGGAGGCGAGCCCAGGATAGTGGACGGCAGCAACAAGCGGATGTCGGGCCAAGAACTCCGCTGCCGCCATGGCGTTAGCTTGTTGGTACTCGATACGCGGAAAGAGCGTTCGTAAGCCGCGCAGCGTCAAGTGCGCATCGAACGGCGATCCGGTCGTGCCGGCGATGTTGGCCCAGGCGGACAGTGCCTCCACGTCGGAAGCGGCGGCGGCGATAACAGCGCCACCGACCACATCGGAATGTCCGTTGAGATACTTGGTCGTCGAATGGATGACGAAATCTGCACCAAGCGCGATGGGTTGCTGCAGCGCGGAAGAAAGGAACGTGTTGTCGACCGCGACTTTAGTGCCTGTTTCCTTGGCGCGTTCAGCGATCGCGCGAATATCGACCACCCGCATCAGCGGATTGCTCGGAGTTTCGATCAGCACGAGCTTGGGTTTACGGCGCAGCGCGGTCGTAAGCGCCACCTCGTTACCCTGGTCGACAAACGCGAGATCGAACTGCTTGCGATCGTGCCGCGCCGCGAGCAGCCGGTAGGTTCCGCCGTAGCAATCGTGCGGCGCAACCACAAGATCGCCCGGCCGCAAGAGCGACAGTACGAGATCGGCCGCAGCCATCCCGGAGGATGTCACGACCGCGCCCGCGCCGCCCTCGAGCTTGGCAAGCGTTCCAGCCAACAGATCGCGGCTCGGGTTGGAGGTTCGCGTGTATTCGTGGCCCAGGTTTCGCTCGAATCCCTCAAATGCAAAGGTGCTCGTCAGATAGAGCGGCGGCGCCACGGCCCTAAACGCTCGGTCCGCGGCGACGCCATTCGATGCCGCCACGGTGCGCGGATCTCTTGTCTTTCTCACCGTCGTTAACCCTTCTCCTGATGGCGAAACAATGGTCTGAGCTATTGAGATGGTGGAAGCCGCCTTCAGGCTCTTAGGGCGCATGCGCGGCAGCGCGCTCTCGCTCGACGCGCTCGGTAACGTCTCGCGCCACGGCGACCGAGCCAAGCACTTCACCGTCGCCTTTGACGATTGCGAAAGTCATCTCGACATATAGCTTGCGGCCGCTCTTGTGCAACGCGCGAGTCAGCGTCGGACGACCTTGAAGCTTCATCGCGCCGTTTGTCATCGCCGCGTTAAAGCCCCGCCAATGGGAAGCCCGCAGATGTTCGGGAATGATCAGATCGAGACCTTGCCCGGACGCTTCTTCCGCGGAATAGCCAAAAAGAGCGGCAGCGGCGCGGTTCCACCGAACGATCTCACCTGAGCGATTCGCATAGATGACCGCGTCTGCGGCCTGGTCGAGGATTCGTTCCGTCAATTGGGATTGTTCGTTCATGAACACGACTACCACTTCCGACCTCCGAGCACTTTGTCTGCGGTCGATCCTGGCATTTCGATCGATCATCGGTGCCGATTGCAGTTTCTAGAATGTCTGTTTCGTCTCCGGCCGGTGCTTGTTCGCCGGCACAAAGCCCGACCGCTTTGCTTCGCGTGGCTGGCGCACCCAGACCTCGCGATTCGGATGCAGGCCGCCGCCGCGGATGGCAGGAACGGCGGTGAGCCGCGCGCGGTGCAACAGGCGGGTATCCGCGTCGCCGCAATTCGGGTGGATGCCGCCGTTATCGGCCACCACCTTGTCCCATGCGGCTTTGCGCTGCCTGAGAACCGCCGGATCCGACAGTTCCGTGCAGTTGAGCTCGTTCTTGTTCAAGTCTGCAACGATCTCGTCACCGTCCAGAACGAGGGCGATCGGTCCGCCAAGGGCCGCTTCAGGGCCGACATGGCCGATGACAAGGCCGACCGATCCGCCGGAGAACCGCGCGTCAGTCATCAGCGCCACCACGATCCCCCGCTCGCGGCACAGCGTGGTGATGCGCGAGGTCGGGTCAAGCATCTCGGGCATGCCCGGAGCGCCGCTCGGCCCCTCGTAGCGCACGATGATCATGTCGTTGTTCTGGAATCGCTCGGGCGTCTTGTCGAGCGCGTCAAGCAGGCCCTGCTCGCCTTCGAACACGCGCGCCTTGCCGCGGAACAGATTGTCTTCGAGCCCGCCTTCGACACCAGCAAGCTTCAGGATCGCCGAGAATTCCGGCGACAAATTGCCACCGAGAACCCGCAAGCCTCCCGTCGGCTTATAAGGCTTGGCGACGGGATAGATCACCGTGCCATCGACGGCCTTAGTGCCAAGGCGCTTGACCTGCTGCGCCAGCGTTTCGCCCGTGCAGGTCATCACGTCGCCGTTGAGAAGCCCGGCCTCCAGCAGTTCGCGCACGATCACCTGCACGCCGCCAACCTGATCGATGTCGACCATCGAATACTTGCCATACGGGCGGGCATCGGTGAGGACCGGAACGACATACTGCGACAGATGATTGAACTCGGCCGGCGTCATCACCTCTTTCCAGAAGTCCGCAAAGCCTGCGGCGCGCGCGATCTCCGGCGCATGCAGCGTGACGTTGGTCGAACCGCCGACCGCCATTGCGACGATGACGGCGTTTCGGATGGAATCGCGAACCACGATGTCGCGGGGCTTCAGGTCCTTCGCGATCATTTGCGCGAGGTAGTCGACCAGCTGGTCCGGGAATTCCTTGAGGCGGCGGGGATCGTCGGACGGCGGCGCCACCATGTGCAGCGGTTGCATGCCGACGACACCAATGAATGTCTGCATGGTATTGTAGGTGAACATGCCGCCGCAGCTGCCGTATCCGGGGCAGGCATGACAGGCGATGTGATCGCGGTACGCGGCGTCCGGGTTGCCGGCGACCTGATAGGCGCTGACGATGTCGAGCTTCTCGCCGGTGTTCGGGTCGGTACCGGGATGGATCGGCCCATCCGACACGATGATGGCGGGTTGATTGTGCTCGAGCAGCGCGGCCAGCGTACCAACCGGCGGCTTGTCACAGGCTACGACGGCGATGGTGCCGGCTAGACCAGTCGCGCTCAAATGCTCGCAGAGCGCATCGTGAGTGACTTCACGCCCGATCAGCGAATAGCGCATTTCGCGAGTGCCGTTGCGGATGCCATCCGACGTCGCGATCGTGTATTCTGGCTGGACCAGGCGCAGCTTCAACTGGCCCGCGCCCTTTCCAATGCGGCTCTTGAGACTGCGGTGGATGGCATCGACCTTCGCCATCACACCCATGTAGCACTGGCTGTCGCCTTTGGTGCCGACCACGCCAACCGACGGCTCGTGGATCAGATCCGGATCGGTGCCAAGCTCTCGCGCGATTCCGATGGTCTGGGTGGAGCGGCCTGGATGCCGGTCGATGATAACGGCTTTTGATTCTGTCACGGCGAGATTCCTTCCAAGCGAACGGCTGGTTTTGATCGACAAAGTGCAGGGCGCACCCCGTGCGAGAGGATGCGACCAAATTCCCTCTGGCAACATGGCGGGCCGAATACGGGATTGATCGCGGTCGGCTCGTTCAGGGCATAAGCCACGAAGATCGCTGACACAATCGGATTGTCAAACCATCCTGCCTTTGGGCAGCGGCTGGCTGGGGCGCGGGGAAATCGAGCCTCCGAACGGCGGAATTAGGGTTGACTTGAATGGTTGGTGATGTCAGGCGCGTTGGAAAAGGCGTACAGGCTCTTGGAAGTGCGACCTTCCGTCCCGGCCGTTCGGCCAAAGGGATCCTCATAGGGGCCAGGCGTCATCCTTTACGTCTTGGTTGGGTTGGGTAGGCTCGGGTTCGTAGGGCCTTCCCCGCCTGGTGCCTGTCACGGACCGCGAACGATGGTGTCCAAATCGAATTTCCCATCACCCGGGATGATCTCGCCGAGATGGCGGGCCTCACCTATTTCACGATCAGCCGCACGCTGAGCCTCTGGATCGCTGCGATCGTGGTCTGAGATACGTTTGGGCCGCGTTCGCGCAGGAGCGCGGCTCGCCCACCATCGGCCTTCAGCGGCCGCTTGATCATGCACCCACCGGTGTCCGGTCCGCCAGCGCGGGAGGCTGCGCCGTCGGGCCGGCACGCACCACACCGCCTCGCTCCAGAACGACGATCTGTTGACAGGCCTGGATATGCGCAGCGATGTGAGGAGCCCAAATGACCGTCGTCTTGCCGCGAATGGAATCGAGATAACGCAGGATGCGAGCGTCCCACTCCGGGGTGCCGGCGATGCCATCGCCGTCGAGCAGCAGAACTGCCGGCTGGTTCAGCGTCGCCGCGACAAAGGCCATCAGGTGGCGAAACTGCAGTTCGGCCACGTCGTCGGAGAAAGGGTTGATCTCCCGGTCCAAGACCTTGTCGGCGCTGCGACCGAACAGCGTAAGTTCTCGCCAGTCGGTGCCGATCACCCGATCGAACGCGGCAAAGGCCTCCTGATCGGTCAGTGTCGGCACGCGCAGGCGAAAATAGTCGCGGACGGTCAGGGGTAGCGCCGGGACAAATTGCGGCACGTAACCTATCCAGGCGCGATACTCCGTGGTGTCGAACTGCCGGATGTCTCGTCCACCTATCAGGACGCGGCCGGAGTGAGGACGTCGGAGACCGGCCAGGCACTCCAGCAGCACCGTCTTCCCGCCAGCGCTGGGGCCGACAATGGCGGTGCGCTCTCCGGCCGGTACGTTGAAGGATACGCCGTTCAGCGCGGCATCGTAGTCGGCGTCAGGTCGATAGTAGATGCGGTCGGCGGTGAGCATGACATTAGCGAGTCCCACCGGACTGGTGAATTCGGAGCCCGAGCTTTCCGCCGCTGTCGCCATCAGGCGGTCGATTTGCTGGACGGAGCTCTGCACCTGGCGCAGACGGACCACGGAGCTGAATGCCTGCTGCGCGGGGGTCGTGATCCGCCAGATCAGCATCATGGTCGCCACCAATCCGCCGGCATGCATCCCGCCGCCGAGGACCAGGACAATGCCGACGCACAACGTCGCCAGCACCGTCAGCGAGCTCAGCATCTGTCCGATCGCCTGAGCGCGGGCGACAGCGATCGCGTAGTCACGGTTGCGTATCGCCGATTCACGCGCGAATTGGGCAAACCGGCTGAGCCACTGGCTGTCCGCGCCAGCCTGATGGAAAGCGTTCATGCCGTGAAAGGCGGACACCGCATGCTCCTCGAGACGGCCCGAAGCAACGCCTGCGGCAGTCGATTTGCTCGCCACATAGTCGGACATCGGCAAGGCGAGTGTGGCGTAAGCGAAAAGAGCAACGATCGGTACAAAGACCAGCCAACCGCCCATTAGCCCGATCGCCAACAGAAAGATCACGAGGAACGGGTAATCGATCAGATTGAGGCCGCCGGCGCCGCTCAGGAAAGAGCGCGCGTTCTCGAAGCCACGCATGCGAACCATGTTGTTCTGGACGCCGAGCCGCGTCGTCATCTCGAGCGGAAGCGCCAGCATCTTGCGCATGGTCGCGGCACCGATGCGCGTGCCCGCCCATGCTCCCATCCATGAACTCACGATCTGACGGCCGATGCTGAGCGCCCAGCCGCCTACCACTGCGACGATCGCCACCAGCATCACGCCCCAAATCGAAGACGTCGCGCCCGAGGGGATCACGACGCTGTAGACCAGCATGGTGTACAGCGACACGGATAGTGCCAGCAGGTTGATGACGAAACTCATCGCGAAGAGCTTGAAAAGCTCATCGCGTATCTGTTCGAAGAGACCACGAAACCAGTTTGGCCGGGCTTCATTGACCGGGTGGAAGTCGATGTCGCTCTCGACTGCGAGGATCGTGTCACCTTTGCCAAGCGCAAGGCGGCAGTAGCTGTCCCTGGCGAGCCAGAGATCCTCGCCGTCGGGCCGGCCGAGATAGACTCCCACATCTCTTGCGCGCGTCTGGACGAGGCTGCCGGCGCGAAGCCTGTTCGTGTCTGATGTCGTACCCGTCGCCTGCAAGCGATGGGTGCGAAATCCCATGGTGGGAAGGATCTGCTCGAGATGATCCAGTGTCAGCGGCACCTCTGCAGCAGGCAGCAGGGCGGCAAGGCTCCGCGCCGTACCGAGCCAGCCGAGCGCCACGAGCATCGTGGGCAGGGCATCGGCAACAGGTGATGCAGCGCGTCGATCGGCTCCGACCGCTGCTTCCAAACGCTCCAGCCACACCGTCTCGGTCCACGTCGGCGGCCTCTTCGGCGCCACGGCCGTTGTACTTGGTACGCTCGGCGCACCCGGCAAGGTGGAGGGAACTGACGGGTTCGTCATGTCGGTGCCCTTCTGCGATCGACGCGTATTTTCATATCAGCGAGTTCCGTAAGGGTGGGTCTGCTCGATACGAGGAACACCGTCGTATGGCCCTTCAGTCCCTTCAAAAGTTCACGGAGTCTCGCCACGCCGTCCAGATCAAGCGACCCGTCGGCGTTGTCGAGACACAGGACGAGGGGCTGTCGCACCAGCGCCCGGATCAGGCCGATGCGCGCAGCGATGCCGGGACTTATGATCTCCGCCTCGCCGGGGCCCACCGGTGTCATGAAGCCCTGGCGCAAGCTATCGACGAACGTACTCAGGCCGAGCAGCTCCGAAAGCTGGATGGCCGCCGCTTCGTAGTTCGGGCTGAACAGGGTAAGATTTTCAAGAAGAGTGCCGCGGATCAGCTCGCCGCGCGAACTTGCCTCCGTCACGCCTTGCCGAAAACTCTGCGGGTCATAGGCGCTGTTCGGCACTCCGTCAAAGGTGATGGAAAGATCGAGCGAATCCTCCAGCCGCACCACCGTTCTGAGCGTCATCGTGGCGACCGGAGCATTCGGCGCATCGATATGAACGAAGGTGCCCTGCGGGATGGAGACAGAACCGCCCAGCCCGCGCAAGGCCGGGCCCGACAAGACGATGGTGCCACCGGTAAAGGGGCGCCTCTCGCCAGCGATGGTCCATACCGGAGCCCGCGGCAGCGACAACACTTTGCGTATTCGCCCTTCGGCCTCGACCCGCTGATTGCGACGGCTAAGATAGCCGAAGGCGCCCATCGCCGGCCCCACCGAACGCCCCGCGAGGAGCGTGCATGCAGCGAGGCCGCCTGTCGTCAATTCTCCTCGGACCACCATGAAGGCGCCGGCGGTCACGATACCAATCGTCGAGAGCTGCGCCATCAGCCTGCCATTCTCGCTGATCAGCGCCATCCGGTTCTCCAGTTGCGCCGCCGTATCCAACGCGCGCCCGACAGCATCGCGATAGCGTTGCGTCAACAGGGTCTCCGCGGCCATGGCCTTTACCTCGAGCAGGCCCAGGAAGATTCCCCAGCCAAGCTTCTGGCGTTGCACCTGCGCTTCCTGTGTCTCGCGCTGGATGATCGCTGCCGACCGAATGACTACGAGCGCCGCAAGCAGCGCGAGCGCTGTAAAGGCAAGGGGAATTAGCGCAAGCCACGAGCCCAGATACGCAATCAAGGCGATGTAGATCACGGCGAAGGGCAATTCGTGCAAACCCACGGCTGTATTGCCGGACCAGAAGTCGCGAACGTCGCCGGAGGCGCGTAGGGCATCTGACAGGTCTGGGATACTGAGTTGATGGAGGGCCTTGCTGTCGGCATGCATCACATGATCGACCACGCGGACCGTCATCTCCGACTCGAATGCCGATCCCACATAGGCGAACAACACCGAACGGGCATATCGCAGCATGGCCTCCAGCAGGATGGCCACGGTCACACCGACGGCGAGCACGAAGGTCGTACCGTAGGCCTGGTTCGGCAGCATGCGGTCGTAGGTCTGAAGCAGTGCAAGCGGAAGGGCAAGGGCCAGCGTGTGGCTTGCGAGGGACGCGGCCACACTGAGCGAGACCGCTCCTGGAGGCTTGGCTACGTCGAGAGTTGCCATGGCTCACCATCGTTCCGCACGCGCGATCGGACCACTATTCTACCCCTGGTCGCGCCTCTTACCAAGGCCGGTCAATGCACTGTGAAGGCCCGCCCGCGCAGCATACCTACTCTACCCTTCGTTGTTTGGCGCCGGCTTCTCTCCTTTGATCGTTGGCGCTATCCTTGGGCGCAACAGCGCAAGTTCCATTCTGTCGTTGACGGTGGTGGGGGGACACGACGTTCATTCGGGGCTCGGAAGCGAGGTTCACATGGCGGACAAGTCCAACCCACTCCAGGAATTCGTTGATGGAATTGCGGCCAGTGTTGCGATCGTGGGGCGTGGTCAGGCAGGTGAGCTGGTCGTCACCGCCTGCAACGACCATTTCTTTGACATGACGGGCGGGCGGCGCGGAGGCCTCCGCGGTTCGTCCATGCTGCTCGACGCGCTGATGCCGAGCTATGCGCGGCACGAGTTCCGCAAGAAGCTTCTAGAGTGCTTCAGCACCGGGGTCGCCCAGGAGCTGGAGCAGGCCTATGACTTCAAGGAAGGAACGCACTGGTGGCGTCTTTCGCTTAAGCCGTTCCGGCATGCAGGCGGGAATTCGACCGTGGTTGATATTCTTGTCACCGGCCTCGATATCACGCCGAAAATGACCCTGACGCATGAGCTGGAGGTGAGCACGTCACGCTTTCGGTCCGTCGTAGACGCCGCTTACGATGCGATCATAACGATCGATCAGGAGCACAACATCACCCTGTTCAATCGTGCTGCGGAGAATCTCTTCGGATATGACGCGTCCGAGGTGATTGGCCATCCGCTCGTAAGCCTCTTGCCGGAGAAATTTCGATCACATCATTCCGCCTATATCCACCAGTTTGCCCGTTCGCCGGTCAATTCGCGGCAAATGGACGAGCGCAATCGCATTTGGGGGCAGCATCGTGATGGAACGCTGCTGCCGGTCGAAATCGCGATATCCAAGATCAACGTTGGCGGTTTGTTGGAGTTCACGGCCGTCATCAGGGATATCACGGACCGTGTCCGTCTGATGGACCTGCTTCAGAAGCAGGCTGTGACGGACGAATTGACCGGCCTGCCGAACCGAAGAGAGTTCCTTGAGGTCATGGAAAACGTTCTGGAATCGAACGAGTATCTGGCCGTGCTGATGCTTGACGTCGACTATTTCAAGAAGGTTAACGATACATATGGCCACGACGCGGGCGATGAGGTGCTTCGCGTACTGGCCAAGGTTGGGATGGCGGCCAGCCGCAAGATGGATGTGTTCGCCAGATGGGGCGGCGAGGAATTTGTGGCGGCGCTGCCGGGGTCGGACACAGATCAGGCGTGGGCGACTGCAGAAAAGCTGAGAGCGACATTCGAGAAGCAGGATTTCGAGCATAATTGGAGCATCGGTCGTCCCGTTCCCTTCACCGTCAGCATCGGTGTGACGACGCGGGCCGATGGAGAGAATGACCTGGACGCGATCATGAAACGTGCGGACCAAGCTCTGTACCAGGCAAAGGAAAAAGGCCGAAACCGGGTGGAGGTCGGATAGATTTTAGGAGTCCGGAACTGTCCCGAACAACGCGCCCGGTTTCACCGGTTCGAACCTCGCTCACCGGTCACGACGCTAGTGCCCGCCATGGCCTTGGTCCTGCTCCGCAGGCATCGGCTCCGGAGGCGTAGCCGCGGCAGCGAGGCCCGCATCATCATGGACGGCGTCCGCGTGCGGGTCGTGACCGCCGGCTCCCGAGGCATGGCTGTTGTCGATCTGGGCATCGGCAAAGAGATGATCGGGCGACGGCGGTTCGTGCGCTCCCGGGTCGGCCCCTGTGACCATGTGAACATAGTCGGCGGTGCCCGCGGTTGGTTGCTGGTCGGCCGCTTGTGCCATTGACGCGTGATCGCTGCTCGGCGACTGGACGAACTCCAAGTAGGCGCCGGCCGTCGAAGGTGTCGCGAATGCTTGATCTGCACTGACAGGACTGGTGGCCGCCTGTGCTGCGCCGCCGAGGGCGTCATGATCCTGGCCAATGTGAAGTCCCATGTCGCCATGATCGTCATGGCTCGCAGGGTCCTGACCAAGATGCAGTCCCATGTCCTCATGGTCATGGCCCTGACCGTGATGCAGCCCGTGATCGGCGCTCGCCCCCACATCCGAGTCGGCACGTGTCGTCACGTCAGCGGCAGCGCTTCCGGCCACCGCCTGATGCTCATCGCCGCCACCCGCGACGGAAACATAGCGATCGGCCGCGCCGGCTTCGGCTACCGACGCACGGCCGGTTTGAGCATCTGCTGTGGTCTGGCTTTGGCCGGCGCCCTGCCCATCGCTTGCAGCGGCAGCGACATCGGCATGTGCCGCAGCCTCTTCCGGCGCAACCGTGGTCGGCTGCGGCTGGGCGTCGCTTGCAGGACCGTCTGCGTGAGAGGAATCGTGCGCGACTTGTTCGCCGATGCCAATCTCCGCCGGCATGAAAGTCGTTTGCATGTCGACGGCATCCGCAGATGTACCGACATCCTGCACTATTGCTGCTGCGCCTGCACCGGCGCTCGCCGCCGCCGCTGCGGGCACAGGATCGAGGTCCTGGAACGAGAACGAGAAGCCGTTCCTGTCGAAGCCGGCGTTCTGCACCTGGACAGAGAACTGGATGGTATCGCCCGCATGCAGCTCCGGCTGGTAATCCTGGCCTGCGTTGCTGAACGTGCCCGTCGCAGGGTCAAACGAGACCGTGCCATTGAAGCCGTCGAGCCAGCCGGTCGAGACGACCGCGTTCGGATTGTTGACACCGATCTGCAGGCTCCATCCCTCGAGGCTGCCGCCCTTCAACATGTCATCCGTCAGGGTGAGCTGGAAGGTCGCGTTGTAGCCACCGCCCCAGCTCGGATTGTACCAGTCGTTGACGCTCACCAGCGTGATGTGTCCACCCGCATCGACGGGAGGCGCAACCTCGCTGACGTCGGCCTGTGCGGCTGGTCCGGAGGCCACATCGCCACTCGCCGCTGGGGCGCCGGAGTCATGCGCTGAGGCTCCCGATGTCGACGTGCTGTCCGTCGACGGCGACGCGTCGTGATCCAATGCGACTGCGGCAACCGCAGCCGCGGCGTCGGCGACCGATGCCGCGGCATCCGAAGATGTATCGACATCCGGCGCTGTTGCCGCGACGCTGGCGCTGAAGCTCGCCGTTGCTGTGGGCGTAAGATCCCTGTCCTGGAACGAGAACGAGATATCGTCCCTGTTGTAGCCGGTGCCCTGCACCTCGATGGTGAACGAGATTTTATCGCCCGCGTGCAGCTCGGGCTGGTAATCCTGGCCTACGTTGCTGAAGGTGCCCGTCGCGGGATCGAAGGAGACCGTGCCATTGAAGCCGTTGAGCCAGCCGGTCGAGATGACCGCGTTCGGATTGTTGACGATGACCTGCAGGATCCATTCCTCGAGGCTGCCGCCCTGCATCATGTCGTCGGTCAGGGTCAGCTCGAAGGTCGCATGATAGCCGCCGCCCCAGCTCGGATTGTACCAGTCCTCGACGCCGACCAGCGTGATGTTTCCACCTGCATCGACCGGAGGGGGAGGCGCGTCAGCGGTACCGGTCACGTCGACCGTCACGACCTGCGTTGTCGTCGCGCCGGACTCATCCGTTGCCTGGACGGTGAAGCTGTCGTGGACAACCTGTCCTGGCTGCAGCGACTGGGCGGCATCGTTGTTCAGGGTATAGACCCAGTGGCCGGTCTCCGGGTCGACGGAAAACGAGCCATAGTCCGATATCGATGATCCATCCACCGACCAAGTTACGGTGTCGTCGATATCGACATCCTTGGCGACGAGATCTCCGCTCGTCACCAGCGTCACGTCCTCCTGCGCCTCGCCTGTGAATGTTCCGGAGATCACCGGCGCGTCGTTGGTGCCGGTCACCGTCATGGTTATCTGTTGCTCGGCGACCGCGCCGTCGCTGTCGGTTACCTTGACGGTGAAGACATCATGCGCGGTCTGGCCATCTCGCAATCCCTGTGCGGAGTCGTTGTCAAGCACGTAGCTCCAGTGGCCGTCCTGATCCAGGGTCAAGTGTCCGTAGGTGCCTTGCCCCCCGTCCACGATGCTCCACGTTGCCGTATCGCCGATATCAGGATCGGTGACCGAAAGCCTGCCACTCGCGGTCAGGTCCTGGTCCTCGGTCACCTCGCCGGTAAATGTGCCGGAGATCACCGGCGCATCGTTGGTGCCGGTGACCGTCACCGCGACCTGATGCTCGCTCGTCGCGCCCGCGCTGTCGGTCACCGTGACCGTGAAGATGTCCTGCGCGGTCTGGCCGGCCTTCAAGCCCTGCGCTGAAGCGTCATCCAGCGTGTAGGTCCAGTGGCCATTCTCGTCGATCGTGAGCTCGCCGTAGGTGCCATGGTCGTTGCCCGTCACGCTCCACGTCGCGATGTCGCCGATGTCGGGATCGGTCGCGGTCAGCGTACCGGAGGCGGTCGGCACGTCCTCAGTCGCCTCGCCGGTGAAGCTGCCGGAGATCACCGGCGCGTCGTTGGTGCCGGTGACCGTCACCGTCACCTGATGTTCGCTGGTTGCGCCGGAACTGTCGGTCACTTTGACCGTGAAGATATCCTGCCCCGTCTGGCCATCTCGCAATCCTTGCGCCGAGTCATTGTCCAGCACATAGCTCCAGTGACCATCCTGGTCGACCGTGAGCTCGCCATAGGTGCCGTGACCATCGTTCACCACATTCCAGCTCGCGGTGTCGCCGACATCCGCGTCGCTGGCAGTCAGCGCGCCCTGCGCCGTTAAGGTGCCATCCTCGCCGACTGCGCCGGTTGCGGTGCCCGAGATCACGGGCACATCGTTGGTGCCGGTGACCGTCACGATGACTTGTTGCGTGACTGAAGCGCCTGCGGAGTCGGTGGCCTTGACCGTGAAGATGTCCTGCGCGGTCTGGCCGGCCTTCAGGCCCTGCGCCGCATCGTTGTCGAGCGCATAGGACCAGGAGCCGTCGGGATTCAGCGTCAGCGCACCATAGTGGCCCGCATCGTCGCCGACCAGCGACCACGTCGCGGTATCGCCGATGTCGACATCGCTCGCCGTCAGCGCGCCCTGCGCCGTCAAGGTGCCATCTTCGCCGACCGCACCGGTCGCGGTGCCGGAGATCACCGGCACATCGTTGGTGCCCACGATTGTGACCGTCACCGTGTAGTCGGTGCTGGTGCCGGAAGCATCGGTCACCCGCACCGTAAATATCTCTTGAACAGTCTCGCCTTCCCTCAGGCCCTGCGCGGCCTGGTTGTCGAGCACATAATGCCAACCAGCGTCATTGCCGCGGGAGTCGAGGCTGAGGCTGCCGTACTGGCTGTCGCCGTCACCGACGAGCTGCCAGGTGAGGCGTCCGCCCTCGTCGTCCGTGGCGGTAAGGACCCCCTTGGCGGTCTTGTCGCCGTCCTCTTCGACCGTCCCTGATCCTGTCCCCGAAATCAACGGCGCGTCGTCGGTGCCGGTGATCGTGATCGTCACCTGCTGCGTCACAGTCGCCCCAGACGAGTCGGTCACCCGGACAGTGAAGATGTCTTGCGCAGTATCGCCCTTCCCAAGCGCCTGCACATTGGCCGCGTCATTGTCGAGCGCGTAGGACCAGCTGCCATCGGGGTTGAGCGTCAGCGCGCCGTACTGGCCCGTGTCGTCGCCGACCAGCGACCAGGTTGCGGTGTCGCCGATGTCCGCATCCGAGGAGGTCAATGCGCCCTGGGCGGTCAATGTGCCATCCTCGCCGACCGCGCCGGTCGCGGTGCCGGAGATCACGGGCACGTCGTTGGTGCCGGTGACCGTGACCGTCACCTGCTGGGTGACGGAAGCGCCTGCGGAATCCGTCGCCTTGACCGTGAAGATCTCCTGCACGGTCTCGCCGGCCTTCAGGCTCTGCGCCGCATCATTGTCGAGCGCGTAGGACCACGAGCCGTCCGGATTGAGTGTCAGCGCGCCATAGGTACCGTCGCTGTCGCCGACCACAGACCAGCTCGCGGTATCGCCGACATCGGCGTCGCTCGTTGTCAGTGCGCCCTGGGCGGTCAGGGTGCCGTCCTCGCCGACCGCGCCGGTGGCGGTGCCGGAGATCACGGGCACGTCGTTGGTGCCAGTGACCGTGACCGTCACCTGCTGGGTGACCGAAGCCCCCGCGGAATCCGTCGCCCTGACCGTGAAGATCTCCTGCACGGTCTCGCCGGCCTTCAGACCCTGCGCCGCCTCGTTGTCGAGCGCGTAGGACCACGAGCCGTCTGGATTGAGCGTCAGCGCGCCATAGGTACTGTCACTATCTCCGACGACGCTCCAGCTCGCGGTGTCGCCGACATCGGCATCGCTCGTTGTCAGTGCGCCCTGCGCCGTCAGCGTGCCGTCCTCGGCGACCGCACCGATGGCGGTGCCGGAGATCACGGGCACGTCGTTGGTGCCGGTGACCGTGACCGTCACCTGCTGGGTGACCGAAGCCCCCGCGGAATCCGTCGCCTTGACCGTGAAGATCTCCTGCACCGTCTCGCCAGACTTCAACCCCTGTGCCGCATCGTTGTCGAGCGCATAGGACCACGAGCCGTCTGGATTGAGTGTCAGCGCGCCATAGGTACTGTCGCTGTCGCCGACCACTGACCAGGTCGCGGTGTCGCCGACATCGGCATCGCTCGTGGTGAGCGCGCCTTGGGCCGTCAGGGTGCCGTCCTCGCCAACCGCACCGGTGGCGGTGCCGGAGATCACGGGCACATCGTTGGTGCCGGTGATCGTGACGGTGACCTGCTGGGTGACCGAGGCCCCCGCGGAATCCGTCGCCCTGACCGTGAAGATCTCCTGCACGGTCTCGCCGGCTTTCAGGCCTTGTGCCGCCTCGTTGTCGAGTGCATAGGACCAGGAGCCATCCGGATTGAGTGTCAGCGCGCCATAGGTACTGTCGCTGTCGCCGACCACCGACCAGCTCGCGGTGTCGCCGACATCGGCATCGCTCGTGGTGAGTGCGCCCTGGGCGGTCAGCGTGCCGTCCTCGCCGACCGCGCCGGTGGCGGTGCCGGAGATCACGGGCACATCGTTGGTGCCGGTGACCGTCACGGTGACCTGCTGGGTGACCGAAGCGCCCGCGGAGTCGGTGGCCTTGACCGTGAAGATCTCCTGCACGGTCTCGCCGGCTTTCAGCCCCTGTGCCGCATCGTTGTCGAGCGCGTAGGACCAACTGCCGTCGGAATTGAGTGTCAGCTCGCCGTAGTGGCCCGCGTCGTTGCCGACCACCGACCAAGTCGCGGTGTCGCCGACATCGGCGTCGCTGGTGGTCAGCGCGCCTTGCACCGTCAGCGTGCCGTCCTCGTCGACCGCGCCGGTGGCGGCGCCCGAGATCACGGGCACATCGTTGGTGCCGGTCACCGTCACGGTGACCTGCTGCGTCACCGAGGCACCGGCGGAGTCGGTGGCCTTGACCGTGAAGATCTCCTGCACGGTCTCACCGGCTTTCAGGCCCTGTGCCGCATCGTTGTCGAGCGCGTAGGACCAACTGCCGTCGGAATTAAGTGTCAGCTCGCCGTAGTGGCCCGCGTCGCTGCCGACCACGCTCCAGGTGGCGGTGTCGCCGACGTCGGCGTCGCTGGTGGTGAGCGCACCCTGCGCCGTCAGCGTGCCGTCCTCGTCGACCGCGCCGGTGGCGGCGCCCGAGATCACGGGCACATCGTTGGTGCCGGTGACCGTCACGGTGACCTGCTGGGTGACGGAAGCGCCCGCGGAGTCGGTGGCCTTGATCGTGAAGATCTCCTGCACCGTCTCGCCCGCCTTCAGGCCCTGCGCCGCCTCGTTGTCGAGCGCATAGGACCAGGAGCCGTCGGGATTGAGCGTCAGTTCGCCGTAGTGGCCGGCGTCGCTGTCGACCACCGACCAAGTTGCAGTATCGCCGACATCGGCATCGCTCGTGGTGAGTGCGCCCTGGGCCGTCAGCGTGCCGTCTTCGGCGACCGCGCCGGTGGCGGTGCCGGAGATCACGGGCACGTCGTTGGTCCCGGTGACCGTGACCGTCACTTGCTGTGTCACCGAAGCCCCCGCGGAATCCGTGGCCCTGACCGTGAAGATCTCCTGCACGGTCTCGCCCGCCGTCAGGCCCTGTGCCGCATCATTGTCGAGCGCGTAGGACCATGAGCCATCGGGGTTGAGCGTCAGCGAGCCGTACTGGCCCGTGTCGTCGCCGACCAGCGACCAGGTTGCGGTGTCGCCGATGTCCGCATCCGAGGAGGTCAATGCGCCCTGGGCCGTCAATGTGCCATCCTCGCCGACCGCGCCGGTGGCGGTGCCCGAGATCACGGGCACGTCGTTGGTCCCGGTGACCGTGACCGTCACTTGCTGTGTCACCGAAGCCCCCGCGGAATCCGTGGCCTTGACCGTGAAGATCTCCTGCACGGTCTCGCCCGCCCTCAGGCCCTGTGCCGCATCGTTGTCGAGCGCATAGGACCAGGAGCCGTCCGGATTGAGCGTCAGCTCGCCGTAGTGGCCCGCGTCGTTGCCGACCAGCGACCAGGTCGCGGTGTCGCCGACATCGGCGTCGCTCGCCGTGAGCGCGCCTTGCGCCGTCAGCGTGCCGTCCTCGCCGACTGCACCGGTGGCGGTGCCGGAGATCACGGGCACGTCGTTGGTGCCGGTGACCGTCACGGTGACCTGCTGGGTGACGGAAGCGCCCGCGGAATCCGTCGCCCTGACGGTGAAGATCTCCTGCACCGTCTCGCCGGCCTTCAGGCCCTGTGCCGCATCATTGTCGAGCGCATACGACCAGGAGCCGTCCGGATTGAGTGTCAGCTCGCCGTATCGGCCGGCGTCGCTGCCGACCACACTCCAAGTCGCGGTGTCGCCGACATCGACGTCGGTGGTCGTGAGCGTGCCATCGCCTTTGAGGATTGTGTCCTCCGTAACTTCGCCGGTCTCGGTCCCGCTGATCACAGGCAGATCGTTGGTCCCCCTGATCGTGACGATGATCTGTCGGTCGACGACTGCACCAGCGTCATCGGTAACATGCACGATGTAGATCTCCTGCACCGTCTCGCCGGCGTTCAGCCCCTGCACGGCAGGGCTGTCGTTGTTCATGGTGAAGGTCCACCGGCCGGCCGCGTCGACGGTCAGGCTGCCATAAGCGCCGGTGCCGCCTTCCACGCTCCAGTGGATGGCACCTCCCTCCGCACCGGTCGCGGTGAGCTGGCCGCTGGAGGTGAGGACCGTGTCTTCAGTAACCTCGCTCTCGCTCGCGCCGCCGACGATGGGCGGCGCGTGCGGGCTGACGGTGGGGGGAGTTGCCGAGGTGTCGGGCAGCGGCTGATCCGGGTAGCTTTCCGCCGGCTGGTCCTGGTTCGCGTCATCACGCCTTGAGCCTCCGCCTCCTCCTCCCGGTGCTGCACGCGCCGGCCGCGAGCCATCGCCAGGATCGACCGGCCGCAGCGCGGCTGCTGGCGCGTCGAGCGAGCCGCTCCCGCGGCCATGCAGTGCCGGCTCTGAGGGGTGGCGGCCCTGCCCGCCGCCTCCGGAAGCATCCTCCACATAGGCTGCGGCTGCCGCCACGCCCTCGGCAGACGCAACCGCTGCGGCGCCGCCCGACCCCTCCGGCCGATCTTCGCCGCCTTCGCGGGCGCCCGGTTGGTCATCTGCCTCAGAAGCAGGAGCCGCGTCTGCCGGTGCGCCTTCATCGTGACCGGGGATGATCGGCGGCTGGTCTTCGGGGCCGAAGTCCCAACCGATCGGCGCTTCCTCGCGCGCCTGGTCGGGCGGGCCGATGGGCTTGTCGATGGCCTTGCTCAGCATGCCGTCCGGCTCGGTGCCGGCTTTGCGATTGGAGGGACCAGGCCTTGTCCTGTCCTTGGGCTGGCTTGATTTTGCCATCCTACGTTCCTTCAACGCTCGCGCAGGGCCGAATCCAACGTGACGTAAATAGGTTTCAGCAGATACTGAAAGATCGTCTTCTGGCCGGTGAGGATGCTCACCTCGCCGGTCATTCCCGGCGTCACGACATGGGCTCGGTCAACGCCGACATAGTCGCGTTCGAGCTCCATCTCGGCCACGAAAAACGGTTCCTGCCCTTGAGGTGTCTTGTCGCTCGAGGGTGAGATGCGGGCCACCTTGGCCTCAATTGCGCCAAAGCGGCCGTATTCGAAGGCGTCGGCTTTCACGAGCGCCTTCTGGCCGACATGCACGAAGCCGATATCGCGCGGCGTGACCCGTGCCTGCATCAGCACGCCGCCATCGGTTGGTACGACCTCTAATACGGTTCCGCCGGCCGGTATCACGGTTCCGATCGGCGTCTCCGACACCTTGTGCACGATGCCGTTGACAGGTGCCGTCACCTCGACGCCTTGGGAACGGGCGCGGAGCGCAGCGAGCGTGACATTGGCTTCGTTCAACTGTCCGATACGCTCGGCGCGCTCGTTACGCGCATCGCTCGCCGCCTTGGCAGTCAGCGAAGCCTGCTCGGCCTCGATGCTCCTGATGCGCGATTTGAGCTCGTCGAGTGTCGACACGAGCTCGACATAGGTCCGTTCCGATTGTGCAGCCTGTTCCTCGACTCCCGCCACGCGATTGCGTGCGATCACCCCAAGGCGCGCGCCTTCGCGTGTGCGCTCGAGCAGGTCCTGGGTTGCCTGAAGGCTCCCCTTCGCTGCTGGGATCTTTTGTTCAGCGGACGCAATCGCGGTTTTCACCTCGCTGATGGCATGATCCTTCTGTTCGAGGTCACGCTGCAGCCGCAGCACCTGCTGCTTGTGAAGCGCGAGGGCTTCATTGACCATCTGCGGAAACTTGGCCCGGTACTTTTCCAGGTCGGGATCCCGCCCGGTGACAAAGGCGTCCAGCCGTTCGACCTCGATTTCGAGCCGGCCGATGCGTACGTCGGTCAGATCGAGGTCACGTAACAGGTCGGTGGCGCGAAACTTGGCGAGAACCTGATCCTTTGAAACGCGATCGTCATTGCGCACGAGGATTGCCTCGAGCAAGCCGCCCTCGGCAGTCTGGATATTCTGGACGCGCTGTACCGGGATGAATTCGCCGCGAGCCCGGGCGACTTCCTCGATATTCACAAATAGCGACATGAAGACGAGGAGTGCCACCAGTCCGATGACCCCGATGAGAAGATTCCGTACTCCGCGCGTCACCCTTTGGTAGCCGACATCACTCCCGATCTGCGGTGTCGCCCGGCGGTCCCGGGCAATCGGTGTCGCAATCCCCTTATAGGCCTGGCTCTTGGTTAGGCTGTCCACCTGCGCCTCCCGTCATTCTGACAACCGCATGCGGTGTCGTCCGGGTACGGCGCAACTCCCGCTCGAGAACGAGGCTTGCTGCAGTCAGGTCGGGCGATGACCCTGACCTTCCCGATCGCTGCGGGAGAGCAGCTCTCCGGCAGCATCGCCATCCTGATCTCGACGCGCGGGTTCGCCGATCGAGCTCATTGGTGATACTACTACGGTAGCACACGCCATGATAGCAGCCGATGCTATCCTGACATCAAGCCGAATGCACGTTCGGGTTGCATGACATGCATGGCGTGGTTTGTGCGGAACTCTGGCAACCGCGTCACGTTCGCAGCCTGCTGGAACTTTTCTGGTCGAGAGAACCGACCGTGTTCCCCACGTTCTTGAGACAACCAGCGAGCGATGTTCAGGAACCGACAGGAAGGGCGCTCATTTTCGTGATCGGCAATGCGCGCGGTGTGAGTGGGCAATAGGTCTCGATAAGTTACAAGTTGATCTATGATCAGCTTGCAACCGGATGCCTGTACCACCAGACTCCCGCACAATATCGACGTTCGAGGAGTTGACCCAGGAGGCCGGCATGACCGACACGTTGAATAGGACCAGGCGTGACTTTCTGGCCGGAGCGTCGGCCGGCGGAGCGGCAGCAACGTTCGGCGCCTTGGCTTTCGGCGAGGCGCAAGCAGATGTGGCGCCTGGTCGCTTGGACAAGCCACTCCAGGCTGCGTTCTCCAATGGTGGGCTGCAATCGACCTGGTGCGCCCAGGGCAAGGCGGCGGCCGAGTACTGGGGCAAACTGCGCAATGTCGAAGTGACCTGGTTCGATGGTGAGCTCGATGCCAACAAGCAACGCGCGGCAATCGACAGAATGGCGTCGCAAAAATGGGACTTCGTTGCCATTCAGGCCCTCGGCACCGGCACGCTGACGGAGCCGGTCCAGAAAATGATCGACGCCGGTATCCCCGTGATCGAGATGGAAACCGTGATCGCGCCCGCCAGTGAGCTCAGCATCTATAGTCACTTGGGAGCCGACAACGAGACCATGGGCCGAGCTGTGACCCGCGCGCTGGTCGCCAAGCTCGACGGTCAGGGCAGGATCATCATGACCCAGGGGCCACTCGACCACAGCGCCGCGCAGGAACGCGCCAAGGGTTTTGAGGCCGTGGTGAAGAGGTTTCCCGGCATCGAGGTACTCGACACCCAGCCGGCCGACTGGGACCAAGCAAAGGTGGCCCGACTGTGGGAAGTGCTCCTCGCCAAACACGCGCGAATTGACGCAGCCTTCTTTCACAGCGACGACATGGCGCTCGCCGCCTACGACGTGATGAAGGCGCACGGCCGCACGAGCATCCTCATTGGCGGCATCGACGCCATGCCGCCTGCCCTCGATGCTGTCTTTGAGGGACGCATGTTTGCCACCGTGCGCAATCCGTCCTGTCTCATCCATGGCGGCGCCATCTTCGCCGGCATCGCGGCGGTCACCGCGGGGAGCAACCTCCCCAAGCGCGTCATTACGGATGGTCCTGTCGTGACCTTCGAGAATGCCGCCGGCATACGCTGGCTGCAGGATCAGTTCTTGATGTGATTTGTCCGGTATTCATGCAGGAATTCGGTCGCTAAGCCGGCGATGTCCGATCGAAACGCCGTCCGCGGGACGCCGACCCGCAAATCACGGCTTATGCAAGCAAACGATATGTTTGATCTCGAACGCCGGCCTAAGGGCCTACGTGGACCAATCTTGATCTCTACGCGAGAGAGACACTTTGCTCGAATGTTGCCAAGACTCGCGAAGGTCCTTGTCGCTTCATCTGGATGCGTTCCGCAAGAGTCATCATAGCAAACGAGAATTGTGCCAGCGCTCCTGCGCGACCCCAAGACGTGAGGGTCGGATCCATCAAACCGCAGCCGCGTAACACCTCCGTCGAGGCCGTGACCACAGGCCACAACCTTGACGACGCGGCCTTCTGATGCAGCTCTTCCATATCATTCATTGTCCGGCGAGATTGCGCCGCTCGTCATCGGTCAGCAGGCGCGATTGCTCGTTGGTCAATCGGCCGAGACCTATCACTTGAAGGCGACTATCTGTATTGTACGAGCGCTGTTCGGGATTGGAGCGACGGTTGGGCGTTTCACCGTCCGGCGCGGCGCCGCCGCCGAAGCCGAGGAATTCGACCATGATGATCGAGGGCCGATCATTGTTGCTGGGGGCGGCCGGCTGAGCCTGCTGCGTCGCCGCCGTCATGTTATTGCTGGTGACCAATGCCGCGACCGGCGGCGCCTGCACGGTAGGAAGGCCGGTCGCGGTGCCCTGCACCTGAATGTTCGCGGCATTAAGGATCTGCAGCGCAGCGAGGTTGATATTGCCGGAGACGCGAATGCCGGCCTCGCCCGCATCAATCGTGCCGAGCGGCGCGATCAGGTCGATATCGCCCGGCGGAATGCCCGGGATCGGGTTGAGCGTGGCGATACCTGCACCGGACGATGGCACGTTCGGCGACAAGGTCACGCCACCGTAGTTGTCGTAGACGCGCTTCGGCTGGGTATAGACGATCGTCGTCTTGGCGCCGCGGCCTGCGTTGATATCGCCTTCCGCCGACCACGCCTGGATGTCGCCGCCGAAGGTGGTCATAATGCGCGACAGGCCCAGCAAGATGCTGCCTTGCGAGTAGAGCTGGATGTTGCCCGAGCCCTGCGTCAGCAGCCCCGCGTTGCCGCCGGGCGTGATACCTTCCACGCCCAGCAGGATGCGCCCGTCCGGTGTCAGCATCTGGATATCCCCCCCACCCAGGGTGCGGATACTGCTGTCGCGCGTACCCGTCAGCACGCCGTCGCTGTTATAGACCTCGGTGCTGAACATGGTGAAGTCGCCGCCGTAGGCGATGGAGTTGCCTTGCGCATCCGTCTCAGGAAACAGCGTGGCGATGGCTTGGCGGCCGCGCAGGTAGCTGCCGAAGCGCGGGCCATCGGCGTCGTTGTACTCGCGACCGCCGGCCTTCAGTTCGGCGAAGTACACGCCGCGCAGGAAGATACGTTGCTGCTCCGGTGCGAGGCCGTTGAAGTAGGCCAGCGCATCGGCAGCATCGGCCGCCTCATAGCCGTAGCGACCCTTGAGCCAGTCGATCAGTTCGTCCTGGTAGGTGTGCGCCGCCTTGCCCGGCTGGTCGGCCAGCGGGTGGCCGGGGGTGAGGTCGGCTTGGTTGGCGGCATCCAGGTAGCGCGCGGCCAGCGCTGCCCAGTTCGGACCGTGAGAGCCGGCACCAGCCAGCACGGCGATGTCTGCCCCGGGCATGCCTGCCGGGTGCACGCCGGCGATCGGTCCCAGGCTGACGAACTCTCCCTTGTCGGCCTGGTAGATGTTGCGGCCGGCCGTGATCTCCAGCGTGCCGGGTCCGGCAACGCGGAAGCTGGACTGGATGATGTCGCGTCCGGCCTGCACCAGCGACACGTCGTTTTCGGACTGATGCACGAAAAGATTGGTGGTAAACCCCACCAGCGCCGGATTGCCACCCAGAGGCTGGCCTGGAGACGTACCGCTGCCCACGATGTCCCGGCCGGCCATGATGCGTCCGGGACGCGCGCCCACATACCAGCGCAAGGCCGTCTTGCCTTGGGAGTCGAACGCTCCAGGAACCCAGTCTTCCACTGAACCGGTATGTACCCCGACAATGTCACCCGACACCGCATAGAAGCGCACCGGTTCGCCTTCGGCATCGGCCTGCGCCTGACTGTCGACGGTGTTGGGACCAAAGGCGAAGGTCTTTCCCGAACCGGCGGCGGAAACATTGGTCGTAACGACGCTGCCGCCACGCGGAGCGCCGTCGAACGCCGGGTTGAACGGCGTGGACAGGACCGAAGGATCCGCACCCGACTGCGAAACCGCTACGCCGCTGCCATCGATGGAGCCCGCGGCCAGCAGTTCGAGCTGCCCTTGGGCCGAGGGCGCCAGCACGATGGCGTCGTAGCCGTTGTCGGAATAGTAGATACTGCCGCTGGCGGCCGTGGCGCGCAGGATCGAGGGGTAGGGATAAGCGAGGTCCTGAGCGATATGATAGCTAAAGAAGAACTCGCCCAGCGGGGTCATGTTGCCGCCCGCGCTGAACAATTCGAAGCCGCTGTCCGGCGTCCACAGCGTGAACCGGCCGATGCCGCCGCCGGCATAAGATATGCCGGTGGCCTTGTTGACGAATGGCACGGTGTTGACCTGGCTGGAGTCCAGGCCGACGTTGCCGAGGTCCACCACGTCGCCGACCACCAGATCGCCGCGGGTATTCAGGCTGAATCGCGCATCGCCCGGCAGCATGGCGAGCCCACTGCGGCCGTCCACCGCCGCGCCCGTCACCTCGAACGGATCGCTGACACGCGGATCGGCGTCGGGCTTGCCGTCCGTGCCGTACAGCAATTCCAGGCCCCCCATCGCGCCGGCGAGCAGGTCGACGTGGCCCCGCAGATTGACCAGTGAACCATAGGAAGCGTAATTGCCGGTGTGGCTGGCCGTGCCTTGCGAATCCGTCCACCACACGCCGGCCGGGTTGATGCGGCCGCCTACGCGCACGTTCATGTCGCCGCCGCCGGTCAAGACCAGCGTGCCGCTAGCATCCACGCGGCCGGTGCTGGCGACCGCCAGATTGAGGGCGCGCGCCAGGCCCGCGTCGCCGCCGGCATCGACCGTGAGATTGCCGCCGCCCAAGGTGCCGATGCCCGTGAAGGCCGCGAGTCGCAAGGTGTTTTGGGTGGAGTAAGTCGCGGCGTAGGAGCCGAAATTGATCCACCAGGCCGTGGCGATGTCGGCGCCGGTACCGCCACCCTGACGCCACAACCAATCGCTGGGCGTAGCGCCGTTGGCCAGGACTTTCACCGACGGCGCGTCACCCAGCAAATTGCCCTGCGCTTGTAGCAGCAGGTTGCCGCCTCCCGTGGGGTACCAGGCACGATAGTCGCTGCCCGCGTTCACCAGGGGCTCGTAGGCCGCGAAGGACTGGCCGAGCACCGTGGTGCCGGTAGCGGAGCTGCTGGTATTCTGGCCGCGCGGCAGATTCCACGCCGCGTCGTCGCCGTCCAGCGCCGCCGAAGGCGTGCCGGCGGTGTAAATGCCGTAGGGCGAGCGCGCGTCGAAGTTGCCGCCGACCAGCAGCTCCAGATCGCCGCTGCCGGTGCGCAGCACGCTGGGGGCCGCGAATGGCTGGGCCGCCGCGGGATTGACCACATGTGTGTCGATCAGCACCATATCCCCCTTGCCTTGCAGGGTCTCCGACACGAGCAGCGCGCGGGTGTCGGCCGCCGCGAGATCCGCGCCGGAAGCGAGCCGCAAGGACCACGATTGCGTGCCCTGCTCCAGCATGGGTGCCAGCGCCCACATCTTGCCCTGCTTGCCACCGGTGCCCGGCTCGCGCGTCGGCACGTTGCCGATCAAGGTCATGCCTCCGGGCAGCGTCGTGTCGGGTGCCAGCGTCACGCTCTGGGCCAGGTAAAGCGCGGCCGTGTTGAAGACGTTCAGCGGTGTGTTGGCAGGCACCTGCAACGGCGTGGTGGCGGCCGAAGTGCGCACGCCACCTCTGGCGTTGACGGTGCCATTGGGGACACTGGTGTTCGAAGTCGATACCAGGACCGTACCCGCCTTGAACTCCGTGTTGATGGGGATGTTCAGCGCCGCAGTGCCCACGTGGATGACCGTGCCTTTCGGGAGCATGGTTCCCGCCGGAATGGTTTGGGTCGGGCCATAAGTCGTGCCGTCCGGGAGTACGACGAGCCGGTTCTGGGCAGCGGTGCCGAGCGCGAGGCTGTTGCCGAGAACGGCATCCGCCTGCAACGTCCAACCTGCGGCATCGGTCCAGGTCGGTACCTGCAGCGCGGCAGTGATGACGAAATCGAATGGGATCTCCACGCCGCGACGCAGTTGCGTGGGCCGCAGCGATACATCGAAATCGAGGACCATGCGGCTGCCGGCCCCGCCGACGAACTGGGTCACGGTGCCCGATGCGGCACCCGTCAGGGTACCGCCAAGTTCAGCCACCGCATCGGACGACAGCAGCCCCGTCAACAACCAGCCATTGTCGTCGGGCGAGGCGGCGGGCAGCGCGAAGCCATCGGTGAGGCTGCCCTTGATCGTCAGATCGCCGCCGGCGCGCGCCACCAGCACCCCGGGCTCGCCCGAGCCGCGCACGTTGGGATCGACGTCAGGACCATAGCGGTAGCCCGACAGGTCGATGTCACCAACGGTCTTCATATCGCCGTCGCTGCGCAATTCGACGCCGGGCCGCAGGTGAAAGGCCGTGCCGTACGTGCGCAGGCCGACCAGCCGGTCCTGCAGGCCGGGATTGGCCCAGGCTGCATTGATGTAGGCCGTGCTGTCGGCATGGATGCCGTCAAGCAAATCCTGGTCGATGATGCCGTCGGCGGGCGTGTAGGACCGGAACGCGTTGACCGCGATGCTGCGCGCGCCGCGTATCGTGACGCCGGCCGGCGCGTTGACGGCCGCATCATCCGCGCCCACGCGCGGCGCGTTGAGGTCCAGCGTACCCAGCGACACGCCATTGCCGGAGCCGTCTTGCCCCGTTCCGGCGCGCAGGTCGATGATGGCCGCGGGCGACAACGTCAGTCGCCCCGAAGCCGTGGTCAGTTCCATCACGGCGCGGTTGGGGGACTCGATCACCTGGCCGTAGCTGTCGACTCGCAGGCCCGTGCCATGCGCGTCCAGCACGCCGTTGATAGTCAGGTCATCGCGTGCCGCCAGGCGGATGGCGCCCACCTGGAAGCCGCTGGCGTCGAGCTTGCCGTTCACGGTCAGGCTGCCGTCGTCGACCGAGATCGCGATGTCGCGGGCGCGCAACGTGCCGTCCACCGTCAGATCGCCCTGCTTGATCTGGAAGCGGCGGGCGCCGAAGACGCCGCCCTCGTCCGGCGGGCGTTCAGGCCGGTGAAATCGGCGATGTGCTGGCCGCGCAGTTCGACCATGCCCGCGTCGAACGGCACCACGGTGCCGCCGGCGTCGTACTGGCCGCTGGCCGAACCTAGGATCGGGCCGTTGAGTTCGATGCGGCCGGCGCCCTCGCCCAGCGCCGTGGCTGTCAGGGTGCCCGCTTGGTTGTAGCGCGCCGACACGTCGATAGTGACGCCGGCCTCCTGGCTGATGTTGCCCGCATGGCTTTCCAGCGCCACGTCGCCGCCAACGCTGTATTGCGTGACGTCGAAGAAATCGATGCCGCGACCAGCCAAGTCCAGCTTGGCGCCCTCGGCCAACAACAGGTCCCCTTCGGCCGACAGCGTCAGCTTCCCGCTGGGCAGCACAATGGGCACGGACACTGTCACGGTGTGGCCCGACAGGCTCAGCGTTGCGCCCAGCCCCGCGTCGCCGGCCGCGACCTGTGAGCCGGCAGGGGCCGAGACGATCAGCGCACCGCCGGCCCTGATGTTGCTGACCGAGCCGGCCTCTCCGGTAAGCAGCGGCGTGATCAGGTTCAGGTTGCCACCGCTGTACTCGATGCCCTCTGCGCCTTCGGCCTGGCTGCGATAGACTGCAAGGCTGCCCTGGTTGACCGAGGTAACGCGCCTGGCCGCGCGCACGTTCACCGTGTCGAAGCCCAGCGCCACGCGGTCGAGCGTCACGAGATTGTTTGCCCGGGTGCCGGGCGCGTCGCCCAGTACCAGTTCGTCGACCCGCAGCTCCAGCACGCCCTGCCCGGTGCCCGCGCCGCCGGCGATGACGTCGCCGGGCTTGGCGCTGATGGGAACGGACGATGCCTTCTGGTCGGCGCCCGAAACCTCCGAGGGCGGCACGCGCACCAGCGTGCCGTTCCAGTACAGCGTGCCAGTGCTGATCACTGCCCGCTCGCCTGCGGCGCCGGCGCCGTAGATGGCCGGCGTGTTCAGCACCAGTTGCGACAGCCTCGCCTCCCCAGTGCGCGGGTCGTAGGTGCTGATGTCCACCGGGCCGAAGAAGTTGATGCTGCTGCCCGCCGTCAGCGTCAGGCTTTCCAGCGCCGGCGCGCCCGCTGAGGTATCGCCGTCGAGCAGGCGCGAGAAGAATTCCTGCGTCATCGACAAGCCCGGGCCCATCACACCCGCGGCCTGTGCATCGGCCAGTGCCGACGCGCTGCCGACGTTGAGCGTAGATACCGACAAGGCCAGGTTGCGGGTGCCGTAGCGCACGTCGTTGCCCAGGTTGACCGGGCCGGTGCCGGCAATGGCGATGGCCCCCTGCGAGTACAGGTAAGTGGGCGCGCACGTGGCCGCGCCGCACACGCCGATGTCGATGCGGCCGCTGGTGGTGTCGCCGGTGCTGCTGTTGGTGGGCGGCAGGAAATCCAGCCGCCCGTTGGAAATCCCGACCACAGCCGCGCGCGGCACATAAACATAGGTGCCGCTGTCGGACGGTATATTCGCCGACAGCGTGTCGATACGCGCGCCGGCTTCCACCACGATGGAGCCCGGCACGGTGTCGCCGGAGCTGACCAGGAAGATTTCCGGCGCGCTCAGCGTGACACCGCTGCGCACCACCACTTTCTCGGCCAGCGAGACGAATTGCAATTCACCATTGCGCACAGGGCTGCTGAAGTCCACGTACGGCAACCGGACGTCGCCGCCTCCGACCTGTTCGTTTTCGGACCGCCCCTCCACCAACCGGCCACCGATGACCAGGCGCGGCGCGCCGATGGCGTTGAGCGCCGATGCGCTGATGGAAATGCCCTGGCCCGTATAGGGGCTGGCATAACTGTCGGTGAAGCCCGGCGTGGGCGTATCGCCCACGGTGATCTCGATGGCGCCCTTCTTGGCGGTGGTGATCACGGCTTGGCCGCCGCGCCCGCCCTCGGTGGGCGTGAAGTCGGCGGTGCCCGCAAAATGCAGCGCCGGCAAGGATGTCTGCGGTGCGCCCGGATAGGCCAGCGCCAACTGCTTCGCATCCTCGGGCAGCGCCGGCGCGATGCCCCCCAGGCGCGCGGCTTCGGCGCGCGCAAACTCGGCATAGCCGGTTTCGTTGTACTGGGAATAGTGCCGCACCGTATCGGCCGACGTCAGCGTGGCGCGCGTCGGCAAGGTATCCACGATGCCGGTATGGGCGATACTGCCCTGCACGCGCACCGACCACGAGCCGTTGGTCATGGCGACAGGCTGCGTCGGACTCAGCGCACCGCGCTGCAGCTCGACGCGGAAGGCGCCGGGCAGCAAGGCGTAGCTGGACGGCAGTAGCGTGTAAGTGCCGGGCGGCAACCCGGGTACGCCGGCCGGGATCGTGATTCTCTGGCCGATCTCCGGATTGCCGGCGCCGCTGTCCGGCGACAGCGGCGCGTAATCACTGGCATAACCCGGCATGATGGCATAGACGCTGTTGCCCGCATCGCTGAAGGTATTGATCGGGTTGGCGTTGATCAGCGGCGTGCGCAGCACGTCGACCGAACCGCCGCGGCCGGTGATGAAGCCCGCGCCGGTCAGTTCGCCACCCCCCGACAGATCGAGCACAGCACCCTGCTGCACGTCGATCGCCCGGGCTGCCAGCACGACGCCGCGCGCGAGAGAGCCGCGCACGTCGAACTGCACGGGCTTCCCGCCATACAGGTAGGCCACGTCGTCGCTGGTGCCGCCATACGGCAGCACCAGGCCCGCGGCGCTGGTCGACGTCACGCTGCCGGGCAGCAGCGTCACTGACGTTGTTCCCGGGTACGGGTAGAGAAGGGCGTCGCTGTAGCGAATGTCGCCCAACTGGATCAGGCCCAAGGGCGCCTGCAGCACACCGCCCTGCTCCACATTGGCGGCCGCCATGATCAGGCTGCCAAAGACGGATGGCGGCGCAGGCGGCAGCGTGCCCGAATCCCCATTGCGCTCGATGCGCAACGTGCGCGCGGGATCCAGCCTGTCGATGCCCAGCGTGAGTTTCAGCCCTGCGACGACTTCGGCCCAGGCGCCCGTGACCGGGTAGATGCGGACGGCCGCCAGGGTCAAGTCGCCCAGGGTATACAGGCTGGTCTCGCCGTCCTCAGTATTCAAGAGCGTCGCGTAACCGTCCTGCCGGCTGGACGTTCCCATGAAGCGGATGTCGCCCGTGCTGTCGAGCGTGACCAGGTCGAAGCCGGCCCGCACCTGATTATTCCAGACGCGCTTGAACGCGCGGGCGAGACTGCCCTGATAAGAACCCTGGTTGTAGTACCCGCCGCCAAAACGCACGGCGCCATCCACGTCGATCAGATTGCCCTCGATCGTCATCGTGGCCTGACTTTGCGGGACGACGAACCCCGTGCCGAGGCTCCAGTTCAGGTCTGGCGAGAAATAGTTCCGAGGACTGGTGGGTTCGACAACACCCGTGGCCGTGAAGCCCGCCAGCGTGACATACGGCGCGCGCACCACGATATGAGCGTCGGAACTGTTGGCGGCCAGCAGGGTCGCGGCCAGGCGTATGCTGCGGCCGGCCGACAGTGTCATGCTATCGTCGAAACTGATGATGCTGGCGGCCAGGTCCAGAGTGTCGAAACCGCCGGCGGCGATCCGGTTCAGGCCGAGCAATGCGCGGCCGTATTGCAGCGGCACGCCGGCCTGCGACGGCGCCTGCTCCATGAGCGTGATTTCGCGTGGCGTCAGCAACTCCTTCGCCGCTGCGGCGACCTGGGCGTCGGTCGCGCCACTCAAGGGCAGGCTCGGCGGTTCGCCAAGATAAGAGCGCACATCCATGTGCACCGCGAGCGTGCCGCCAGCGGCGCCTGTCCCGCCCGCCGCCGCACGCAGCGTGCCATCAAGCACCATGCCATTGAACGAGGCCAGCGTGATCGAGCCGCCCGCGCTTGCGATGCGCCGCACGCCCTCGTCGCGCGCCCCCGGCACGATGATATCGGCCTGCGCTCCCGAGGCATCCAGCATCGCGCCGTCACGCACCACCACGAAACCATCGGCGGCCCAGCCCAGCGCGGCATTGCCGCCCACGTAGATGGCCCCCCCGTCGGGCACCACGCCATACGGCTGGCCCTGGAAGTCCCACGCCACCACCGCGCGCGCCGCAGCATCCAGGTAGGCATGCTCGCCCAACAATATCGATTGATAGGGTTGGTTCGAGAAGGCCGGCGGATCACGCCAATCCTGACGAGCATCCACGTCCACCGGCAGCAGTTCGAGCGCAATATTGCCACCCGGAGCGCGCAGCGTGCCGTCCACTGTCATTTGCCCACGGCTGCGCAGCGTAATGGACTGGCCCGGATCGACTTCGATCACGGAGCCCTGATCCACGGTCACGGAGCCACCCATGATCAGGCTGGCTTCGGTTTTGTCCAAATTTAGATCCTGCACGTCGCGCCCGCCCAACAGGGTCAGGCTGGCGCCGCCGCGCTGGGTCAACATGCCGGCACGCGAGTCTTCGAGATATTGCGGCGGCAGCCAGGCCGCGAGTGCTCGCGCCGCATCCGTGCCCGTGGCAATCTGCCAGGCCTCGTCGCGCAGGCGGTACACAGGCATTACCGGATTCAAGTGGGCGCCATCGCTCACCACCACGCCAGCGTCGCTGCCGATCTCGTAATGGGCAAAACCTTTGTTCAGCAGGTCCGCATCCAAGTGCAGCGGTACCTGCACCCGGGCCGCCACGGGCAGTTGTGCGCCGGCGCCAATGAGCGTGCCCGCCGCCAGTACCAGATCTGTCGGGAGCGGTTCGCCCGCCTTGACCGTGGCGACGTGCGTCGGCAGCGACAAACCGTCGGGGAAGATATTGGCCGACACCGCATAGCCGGCCGGCAAGCTGCCGCTGGCGATGCGCGTGACGACCGCGCCGGCCGGAACGACGTTGCTGCTAACGCCGGAAAGGGGGGCATCGCGGCCTGCTATGTATACGACCAGATTGGTACCGGCGAGGCTCCAGGCGTTCTGGATCCGCATTTCCGTCTGCAGGTTGGAATAGGTGACGGCGCCGGACAAGGTCGCGCCGGGCGCCAGGATGGAAGGCCCCGCCTTGTAGCGCAACTCGCTCGCCAGCACCGTACCGGCGGGAATCACCAATTCGTCGGTCAAGACCAAATTGGCCAACGCCGCCTGCCCGGCCGCAAGCGTGCCGTCGGCCAGCAATGGCAGTCCGCCCAACGAGATCACGTCACCCGAGTTCAACATCAGCGTGCCGCCGCCATTCACGCCATAGGCACGGATATTTCCATCAAGGGTGAGCGCACCAACCTGAGAATTGCCCACGACAGAGCGGCCAGCGATGAGCGCGACGTCTCCACCGCGCCCTCCCTTGATTTTCCCGCCGATCGTGATCGCAGCGCCCGACGAGGCATCGATCAGGCTGCCAGCTTCAAGCGTGACGTCACCGCTCGATTCCAGGCGAACCGAACCGCCGTCGATGAAGGCCGACTTGACGTCGTCATCTCGGTTCAGCTGCGCATTGACCCACAGGCCGCTCGTATCGAGGGTCACGCCCCCGCGCACGACAACATTTGCGGTGCCGTCCAGCAACAGGGCGGTCTCGCGAATGTCATCTCGGGCTGGCTTGAAGACGTTGGTTACCGAGATGCTCCCGCTGCGGGCCGTAATGTCGGCCTTGATGTCGACGATCGGCGCAACGAGGTTCACCAATCCGCCGTCCACGACCTTCAGCGGCGCATTCACCGTGATCTTGCCGGCCGTGCCGAAGTCGATAACGCCCAATCCGCTGCGATTCAGATGTTCAGCGTCAAACCAGGCAGTACTCACCCGCTCAGGAGAAATCGCCAGGCCGGCGGAGAGACCTTCGGTGACGGAGCTGACGTTGCCGATCAAAACGTCCGTGTCGAAAACTGCATTGCGACCGGGGGCTAGCAATGTCGGAACATACTGCCCGAGCGCCAGCGTGCCGGCTTGCGCCACCACGTTCTGCCCGACCTTGTAGCCATCGACAACTCCATCCGGCCGGGCGCTGTTCTGCCGCTCGCCCTGCACGACATCGGCGAGGATATTGCCCTCGAAAACGGCCGTTGGCGTCGACAGGATGAGCCTGCCGGCGTCGCGGCCGATCGTGTAACCCTCTTCCCAGCGCACGCTCTCGCGGCCGCGGCCGAACGGGCTGGTCCAGACCTCGGTACTGTTCCACCGTTCATGCTTGCGGATGAAGCCCTGGCCGAGGCCATAGAAAGTCATATCAGCGCGGGCATCGTTGATGTTGTAGAGCCGGCCGTCCGCCCCAAGGAAGTTGGTGGTGCGGATATAGCCGGCCTCATAGCGGACCGAGCCGCCCGAGATGTCGAACACCGATCCGGCCTGCGCGATCACTTCCGGCGCCGCCAGCGTGATGGTGCCGCCGACCGCGCTCCATTCGCCGATCTTGTGCGAAGTATTGGCGAGATAGCCGCCGACCTCGAGCAGGCCGCCCGGCGTGTAGTAGCGATCGCCGGCATAGCCGCCGGTGCCATCAGGCACATAGACCAGGTCGCGGATATCGACCCAGACGTCGGCGTTCTTCAGCGCATTGCTGTCGCGGTTGACCGGCGAGTCGCGGAGCTCGTTGCCCTGGATGTTGACCATGATGTTGTTGGCCGACATCGCCAGCGACACGTCGCGCACGCCGGAGACATCGATCGTGGCGCCGCGCTCGGCGAAGATGCGCCCCGCCGCCGACACCGCCACCTGACCGCCCTGCGCGATGGTCAGCGAGCCCGCGCCAGCAGCTCCGCCCTTGAAGACCACATTGCCGCCGCTGACGATCTCGATGCGCGACTGGTCGAGACGATCGGCGAGCAAAGAAAGATTGTCGAACGGGCCGGTCGCCTGCTGGCTGCGCTGCTGGTTGGCGGTG
>NZ_JAGKJI010000033.1 GCF_020329485.1 Bradyrhizobium cenepequi
GTCCAGCACAAAACCGCAGAAATCGCGGAACGAGGCGCGGTCATCCAGCGCCTCTTCAAGCTCCGGATCGGACAGTCCATACCATTGCTGCAGCAGCAGCGCCTTGAACATCACCAGCCGCGGGTAGGGCGGCGCGCCACGCTCCGGTTCCGGAAGGCCGCGCAGCACAAGCTCCACAGCCGCCCAATCGACCAGCTCGCCGATCCGCTTCAACGCTGGATTGCCTTTTCCCCGCCGCGATACCAGCGCATCTGCGAAGCTCGGTTGTCCAACCCGCCGATATGTCACTCCAGCCCCCCTCCGATCCTCTCTTAGAGAATCGCAGATTCGCCCATTATGCAAAGCTCTCGCTTGCGGGAGAGATGAGGTGAACTCCCACAGGCATAACGCCTGACACATCGTTTACGTTCACAGGCTATATCTGGCAGCCTCGCAAACCGCTTCTTACCTATGGTGGTAACCAACAGCCGGCTGAACCGGCGCAGCGGTTTTGCAGACCAAATGCAGGGCCGCACCGGCTTCGCCGGTCTTGGAGGACTTTATGAGTGGTTTCGACATTTTCGCGATTGCCCTTGTTCTGCTTGTCGTCGTCACGCTGTTCGCCGGGGTCAAGACCGTGCCCCAGGGCTATGTCTGGACCATCGAGCGCTTTGGCAAATACACCCGCACGCTGCTCCCTGGCCTCAATCTCATCGTGCCCTATTTCGATCGCATCGGGCGCAAGATGAACATGATGGAGCAGGTGATCGACATCCCCGAGCAGGAGGTGATCACCAAGGACAATGCCACCGTCACCGCTGATGGCGTTGCCTTCTTCCAGGTGTTCGACGCCGCGAAAGCGAGCTACGAGGTCGCCAACCTGCACCAGGCGATCACGGTGCTGACCATGACCAACATCCGCTCGGTGATGGGTTCGATGGATCTCGACCAGGTGCTGTCGCATCGCGACGAGATCAACGAGCGGCTCTTGCGCGTGGTCGATGCCGCGGTCTCGCCCTGGGGTGTCAAGGTCAACCGCATCGAGATCAAGGACATCGTGCCGCCGGCCGACCTCGTGGAGGCGATGGGCCGGCAGATGAAGGCCGAGCGCGTCAAGCGCGCCGACATCCTCCAGGCGGAAGGTCAGCGGCAATCGGAAATCCTGCGCGCCGAAGGCGCCAAGCAGGGACAGATCCTGCAGGCGGAGGGCCGCCGCGAAGCCGCCTTCCGCGACGCCGAAGCGCGCGAGCGCCTGGCGGAGGCCGAGGCCAAGGCGACCCAGATGGTGTCCGAAGCGATTAGCCGGGGCGACGTTGCCGCGCTCAACTATTTCATCGCCGACAAGTACATCAAGGCGTTCGGACAATTGGCGGAAGCGCCGAACCAGAAGATCGTGATGCTGCCGATCGAGGCCTCGAGCGTGCTCGGCTCGCTTGCCGGCATCGGCGAAATCGCACGCGCCACCTTCGGCGAAAGCGCCGCTTCCGCGACCGTCGCCCCGCGGCGATCCGCGGTGCCGCCGTCTGGCCCGACGCCGCCGCCGGTCGCGCCGCAAAGATAAGGAGTGCTGGGTCGCGCTCGAAATAATAGAGTCGTGTCATGATCGAGATGTTTTTGACATTGGGTAGCTGGAATTGGCTGGTCCTCGGCTTCGTCCTGATGGCGCTGGAATTGGCGGCGCCGGGCGTGTTCCTGTTCTGGCTCGGGCTGTCGGCACTCCTGGTTGGGCTGGTGTCATTCGCCATCGATCCGCATTGGCAGACGCAGTTCCTGATGTTCGCCCTGTTTGCGGTCGCCGCCGTGCCGGCATGGCGGCACTTTGCCAAAAGCGCGAGCTCGGCAAGCGCGAGCAGCCCGTTCCTCAACCGGCGCACCGAAGCCCTGGTCGGGCGCGAGTTCACGCTGGAGAAGCCGATCATCGACGGATCAGGCACGGTGCGGATCGATGACACGATCTGGCGCGTCGCCGGCCCCGACGCGCCGGCCGGCAGCCGCGTCAAGGTGATCCGCGCCGACGGCGCCAGCCTGACGGTGGTGGTGGCGTAGCTCTTTACCTCTCCCATCGGGAGAGGTCGGATCGCATCGTCAGATGCGATCCGGGTGAGGGGCGAGGTCCCTCGATAGAGGGTAACCCCTCACCCGATTTGCTGACGCAAATCGACCTCTCCCTTTGGGAGAGGTGTTCCGAACAAGCGGCGTCTTCTCAATCTTCCTCGCGCTTGCTCCATCGCTCCGCGAACCGGTGCAGCGGCACAAAATTCTCCAGCAAGTCTTTGCCCCATCCGGTGAGGCCATAGCCCTCGCCCGGAGCGAGTTCGACAAATCCGGCCTCGCGCAGTTCGGTCAGCCGTGTCTGCAGGATGGTCGGGGACGCCTGATCGCAGACCGCCCGCAGCGCGCGCGAGGTGAGGGCGCCGCCACGCAATTCCCAGATGATCCGCAAGGTCCAGCGCCTGCCGAGCAGATCGAGCAGCGCCATGATTGGCCGGCCGGTTCGCGACCCGCGGACGGAGTGTTTCCCGGCGGCTGAGGGTGACTTCGGCATCGTTGTTTCCCGCTTGCGTCTTGCTACATATATTGTAGCGTATTGCTACGTTTATTGTAGCAGAGGAGCCGGCCATGTCACGGATCGCCCCGCTCGAGCCGCCATATGCGGCCGAACTGAAGGCACAGTTCGACCGCATCATGCGCGGCGCACCGCCGTTGCTGTTGTTTCGCGTGATAGCAGGCCAGGACCGGGCCTGGCGGAAATTCACCGCCGGCAGCCTTTTGGATCGCGGTCCGCTGAGTTTGCGGGAGCGCGAGATCGTCATCGATCGCACCTGCGCGCTGACCGGCTGCGAATATGAATGGGGTGTCCATATCGCAACCTTCGCCGAGGCTGCATCGCTGACCGAAGCACAGATCAGCGCCACCGTGCACGGCGAGCCCAATGATCCCTGCTGGTCAGATGCCGAGCAGGCGCTGATCGCCGCCGTCGACGCGCTGCATTACCGGGCGACCCTGAGCGAGGCGGAATTCGCGGCGCTGTCGGCGCACTATGATGACGCGAAGATCCTGGAGGTCATGCTGCTCTGCGGCTTCTACCACACGGTCTCCTACATCGCGAACGGCCTGGCATTGCCGCTGGAAGAGAAGGGGGCGCGGTTTCCGCAATAACAACGCCGTCATTGCGGACGCGGGGAAGTTTGAATCAGAGCCTCTCCCCACGTCGTCCCGGGCTTGCCACGGGCCCATAACCACAGGCGTTTGTGGTGTGCAAAGCTGTAACCGCTTGCCCGCATCACAATAACATCCTGTGGTTATGGCCCCGTCTTTCGACGGGACGACGGGGGGCGTAGGATGGGTAGAGCGCAGCGAAACCCATCATTCGCGCCGTTCGCTTCATCGCGATGGGTTTCGCTGCGCTCTACCCATCCTACGCATCTCGCGATGACCGCCCGCGAGCCTACGCCACGCCCGCGCGCAGGAAGTCGTGGAAATGCACGATGCCGACCGGCTTGCCGGCGTCGATGACGATCAGCGCGGTGACCTTCGACGAGTTCAGCAATTCCAGCGCTTCGCCGGCCAGCGTGTCGCGGCTGATGGTCTTTGGATTTTTGGTCATGATCTCGTCGACGACAGCCGTCATCAGGTCGGGGCGCATGTGGCGGCGGAGGTCGCCGTCGGTGACGATGCCGACGAGATGGCCGCGGCCATCGACGATGCCGACGCAGCCAAAGCCCTTCGAGGTCATCTCGACCAGCGCGTCCGACATGCTGGTGCCGAGCGGCTTCAGCGGCACGGCTTCGCCGGCGTGCATGAGATCGCGGGTATATTTCAGCATCGCCCCGAGCTTGCCGCCGGGATGCAGCACGCTGAAATCGGTTGAGGTGAAGCCGCGGCCTTCCAGCAGCGCGATTGCCAGCGCATCGCCGAGCGCGAGCATCATCAGCGAAGAGGTGGTCGGCGCCAGATTGTACGGGCAGGCCTCGCGCGCCTTCGGCAGGGTCAGCGCGATGTCGGCGGCCTTGCTCAGGCTCGATTCCTTTTCCGCCGTGATCGCGATCACGGCGATGCTGAAGCGCGCGGCGTAAGAGATCAGGTTCTTCATCTCCGGCTGCTCGCCGGACCATGACAGCGCCAGGATGACGTCGTCGGCGGTGATCATGCCGAGGTCGCCATGGCTGGCTTCGGCGGCATGGACGAAGAAGGCCGGCGTGCCGGTGGAGGCAAAGGTCGCCGCGATCTTGCGCCCGACATGGCCGGACTTGCCGAGCCCGGTGACGATCAGCCGTCCCTTGGCGCTGCGGATCATCTCAGCCGCCGCGGCGAAGGGCACGCCGAGGTCGGATCGAAGCGCGGCGTCGATCGCGGCGACACCGCTTGCTTCGGCCTCCAACGTCCGCAGCGCCGATTGCACGGAGGTGTCTGCAGGCTCGGTGTCCGACGATTTCGGCATCAGCGGTTTGGGCTTGGCCATGTCTGTTTCCAGGGAGGAGGGGCGTCGCGCCCAGAGCGCTTCCCTTAGCACGGCGGCGTGCGCGAGGCGACGTGGCTAGCAGCTCTCAACGGAGCATTAACCATAATTGTTTTAACTCCATTAAGGACGTTCTCGGCCCGGTTCCGCGTATGCCGTGTAAGTCAGTGAATTTGTTGAGGTATTTCTATCGTGGGACGAGGGCGAGCAGGGAGCCGGAGGGGGCGCGCGCGCCATTTGCTCGCGCCTGTGGCATGGCTTGCCGTGCTCGGACTGAACGGCTCCTTCGCGCAGGCCCAGACGGTCACGCCTGATTTGTTCAGCCCGTCGCGCACTACCCAGGTAGCGCCATCAGATTCGCCCTTGCGCAAGACCGCGGCCGAACTGGCCGATCCGCTGAACGATCCACGATTGCGTGACCGGGATCTCGATGGCCGCCGCGCACCCTCGCGTGTCGGCCAGGTGCCGTCCTACGGCCTGCCGGCCGCGAATGGCGCTTCGACCTCCGGCTATGACTCACTCAACCGCAAGCGCCAGCAGCGGAAATACTATCCGGGACAGGCGAAGCCGAAGCCGCCGCCCGGTCCTGGTACGCCGCCACCCCCGCCTCCGCCGAGGAATCTGGCCGGACAATTACGCCTCTCGATCCCGCCATCGGAGACCGCCAACAAGCCGCCGGTGCCGCCGGCGCTGGCGGGCAATGTGGTGGGCCAGCCGCCGCGCAAGCGGCTCAAGATCGACGACGATCCGTTCGGTGCAGTCGGCGACTATGCCGGCAGCTTCCTGATCAAGTCGGCGGTCGAACTCAGCGCCGGCTATGAGACCAATCCCGGCCGGCTGGCGGTGCCGCAGGGCAGGCCGACATACGTGATCGCGCCGGAATTCCTGGCGGTGTCCGACTGGGAGCGTCATGCGCTGGTCGCCGACCTGCGCGGCTCCTTCACCGGCTACACCCAAAACCTGACGCCGAACGCCGACGGCACGCCGCTGTCGGCGCCGCTCGATGTCGATCGCCCCAACTTCATCGGCCATATCGATGGGCGGCTCGACGTCACCCGTGACACAAGGCTGCTGGGACAGGCGCGGCTGCTCGTGTCCACCGACAACCCCGGCAGCCCGAACGTGCAGGCAGGCCTCGCCAGATATCCGATCTACACCACCGTCGGCGGCACCTTCGGCTTCGACCAGAACTTCAACCGCCTGCAGGTCTCCGCAGGCGCCACCGTCGACCGCACCGATTACCAATGGTCAAGGCTCACCGACGGCTCGTCGAGCTCGAACGATGACCGCAACTTCAGCCAGTATGGCGGCGTCGCGCGCGTCAGCTACGAGGTGAACCCCGCGGTCAAGCCGTTCGTGGAAATCCAGGGCGACAGCCGTGTTCATGACTTGCGGCTCGACCGCTCAGGCTTCGCGCGCGATTCCTCGGGCGGCTATGCGAAGGCTGGCACGTCCTTTGAGTTCTCGCGGCTCTTGTTCGGCGAAGTCTCGATCGGCTACGCCGCGCGCGACTATCAGGATCCGCGGCTGAACCGGCTGGAGGGCCTGCTCACCACGGCATCGCTGACCTGGACCGCGACGCCGCTGACGACCGCCAAATTCTATTCCGACACGCAGCTAGGCGAGACCACGCTGCCGGGCACCTCGGGCGTGCTGGCGCGCACCTACACCGTCGAGGTCGATCACGACTTCCGCCGCTGGCTGACCGCGATCGGCAGGTTCACCTACGGTACGCTCGACTACCAGGGCGACGACCGCTTCGACAAGATCTACTCGCTGTCAGGCGATCTCATCTACAAGATGACCCGCAGCCTCTGGATCAAGGGCACCGTACGCCACGACATCCTGGACTCGAACTCGCCGGGATCGAGCTCGCAGTCGACGGTGATGCTGCTGGGGGTGCGGGTGCAGAATTGATGGTGAGCCAGTCGCACCGACGTCATACGCGGGCTTGACCCGCGTATCCATCTTCTTCGTCAGACTCTTTGCTAAGGGATGGATTGCCGGGTCAGGCCCGGCAATGACGAGTGCCTACCGCGGCAGATCCGTCTTCCCCATCAGGAACGTGTCGATCGCACGCGCGCAGAGGCGGCCTTCGCGGATGGCCCAGACCACCAGCGATTGGCCGCGGCGCATGTCGCCGGCGGAGAAGACGTTGGGCAGCGAGGTCTGGTAGTCGCTCGTGTTGGCGCGGACGTTGCCGCGCTGGTCGAGATCGACCGCGAGCTGCTTCAGCAGGCCATCGTGCACGGGATGCACGAAGCCCATCGCCAGCAGCACGAGCTCGGCGTCGAGTGCGAATTCGGTGCCGGGCAGTGGCTTGAACTTGTCGTCGACCTTGATGCAGTGCAGCTTTTTCACCTTGCCGCCAGTGCCCTCGAACTTCTGGGTCAGCACGGCGTATTCGCGGATCGCGCCTTCGGCCTGGCTCGACGACGTCCGCATCTTCAACGGCCAGTTCGGCCAGGTCACGCCCTTGCTCTCGCGCTCGGGCGGCGCCGCCATGATCTCGAGCTGGGTCACGGACTTGGCGCCCTGGCGCAGCGAGGTGCCGATGCAGTCGGACCCGGTGTCGCCGCCGCCGATCACTACCACATGCTTGTCCTTGGCGAGGATGTCGGCCACGCCGCCCAGCGGCTCGCCGGAGACACGGCGGTTCTGTTGCGGCAGGAAGTCCATCGCGAAATGGATGCCGTCGAGGTCACGGCCGGGGATGGGGAGGTCGCGCGGAGCTTCCGCGCCGCCGGTCAGCGCGATTGCATCATATTGGTTGTGCAGTTCGCGCGGATCGATCGCGCGGGGTGCATCGCCGCCGACAGGGACACCGTAGTGGAAGGTGACGCCTTCGGCCTCCATCTGCGCGACGCGACGGTCGATGACGCCTTTCTCCATCTTGAAGTCGGGAATGCCGTAACGCAGCAGGCCGCCGGCCCTGGCATACTTCTCATAGACGTGCACGTCGTGGCCGGCGCGCGCGAGCTGCTGGGCACAGGCCAGGCCCGCCGGCCCGGCGCCGATCACCGCGATCTTCTTGCCGGTCTTCTCGGCCGGAATCTCCGGCTTGAGCCAACCATTGTCCCAGGCGCGATCGACGATCGCGCATTCGATGGTCTTGATGGTGACGGGGTTGTCGTCGATGTTGAGCGTGCAGGACGCCTCGCACGGCGCCGGACAGATCCGGCCGGTGAATTCGGGGAAATTGTTGGTCGAATGCAGGTTGCGCGAGGCTTCTTCCCAATTGCCCTGATAGACGAGGTCGTTCCAGTCGGGGATCTGGTTGTTGACCGGGCAGCCGGGCGTGCCCGGCGCTACCGATCCGGTGCCGTGGCAGTAAGGAATGCCGCAGTTCATGCAGCGCGCGGCTTGGTCGCGGATGTCCTTCTCGCTGAGCGGAATGACGAACTCGTGGAAATGCTTTAGCCGCTCGGCGACCGGCGTGTACTTGCGCTCATTCCGATCGATCTCGAGAAAACCTGTAATCTTTCCCATTAAGCCTGAGGCCCCTGCACCCTGGTTCGTCCTGTTTCGTCATCCGGTTCGCGCTACGCGCCCCCGTAGACCCTCATCCTGAGGCGCGGCGCTCGCGCCGCGTCTCGAAGGATCAAGGCCGGTATCGTGGCCTCATGGTTCGAGACGGCGCGTCGCGCCTTCTCACCATGAGGGTCTGATATTACGCTCCGATCGCGATCTTCGGCTCGGCGTCGGCGTTTTTCTGCAACTCCTGCAGCGCGCGACGGTACTCGACCGGCATCACCTTGCGGAACTTCGGCAGCCATGACTTCCAGTCCGCCAGGATCGCGACGGCTTTCCGCGAGCCGGTCAGCTTGGCGTGCCGCGTGATCAGCACATGGAGCCGTTCGACGTCGGAATCAAGCAGGTTCTGGAACACGTCGACCCGGCCATGCGCCTCGAGATCGCCGGCATGGTGGTAGGTGGCGGCGTTGATCATCTCTTCGGACAGCACCGGTTCTAGGTCGACCATCGAAAGGTTGCACAGCTTCGGGAAGTCGCCGGCTTCGTCCAGGACATAGGCAATGCCGCCGGACATGCCGGCTGCGAAGTTACGGCCGGTCTTGCCGAGCACCACGACGATGCCGCCTGTCATGTATTCGCAGCAATGATCGCCGGCGCCCTCGACGACCGCGACCGCGCCCGAGTTCCGCACGGCGAAGCGCTCGCCGGCGATGCCTCGCAAGTAGCATTCGCCCTCGATCGCGCCGTACATCACGGTGTTGCCGACGATGATCGACTCTTCCGGCACAATGCCGGAATTCTTCGGCGGCTTGACGATGATGCAGCCGCCGGAAAGGCCCTTGCCGACATAGTCGTTGCCTTCGCCCTCGAGTTCGAAGGTGACGCCCTTCGCAAGCCACGCGCCGAACGCCTGGCCCGCGGTGCCCTTGAGGCTGACATGGATCGTGTCGAGCGGCAGCCCTTCATGGCCGTAGATCTTCGCCACCTGGCCCGACAGCATTGCGCCGGCGGAGCGGTCGGTGTTGTTGATCTCCGCCTCGATCCTTACCGGCGCGCCACGATCGAGCGCGGCGCGTGCCTTCTCGACCAGGCGACGGTCGAGCACAGCTTCCAGATGATGGTTCTGGGCCTCCGAATGATAGATCTTCTGGCCCTTCTCCTCCTTCTGCCGCACGAACAATCGCGAGAAATCGAGGCCCTTGGCCTTCCAATGTGCGACCAGCGAGCTCTGATCGAGCATCTGGGTCTGGCCGACCATCTCGTCGAACGTCCTGTAGCCGAGCGAAGCCATGATCTCGCGCACTTCCTCGGCGACAAAGAAGAAGTAGTTGATCACGTGCTCGGGCTGGCCGGTGAAACGCTTGCGCAGGACCGGGTCCTGGGTCGCGACCCCGACCGGGCAGGTGTTGAGATGGCACTTGCGCATCATGATGCAGCCGGCCGCGATCAAAGGCGCCGTGGCGAAGCCGAACTCGTCAGCCCCGAGCAGCGCGCCGATCACGACGTCGCGCCCGGTGCGGAAACCGCCGTCGACCTGGACCGAGATGCGGCTGCGCAGCCGCTCGCGCACCAGCGTCTGGTGGGTTTCGGCGAGCCCGATCTCCCATGGGCTGCCGGCATGCTTGATCGAGGTCAGGGGCGAGGCACCGGTCCCGCCCTCGAAGCCTGCGATCGTCACATGGTCGGCGCGCGCCTTCGCGACACCGGCGGCAACCGTGCCGACGCCGATTTCGGAGACGAGCTTGACCGAGACCTGGCCGTCCGGATTGACGTTCTTCAGGTCGTAGATGAGCTGCGCCAGATCCTCGATCGAATAGATGTCGTGGTGCGGCGGCGGCGAGATCAGGCCGACGCCGGGCGTCGAATGGCGGACGCGGGCGATCGTCGCGTCGACCTTGTGGCCGGGCAGCTGGCCGCCTTCGCCGGGCTTGGCGCCCTGCGCCATCTTGATCTGCATCATGTCGGAGTTGACGAGGTATTCCGTCGTCACGCCGAAGCGGCCCGAGGCGACCTGCTTGATCGCCGAGCGCATGGAATCGCCGTTCGGCAGCGGCTTGAAGCGATCGGATTCCTCGCCGCCTTCGCCGGTGTTGGACTTGCCGCCGATCCGGTTCATCGCGATCGCGAGCGTGGTGTGCGCCTCGCGCGAGATCGAGCCAAACGACATCGCGCCCGTGGAGAAGCGCTTGACGATCTCCTTGGCCGGCTCAACCTCTTCGAGCTTCACCGGCTTGCGCTTTTCGTCTGCCGCGGTCTTGATCCGGAACAGCCCGCGCAGCGTCAGCAGGCGCTCCTGCTGCTCGTTCAGGATCTTGGCAAACGCGCGATAGCGTTCGAGCGAGTTGCCGCGCACGGCATGCTGCAGCGCCGAGACCGACTCGGCCGTCCAGGCGTGGTCCTCGCCGCGGCTGCGGAAGGCGTATTCGCCGCCGACATCGAGCGCGGTCTTGTAGACCTGCGCGTCGCCGAACGCATCGGCATGCCGCCGCGCGGTTTCTTCTGCGATCTCAGCGAGGCCGACGCCCTCGATGCGGGTATGCGTGCCGGCAAAATACTTGGCGACGAAATCGGCCTTCAGCCCGACGGCGTCGAAGATCTGCGCGCCGCAATAGGACTGGTAGGTCGAGATGCCCATCTTGGACATCACCTTGAGCAAGCCCTTGCCGATCGACTTGATGTAGCGCTTCACGATCTCCTTGTCGTCGAGCCCGCCTGGCAGGCGGTCCTTCATCGCGATGATGGTCTCGAATGCGAGATAGGGGTTGATCGCCTCTGCGCCGTAGCCGGCGAGGCAGGCGAAGTGATGCACCTCTCGCGGTTCGCCGGATTCGATCACGAGGCCGACCGAGGTGCGCAAGCCAGTGCGGATCAAATGATGGTGCACAGCGGCGCAGGCGAGCAGCGCGGGAATCGGGATCCGGTCGGTGCCGGTCATGCGGTCGGACAGGATGATGATGTTGATGCCCTCGCGCACCGCGCCTTCGGCGCGCGCGCAGAGCTCGTCCAGCACCTGCTCCATGCCTGCCGCGCCGAAGCCGGCGTGGAAGGTGGTGTCGAGCGTGCGCGACTTGAAGTGCGTCTCGGCGACATCGGAGATCGAGCGGATCTTCTCCAGATCCGCGTCGGTGAGGATCGGCTGGCGCACTTCGAGGCGCTTGGTGGAGGCGAGCCCCTGCAGGTCGAACAGGTTCGGCCGCGGCCCGATGATCGAGACGAGGCTCATCACGAGCTCCTCGCGAATCGGATCGATCGGCGGGTTCGTCACCTGTGCGAAGTTCTGCTTGAAATAGGTGAAGAGCGGCTTCGGCTTGTCCGACAGCGCCGAGATCGGCGTGTCGTTACCCATCGAGCCCGCGGCTTCCTCGCCGGTCGCCGCCATCGGCGTCATCAGGATGTTGATGTCTTCCTGCGAATAGCCGAACGCCTGCTGGCGGTCGAGCAACGGCAGGTTCGAGCGCACGCTCTTGGTCGAGGCATCAGGCAATTCCTCGAGCTGCATCTGGGTCCGGGCGAGCCATTCCTTGTAGGGATGGCTCTTGGCCAGATCGGCCTTGATCTCGTCGTCGGGAATGAGCCGGCCCTGCTCGAGATCGACGAGCAGCATCTTGCCCGGCTGCAGACGCCATTTGGTGACGATCTGGTCTTCCGGGATCTTCAGCACGCCCATCTCGGACGCCATCACGATGCGGTCGTCTTTTGTCACCAGATAGCGCGCCGGTCGGAGCCCGTTCCGATCCAAGGTCGCACCGATCTTGCGGCCATCGGTGAACGCGATCGCGGCCGGGCCATCCCACGGCTCCATCATCGCGGCATGATATTCGTAGAATGCGCGGCGCTCTTCATCCATCAAGGGATTTCCGGCCCACGCTTCCGGGATCATCATCATCACCGCGTGCGGCAGCGAGTAGCCGCCCTGCACCAGGAATTCGAGCGCGTTGTCGAAGCAGGCGGTGTCGCTTTGGCCTTCGTAGGAAATCGGCCAGAGCCGGCTGATATCCTTGCCGTAGAGCTCCGAATGCACGGAAGCCTGCCGCGCCGCCATCCAGTTCACGTTGCCGCGCAGCGTGTTGATCTCGCCGTTATGCGCGATCATGCGATAGGGATGCGCCAGCGACCAGGTCGGGAAGGTGTTGGTCGAGAAGCGTTGGTGCACCAGCGCCAGCGCGCTCGCGAAGTCGTCCTCGTGCAGGTCGGGATAATACTTGCCGAGCTGATCGGCCAGGAACATGCCCTTGTAGATCACTGTGCGGCACGACAGCGAGACCGGGTAGTAGCCGGCCATGCCGCGGTCGCGGCGCTGATAGATCGCCTGCGAGATCGATTTGCGCAGGATGTAGAGCCTGCGCTCGAACTCGTCCTCGGTCTTGGCGGCGCCGTTGCGGCCGATGAACAGCTGCAGGTGATAGGGCTCGGTCGGCTTCACGGTGACGCCGAGGGAGGAATTGTCCGATGGCACGTCGCGCCAGCCGAGCAGCTTGAAGCCCTCGTTCCTGATCTCGTCGGCGATGATGCTCTTGATGACGTTGCGCCAGGAAGCGTCGCGCGGCATGAACAGCGCGCCGATCGCATAGTCGCCCGGCTGCGGCAGCTTGAAGCCAAGCTCGGCGGCCTTGCGCGCGAAGAAGGCGTGCGGGATCTGCACCAGGATGCCGGCACCGTCGCCGGCACGCGGATCGGCGCCGACGGCGCCGCGGTGCTCGAGGTTGCAGAGGATATTCAGCGCGTCGGAGACGATCTGGTGCGAGGGCTTGCCCTTGATGTTGGCGATGAAGCCGACGCCGCAGGCATCCTTCTCCAGGCTCGGGTCGTACATGCCTTCGGCTTTGGGACGCCAATCATGTTCGCGCGCCGGTTCGTCCGCTTTCGAGGCTATGGCCGCCGACAGCGCTTCTGTCACGATGGTTTCGCGCTCGAATTCCGACCCGCTCATGTTTCCTCTCAAAATAAGGCTAAAAGGCCTCACGGTCGTTGGCGCACCTTGGGCGTTGCGGCACCCACCGGGGCCACCGCTCGTCCTCCGCGAGCCGCAATGTCCTAAATCAGGCGAGGAGCGTTCAACGTCCCTGAGGAACGGCCTTGCCCGCAGCATTCTCGGAGCCCAAAGGGCCGAGGTTCCGTCGCAATCCCCTATGCCGGAACTGCCCCGCGATTAAGACAGCTATACTGTCCTAACTCCGACCTTGCCAAATTTTTTTCTATCACACAAGCGCGTCAGAGTCCTCGTCTGCATGTAGTTTTGGGTGGAGCGCGGTGAAGGCCCGCCCCCGATTTGAAGCAAACGCGCCCTGATGCGGCCCAAGGACCGCCGGAATTGCCGATGAAGTTTCCTGCGGGCGCCAGAGAGCAAAAATGCTCCACGCCCAGCGTCTTACAGGAGCTACCGGTGATGAAGCTGTTTACGGGATGGGTCTTGTCTGTGGGGTTCATGCTTTCGGCCCCGACCGCCAATGCGCAATTTCTGGCGCCCAATCACGTCGGAGATCCGTCGGTCGTGACCGTGTCCGACTTCGATGGCCCCTATGCGGCGACGCCGCCGGAGGCGCCGGCGCCGCGCTATGGGCCCGTCTACGAACCAAGGCTGCTGCCGCCCATCGAAGTCTACACCGTGCTGCGCGAAAACGGGTTCTTGCCGCTCGGCATCCCCCGGCGGCGCGGACCGGTCTATACGATCGCAGTGATCCAGCCCGGCGGCAGCGACGGCAGGCTGGTCATCGACGCGCGTACCGGCCGCATCATCCGCTTCATTCCGGCCGATGGGATGGACGACGATGACCGAGGCGATGATCTGACCGGCGCCTATGGCCCTGCCGGACCCTTGCCGCCGGCAACCCCCGTTCGCAGCGGCGTGCCACGGCCGCCGGCTCCCATTCCGCATGTGGCGAGCCGGACCGTGCCAAAGCCGAAGCCAAACCCGCGCCCGCAGGCAGCACGGCCTGCCCCGGAGCCGGCCCAGCAATCAGCCGCGGTGCAACAGAAGCCTGCGGAGACACCCCAGACCGCTCCGGTGGCTGCTGCGTCGGCCGTCGGCGAGTCGAAGCCGGCTGCGCCCGCCGCGCCGACGATTTTGCCGACGCAGGAAATGCCCCATGTGCAAGGGTTGGAGTAGCTGACCTCGTCATTCCGGGGCGCGCGAAGCGCGAACCCGGAATCCATTTCGCCCCTTGTCCCATGGCTGAATGGATTCCGGGCCTGCGCCTGACGGCGCATCCCGGAATGACAGAGGGAAAAACAAAAACGCCCCGGTTTCCCGGAGCGTTTTGCGTTCGGCCAATACCTGCCGAAGCTGCCTCAATTAGGCGGCGGCCTTGTTGGTGGAGCCGTCGGCGACCTGCGGCGCGGCGGAGCCGGTCGTGATCGGAATGCTGCGCGGCTTCTTGGCCTCGGGGATCTCGCGAACGAGGTCGACGTGGAGCAGGCCGTTCTCAAGCGAGGCGCTCTTCACCTGCACGAAGTCGGCAAGCTGGAATACGCGCTCGAAGGCCCGAGAGGCGATGCCGCGATAGAGAACGTTGGATTTGTCCTTGCCGTTCTCGTTGGCGGTCTTCTCGCCCTTGATCGTCAGCGTGTTCTCCTTCGCGACGATCGAAAGCTCACTCTCGGAGAAGCCGGAAACCGCTACGGTGATGCGGTAGGCGTTCTCGCCCGTGCGCTCGATGTTGTAGGGGGGATAGCCGGGGCTGCCGTCCGAAGTCGCCTGGTCAAGCAGGTTGAAAAAGCGGTCAAAGCCGACGGTGGAACGATAGAAGGGGGTCAGATCATAGGTACGCATAGTAGTCCTCCAATGAGCGACTGATTCGATTACCCGCCCGCCAATCGGGCCGGGCTTTAGTCTGTGTGCAGCCTGATGTTCCGGTTCCGAAACACTGGTAGCGGCCTGCACGAAGATGATATGGGTGGGGCTATCAGGCGTTCAAGAGGCGGAAATATCGTCGCTTTTTGGCGCTCACGCCTTGATTCCCGCCGTCTCTCACCTAGCGGTTCCCCTTCATGACGCTCGTCTCCATTCCAGCCAATCCGGTTCCGGAAGACGTCGTCAGCGCGATCATCAAGACGCCGGATGGCGCCGAATTGCGCTTTGCGCGCTGGGCGCCGCCGCCGGGCCGCAAGGGAACGGTCTGCGTGTTCACCGGCCGCGGCGAGATGATCGAAAAGTATTTCGAGACCGTGCGCGATCTGCGCGACCGCGGCTTTGCGGTGGCGATGATCGACTGGCGCGGGCAGGGCCATTCCTCGCGGAGATTGCGCGATCGGCGCAAAGGCTATGTGCGCGACTTTGCCGATTACGAGATCGACGTCGAAACATTCGTGCAGCAGGTGGTGCTGCCGGATTGTCCGCCGCCCTATTTCGCGCTGGCACATTCGATGGGCGGCGCGGTGATGCTGCGCATCGCGCATGCAGGGAAACGCTGGTTCGATCGCATGGTGCTGTCGGCACCGATGATCGATCTCCCGGGACGCCGCACCTCGTTCATCCCGACCGCACTGCTGCGGATCATGCGACTCACTGGCCAGGGCGGACGCTACGTTCCGGGCGGCAGCGATGAGTTGGTCGGGCTGGCGCCCTTCAGCAACAATCCGCTCACCAGCGATCCCGTGCGCTACTCGCGCAACGCGGCGATCCTGGAAGAAGACCCTACGGTTGGCCTCGCCGCGCCGACGGTCGCCTGGGCCGACACTGCCTTCAAGGCGATGCGCACGTTCCGCGAATATTACTACCCGTCGCAGATCCGTCAGCCGATCCTGATGCTGGCGGCTAGCAACGACACCGTGGTCTCGACGCCCGCGATCGAGGAGTTCGCCTATCACTTGCGCGCCGGATCGCATCTCGTGATCGCCGGCTCCAAACACGAGATCCTGCAGGAGCAGGACCGTTACCGCGCACAGTTCTGGGCGGCGTTCGACGCCTTCGTGCCGGGCACGCCGCTGTTCGGCTGACGCGCCAGCTTCCTCGGTCAGCTACAAGGTCTTCAGATATTCGATCAGCGCTTCACGTTCGCTTCTATCGAGCGCGCGGCCGACGATACCCTTCGGATACGGCGCCGCTCCCTCGAACGAGTGGCCGCTCACGCTGTTGCCGTGGATGTCCTTTCCGTCGCGATCGGCCGCCGAAAACAGTGTTTGGCCGTTCTTGCACTTCGTCTCGTCGCCCTTGACGTCGAAGCCGACCTGCTCCGGATCGAAATCACGCGCGCCCATGCAGAACTTCCTTGGGCGCTCGGCAGCAGCCAGTCGAGCGAGGGGACCGAGCCGTTATGCAGGTAGGGCGCCGTGGCCCAGACGCCGTTCAGCGGTCGCGCGCGATAGCGCGGCGCCGGCTCGCGGTTGGGGCAGTTCTTTCGCTCGCCCCACAGCTTCTTCTGCGCTGCTGACGGGATGTGCTGATCGTCCATCCATTTCCGGCTGACGAGGTCCACCGTCACCATCAAGGCGAGGGCATAGGACATCTCGGTGGAAGAGGTCGGCTGAAGGTCAGGACATTCCCACCACTTCGCGAGGTCGCGCGTGGGATCGATGCCGAGAAAGCCGGGGACCTGAACGGTTCGCGTGGTCAGTACCTTGGCCTGCGCGGAGTCCGTTCCCATGTCATCGGCCTTTTTCTGGACGGGGTCGAGGACCGGGCTCCCGCCGGTGTGGTCCCAGCGCGGCGAAGACCAGAAGCTCTTGTCCGGAAATTGAGCGTCGAACGCGGGGTCATTGACCGGACCGAGATGACATTCGACGCAGATCTCGGCGTACAGCTCCCGGCCCTTCGCGACGCGATCGGGCTTGAGCTTCCAGGCCTGATCGTCGAACAGCTGCGACGGCCATTTCGGCGCGGTCAAACCGCCGAAGCGCGGCGGCGTCTGGCTGAAGGGATCGGGGCCGCGCAGCATCGATTCGATCCACAACAAATTCTGCACCTCCACCGACGAACGGAACAGCGTGTCGGCCGGATACTCGGGCGACATGTTGATCAGCGCGGTCACTCCCAGCGCCTCGCCGGCATTGCGGATCAGCGGCTGCTCGATCGAGGCGTCGTATTGCGCGTATTTGAGCCATGGCACGGTCCAGATCGGCGGGAAGCTGACCGGCGCGTCCTGGGCATGCAGATTCTTCTCGAAGCCGCTGAGGCCGTTGATAACCGGGTTCTGCGAGAAGACCTGGTTGCCGATGCGGTTGAGCGCGTCAAGACGGCCGAATCCCTCTTCGGTGTCCTTCTGCGGATCGCCATTTTCGGTCGTCTTGTCGGCTATCGTCTTGTCATAAGTCTTCTGCCAGTCGATCAGGAATGTGCCGATTGCTGCCAGCTTTTGCTTGAGGACGCTGCGGTCTGCATCGCTTGCGTCGGGCCCGAGCACGCGATCCGCGAAGCGCTTGAAACGGAACGGCACATACAAGGTATAGGCAATCGACAGGCCGGTCGCGAGTTCGAGCTTTTTCAGGTCGGTCATGGCCGGGCCGCCGTCGAAGCGCACGGCCACGCCCTTGTAGTGAAGCTGTCCGGTGTGACAGGCGGCGCAGGTCAGCCCGATCCTGTCGTCTTCGCGGCGGCCCGTCGCCGGATCGACAACGCCGGTCATCCGCGCGAAGCCGACCGGCAAGCCGTCGACATTCTCAACCGGTGTCTTCCACAGGCCCGAAGATGCCGGCGTCGGTGTCGTCTCGAAGATGCTTGCATAGCCGAAGCGACGCAGTGTGCTGTCGTCGGTGTGGATGGTCTGAGGGCTTGGAATGAAGCCGAAGCGCTCAAGATAGGGGCTGTCCTTTATCAGTCCGGGCTGGCTGAACAGGTACAGGTATGGCTGCTCCAGCGCGACGAACCACGCATAGGGCACCGGAAATGTCGCGGTGCCCTGGCTGACATGGTGGAACCAGTAACGATCCTCGCGCGACCAATTCTGGTCGAGCCAGTACGCAGCCTTGGTCGCCGGCGCGTCCGGCAGCGGAGGCGGCAGCAATTGTGCGAGCTTGTCGGGCAGGAGGGCCCTGACGTGATCCGGGAACTGAGTGAGCGCAACCAGCAGCGCGATCACCACGGCCGCGGCGCTGCCGAGAACGCAAAGCGCGCGCCGGGCGGGGGCGACTTCCGGTTGGGATTCGATGCGCGCGACAATCCGCTCGGGCAGCCGGCGATCGACGAACAATGTCCTCACCTCCGTGACGCTGAGGTAGCGGTCCTTGCCTTGGCCCTTGCCCATGATGCGAAGCAGGACGGGCCATTCGCCCTTCATCAGCAGTGGGTCGTACCAGCGCCGGTCGTCTTTCGCCCGTTCGAAATTGGCGCGCATGAAGGTCGTGATTTCGGACACCGTCAGGCCGCGCTCGACGTCGCCGGCGGGATTCGTGCACTCCTGGCCGAACTCGGCAAGGCGCGCGATCTGGTCCTCGTGCACATGGGCGTGGGTGTCAAGAATGCGCGAGCCGACGCCGTGCTTATCGAGTGGCCCGTCGCGCAACGCATCCAACTCGGCACCGGACCACCAGCTCTTGAGCAGGCGCCAGGGACTGAGGCCGTTCGCCACGAGCGCGACGAGATAAATCTCGATGCGAGCCCGTATCTTGCTCAGCCCCGTCTCTCCGCTGGCCGCTCCGATTGTCCTTGATAGCGTCGAGAGGGGGACGATGTGGCCGTCGACAAATCCTTCCGCGACCAGCGCACGCAGGAACGGGCAAGGATTGTTCGGAGAAACGTCGATTGGCGGCGTGACCGGCTTCTTGGTGCGGGGGTCGTGCATGGCGCAACATCCTGAGCGCAACGAATCATGAAAAGCGATCGCCCGATAGAAGCGGACGAAGTCTTAACATCCAGAATACAAGCGAGATGTTACGCTACTACAGCGTGTGGCAAAGCCTGGCCGAACCCTCAGTGAGCGAACGATCGGAGGTGCCGTGCTGGATTGCACGATCGTTCACGATTCGGCGGCAAGCTTCCGGGTTTCGACAAGGGTCAGCCGGGCGAGCGGTATGCCGGCCTTCAAGAGACCCTCACGATAGTGCTCGATATCGGCCGGCTGTTTCCAATGGAAATTCCTCAAATGCCGATCGACGGTGAAAGTCGGATAGTTGGACATCAGAACGCTGGTTGCGTCCGCCGCCTCTTTGGTCCGTCCCAATTGGGCCAGCGCGGCTGCGCGGATCGCCAGCGCCGGCATATGGTTCGGATTGATGTAGAGCTGCTCGCGCGCCCAGGACAGCGTCGCGTCGTATTGTCCCAGGAGGTAATGGCTGAACGCGTTCAAGGCCGCCCACTGGTACCGCGGGTCACTGTTGGCGCGCTGCGCCCCCATGGAAAAGAGCTCGATGGCCTGGCGATGCTCGCCGCTCACGAGGTGAACATATCCAAGGACGCCGCGTGCACCCATATCGTATGGGTTGAGCGCCACGGCGCGGTTCGCGGCATCCATGGCCGCTTCGTAGTGTCCCTCTACCGAACGCACATAGGACAGGATCTGAAAGGCGAAGGATGAGCGCGGATCGAGCCGAACGCTGGCCTCGGCAAGGCCGACTATCGACGTCCACAGTTCGCGCGTGCGCTTGATCCAGCCAAACTGGATGCTCTGCACCTGGATCGTCGCGAGATAGGCATGCGCGATCGAAAGCGTCGGATCGAGTGCGATCGCTTCCTTGAACAGCGCGATGGAAGCCTCGTAGTCCTGCTTGGTGTGCCGATAGTAATAGGAGAGCCCTTTCAGGAAGCGATCCCACGCCGTGACATCGTTGGAAATGCGGGCAGGTGCGGACGCCTCCGCGCGGAATATCTCGGTGGCGATCGCCGCGGAGAGACTGGTCGTGATCTCGTCCTGCATCGCAAACAGGTCGCCCATGTCGCGGTCATAGCGGCCGGTCCACAATTGCTCGCCGTTCTCAGGCGCGACCAACTCGGCCGTCACCCGGACCTTGCTGCCGGCCCGCCGCACCGAGCCCTGGATCAGGTAGGTCGCATCGATCTCGCGCGCGATCAGGCGGGTGCTCACATTCTTGCCCTTGAAAGAGAATGTCGAGTTGCGGCTCAGCACCCGATAGAAGGACTGTAGCGAGAGCGCGTGGATCAGGTCTTCGGTTAATCCATCGGAAAAATATTCGTCGCTGGAGTCGCTCAAGTTGGCGAAGGGAAGCACACCGACGATCGCGGTCCGACACTGCCCCGGCAGGCTCGACGAATCCCGTGGCTGACGCTCACGCGCCTCCGAGCCGCCCGGCTCCCAGGTGAAGACCTCCACCGGGTCTGCGATGTTCTTGAAGCGATGGCTACCGGAATTGACCAGGGTTGCTTTGAGGTGCTTGCCGGCCTCCTGATACGCCTTGGCCGAAGCGGCCAGCCCGCCTGGCGGGGAAACCGTCTCAAGCCGGACGGCGATGTTGACATCATCCCCGAACAGTTCGTCCTCGTCGGCCATCACATCGCCCATGTGAACGCCTATCCGGAACTGCATGACACGGTCGGCGGGAAGCTGGTTGTTACGTTCCGCCATCAGCATCTGCATCTCGATGGCGGCCTCCAGGGCTCCGACGATGCTCGGAAATTCCAGCAGGAAGCCGTCGCCGGTGTTCTTTACGATACGGCCGCCATGATTGAGGATGATTGGATGGATCGCGGTTCGATGGGCTTTGAAGGCGGCATGCGTGCCCGCTTCGTCGGCACCCATCATCCGCGAGTAGCCGGCGACATCGGCGCAGACTATGGCAGCTAGCCGTCTCTCCATAACCGTGTCTGTACTCCGGAATCGGTCGATGACTGCCGAGGGCGCGGCCGACCGTTCCATTTTTCTTATAAAGCAAGATGTGCCTGGCGGAAGCCCGAACCGGAGATCATAGTAATGCAAACGTTCCGGAATTGGCAGCGGATCGCCTCGGAAATGTTAGCTGCACGATTTTTATGTAGCGGAACAATGCGGCACGGCTGTCCCTGTCAGTCGGCCAACGATCGCGCGAGAGACCACGACGATGCTCGGAATTCACGAACTATGGCTCTTCATTCTTTCGGGGCTGCTGCTTAACGTCACGCCGGGGCCGGACACCGCCTATATCATCGGCAGGAGCCTGCAGCTCGGATGGCGCGGCGGGGCGGCGGCCGCGATCGGTATTAGCTGCGGCTGCCTTTTTCATGTCCTTGGGGCGGCGATAGGGCTTTCAGCGCTGCTGATGACCTCCTCACTGGCCTTTGCCGTCCTCAAATGGGTTGGCGCAGCCTATCTCCTGTTCACGGGTGTCCAGATGCTGCTGTCACGCCAGCGTCCGACCGCGGATGTCGCCCTTCAGGGTGACGCGCCGACGCTGCACCGGGTCTTCTGGCAGGGCGCGCTGACCAATGCGCTCAATCCGAAGGTGGCGTTGTTCTTCCTCGCTTTCCTGCCGCAGTTCGTGGCCGCTGATTCGCCGCACAAGACCGTCGCGTTCCTGCTGCTCGGCGCAATCTTCGTCTTCAACGGCACGCTGTGGTGTCTCGGTGTGGCGGCCTTTGCAGCGCGGGCGGCGAGGCGGATCCGTCGCTCCAGCGGCGTGATCGCCTGGATCAACCGCACGCTCGGCGGGCTGTTCGTCTATCTTGGCTTCCGTGTCGCGATGCTGGAGGCGCGCTAAAACTTAGCCATGGATCTTCACCAGCGCGCTGCCAGCGAGATAGAGCCCGAGCAGGATCATCGCGATCAGGAACCAGCGGCGGAATGCCTCCGGCTGCAGCCGTGACCGCACCGCCTGCCCGATGAACATGCCGATGAACGACGCCGCCATCGCCACCGCGCCGGGCAGCGCAGTCGCCGCGGTCAATACGCCGGCGGCGGTAAGATTGAAGGCGAGAGCGATAGTGGCCGTCGTGAAGAACACGCCGAGCGCCTGCACCAACTCATCCTTCTCCATGCCGATCGCCTGCATGAAGGGCATCGAGGGGATCACCTGCACGCCGGTTGCCGCCGAGATCACCCCGGTCACGAGGCCGACGATGCCGCCGATCCATTTCTCGTCGCGGCGAGCGACCTTGAAGCTGACGCGGCTGAGGCCAACGACCGCATAGATGATGAGCAGGAGACCGAGCACCACGGTGCCATACGGCGCATAAGGCCCGGTCAGCAGCCCGCGGTTCAGCCAGATGCCGACCACGGTGCCGATCATCAGTGGCCATAGCCGCTTGATGATGTCGCGCAGATAAGGGCCGACGAAGGTCTGCCAGACGTTGGTGACGATCGCCGGCACGATCACGATCGAGATCGCCTGCGCAGGCGGCATCGTCACCGCCAGCAGTCCCATTGAAACCGTCGGCAGGCCAAGCCCCAGCGTTCCCTTGACAAAACCGGCAAGCAGGAAGGCGAAGGCGATCAGGATCAGCATCGAGTCGAACATGTCTGCAGATTGACCGATCGGCGGGAGCGGCACAATCTGGAGATTACGGAGAGTGCCTTCGGCTCTTCCGAAGGTAAATGGAGCCCGATATGCGCTTCGACCTGGTCGATCTGCAGCTCTTCATCGCGGTGGCGGAGACGCGCAGCATCACCAATGGCGCTTCCCGCGTTCACCTGGCGCTGGCGTCCGCCAGCGAACGTATCAAGGGATTGGAGGCTGCGCTCGGCGTGTCGCTGCTCAAGCGCGGCCGCCGCGGTGTCGAATTGACCGCCGCCGGCGAAAGCCTGCTCGACCACGCGCGGATCGTGATCCACAATGTCGAGGCGCTGCGCGGCGACCTTGCCGCCTATGCCAGCGGCGTCAGGGCGAGCGTACTGTTGCTCGCCAACACATCGGGCCTGTCCGAACATCTGCCGCGGGCGCTAGCGGCCTTCCTGCGCGAGCACCCCGACATCAATGTCGACGTCGAGGAGCGAGAGAGCGCCGACATCGCGGCCGCGATCGCGACCGGGGCCGCGGATCTCGGCTTCGCTGCCGAGCACGCCCTGCCCGAAAGCGTCGAGCGCTTCCTGTTCAGCGAAGACCGCCTGACGCTGGTGGCCTCGCGCCGCAGTGATCTCGCAGGCCGGCGCCAGATCGATTTCCAGGACGTGACCGGCTACGACTTCGTCGGGCTGACCGCCTCTACCGCGCTGCAGGCCCACATCGCAAAGCACGCCGCCCGGCTGGGCGCCCGCCTGCGGTTCCGGGCGCGCCTGCGCGATTTCGACGCGATCTGCCAGATGGTCGCGGCCGATGTCGGCATCGCCGTGATCCCGGAAACGGCTGCCCGGCGCTGCGCCCGGTCGATGCCGATCGCGACGATCCGGCTCCGCGACTCCTGGGCCGACCGGAAACTCACCATCTGCGCCCGCAGCTTCAAGGCGCTGCCGCGCCCGGCGAAGCTGCTCGTCGACTATCTTCGCAAGGGCGCGCCGTGATGGGCTGCTCGCTCAACCATTGAGCAGCTTCATCGCCGCCTCATGCACGCGCGGGTCGCCGGCCGCGATGATGCGGCCGCCGCTCTGCGCCGGCTTGCCTTCCCAGGTCGTGACGATGCCGCCCGCGCCGGTGACGATCGGGATCAGGGCCGCGATGTCATACGGCTTCAGCTCGGTCTCGACCACGAGGTCGAGATGGCCGGCCCCAAGCATGCAGTAGGAGTAGCAGTCGCCGCCATAGCGCGTGAGCTTGGTGGCGCTCTCGATCCGCGCAAAGCACGCCCGGTCGGTGGCGTTCATCAGCAGCGGACTGGTGGTGTAGGCCGTCGCCTCGCTCAGCGACGCGCAGCGCCTGACCGACAGCCGCCGCTCGCCGGACGGACCGGAATAATGGGCTGAGCCGTTGTCGCCGGAGAACCGCTCGCCGATATAGGGCTGATGCATCATGCCGAACACCGGCGTGCCCTTGTGCAGGAGCGCGATCAGCGTGCCCCAGATCGGGAAGCCGCCGATGAACGACTTGGTGCCGTCGATCGGATCGAGCACCCAGACATATTCGGCGTCTTCGCACTCATTGCCGAATTCTTCGCCGATGATGCCGTGCTGGGGGAAGTTGGCCTTGATCAACCGCCGCATCACCGCTTCCGCTACGCGGTCGGCCTCGGTCACGGGATCGAAATCATTGACGCTCTTGTTGTCGACGGAGAGCGAGGTGCGGAAGAACGGCAGGATGGTTTCGCCGGCGGCGGTCGCGAGGCGGCCGATGAAGGCAGTGAAATCGATGACCGGCACGGCTGTTCCTTAAAGCGCGATGCGAACTGGCAATTTAACGCTATTGCCTAGCTCAATCCGGGGTGATCCGCACCGACATTGAGGAGGCTCGTCGCTGGCATTTTGAATGCCGCGATGCTGTCCCGGTGCCGCTATGAATTTTGGTACTAGGTGCATCACGAAATCGGGAGGCTGCAGCTTAAGGATGGCATTATTGGTTCATTTCTTCATGAAGATGTTGAAAGAAAACGACAAAATTCGACTTTAGCCCTGTGTTGCGGGTCTGCAAGCCCTGCGGATATTGCATGGGAAATGAATCTAAAACCGCTTGCGTTTTGTGCGGCGCGGCCGCATATTGTTGCGGTGCGGTAGCGCCTCGCGCTATCGCTGCCCTCCTTGGGCGTTTCCTCCCTAGACTTGGGCCGCTTGTTCATTCAAGCGGCCCTTTTTTCTTTTGTGGTTCTCGCTGTCATTCAGGGCACTCGTCCCGAAATGACGTTGAACGGCTACTCCGCCGCCGCCTGGAACGGACCGAGGTCGCCGAGCGGAACTTCCGCTAGGGCCTCCGCCAGAGCCGCGAAATCGGCCACCACCTGCGCAAAGCGCGGCCCGCGCTCGCGCCGGCGCTCATCCATGTAGACCGCGCGGTTGAGCTCGAGCTGAACAGTGTGCAGCCCGCTCGCCGGGTTGCCGTAATGCTCGGTGATGAAGCCGCCGGCATAGGGCTTGTTGCGGCCGATCGAGTAGCCAAGCCCGCTCATGGCGTCCTCGACCACATCGGGGAGTACCGGCGCGCAGCTGGTGCCGTAGCGGTCGCCGATCACGATGTCGGACCGCCGCGGCTCGTCCCTGGACACCCCGATCGACGGCATCGAGTGGCAGTCGATCACGACGGCGGTTCCGAATGCCTGGTGCGCCTTGTTGATCAGCCGGCGCAGCGCCCGGTGATAGGGCTTGTACAGCGCCTCGATCCGCGACAGCGCCTCGTCGACATTGAGCCGGTCGCGATAGATCTCCTGGCCGTCGCCGACGACGCGCGGGATCGTGCCAAGCCCGCCGGCGACCCGCATCGAGCGCGTATTGGCAAAGCTCGGAAGCCGGCCTGTGAACATGCGCGGATCGAGCTCATACGGCTCCCGGTTGACGTCGACATAGGAGCGCGGGAAGTGCACCCGCACGACCGGAAAGCCGCGCTCGCTCAAGCCTTCGATCAACTCGTCCATGAACGAATCTTCCGAGCGCCTGAGCGAAGCCAGGTCGATCCTGGAGGCGTTCAGGAATTCGGCCGGATAGACCGAGCCCGAATGCGGTGAGTTGAAGATGATCGGCGCCCGCCAATTGACGGGCTCGACGATCTCGAACGGAGGCGACAATTCACCGACAGGCGTGCTCATCGTCCGGCGCCGTCCCTTCAATTCCGCTGGGGCTTCCAGCACGATTCTGCCGGAAAAACGGAGGTTTTGTGTGCGCGCATTGTCGATAATCGCACCCCTTCTGCCAAGCGAAAAAAAATTGTGAGCTGGACTGGAATGCCTCTTAAGAACGGGAAACGCCCGACGTGATTGATTCGCGTGCCGTTCCGGTCCACAACTAAACTAACCATCGCGTCGGCGGCGCCCGGTCATCTTTCACTCGAAATTTACCGTCTGTCGGGCTTAGTGTGCGGACCGATCCTCCCCAGCCGGGATTCGACGAAATCAACGCCATGCCCAAAATTCTCCTCGCCGAAGACGACAACGACATGCGCCGCTTCCTGGTCAAGGCGCTCGAAAACGCCGGATTCCAGGTCTCCCCGCATGACAACGGCATGTCGGCCTATCAGCGGCTGCGCGAGGAGCCGTTCGAGATGCTGCTCACCGACATCGTGATGCCCGAGATGGATGGCATCGAGCTCGCCCGCCGTGCCTCGGAACTCGATCCCGACATCAAGATCATGTTCATCACCGGTTTCGCGGCCGTCGCCCTGAACTCCGATTCGGAGGCGCCGAAGAACGCCAAGGTGCTGGCAAAGCCCGTCCACCTGCGCGAATTGGTCAGCGAAGTGAACAAGATGCTGGCGGCCTGAGCCGCGGCCAAGATTCGCCTCAAGCATCCTTGCCTGCCCGCCTGGGGTCCGTTATAGGGACCCGACCCAGCCGATTTTCGGGCGCGTAGCTCAGCGGGAGAGCACTACCTTGACATGGTAGGGGTCACAGGTTCGATCCCTGTCGCGCCCACCAGCCTTCGCTCGCGAAGCGAGAGAAGGCTGCCGCGCCGAAGCCCAACAGGCGGGCTTTTGTCCGCGAGCTACGGCTCGGCAAGCCACCTTTTCCTTTCCTTGGGCTCCGCGTGGCGCAGCCATGCGGAGCAGGCCAAGGGCGAAGCGCGTCCGGCGTAGCTTGAACGAAGTGAAAGCGTAGACGGACTGTCGCAGCGGCGGGGTTTCCGATTCAAATGTCAAACAGCTTCTCCGCTGTCATCCGCTGGCTTGACCGGACGATTTAGTATTCCGGTCCAGGTCCAGTAGGATGGGTAGAGCGCAGCGAAACCCATCGCGATGGAGCAAGCCGCCCAAGTGATGGGTTTCGCTGCGCTCTACCCATCCTACGTCTAATTCAAACAGCGGATGTGCGTTCGCGTTCTCGCGGCATGCGGTGCCCGAGCTTTGCATCACTTTTCACCCTCTCATCGTATAGAGGGCGCAGGGAAAGCCGGGTGCCGGTCGCACCCGTGGGCCCCGTGCAACAAAAAGCACGGGGGTAGGACCACAGGTCAACCGGAGCAACACCGGCTTTCCCTGCGCAGTGGTTTACAGCCTACTTCGTGCTCTTCCCGGTGACCGGGCTTTCTTGCCACCGTCATCTCTCGCGCAAACTTGGTTGCGCAAAAAACTTAGCGCCAGCGTCGGGGCGCCAGAACCACACGACTTCGCCGTCCACGGATAGCCACGCTCGTCAGTCGCAACACCCGCGTCCACCGCATCTCACCGCACGTTCGTGACGATCGCGAGCCGCCCCTCATTTCGGGTGAGACGCGCGGAGTTAAATCACTGATTTGCCCGACGACGGAAGCGGAATGTTTTTCGCAGGTTGACTGGACAGGTCAAATCACGTTGGAATCGCTGCAATAATTGGTTTGGTCGCGCGCGCCGATGTTGGCTCTCCATGGCGTGGGCCGCGTCTTCTCGGAATCAGCGGTCGGTCACACCGGTGCTGATGCGGCCTCGGGCTCGCTGTGGAGATATCCTGCAGGAAACACGACGCCGCATTCGTAGCCCCGCCTCCAGACGACGTGGCAGTACGTGCTCGTTTTGAAGCCGTCGAACGACAAGAGGAAGTCGTTGGCGAAGAAGTGAAATGAATTCGAGTACAGACCGGCGCCGCGCATATGGAGATTTCTCACCAGGCAGGGGTGGACGCCTGAAATCCCGCTAAAGGACAGCAATGCGGGCTGGTTCAACTGAATACGTTCAAGGGCACGCCGTTCAATCATGACCGGACGCTCCAATTGATAAAATATCCGCAAGTGAAGTCTCGGAGCACTGCAACTTTCCACCAGTGCGGCTGTCCTAACGCGTGCGCGCATGTCCGTATGGTTAACTGTCGACGCGAAGAAAGCCTGAGCCGGATGGCACAAACCGCATATCCGCGCGAGGCGTGACATTTCTAGCTTCGGTCTGGCACAAAGTGCACTGACGATCCCGCAACAGTTGTGCTTATTTGCGACGCTACTTCCCGCCGATCACACCCGAGCGCCATAGCCCCCGTGGTCGGCCGGGAGAGCCGAGGCGGCCCCGGCGTGATCGCGACTGTTTGCGCCGGGGCAGTCCGCCTGTTCGCCCGCAGGTGCGGAAGTGAGATCGACGCCCTCCTGGCAGTTCGATCTCATCTGGCGGGCCATATTGGTATCCGGCGCCAGTCCGTTTTTAGAGATATGTCACAAAACTTATATAGAGGTAGCCACTGTGTCTTGGCTGAGGGGCTCGGCACGCCCCAAACGATCTGATTGGCCTTCTCTAGAGATGTCCGTACCGCAATTCGATACGTGGTTTATCCGTGGCGTTCTGTTCGCTGGCGTTTGCGACATCGCGAACCTCATGCCTGTCACGGCGAAAGCGCCCGCCACATGAGGAGAGACGGTTCAGATCGTCCGGTGCGCGCGCGTGAGACGGACCAGATAAAGGCTGCGCTCACTGCAGGAGATCCCACCGCGTGGTCCAACGCGGAATTGGCGCGTCTCGTCATCATCCCGGCGCTCGCGGTGCTTTTGTTTGCCGGTGGAATCTATTGGATCAAGGTTCAACAGCCGGCCGCATCATCCCTCGATCAAGGACCGCCATCTACAGTCCAGGTGCGCCTGATTCCTCAACACGAACAGACACCGATCCCGATCGATGCGGCTTCGCAGGCGACGACGGCGAGTGTCGCCCATTCGAACCCGAATGCCGAACAGTTGGATGACGAGGCGAAGGGTGAGGCCGTGGTCAAATCGCCCGACCAGGCGTCGCTGCCTGTCGAACCGAGCATCCCCAGCATCTCACGCCCTTCGGCCGTGACGAATGCGGTGCCGAACAACGCGCTGGTGAAGTTTCAACAAAGCCTGCTCAAGCACATCGCAAGATTTCAGCGATATCCCGCGGCGGCCCACAATAGGCTTCAGGGCACGGTCGAAACGTTCTTTTCGATCGACCGGAAAGGGCGCCTGTTGGCTGTTTGGGTGAAAACAAGCTCCGGTCAGAGACTGCTCGACACCGAGGCGATCGAGACCATCAAGAGGGCGCAGCCCCTTCCATCCATCCCCGCCGAGCTTCCGGATCGCCTCAACGTCCAGGTTCAACTCGCCTTCGATCCATCCTGAGCCGATTCCTCGTAACCTACCCATGATCCACATCCTGATCTTGTCCGGCCAAGTTCCGACATCGCCGTAACTATCGCAACACGTCGCAAGCTCGGAAAGAATGTGATTAGTTGGCGAGCATACAGCCGATGCTCGTGCGGGGACACGGTGGAGGCGGCTCAACGTCCGCCGCTACAAGGCTTGACTGCACGACCATCCGAAGTGAAGCAGCATTCTATCTTTGATCGGTGAACCACTGCCGAGGGTTCAGGCTCAGCCCTTCATCTGCGAGCGCTCTGGCGACCGAAGGCATCTTCTGCATCTGCGCGAGATAGCCGGTGAGCCGCTCCGGCACTTCGATTTCATTCTTGCCAGCCCACATCAGCATCACGACGAGATACGGGTCTGCGATCGTCATTCGATCGCCAACCAGGAACGGCCTGTCGCCAAGCTGCTCGGCGATCGTGGCGAAATGCTTGACCAGCAACTTTCGTGCCTTGTCCCTTTCCGCCTGGGTCGCGTCAGCGTGAAAAAACGGCCTGAAATTGCCGTGGAGTTCGGTGGTCATGAAGGAAGTGGCTTCAAGCGCGCGCCAACGGTCGAGACCGTCGCCCGGAAGCAGGGCGCCTGCTTGGTGGGCGATGTAGACAAGAATGGCGAGATTTTCGGTAAGGACACTCCCGTCGTCGAGTTCCAGCGCGGGAATGAAACCCTTTGGGTTTATCATCGTGAAGTCGCGTCCATCCTCGGTCCGCTTGCTCCGTTCGACCTTAACAAGCTTGTATGGAAGGCCTGTCTCGATCAGTGCGATGTGATCAGCCAGACTACAGCCTCCAGGAGCGTAATAGAGGATCATGACAGTCTCCGTGCTTGGGGGCGATGGGAAGCTAGGATGTTGACCAGCACGAGGGTTCGTGCATTCGCGTAACAATTTGATTACGGCTCTGAAGAAATCGCCTACAAGCGTAACCTCGGCACTGTCCAGCCGCCGGCACAACCGATGACGTGAAAGATGCGATCGGAATGGGTGGCGTACCCGAATGACCACTTCTGTGCCCAACTCGGACCTCTGGTGAGGTCTGCTATCATGCTGCTCTCAGGGGCACAGCGGACTCCTGCGCACCCTGGTCCATGATCCGACTAGGGGGAATCGGATCATGATCTTTGTTTGAGTATGATCTCCGCGCAAGCGCTTTGCGTTTGTCGCGAGTGAAAACGGTCTCCACCTTTGACGGATCATGCTCTACGGCTGATTCCCCGGCTCGAAAGCGCAGTCGGCGCCGCCGCCCGCCTTCTGCTTGATCACCTTGGGATCGAGCGTGCAGTCGAGCTTCGAAAGCCCTGCGATGTTCGATCCGGCGGTGCCTTCGGCAGGGATGCCTGCCATCAGCATGGTTGCAAACAACTCATTGGCCTCGCGGCCCTTCAGCGCCCGCTTGGCGATCTTGAAGGTGATGTCGCACGAGCGCGACGTGATGTCGACATTGCCAGTGCGGCAGATGATCTTGTCGGCGATGACGGAGATCTTTCCGCCATAGGGAAAATTGGTGTCGCCCTTGAAAAAGGACGCGATGGCCCGCTTGGGCGCGGCGGCGATCGGCGCGTATTGCGCGATCACGGCGGCGAGTGCCAGTGCCCGCGAACCTGACGCGGAGGCCGCCGAAGCGCCACTCGCGCCGGTGATCGAAAGAAGAAAGAGGGTGAGGGCTGCCACTGGTCCAACGCGCATCGTTCCTGCCTCCCGGTCGGTGATCGACCTTTCCTCCACCTGCGTAGCACAGGGAATCTTGCCAGTTGGTGATCTTTCCTGAGTCGCTGTGCTGTGAGGGCAGAGCGGCCCCGCGGCCAGAGCCTTGCATGAGCCTGGAATAGGCGTCACATTGATCGTCGCGACACCAAGATCGCCAAGAACGAATACCAAGAATAAACAACGGGAAACGCCATGGTCGGCACGCGGATCGACTGCGACATCCATCCTGCGGTGGGCGGAACACGCACCACGCTGTTGCCCTATCTCGACGATCACTGGAAAGAGCAGGTGGTGAGCCGGGCGATCGACGGGCTCGACCTCAATTCCTACCCGCCGTCCATGCCGCTGTCCGGCCGCGCCGACTGGCGGCCGGCCGACGGCAGCAAACCGGGCAGCGACCTTGCCATGGTGCAGCGCGGCGCGTTCGATCAGCTCGGCGCAAGCCATGCGATCTGCAACGTGGTCTACGGCGCGGAGGCCGTGTTCGATCCCTATATGGCGGCGGGCTTCTGCAAGGCGATCAACGACTGGATCGCCGCGGAATGGCTTGGCCGGGACAAGCGGCTGCGCGCCTCGATCGTGGTGCCGATGCAGGCGCCGGATCTGGCGGTCGAGGAGATCGAGCGCCGTGCGGCCGACAACCGTTTCGTCTCCATCCTGATGCTTGCGCAAGGCGAGATGCTGCTCGGCCGGCGGCATTACTGGCCGGTCTATCAGGCCGCCGAGAAATACAGGCTGCCGCTCGCGATCCATGCCGGCAGCCAGTATCGGGGCGCGCCAAGCTCGATCGGCTGGCCGTCCTACCGCTATGAATATTATCTGGCCGAAGCCCAGGCCTTCCAGGCGCAGGTCTTGAGCCTGATCTATGAGGGTGTATTCGGCAAGTTTCCGGAGCTGAGAGTGGTGCTGATGGAGTCGGGCGTGAGCTGGCTGCCCGCCTTCATGTGGCGCGCCAACAAGACCTGGCGCGGCGTGCGCGTCGAGGTGCCCTGGGTCGAGCGCGAGCCCGCCGCGATCGTCCGCGACCATGTCCGCGTCACCATGCAGCCGTTCGACGCGGCGCCGGATGCGGCAGGCGTCGCCGACATCATCGAGCAGATCGGCTCCGACAAGATGTTCCTGTTCGCTTCCGACTATCCGCACTGGCAGTTCGACGGCGACGATCCGATTCCGCCGAACCTGCCGAAGAGCCTTGTCGCGCAGATGTGCGTCGACAACCCGCTCGAAACCTTTCCGCGGCTGAAACTCGACGCGTGATGAGATTGGATCGATTTGGCGCCGCATCGACAGTGCCCCACCTCTCCCCGGCGGGGAGAGGTCGGCGCGTAGCGCCGGGTGAGGGGGCGCAGGTCTCACGAGGGAGCGTAACCCCTCACCCGGATCGCATCTTGCGATGCGATCCGACCTCTCCCGCTGGGAGAGGTGAAGTCGGCGTCGGCGAGCAAGTCAACAAAGGAGGATCGCATGAGTGAGGTCATCGACCGCCCCATCCTCGAGCAGGAAAAGACTGCCGCGACGCGGCTGCGCATCATCGATTGCGATGTCCATCCGAGCATCCATGCGCATAGCGACCTCAACGCGTTCCTGCCGAAGCGCTGGCAGGAGCATTTGAAGACCTATGGCAGCCATCTGCGCACGCCCTATATCGGCACCACGCCCTATCCGCGTTCCTCGCCTCTGATCGCACGGCGCGACGCGTGGCCGCCGACCGGCGGCCCGCCGGGCTCCGACCTCGATTTCATGCGCAGGCAGCATCTCGATCCGCTCGATATCGAGTTTGGCATCCTGCAGGTGCTCGACCTCTTCATCTTCTCGCAGCAGAATCTCGAATTCGGCGCCGCGATCCAGCGCGCCATCAATGACTGGCAGCTCGCGTTCTGGTCGCACCGCGATCCCCGCCTGAAGGCGTCTATCCTGGTCGGGCAGGACGACACGCAGCTTGCGATCGAGGAGATCGAACGCTGCGCCAAGACCGGCGAATACATCCAGATCAACGTCTCGCCGCGCGCCAACGAGCCGCTCGGCCGCCGCCGCTACTGGCCGATCTATGCGCGGGCGCAGGAATTAGGCTTGCCGCTCGGCATCCATGTCGGCGGCTATGGCGGGCACGCGCCAACCGGCGGCGGCTGGCCGTCCTATTATTGCGAGGAGCACCAGTCGAACGCGCACACGGTCGCGGCGCAATTGACCAGCCTGGTGCTTGAAGGCGTGCCGGAGCGCTTTCCCAAATTGAAGATCGTGTTCATTGAGGGCGGCTTCGGCTGGATCCCGCCTGCGACCTGGCGGATGGACCAGCATTTCGAACGCTTCCGCAGCGAAGTGCCGCATCTGAAGCGGAAGCCGAGCGAATATGTGAAGGAGCATTTCTGGTTCACGACCCAGCCGATCGACGAGCCGGATGAAGCAAAACATCTGCGCTCCCTGATCGAATGGATCGGCGTCGATCGGCTTCTATTCTCCTCGGACTATCCGCATTGGGACTATGACGACGCGCGCTACGCGTTCAAGACGCCGCTGACTGAGACCGAGCGCCGCAAGATCTTCGACGCCAACGCCCGCGCAGTCTACAAGCTCTGAACATGGCCCGTCACATCGTCGCCCGCACCTCTGACGTCCCGCCCGGCGGCAACAAGGTCGTTGGCGTCGAGGGCCGCGACATCGTCGTGTTCCACGTCAACGGCGAATTCTTCGCGCTGCTGAACCGCTGCCCGCACGAGGGCGCGCCGCTGGCGAAGGCGGCCTGCGTCGCACGCCTGAGCTCGCCGGAGCCCGGCGTCTACCAGCGCGACCGCGTCGGCGAATTGTTGCGGTGCCCGTGGCACGGCTGGGAGTTCGACATGCGCAACGGCCAGAGCTGGTTTGATCCGAAGCGGGTGAAAGTGCGCTCCTATCCGGTTGCGGTCGAGAGCGGCGAGGAGTTGCAGAAGGGGCCATACGTGGCGGAGACGTTCCCGGTGCACGTCGAAGACAATTACGTCGTGGTCGAGGTGTAGTGCCGTAGGGTGGGCTAAGGAGCACAGCGACGTGCCCACCACTACCGATTCCGCTCGCAATGGTGGGCACGCTGCGCTTTGCCCACCCTACGAATTCGCCGTCTTCGTCAACCCCTCGACCATCGCGCGGACGATGGTGGCGACTTCGCTGCGCAGCGCTTCGATCGGCACGGCGATCAGCTTGTGCTCCAATCCCAGTGCGACCATGCCGTGGACGGCGGAGAACAGGCTGCGGGCGGTGACGCTGAGCTGCTCGAGCGAGCGGGCGGGAAAGAGCGCGGCGAGCGGGCGGTAGATGTGGCGGAACATGTCCATCTGCTCGGAGATCGCCCAGTCCGGGACCGACTTGCCCGGCGCCATCCGGTGCTCGAACAATGCGCGCCATAGCTCGAGATTGTCGACCGCGAAATCGCAATAGGCGACCGCGATGCGGACCAACGTGGCGGCCGGATCCGCCGGGCCGTCGCGCTCAGCCGCGGTGAGGACTTTGTCGAGCCGCGTCAGCGTACGCGATCCCACCCGCAGGATCAGTTCGTCGACGTCGTCGACCAAGTTGTAGACCGCGCCATTGGCGATGCCGATCTCGCTGGCGAGATCGCGCGTCTTCAGGCCGGCCAATCCGCTGGCAGCAATCGAGCGCTCTGCCGCCGCGATCAGCCGGTCGCGGTTCTTAGCTCGTCGTTCCAGCGCCTTGGACATCTGCTAACCAATTTCTTGCGCGTTGCCCGCGATATTGAACCACATTGAACCGCGCCCAAGCCGGCGCTACAAAGACATGGTGAGCAATGCTCATAACAGGGAGCAGGCAAATGTTCAAAAACCGTTTTCACGCTTTTCCGCGGCGCGTGTTCTTCCTGCTGTCGATCTCTGGATGAGAGGCTATCTCACCACGAGTGTTGATTGGTGAAGCCCGATAGCGGGGAGGCGGCATGGCGTCTTCTCGGAGTGCAATTTCGGCCTCGCGCTTGCGCGAAGGTTTTGGCAGGGCCGGCGCTGCACTGGCGCGCCTGCCCGGCCACGCCACCTTCTGGCTCAAGGCGTTATCGCAGCCAAATATCGATCTCACCCTGCGGACGCATGCGGGGCTGCGCACGCGGATCGTCGAACGTCCGGGCATCTCGCTGCCGCCGGACGATTTGGAGGCGCTGGTCTCGCAGCTGCGCTCCATCGCCGCCAAGACGCTGCCGCAGCAGAGCCTGACCTACGGCATCTTCTCCGGCAAGCCCGAGCGTCTGGCGCGCGCCATCGTTACGCTGATCTCCGAGGAGGAAACCGGACGGCCGATCGCGTTCAATGCACTGTCGGTGATGGAGATCGATCTTGACGGCGCTCCGATCGAGGTGACGCATCTGGGGCTTGTCATGATCGACCCCGATGTGCGCGGGCAGGGGCTGTCCTGGGTGCTCTACGGCATGACCGCACTGGTGCTGTTCGCGCGCGACGGCTTGCGTCCGAAATGGATTTCCAATGTCACGCAGGTGCCCGCGGTGGTCGGCATGGTCTCTGAGACGTTTTCCGATGTGTATCCGTCGCCGCTATCCGGCGCGCGGCGGAGTTTTGCGCATCTGCAGCTCGCACGCGGGATCATGGCGCATCACCGCGCGGTGTTCGGTGTCGGCGCCGAGGCCGGCTTTGACGATGAACGATTCGTCATCACCAATGCCTATACCGGCGGCTCGGATGCGCTGAAGAAGAGCTTCGAGATTGCGCCAAGGCACCGCAACGAAATCTACAACGAATTCTGCGCCCGCGAGCTCGACTATGTGCGCGGCGATGACGTGCTGCAGCTCGGCCGCATCGATCTGGCCGGCGCCCGGCGCTATCTCATGAGCGAGGTGCCGGGAGGCTCGCTGCCGGCGCTGATTGCCACCTTGGCCATGCTGGCGCTGCAGCGGCTGGTGCTGCCGTTCTTCTACTGGATGGACGATACGCGTGCGTTCGGCTCGCTGCGGCCGCGTTCTCGCGACGAGAAAGGCAGTCGCTGATGAATCCCGGAATCATCGCCGATTCCATCGTCAATCTCTGCGGCGCGATGGGGCTCTGCGTGGCAATGATGACGTTCTACTGGCGCGACCCGAATAGTCCGCTGACGCGGCGGCTGTTGTTCGCGCTCGGCGTGATCGCGCTCCTGTTCCTGGTGCGCGGTGTGGCGTGGTGGAGCGGCAGCGACGTGCTGGATCGCCTTTCGCTCGTTCCGGCGGCGCTGATCCCGCTCGGCGCGCTGGTTGTGACCGAGGGCATGCTGCGGCGGCATGCGCCGCGCGTGGTGAAGATGCTGGCCGTGCTCGGCGGCATCCTGCTCGGCCTTGGCGGCGCGCTCGGGCTCGCCCGGTTCACGACGGCCTATGGCGCCTCGCTGTCGCTGTTCCAGCTTGCGGGCTTCATCGTCTGCGCCTTATTGCTCGCGCGCCGCGACCGCGCATCGTTGATGGCGTCCGAAAACCGCAGTATTGGACGCCTCGCGGCCGGCGCGCTGATCGTGATTCCGTTCGTGATCACGGATTTCCGCACGCTGTTTCCGGACATCCCGGTCCGGCTCGGTGCGCTCGGCGCGCTGCTCACCGTGACCGTGATCCTGATCGCGGGCGGCGGCGCCGAGACGCGGCGTCACGGGCTGACGCTAATGGCCTTGCGGCTTGGCAGCGCTGCGCTGCTGGGCATCGCCGCCGCCTTCATCGCCAATGATGTCGATGCGGCGCAGATCATGCGTTTCTGCGCGGTCGCGATCGCAGGCGTGCTCACGATCGCCCTGATGACGGATACGCTGCGGGCGGTGTTCGAGGCGGAGGAGCCGGGGGTGTTGAATGCGGCTGCGGCGTCCCCGGCGAGGACACGTGACGAGCTGATCGCCGAACTGGCGCGGCATCCGATTTTCGAGCATGCCCGGCGCTACCGCGAGGTCGAGCTCGCCAGCTACGATCCGCTGCTGCTGCGCGAGTTCTTCGCGACACAGCGGGTGCTGCGCCGGTCCGACGCGCCCTGGGGATATCAGTCTGATGACCCCGCGGTCGAGCGCGTGCTGTCGCTGGTCACGGCGAGCAGCGCCACGCATGTGATCGTGCTCTCGCACGATCCGATCGACCTGATCGTGCTCGCCGTGCCCGTCACATCAGCCGACCCCGCTACTGAGACCGCGCTCGCATTGGTGCGGCGGCTGCTGGCGCTGACGCCGGAGAAAGTTTGAGGCCGGCGGAGATTGCCGGCCTCATGGTTTTGCGACGAGCCATCAGCCGCAGACCTGCACCGGCTGCGTACGCCAGCCGTGCGTGGTGTGGATACGACGGTTTGTGACGTAGCAATTGCCGTTGTCGTAATAGGTATCGCCGTAGCCATAATACGGATAGTCGTAGCCGTACGGAGAGTCGTAGGCATAGTCGTCATAATAATACGGCGAATACAGGCCGAGGCCAAAGCCTGTGCCGAAGGCGAAGCGCCGTCCATGGAAACCGCGGCCGTGGAAGCCGCCACCATGGAATCCGCCGAAGCCGTGATGAAAGCCGCCGAAGCCGTTGTGGAAGCCTCCGCCGGCAAATCCGCCGTGGAATCCACCGACGCCGCCATGGAATCCACCACCGCCAAATCCGCTGCCATGGAATCCGCCACCGCCAAATCCGCTGCCATGGAATCCGCCACCGCCAAATCCGCCGCCATGGAATCCACCGCCACCAAATCCACCACCGCGGAAGCCACCGCCGCCGCCAAAACCGCCGCCGTGGAAGCCGCCGCCTCCACCAAAGCCGCCACCATGGCCGCCGCCTCCGCCACCACCACGCGCCAACGCCACCGTTGGCGCCGCCGCAAGACCAACCGATGCAGCCGCCAACAATGCGATAACCATCTTGCGTAACATCACACCACTCCGTCAGAATCGCACCCAGCCCGCGATACTGATGAAGTGGCGATCATTCGGAAGATCGCGACGCGCGCGCCGCTCAACTCCGCGCGAGACTTTCTAAATTCCAGTTTACAGACGGCGCACGATCGCGTGTGCTCGCACTCATGTGTTCTTCACGAACGCGGCAAATGCATCCGCATAATCCGGATGCCAGCGCGAGAGCGCGGGACGGTTCTCGACGATGTCGGAGGCCGCCCAGAGGATTCGCCGCTCGTCGAGCTGGCGCGGCACGTCATTGTCGGGACAAAGAATGTAGAAGTCGCCCGCGTCCAGCCGCTCGATCATGAAGTCGATCGTCTGCTCCGCCGTCCAGGCGCTGGCCGGTTTCTCGGCGCGGCCGCGTGCGGTCAGGCCCGTGAAGACGAAACCGGGGATGAGCAGATGCGCGCTGAGGCGGCAGCCGGGCGTGTTGCGCAATTCATGCTGCAACGCCTCGGTGAAGGCTTTCACGCCGGCCTTGGATACGTTGTAGGCGGGATCGCCCGGCGGCGTGGTGATGCCCTGCTTGGAACCGGTGTTGATGATGAGGCCATCGCGCCCGCGCTCGATCATGCGCGGCACGAAGGCATGCGTGCCGTTGATGATGCCCCACAGATTGACGCCGAGAATCCGCTGCCAGTTCTCGCGCGGACCGAACATCTGGCTGCCCGGCTGGATGCCAGCATTGTTCATCAGGACGTCGGCGCCGCCGAACCGCTGCTGGACCGCGCTTTCCAGCTTGACGAGATCCTCGAAGCGGCTGACGTCGACGGTTTCGGTCATGATGCTGTCGGCGCCGCCGGGCGCGACCGATGACAGTTTTGTGGCGGCATCCTTCAGGCTGTTCGCACTGACATCGGCGACACAGACCTTCATGCCCGAAGCGGCGAAGCGCATGGCGGCAGCGAGCCCGATGCCGGACGCGCCTCCGGTGATCACGGCGACATGGTCTGGCGACATGGTGGGATGAGGCATGGTCTGTCTCCGACAAATATGTGGCAGGGTTCTCTAGGCTAACACGGCGGGCTCGCCATGCACGAAGCTGCATGGGAGGCTTTCATTGCTGCGCTGCCCGCAATCAAGCCGGCTGCTTTACGGATTCGCCCCACCGTTGTAGAGTTCCGCATATAACGGTTTTGGAATCCTTCGAAATTCGAGGCAACATCAAGGGAGTGCAAACATGGCTGTCACGCAGGCAATTCCGCTCACGCGTCATCCCTATGCAGACGGTTCCTACAAGAAGATGCTGATCGACGGCCAATGGGTCGATGCCGCCTCCGGTAAAAAGTTCGAGACCCACAATCCCGCGACCGGCGAATTGCTCGCGACAGTGGCCGAAGGCGATGCGGAAGATATCAACCGCGCGGTGACTGCGGCGCGCCGCGCCTTCGAGGGTCCGTGGAGCCAGGTCAAGCCGTTCGAGCGGCAGAACATGCTGCTCAAGCTTGCCGATCTCGTCGAGAAGAACTTCGACGAACTTTCCGAACTCGACACGCTCGATATGGGCGCGCCGATCAGCCGCACCCGCGGCAACCGCCTGCGCGTGCTCGGCATGCTGCGCTATTACGCCGGCCAGGCGACCGCGCTGCATGGCGAGACCATCGAGAACTCGCTGCCGGGCGAGATCTTCTCCTATACCTTGAAGGAGCCGGTCGGCGTGGTCGGGGCGATCATTCCCTGGAACGGACCGCTCGCGGCAACCGTCTGGAAGATCGGTCCGGCGATCGCGACCGGCTGCACGGTGGTGCTGAAGCCCGCCGAGGAAGCGCCGCTGACGTCGCTGCGGCTTGCCGAGCTCTGCATGGAAGCCGGCATTCCGCCTGGAGTCGTCAACGTCGTGCCGGGCTATGGCGAGACTGCGGGCGCGGCGCTCTCCTCACACCCCGGCGTCGACAAGGTCGCCTTCACCGGCTCGCATATCACGGGACAAGCGATCGTGCGGGCCTCGGCCGGCAACCTCAAGCGCGTCTCGCTCGAGCTCGGCGGCAAGTCGCCCGACATCGTGTTCGCCGATGCCGATCTCGATCAGGCGGTGCCGGGCGCGGCAATGGCGGTGTTCGCCAATTCCGGCCAGATCTGCAGCGCCGGTACGCGCCTCTTTGTCGAGCAGAAGATCTATGACGAGTTCGTCGGCCGCGTCGCTGAATTCGGCAAGAAGCTGCAGGTCGGCAACGGCATCGATCCGAACACGCAGATCGGCCCCCTGGTGTCGCAGCAGCAGATGGACCGTGTCAGTGGCTATCTCGAGATCGGCCAGAAGGAGGGCGCGAGAGCGCTTGCCGGCGGCGCGCGGCTGACCGAAGGGCCATTGGCAAAAGGCTATTTCGTGCAGCCGACGGTGTTCGCCAATGTGCAAGATAATATGCGCATCGCGCAGGAGGAGATCTTCGGGCCCGTCATCTCCGCGATCGCCTTCAAGGACACCGACGAACTGATCAAACGCGCCAATGCCACGATGTTCGGGCTCGGCAGTGGCGTCTGGACCACCAATGTCAGCAAGGCGCATCAGGTCGCCCGCGCGCTACGTGCCGGCTCGGTCTGGGTCAACTGCTACCAGACGATGGACCCGGCGGTGCCGTTCGGCGGCTACAAGATGAGCGGCTATGGCCGCGAGTCCGGCAAGCAGCACCTTGAGGAATATCTCAACGTCAAGGCGGTCTGGATCAAGACGGCCTGAGACGTGTTCACCTCTCCCGCTTGCGGGAGAGGTCGGCGCACCCGGATCGGCGCTTCGCGCCGTCCGAGTACAGGCTCCGCGCCGGGTGAGCGGCTCTCTCCACTCCGGGAGTCCCTATGCGGAGACACCCTCACCCCAGCCCTCTCCCGCAAGCGGGAGAGGGAGTCTACTCGCCACTTGCTTTTCAGCGGCGCGCGCCTCCCCTATAGTGCCGGCAACGACAACACAAAATTTGGGGCAGGCATGAAATTCCCGTCGCTGTTCTCTCCTCTCAAGGTTGGTCCCTATCAGCTTCAGCACCGCGTGGTGATGGCACCCTTGACGCGGATGCGCGCGGAAAAGCCCTCGCTCGCACCGCGGCCGCTGAATGTGGAATATTATGCCCAGCGCGCCACGCCGGGTGGTCTGATCATCGCGGAAGCCTCGCCGGTCGTGAACACCGGGTTCGGCAGCCCCGGCATTCCCGGCATCTACAGCGAACAGCAAATTGCCGGCTGGCGGAAAGTGGTCGATGCCGTGCACGCCAAGGGTGGCATCATCTTCCTGCAGCTCTGGCATGTCGGGCGCGTTTCGCATTCCTCGTTCCAGCCGGGTGGCGCGCTGCCGGTCGCGCCATCAGCGGTGGCGATCTCCTCTGAGTTCAAGGCGATGACGGCGGAGGGTAAGGTGGTCGAGTATGAGACGCCGCGCGCGCTCGAGACCAGCGAGATTCCCGGTGTGATCGACGCCTACCGCGAGGGCGCGAAGAACGCGCTGAAGGCTGGCTTCGACGGCGTCGAGATTCATGGCGCCAATGGCTATCTGATCGAGCAGTTCCTGCAGTCGCGCAGCAACCTGCGCACCGACCAATATGGCGGCTCGATCGAGAACCGCGTGCGCTTCCTGATGGACGTGACCAAGGCTGTGATCGAGGTCTGGGGTGCGAACCGCGTCGGCGTGCGGCTGTCGCCTTACGGTATTGCCAACGGCAGCGGCGAGGCGGACCCGATGCCGCTTTACAGTCACGCCATCAAGTCGCTCGATCCGCTCGGGCTCGCCTATCTGCACTTCATCGAGCCGCGCTCCTCGGGCGCCGGCCGCGCCGAGGTCAATCACCAGAACGTGCCGTCGGCGATGGTGCTGTACCGCCCAATGTGGAGCGGCGTCCTGATCACCGCCGGCGGCTTCACCGGCGAGACTGCGGATGCCGCAATCGCCGCGGGACATGCGGATGCGATCGCCTTCGGCCGCATCTTCATCTCCAATCCGGATCTGCCGCGACGGTTGCGGCGCGCCTATCCGATAACGCCGTATAACCGCGCCACCTTCTATGGTGGCGAGCAGAAGGGATATACGGATTATCCCGCGCATGACGAGATGGCGCAGGCGTAAGGCATTCGTTGTTGCGAGCGAAGCGAAGCAATCCTTGTCTCCGCGGGAGGAGAGATGGATTGCTTCGTCGCTTCGCTCCTCGCAATGACGGAAGAGACGGAAAACCGAGATGGCCAAAGCAGCCGCTGCAGGAGGTATCGCGTCGGGCCAATGCCTGTGCGGCGCAGTGCGGTTTGAGATCGACACGCCGGCGCGCTGGGCGTGGCATGATCATTCCGCGCCAAGCCGCCGTGCGCATGGCGCGGCCTATGCGACCTATGTCGGGAGCTGGCGCAAGCGGTTCCGCATCACCGCGGGCGAGGATGCGATCACGCGCTACGAGGATCAGGCGACGAAGACCGTGCGCAGCTTCTGCGCGACCTGCGGGACGCCCTTAACTTACGAACGCGCCCGCTCGCCGCACATGGTGAACATTCCGCGCGCGCTGTTTTCGGGGCGCACCGGCCGGCAGCCGCTCTATCACATCGCCATCGAAGAATTGCAGGAGTGGACTTATACCGGCGAGCCGCTGGTGCCGCTGAAGGGTTACCCCGGCGTGGTCTGGCAACGCTCGAAAAAGAAGAAGCGATCCGATCGCGAGGGGATGTTCTAGGGCGTGTACTCATAAGGAGTGCCGATGGGCATGGCATTTCCGCATCACCCTCGGAATCGGACATCCGGGCTTGCCTTCAGCCGGTCTGCTTTGGGGCCACGCGCGGACATTGGCTGCTCTGCGTAGTCACGCACCGGAGCAGCCTATCCTTCCCCGTGAAATGCGATAGCATTCGTAGCCTACGAAAGTCTTTTGATCGGGAGGTGGCCATGACCAGAGCTTTGCTTGCCCTGCTCGTCGCGATTCTGGGCATCTGCATGGCAGCAGCAGGGGAGCCGCTGTCCGCCCAAGATGCTCTCATCGCTCGTGCAAGATCGCTTGAGCTGGACACGCCCTATGTGCCGCCTCCCGGGGATCCGCTGGAGCATCATACGGCGGGGTTTGCCAAGGTCATGTGCTCGGCGGTTTTCATTACGGGACTTGATCCCGAGTTTGCCGCCGAAAATGTGGGATATTTCACGAGCCCCTACGCGGAACGGGCAAAAGTCGGCAAACCGGTGATCGATCGCGCCAACCAGGCCGTTCACATCACGCTTCCCTATGGAATTGCGCGCACCGCAAAATATCTCGGCTCTCAAGGCTGCGTCACACTGCCGGTCGGCGAAACGACCGTGAAGTTCAAGCCGGTTGCCGTGAAGAGCGGGTTGCCGGACCCTGCCACGCAGCGATGGCCGATGGGCGACGTGGTGGGCGATGAGCCACTGCCGCGGGAGATCGACGCGGCGAAGCTTCAGCAGGCCGTGGACGCAGCCTTCGAGCCGGCCGAAGCGATGACCGCGGCTTTTGTGGTCACGTGGAAAGGCCAGCTTATTGCCGAGCGTTACGGTCCAGGCATAACTGCGCACACGCCGCTGGAATCCTGGTCGATGGGCAAGAGCATGATCGCCGCCCTCTTTGGGATTCTCGTGAAACAGGGCAGCTACGACCTCTCGCAGCCGGCACCGATTCCGGAGTGGCAAACGCCGGATGATCCCCGTGCAAAAATCCGGATTGCCGACCTTCTTCACATGTCGAGCGGACTCCGGATCAAAGCGCCGCAGGATCCCGATTACGATCCTTCGGGTCCGTATCCCGACCACGTTTACCTGTACACCGGAGGCATCGATTCCTGTCACTACGCGGCAACGCGCCCATTGCAATGGCCTCCCAACACGATCGGCCGCTACCACAACACGGATCCGGTGATGATCAATTATCTGATCCGACTGGCAGTGGAGAAACGTGGTGAGGATTATCTATCGTTCCCGCAGCGTGCGTTGTTCGACAGGATCGGCATCCGCACGATGGTGATCGAAACCGATCCATTTGGAAACTTTCTCGGGCAGGGATATGATTTGGGGTCCGGACGCGACTGGGCGCGTCTTGGAAATTTGTATCTTCAGGATGGTGTTTGGAACGACGAACGGATTCTTCCAGAGGGCTATGTCAAATTCGCGAGCACGCCTGCGCCTGCCTGGAAAGCCGACGGGCAGCCGATCTATGGCGCCTTCTTCTGGATCAACGGTAACGGCACGTTTCCGGTACCGAAGGATGCCTATTACATGGCAGGCGCAGGTGGGCAGACCACGCTCATTATTCCGTCGCACGATCTAACCGTCGTGCGCATGGGGCACTACAAGGGTGCCGCGCCTGGAGCGGCGAGCTTCAGGAAAGCGCTTGCACTCCTGATGCAGGCAGTACCAAAGAGCGATTAACGTGTGCGAAGACCACCGCCATTCGGATCGCGCTCTGATGTAATTCGAGCGGGTTCGAGCGGGTTCGAGCAGCGAGCGCGTTTACGAGGCAGCCGACGCCAGCTCTGAGTCAAAAGCGCCGTTTTGAAAGCCGGCAAGTTCCGGTCTACCACGATAATCAGACGATTCGAGAGCCATGCCGGCCTTCGCGTTAGGGCCCAGGAGCAGACATTCCTTACGTCGCCGATTCCGCCTCAATCCCCGCTTCGGCAAGTTCTTTGAACCCCCCAATGTTGAAAACCTTCGTATAACCCATCTCCTGAAGGGCTTTTCCGGCAAGTGCAGAACGACCACCTGACGCACAATGCAAAAGGATCGTCTTGTCTTTGTTGAACGCTGGATTGTAATAGGGGCTTTCGGGGTCGGCGCGAAACTCCAACATGCCGCGTGACACGTTCAGAGCACCTTTGAGCTTACCTGTTTGCTGAACCTCGGTCGGATCACGAACATCGACGACCAGCACCTCCGGCGACCGCAGTTTCTCAGCCGCTTCAGCAGGAGACAACTTCGGGACTACAGCATTCGCTTCCGCCAACATCTGCTTCACATTCTGGGGCATCGCTTTCCTCCTCCGGCTAGCCGTTTAGCCGCGACGCGATGGTATACGAAGGAACCTATTCAGTCCAATACGCCTGAGCCGCAGTCAGGGATCCGCGTCCAAAGCGTGAGTTTTGGAGTTTGCAGGAGCGCGCGCCCATCAACCGCGGCGCTCGCATAGCGCTGCGCCCGTCCGACGAGACAGCGGTGAGATACGCTGCGGATCACGCGTTGATTGCGACCGCAACAGCTAGCTGGGACGCTGCATTGGTCAGACGCGGATGACCTGTCCTTTGAGTGAGTAGAGGATTGCGACGACCTCGTTGCGTTCCCCTGAACGTCGGCTCTGGGTCACGAACCGTAATGCTCGCGGCGAGCAAATAACGTCAGTTCTGCCTCCGAGAGACCAGAGCGAGACCTGCCAAATCCGTCGCGATGGGCCAAAAGCAGTCGGCCTCGAGTGCACGCGAGTCCGAAGCGGAAGGCGAACGGCCATCATAACGCGCGGTTATTGACTTCATCGCGTGACGTCATTTCCCATTTGCCGCGCGGAATTTCATGCTTACACGGTACCGGGCTCATCCGGCGCACAATCAGGAGGCTACAAATGTCAGTCCAGAAGCCGGTTCTAACGCCGCCCCACGGTGGCGAGAAGGTGACCACGAGCGGAGGCTCGAGCATCGAGATTAAAGTGGAGAGCAGCCAGTCCGGAGGCGAATATGGCGCTGTCTTGTGGACGGTGCGAGCTGGAGAGGAGCCTCCGATGCACATTCACTCGCGCGAGGACGAGCTAGTCTACGTGGTTGAGGGGCGGCTAATCGCGCGGGTCGGCGATTCCCGCGTTGAGGTGGGGGCAGGCTCATACGCGGCTCTTCCCCGTGGTGTGCCGCATACGATCGAAGTGGTCGGCGACCAAGCGACCCTGCTGGCCACCTACGTGCCGGGTGGGCTGGAGCGTTTGTTGGTGCCCCGGAAAGGCGAGAAGCCCGATCCGGCTGCTTTCGGCGTGACGTTCCCGTAGGGCCGAGGACCACGGCGCGTGGCGTTCGTGACCGTGCGCCCACGCTGGCGCTCGGGACCGCGCCAGATGATCGATTGCACGCGCCGGCCAGGTGCGCGTAACGGCCTCCCAGCTTCAGACCAACCAGCGCATATTTCCGCCTTGGGTCACAAGCGGCGTCTTCACCTGCTGGCGGTCACTTCCGGTCTTCCCGATAAGCAGACAATCTCAGTGTACGCCGGCATGTCTCAAAGGGGGCCATGACCGGACATTTCGTCGGTCACAGAGTGCGAGCACCCGCTAGCTGTTCCGAATAATTGAGACTAGATTAACGTTCTGCGCATGCGACACGATCGGCTAAGTTCATTCGGCCGCGAGTTTCGGACGAAGCCATGATCTCGGATTCCGTGCCTCTGATGACGGCTATCGATCTCCTGATCATAGCAGTTATCGTCTATGGCATATGGCGTTGCCGACTGATCAGTCATGGAAAGCGCTTCGAACGGCCGCGAATCAGCCTGCTGCTCATCAACTTGGGACTGCTGGTTGTTGCTTTATTTTATGCGGCCGACCTCGCGACCATGTACGTGCTTCCGATGGTCACTGGGGTGGGTGAAGCAAGGAAGGCCATGGAGGCTCTTCATCGCGACCTCAACTGGCTGGTCATTCTGTTCGCGATGATTTCCATGTCTATCGGCTTCATCGAACTTCTCGTCGAACTTCAAAGACGGGAGGCGAAAGTGCGTCGCCTGATCGACGCCAACGTCGTCGGTATCTTCATCTGGGGTCCTAACGGTCGGCTCGTTGACGCGAATGAAGCCTTTCTCCGCATTACTGGATACAGCCGCGACGATCTCGTCTCCAAGCGCCTGGGCTGGACGGAATTGACTCCCACCGAAATGCGCAGTGTCGACGAGCAACGCTTGGCCGAGCTAAAGGCGACCCGAGTGGTCCATCCCTACGAGACAGAATACGTCCAAAGGAACGGTGGCCGCGTGCCGGTACTGGTCGGAATGGCGATGTTCGAAGAAGCGTCAGAGGAAGGTGTTGCCTTCGTGCTCGACCTGACCGCTCAGAAGAGAGCCGAACGGGCATACACTCAGGCACAGATGGAACTCGCGCACGCGAACCGCGTCGCAACGATGAGCCACCTGACGGCATCGATTGCCCACGAAATCAAGCAGCCGCTCGCAGCGGTCGTCGCTTGCGCCAACGCCGGCTTGAATTGGCTCCGTGTCCAACCGCCAAATCTGGACGAGGCCAGGCAAGCGTTCGACGCTATCGTGCAGGCGGGCCTCCGGACCAGCGACGTCATCGACCGGACACGCGCGCTGGTCAAGAAGGCCCCTCCGCGAAGGGACGCATTGGCTATCAACGAAATGATCCTCGAGGTCGTTGCACTGACCCGACTCGAAGCGGCCAAGAACCATGTTTCCGTTCAGACGCAGCTTGCCGAGGGGCTGCCGCCTGTTCAAGGGGATCGAGTCCAACTGCAACAAGTCGTCCTCAACCTGATTGTCAATGCCGTCGAAGCGATGAGCGGCTCAGACGAAGGGACGCGACAGCTGCTAATCAACGCGGACAGAGCCGACCAGAAAGAAATACGAATCGCGGTGCAGGATTCGGGCCCCGGCATGGCGCCCGAGAGCATCGATCATCTCTTTGATCCCTTCTACACGACCAAGTCGAGCGGTTTGGGAATGGGTCTCTCGATCTGCCGCTCAATCATTGAGGCGCACGAAGGACGATTGTGGGCAACCGGGGCCGAGCCCAAAGGGGCTGTTTTTGCCTTCACGTTGCCTGTGCGCCCGGACAATCGGTTGTGATCTGCCTGCGCCGTCTCTGATTACCATCCGCGCAGAGCGCGGGCCGACGCGAAGGCCCGATACGGGTCAAAAGGCGAAATTCCGCGATGACCAGCGCATGTCTGCTTTAGCTCCAAAAGCGAACATCTGTCGTTTTATGGGTACAGGCCCTAGCCAAGTTCGCAAGCCTCTGCGCAAGGCAGCCATGAGCGCAGGTGCGATTGCTCGAGGCCCGCAAGTTTGGTCATGATGCCTCATCGCGCGCGCCAACGAGTCCGAGGGTAGGAGGAGACATGAAGAACCGCATTACCGGGCGCTCGGCTTTCCTGGCGCTGTTGAAGGACGAGGGCATCACGCATCTGTTCGGCAATCCCGGCACCACCGAATTGCCGATCATGCATGCACTGAAGGACCATCCCGACCTCACCTATGTGATGGCGATGCAGGAGAGCCTGGTGGTGGCGATCGCCGACGGGTTCAGCCGCGCCTCCGGCAAGCTCGTCGCCTGCAACGTCCATGTCGCGCCCGGCCTCGGCAACGCGATGGGCTCGCTGTTCAACGCCAAATTCACCGGCACACCGTTGATCCTCACGGCCGGCCAGCAGGAGCAGGGCCACGGATTGACCGAGCCGGTGCTCTATGGGCCGCTGGTGCAGATGGCGGAGCCGCTGGTGAAATGGGCGGTCGAGGTGACGCGCCTGGAAGACCTGCCGCGCATCGTGCGGCGCGCCGCGAAGGTCGCGACCACGCCGCCGACCGGGCCGGTGTTCATCTCGCTGCCCGGCGATATCCTCAATTCCGAAGCCGGCATCGAGCTCGGCCGGGCGACCCGCGTCGACACGCGCGTGAAGCCGTCGGATGAATCACTCCAGGCGCTGGTCGCGCGCATCCTGAAAGCGGAGCGGCCGGTGATCGTCACCGGCGACGAGATCGTCAAAAGCGATGCGCTGCAGGAAGCCGCCGAGTTCGCGGAAGTCCTTGGCGCGCCGGCCTATCAATCGTCCACGCCCTATGGCGCGCACTTCCTCTCCGAAAGCCCGTGCTTCATGGGCGCGATCGCGCGGGTGCAGAAGCTGGCGCGCGAGACGCTGGCGCCTTACGACCTCATTATAGCGCTCGGCGGTGATCCGCTGCGGATGTCTGTTTATAGCGAGATCGATCCGCTGCCGGATGGGCTCGGGATCGTGCAGGTCGGCCTGGTCGACTGGGATCTCGCCAAGAACTACGGCGCAGAGATCGCCCTGAAGGCTGACGTGAAGGAAACCCTGCGCGCGCTGATCCCGGCGCTGAAGGCGGCCGCCGGCGGCGCGCTTGAGACGCGGGCGAAGCAGGGCGTTGCGGCGCTGGCTTCGAAGAACTGGACCGCGAAGCGCAAGGCCCTCGTCGAGCAGATTTCGAAAGCCGAGGGCACCTCGCCGATCGATCCCGACTGGCTGGCGCTGCAGGTGGTCGAGGCGATGCCCGACAACGCGATCCTGGTCGATGAAGGCCTGACCTCGTCGCGCCACGTGATCGCGCTGCGCCCGCACCGCGACCGCTATGGCTATCACGCGCTTGCCTCCGGCGGCATCGGCTGGGGATTGCCGGCGTCGGTCGGCGTCAGCCTCGCCAATCCGCAGCGGCCGGTGGTGTGCTTTTCAGGCGACGGCAGCGCGATGTACTCGATCCAGTCGCTGTGGACGGCGGCCAACCACAAGCTGCCGCTGACCTTCGTCATCGTCAACAATGGCGGCTACCGCATCATCAAGCAGCGCCTGCTCGCCTTCCACGGCGACGACCATTATGTCGGCATGGATTTCGTCGATCCGCCGGTTGATTTTACCGGCGTCGCGAAGTCGCTTGGATTGGAAGCGATACGGATCACCGATCCCCGTGAGCTGAAGGGTGCAATGCGGTCGGCGTTCAGCCGGCCCGGCACGAAGCTGATCGAGGTGGTGGTCAGCAACGCGGTGAATTAAGCCACGAATCGTAGGGTGGGTAGAGCGCGGCGAAACCCACCAACTTGGTTGCAAGCTGCACCGATGGTGGGTTTCGCTGCGCTCTACCCACCCTACGATTCGACAATCTACTCCGCTGCCGCGGCGTGGGGCTTGATGCGATAGCGGCTCGCGGGATGCTCGTCCGTCAGCCGCGCGCGGCCGGCGCCGAACAGTTTCTCGCGCAGTGTGCCTGTCACATAGTCCTGCTTGTACCGGCCGCGGCGGGTCAACTCCGGCACCAGCATGTCGGCGATATCCTCGAAATCGCCGGGCGAGATCGCAAAGGCGACGTTGAGGCCGTCGACGTCGGTCTGCTCGAACCAGCGCTCGATGTCATCGGCGACCTTTTCCGGCGTACCGACCATGACCGGGCCAATGCCGCCGATGCCGACATGCTCGGCGACCTCGCGCACGGTCCAGATGCGATCAGGATCGGCGCGGGTGATGTTGTCCATCGCGGTGCGGCCGGCGTCGTTGTGGACATGACGGACCTCCTGGTCGAGGTCGTAGGTGGAGAAATCGACGCCGGTCCAGCCGGACATCAGGGTCAGCGCGCCCTCGTGGCTGATGTGGCGGCGATACTCTTCATACTTTGCTTTCGCCTCGGCCTCGGTGCGGCCGAGGATGACAGTCATCATGCTGAACATCAGGATCTCGGCCGGATTCCGTCCCTTTTGCGCGGCAAGCTCGCGGATGGCGGAAACGCGCGGCGCGATCACTTTCGCTGACGGTCCCGACATGAACACGCATTCGGCATGCTCCGCGGCGAACTGGCGGCCGCGCGGCGAGGTGCCGGCCTGATAAAGCACCGGCGTGCGCTGCGGCGACGGCTCGCTCAAGTGAAGCGCGTTGAGGCGGAAATTCTTCCCCTCGTGCCTGACCGGATGTACCTTGGCGGGATCAACGAAAATGCTGCGCGTGCGATCGCGGATCGCGGCGTCATCTTCCCAGCATCCTTCCCAGAGCTTGTAGACCACTTCCATATACTCGTCGGCGACATCGTAGCGGTCGTCATGCGCGGTCTGCTTGTCCTTTCCGGCGCCGCGCGCGGCCGAGTCGAGATAACCGGTCACCACGTTCCAGCCGACGCGGCCTTCGGTCAGATGATCGAGCGTCGACATCCGCCGCGCGAATGTGTAGGGCGGCTCGAAGGAGAGATTGCTGGTGACGCCGAAGCCGAGATGCTTGGTCACCGCGGCCATCGCCGGAACCAGCAGCAGGGGATCGTTCACCGGCGTCTGCGCGGCGTTGCGCAGCGCAGCGTCCGGGCCGCCGCCGAACACGTCGTAGACGCCGAGCACGTCGGCGAGGAACAAGCCGTCGAACCGGCCGCGCTCCAGCGTCCTGGCAAGATCGAGCCAGTAGGGCAGCCGGTTGTACTCCGCGGTGCGGTCGCGCCGATGGGTCCACAATCCCGGCGACTGATGCGCCACGCAGTTCATGGCAAAGGCGTTGAGCCGGATTTGCTTCGTCATGATTGGTAGCCTTCGATGCTCATTTGTGGCGTGCCGAATGCAATTTTAGCAGAACCCGACGTCGCCGCGCCACTTCCAGCATACGGCGTATCCCGATAATGAGGTCGAGAGAATATTTCGGTCGACAAGGCGCGGCGAAAGGGAACGTTATGGCTGACAGGGGTGACGCGATTGGTCGCGTTCGACAGCATTTTCAATCGGGCGAGTTTCTTCGCGAACTCGATCAACGTGTCGGCTACCGGACCGAGAGCCAGAATCCTGCCAGCGGCGCCGCGCTGCGCGCCTATCTGACTGATAACCTTCAGCCTGCGCTGGCCGAACTCGACTTCAAGACTCGTTTGATCGAACCGCCGACGGGCAAGGGCCCGTATCTGCTGGCCGAATATATCGAGGACGCCTCGCGCCCGACCGTGCTCACCTACGGCCATGGCGACGTCGTCGATGGCATGATCGGCGAATGGCGCGACAATCTCGATCCCTGGAAGACCACGATCAAGGGCGATCGCGTCTATGGCCGCGGCACCGCCGACAACAAGGGCCAGCACAGCATCAACATCGCGGCGCTGCGTGCCGTGCGGGAGGCCCGCGGCGGCCGGCTCGGCTTCAACGTGAAATTCATCGTTGAGACCGGGGAGGAGATCGGCTCGCCCGACCTGCGAGCGGTCTGCGAAGCGCATCGTGAGGAACTCAAGGCCGATCTGTTCCTGGCGTCCGATGGGCCGCGGCTTTCGGCCGAGCGGCCGACGATCTTTCTCGGCTGTCGCGGCGGCAACCGCATCCATCTCGATGTCAACCTGCGCGAGGGCGGGCATCATTCCGGCAATTGGGGCGGCGTGCTCGCCAATCCCGCCACCATCCTGGCGAACGCGATCGCGAGCCTGGTCGACGGCAAGGGGCGGATGAAGCTGGAGGCCTTGAAGCCGCCGCCGATCTCGAACCGGGTCCGTGCAGCGCTGGCGGATGTGAAGGTCGACCCGGGCGCGGACGAACCGGCGCTATCGCCAGACTGGGGCGAGGAGGGGCTTTCGCCCGCCGAGCGGCTCTACGCCTGGAACACGCTGGAGGTGCTGGCGATGTCCTCGGGCAATATCGCAAGCCCGGCGAATGCGATCCCGGGGCATGCGAACGCGGTGCTGCAGCTTCGTTTTGTCGTCGGCACCAGGCATGAACAAATCATTGACGCCGTGCGCGCGCATCTGCACGCCAATGGTTTCCCGATGGTCGAAGTCAGCGGCGCCCAGCGTTTTGCGGCGTCGCGGACAGACATGGACAGTCCCTGGATCGACTGGACCGCGGACTCCATCCGCAAGACCACCGGCAAGGCACCGGCGGTGCTGCCGAATTTCGGCGGCTCGCTGCCAAACGACGTGTTTTCGGAAGGGTTGGGCCTGCCGACGATCTGGGTGCCGCATTCCTATCCCGGCTGCTCACAGCACGCACCCGACGAGCACATCCTGCTGCCGGTCACCGAGGAGGCGCTCGCCATCATGGCCGGCCTGTTCTGGGACCTCGGCGAGATGGCACGGAAATTGTAACGAGATGCTTCCACTGGCGTCATGCCCGGGACAGCCGGAATGACGAATTGAGGGGCCAACACCCAACTCTCTCAGAAAGGCCGTGGTGATGACCGTATCTGCGTCGCTTGACTCGCGCGCCGGCGTCGGGACGAGGAAGAAGAACATCACACGCCTGATCGTCGCGACCTCGATCGGCAATGCCCTGGAATGGTATGACATCTCGGTCTACGCCTATTTCGCCGTCTATGTCTCAAGAGCATTCTTCCCGAACAATGATCCGACGACATCGCTGCTACTGACCTTCGGCACTTTCGGGTTGTCGTTCCTGATCCGGCCGATCGGCGGCGTCATGCTTGGCACTTATGCCGACCGCCATGGCCGCAAGGCGTCGCTGATGGCGTCGATCATGCTGATGACAGCGGGAACGCTCACGCTGGCCTTGATGCCGACTTATGACACGATCGGCATCCTCGCGCCGATCGGGGTCTTGCTCGCCCGCCTGGTGCAGGGCTTCTCCGCCGGCGGCGAGTTCGGCAGTTCGACGGCGTTCCTGGTCGAGCACATGCCGGAGCGGCGCGGTTTTGTCGCAAGCTGGCAGTTCGCCAGCCAGGGACTGAGCGGATTGCTCGGGGCGGGCTTCGGCGCGCTGCTGACATCATGGATGAGCCCGGCAGACCTGCAGTCGTGGGGCTGGCGGCTGCCGTTCCTGTTCGGCGTGCTGATCGGACCGGTTGGCATCTACATCCGCAATCGTATCGATGATGCGACGCCGCCGCCGGCCGCTGAACGGAGCTCGCCCGTGAGCGAGGTCTTGCTGCACCAAAAGCTGCCGGTGCTGCTCGCAATCGGTGCGCTTGCGGTCTCCACCGCGGTCAATTACCTCATCGTTTACATGCCGACCTATGTGGTGAAGACGCTCAATCTGCCGCCGTCGGTCGGGTTCATCGCCTCGCTTGCCGCGCAGACTGCCGTCATGTTCCTGGCGCCGATCGCCGGCCTGGTCTCCGACCGGATCGGCCGCACCACGCATATGATCGCGTTCGGCGTATTGCTCCTGGTGTCGATCTTTCCGGCATTCCTGCTGCTGACGGGAAGCCCGACGCCGGGATTCATCCTGCTCGGCGTGCTCTGGCTCGGCATCTTGAAGGCGCTCTATTACGGGCCGCTCGCCGCGTTGATGTCGGAACTGTTTCCGCCGGCGACCCGTGCCACCGGTCTTGGCCTCAGCTACAACATCGGCGTCGCTGCGTTCGGCGGGATGGGACCAGTGATCATGACCTGGCTCGGCGGCTTCGCCCTGATCGGCGAGCTTGCGCCGGGATATTATCTCACCGCCGTTGCCGTCCTGAGCCTTGCGGCGCTGGTGACGACACGCCGCCTGGCGCTGGCCTAGAGCATGATCCGGAAAAGTGTGAAGCGGTTTTCCGAAAAGATCATGCTCAAATAATAACCTAAAGCGAGATGATGATTCATCCTCATCTCATCGCGCTTCAGCGTTGCCCCTCATGCGCCCTCATCCAGCGCGACCAGCTCGCGCTTCCTCCGCAGCGCCGGCAGCAGTGGGCCGATCAGCAGCACCAGTGCGAACGCGAGACATGCCGCCGAGATCGGCCGCTCGACAAAGGTCATCAGGTCGCCTTGCGAGAGGATCAGCGACTTGCGCAGATTGTTTTCCAGCATCGGCCCGAGCACGAAGGCGAGCACCAGCGGCGCCGGCTCGTAGCCGAGCTTGCGCATGAAATAGCCGATCACGCCAAAAGCGATCATCACGTACACATCGAAGACATTGTTGCTGGAGCAGTAGACACCGATGATAGTGAACAGGATGATCAGCGGGAACAGCACGTTGTATGGCAGCTTCAACAGCTGCACCCACATCCCGATCATTGGCAGGTTGAGCACGAGCAGCATCAGATTGCCGATATACATGCTGGCGACGATGCCCCAGAACAGGCCGGGATTCTGCGTGATCAGCAGCGGGCCCGGCTGCAGGCCGTGAATGACGAAGGCGCCGAGCAACAGCGCCATCACCACGTTCGGCGGGATTCCGAGCGTCATCAGCGGAATGAAGGCACCGCCGGCGGCGGCGTTGTTCGCCGATTCCGGACCGGCGACGCCCTCGATGGCGCCCTTGCCGAACCGCTCCGGGGTCTTGGAGAGCCGCTTCTCCAGTGCGTAGGACGCAAAGGACGAGATTACCGCGCCGCCACCCGGCAGGATGCCGAGGCAGAATCCAAGGACTGTGCCGCGCGATACCGGCCCGAGGCTGGCCTTCCAGTCCGCCTTGTTCGGCAGGAGGTGCGTGATCCTGGTGTTGATAACGTCGCGCTTGATCACCTGCTCGGTATTGAGCAGCACTTCGGCGATACCGAACAGCCCCATCACGACCGGAACGAGTCCGATGCCGTCGATCAGCTCCAGGCGGCCGAACGTCAGCCGCGGCATCGCCGTGATGCTGTCAAGCCCGACCAATCCAAGCACGACGCCGATGCAGGCCATCAGCAGCGCCTTGGCCATCGATCCCTGCGTCAGGAAAGTCAGGACCACCAGCCCCAGCACCATCAGCGAAAAATATTCGGCCGGACCGAATGCAATTGCGACGCTGGCGAGCTTTGGCGCAACCAGCATCAGCGCGATCAAGGCAAATGTGCCGGCGATGAACGAGCCGAACGCGGAAATGCCAAGCGCCGGGCCCGCGCGGCCCTGCTTGGCCATCTCGTGGCCGTCGATGCAGGTGACGACGGAGGCGGCTTCTCCGGGGATGTTGACCAGGATCGAGGTGGTGGAGCCGCCATACATCGAGCCGTAATAGATGCCGGCCATCATGATGATGCCGGATTCCGGCGTACCCGACAGCGTCACCGGCAACAACAGCGACATCGCCGAAATCGGGCCGATGCCGGGCAGCACGCCGACCAGGGTGCCGATGAAGACTCCGATGAAGCAATAGAGCAGGTTGATCGGCAGAAGCGCGACGCCGAAACCATGGCCGACATTGAGGAGCGTATCCATGATGCGCTCAGCCGATCTCGAACACGCCCGAAGGCAGTTGAATGCCGAGCAGGTGCTTGAGTATCCACCACATGCCGAGCGGGGCCAGAATCGACAGCGGAATGGTCAGCGACCACCGCACGGGATCGATCACGCGCAAGAGCAGCACCATCAGCGGAATCGCCGACAGCAGGAAGCCGAACGTGTCGAGCGCGAACGCAAACAATGTGAGGCAGGCGATGATCAGAAGCGGCTTGGTCCAGCGCGTGTTCTCCCAGCGCGAGGCAAGGGTCGGCCCGCCTTCGGTGACGGCACTGACAATGATCGTGATGGCGAACAGGCAGATCAGGATGCCGGTGTAGAACAGCACGTAGCCGGAGCCGGGATCGTTGATGGTGCCGAGCTTGAGCTTGAGGCCCGACCAGATCACAAAGCCGCCGAAGGCGAGGCCAATCAGCCCGCCCCAGAGTTCGGAGTTGCTGAGGCGGAATTTTACGTTCGCGTCGTTGCTCATGTGCCGCGCTTCCAAATGCATCCTTTGAAGCGCGCAAGCGCGCGCCTCATGATGATTCTGCCCTCCGGCAGGACTAGTTCGTCTTCTTCGCGAGACCGAGCGACTCGATCACCTTGCGTTCTGACGCGGTGACCTCGACGACGAATTTCTTGTAGTCCTCGGTGCCCTTGTAGTTCGGCACCATGTCGAATTTGGCGAGCGTTGCGATCACCGCCGGATCCTCGATCGCCTTCTTGAAGGCGTCGTGCAACTTGGCCACGATCTTGGGGTCCATGCCCTTCGGTCCGGCGATGCCGAACGGAGAATCATAGACCATGGGATAGCCGAGCTCCTTGAGCGTCGGCACGTCGGGATAGTTCGGTGAGCGTGCGGCGGTCCACACCATCAAGAGGCGCAGCTTTCCGGCGTCGACCAGCGGTCGCCAGCCGGTGGAATCCGCCTGCAGCATGGTGTGCTGGCCGAGCACCGCGGCGTTGGTCTCCGCTCCACCCTTGAACGGCACTTGCGTCAGCTTGATGCCGGCTAGGGCCGCGATCTGCTCCATTCCGATATGCAGCGAGGTGCCGGCGCCAGGCGTCGCATAGGTGACCTTGCCGGGATTCTTCTTGGCAAAATCGATCACGTCCTGCCACGTCTTGAACGGGCCTTCGGCGCTAGTCGTGATACCAAAGGTGTAGCCGGTGAGATGGACGATATAGCTGAAATCCTTGGCCGGATCCCACGATACTTCCTGCATCAGGGGCAGGCGGAACACGGTGATCGGAATCTGCGCGATGGTGTAGCCGTCCGGCTTCGCGGCAGCCGCCATGGTGGCCGGGCCGACCGTGCCGCCGCCACCGGCCTTGTTGTCGATCGCGATCGGCTGGCCCAGGATCTTCGAGGCGCTGTCGGCGATGGCGCGCATCGAGATATCGGTCGATCCTCCCGCCGGCCACGGCACGATCAGCGTGATCGGTTTTGTCGGATAGTCCTGGGCGGCGGCGTGAGTTGCCATCAGCATGGCGATGGCCGCGACGGCAAGCATCAAACGATTGGTACGAGGCATCATCAACTCCCTCTGCGGTCCCGTTGGCGCCGGGCCGGATTTATTTTGTCTGAGGGGGCAATCTTTCCCGAAAACGAAACGGAAGAAAAGTGTGTTGGGGGAAAGGTTTGTCGATGCCGGCGGATGAAACGGCACGTGCGACAATTCGCCTATCAGGGTATACCGAGCCACGGAATTGGCGCGGCGGCCGAGCCGACCGCCGCGGCCGATCGCAGGCGAACGCCGGCGGGGGCGGCAACGGGCGGGCGGGCGGACGCAATCGAGACTAAAGTATGGCCGCTCTATTTTCTCGCGGGCGAGTATGATTTCCTTTGAACGCTGGGGAGATGGGCGGACGGCTGCGGCCGCAGGGGGCGCAAGGGTTGCGATGATGGCGATGAGCGAGAAATCCGCAACCGTGTCGCGGCCACATTGCGCCGGTGCCGTCTAAAAGACATTCTGACACAATCGCACCTATCCAAACGAGGAGACCACGCAATGAGACGCCTTCTTTCGATCGGCTTCGCGCTCGCCGCTGCGCTCGGCGCGGCTGAGGCCGGCGCCCAGGAGCTGACGGGGACGTTGAAGAACATCAAGGAGACTGGCGCGATCACGCTCGGCCACCGTGATTCCTCGATCCCCTTCTCCTATCTCGACGACAACCAGAAGCCGATCGGCTACGCGATGGATATCTGCTACAAGATCGTCGATGCCGTGAAGAAGGAATTGAAGCTCGACAAGCTCGAGGTGAAGCTCAACCCGGTGACGTCATCGACCCGCATCCCGCTGCTCGCCAACGGCACCATCGATCTCGAATGCGGCTCGACCACCAACAATGCCGAACGGCAGAAGCAGATTTCCTTCACCAATACCCATTTCCTCACCGCGAGCCGCTTCGTCTCGAAAAAGTCGAGCAAGATCAATTCTATTGACGATCTCAAGGGCAAGCCGGTGGTCTCGACCGCCGGCACCACCAACATCAAGCAGCTCACCGAGGCCAATGCCGCGCGCGGGCTGAACGTCAACATCATCCCGGCCAAGGATCATGCGGAAGCGTTCCTGATGGTTGAGACCGACCGCGCGGTCGCCTTTGTGATGGATGACATCTTGCTCGCGAGCCTGATTGCCGGGTCGAAAACGCCCGACGACTACGTCATCTCGAAGGATGCGTTCTCCAAGCCCGAGCCATACGGCATCATGCTGCGCAGGGATGATCCGGCCTTCAAGAAGGTGGTCGATGCGGCAACCGCTGCGGTCTACACCAGCGGCGAGGGCCAGAAGATCTACGACAAATGGTTCACGCAGAAGATTCCGCCAAAGGGGCTGAACCTCAATACGCCGATCGCGGCGGAGCTGAAGAACGAGTTCGCGAAGCCGTCGGACTCGCCGGACCCTGATTCGTATAAGTAGGTACACTGTCGCCCCTCATGGTGAGGAGCGCGTAGCGAGTCTCCGGACGTTGCTTCGCAACGCCGGGAGAACCATGAGGCCCCATCGTGGCCTCATCCTTCGAGACGCTTGCTGTGCAAGCTCCTCAGGATGAGGGTCGGCAGTCGGCCAGCCTTGGCCCGGCCATTGCATGGGCGGGGCGGGCGCATAGCGGAGCGGGGGACCTGTGAACTACCACTGGAACTGGCAGATCTTCTTCGAGCCGAATCCGACGGGCAGCGGCACCTATCTCGACATGCTGCTGTCCGGGCTGGCGCTGACGATCAAGACCGCGCTCATGGCCTGGATCATCGCGCTGGTGTTCGGCTCGCTGATCGGCGTTTTGCGCACGCTGCCGTCGAAGGCCGCAGGCTGGATCGGCTTCGCTTACGTCGAATTTTTCCGCAACATGCCGCTCCTGGTGCAGCTCTTCCTGTGGTTTTTCGTGCTGCCGGAACTATTGCCGCGCGCGGCGGGGCTGTGGCTAAAGCAGTTGCCCAACGCGCCGTTCTGGACGGCCTCGATCGGCGTTGGGCTGTTCATGTCGGCGCGCGTCGCCGTGCAGCTTGCGGCCGGCATAGCCTCGCTGCCGCGGGGCCAGAAGCAGGCCGCGACCGCGCTCGGGCTGACCACGGCGCAGACTTATCGCTACGTGCTGTTGCCGATGGCCTATCGCATCATCCTGCCGCCGCTGACCTCCGAATTCCTCAACACCGTGAAGAACACGGCGGTCGCGATCACCATCGGCCTGATCGAATTGACCGGGCAGGCGCGCGCGATGCAGGAATTCTCCTTCCAGGTGTTCGAGGCCTTCACGGCCGCGACCATCATGTATCTGCTGATCAATTTCGTCGTCGTCACCGGCATGCGCCTCCTGGAGCGCAAGGTCGCGATTCCCGGCTACATCGCGGGGAAATAGCATGCTCGGCTCTTTCGATTTCGACGTCATTCGCCGCTCGCTGCCCTATCTCTTTGTCGACGGCATGACGTTTACGCTGACGCTGACGGCGCTGTCGGCGCTGGGCGGACTGGTGTTCGGCACGCTGATCGCGCTGATGCGCTTGTCCGGCTTCAAGCTGCTCGGCCGCATCGCCGGGCTCTATGTCGACTTCATGCGCTCGCTGCCGCTGGTGCTCGTGATCTTCTGGTTCTATTTCCTGGTGCCCTATATCGGGCAGTGGCTGACCGGCGCCTCGCGCCCCATCGGCGTCGGCGCGTTTGCCTCCTCGCTCATTACCTTCATCATGTTCGAGGCGGCGTATTTCTCCGAGATCATGCGCGCCGGCATCCAATCGATCCCGCGCGGCCAGCCGGCGGCCGCGAGCGCGCTCGGCCTGACCTACGCGCAGAGCATGCGCTACGTCGTGCTGCCGCAGGCGTTCCGCAATATGTTGCCGGTGCTGCTCACCCAGACCATCGTGCTGTTCCAGGACACCTCGCTGGTGTACGTCCTGTCGATCCCGGATTTCCTCGGCGCCGCCAGCAAGGTGGCGCAGCGCGACGGGCGGCTGGTCGAGATGTACCTGTTCGCGGCAGCGGTCTATTTCACCATCTCCTGCCTTGCCTCCTTCGGCGTCCGCCGCCTGCAGGCGCGCATCGCCATTGTCCGGTAGGTAGTAATGCAGTTGAAGTCTCGAGGCACGCACCTCTTGACCTCTCCCATGGGGAGAGGTCGGATCGCGAAAGCGATCCGGCTGAGGGGTTCTGCTTTATCGAGGGACCTTAACCCCTCACCCGGCGCTGCGCGCCGACCTCTCCCGATGGGAGAGGTGCTCTCGCATTCGCGGCAACCGTTGAGCTAGGTATGATCGAACTTCGCCACGTCGATAAATGGTATGGGCCGACTTTCCAGGCGTTGAAGGACTGCACCACCAGCGTCGCCAAGGGCGAGGTCGTGGTGGTCTGCGGCCCCTCCGGATCGGGCAAGTCGACGTTGATCAAATGCGTCAATGCGCTGGAGCCGATCCAGGGCGGTGAGATCATCCTTGATGGCATCAAGGTCAATGATCCCAAGACCGACCTGCCGAAACTGCGTGCACGCGTCGGCATGGTGTTCCAGCATTTCGAACTGTTTCCGCATTTGCGGATCATCGACAATCTCTGCCTGGCGCAGGAGAAGGTGCTGGGCCGCAAGCACGATGAGGCCCTGGCCAAGGCCGTGAAGCTGCTCGATCGTGTCGGGCTCAGAGAGCAGGCGAAGAAATATCCGGCGGAGCTGTCCGGCGGGCAGCAGCAGCGCGTGGCGATCGCGCGTGCGCTCGCGATGGACCCGGTCGCGATGCTGTTCGACGAGCCGACCTCGGCGCTTGATCCCGAAATGATCAGCGAAGTCTTGGACGTGATGGTCAATCTAGCGCGCGATGGCATGACCATGATGGTCGTCACCCACGAGATGGGCTTTGCCAGCAAGGTTGCGCATCGCGTGATCTTCATGGACCAGGGCGAGATCGTGGAGGATGCGCTGAAGGCGGATTTCTTCGGCAAGCCGCGCAGCGATCGCGCGCAGAAGTTTCTGTCGAAGATCTTGCAGCATTAATACCGCTGTCATTCTGGGGCACGCGAAGCGTTAACCCGGAATCCATTAGGCACCTGCGCTGGCGGAAAGATGGATTCCGGGCTCGATGCTGCGCATCGCCCCGGAATGACGGCGAGGGCTGGGTAGCGTAGAGGCTTTATCGGCATTAACCAATTGCGTATAGAGAAAGCTGATCGCATCACCACCTCCGGGAGACTTCGCTTGGAAAAGACCGCTTACGTCAACGGCTCCTATGTGCCTCTTTCGGAGGCCAAAGTGTCGGTCCTCGACCGCGGCTTCCTGTTCGCCGACGGCATCTATGAGGTGGCCGCCGTGCTCGACGGCAAGCTGGTCGACAACGCCTCGCACCTGGCGCGGCTGGAGCGCTCGGTCGGCGAGATCAGGCTCGAACTGCCGGAAACCACCGCGCGGATCGAGGAGATCCAGAAGGAGCTCGTGGCGCGCAACAAGCTCGTCAACGGCATGGTCTATCTGGAGGTGACCCGCGGCGCGGATACCGGCCGCGACTTTGCCTTTCCCAAGGGGGTGAAGCCGACGCTGGTGATGTTCACGGCGGAGAAGGACATCGTCGGCTCGCCCGCGGCCAAGACCGGCATCAATGTGATCACCGTGCCTGACATCCGCTGGGAGCGGCGCGACATCAAGAGCGTGGCACTGCTCGCGCAGGTGCTGGCCAAGCAGGCGGCAGCCGAAGCCGGCGCCGGCGAGGCCTGGATGATCCAGGACGGCAAGGTGACCGAAGGCGGCTCATCCTCCGCGTTCATCCTGACCCAGGACGACGTCATCGTGACCCGCCAGAACGGCAGCGAGATCCTGCCCGGCTGCACCCGCAAGGCCGTGGTGGCGCTCGCCGAGGAACGCCAGCTCCGGGTCGAGGAACGTGCCTTCTCGATCGAGGAGGCGCTGGCCGCCAAGGAAGCCTTCATCACCAGCGCCACCGTGTTCGTGCAGGCGGTGGTATCGATCGACGGCAAGAAGGTCGGGAGCGGCAAGCCTGGCCCGCTGACGGACCGGCTGCGGGAGATCTATGTGGAGTTCGCCAAAGCGACGGCGGTGTAGCATCCTCACTCCCGTCATTACCGGGCTTGACCCGGCAATCCATCTCACTTCGGAAGAGTCATTTCTTGATGGATGCGCGGGTCAAGCCCGCGTATGACGAGGGAGTGCTTGGCCGCGGCAATCCTAATGCGCGCCGCCGCCGGCAAGCGCATTCGGCTTCTTCAGCAGCGCCGCGGCGAGCAGGGCGACGATCAGCGCAACGCCCATTATGTAGAAGGTATCGCTGAAAGCCAGGATGTAGGCCTGCTTCTGCACGATCCTGCCGATCGCGACGATGGCACGGTGGGTGGCGTCGGCATGGTCGGCGACGCCATGGCCCATGAAATATTGCGTAAGCTGCTCGATCCGGGTGCGGGTCGCCTGCTCCAGCAGGGAGACCGACTGCATCAGCACGTTGGAGTGATACTGCTCGCGTTTGGTCAGCAGCGTCTGCAGCAGCGCGATGCCGACGGCGCCGCCGAGATTGCGCATCATGTTGAAAAGCCCCGACGCCGAGCCGGCGTTCTCGGCTTCGATCCCTGCGGTCGCGACCGCCGACAGCGGCGCCATCACCAGCGCCTGGCCGATGGCGCGCACGATGTTCGGCCAGAACAACTGGTCGGTGGCGTAGTCGTTGGTCATGGTGATGTTCATGAAGTTCGAAGCCGCGAACAGCGTGAAGCCGACGCCGATGATGATGCGCGGGTCGAAGCGCTGCATCAGCCGCGGCACCAGCGGGATCAGCACGAGCTGCGGCAGCCCGGTCCACGCCAGCACCATGCCGATCTGCTCGGCATTGTAGCCCTGGATCCGTGACAGATATTGCGGCAGGATGAACACCGAGCCGTAGAGCGCGGTGCCAAGCAGGAAATTGGCCAGCATGCCGAAGCCGAAATTGCGGCGGAGCAGCAGGCGCAGGTTGAGCAGTGGCTTGTTCGCGGTCAGCTCGATCACGATGAAAGCCACAAGCGCCACAGCCGCAATGACGGAGAGGCGGACGATGAAGGGCGAGCCGAGCCAGTCGTCCTTGTTGCCCTCCTCCAGGACCGTCTGCAGCGCCGATAGGCCGATCGCCATGGTGATGATGCCGGGCCAGTCGCCCTCGCGCAAAAGCGAAAGCTTCATCGGCTTTGCTTCCAGCGAGAAATAGAGCATGCCGACCATGATCGCGCCCGGCACCAGGTTGACATAGAAGATGTACTGCCAGCCCCAGTTCTCGGTGAGATAGCCGCCGATGGTCGGGCCGATCGCCGGAGCAAACGTCGCCGACAGCGCAAACAGCGCTAGCCCGATCGGCTGCTTCGCCTTCGGCAGCAGCGTGATGATCAGCGTGAACGCCAGCGGGATCAGCACGCCGCCGGTAAAACCCTGCACGGCGCGCAGTGCGATCATCTGCGGCAGGTCGTGCGCCAGCGCGCAGGCCGCGGAGAAGACGAGGAACAGGACAGCATTGGTCAGAAGATATCGGCGGATCGAGAACACCTGCGCGAGCCAGCCGCTCAACGGAATCACCACGATCTCGGCGACCAGATAGGAGGTCGAGATCCAACCGCCGTCATCGATCCCGGCGCCGATCGCGCCCTGGATGTCCGCGAGCGAGGCGTTGACGATCTGGATATTGAGCACCGCCATGAACGCGCCGAGGTTGGCGCCGACCACCGCGATCCAGATCTTGGCCGGGACGGCTGGCGCTGCGGCGGGCTTGGGGCTGAGCTCCGCGGAGGACGCGGCGTTGAGGGTGGGCTGGAGAGTGGTCATTGGGAGCTTCCCTCGTCATCGTGCCGCTAGCCGCCGTTCGGACGGGCGGTGCCGGCGGCGAGCCGGCTTTTGGCGTCGCGTTCGGCCAGCACAGTGGCCTTGGTGTCGACGGTCGGCACGGCCGACATGCCGGGGCGCAAGAGGCCTTTCAGACGCCGGTCATCGAGCACGATCTTGACCGGCACGCGCTGCACGATCTTGGTGAAATTGCCGGTGGCGTTGTCGGGCGGCAGCAGTGCGAATTCGAGCCCGCTCGCCGGCGACAGGCTGTCGACATGGCCGCGGAGCCTGGTGCCGCGGAAACTGTCGATCTCCACCTCAACGGGCTGGCCGCTGCGAACATTCGTGAGCTGCGTCTCCTTGAAGTTCGCGACGACATAGACCGCGTCGAGCGGCACGACCGCCATCAATTGCGTGCCGGCCTGCACATATTGTCCGACTCTCAGAGAGCGCGCGCCGACGGTGCCGTCGACCGGCGCGGTGATGCGCGTATAGGAGAGGTTCAGCGACGCTTGCTGCTCCACCGCGCGGGCGCGGTCGAGCTGTGCGACCGCCTTGGCGCGCTCGGTGGCGAGCACATCGACCTTACGCTGGGCGGCGAGCAGGCCGGACTTGGAGTGCTGCAGTTGCGCGTTGCTGGCGCGGAGCGCGGCGTCGGTCTGCTGCGCGCGCTGCACGGTGCCGGAGCCGGTCTTCATCAGCCCCTCATAGCGGGCCTGCTCCTCCTCGGCGAATTTCAGATTGGCTTCGGCGGCGGCGACATCGGCCGTGCCCTGCGCGATGATCGGCTGCTGCAGCGCGAGCTGGGCGTCGAGGTTGCGCACCGCCGCCTCGGAGGCCCCGACATCGGCATGCGCCTGCGCAAGCGCGGCGCGGAAATCGCGATCGTCGATTTCGGCCAGCAACTGGCCGGCCTTGACCGGCTGGTTATCGCCGACCAGCACCTGCGCGATATAGCCAGAGACCCTTGGCGCGATAATCGTGGAATCGGCCTTCACATAAGCGTCATCGGTCGATTCGAGGTAGCGGCCGGTGGTGAGATAGTCGTAGCCGAGATCGGCACTGCCGGCCACGCCGAGCACGGCCGCCAATGCCAAAGCCGCCCGCTTGATCGTCTGCCGCGACGGCCGCAGGATGATTTTCTCTTTTGTATCAGTATAGGATGTCGTCGACATAGCTAACCCGGAAAGCGTTCAGGCGCCCCTCGTCGGCAGGCGGGCGCCAAATCCATGAGGTAGATGCTATGTCTCCGAGGCTGTGATAATCGCGCAAAAACTGGAAGGATTATCCAGTGAGAGCAAACAATCTGGAACTCGCTTATGGACCGGTTGACCAGCCTGACGGCCTTTGTCCGGGTGGTGGACAGTGGCGGCTTTTCGGCCGCCGGGCGCCGCCTCAACATGTCCACAACCATGGTGAGCAACCACATCCAGTCGCTGGAGGACCGTCTCGGCGTCCGGCTGCTCAATCGCACCACGCGCAAGGTGAGCCTCACCGAGATCGGCCGTACCTATTACGACCGTTGCGTCCAGATCCTCGCCGATATCGAGCAGGCCGATGACATCGCCGGCGCATTGCACTCGACGCCGCGCGGCACGCTGCGCGTCTATACCCATACTCACACGGTGCCGTATGTCGCGCCCGTGGTTGCCGAATTCCTGAAGGCCTATCCCGATGTCAGGGTCGATCTCTCGATGGGAGAGCGCACCGTCGACATGATCGAAGAGGGCTTTGATGTCGCCGTCCGCATGACGCTGCCGCCGGATTCGAGCCTGATCGTGCGCAGCCTCGCCACCTGGCGCCACGTGCTGTGCTGCTCGCACGACTATCTCGAGCGGCATGGAACGGTGCATGAGCTCGCCGAGCTCAGCGGGCGCGACTGCGTGCGTCACATGAATTATCCGTACCAGGACGAGTGGCAGTTCATCGATCGCAGCGGCGCGCCGGCATCGGTGAAGATTTCCGGCCGGTTCACCACCAATAGCGGCGAGGCGCTGCGCATGGCGGCGCTGCAGGGCGCCGGCATTTGCCTCGCTGCAGGGTTCATGGTTCATGGCGATCTCGAAGCCGGACGCCTGGTCCGCCTGCTGCCGGAATACCGGCCGGTCGAGCTTTCGATGAACGCTGTCTATCCGCACCGCCATCATCTGTCAGCGAAGGTGCGGACCTTCATCGACATGCTGGTGAGCCACAGCGCCGAGCAGCAGAAGCTGATCGATCCCTACTCGTGACACAGTAGGATCGTAGGTCGTAGGATGGGTAGAGCGCAGCGAAACCCATCATCTCAATATGGATAACGATGGGTTTCGCTGCGCTCTACCATCCTACAACTTCACCGCTCTTTTCGTATTCGCCCGCTGCGACTTCACGGCTCGCTACGAGGTGATGGCGCAGCACGCCGTAATCCAATAAGTTGCTGATGACCACAGGGCAGGAGGGATCAGCATGTTTGCGGCGAAGCGGGCGCCATTGTGCCGAACCACGACGCTGCTTGCCGCGATGCTCGCCTGCCTGATCGCGCCCTTGCCGGCAGCAGCTTTCGGACCGCCACCGAATGCGCCGCTGTCGATGGAAAAGCTCGCGCGCCTCGACGCCTTCCTCACCGAGCAGAGCGCGACCGGAAAGATTCCCGGCGCGGTGCTGCTGATCCAGCGGCACGGCAAGCCGATCTATTTCAAGTGCTTCGGCAAGCGCGATGTCGAAGCGAATATTGACATGACTGCGGACACGATCTTTCCGTTGCATTCGGTGACGAAGACGGTCACCAGCGTGGCAGCGATGATCCTGATCGATCGCGGCAAGATCGCGCTCAATGATCCCGTCAGCAAATACATTCCCTCCTTTGCCGACATGAAGGTGGGCGTCGAGCGCAAGGACGAGTCGGGCCGTCCGGTGCTGGACCTGGTGCCGCTGGTCCGTCCGATCACGATCGAGGACCTGTTGCTGCACACTTCGGGTATTACCTACGGCTTCTATGGCGCGGGACTGGTGAAGGCGGCCTATGACGGCATCTATCTCGGCGACTTCGACAATGCCGAATTCGCCGCGCGGATCGCGAAGCTGCCGCTCGCCGAGCAGCCGCGCACGCTGTGGGACTACGGCCATTCGATCGATGTGCTCGGCCGCGTCATCGAGGTGGCGTCGGGGCAATCACTCTACGAATTCGAGAAGACTGCGCTGTTCGAGCCGCTCGGCATGACCACGACCAGGTATTTCCTGACCGATCCGGCGGAGCGCGCCCGCTACGCGCGGCGGCTGCGCAGCGACGAACGTATCGAGCGCAATCCGCTCGACGTCACGCGCTGGGAGTCCGGTGGCGGCGGCCTAGTGTCGACGGTTGCCGACATGGCCCGTTACGGCCAGATGATGCTCAATGACGGCACGCTGGATGGCAAGATCATTCTCAGCCCGAAGACGTTCAAGGCGATGACATCAGACCATATCGGGCCGGGATCGGGCGTCGCCCGCAACTATTTCTATTATCCCGGTGACGGCTTTGGCTTCGGCTACGGCTTCGGAATCCGTACCGATGCCGGCCACGCCGTGCCGCCGGCGCCGGGTTCGCCCGGCGAGATCAAGTGGGACGGCGCTTCGGGGGCGTATATCGTCGTCGACCCCGCCCAGGACATGTTCTTCGTGCTGCTCTTGAACGCGCCCTCGGGACGGTGGCACGTTGAGGTCAACGTCAAGAAGATCGTGTACGATGCGTTCGAAAAGTGATCGAACAGAAGCCTGATCCGGAACGGCCCAGATGCTGCGCAAGACCGATGGAACTGATCACGGCGCAATCGCGACGACCCGCATCGTTGCGCTCGACCGCGCGCGCACCTTCATCATACTGCTGGTTCTGATCCACCATTCGGTGGTGAACTACACCCATTTCGGTAGCGGCGATAAAGCGCGCTCGCTCGGCTTCGACCTGGTCGTCTTGTTCAACGACAGTTTCTTCATGGCGTGCATGTTCATGATCTCGGGCCTGTTCGTGCACGACAGCCTGACGCGTCGTGGAGGGGCGAATTTCATCGCCAGACGCGCCTGGCGGCTCGGCATCCCCTATCTGGTCTCGATATTCGTGCTGATGCCGATCGCCTATTATCCGACCTTCCTGCGCTATCATCTGCCTGGTACCACCGATTTCAACTTTTTCCATTTCTGGTGGCGCACGCTCACCGTCGGGCCGTGGCCGTCGGGACCGGCGTGGTTCCTGTGGGTGTTGCTCGCGCTCAATATTGTCGCCGCCGTCGTGTGGTCGCTTGGGCCGCGGCTGATCAAGGGCTTGGGCCAGGTGATCTTCTCTGTACGCAATCGGCCGAGTACGGCGTTCGCGGCATTCCTGGTGGTCTCGCTTGTCTCCTACGTGCCGATGCGCTTGATCTTCGGCGACGCGAGCTGGCTCGAGCCGGGCGGCTATCCGCTGCCAATCCAGACCAGCCGCATCTTGCTCTATGCCGCCTATTTCTTCACCGGCGTCGGCATCGGCGTGGTCAGCCTGCGCACGGGCATTTTCGCGGAGGACGGCGAAATGGCAAATCGCTGGTTGCTGTGGCTCGGCTATGCGCTGGCGTTCTACGGCGCGATCCTGCTCCTGGTCTACGCCCATCATAACTGGGTTGATTTCAATAATCCGCCCTCGTGGTGGCAGGTGGCTTACGCCGCCGCCTTCGCGCTGTTCAGCGCGGCGATGGCATTCGCGCTGCCGGCGACCTTCCTGCGTTTCGCGAAAGCCAAATTATCCCTGCTCGATGCCATGCAGCCGTCGGCCTATGGTATCTTCCTCCTGCACTACATCTTCATCATCTACCTGCAGTACCTGGTCTACGACTATGCTTGGCCGGCCGGCGTGAAAGCAGCCGTCGTGTTCGCCGGCACGCTCGCCGCAAGCTGGGCGCTGACAGTGGCGCTGCGCAGGATTCCAGTCGTCGCGCGGATGATTTAGCGCTCGGCTTTGACGCTGCGGCGCTCGGCGCAGTTCACATGAGCTGCGCCGACAGCCGCGCGACCTCCACCTTCACCTTGGCGATTGCGGCGTCCTTCACCGGGCCGTAGCCGCGGATTTCCATCGGCGCTCTGGCGATCGCGATGATGTCGGGCATACGTCGTGCATCGAGCTTGCCCAGCAAGATATCGATCTGCCCCTCATACCAGGGGATGAGGTCGCGTTCTGCGCGCCGCTCGGCTGTGTAGCCGAAGACATCGAACGGCGTGCCGCGCAGCGTCTTCAGGCGGGCGAGAAGCTTCAGCGGCGTCCTGATCCATGGGCCGAAGCTGCGCTTGCGCGGTCGTCCGCGCGCGTCCTTGACCGCGGGCAGGAAGGGCGGTGCCAGATGGTATCTCACCGAGAACTCTCCTTCGAACTGCTGGCGCAATTCGTCGAGGAAGCCGGTCTCCATGTGAAGCCGCGCCACCTCATATTCGTCCTTGTAGGCCATCAGCTTGAACAGGGCGCGCGCCACCGCGTCCGTTAGCGCTTCGGTTCCGAGCGGGGTCTCCGCATCGCGCACGCGCTGCACCGCTTTCCGGTAGCGCGCAGCATAGGCTGCATCCTGGTAGGCCGTTAGAAAGTCGGCTCGGCAGGCGATCACCTGATCGAGGGTTTCGGCTTCGATCGCTTTTGCCCTGTCCGCTCCAGGCAGGAGATTCGGATCGGCGCCGGCGATGCGGCCCCAGGCAAAGGCCTGCCTGTTGCGTTCGACGGCTACGCCGTTGAGCTCGATCGCGCGGAGCAGCGCGTTCAGCGAGACGGGAACCAGCCCCTGCTGCCAGGCGAAGCCGAGCATGATGATGTTGGCGTAGACGCTGTCGCCGAGCAGCCGCTCAGCCAGCGCATTCGCGTCGATCGTTCTGAGGTTGCCGCAGCCGATCACGGTCTCGATCGCGCGCAGGCGCGCTGGCGCAGCAAGGTCGGCGTCGCGGAACCGCACGACGTCACCGGTCGGCATCTCCGCGCTGTTGAGCGCGGCGCGCATGCCCCGGCGATAGGTACCGGACGCCTTGGCGGAAGAGCTGACGACGACATCGCAGCCGATCAGCGCGTCCGCCGCGCCCTGGTCGATGCGGACCTGGTGCAGCTCGTCCGGATGGGCGGCGATGCGGATATAGCTCAGCACCGGTCCAAATTTCTGCGCAAATCCGGTGAAATCGAGCACCGAGACGCCGCGACGCTCGACATGCGCGGCCATACTGATCAGCGCGCCGACGGTGATGACGCCGGTGCCGCCGACGCCGGTCACTAGGAGATCATAGGGACGATCGAGCGGTGTGAGTGCTGGCAGAGGAAGCGTGGCTGCACGCGCCTGCGGATCGATGTTGCTTGCAGCCTTCGCGCGGCGCTTGGCGCCCTCGACGGTCACAAAGCTCGGGCAGAAGCCGTTGAGGCAGGAGAAATCCTTGTTGCAGGTGGAGAGATTGATGCGGCGCTTGCGGCCGAACGGCGTCTCCTTCGGCTCGACGCTGAGGCAGTTCGATTCCACCGAGCAGTCGCCGCAGCCTTCGCAGACGAGGTCGTTGATATAGGCAAAGCGTGGCGGATCCTCGATCTGGCCGCGCTTGCGCCGGCGGCGTTTTTCGGTGGCGCAGGTCTGCTGGTAGATCAGCACGGAGACGCCGGGAATTTCGCGCAGCTCCCGCTGCACGGCGTCCATCTCCTCGCGCGGATGGATGGTGACGCCGACCGGGAAATCGGCGGGTGCAAAGTGCGAGGGAGCGTCCGAGACCAGCGCGATCCGCGCCACGCCTTCGGCGCGGACGCTGTGGGCGATGGCATGCACGCTCACGGGGCCATCGACCGGCTGGCCGCCGGTCATGGCGACAGCATCGTTGAAGAGAATCTTGTAGGTGATGTTGGCGCCGGCCGCGATTGCCTGGCGGATCGCCATCGAGCCGGAGTGATAATAGGTGCCTTCGCCGAGGTTCTGGAAGATGTGCTTGTTGCCGGTGAAGCGCGACGAAGCCGCCCAGTTGATGCCTTCGCCGCCCATCTGGATCAAGGACGAGGTCTCGCGGTCCATCCAGCTTGCCATGAAATGGCAGCCGATGCCGGCAAGCGCCTTCGACCGCTCCGGCACCCTGGTCGAGGTGTTGTGCGGGCAGCCGGAGCAGAAATAGGGCGTGCGGCTCGCGCCCGCGACCGTGATCAGGCGCTGCACGTCCGGCGCCAGCGCGGCGGCGCGCTTACCAAGATCGAGGCCAGGAAACATCGGATCGAGGCGCCGCACCAGCACATCGGCCAGCGCGCGCGGCGACAATTCGCCGATCCATGAGATCAGGCGCGCGCCGGTTTCGTCATGCTTGCCGACCATCCGCTCCGGTTTCGAGCCCGGATAGTCGTAGAAATATTCCTTGAACTGGCTTTCGATGATGCCGCGCTTTTCCTCTACTACCAAAATCTCGCGCTTGCCCTTCACGAATTCCATCGCATCGTGCAGCGCGAGCGGCCAGACCATGCCGACCTTGTAGATGTCGATGCCGAGGCGGCGGCAGGCGGCTTCATCGAGACCCATCAGCCGCAGCGCTTCCATCAGATCGAGATGCGCCTTGCCTGTCGTGACGATGCCATAGGTCGCGTGCGGGATGTCGTAGATGTGGCGGTCGATCGGATTTGCCTTGGCGAACGCGTAGACCGCGTGCTTCTTGGCCTCCAGCCGCTCTTCGATCTGCGGGCCGGGCAAGTCGGGCCAGCGATAGTGCAGGCCGCCTAGCGGCGGCGCGAAATCGGGCGTCCGGAAGATGCGCGGCGGGCGCAGCGCGACAGAGGCGCCGGACTCGACGATCTCCGAGATCGCCTTGAAGCCGACCCACATGCCGGAGAAGCGGCTCAGCGCGTAGCCGTATTCGCCGAATTCGAGATATTCGGCGACGCTGGCCGGATGCAGCGTCGGCATGAACCAGCTCATGAAGGCGACGTCCGACTGGTGCGGCATCGAGGAGGAGACGCAGCCGTGATCGTCGCCCGCGACGACAAGCACGCCGCCATGCGGCGAGGAGCCATAGGCATTGCCATGTTTCAGCGCATCGCCGGAGCGATCGACGCCCGGACCCTTGCCGTACCAGAGGCCGAATACACCTTGCACCGTGCGATCGGGCTGGGTCTCGACCTGCTGCGAGCCGAGCACGGCGGTCGCCGCGAGGTCCTCGTTGACCGCGGGCAGGAATTCGATGCGCTCCGACTTGAGGCGATCGGCGATGCGCCAGAGTTCGAGATCGACGCCGCCGAGCGGCGAGCCGCGATAACCGGAGATGAAACCGGCGGCGTTGAGTCCCGTCGCGCGGTCGCGTTTGGCCTGGTCGAGCACGATGCGGACAATCGCCTGCGTGCCCGTGAGGAAGACGCGGCCGTGGTCGCGTTCGTAGCGGTCGGCGAGCTGATAGGTGTCGAGGGAGGGGATGGCGTCCATGGCCGGCCTCGCATCGGATTCGAGTCTGCCAACGGTAATCCTGCCCGCCTGGGAGGTGTTACCAATTCATCCCTCCAATCGACCGTGGCGCGGTAGGATCTTACGTACTGTCGCAGATTTTGGTAGAGTATACCAAATGGAGGCGCCCTCATGGTCGAAGAGCAGGACGAACGTATCCTCGCAGAGCTGCAGAAGAACGGACGCGCGACCAACCAGGAGCTTGCCGAGGCGGTCGCCATGTCCACCTCGGCCTGCTGGCGGCGCGTGCGCGCGCTGGAGGAGTCCGGCGTGATCTCGGGCTATTCAGCGCTGGTCGAACGCGAGCGCGCCGGTTTTGCGACGTCGGCGATCCTTCATGTCTCACTGGAGCGGCATGATGCGAAATTCGTCGACGAGTTCGTGGCGCGGGTGAAACGACGCAGCGAAGTCCTGGAATGTTTCGCGACCACCGGCGATGCCGACTATCACCTGCGCGTCGTCGTGCGCGACATGCACGCCTATAACCAGTTCCTCGACGAGTTCATGTTCCGCGTGCCCGGCATCCGCTATGTCCGCACCAACATGATTCTGAAGGAGATCAAGACCGGCGTCGCGCTGCCGTTTGATACGAGGCGGCCGCGAGCGGTGTGATGTAGAGTGGGCAAAGCGAAGCGTGCCCACCATCACGAGCGGAGTGTGAAAGGTGGGCACGCTTCGCTTTGCCCTCCCTACGATTCGATCTACAGCTGCTCCTTGACGAACGGGTTGCGCAGCGTGCCGATGCCGGTGATCTCGATCTCGACGACGTCGCCCGCTTTCAGGTCCGGCGAGGCGCCGTCGGTGCCCATCCAGATCACGTCGCCCGGCCACAGCGTGAAATACTTCGTCAATTCGACGATGAAGGGGACGACGCCGAAGATCATGTCGTTGGTGCGGAAACGGTTGGTCTCGTTGCCGTTGACCCGCACCACCGTCTCCATATTGTCGAGATCGACATCGGTCTCGATCCACGGGCCCATCGGCTTGAAGGTGTCGGCGTTCTTGGAGCGCCACAGGCCACGGTCGGCCTTCTGCCAGCTGCGCTCGCTGACGTCATTGCCGATGGTGTAGCCGAACACGCAGGACATCGCGTTCGCCGCATCGAGGTGTTTCGCCTTCTTGCCAATGACAACCACGAGCTCGCCTTCATAGTGGATCTTCTCCGTTGCGGTCGCCGGGATCACCACGTCCTCGTCATGGGCGATCAGCGCGTTCTGCGCGCGGTAGCCGATCTCGGGCCGGTCGGGCACGGCCGGAATCTCGCCGCGCTTGTCGGCGGCTTCCTTCAGGTGCTTCAGATAATTGAGCCCGACGCAATAGAAGGTGCGCGGGATCAGCGGCAGCTCGATTTTCACGTCGCCAAGGGCATGCGTCTGCGCGGTGCGCTGCCATTCGCCGAAGGGACCGCCTTCCACTGTGATCACACGGTCGCCCTCGACGATGCCCCATGAGGTCTTTCCCTGGGTCGTGAATTTAAGCCAGCGCATCTGTTCTCTTTCCTATTCAGCGGCAGCCTGCGGCTGGGTTTTCCAGGCGCCTGCGGCGGGACGGGGCAGGCCGAGATTCTCGCGCAGCGTCTTGCCGGCGTAGTCACTGTGGAAGAGGCCGCGGCGCTGCAGTTCTGGCACGACATGCCGGACGAAGTCGGCGTAGGAACCCGGCACGTAGCTCGCCGCGATGACGAAGCCGTCGCAGCCGCGCCCGACGAACATCTCCTCCAGCCGGTCGGCGATTTCCTTCGGCCCACCGACGATCGCATCCTGCACCAGGCCGCGGCCGGAGAAGCTGATGAAGTCGCGCGTGGTCGGGTTGGTCTTGCCGGAGGTTCTCAGCACGCCATCGCGAATCCCGAGCATGCCTTGCATGCCCTGCAGTTCTTCCGTGGTCAGCGGCTCGTCGATGCCCTTGGCACCGAAGTCGAAATTGAGGCCCTCGGCAAGCAGCGATAACGCGTCGATCTCCAGCGGCAGCTTCTGGATCTCTGCCATCCGGTCTTCCGCCTCGGCCTTGGTTGCGCCGCAGACCGGCGTCGTCAGATTGCAGAGGAACATCTGGTCGGGATCGCGGCCGGCCTTTGCAGCCTCGCTGCGGATGGCGTCATAGCCCTGCCTTGCGCTCGCAAGATTGCGCGCGGCGGTGAAGATCACCTCGCCCCATCGCCCGGCAAAGCGCTGGCCGCGACCGGACGCGCCGGCCTGGATGATGACAGGATGGCCTTGCGGCGAGCGCGGGACCGTGAAGGGCCCGCGCGACTTGAAGAACTTTCCATCGTGATCGAGCCGCTTCACCTTGGTCGGATCGGCGAAGCGGCCGCTCTTCTTGTCGATGATGACAGCGCCGTCCTCCCAGGAATCCCAATGGCCGAGCACGACCTCCATGAATTCGTCGGCGCGGTCGTAGCGCAGATCGTGTTCCAGATGCTGCGCGCGGCCCATGTTGAGCGCTTCGCCGTCATTGACGGAGGTCACCACGTTCCAGCCGGCGCGGCCGCCGGTCATGAGGTCGAGGGTGGCGAAGCGGCGCGCGACGTCGAACGGCTCGTAATAGGTGGTCGAACAGGTCGAGGCGAGGCCGAGCTTCTCGGTGACCATGCCCATCGTGGTCAGCACGATGATCGGATCCATCTTCACGCAGCGGATGCCGTATTCGACAGTATGGGCGTGATCGTTGCCGTAACGGTCTGGCATCGCGAGGCGGTCGTCGAAGAACGCCATGTGGAACTTGCCGGCTTCCAGGATCCGAGCGATCTCCTGGTAGTAGTCCGCCGACATCGAATCGTCGCGCGATTCGGGATGGCGCCAGGAGCCCGGCAGGTTGGTGCAGTTCTGCGCCTGCAGGAAGCCGACCAGTGCCATTTGCCGTGTCATGCCGCAGCCCCTCTCATACCAGATCGAGTTGTTTCGCGAGTCCATATTCGCCGGCGAGCGCGCAGAGCTTGTCCCAGGTCGCATCCTCGATCTCGATGCCGTTCTTCCGGCGCTCCTGCTCGCGCAGATATTCGACCTCGCCCGGATAGAACACGCCCGGACTTCCTTCCGAGGGCGGCGTCGATTTCAGATAGCGCGCGAACTCGGCGACCTCGCGCTTGAAATCCTGCAAGGGACGAAAGGCCGCGACATTGAATACCGCCATGAAGCATCCGTCATTGTGGCGCCCGGTCGGCTCGACGCCGAATCCAAGCCCGGTGAGCAGGCCGCACAACACTTCCACCATCGCCGCCAGGCCGCTGCCCTTGTAGCCCTCGCTGCCGCCGAGCGGCAGCAGCGCGCCGCCCTTGCGGTAGTCTGTCGGGTCGGTGGTGTGGCGGCCGTCGGCGTCGATGATCCAGCCGGTCGGAATCCGCTCGCCGCGCGCGACCGCGAGTTGGATCTTGCCGACCGCGACCGCTGAAGTCGCCATGTCCAGATAAAACGGCGCCTCGAGTTCGGACGGCACAGCGATCGAGATCGGGTTGGTGCCGAGCCGCGCCTCGCGGCCGCCGAACGGCGCGACGTGTTTTGGCGAGCGGCCGGAATCGGCGGTGGCGATGCCGATCATGCCTTCGCGCATCGCCATCAGCGGATAGTGCGCAAGCCGCCCGACATGGCTCTGCCGGAACACGGTGCAGGCGGCGACATTGGCGGTCCTCGCCTTGGCAATCGTCAAGTCCATCGCCTTGGCATTGACGTGGAAGCCGAAGCCCCACTGGCCATCGATCACGGTCGTGGTCGGCGATTCCTGGGCGATGGTCCATTTCGCGCCCGGCACGATATGGCCGGCCTTGATGCGGTCGATATAGGTCGGGATCGCGATGATCCCGTGCGAGTCATGTCCGGCGAGATTGGCGTTGACGCAGCCGACCGCCACCGCCTGGGCTTCCTCCTCCGACGCGCCAGCACCGCGCAGCAGCGCCGCACCGATGCGGGTGAGACGATCGGCCTGGACGATCGGCATGGGAGTTCCTCGGATTTGAAGCCCGCATCGCGCAGCAGGTCTTGCTTGTTTATGGTTCGCCATCGTCTCAAAGCGGTGGGCGGCGAGCAAGGCCAGAATGTCCGGTCCGCCATGACGCCGACGCGGCTGTTCAGGACGGCCGGTGTGATGGCAGGGAACCGGCACGTTGCAGGCATCGCTTCGCGCCCGAACCGGCGTGTCCGGCGTTGGGCAGAAAAATCATCAACAAACCGGTAATTTTGCGGGGTTCTGTCCGACTTTATTCGCCCCACATTTACTTTGACTCGCAACTTATAGCTGTTCCTAACGTCCACTTAGGTCTCCTCCGCATAACATCCCGCGGGGCCGGCCGAGATCGGCCGCAGGGAGTTGATCGCTTGGAGCAGACCATCAGGCGTACTTTCGCAGCGTTGAACGCCACCAACGAAGCGATCCTGTACGCCAAATCGCCGGAGGAACTGTACGCCAAGATTTGCGAGGCCGCCTTTTCCAGCGGTGACTTCCTGGCGACGGCGGTGTTCTTGCTGGATCCCGAGACCAGCCTGCTCCGCTTTGCGACAGGCTACGGCGAGGATGTAGCGCGGCTGCGCGGCATCGACATCTCGGTCATTGCGAATACGCCCGAGGGCAGTGGGGTGTGCGGACAGGCGTTCCGCGACCAGAAGGCCTGTGTCAGCAACGACTATCTGAATGATCCGCGCTCGCTCGCCTGGCGTGCGGGCGCTTGCAGCAGCGAGGTTGCCGCGGCGGCGGCAATGCCGCTGATCTGCAATGGCCGCAGCGTCGGCGTTTTCCTCGTCACGCGGCGCGAGGTCGGCTCGCTCGGCGACGAGCTGGTGTCGCTGCTGGCCCGCATGGCCGCGAACGTTTCGTTTGCGCTGGACAATTTCGAGCATGAGCGCATGCGCAAGAGCAGCGAGCGGGCGACGCGCCGCCTGAACCAGATGTTCGGGGCGATTAGCGCGACCAACGAAGCGATCCTTCGCGCCAAGACCGAGCACGATCTCTACCAGCGCGTCTGCGACGCCGCCGTCCATAGCGGGAAATCCGTTGCCACTGTGGTCCTGCTCGCCGAGCCTGACACCCATTGGCTCGAGCCGGTTGCCGGCACCGGCGACGCAATCGACCTGATCACGCAAACGCGCTTCTCGACCGATCCCGATAACATCTATGGCAAGGGCGTCTGCGGCCAGGCATTCCGGACGCAGCGGCCGTGCATCAACAACGACATCCCGAAGTCGGACGGTCCGTGGCAAGAGGTCGGACGCGACGCCGGCGTGATGGCTTGCATCGCGGTTCCCCTGACCAAGTTCGGCAAGAGCGTCGGCGTGTTGATGTTCTTTGTCGGCAGGTCGTGGGCGACGGATGAAGAGATCGTCGCGCTGATGGCGCGGATCGCCGAGAACGTGTCGGTGGCGCTCGAAAATTTCGAACGCGCCAATGAAAAGGCCAGGGCCGACCGGCAGAAGGATCGGTTGTCGCGAATGTTCGCGGCCCTGAGCGCGACCAACGAAGCGATCATGCGGGCGAGGTCGCGAGAGGAGATGTTCGCGCTGGTATGCGAGGCCGCCGGCAAGGGTGCCAGGTTCAACTCGACCACCATCTTCCTGATCACGCCCGGCAGCGACTATCTCGAAATGGCGACGAGCGCGGGACCGACATCCGAGAACGCCCGCAAGCTCAAGGTATCGATCAACGAGGCCGTTCCGGAGGGACGCGGGCTTTGCGGGGCGGCATTCCGCACTAGGCAGGCCAGCATCAACAACAACTTCCTGAAGGACGTCGCAGGCAGTGCGTTCCGGGACATCATCGAACGCGAGGGGGCGCAATCGGGCGCCGCGTTTCCGTTGTTCGTCGATGGTGAGCCGGTCGGTGTGATGCTCTTCATCTCGTCCGAACGCGACACCTTTACCGCCGAGTTCGTTGAACTGCTGCAGCGGCTGGCTGACAACGTGTCGTTCGCGCTCGGCAGCTTCGAACGCGCCGACGAGAAGGCGAGGACCGAGGAGCAGAAGGAACGGCTGACACGGATGTTCGCGGCGCTCAGCGCCACCAATGAAGCGATCATGCGGGCGACGTCGCGGACCGAGCTGTTCCACCTGGTCTGCGAGGCCGCAGTCGTCGGCGGCAATTTCACCTCCACTGCGATCGCGCTGGAGCGGCCAGGCGAGGATTATCTGGAAAACGTCGCCTCGGCCGGTCCGGATGGGGAGCGCGCGTTCAACGTGCGCCTGTCCGTCAATGCAGCGCATCCTGAAGGACGGAGTCTCACCGGCATCGCGTTCCGCACCCGGAAGCCCTGCATCAGCAACGACTATCTCGGCGATTTCGGCGCTTCGAGCCCGTTCTATCAGGTCCTGCGCGACGCCGGCACCCGCTCCGGCGCCGCCTTCCCGCTCTTGAAGAACGGCACGCCGATTGGCGTCATCATCTTCCTCTCGAGCGAGACCGGCGCCTTCAGCCCGGAGCTGATCGGGCTGCTCCGACGTCTCGCCGAGAATGTCTCGTTCGCGCTGGAAAATTTTGATCGTGCCGACGAGAAGGCCCGAGCCGACGAGCGGATCGAATATCTCGCCTCGCATGACGGCCTGACGCGCTTGCCCAACCGGGAAACCTTCAACGAATTGCTGCGCCATGCGATCGAGGTGGCCGGCCGCCACCAGCGCCAGTTCGCGCTGCTGTTCATCGATCTCGACCGTTTCAAGGTTATCAACGATTCGCTTGGCCACGACGCCGGCGACCTGCTGCTCGTCAAGATCGCGGACCGGCTGCGCGGGACCTTGCGTTCGAGCGACGTCATCGCCCGCCTGGGCGGCGATGAATTCGTCGTGATCCTGGAAGAGACCGACCGTGCCGATGTCGAGACGATCGCCGAAAACCTGTTGTCGACGCTCTGCCAACCGCTGCAACTGAGCGGACACGAATGCCACACCACGGCCTCGATCGGCATCGCGATGTATCCTGCGGACGGCTCGGACGCCAAGACGCTGACCAAGAACGCCGACATGGCGATGTATCTCGCCAAGGAGGACGGCAAGAACGGCTTCCGCTTCTACTCCAAGGAGATCAAGACGCAGTCGATCGAACGGCTGACGCTGGAGAATGCGCTGCGCCGCGCGCTGGAGCGCGATCAGTTCTCGCTCTACTACCAACCGAAGATCGACATCGCGAGCGGCCAGATCAACGGCGTCGAAGCACTGCTGCGCTGGACCCATCCCGATCTCGGGCAGGTCGCCCCAAGCCAGTTCATCCCGCTCGCGGAGGAGATCGGGCTGATCGTGCCGATCGGCCGCTGGGTGCTGAAGGAAGCCTGCGCGCAGAACGTGGCCTGGCAGCGCCGCGGCTTGCGGCCGGTGACGGTGGCGATCAATCTCTCGCCGCGGCAATTCGCTGATGAGCATCTCCTGCAGGATGTCGACGAGGCGCTGCGCTCAAGCGGCATGTCGCCGACACTGCTGCAGCTCGAAGTCACCGAAAGCATGGTGATGCGCAACGTGCCGCGGGCGATCCGGGTGCTGGATGCGATCCAGAGCCGCGGCATTCGCCTGGCGATCGACGATTTCGGTACTGGCTATTCGTCGATGTCGCTGATGAAGCAATTCCCGATTGACACGATCAAGATCGATCGCTCCTTCGTGCGCGATCTCGCCCGCGACAGCGAGGATCAGGCGATCGCGCAAGCCATTATCAGCATGGGCAAGGCGCTCGGGATGACCGTGATCGCGGAGGGCGTGGAGACGCCCGAGCAGGAGCGCTTCCTGCGCGACCATGGTTGCGACGAGATGCAGGGCTTTCTGCTCAGCAAGCCGCTGCCGCCGCGCGAGCTCGCGGAGTTGTTGTGTTCCTCGGCGCTTGTCTCTCCACCACTGCAGCCGGCAGACAATGCCGCGGACGATCAGGCCAGGTCGGACTTAGGGTGGAAACGCGCTGTCATCTGATGGCTGCACGTGCAGGTCACGGACATCGGAATCGGTCGATTTCACCTTGCGCGAGAAATCATAAGGCCACGGCAAGTAAGTTTGGCCAGCGAGCGACTTGAGCAGGACCGCGGCGCCTGCCGCATAAGTCGCGCCCTGGGCGAGACCCAATCGGATGGTCCAGTCGGCCGGCAATTCCACCACGGATTCGCGCAGTTTAAATGCCGCCCCCCACCACCAGGCCGGCGCCGGCGGCCGTTCACTTTCCGGAATGGCGCGCCAGCGTCCGTATTCATCGACGATGCGTTCAAATTGCAGTTTCGCGGCCGGATGCATCGGAGGTTCTCTGTTCCGCCTCCATGATATCCGCCCCCGCGGCCGGCGCAAAGGCACTATCGCAGTCTAGTGCCGGCCGTGTTGCCACTGCGTGGTCACCTCGGTGCCCGTCTTGTTCAAATGGACATGCTGGTCGACATGGTCGACCCAGGACAGTGGAATGAAATGATGGTGCTGTCCGTCGGGTGAGCTTTGCTTGGTCAGTTTGATCTTGTCGGTTCCTTCGAGATGATCGACCTTTCCAACCGTCTTCCGGTCCGACGAGATGACGTCCATATGTTCCTTGATCTCTGCGGCCATTGCCATCGTTGATCTCCGTGGATGTTGGAGAGGATGAACGCGACAGCCGAGCAAAGGTTGCTGGCACGTGTAGATTCCATGGGGCGGTGAGCGTGGCCTTTCCGATAGGTTTGGGTTTCCACACTCGAACCCTCGGAGAGTCAGATGCAAGCATCGACCGTAGACACGCCCACCACCGGCCATAATGGCACAATTTTCGTTGCGATCGAACTCAGTCAGAAGACGTGGCTGGTGACGCTGCACAGCCCGGATCGGGATCGGATGTCGCGTCACAAGCTGGAGGGCGGCGATCATGCGGGGCTGCTGGGGTTAATTGAGAAGGTCCGCAGCCGGGCGGGGGAGAAGCTCGGATCGGTGCCGCGTGTG